>JAEPQB010000009.1 GCA_017640725.1 Kordiimonadaceae bacterium | reverse complement strand
CCCAGCCTTCACAGCGCTGCGCTCGTTGCAGGCCGGGTGATCCCCCTCCGGCTAGATCGGTCTTGACCATTCCCCCTACGCTCATTGGCGCTGGCCTAGTCAGGGTTGCATGTCGCAACCCTGATTTAGGAAGGAAAACAGCCAATGAAACCCGCCGACGCAATGCAGTTTTTAGGACTTACCGGAGAGATCACCGAAACCGCGCTTAAAGCCGCTTTTCGAGCAGCCGCCAAAAAATACCATCCCGATGTAAACCCGGCAGGGGCGGAGATGATGAAAGCCGTGAATGATGCTTTCGACACACTCAAACCTCTAATCGGCGAGACAATCCAGCCGACCGAAACAACCGCTAGCCATACCTACCCGGAAGCCCTCAACCAAGCCCTAAACGCCATTATTGGCCTTGCCGGGCTCTCTATCGAAATTTGCGGAAACTGGGCTTGGGTAACGGGTGAAACCTACCCGCACCGAGAGCCGCTAAAAGCAGCCGGTTTCAAGTTTGCAGGCAAAAAAAAGGCTTGGCATTTCCGGCCCGAAGAATGGAAAAGCGCCTCTCGCGGGAGCGTTTCAATGGATACTATTCGCGAAACCTATGGATCAACCAGAGTCAAAGCGGGGCAGGGTAGGGCATTGCCGAGGGCAAGCGCATGACCGAAAAATCTCGCGCACAAGAAATCGCCCCCCATGTAGCCCGGATGCTTCCGGGCAATTGGCGATATAATCGCCTTGAAAGCGAATTGCCCCAAAACTACCGAGGCAGCGCCATCCTTCAGAACGATGATGAACCGGGCAAGCGCTTTAAAATTCTTCCATACTGGCAAGCCAGTGGACGCTTGTGCTTTCTAGGGTGCCATCCAAATGCGAACGATTTTTCGCCATTTGAACGGACGATAACCGTTTCCGCGCAACGGTCCGCAGATGCCATAGCAAGGGAAATTGCTCGACGCTTTTTGCCTGATTATCTAACTGAATACGCGCGAAAGACCGCACAAGTGGAAGAACGCAACGCCCGCGCGGCGGATGCTGCCAACAAGATCAACTTGGTCAAGAAGTTCCTGCCTGAAACAAGACCAGTGCAGCATTCAACCGAGCGTTTCCATACAAGGTTCGGCGACATTCAACTTTCTTGGGATCAGAAAGAAGTCCTTATCAGAGGCCATATTCCTTTTGACCAATTCGTCGCCTTTATTGCGAGCTTACCGCCACACGCAGAGGACAAAAAATAGCACCTTACGGCGCTTTTGACTTGATAATTATAACATATATGGTATGATCTGTTATGAAAATTACAGAGTTCCTAGGCCGTGATGGGCACAGTCCATTCCAAGACTGGTTTGATCACTTAGACACCCAGGCCGCCGCAAAAGTAACAACTGCCATAACCCGAATGGGGCAGGGCAATATGTCAGGCGTCAAAAGTGTCGGCGGAGGACTCTACGAACGAAAAATCGACTTTGGCCCCGGCTATCGTATCTATTTCGGCAAGGATGGCGACAGGATCATTATTTTGATCGGGGGAGGGACAAAACGCCGCCAAAGCAAGGATATCCAGACCGCTAAGGACAGGTGGTCGGAGTACAAAAAACGGAAAAAGGAGGGCGACTAAATGGCGCTCACTAAAGGCTTTAAGGAAACGGTCAAAGCCCGTGCTGATCGTGAACCGGCATTTCGCGCGGCACTATTTCAGGAAGCTATTGAGCTGCTGCTTAATGATGAAGTGGAAACCGCCAAGGCTGTCATGCGCGATTACATCAACGCAACAATTGGCTTTGACAAATTGGCCAAGAAAACCGGAACATCTGCCCCAAGCCTCATGCGCATGTTCAGCGACAAAGGCAACCCGACCGCAAACAAGCTGTTTCCTATCATCCGGAAACTAAAGACGGAAACCGGACTTAAAATCGCTCTCCAAGTCGAAGGATGAAAAAAACACACCCCTTGCCGTAGAAAATGTTCGAGACTTGGGGCCAATAGCCCCGTCCAATTTTTGCCGCCGCCCTGCTGGCGGCGGCAAGCTCGGCAGCCGTTCCGGCTTCAATTCATAAATTTAGGGGCGGTCAAAATCGGCACCTTTAATCATCCCGACCGACGCTTGATCAGCGTCGGCGCCAGATCGCGTTTTACCGCAAGGATTGGCCGGAAAAATCAATACAGTTTGCACCGCTGGATAGCCATTCAAATACTGCATCCTCAATCATTTGCTTGTTGTGATGTCTGACCCGCTATACTTTACATGGGCACCATGTGGCTAGGCCGAAAACCTATGCCGCTGCGGGGGAACCTGCGAGCCAAATTGAAAAGGAGGCAATCAATGATGGATAATCACTATTCGGATTATTTTCGCACGATCTATGATGAAAAAGCGCCTGTGGGTCGTCTGGGCCGTGGCACTCACTATTCAGTGTTTCGATGCGCAGAATTCCACGATGTCACGGCTAGACCTGTGTCTAAGCTGTTAACACACGATTTTGCTGTAATCTGGGACGAAGATCACGACGACCGGATTTTCCATGTGATAGAGCGTATGTACGAACTCGGTTTGCTCGCCCCCGTGCAGTTTATCGGTGAACGCAAGGCTTTTCTTAGTATTGTTGTAGCTTCCAAGTTTTGGGGCACACAGAGGGAAGACCTTTCTGAATACCAAAATACAATTCAAGACACTATCGCTAACGATGTATGGGGTGATCATTGGCTCACCAATGTTGGCTATTACGATAAAGCAGGACCCGACCACCAGACGCTTTTGCCCGATGTAATGATTTCATGTGATTGCTACAAAATGGATACCTATTTGCGCAATATCGACAACCTCTGGGACTTGGGCGTGAAACCATTCATGACCAAACCGCCCGAATTAGAATTCCTGGATCCGCCGAGTATCCCTGCTTTTTAGGGATTTTGTACCAGTTCTGGCACGTCCATTTATCACCAAGCTTATCTAATTGGCATCATTTCATAAATTTGGGGGCGGTCTTACCCGCCCCCTGGTCAAGACAACCGTTCCGGCGATCGAGCCGGTATCCCCAGCCTTCACAGCGCTG
>JAEPQB010000008.1 GCA_017640725.1 Kordiimonadaceae bacterium | reverse complement strand
TCTTACCATGGTCAACGTGACCAATCGTACCAACGTTACAGTGCGGCTTATTACGCTCAAACTTCTCTTTAGCCATTTTTAAACCTTTCTATCGGCCCTTGTTTACCAAGGGGTCCATAACGCTTTTTTGTTATCAAATTATCCTGCAAGCTTTGCTTTGACTTCGTCAGCAACTGCCTGCGGAACCGCTTCGTAATGGTCGAACTGCATGGAGAACGTTGCCCGGCCTTGTGAGAATGAGCGGAGCTCGTTCACATAACCAAACATGTTCGCCAGAGGAACCATTGCATTCACTACTGTGTTCGGACCGCGGGTTTCTGAACCCTGGATCTGACCACGACGTTTGTTCAGGTCACCGATCACGTCGCCCATGTACTCCTCTGGGGTCACGACCTCAACCTTCATCACTGGCTCAAGGAGCCGGATACCTGCGTCTTCGGCAGCCTGACGAGTTGCACCGCGACCTGCGATTTCGAACGCAAGAACGCTGGAGTCAACGTCGTGATAAGCACCGTCAACAAGACGTACTGAGAAGTCGATGATTGGGAAGCCAATCAGCGCACCGCTCTCAGCGATATCCTTAATGCCTTTTTCAACACCAGGGATGTATTCTTTAGGGATGTTACCGCCCTTGATTTCGTCGATGAACTCAAAGCCAGAGCCACGCTCACCAGGAGTAACAACCATTTTCACGCGACCAAACTGACCGGAACCACCAGACTGTTTCTTGTGCGTGTAATCAACTTCAACTGCTTTGGCGAAGCTCTCACGGTAAGCAACCTGAGGCGCACCAACTGTACACTCAACCTTGAACTCACGCTTCATGCGATCAACAAGAATGTCGAGGTGCAATTCGCCCATGCCAGAGATAACCGTCTGACCACTCTCTTCGTCAGAGGCAACGCGGAAGCTTGGATCTTCTGCAGCCAGACGGTTAAGAGCGATACCCATCTTCTCTTGGTCAGCTTTAGTCTTAGGCTCAACAGCAACAGAAATCACCGGATCCGGGAATTCCATGCGCTCCAGGATAACCTGGCTGTTGTTTGCACAAAGCGTGTCACCAGTTGTTGTAGACTTCAGACCAGCAAGGGCGATGATGTCACCAGCGCGGGCTTCTTTGAGGTCTTCCCGGTTGTTCGCGTGCATTTCAAGCATACGACCGATTTTCTCTTTGCGCTGCTTCACAGAGTTCATCACCTGCGTACCAGTCTCAAGAACACCAGAATAAATGCGGGCAAATGTCAGCGAGCCAACGAACGGGTCGTTCATGATCTTGAACGCAAGTGCAGAAAACGGCTCGTCGTCGTCAGACTTACGCACGATTTCCTTGTCGTTATCGTGTGCATCAACACCGTTGATCGCAGCAACATCAGTTGGCGCAGGCATGAAATCAACCACTGCATCAAGAAGCGGCTGAACACCTTTGTTCTTGAACGCAGTACCGTTGAGAACAGGCAC
The DNA here is from genome assembly GCA_017640725.1 of Kordiimonadaceae bacterium. Lineage (GTDB taxonomy): Bacteria > Pseudomonadota > Alphaproteobacteria > Sphingomonadales > Kordiimonadaceae > Kordiimonas. The sequence goes on along the minus strand of JAEPQB010000008.1, from coordinate 17,387 downwards.
AAAGTCACCAGCGATGGTACCCTTGCGAATTGCAGACTTCAGCTCCTCTTCGGTGATCTCTTCACCTTCAAGGTACTTTTCCAACAACTCTTCATCAGCTTCAACAGCGGTCTCGATCATTTCCAGGCGCGCTTCTTCAGCTGCATCTGCAAGCTCGGCGCGGATGTCCACATACTCGTAAGACGCACCAAGGTCTTCGCCCTTCCAAAGAACTTCTTTGTTCTTCACCAGGTCGATCAGGCCTTCGTATTCGCTTTCAGCACCGATTGGTAGCTGGATCACGAGGGCACGCGCACCAAGACGCTCTTTGATCATGTCAACACAGCGCTCGAAGTTTGCACCCATGCGGTCCATCTTGTTGACAAAGCACATGCGCGGAACGCCGTACTTGTCAGCTTGACGCCACACAGTTTCTGACTGAGGCTCTACGCCTGCCACAGAGTCGAAAACAGCAACAGCACCATCGAGAACACGCAAGCTACGCTCAACTTCAATCGTGAAGTCCACGTGACCTGGAGTGTCAATGATGTTGATGCGGTGGTCGTTCCAGAAACAAGTTGTCGCAGCAGAGGTAATGGTAATACCCCGCTCCTGCTCTTGTTCCATCCAGTCCATAGTGGCGCCGCCATCATGAACTTCACCGATTTTGTGGCTGCGACCAGTATAATAAAGGACGCGCTCGGTAGTTGTTGTTTTACCAGCATCAATGTGAGCCATGATGCCGATGTTGCGATAATCGCTTAGTGGCGTTCTGCGTGCCATCGAACCAGTTCCCTACTTAAATACTTACCAGCGATAGTGCGAGAAGGCTTTGTTAGCTTCCGCCATCTTGTGAGTGTCTTCACGCTTCTTAACAGCAGCGCCACGGTTGTTTGATGCATCCATCAATTCGCCTGACAGGCGGTCAACCATTGTGGTTTCGTTGCGGTTTCGAGCAGCAGCAATGAGCCAGCGGATAGCCAGCGCCTGAGCACGCTCAGAGCGAACTTCAACAGGCACCTGGTAAGTTGCACCACCAACACGGCGAGAGCGAACCTCAATTGCAGGCTTCACGTTATCCAGTGCTTCGTGGAAAATCGGAAGCGCATCGGTTTTCACGCGCTCTTCCATTTTGTCGAATGCACCATAAACAATGCGCTCAGCAACAGACTTTTTGCCGTCCAGCATGAGGCTATTCATAAATTTCGTCAGTACCACGTCACCGAACTTCGGATCGGGCAGGACATCGCGTTTTTCTGCGCTATGACGACGAGACATGCGTTAATTCCTTCTTCAATCTTACTTCGGACGCTTGGTGCCGTATTTGGAACGGCCCTGACGACGGTCTGCAACACCCTGGGTATCAAGCACACCACGAAGTGTGTGGTAGCGAACACCAGGCAAATCTTTCACACGGCCGCCGCGGATCAGAACAACAGAGTGTTCCTGCAGGTTGTGACCCTCACCTGGGATGTAGGATGTCACTTCGTGGCCGTTTGAAAGACGAACACGAGCAACTTTACGAAGTGCTGAGTTCGGCTTTTTAGGAGTCGTTGTATAAACACGTGTACATACGCCGCGTTTTTGCGGGCATGCTTCAAGCGCTGGCACTTTGTTGTGCACTGGCTTGTTTTTGCGAGGCTTACGCACAAGCTGGTTAATGGTAGGCATTCTATTTCCTTATAGGTTTTTAGCCGTTTTTCTCTGTCACCATCATTCCAAAAGGCCTGTTTTGCATGCAGCAAAAACAGCCACAACCGGTAGCAGCTTGCTCCAATCAGGCTATTTGGATCGATTCTCAATGTACTTTTTAGCTAGAAAACCCCAGCGTTTAGGCCGATTTGGACTACCACCTGAGCTCTAGCGAGGTGGGCTAACTATACCGAAATGGCGTTTACGTCAAGGACAAAAAGTCCGGTCGGATTAGTCTGGGCAGGTCGCCAAATCATACTCCGCGAGAAGCGGGCGTGCCACGCGAAAGAGAGACACATGTTTTCGTTGGAGTGTTGGGACCAGAAACTCTGGCAAATCCAGGCTCTTTTTTGGCGCATTTGAGAGCATCAAAAAGTCGATATTTTCGAAACGGCAAAACCAAAAGTTGGACGTCTTGGAGCTGGCCGGTACATCCTGCTGCTGCAGGGACGGCGACACCATGATTGAAGGAGCAATAACGGCCGTTTTTTGTGCCGACGGCGTGTAATGAACCGGTTGTTGACCGGGATGTGCAAAAAGGCTTGGCACAAAGGCTGACTTTTCGACAATTGCCAGTGTCACATAATGTTGGTGCGGCGGGTCCACAAACCATTTGTTGTCAGACAAATAGAAATAGGTGCCAACACGGGCGCCGACAGGCAGACTTGCAATCAACTCGCGGTACTCCGGCAAAATCTCCGTGTCGGCGCGCTGCCAATGATCTGCTACGACAAGAGTGCGCCCAACAAATAGAAGGCCAAACACGCCAATCGCGATATTGATTGCCATTTTTGACCCTTTTTTCAGTTCCACCGCGGCAATAGCGATGAAGAGTAGCGGAAAAAAAGTACGCAGGTCGGCGCCCGGGCTGCTCATCAGGTATTGCGGCATCAGAAAATGGACGGCCGATAGAAGCCCTATTACGCCCCACATCTCCTGCCGGATTTTAATGATGGACCGCAGCAGAAGAAAACCAACGAGCGCGCTCACCAGCGCCAGCGACGCAAGGTCAAGCAGCAAGTTATAATTGTTGAAGGTCATGAAGGGCACCGTCACCAGCTTGCGACTGAAGTCCCCGAATGCGAGGCGCGTCTGTGCATAACCCGAGGTTGGCGACAGGAAAATAAAGGCAATTACCGGCAGGATGAACTGCACACCACCAATGAAGATAGTATGGCGCCATGTCTTAAAATTTCGGTTCTCTTTTTTAAGCAGGGACTGCAGTTCAAAGGCACCAACCGAAAGCGCGTAGATACCAAAAGGAAAGAGATGGCAAAAAAATACAGCAAGAGCCATCAGGCTCGAGACCACAATCCGCTTGGTTGGAGCATCGTCACGCATCCTCACCCAAAGGGCGAAAGCAATCAGCAACACTCCTACGCCCATCAGGTAATTGACCATGCCCCACAAAAGCATGCGGTTGTAAAGCAGGAGTACCGCAAATAGCGCGATCACGCTCAAGCGCCCAAGCAGCGTATGTTGCAACAAAAGCACCCCGGTCAGAATGAGCAAGAATGTGAGGGCAACACTGAAGGATCCGGCCGCCATCAACGGTATCCAATCGAGCGCAACCAAGAGCCAGTCCATAACGAGGTTGGGTAGTATGCCCCAGGCAACAACATAATATTGGTTGAGGACCGGGTCCGCCCCGGCGGTTCTCAAAATGTGGATACGGGCCAAATGGTTGGGCAAATCCGCGATGGGCGGCATGCTTACCAATGTCAAAGGAACTAGGCTGACTAGAAAAGCCAATAGCATCAACATTAATATTTGACGGTTTTTGAGGTCACCCATCGGCAGTGTCCGTGCTGATGGCGGCATTGTCTGACTGCTGGAAAACCCATGCCTTTGAAATTAGGAAATTTGCAATCGTGGCAACTGCCATGATGGCAAGCCAGCTTCGTGTTTCCGGCATTCTGGCTTGTGTCGCGATTTCGAAAGCCGCAGCCGTTGCCAGCAACAACATCAATTGCACTAGTACAAAGCGACCAAATGCTCGGCTTCCCCCGTCGGCATCAGCGAATGTTACCCGGCTATTTATGGCGTAACTCCACAAAACGCCCGCCGAATAACTTAACGCTTGCGCCGTAAAGGCTCGAAACGCGAATTCAGGGAAAACAAAAAGGCACAATTGCAAGACACCAAACGACACAAGTGCATTGCTGACGCCAACAAGGCAGAATTTAATGAACTGACTGATAAGCCTGCCCTACTCTGCACTTTTTCTAAGCGATATAGCCTTCGCCTCTAGTCGCTCAGATACAACAAAAGGTGGTCTTCCCTGCGCGCCAATATGAAGGCGAGTGATGTAAGCGCCGATAATACCCAGCAAAATAAACAAAATTCCAAACAGCAGCGACAGCACACCAAGGATTGATGCCCATCCAGGTACGGTCAATCCTTGCGAATAGGCCCAAAGGATGTAGCCAAGCTCGGAAAAGGCAGCAAGTGACGTGAAAAAACCAAGCCAGATGCTTAATCGAAGTGGTTTAACGGAAAATGACACAATGGCATTGCTTGCGAACTTGGCCATGCGCTTCAGATTAAACTTTGTGGTGCCGGCGTGCCGGGCACCGGCTTCAAAGTCCATCACATGAGTTTTGAAACCAAGCCATTCCACGGCACCGCGAATGAAAAGGTCAACGTCTTGGAACCGCAACAGTTCATCCCTAACGCGCGCATCGATCAGTCGGAAATCGCTGCTGCCTGAACGCATCGGAATACCAGCAAGCCAGGAAAACAATCTGTAAAAACTCCGGGAAGTGATGCGTTTGAACAGGCTGCTTACTTGTTGGTCATGCCTCCTGGTGGCGACGACATCGAAGCCTTCTTGCCATTTTTGATAGAGTGCTGGAATCAAGGCAGGCGGATGCTGCAGGTCTCCATCCATTGATAGGATCGCATCACCTTCGGCAAAGTTCAGGCCTGCCAACAACGCCTTTTGATGGCCAAAATTTCGGGAGAAACGAAATGCTTTTAGCTGCGCGCAGCTCTGCGCAGCGGACTCCAGCGCCTGCCACGTACCATCGGCACTGCCGTCGTCAACGACAACAATCTCATAGCTGCCCTTAATTTCATTGGCCGAACTGCTCACAGCATCGAGAAGAGCTGCGACATTTTCCTCTTCGTTAAACAGAGGAATAACGATTGAAAGATCGATTTTGCTCACCCGCTGCCTCTCCTCGGCCCCACCGGCATTAAACAAAAAAAGGCCCGCCGAGGCGAGCCTTTTTCTTGATCAGATTGTAGTGACCTACGCTTCAGCGCCTTCACCGGCGGCATCGTCGCCGCTGGTTGCAGCAGCGAATTCAGCTTCTGCAGACGCCATAGGATCTTCAGCTTCCGCTTGCGCAGCCGCCGCGATCTCATCGCGCTTGTGTGCTTCATGGCGCAGCTTGTTCACAACAGAACCCGTACCCGCCGGGATCAAGCGACCCACGATCACGTTCTCTTTCAAGCCAACCAGCTTGTCTTTCTTACCGGCGACAGACGCCTCAGTCAGAACGCGAGTTGTTTCCTGGAACGATGCGGCAGAGATGAAGCTGCGTGTTTGCAGGCTTGCTTTGGTAATACCCAAAAGGATCGGGTGACCTTTGGCAGGCAATCGACCTTCAGCTTCGAGCTTCGCATTTGCTTCCTCAAACTCTTCGCGGTCAACTTGCTCACCAAGCAGCATTGTGCTGTCACCGCTTGCTGTGATCTCAACTTTTTGCAGCATTTGGCGAACAATCACCTCAATGTGCTTGTCATTGATTTTCACACCTTGCAGGCGGTAAACGTCCTGAACTTCTTTCACCAGATAATTGGCCAGCGCCTCAACACCTGAAACATGTAGAATATCATGAGGTGCCGGGTTGCCGTCGATCAGATACTCACCCTGTTGGATAAAGTCGCCTTCTTGAACAGCAATGTGCTTGCCTTTAGGTACCAGGTACTCAACCGGTTCGCCCTCTTCATCCCGTGGACGGATTGAGATACGACGCTTGTTTTTATAGTCGCGGCCAAATTCAACAATACCGTCAATTTCAGCGATGACTGCGTGGTCCTTAGGACGGCGTGCTTCAAAGAGTTCAGCAACCCGTGGCAGACCACCAGTAATGTCTTTGGTTTTCGCAGCTTCACGCGGAATACGTGCGATCACATCACCAGCTGATACGTGACGGCCATCTTCAACAGAAAGAATTGCTTCTACTGAGAGGAAATAGCGAGCCTCTGTACCATTCGCGAGCTCAATGACATTGTCCTTCTCATCACGCAAGGTGATGCGGGGACGAAGATCTGTGCCCTTTGTTCCAGAACGCCAGTCCATCACAACTTTCGATGCGATACCAGTTCCTTCATCAACAACTTCCTTAACGGAAACGCCTTCAACAAGGTCGACGAAACGAACAACACCAGACTGCTCTGTAATGATCGGAACAGTGTAAGGGTCCCACTCAGCGAGCTTCTCACCCTTAACAACATCGTCGCCTTCGTCTTTCATCAGGTGTGAACCGTATGCAAGACGGTGCTTGGCGCGCTCGCGGCCTTCGTCGTCAAGAACCACAACTTCCATGTTGCGGCTCATCACAACTTTGCGGCCTTTGCTGTCTTCAATCACGTTGCGGTTGTCGATGCGGACCTTACCGTCAGCAGACGATTCAATCGCAGATTCGGCGTTAACCGTTGCAGCGCCACCAATGTGGAATGTACGCATGGTCAGCTGTGTACCAGGCTCACCGATTGACTGTGCAGCGATAACGCCGACAGCTTCACCCATGTTTACTGGTGTACCGCGGGCAAGGTCGCGTCCATAGCATGCACCACAAACACCGCCTTTGGTGTCACATGTCAAAACCGACCGGATCTTCACTTCAGCAAAACCAGCCGTTTCGATAGCGTCAGCGCTTACTTCATCAAGGAGCGTGCCAGCTTCGAACATCACATCGCCAGTGATTGGGTCCTTGACATCAACAGCAAGGCTACGGCCCAGAATACGCTCAGACAATGGCACCAGGATATCGCCGCCCTCAGATACTTCTGAAATGGTGATACCGTTTTGGGTGCCACAATCATGCTCAACGATCACACAGTCCTGGGAAACATCCACAAGGCGGCGAGTCAGATAACCTGAGTTTGCCGTTTTGAGGGCTGTATCCGCGAGACCCTTACGGGCACCGTGAGAAGAGTTGAAGTATTCAAGAACCGAGAGGCCCTCTTTAAAGTTCGAGATAATTGGCGTTTCAATGATCTCACCAGAAGGCTTAGCCATCAGACCGCGCATACCAGCAAGCTGCTTCATTTGTGCCGCACTACCCCGTGCACCAGAGTGAGCCATCATGAATACTGAGTTGAGATCCGTCTGACGACCATTGTCATCAAGCTCGGTTTTCTCCATCTCCTGCATCATGGCGTCAGCCACTTTGTCAGTACATTGTGCCCAGGCATCTACAACTTTGTTGTATTTCTCACCTTGGGTGATCAAACCATCCTGGTATTGCTCTTCATATTCTTTCACGAGCGAGCGTGTTTCGTCCACAAGCTTCAACTTCGCTTCAGGAATGATCATGTCATCCTTACCGAAGGAGATGCCAGCTGCACATGCGCGCTTGAAGCCCTCGCCCATGATACCATCGGCGAACAGAACCGTCGTTTTCTGACCGCAGTGGCGGTACACCACGTCAATCACTTCCGTGATTTCTTTCTTGGTCAGCTGACGGTTGATCAAGCTGTATGGCACTTTCGCATGCAGTGGCAGATGACGACCAAGAAGCATGCGGCCCGGCGTGGTTTCAACACGCTGGTACTCAAGCTCACCGTCATTGTTCATGGTCTTGATACGAGCCGTGATTTTGGAGTGAAGCGTGATTGCACCGCTGTCCAGTGCAAACTGTACTTCGTCAAAATCAGCATAGGCTTTGCCTTCACCTACATCACCTTCGCGCTGCATAGTCATGTAATACAGACCAAGAACGATATCTTGCGATGGCACGATGATTGGTTTGCCGTTTGCAGGGCTGAGGATGTTGTTCGTAGACATCATCAGTACGCGGGCTTCGAGCTGTGCTTCGATGCTCAAAGGCACGTGCACTGCCATTTGGTCACCATCAAAGTCAGCGTTGAACGCAGCACAAACAAGTGGGTGCAGCTGGATTGCTTTACCTTCGATCAGCACTGGCTCAAACGCCTGAATGCCAAGACGGTGCAGCGTTGGCGCCCGGTTCAGCATCACTGGATGCTCACGGATCACCTCATCGAGGATATCCCAAACTTCCCGGCGTTCTTTTTCAACCAGCTTTTTCGCGGCCTTAATAGTGGTCGCGATGCCTTTTTTGTCGAGGCGCGAATAGATGAACGGCTTGAAGAGCTCAAGCGCCATTTTCTTCGGCAGACCACATTGGTGAAGCTTCAGTTCTGGGCCAACCACGATCACGGAACGGCCAGAATAGTCAACACGCTTACCAAGCAGGTTCTGACGGAAGCGGCCTTGCTTACCTTTGAGCATGTCAGAGAGCGACTTCAGCGGACGCTTGTTCGCACCAGTGATGGTACGGCCACGGCGACCGTTATCGAAGAGCGCATCAACCGACTCTTGCAACATCCGCTTCTCGTTCCGGATGATGATGTCTGGTGCGCGCAGCTCAATCAGGCGCTTGAGACGGTTGTTCCGGTTGATTACACGTCGGTATAGGTCGTTGAGGTCAGATGTCGCGAAGCGGCCACCATCCAGCGGCACCAATGGGCGCAGCTCTGGCGGGATTACAGGCACAACAGTCAGGATCATCCACTCTGGGCGGTTGCCACTGTCGAGGAATGCTTCAATAACCTTAAGGCGCTTAACAATTTTCTTAGGCTTTAGCTCAGACTTGGTCTCAGCCAGTTCCACCAGAAGCTTCTCACGCTCGCCTTCAAGGTCAATACCTTCAAGAAGCTTGCGAATGGCTTCTGCACCAATACCTGCTGTGAAGCTGTCTTCACCGTACTCGTCTTGAGCGCGGTAATAGTCCTCTTCTGACAGAAGCTGGAACTGCTTCAATGGTGTGAGGCCAGGCTCAACAACCACATAATATTCGAAGTAAAGAACTCGCTCCAGATCCTTCAATGTCATGTCCAAGAGCAGACCGATACGGCTTGGCAATGACTTCAGGAACCAGATGTGAGCAACTGGTGCGGCAAGGTCAATGTGGCCCATGCGCTCACGGCGCACTTTTGAGAGCGTTACTTCAACGCCGCATTTCTCACAAATAATGCCGCGGTACTTCATGCGCTTGTATTTGCCGCACAAGCACTCATAGTCCTTCACAGGGCCGAAAATACGGGCACAGAACAGACCGTCTTTCTCGGGCTTGAAGGTACGATAGTTAATCGTTTCCGGCTTCTTGATCTCACCAAAAGACCATGAGCGAATGCGCTCTGGGGACGCGACAGAGATTTGAATCTGGTCAAACGTCTCCGGTTTCTGGTTCGGGTTGAAGTATTTCATCACTTCTTGGTTCATATCCGGCGTCTTTCTTACAACTTCGGTCTAGTTGACCGCCATCCTGAATTCCTGTGCCCACGTTTCCGTAGGCGGGGCGACAGTGACCTGCCGCCCGGCTCTGGGCAAATGCCCTAGTCGTCTGTTCCTGTGATCAGCTCAACATTCAAACAGAGGGACCTCATTTCCTTCACAAGTACGTTGAAGGATTCTGGGATGCCCGCTTCGAATGTGTCGTCGCCGCGAACGATTGCTTCATAAACCTTGGTCCGGCCTTGAACATCATCCGACTTGACTGTCAGCATTTCCTGCAGCGTGTAAGCAGCGCCGTACGCCTGCAGGGCCCACACTTCCATCTCACCAAAGCGCTGGCCACCAAACTGTGCCTTACCGCCAAGTGGCTGTTGGGTCACAAGGCTGTATGGACCGATAGAACGCGCGTGAATTTTGTCGTCCACAAGGTGGTGAAGCTTCAGCATGTAAATGTAACCAACGGTCACTTTACGGTCGAACTTCTCACCGGTACGGCCATCATAAAGGTCGACCTGACCCGAGCTGTCGAGGCCTGATTTGTTGAGCATGTCAACAATGTCAGCTTCAACGGCACCGTCAAACACTGGTGTGCCCATTGGAACACCGTTTGTCAGGTTACCTGCCAGTTCGATAATCTGATCATCATCCAGTTCTTCCACGTCAGTACCAAACTGCTCAGCACCATAGATGTCCTTAAACGTCGAGCGGAAGTCATCAATGTTACCGGCGCCATGGCGATACTGCTCCAGCATGCCATCGATCTGACGGCCCAGACCCCGCGATGCCCAACCAAGGTGGGTTTCAAGGATCTGACCTACGTTCATCCGTGATGGTACGCCCAGTGGATTCAGCACAACGTCAACCGGTGTGCCGTCTTCAAGGTGCGGCATGTCTTCTTGTGGCAGGATGCGGGAAATCACACCCTTGTTGCCGTGACGACCAGCCATTTTGTCACCAGGCTGAAGCTTGCGCTTCACAGCAACAAAGACTTTAACCATTTTCAGAACGCCAGGTGGCAGCTCGTCACCACGCTGCAGCTTCTCGATTTTCTCGTCAAAGCGGCTTTGCAGCTGGGCACGGCTTTCGTCGAACTGCTTGCGCAGTGCTTCGATCTTGCCCATGGTCTCGTCATCATCAACAGCCAGATCCCACCACTGGATTCGTGGCAGACCTTCAAGACCCTCGTCCGTGATCTTGGTGCCTTTTTTCATGTCTTTGTTGCCAGACGAAACTGTCTTGCCAACCAGCCATGGCTGAAGGCGACCATAGATGCTGCGCTCAAGAATGGCGCGCTCATCTTCACGGTCTTTGGTCAGACGATCAATTTCCTCGCGCTCGATAGTCAGCGCGCGTTCGTCCTTGTCCACACCGTGACGGTTGAACACACGGACTTCAACGACAGTACCAGCAACACCAGGCGGCAAGCGCATAGAGGTGTCACGAACGTCAGACGCTTTCTCACCAAAGATGGCACGCAGAAGTTTTTCTTCCGGCGTCATTGGGCTTTCGCCTTTTGGCGTAATTTTACCGACCAGAATGTCGCCCGGGTGAACTTCAGCACCGATGTAAACGATACCAGCTTCATCAAGGCTCTTCAGGCCTTCTTCACCCACGTTTGGAATGTCACGAGTGATTTCCTCTGGGCCAAGCTTGGTGTCACGAGCCATCACTTCGAATTCTTCGATATGGATCGACGTGAAGACATCTTCTTTCACGATCCGCTCAGAGATAAGGATGGAATCCTCGAAGTTGTAACCATTCCAAGGCATGAACGCCACAAGCGCGTTCCGGCCAAGTGCCAGTTCGCCAAGCTCGGTTGAAGGGCCATCACAGATGATGTCGCCTTGCTTGATCTCGTCACCCACTTTAACAAGCGGACGCTGGTTGATGCAGGTGTTCTGGTTTGAACGCTGGAACTTTTGCAGGGAATAGATATCAACGCCGGACTTGCCAGGGTCAACTTCTTCCGTCGCACGGATCACAATCCGGGTTGCATCCACCTGCTCAACGACACCAGTACGACGGGCAGCAATGGCAGCTCCACTATCGCGGGCAACAACGGCTTCCATGCCAGTACCAACAAACGGTGCTTCAGCACGTACCAGCGGCACGGCCTGACGTTGCATGTTTGATCCCATCAGGGCGCGGTTCGCATCATCGTTCTCAAGGAACGGGATGAGAGAGGCGGCCACAGAAACCAGCTGCTTCGGTGAAACGTCCATCAGGCTGATCTGCGCAGGCTGCGTCATCACATATTCGCCGGCCTGACGACAGGAAACCAGATCATTCACGAAAGTGCCGTCATCGTTGAGCGGCGCGTTAGCCTGAGCAACGGTGTATTTGGCTTCTTCCATTGCTGACAGGTAAACAACCTCGTCAGAGACAACACCGTTTTCAACTGTGCGGTACGGGCTTTCAATGAAACCGTACTTGTTCACTTGCGCATAAGTGGCAAGGGAGTTGATCAGACCAATGTTTGGTCCTTCCGGAGTTTCAATCGGACAGATACGACCATAGTGGGTTGGGTGTACGTCACGTACTTCAAAGCCCGCACGCTCACGCGTCAAACCGCCTGGGCCAAGCGCAGACATGCGGCGCTTATGCGTAATTTCTGACAGCGGGTTGGTTTGGTCCATAAACTGCGACAGCTGAGAAGAACCAAAGAACTCGCGCACGCTTGCCACAACTGGCTTCGCGTTAATGAGATCATGTGGCATCACAGTATCGATATCGACAGAAGACATACGCTCACGGATTGCGCGTTCCATGCGCAACAGGCCGATGCGATATTGGTTTTCCATCAACTCACCAACAGAGCGAACACGACGGTTGCCAAGGTGGTCAATGTCGTCAATTTCACCGCGACCGTCTTTAAGCTCAACAAGCGTCTTGACGGTTTGAAGGATATCTTCACGGCGAAGCGTGCCAACAGTGTCTTCACACTCAACGTTCAGGCGCACATTCATTTTCACCCGGCCAACGTCCGACAGGTCGTAACGCTCTGGGTCAAAGAACAAGCCGTAGAACAGCGCGTCAGCAGTTTCCTTGGTTGGAGGCTCACCCGGGCGCATCACTTTATAGATTTCAGCGAGCGCACCATCATGGCTTTCAACTTTGTCCGCCATCAGTGTGTTGCGGATGTAAGGGCCAACAGACACTTCATCAATGTCGAGGCACTCAATCTCATCCACACCAGCAGAAGACAGTGTTTCAACGATTTCTTCTGTCAGTTCCTGACCAGCTTCCACGTAAATGGCGCCAGTTTTTTCGTTGATCATGTCTTTGGCAGCAAAACGGCCAAGGATTTGATCATCGGGAACCAGAATGGCTTCAACGCCACCACTTTCAAGTTTCTTGCCGAGGCGTGGTGTAATTTTCTTACCGGCTTCAACAACAACTTCGCCGCTGTCTGCATCAACAAGATCAAATGCAGGCTTCTGGCCACGCCAGTTTTCAGCACGGAAAGGCATGCGCCATCCGTCTTTTGCACGGCGGAATGAAACAGTTTTGTAGAAATACTCAAGGATATCTTCAGCTGTCATGCCCAGCGCATACAGCAGCGACGTGGCAGGCAGCTTACGGCGACGGTCAATCCGCACGTTCACGATATCTTTGGCGTCAAATTCGAAATCGAGCCAAGAGCCACGGTAAGGAATCACGCGCGCTGCAAACAGGAACTTCCCTGAGCTGTGGGTTTTACCACGGTCATGATCAAAGAACACACCTGGCGACCGGTGCATCTGTGAAACAATAACACGCTCTGTACCATTGATCACAAACGTACCATTGTCAGTCATCATAGGCAGGTCGCCCATGTATACGTCTTGCTCTTTGATATCGAGCACTGACTTGGCTTCTGTTTCGGGATCAACTTCAAATACGATCAAACGAAGGGTCACACGCAGCGGTGCCGCGTATGTCATGTCGCGTTGCTGACATTCTTCAACGTCATATTTTGGCTCTTCGAGCTCATACTTCACATATTCCAGTGAAGATGTTGCCGAGAAATCCTGAATCGGGAATACCGACTTGAGAACCTTCTCAAGGCCGGAACTCAACCGCTCTTCTTCCGTGGCACCTGCCTTGAAGAATTGATCGTAGGATTGACGCTGAACCTCAATCAGGTTCGGCATCTGGCTCACTTCTGAAATGTGCCCGAAATCCTTACGTACGCGCTTACGACCGGTGAATGAAGTCGCCATACTTCGCCCTCGTCTCTTTCAATCTGGCCAGGTTGTCAAAATCGAAAACCCGGCAATTCACTGAAGACCCAGCCCATCGCCGCGTCTTCGAAAATCAACTCTCGCCTCAAAAAACTGCGCCAGAGGCGTGGCGCTGGGCAGATATTTTATGTCCCCTACCCCAAGGACGCCGAAAGGCCGAGCGCGAAATGCACGCTCGACCTACGGTTCGTTTGGCTCAAGAAATTACTTGAGCTCAACAGATGCGCCAGCAGCTTCCAGCTTAGCTTTGAGCTCTTCAGCTTCAGCTTTTGGTGCAGCTTCTTTAACAGTCTTAGGAGCACCTTCAACCATTTCCTTGGCTTCTTTCAAGCCCAGGCCAGTGATCGCACGTACTTCTTTAATCACGTTGATTTTCTTGTCGCCAGCGGCAGTCAGAACAACGTCAAACTCGTCTTTTTCTTCTGCAGGTGCTTCACCAGCGGCAGCGCCACCAGCAGCAGCAACAGCAACAGGTGCTGCAGCAGAAACGCCCCACTTCTCTTCGAGAAGTTTTGAAAGCTCAGCAGCTTCCAGAACAGTCAGGGCAGACAGATCTTCAACCAACTTATCAAGGTCAGCCATTTCATTTACTCCAAATAGAACGGTCCCAACTCGGGATCCACAATTCACTTTGCATTGCTCTCAGGCGGCCACCATGACCACTTGAGAAAGGTTTAAGCTGCGTCTTGGCTTCCGTAAGCACCAAAGACACGGGCCAATTGACCCGCAGGAGCCTGAGTAACCGAAGCGACCTTCTGAGCAGGTGCTTGCAGGAGACCCACAAGCTTGCCGCGAAGTTCGTCGAGCGACGGCAGTGAGGCAAGCGCCTTAACACCAGCCTGATCCAGAACCGTAGAACCCATGCCACCGCCGAGGACACGAAGCTTTTCGTTATCCTTAGCAAATTTTGACAGGACCTTCGGTGCTGAGACTGGGTCTTCAGCGAAGCCGATTGCCGTCGGACCGGTAAACAGGTCCGAAATGCCTTCGTAGTCGGTGCCTTTTAGCGCAAGACGAGTCAGCCGGTTTTTGGTCACTTTGAGGGAAGCACCCTCAGCACGCATCTGTGAACGCAGATCAGTGATCTCAGCAACGCTCAGGCCGTCATAGTGAACTACGACAACTGAAGCGGCACCTGAGAACACATCGTGCAAGGACGTAACCAGTTCCTGCTTCTCGGCTCTTTCCACTTTTTCGTCTCCGACTTTGAAACCCTTGGTGACGCAACACCGCAGGTTTCGATTATTTGAGCCACGTATCCGTCCCTATGACGGACACACTCCCCTGTCCGGGGCGCAGAAAAGGTTCATCCTTTCCCGTCGGAACCGCGTCTATCGCCCGGTGGCTTTCGCCCTTTGAGCAATAATCCCGTTACCCCATCTCATGCAGGCCATGGCTACGCGACGGCCAATTCTTTTAAATTGCGACGGTCAATTACTAGAAACCCACGCCGCAACACCTGCAATCTCGGACAGTTACTCCATCCGGGCACAACAACCGCCCAGATGATTGCGCCAGCCGAAACTGGCGCAAATTTCTTAGCTTGCTTCTACTGAAGCAACGTCAATTTTCAGGCCTGGACCCATGGTAGAAGTCATAGCGATCTTCTTCACATACGTACCTTTAGCGCCTGATGGCTTGGCTTTGATAACCGCATTGATGAAGGCTTCCACATTCTCAGTGATTTGCGCTTCTTCAAAGCTCGCTTTACCAACACCACCGTGCACGATACCGGCTTTTTCAACGCGGTATTCAACCTGACCTGCCTTGGCAGCTTCAACAGCAGCCTTAACATCCATGGTCACAGTACCAAGCTTCGGGTTTGGCATCAGGCCTTTAGGGCCAAGCACTTTACCCAGGCGGCCAACAACACCCATCATGTCGGGAGTTGCGATCACGCGGTCAAAGTCGATGTTGCCTTTTTGGATATCTTCCATCAGGTCTTCCGCACCCACTTTGTCTGCGCCAGCAGCAGTTGCTTCTTCAGCCTTCGGGCCACGAGCAAACACGGCAACACGGAGTGTTTTGCCAGTGCCGTGCGGCAGGCTAAC
The DNA here is from genome assembly GCA_017640725.1 of Kordiimonadaceae bacterium. Taxonomy (GTDB): domain Bacteria; phylum Pseudomonadota; class Alphaproteobacteria; order Sphingomonadales; family Kordiimonadaceae; genus Kordiimonas. The sequence goes on along the minus strand of JAEPQB010000008.1, from coordinate 1,953 downwards.
AACGCCGCGAACCATCTGGTCAGCGTGACGCGGGTCAACACCCAGGTTCATTGAAACTTCGATAGTTTCGTCGAATTTAACAGTAGAGCGTGATTTCAGCTCTTTAACAGCATCTGCAACGGTGTAGAGCTTTTCGCGGTCCAGACCGTCGTGCAGCTTTTGATTACGCTTAGTAGTCTTCGCCATCTGATTAGCCTTTCACTTCAAAGCCCATAGAGCGCGCAGAACCTTCGATGATCAGCATGGCTGCATCGATGTCGTTGGCGCTCAGGTCTTGCATTTTAGCTTCCGCGATTTCACGGATCTGATCTTTGGTTACAGAACCAGCCGTCGCACGACCAGGCTCAGAACCGCCAGATTTCAGACCAGCAGCTTTCTTCAGGAAGTAGCTTGCAGGAGGCGTTTTGATTTCAAACGTGAAAGACTTGTCAGCGTATACAGTCAGAATAGTTGGGCAAGGCTGGCCTGGCTCCATTTTCTGAGTTTTAGCGTTAAAAGCCTTACAAAATTCCATGATATTGATACCACGCTGACCGAGCGCAGGACCAATTGGTGGTGACGGGTTGGCTTGGCCAGCCGGCACCTGAAGCTTCAGATAGCCTTCAATCTTCTTTGCCATTTTGTTCCCTTTCAAACAACATGCGAGCTTTCGCTCAATTTAGGGTGCGTGGTGCGGCTCATGGCTTGCCTCCCACGCGGGTTACCGGGCTTGCGCCCAATTCTTATGTGATCTTTTCGACCTGCGTATACTCAAGCTCAACCGGAGTAGCGCGACCAAAGATCGAAACCGAAACTTTGAGGCGGGCCTTGTCCTCATCCACGTCTTCAACAATGCCGTTGAAGCTGGAGAATGGACCATCGGTGACCTGCACTTCTTCGCCGATTTCGTAAACAATATTTGGACGTGGGCGCTCAACACCTTCCTCAACCTGATTGAGGATGCGAGCGGCTTCCGCGTCCGAAATTGGGCTTGGTCTGCCTTGTGGCCCCAAAAAGCCCGTCACTTTGGCGTGGCTGTTCGCCAAGTGATAGGTGTCATCCGTCAGGATCATTTTGATCAACACGTATCCTGGGAAAAACTTCTTCTCAGAAGAAACCTTCTTGCCCTTGCGAACTTCCACAACTTCCTCGGTTGGAACAATCACGTCGTCCACAAGCGCATCAAGCCCCTGCTGTACAGCCTGCTCTTTAATCGCAGCTGCAACCTTGTTCTCAAAGCCCGAATAGGCGTGAATAATATACCAGCGAGACTTGCTCACATTAATCTCCGAAACCGAGGAGTGATTGAACGCCAGCGTTGAGCAAAAAATCAACGCCAAGGAAGAATACAGCCATAATCACCACCATGATGAACACCATCAAAGAGGTGATTCCCGCTTCGCGAGGCGTCGGCCATGTGACCTTCGAACCCTCTTGGCGCACCTGCCGGGTAAATTCACCTGGGGTGGTTTTGGCCATAGTCGCTGTCCTTTATTACGCTCAACAAGCCCGCGCTTTCATTCCTAAAACCGCAGGCTAAACAAACCTTTATCAATTTTTACCGCATACGCGGATCATGACCCAGGACCTGGCAGGGGCGGAGGGACTCGAACCCCCGACACCCGGTTTTGGAGACCGGTGCTCTACCAACTGAGCTACGCCCCTAAATCCGGATAAATCATGGTCATGAGGGGTGCGGTTTACAGGCCAACACCCCGGCATGCAAGTACTTTTTTTTGCCTTTTGCATTAAGGGGCTTAACCCCTCAGCAATCAGCCATCGAACCGTTCCACAAAAATGGGCCGGACAAGCCGACCCATTTTCAATTCCATGATGGAATTACTCGATGATTTTAGCAACTACGCCAGCACCAACTGTGCGACCACCTTCGCGGATTGCGAAGCGCAGGCCTTCGTCCATCGCGATTGGCGCGATGAGCTCAACAGTCAGGTTCACGTTATCGCCAGGCATAAC
>JAEPQB010000007.1 GCA_017640725.1 Kordiimonadaceae bacterium | reverse complement strand
ACAGCAGTTATTTTCTCTTTAACGGTAGACCCTCCGAAGGCAGAGGCCAGAGGTTCGAATCCTCTCGGGTGCGCCATTCCATTATAATGAAATCAATAAGTTAGCATTTGGCAGATTGGCAAAAAGCGGGTCTCGGCTGGGACCTTTGTGTCGCTTCATCTGGACCGACGCGGCATAGATGTTTCCAAGCGCGGTATAAATCCGGCGCATTATGGCCTTTTTGTTCAGATAGCTAGGAGTGTTGCGCGGGAGGTGCTGGTGGAGTCAGATCATTGGCATCTGGCGTTTTAAACGGAGGACGAATATGGAGTGGTGCACTAAGAACGGATGGAATTTCCACAGTCCAATAGTTAATGTCGTTGCCGTTGCGTTCTCGATGTTCATGGAGTCTCCTGCTATTGCAGACCCAGCTCATCAGCCAGTGCAGTGTACCTTTCTGGCCACAAGCGTTGAGGATTGGGTGCGTGCCGCTGAAGCAATTGGGGGCACAACAACCCGTGAGGGGCGGTCTTACTCAGTTAGCTTTGAAGGCGAAGGTTACGACTCATTCATAGTAAGTGCGAGTGCCTGTGCTCACATGAGCATGACGATTGAGATCAAGGGTCTGCAGCGCGCGTCGAGGGAGTCCACGCTGCAGATGGCGACCAATATCCTTCGGGCTGTCGACAATATATTCTTCACCAAGCTCGCTCGAACGCTGATGTTGCTCGGAGAGGACATCACCACTCTCGAAACGGATGGTCCTTTTTTTATGATGCTGACAGCGCGGGCGAGCGACACATTCGCCGATCCAATCGATATCAGAATTGCCCTCACGATGGGCTAGTGGTCCGGTCCGTGGGTGCTTTGGCAGGTGCGCAATCAATCGGCTGCAATACCTTAATCGCCTAGCGCTGTTGGGAATCAACTATTCCGGCGATAGCACCGAATTATCAATATCCATAATTAGATTGCCAGCAGGCATTGAGTATTGTGGAGACTTGGATGGTCTATGATTTACTCCATTCAATTGAATCTTCTTTGCAAAATGCGAAGAGATTCGCAATTTGCAATTGCATAATGCACTGAATCAACACATCCACGCTTCTATTTAGGCCAAAAGTGTCTAATCCATTGGAAAACGGGCTGGCACCGGCTTTGCAGAATGCATTTGCAGATTGGCAAATGGCGGAGCTGAAACCATGCGCGGGATTTTGTTCACAGAGTATTTTGATTTTGTCGCAGCACAAGCTGGCGAGGAAGCCCTCGAGGAAGTGTTGGCCGAACTTGATGGCAAAATAACCGGTGCCTACACCAGTGTCGGAAACTACTCATTCGCTGAGTTCGCAAACATCCACACGCTACTGTGCAGCAAACTGGATGCTTCGCCAGAAGACATGGCACGTCAGTATGGTGAAAATCTGCTTCATCGATTTAGAGATCTGTTTCCATCATATTTTGAAGACGTAGCAAATGGCATCGTGTTTCTCGAAAAAGTCGGCGACCACATCCACGAAGAGGTGATGAAACTATATCCCGACGCCAAACCACCAGTGATCAAGGTTCAACGCATAAACGGCGAGCCGAGCTTCCTGATTTATCAGTCCCACCGCCCGCTCGCTGCTGTTTCAGAAGGGCTTGCTTCCGAGTGTCTCAGGTTTTTTGGTGACCCATATAAACTGGGACAACAATTCAAATCGGGTGACGCGATTAAATTCCCATTGGAGCCAATCGGTGGCTGAGATGACAGAAGCTGAACTGCTTAAGCGCAAGTTGGCCCGCGAACAACGCGCACGCCATGAAGCCGAGGTTCTTCTTGAGGAGAAGAGTGCGGCGCTCTATGAGGCCAAACAAAGTCTGGAAGCGTCTAACGCAGGCAAAGAACAATACCTTCAAATCCTGGCCGATTTTGCGCTTGCCATTACCGAGATTGAAACCGTCGATGAGCTTGCATGGTATGTGGCGCGCAAGGTGGTGGGCCGGCTCGGTTTTTCAGACTGTGTCGTTTACCTCTATGACCCTGAAAGCCACTCTATTATTCAAGCTGCCGCGATCGCAGATAAGAACCCAACTGGTGAAGAGATAGTGAATAAACTGTCCATTCCGGTTGGTCAGGGCATTACTGGCACAGTCGCGGCAACTATGAAGCCAGAGATCATCTCAGATGTGTCCAAGGATGATCGATACATCACAGACGTGGCACCTGGCGGATCTGAAGTGTGTGTGCCTATGGTTCACAATGGAGAACTGTTAGGCGTCATTGACTGTGAGGACCAAAAAATCGGCGCCTTTCATGCCAAACATCTGGAAACTCTGGAGACCATAGCCTTTTACACGAGTGCTAAAATAGCAGAGCGTTATGCGCAGCGGGAAGCTGCAGCGAGAACAGTCGAATTGGAAGCAAAAGTTGATGAGCTGACCCAGCTGTCCCACGAACTGGAAATCGCAAAAGAAAAGGCGGAGGAAACAAGCGCCCTCAAATCCCGGTTCGTTGCCACCATCAGCCACGAGATCCGCACGCCGTTGGCGGGAATATTGGGGAGCTTGGACCTGTTACAGGATGAAGTTCTACCTGAGGCAGCGGATGCGCTTGTTGGCATGGCTCGCGATAGTGGCCTTACTCTGCAGACACTGCTTAATGATGTTATCGATTTCGCCCGGTCAGAGGCTGGTACGTTGCAGGTAGAGCCAGCGGCATTTTCAATCGAGGAGCTGGTAACATCGTTGCAAAGCTTTTGGTTTCCGCACATGCAAGCCAAAGGGGCTTCGCTCGAGTTTGATATTCATAGTGCGACTGAACCTGCCTATTGGGGTGACCCCGCCCGTATTCGGCAGGTGCTCAATAACTTTCTTTCCAATGCACTTAAATATGCTCCTGGCCGTGTTGTGCTGGGTGTGGAGCCAAACAGCGCCAAAAATGCTGTTCGGTTTTCAGTCAGAGATTTTGGCAAAGGCTTGAGCGAAGAGGACCAGGCCCAGTTATTTACTGAGTTCACACGGGTTGGCTCGCACAAGCGCCAGATTGGGGACGGCGCCGGACTGGGGCTTGCTATTTGCCGACAAATGGCGGAACTGATGGACGGCACCACAGGTGTTGAAAGCGCGCCCGGTGACGGCGCAAAATTTTGGCTGCAACTGCCCCTGAAGGAAGCTGCGCTGCCAGAACGAACGCGCACGAAAACAGCTTCTGAGCTAACACCTTTTGACAAATTGGTTGGCCGAAAGCCGCGTGTGCTCGTGGCAGAAGATGTGCCGACCAATCAGACATTAATTCGCATGACACTAGAAAGCTTTGGATGCCGAGTTTCGATCGCCAACAATGGGGTTGAGGCGGTGGATGCAGCACGCAAACATCGTTTCGACATTGTGTTCATGGACATCGCTATGCCGGAGATGGATGGCACTGAGGCGACCGCGCGCATCTGCGAGGAACTGGGACCAGAACTGGCGCCCCCCATTTATGCGCTCACCGCCCACGGCATGGACTCGGACCGAAAGGAATTCGAGGCGGCCGGGATGATAGGTATTGTCACCAAGCCATTTGACCGTCACGATCTGTATCAGGCAATCGAAACCAGTTTGAGCGAACAGGGAAGTATGGCAAGCGATCACTCGGCAGAACAGCCATTCCAGGAAACAACAGTTCATCCTGAATTTGATGAGGCGATGGTAGTCGGTTTGCTTGGTGCGCTCGATGAGGAAAGCCAGCTGATGCTGCTTAATCAATGCACCATTGACCTCTCGGAAGGCCTTAAAAGCTTACAAAGCGCTTTTGAAAATAAGGACCATCACCAGATGGGTGAAACAGCACATCGCCTCAAAAGCGTTGGTGGCACCTTTGGGTTGGTGAAACTGCAGCATCTAACATCAGATGCGACAGATGCAGCGCGAACCGGCAATGAAGCGGTATGTGAAACGTTGACTGCAGAAATTCTTGGCCTTTTGCCCGATGGCATTGCCAAATTGAAAGTGGTCAAAAGCAAAATAGAAAACGGGGAGGCGATCCAGTGACCTTAAAAGAACAGAAAGTCCTCCTTGTTGAAGATGTGCTTTCCATGTCGATGCTGTTTACCAAACATCTAGAAGCTGCCGGTATTCATGCTGTTGCTGTTGAAGACCTGGCGTCCGCAAGAGCTGCGCAGGCCAAAGAGAGTTTTGATCTGTTGCTGTTGGATCTGAATTTGCCCGACGGCGACGGCCTTGCGTACCTTGAAGAGCTGCGAGGCACACCGATGGAAACGCCAGCCATCGTCATCACCGCGGATGCCTCTCTCAATAACGCTGTGCGTGCGATGAAGCTTGGCGCACTCGACTATCTGGTCAAACCGTTTTCAGAAAGCCGGTTGGTCACCACCGTAAACAACACGCTTGAGCGAGTTCAGTTGCGCCAGCAAGTTGAGGTTCTCCGTCACGAAACCCAGGAAGGTGCGTTTTATGATTTCATTGGCAACTCAGTTGCCATGCAGAAGGTCTATCGCACCATTGAGAATGTCGCGCCCTCCAAAGCGACCGTATTTGTTACCGGCGCATCGGGAACGGGCAAGGAACTGTGTGCTGAGGCGATTCACAAAGCCGGTCCGCGTGCTAACAAACCCTTTGTGCCGCTGAACTGTGCCGCAATTCCCCAGGACCTGCTCGAATCTGAATTGTTCGGGCATTTGAAAGGCTCTTTCACGGGCGCCATTGCTGACCGGCTCGGCGCGGCGCGAGAGGCAGAAGGTGGCACGCTGTTTCTTGATGAAATGTGCGAACTCGACCTTGGTTTGCAGAAAAAACTATTGCGTTTTTTGCAGACCAGCACGGTCCAGCCGGTTGGTTCTGCCAAACCTGAAAAAGTGGATGTGCGGGTTATTTGTGCAACCAACCGAGACCCTCTGGAGGAAGTGCGCGCTGGTCGTTTTCGGGAAGATCTTTATTTCCGACTAAATGTGGTGCCGATTGCCCTGCCAGCCCTGAAGGAGCGTGGGCGCGATGTGATTGATATTGCGCGCAGCTTCCTGACCCGGTTCGCAGAGGAAGAAGGCAAGAACCTTTGTGATTTCTCTGCGGAAGCGCAGGCATTGTTGATGGCCCATAACTGGCCTGGCAATGTCCGTGAGCTCCAAAACACGATCCGCAATATTGCAGTTCTTCAGGAAGGCGACACCGTTACGCCGGAAATGTTCCCGGCACTTGAAGGCCAAACGGATGCGGTGGCTCCAGCCAGTGCTCAGCCAATCGAAGCGTCAGGGCGGTTGAATTCAACCGGACCAGTCTCTCCCACTGACAACAATTTGATGGGCACGCTGGCTGAGATAGAACGGAAAGCGATTGAAGACAGGATAGCTGTTTTCGACGGCAGCATCCCTAAAGCTGCCGATTCGCTTGGCGTGAGCCCTTCCACCATTTACCGCAAAAAAGAAAACTGGGACTAAAGAACCCCAGTTTTCAGTACTCTCTGAATTGCAGTTTCAATATCCCTGAGTGTTGCCTGGTACTCGCTCTGTTCCGGCTCCAACGCGATAGCTGCCACAGCGAGCTTTTTGGCGTCCAGAAGTGTAGCGGAATTCTGGGTTAGCCATACGGCGAGATTATTCAAGGCAACATGATTGTCAGGACTTTCTTTGAGAACTGTACGGTATGCATTTCTGGCCAGTGAACTGTCCTGCTCTTCTTCAGCTATTGCTGCTAAAATCATGGCGCGCTCGACTATTAGGTCGCGGGCACTTTGCGGGTCTTTGGCGCCAACTTCTTTACGTGTCAGGGTCTCCCACCAATGATTGAGTTCAGTGGCGGAAAGGCCATTTTTCTCCGCATAGAAATGAAGGCTCAACCGTAAGGCTGCAACCGTGCTTTTCGGGTCAGCAGAGACGGCATTCATTAAATGACCATAACTTGCATCATGGTCACCAAAATGTGCAGTGCTGGACGCCGCAATTAATTGCGCTTCGGCAACCTCCGGTGCCCAGCCTAAAACCGGGCGGATAATCCGCAACGCTTCAGCAGCACCTTCATCAGTTGCATGTGAAAGGGCTAGTCTCGATTTCGCTAACCGCCACAAGATGGACTGATCGGGGCTGATATTTTCTAGTGACTGAATTTCAGACGGAGACGGCAAGTAGCCTTCACGTAGGCTATTTGTCCAAGCCGGTTTGTGTGCCTGATGCCATTGCCCTTCTGGAGCAAGGTTGAAAATGGAAGCAGCGCGCTCAAAACGCTTCGCCAGGTTACTTTCGCCCAGCTCCAGGTAAAGAGAGGCGAGCATCTGATAAGCAACGGGCTCTCGTCTCACCAAGTCTTCCATTTCTACGAGAGTGTCTACAATCTCGTGAGCAGGGGTCTGCGGAGATTGAAGAAGCCCAAGTAGTTGATGCCAGTGTTGAGACGCATACCTGCCGTAGCGCTGGGCGTAGTCATCATAATCGATCGAAACTCTGCATGCGCCTTCATGTTCCCTCTCGGCCAGGCACATTAACAAAAGGGTTTCCCCGGCCAGCGCTGTTTCCACTCGCCTTTCTGACAAACGGATGAGCGCTTCATAGTTCTTCGTCGACCAAAATTGGTATGCCAGCTTTTTTATGAGGTTTGCAGGTAGAGGCCGATCAGGCTGGTCCAACAAAGCAGTAACTGCTTGGTCCTGCTTTGCAGCTATTAGCATGTTAGAGGCAATGAAAAGGTCTTCGATTGTCAGCAGATGTTTTACTGCCTCAGCTCTGTCAGCGATCTGCTCATCGCCCCCTCTCAGCATTACTTTTGCAAACTGCTGAACAATGGACGACGGCACTTTTTCGGGAAACTGAATTGGCGCATTGACTAGCATTTCGTCAAGTAACGCGTGTTGAAAAGCTGAAGTTTTAGTGAAATCCACATTGTCCAGAGTCTCTTGCAGGCTTTGCCAGTTCTTCAGGCGCACAAAAGCAGCGATTTTGATAAACACGGCTTGAATTTCTGTCGTGTGGTCAGCGAACTCTGCAGCAGCGGTCCAATCGCCTATCGCCAGCGCTGCTTTGGCCTGTGTGAGTTGAAAGCTGGGGTCGCGCGCAAGCTGCCACCCCAGCCGGGACAGGGATAGCTGCTGTTCCAACTCATTGCCTCCCGGGAGCGGAACTTGCGGCCTTGCGCGCGCAAGTATTTTGATTGCGGATGGATCGCTTTTACCCCTGCAGTCAGCTTCTGAAAAATACAAAGTCAGCTTGTCTACTGCACGACCATAATATCCTGTAGCTTCCGCTGTTTTTGCGGATACTAGCCACGAATCGCACAAACTTTGCCGGTGCGCTTTGTAGGCCTTAAATCCGACGGCACCCGTCGCTACCGTTACAGCCAAAGCTGAGCAGGCAATCAGGTATTTCATGACGTTTCTCCAAAGATGTTGGCTACAAAGGCACTGAGAAAATCCAATTGGTCTTTATGGGGAGTGGCCGCGTCAGCGACTAACTGAATTCTGATGAAACCCGCCATTGATTGGGCGTGCAGCATCTCAAACTCCAAAACTGACTGAGTGTATCCGCCTGATGTGGCAGTCAGGTAGGTCAGTTTTCCATTGCCGTTGAATGGCTGGCGGCCCAACATTTCGACCTGCCACCCCATAGCTTTGAAGCATCGCTCACTTGAATGCTCCCGACCAATACGCGGATCAAAGTGCTGGATAGCTGTCACTACAAATTCGTGCCTGTTGGATGTAAACCGCTGCCGACTGGTGTGATTTGCATTCAGGATTTTTAGTTCCTGTGTCGGAATGCCAATATCTTCTGCCACCCATCCGTTGACATATGCTGGCAATTTGAACGGGCCGGCTTGGACATCTCTCTTTAACGGAATAGCTAGACCAGACGCCAATCCAACTATGATCATGACCGCGGCGATGGGCATCACATTGGCTGCGACCGGGCGGGTGAATTGGATTGTGTTCAAGTTGGTGAACATGAGTATCGGAACTGCCCATGACACCGTTAGGGCAAAAAAACCAAGCCCGTCATGCCAGGCATCCGCAGCCGCAAAATCGCCGCTTGCGATTAATGCCAGAACGATCCCGATACGCGCTAAATTGATCAAGAGCGCGATTGGTGCCGCAGATGCAATCGCAGCCAAGGCTGATTTCCTGGTCCCCGCCAGAGCGGCAGCTGTCATGGCTCCTAATGCAGCAGGCACCAAAAGCAGCGTGCCACTACAGTCTTGATTGATTGTAACGACAGACTGTTCAAAAAAGACCTGTGCGCCGGAAAGGCGTACCGGTAGCCCCGCTGCTTGCCCAATTATAACAAAAACAGCGGCTTCGATTTCAGCTAACTCGTTTGCCAGGTTAGTCTCTATCGCTGTGGGCAACGGCACCATTAAGCAAGCGCAGCCAATCACAGAAAATGCGGCGAGCCTTGAAACAGGAAATAGCGAAAACAGCGTCCCGGATAAAAAGAGGGCTCCACTTACAAGCAATAGTTTATCCAGGCCAAAGATCAGCCCGAATGCGACCAGAACGGTTGCAAGCGGCGTCAACCAACTGATGGTTTGGTGGCGTGGTGGGGTGCGTTGACCCGCCAAAATCAATATCATGCTTGCAAGCGCAAGGGCCAGCAGCGGCCAGCGTTCGTTGAAAACGCTAACCGCAAAATACGGCCCCAGCAACAAACCGGCGGCGGAGGACTGCACCAACACAAAGCGCTTATGCAGGAACGGCTGCATCAAAATCCTTCCGCCGGCGACGCTTTGCAGCCAACAACACTCCGAACAAAACTGGGCCAAGAAGCGCCGCCACGGGGGCAGGCAGGGGAACGGCTTTCGCCATCAAAACGCGAGTTGTCGCCACACCAACTTCCAGAGCAACAACCACATCATTATAGTCCTCGTCGCCACCGCCGTGTAGGTCTTCGGTACCGATCAAAAGGTACGGGTTGTCCGGTGTGGCCAGCATGACAAAATGATCGATACCATCGCTGTTCAAATCTGTATCCGTGTAATAGGTATTGCTGCCGCCACCAGCGCCGTTTGAAACTAGGAATAGGTTTAGCTGTGTGCCATCTTCGTATGTGCCCAAGTCGACAAAATCGCCGGGTGCAACTGGGGCCCCTCTGGACCGGTAATCACTGTCCAGGTACGAATAGGCCCCCGATGTGCTGGCATCTGGGAAAATAAGGGCAGCATCGCCGTTCAGGCCCTCAGAGCTTTCACCGGTGTAAACGCCCAATGAATTGCGATAACCGGCGCCTTCACCGACAAAATAAGCACGGACTTCGGAGTCGCCATTAATCACCAAATCATTGGGGTCGAGGGCGATAGAAGAAAGGCTGTTAATTGACTGCCGCTCTGTCAGGGTGTTGTTCACAATCTGTTGCAGACCAGGCAAATCATTGGTCTGGAAGTCAGCTGCGTCGCTGTCAGACCCTCTCAGTTGCACGTCGGCAATTGGTTGAAGGCCAAATGGTGTGGCCCCTGACTGAACGGGAGAGACTGTTCCCGCCGTTACGGCCGTGGTGTATGCAGCAGATAGGGCCGTGGTAAGAAGTAGCTTTCGAATGACAGACAAAATCACTCTCCTTTCAGGAATTTAACTTGAACAAATGGTTGCAGTGCGCCGCCGGCCAGCTGGAGCGTGGGTGTCACTGCTCGGATGACCTGGTTCCAGCTTTCGATCCAATTGTCCGGAACGTAAACAATGTCGTCCGGCTGAAGTTGAAGATCAGGTGCACGGCCTTTCAAAATATCTTTGGCGTTTACAAGGATGAGTTGGCCTTCGACGGCTGAATTGGTGCGGATAACACGGACTTGAGACAAAAGAGCGGTTGCCTTGATTGGCCCGCCAACTTGTGTGAGGGCCTTCAATAAAGTCATGGGTTCATTGCTGAAAGGTACGGCGCCAGCACGTACAACCGCGCCCATTACATAGGCTTTGTTGTCAGAGTTGCTGGGAACAACGATGGTGTCGCCAGACTCTAGATAGATGTTGTGTGCAGCGCGGCCATCGACCAGCAACGCATTCATATCAACAGCTGCGATCTCTCCGCCGCGCCACAAGCGCGCCCCAGACAGGTGGGCATTGTCAGACATGCCACTGGCCATCGAAACCGCCTGCAGGAGATTTGTAGGCCCTTGCAGGTAAACGACACCAGGCTTGTTGAACTGGCCAACAAGGTAGACGGGTCGACTGCGGTGCTGGGCTACGTCTACAACAACCCATGGGTTGCGAAACTGGCGCGCGAACCCCTCCTTCAATGTGCCTTGAATTTCCGCCACCGAACGTCCAGCAACGGCGACACGTTCCAGAAAAGGCACTTGAATATAACCCTCGCCATCGACTGATACCCGGAGGTCGTTAAGGCCTTCTTCACCAAAAACATTGATCGCTAACAAGTCGCCGCTACCCACACGGTATATGGGGTCCTGCGCGACCGAATTTTCGACAGGAATGGAAACCGGTTCGATATCAACGATCGCGGGCTCTTGTCTGTCGCCGTATGCCCGCACGTCTTTTTCATAAGCGGCGTCGGCGCGGGTGAATGACCGAGTAGCGAGCCTTTCGCTACAGGCAGACAACGCCAATAAAATTACAATTGGCAGCAGGAGAAAGAGTTTTTTGGGTATGCGACGGACTAGTTTCTTCGCCAGAAACATGACGGTTAGTCCGATGATAACCAAATCATATACGGCTGACCGGCGATAAATATAGTCGAGTTCAGCTTCAAAGCGCGTCGACCAATCCTCGATGACTTTGTCATCAGCTTCATTGTCAAAAAGACATACTTGAGCAAGGCTGGTCAGGCCCGGCTGAACCGACAGCCTGCGACTGAAACCTGCAATCTTGCTTTCGAGTTCCGATTGCAGCGTGGGTGCGATGGGGCGTGGCCCTACCAGAGCCATTTCGCCTTTCACGACGTTCATTAGCTGTGGGAGCTCGTCCAGTTTCAGATCACGCAGTATACGGCCGATAGGCGTAATCATGGGATCATTGGTATCGACGCGCCGCGCCCGTTTGGAGTCTTTGTCTGCACCGCTGAGCATTGTGCGAATTTTGAAAGCAGTGAAGGGCTGCCCATTTAGGCCAGGGCGAGTCTGTTTATATATAAACGGCCCTTTGCTGGTTGCTTTTACTGCGATGAACAAAAGCGCAAACAGGGGCGCTAGCAAGATGATGGCGACCAAAGCGATAAGGCGCTGGGTTCCGCCCCAAAAGGAAACCGCGGAACCATTATTATCCCAATCTGAAAATTGCCAAGATGCCCAACGGGGTCTGGTGCTATTGCGATCTGTATATGCGGTCATGGCATGCCCTCACTCATTAAGATGAGAGTGAAGTCGCAAGGCCCATGCCAAAGCTGGTTTCATATTAAGCCTATGAAATTAAAGGACTTATTGTTCCAGTCAGTTACTGGGCATTTTGCAAAACGCAAATAAATTGCCAAATGACCAAAGTGCGAATTGCAAAACGCAAATATCAATTTGCTGTTACGAAAAAAAATAAAGTAAAAACAAATACTTATTTCATATTCGCATTTGGCATGACGGTTGCGGTGTAGTTGGCATGAAACACAACCGCACATCCATAGTTCTTGCTGGTGCAGCACCTGACACTGGCAACCACGGCGTCACCGCCTTGGCGCAGTCTCTTATACTGGGGCTCGCTGATCGTGGCGTAGATCATGTAACTGTTTTCGATCATGGTCATGATATTAACCCGGTTGCTGGTGACACTACGTCAGCAACCCTAAACACGTTGGCCTTTAAAGCCGGCAAGAGGGTGTATCAAGGTGCCAACATGCACCAGGCCCGTTTGAAGCAACTGATGGGCTTAAGCTCCCCGGCCCTGCGGGCGATGTTAGCTGCAGATGCGGTAGTGGATGTGAGCGGCGGCGACAGCTTCACTGACCTTTATGGTCCAGCACGCTTCGACCAGATTACATTGCCAAAACTCATGGCCCTTGATGCGGGTGTGCCGCTTATCCTGCTGCCGCAAACTTTCGGACCTTTTCAATTCAAACGCTCGCGCAGGATTGCGCGCCATATCCTGAAGGGCTGCAAGCTTGCTTTTGCCCGCGATATGGCCAGTCTTGAGTACCTGCGCGAGCTTTTGGGCTCGGACTTCGATGAAGACCGTCACCGTTTGGGTGTGGACCTCGCGTTCGGTCTGCCAGCAAAAGAGCCAAACTCTCGCCTCAAACCAGAGACGGTCGGTATCAATGTCAGCGGCTTGCTTTGGAATCGAAGCGATGCGGCGCGCAGCCAGTTCGGGTTGACGTGTGATTACCGGGACGTGCTGCAGCGACTGGTGATCGCTATCACACAAAACACAAACGCTCAGATCCACCTCGTTCCACATGTAACCCCAAATGGCGGTAGCGAAAGCGACCTTACTGCCTGCCGAGCCCTGAAAGCTCAGCTGCCAACTGAGACTCAGCAACGCGTTTCTATTGAGGAAATTGCTAACACGCCGTCCAAGTTAAAAGGCGTTATCGAGCAAACTGAATGGTTCACAGGTGCCCGCATGCACGCAACCATTGCAGCACTTTCAACTGCTACACCGGTTTCCAACATGGCATACAGCCGAAAGGCTGAAGGTGTCTTTGATTGCTGTGGTGTGGGCGCGCAAGTGCATGACTTGAGGCAGTGCACAACAGAGCAGATGGTTGAGCGCCTCGTCGCTGACTATGACTACCGTCACCAGCAAGGGGCACTGTTGCGGTCGCAACTACCGTTTGTTAAGCGCCGCTGGGCCTACCAAATGGATGCGATCGCCGCTGCTGTGAAGATGGCCAGCCAGTCATTGGAGGCTGCTCATGCCTGAGGCAGGGACAAGCAAAAGAGTTAGCTTGATCGCCAGTAATCAGCTTTTGATGGAAGCGTGTGTGTTCGCCCGCAACATCCTGATCGCTCGCTTGTTGGGTGCAGAAACCCTCGGCCAGTTTGTTTTTCTTATTCTCAGCATCCGCTTGTTTGCCATGTCCACCGACTTGGCAGCGGATCGCTACATTCTGCAGGCCAGCTCTAAAAGGCTTCAGAACGCTCTTGGTACCTCGCACTTTATCTGCCGCGTGCGAGGCGCGTTGCTTGCGCTCACTTTGCTTGTAATGGGAGCCCATCAGGTTCAAGGCATCGCTTTTGCCGCCTATGCAGCGCTGGCAGCCAGTGCTCTGGTGCGTGGATTTACGCACAAGGGATATATCCTCAAGCAGCGCTCGCTCAACTTTCGGCCAGCTTTGTATGTTGAAGGTCTGACAGCAGTTACTGGCTTGGTTGCCATGTATATTGTTGTTTCGATTGCATCATCGCTCGAAGCCGCATGTGCCTGTTTGGTCGCTCAATCCTTCCTGCATACAGGGTTGTCGCATGCTTTGTCCGAGGAGAAGTATCAATCGAAATTTGATTGGATTGAACTCAGAAAAATATCCCGCTTTGGTTGGCCGCTGCTCCTGACTGGTGTCGCGATGTTCTGGAGTATGCAAGGCGAACGTTTGATTTTGTCGGCTATGCTTCCAGCTGATGCGTTTGCCCATTTTTCGATGATGTTTCAGCTGGCTCTTGTTCCGATCCTGGTGATCAGCAGGATGGCCCTTTCCTATGGTTTGCCAGTGCTGTCTGCTTTGAAAGGCGATTTCACAGCGTTTCAAAAGCAGTTGGATGAGTTTCACCGCTGGGTCTATGCGATCGGATCCGCATATGCGCTTGGGTTCGCCATGTTCGCCAATTTCGCACTGCAGGGATTGTTTGGTGCCGAATTCCGCGCCGACATCAGCCTCATTTTACTGGTTGCTGTGGCCCAGATGATCCGACTTTTCCGTGCGCCGCAATCGGTCGCCGCCCAAGCCCTTGGGCAGACCGATATTCCATTTAAAGCGAACCTGGTTCGCGTGTCATTCGTGATGCTTGCCATAACCGCCATTATGAACGGCGGGTCGCTTCATACTGTTTTGATATTGGCCTGCATTGGCGAGGGGTTCGCCTGGGCAACCCAAGGCCTGTTCTTTTCATTTCGCAACCGCAGTCGTTTGTCCCCCACCGCGCCGCAGCTCGCTACTCAGGAGAATGCATAATGTCGTCCACGAAGTTTTCCTCCCTTCATGACATTGTAAGCAACCGCCTGTGTACGGGTTGCGGCACCTGTGCCCTGTTGGCACCGACACATGTCAAAATGGCTGAAACGGCAGACGAAAACCGCCGCCCAGCGATCGCGACAGATTTGCCTCCATCGCTCGACAAGTTCCTCGCCGGCGCATGCCCAAGCGTTGGAAACCGAGATGCAGACACTTCCTCACCAGTTGCCCAGGCGTGGGGCCCGGTACTGGAGGTTTGGGAGGGATACGCGGCAGATGAAGAAATCCGGTTTAAGGGATCAAGCGGCGGGGCCGTTACGGCGCTATCACTGGCCGCCATGCAATTTGCAGGATTTGCAGGCGCCCTGCATGTCAAGGCGAGCTTGACCAATCCCAAATTGAACGAAGCCCGGATGAGCAATAGCCGTGACGAATTGATGGAAGGCGCAGGCTCACGCTATGCGCCAGCCAGTGTTGCAGACCGTTTGGACCTGGTTGCTGATGCGGAAGGAGCATGTGTTGTCATTGGCAAACCGTGTGACATTACGGCTGTAAAAGCTATTGGCGAACTCAGAGTTGATGTTGCCAGAAACATTGGCCTCACCATCTCGATATTCTGCGCGGGTACACCGAGCCACGCGGGAACAGACGCCCTTCTCAAGCATCTTGGTAAGCCAGAAAACACCGACCTAAAATCTATGCGGTATCGCGGAAACGGTTGGCCGGGTGAAATGACCGCCCGGTGGATCGACGGAGACAAGCCACGCGTTGCTAGCACCAGCTATGCCGACGGCTGGGGCAACATCTTGCAAGCGCATAGACAGTGGCGCTGCATGACTTGCGCGGATCATACTGGTGAAGTCGCTGACTTGTCCGTGGGAGATCCTTGGCAAACCCCTACCGAAGAAGGCGGACACGGCAAATCCCTGATAATTGTTCGCACGGAGCGTGGTCGCGCCATGCTCCGGCGGGCTGTTGCTGCAGGTTTCTTGAACCTCGCACCGCGCTCTCCCAAAGTGCTTTTTGACGCGCAGCCAAACCTTGTTGCGACGAAGGGCGCCGTTTGGGGCCGCCGGTTGATGCAACGTTTGTCCGGCCGCAAAGCGGTTCCAATGCGTGAAGACAGCTTTAGAGCATGGCTCGATCTGCCGTTTCGCGCCAAAGCGCAATCGACACTTGGTACGCTTAAACGGATCGTGAAACGCAAATTCTACCTCAAGAAACAGACAGTTTGGCTGGACGCTGAGGGCCGCAATTGAGCTCGCCGCCAGCATATCGAAAGGCCAAAACCTGGCCAGCGCTACCAGTGATTATTCTGGTGTTGAGTTTCGCTTTCCCACCAGAGGTATCGGTTTCGCTGGGTTCGCTCAGGTTATCACCGTACCGGATCACTTTGATCATCATGCTTGTGCCAGCGCTCAATATACTGCTTCAAAATCGCAAGGCACCAGTTGGCTTGGTTGACGGCTTGATGGCAGGTCACGGGATTTGGGCGGCTTTATCTCTAATGTTGACGATGGGAGTTGCAGAAGGCATCGAGTCTGGCGGCATCTATTTCATCGAAACTTTCGGTGCCTATTTGCTGGCCCGCGCCTATGTGCAAAGTTACGACGATTTTGTTGCGGTTGTGCGGTTGGTCTTCACCATGGCTGCAACCCTTCTCGTATTTGCAATCGTCGAGTCACTCTCAGGCGAGCACATACTGCGCATGCCTTTTAAAGCTATCTTTGGTGGCGCCGGGCCACACGTAATCGAGCCTCGCCTCGGCCTCACACGTGCCTTCACGTCGTTCGAGCACCCCATATTGTTCGGTGTTTTTTCAGCCAGCGCATTCGCCGGGACCTATTTCATTCTGTGTGATGCGAAACTGAACACCAGCACCATCAAGCGCATGGCTGCGGTTGTAATGGCAACATTCTTTTCTCTATCTGGTGGGCCCTTCACAGCACTCGCTCTCCAGATGGGTCTTATTGGATGGGACCGAATTACCACGGGCATTGCCAATCGCTGGAGCATTCTTATGGGCATCATGGGTATGGCTTGGTTCGTACTCACAATGCTCTCCAATCGCTCGCCTATTTTAGTGTTTATCTCTTATCTGACTTTCAGTGCCAGTAGTGCCTACAACCGAGTTCACATCTGGAATTATGGTACAGCCGAAGTGGGTCGCCATCCGATGATGGGGATTGGTCTCAATGACTGGATCCGAGCGCCCTGGATGAGTTCAAGCATGGATAACTTCTGGCTTCTGACCACTGTTCGCTATGGCATGCCCGCGCTTATCTTTCTGGCGGTTGCCGTTTGGCTAGTCGGATGGAAACAGGCTCAGGGCATCAAAAGCGACCTGAAGCTAAAAAATGCTCGCAAGGCCTGGATCATCACAACACTCAGCTTTGTTCTGGCGGGTCTGACCGTTCATTTCTGGAACGCTTTAATGGTGCATTTTTTCTTTCTGATTGGTTGCGGCATGGCGCTTACCTGTGCCCGTCAAAATCAGCCTGTGACACAAACTCATCAACCCACATTCATTCAACCAAGGGAGCAACTCTCATGGACTTGAGCATTCTCATAATCAACTGGAACACCCGCGATATGCTCCGCAATTGCCTGACGTCGGTCTTTGAAGGTGCGCCAGAAGGCCGGAGTTATGAGGTCATTGTCGTGGACAATGCATCTGAAGATGGCAGCCAGGAAATGGTCCGTCGTGAGTTCCCTCAAGTGACCATGATCATGAATGATGAAAATAGAGGATTTGCTGCTGCTAACAACCAGGCTATGGCGATCGCCAGCGGTGAATGTGTTCTGCTGTTAAACTCTGACACATTGGTTCACGGTGACGTGCTAGGCAAGTCAGTGGAATACATGGACGCCCATTGGCACGTTGGTGCCATGGGATGCCGCGTAGTGAATGCTGACCAGAGCTTGCAGCACAGCACAAGTCAGTTTCCTTCATTGTTTAATCTCATGGTTCAAACACTGGGCCTTGATCGCATTAAAAGCATTCCTGCGTTTCGCAAGTACCGCATGCTTGACTGGGACAGGCAATCTGAACGCTATGTTCAGACGGTCTCTGGCTGCTTTTTGATGGTTCGAAAGCAGTGCATTGATGCGGTGGGCCAGCTGGACGAGAACTTTTTCTTTTTTGGTGAAGAAACCGACTGGTGCCGACGTATCAGGGAGGCCGGTTGGCGCGTTGCTTTTGCGCCAGTGGGCGACATCACCCATTTTGGCGGTGGAAGTTCAGGCGTGCTGAACTACAGGCGCGACCTAATGCTTACTGAAGCGACTGTTCGCCTGCATAGGAAACATTCGGGATTAGTAACAGCCTTTTGCGTGTATTTGTTGCTACTCGCATTCAATGGTAGCCGGTTTTTCTATTGGGCGGTCGCCAGCATATTCGGCCGGGCGACACGGGCAAAAGCACGCAGCCGTCACTTCCGGGGCATTTCTCTCAGTTTCTTGAGGGCTTGGCCAAAGTCAGGGAGGGCTTTTCAATGAGTTACCGCCCCAAAGTGTTGGCTCTCGCCCCTTACTGTGATGGCACTGACGTTGGTGAAGCCTGGTGCGCCTTTCAGTGGGTAAATGAACTCTCAAAAAAAGCAGATGTAACACTGCTGTCCCTGGAGCGACCTGGCCGAAAGCCGCTGGCGGAACAGTTATGCAACACCCACGTGATTAGCCAAGCTGAACCCAAGTGGGCCCGGACCCACGAACGGTTAAACGCCATGGCAAAATTGTCATACAGAAGCTACTTCAAGTGGGCCAAAAACCAGATAAGAGGGCTATTGGCAAGCGGCGAAAAATTTGATGTCGCGCATCAGTTTTCACCAATAGCCTTAAGATTCCCAAGCCCGCTTAAACATTTCGACATCCCCTATGTTCTTGGTCCGCTCGGCGGCAGCCTCTCCACGCCGGAAGCCTTTAAAAGCGAGTGCGAAACTGCAGCCTGGTACACACGGCTACGTGGCATCGATCGTTTGCGCCTGCGTTATGACCCCTTCCTCAAATCCAGTTATCGGAATGCGTCTGCTGTTTTGGGCGTCGCGCCTTATGTTGAAGAGCTTTTGCAACACTGCAGTGTACAGAAGTTCGAGGTGATGAGTGAGCTTGGCATTGACGAGGTTAAACCTCCATCACCCGATAAGTTTAGTCGGCGGGGTCTTCGCCTTCTGCATGTAGGGCGTGGTGTCAGAACTAAAGGATTGCGCGACCTTATTCGGGCGATTGCCCGACTAAAAGATATTGAGGGACTTCACCTCGATGTTGCGGGCAAAGGTCCGGAAATGGATGTGTGCCAAGCGCTTGCCATTGACCTGGGTGTTGGCGACCGCGTGATGTTCCATGGTCAGGTCAGTCGTGCAAAGGTTGATAAGTTATATGCGCAGGCAGATGTGTTCACGTTTCCCAGCTTTCGCGAACCCAGCGGCAGCGTTGTTTATGAAGCCTTGAGCCACGGCGTACCAACCATTGTCGCAGATCGTGGCGGGCCTGGTTATGTGGTGGATGATACATGTGGTTTCCGTGTTTCTGTCACAGAACCCGAAACCTTCAGCCTCCAGATTGCCAACGCTATTCGCACGCTTGCCAGCATGCCTGAACTGCGTCGGCGGCTGTCAGAAGGCGCAATTCAAAAAATGCGGCAGATAGCCCTTTGGCCAAGCAAAATTGAGGCCCTTCTAGACCTCTATCAATCATTTGACATTCAGCACATCGAAAGAAAGGAAAACCCATGTCCAAGCAAACAAAAGTCCTTGCAGTTGCATCAGGCGGTGGGCATTGGATCCAGCTGTTGAGGCTGCGTCCAGCCTTTGCTGGCTGCCAAATTACCTTCGCGACGGTTGAGCGCGAGAGTGCACGTGATGTGAGCAGCCACCGTTTCTTTACGGTGCCCGATGGTAACCGCGACACCAAAATCAGTCTGTTGCGGATGGCTCTAAAGGTATTTTTCATTGTGCTCATTGTGCGGCCGCACGTTGTTGTATCTACAGGCGCGGCTCCCGGTTACTTTGCGTGCCGTTTTGGCAAGTTGGTTGGTGCCAAGACACTGTTTATTGACAGTGTAGCGAACGCAGAAGAAATGAGCTTGTCGGCCAAGCTCGCAACTTCTCACGCCAGCAAAGTGTTCAGCCAGTGGCCGCGAGTGGCACAAAAATTTGGCGTGGAGTGCCACGGTAGCGTTCTTTAGCTGTCATTTTTCGCTGGCACAGCCATTGCTCCTTCCAGGGTAACGAACAGGCCCCGGAAGGAGTTTTTTATGATATTTGCCACCGTAGGAACCCAGTTACCATTTGATCGCATGATTAGGGCGATTGATAAATGGAATAAAAAACAAAGGCTTAGCGGATGTTTTGCCCAAGTGGGCGTTAAGGGTTTTCGACCCTCCTCCCTCGATTTTTCCGAAACGCTAACGCCTTCGCAATTCGCAAACCAAATTGCAAAATGCAAAGTTATCGTTTCGCATGCTGGCATGGGCACGATCTTGACTGCTCTGCAGTTGGGTAAGCCAATAATCATTATGCCGCGGTTGGCTTCTCTGAACGAACATAGAAATGACCATCAATTGGCGACCGTGGAAAACCTACGCGGAATTAATGGGATCTATGTAGCTGAAAGCGAAGAAGAGTTAATGCAGGCATTGCATCAGGCGCAGTCGCTTGATGGAGGAGGCAGGTTTTCACCGCATGCGCAGGAAGCTCTTTTAAATGCGGTTTCTGACTTTGTGGGCGGAACTATTGCCGGGGGTAGCCGGTATGTCCATTAAGCCAACAAGTCCCATCTGTTCGATTATTATTCCTGCGTATAATGAGGAAAGCTGCATCAGCACGACCCTTAATGCCTTAACGAAAGGGATGAAGACTGGCGAGTTTGAGATCATCGTTGTTTGCAATGGCTGCCAGGACAATACGGCGGCGGCGGCGAGGAGTGCATGCGAACTCGCGCGTGTGCTTGAAACTCATGTCGCATCAAAAACCAATGCCCTGAATATCGGGATCAAAGAAGCGACTTGTGACACGATTGTATTTCTTGATGCGGACATCAAAACGTCTGCCGCGTCAGTTCGGTTGCTCCTGAGATCATTAGCATTCACAAACCGCGACCTTGCTTATGGAAAGGCGATTTTCAGCACAAGAAAGTGTTCCGCGCCGGTAAAGTCATTTTATAAGGCTTGGCGATTGAATCCATATTTTGACGGTGGAAAAGTTGGCGGCTTTTTTGCTGTGTCAAAGTTGGGTCTGTCTACTCTGGGTGAGTTCCCCCATCTTACGAATGACGATGAATATGTGCGCCGCAAGCTAGCGGTGGCGTCGGTTTATGTTCCCGCAGCAACTTATACTGTCGAGCCGCCTAGAACACTATCTAGCCTGATTAAAGTGCGCAGCCGGGTTTACCGCGGCAATCAGGAACTCTCATCACTTCAGATACAAGTCGCCAATAATCAGCAACGGGCTAACGGGCGGCGCTTTCTACGACGTTTGGCGAACAATCCAAGTGCCTGGGCCGGCGCTTTTGTTTTCGCATTGGTAGCGACCGCAGCGCACCTGCGAAACCGCGTTCGTTCATATGATGGCGAGTGGGAACAAGACCCAACAGCACGAACGGCCCAAGGGTGAGGAACTGAGGCATGAGCGACCAGCCAGCACAATTTCCAGTTTCAGCCAACCCAGCCTTGATGCAAGTCCAGGACTTCGTTCAAGAGTCTGCCGCAGCACCGGTAAATCCCGTCAAAACCATTCTGCGATTGCTGCGTGGCCAGTTTTTGCGTGTGACCCTTCTTTCCCTGCTGGTGGGACTTGGAATTGCTGTGGCAGCCTTTTCAGTCACTAAGGCTGTTTACGAAAGCCAGGGACTGGTGCGGTTGGTCGCAAAAGAACCTAAAATTCTGTACGCCGACAACGATGATAGCCGCCTTCGCCTATACGATGCATTTGTATCGGCAGAAGCGACGTACTTGCAAAGCCAGCAGGTGGTCACACGGGCGCACGAAATCCTTCTCAAAAACTTGGACAAAAAGATGCCTGACCTGCCGAGGCCTGCTTTACAGGACATCGCCGATGCGATCGAAGTGAAGAAGCTAAAAGGCCTAATTTCTATCCAAGCCAGAAGTGCAAACCCTGCGCTCGCTCAAATGATGGTGAATGCGCATCTGGAAGGATACCTCGACTTGCAAACCCGTCAGTCGGACACCCGACAAACATTGAGGGCACGCGAGCTTGAGGCGCGTGTTCAGGAACTTCTGAGCAAACAACACCAACTCGGAAAAGAGCTTCTGACGGTTGGTGAAGAATATGATGCCAGTTCACTCGCTAAGGCGCATTTGGCCAAAGTCACCCAACTTGAAGAACTGGATATTCGTATCGATGAGCTCAGGAACGCGCTCGTGGAGATGGAAGCCGCAAATGGCGCCTTGGACGCAGACACCGGCGACATGGAAATTAAGCGCGCCACGCTTCTCGATCGCGCCATGGCAGACATGGTTTTTGAGCGCGCAAAGCGGGCCGCAGAACTTGAGAAACTGCAGATGCGCTACATGCCAGACCACCCCAAAGTTGCGACCCTTGCAGCGTCTCTTGCCGTTATTGACGAAGCCATTGAAAGCCGCCGCCGCTTGATCGCCACACTTGGCAAAACGGGAGCAATTACCGGCACCGACGGTGCCGCCAAGTCGCAGTCGATCGCCGAGCTACAGGCTCTCAAAAGAAAGCTGACTACCCGCCGGCAAGAGCTTTCCAAAGAAGCTAAAATCCTGAACGGTAAACTGATTGAGCTGAAACGCATCAATGCGGAGCAGTCTCAGGTGTCTGGCATGCTCGCAGAAACCCGGCGCATACTGGATCAAGTTCTGCTTGAAAGCAGGAACAGCTTGCCAGGCACGGTAGAAATTCTGTCGCGGGGCAGTGCGCCTGAAATGCCTGCGGAAGACAAACGCAAGCAATTCGCAGCACTCGGTTTTTTGGCGGCAGCTGGTTTTGTGGCCGTTATGTTGATCGCGCTCCGGCAGTTTTCACCAAAGGTTCGCTATAGCGATGATCTTGCTGCGGGTGTGAGTGAAGACAAATTGGTGGTCGTCCCCAATCGACCTGATGAGCAACAAGTGGCGACATTCATTAGTGAACTGCAGCTTCAGCCCGGATGGCGTCACGGCCAAACAACAGTGGTTAGCGTTACGCGATTTTCCGAAGAACGCACAATCCCGCTCACGTTGCTCGCCAAAGCTGCTAGTGATCAGGGTCTCAATACCCTGCTTGTATGCGCGTCCGCCGATGGTGTCAGCGAACACAAAGGATTTGCTGAGAGCATTCTTAAAGCGGAACAGGTTGCTCCTCTGCACGCTGGTGGGTTTGATTTTCTGCCATTCGGCAGGCTCACCGCCAACCATGGCTTCAGTGTAGAGGCTGCAAGGAAATGGCTTCAGAACATTGCAAGTGAATACGACCTCGTCCTGGTCTACTGCGGTGTATCAGAGCTTCACTATGCCTCCCGCATTCTGCCCAAGCTTGCTGACATTTCCATTGCGGCCTGGGGCCCAGGTGACCAGAAGCGACCCATCCAACGGTTTGTGTCTCAATCCAACAATCTGGTTGGCCTGTTTACCGGCGCTGCCAAAGACGACCCCGGCATTGCCGACCATCTCAAAACCTCTGAAATGAAGAAAGGAAAAGCGCATGAACAAGCTGCGTAAACTCATAATCATGGACGATGACCCACACTACGCAGGCATGTTGGCCCTGAAAATTCGCATGCAGTTTCCTGAGCTGATGGTGAGTTCCTACAACAAGGCTGACCTCCCGGGTGGGTATGACGTCTATGTTTTGGATAACGATTTTTTTGGTGAAAAATGTGGCGCTCAGCTAGCCGAAGAAGTGCGCAAAATTGCGCCCAGAAGTTTGGTGATCGTTCTGTCTGGCACGCTTGAGTTTGCCCTGCTGAAGCGGCTGGTGAACTGCCATGCCGCGGGAGTTTTCGACAAAAGCAAAGAAGATGACTTGACGCAAATGATGGGTTTGATTGACCAGTTTTTACTGCAATCCCCCAACCAGTCTCCGGTGTCAAAGTCCAGTTCATTTCAAGGAACCCTTTCTGGCATTCGGGGATTAATGAAAGAATGGAACAAGCGCCTGGCATTTGAAGAAAAGAGAGTTTCCTGATGTGTAAATTGGGCAAGAAAATACTCATCGTTGAGGACACGAAATCCGTGTCCATGCTGTTGGCGGCAACTCTAAAACGAGAAGGTTTTCGTGTGGATGTTGCAGAAACAATCGAAGGCGCACGCCAACTGTTGAAGCGCAACGCCGAGTTGCAATGCAAATACGACTTGGCGCTTGTCGATATCAGTTTGCCTGACGGTGACGGCGCAGAATTGCTGCGTGAACTATCAAGCTCTTCTTGGTGTAATGCACGCTATGCTGTTAGCGCAGACGCGAGCCGCAGCGCCAGAAAACACGCCCTTAACGCAGGTGCGGACCGCTATGTGACCAAACCATTCGATTTGCGCGCTCTAATCGACCAAATCTCTGACGAAGTAGGACGGAGAAAAGTCATTCGGCACAATGAGTGCAAAGATGGTCTGGCTGCCGAGAAACAGCGCCTCGCTCAGGCTTATTCAGATCATCTTTTTTCGGTCTGTAAAGAGCTTGAAGCACCCATGCCTTTCAAGGCGCTCAGGTCTCGCCTGCATCAATTGCGTGGCAGCGCGATGCTCTATGGTTTTTCCCGGCTATCCACGCTGGCCTCGGATCTCAGTGACCGTTTGGGCAAACATGGCCCCTCATTTTCCGAGGATGTTCGAGAGACGCTGCGACAAGAAATCCGAGTTGCGCTCAGTCGGTAAAGTTGCAGCGTGCAACACTAAATTTGCGTTGTGCAAAAGCATTTTCTTGAATTGCGTGAATTCAAACAGCATGGATTAAAAAGAATAATATAAACAAATACTTAGAAATTTCCGTCAACTGCATGGGGCTTGCAGTTCTTCCAAGGAAACGAATTTCCTTTGGAGGATATTTTGCCCTACAGAATTACAAGAGTGTTTGTCACCCTAATGCTGGCTCTGATGTCTATGGGCGCGTCTTCCACGGATTTCTTCCTGCGCCCCACCAGCCTGTCAATGGTTGAGGATTGGACGCCGCAAATGTCCTTCTTTGTCTCAAATCCAAGTGACCGGACAATTGTTCTCAAGGTCGATACACGGCAACGTGGACCTGCCTTGGCATCGGATACAACGGAAGAGGTGGCGCTCAAGGCCTTTCCAGCGGAAATTGTATTGAAAGCGGGCGAAAGGAAAATCATTCGTTTGGACTATGTGCGGGGGCGAATGCCTCTGTCGAACCATTTTGAGGTGGTGGTGGAGCAGCTGCCCATACTCTACCTCAAACCTGGCGAAGAGGAGCTTCCGGAAACCATGCTTGTGACACGCTATGTGGCTGAAGTAGAGGTTCGTCCCCGCGCAACTAGAAGCCGCTATGCCATGACGGGATTCGGCAGGGCATCAGAAACCGGGTATCCAGTCCTGGTTAGTGCTCAAAATTAGGTA
Organism: Kordiimonadaceae bacterium; assembly: GCA_017640725.1. GTDB lineage: Bacteria > Pseudomonadota > Alphaproteobacteria > Sphingomonadales > Kordiimonadaceae > Kordiimonas. Next base: position 143 of record JAEPQB010000007.1, on the reverse strand, counting down.
TTTTTGCCTAAGCTATGCGTTGCGGCCGTGGGACCAAAATTGCTGCGAAAACATATTCTGTCCCAGTATATCCCGGATAATCCCGGTATATCCCACTATCGCTATCCCGTTTAATCCCGCGTAATCCCGGATAATCCCACATA
>JAEPQB010000006.1 GCA_017640725.1 Kordiimonadaceae bacterium | reverse complement strand
CAGCGCTGTGAAGGCTGGGGATACCGGCTCGATCGCCGGAACGGTTGTCTTGACCAGGGGGCGGGTAAGACCGCCCCTTCTTTTGTCTCGAACGAGACGATCAGCCGTCCTGCCGGCTAGATCGTACCGATGATGGTCGTGCTTTTTTGTGTGGAATAGATCCGCTGTGCTTCCATCGAATCCGTGCAACGCGGTCGTTTGATTGGGACTTTCGGCGCGGCGACCGCGCCCGCAATCGGTCGGGTTTCCTTTTTTCCCCTGCCCTTCTGGCATTCCTCGCGACACAAAAAAGGTCCCCTACCCGATCCTCCGCTTCGCTCCGGCCGTGGGTGCGGCCGACGCTCTGAGCCTTGCCGGTTTTCGTCCCATGACGCGCGTTTTGCGCAGGATCAGGAAGGAAATAGTGATGGATTCAGTTACCGTTTTTACAAAAGACAAACATGACGTGATCAGTGGTGAGGTTGAACTTGAGCACGGATGCCTTTCGCTCGATCTTTATCCGAGCAAGAGCGGTAGCGGGTATTTGGTCGTACATGCTCCAACTGGCATTCGGATTGGTTCAGCCAAAATCCAGTATGTCGAGGATAGTGGAGATACCTACTACCGAGTTGAGATTGGCAATGGTGCGTTTCGGCGTCACTTGAAGGGTGCCCTCTTCGCAGATCGCTTTGATGGAACCTTCCGTATGGTGCTGTCCGAGTTTGAACAAGACCAAAAAGTAGCATGAAAGGCTATCAGTTAGCCGCTGGCGGCCCATATCGAGGCCGTAAGCGGTTATCTATCCTTTTAAGATGAAAATATGTGCAGCAATCGAAAGATGCGCTCTACGGGCTTTAAAATGGGCTTAGGGATCGTTACCCGTATGGGCGGAGACCCGTTAGGGGCTCCGTCGCGCCGCGATAGAGCCCGCCTTGCTTTAGCAAGGGCTCCAATTAGTGGGGCCTACGGCCCCGCATTGGTATTTTTTTTGGGTCAGAGAAAAGAGCTTCCAAAAGCGAAACCGGTTGGAGAAGTTGATATTCTCATTACTTTACAAGTGCTATAAAGAAAAGAATAAACAATATCACGACTACTAGCGTAGATATTAGGGAGAAGGTTGCTTTATTACGTAATTCTTTCTCGCTTTCGAGCTGCCGCTCACGGCTGCGATAAGCATGACAATCAGATTGCTCCAATATCTCGGCTATGTAGTCCAATACTTCGTCAACTGTGGTGGTTTTCAGAAGATAAACAAAAGTACTGTTTTCGCCGCTACCCGACATGCGGTAGATGTTGTAGTGATCCTGGGAATTCCATTCTATTTCTGTGATTATGTCATTAGGCAGATAAACCTCATTGCCATCAATCCGCGACCGGTTCCATGGGTCTTTGTCCTTCCTTCGAGCTAGAACTGGTCTCCTGAAGCGAATGACAAGCCTATCGGTATCGCTTGTTATCTTTAGACGTGGATAAGTTGCAAAGTAATGGGCATCAGCAATCGCTTCCTTCAATTTGGCTATCGCACGTATACGCGCATCGTTTTCCACTGTGGTTTGGTGCTTTAAGGCCGATTCGCTCTCATCCTTTCTCTTCCGAATGCCTTGAATTTTGTCGTCAAACTGGGACATGTTTTAGCTCTCTGACAGATGTGCGTGTCACTGCAAATATAGCCTTAAATTCAAAGTTTTCGTCCATCCATCTGCTCGTAAGGCGGAATATCAGCCCCGGCATTTCGGAGAAGATGGTAGAGATATTCCCGTTTATTCATACCCTCTTTGTCAGCCAAGCGGTCAAATTCCTCGCAAATGAAAGTTGGGACAAAACCGAGGCTGAATTGGGTTTTTTTTCTGAGCTTTTCCCGTAGATCAGATTGATATGGGCTCGGTTTCGAGGCCCCTACTCTTTTGGCTTCTCGGCGCTTATCCTGATCCAAAGGATCATTGGCAGGCTTTGCTTCTGGTTGAGATTGAGCGATTTCGCCAAGAATATCTGAGGTTTTGAGTTGTGCCATATCAGTTTACCTCTCAAGCGACCTGGGACTTTGGTTTATAGAAATCCAGCAAGTTTGCGATTTGCAGCTCAGCGACGAAACTTTTGACGGCGCTGGTCGCCTTCCCGTCAGGTAGTCCGCCATTCCATGACATGGCATCAAAACCGGTGAGTGTCGGGATGGCCTGGCCTAGGAGAGGCATTTTGGCCGCTTTCAAGGCATCTCGGGCATGTTTGAATACGGCTGTTGCCGTGTTCACATTCCAAAGCGCGACACGAATATCAGGCTGTTTGGCATACTTCTCGGTGAGCGTGGTTGCGTGCTTCCAGGTGCGCGCAGCTCCCATCACGTCCTTCTTCGACCCTCTGCACGGGACAAGGATCAAATCAGAGGCTTGGATAGCGTATGTTGCCATGCGGCTGTCATAACCTGCTGTATCGACCAAGATACAGTCGTATTTTGGGGAGAGCGCTTTGACGACATCGAAGAAACGGTCTTCATCCAGATGCGGAAGAACGTCCAGATTTTCGGTCTCAAGCTGAGCCTGCCATTCAACACACGACCCTTGGGGGTCGGTATCGATAATCAGAACTTTGGCACCATCGCGAGCCAGATACGCGGCTATGCTGGATAACATGGTGGATTTTCCAGACCCGCCCTTTTGCTGAATAGCAGAGATAATTTGTGCCATATCTGGCTCCCTCGTTTGTCGAACATAGTTAACATAACGCATGTTAAGTTGCGTTGTCATGTCCTAACTTGACTCAAGTCAACATAAGGCATGTTAACACAGGTTATGTCAACCTAACGATTAATCGGTTAATCGGTTAATTGATAACCGAATATCTCTCAAGCTGCTTCGGGTTTGAGATAATAAGATTTGTAGGCGACGTGTACTGGGCTGTCAGCAACGACCGGAGGGGTAGGGGAGTGTTCGGCCAGGCTGGCGATGACGTATCTCGGATTTCCGCGATTATCTGCAACGGGCAAAAGCAAAGTTTCTAGAAAGAGGTTCGCTGGGGAGAAATAGGCGTGAACACGAACATAATAATTCGTAGTACAAGCCTGTAGAAACGCCTTCCGAAAGTGTCCATTCGATAGAAAAAGATCGAGACCCTTGTAGGGCATCAAGCGCTCTGAGATTATTTCCTTCGGTCCGCTACCAATATGAAACGGGACCGGGCGTGTTCCTTTGCGAATACCGATTGTAATATTTTCGAGATCAGGAAGATAAGGACTGGAATTCAGTTCCGCGAGCGTCGGGATACGAGAAAACGGACGCCAGTCGCAAAGCTCCATGTAGGCATCCATCCACAATCGAGTATCGGCATGTCGAATATCCAATTGTCACTCTCACTGTTTTGATGTTTCTACGCTTCGTTGTTTTACTGCGGCGTGAGTCTAGCGCTCATGAATACCGGAAAGCAATTCAGGCGGGCACTGCATCGCCTGAAACATTTCCAGCTCGACCAATAGCCTTTGCAGATTGTCGCTCGCGCGCAAGCCGGGTATCGGTGACGTTGCACGTTTATACCATATTGCAACTATCTCGGCGGATTGCGCACATGCGTTTGCATGGCGCTCGGTCCGTTGGGCGTTTTCAGCAAGAGCAGGCCCGAAAGCGAAAAAACTGCCGACACTCAAGCCCATGGCGGCGATAAAGAGGCCAGCAGGGAGGGCAGTGCGATTGATCATGCCGCCGCCCGAGAATTTTTATGAACAAGGTGCAGCGCCGCCGCAACAAGATGGTTGGTGGAAATATCTGTCGTATCAGCCACAGCGTCAAAATCGGCGGTTGCCTCTGTTTCGATGTAAACACGTGTTTTGACCTGCGGAATCTTTGCCCCGCTTGAGAGAAAAACTTCATCAAAAGTCGGAATCCGATCCGCTCGTGCGAGCCGGTAAAGGCCGTGTGTCAGTTGATCTTTTAACGGCTTTAAGTGTTCAGGCAAGCGAACGATCAGTGGCTTCTTAGTCAAATCATTATCCCCTTATCACGCTTTCTATGTTCTCACGTAACGTTTTATTTGGTGTTTCGCCATATCGTGGCTGTTGGTGTGGCTTTGTTTCTTTGTTGCCACGTTCTAACTCTGACCATGAGGCTTTAAAAATGTATTTATGGATGAACAAACTGGCTCCTGCTGCGGCGTTGGCATGTTTGGTTGCAGCTGTGGCTGTCGATCCAGGTCTTGCGGCGTCTGCCGAAGATATTTCTGCACCGCTTACGGCAAAGACCGATGAGCTGATCGATATCGTTATTAGCTGGGGTCAGCGACTTGGCGTTTTGGCGTTTGCCGTATTTTTTGTATCAGCACTCGCAGGCCGCGTGCGCTGGGCTTGGGCGGGATTCATCGGTATTGCGGTTGTGGGCCTGACTCTAGTCAACGTTTTGTCAGAGTGGCTGAGATCGGCGGCGACGTAATGGCGGCACCGATTCAAAAAAGCGTAGCGTCACCCCGGGCGTTCATGGGCCTTACGCCCATCGTCTGGGGCCTCGTGCTCGCTGCTGCTATCGGCGGCTACTTCCTGTTTCTGGAAAACGCGATGGCCGCTGGGATCATTGGCGTGATTGGGGCGGGGATTGGTTTCAAAACGTGTCTGATCGAACCGCACTTTGACACAGCAGTCCTGGGCGGCACCAAACTTGGCCATATGCGCCTGCGCCCACGAAAAGCCTTCTGGGCTTTTTCTGGTCGGCATTACGAGGGCTAGACATGGAACCCTCACTTCTCGTTGATCAATTTGAAAACACTATCCGCAGCGGCGGGGCGAATATTGATGCGCTGCTAGCATTTGCTGGAGCGGGGCTAGCCGCCTCCGCTGCGGGTGCGCTGGTAGGCGTCGAGCTTGTGAGAGACAAGCTCTTTGGCGCTGTACCGGAGGTCGCATACAGCGACTTTTTACCGTTTCTGAAGTTTGCCGATGGGTCGGCGGTTGTCGCATGCAAGGATGCTACGCACTTCCAAGTGATCGCATTGAAGGGTCTTCCTGGTGCTGGCGTGACGCGCGAGGAAGAGCAGGCTTACTGGAATCGGCTGAAAGGCGTTGTTGATGCGCTGAGTGAGCGCGAAGTTTTTGTTCGCTTTACCACGATCAGACGGCGGCTTTCACTGTTTGAGAAGCCAAAATCGAGTGAAGGTGTGGCCGGGGAGATCAGTGCCAACTGGTCGGAACAATTCACTCGGGCGTTCGACCTGCAACATTATATCTGTGTGAGTGTGAATGGGGGAGGGCGCTCTAAACTCAAAGTGTTGAGTGAAGCCTGCGGTGTTTTCCTCGACCGTATGGGTGAATGGTCACCAGCAACGCTCAATAGAAGAGAAACGCTGGGCGTCCTTGCGGCGCTCGTGAACGGCAATCGATCCTTTGATGTGCAAGAGGACCAGTCAGACTTATCCGCTGCGCTGGTGAACAGCTCGGTGGCGATTGATCGCTCGGGTCTGGTTCAGTTCGAGCAGCCTTTCGGGAAACGGCTTCAAACTGTGATCGGTATACGCGGCTGGGGCGAGGTATCGGATGCAAGGCTTGTACGCAAGCTATTGGCTGTCCCGGCTGAAATGACACTCATTCAAACGCTGAAGCCGCTGCCAAAACTAAAAGCGCAAGGTGAGATTGCGTTCCGGCACAGGCAGAACTTTGGGTTATTCGGCGGCGGGTCAAAAACGCTGGAACTTGAAACCGCTGCTGACCGTATTTCGAGCGGCGCGAGTACCTTATCTGAACATCAGTTGATGGTGCTGGTTGAAGCGGATGATGAAAGCGAACTGAGATCATCAAGTGACGCGGTAATGCGCGTCCTCGCGAGCGAGAATATTACAGCCAAAGTAGAAACGGCCACTGCTGAACGTATGTGGTGGACCCAGTTTCCGGGGCTGGATTACCTGCACCGGCCATGGCGGCTTGATTCTGAAAACATTGCGGACCTTTTGCTGGGTCTTGAGCGTCAAACCAAAGGCACCAGCAGGTGCGATTGGGGTGAAGGCTATGTGCGCATGATGCCAACGGTTGGTGGAAGCGCGTACAGGTTCAATTTTCACAAGGATGAAGACAGCCAGTCACTTGGACATTTCCTTGTGTTCGGGGGGACGGGTGCAGGCAAATCAACGCTGATGGCGTTTTTGATGCTTGGTGCGCTGGAAAGCTTTCCAGATCTCCGCACCTTTCTTTTTGATCGAAATGAAGGCTTCCGCGTCTTTGCTGGCGTCCACGGGTTCGATTATCTCGAACCTGGCGAGAATCTGGAGCTGAACCCCTTTCAACTGGACGATAGCCCAACGAATAGGGGTTTTCTCGCGCAATGGATGAAATTGATATCCGGGGCGGAAGACCCGGTAGCTTCGGCGCAGATTGATCAAGCGATCAATATGCTTATGGCGGTTTCGCCGGGTGAGCGGTCTTTAAGTCGTACTTTTGAAGAGCTGTTTCCTCCCAACAGCAACTTGAAGGAAGCTATGCGACCATGGGCGACGGGCCAGGCCGCATCACTGTTTAATGGTGCGCGCGATTCATTGTCGTTTGACGGAAGCCGCTTGGCAGCCTTTGACTTCACTACAGCGCTTGAGGCCGGGGACCAAGCAGCGGCGTTGGTATCCTACATCTCACACCGGATCAGAACAGTGGGCGGACCTCATCTGATTTTTGTCGATGAGGCTGCGCCCATGCTGGGCAATGAACGCTTCGCTCGCGAGCTACTGATGATTTTGCGAGAGGCGCGAAAAAAACAAGGTGTGATGGGTCTGGCATTCCAGGACCCAGAAGCGCTGCTCGCTTCAGGGATGCAGGGGCCTTTCGTTGAGAATGTCGCAAAAACATTTTTCTTTCCAAACCCGAAAGCTCAGGAAGCGGCTTACAAGCCGTTTGGCCTGACGCCTGACGAGTGGGCGTTCATCAAGGGTCAGTCTGATATTGGGAGCAAGTACCCTCGTGCTGTGCTCGTGAAAAGTACGGAGGAGAGCGTGATTTTGAACGTTGACCTTCGCAGCCTCGGGCGAAACCTGAAATCGCTCGTGGGCGGATCAGCTGCGAGCCGTGAAATGGCAGCATCAAAAAGAGAGAGAGGCAGAGAATGGCGCGATCATTTCTTGCGATCATGAGAAAGAGCCAAGCAGGGTTGGCTTTAACTGTATGTGCAGGTCTGCTGGTGTCGGAGGCGTCCAGACCAGCTCACGCCGCTCTCGCGGTGATTGATGCTGCTGCCAATCAAACGCAGGTTCAACAGTTGGCACAGATGGTTGAACAGTTGAAATCACTGCAAGAACAGATTTCGGAGATGCAGAAAGTCAACCAATCTTTGGGTGCTCAGGGAACGCAATTCGCTAATCCATTGTCAGGACTACGGAGCGAACTTGGGGTGATCGCTGACAGCATGGGTGTTGATCTGTCTACTATCACCATGCCTGATGGTTCTGAATTTGGGGAGACCATTGGCTCAGCTAAAAGCGCAATGGGCTTCATCAAAGAGGCTCTTTACGCGGTTGACCAACTACCACTGAAAGATGGCGAACAGCTTGTTGATGCTTTTGGTCGGGAGTTGTCACGCAGACAGCGCGTTGAAGATCGGGTGAGAGCGAGGCAAGCCCGTGAAACGCTGTTTAGGGAATTGGGCGATCAGTCTCTTTCGGTGTCTCTTGGAGCGAGAGCCAACATGCAACGCTCTATAGGCCGGGTTCAGGCAATCGAAGCGGCAAATCAGAGTGCAAAAGACCTTCGCGCTCAAGTGGCGGTGACCAATGCGGCGCTCGTGGCGGTTGTTTCTGAGCTTATCGAAATCAAAGGGATTTTGGCGAGCCAAGCGGGATTGGAGGCTTCAAGAACCGTGATCGAGCGGGGCCAGGCTGACCCGCTCAACCGTCGCCTGGGCGCTGCCGGCGACGGGGACGGGGGTCATGATGGTCGATGAATGTTATGCCTGCGGTGTGTTCGTCACGCTCGATGAGTTGAGCCTGAACTTTGCGAAAGAGGCTTTTGACGCTTCGCGTGGCACAGTATCCTGCCTGCTGTAACTGACTTAAATTCTCCTCTGAAAATATGACTATGAGCTGAAAAAAATGGCTCAAAACCGCCAAATTTGTCTTTTTCTGGCCAGTTGGTTGTAAAAGTTTGAGTGTGGCATGACGTACTGGGGAGTGTGGCACCCGAGAATAGAAGTGTGGCATCCGTGCGAAACTTCGGAGCACGTCAAGAATGTAGGTGGTCATTCGTGATCAATCGTGTGGCCCAAAAAAAAGCGGCCTCGCTACACCGAGGCCGCCATGCTTCCAGAAGAAGCAGAAAATTTTATGCGCGGCTGTGCCGCTCTCTCTCTTTTCTGGTCAGAGGAAAAGGGCTTCCAAAAGCGTGATCAGTCTATCTGCGATAGCTTGTTGATGAGAGGAAGGTATTCCTCACGCCACTTGGGGCCGAGTCTTTTAGAGAGATATTGCTCGACAGCCTCTTCAATGATCACTGAGGGAGCTTCCTTGTTAGAGAGCATAGATATGTTTTTGACGACCACCCATAGCCCAGCGTCGAACCTTATCTGCTTGACTACGGTGTCTTTTGCCTCGGCAGAAGCCTTTTTTGGCGCGGCCATATTTCTCTCCAACTGATGCTCAAAAACACTATTCGAGCGAATGCTTTGTCAGAAGCGTGACAAAGCGCTGTTAAATCTCTCTAAAAATGAAATTGGATAGACGCATACGCAACGAACTATGAAGTCACTTCGGTTACTGATTATTGTTTTGCGCCTTCTCAAGCGAAGATAATTCGGTGTGGCTAAGAAGTCTAGTCCCTCCGCAGCACCAGAAATCTGCGGTTTGCTATTAGAAGGGATACCACGGGGACCCTCGGTAGGCCCCCGCTATAGGGTACCGCTCAAGTGGCTGAGCGGGATTTGGGCCGATCCCAAAGGAGCTTGTATGTAGTGCTATCGTGCTGATCCATGATCAGATTTGCGTACACACGCTTTGCAAAGGTCGGATCGTCAAGGGAGACGGTGATAAATGGATTGCCGGATTTTGAGACCTTATCGTAAGCGACACCAACCTCAATCTGTGTTCCGGTTTTCGTGATGATGTAGTCTGGCCCATCTGCCTTCTTAGGGGAGAGTGTGAGGTGCAGTTCTGCCGTGATCGTGTCGTATACCCCTTCGATTTCGCCGTTATCTTTTGCCATAAATTTGCCAATCAACATGATCGTTCTCCTTGATTGCGGGACGGTTTGTCGCGCTTCATGAGAACCGATAGGACTGGCCGAAGGCGCACTTGCATCGCGCAGCGACCGGAGCAACGCGGAGGAACTGGAAACCAGTTTTTTTGTTTCGCGAGGAATGCCGGGGCAGGGGAAAAAAATCTGGGGTGACGGTTTGCAAGTAAGCCTGGCCTGTCCAGGTTTTCATCTTGAAGCGCAAAACTTCTATCGCTCAAGGGTCGGTTTAGATGCAGCGCTATATGCAAAAAAGCGAAATTGCGGGGAAACGAGTGTTTTGCAAATTGGACCAGCTCTCCCCAAGGAAAGCTGGCACCTACTACAGCAACATTAATCGTCACTTTGTTGTTTGCGGCGTCGATGTGGAGGCGTCCAGAGCAAGTCCACTGAACTATCTTTGGTGATCAGATTTGCATTGATCGGCTCTACAAGAAAAGGGTCATTGAGCTGGATGGAAATGTACTCATTGCCCTTTTCGCTCGTTTTGGTCCATCCTGCGCCGATCTGTTGGCCTGACTGGCCCATGAAAACCTCATATTGGACCTGGTTCCCACCGGTTGGGCGAATTTCGAGAGGGTGTGTACCCGATAGAACAGATAAAGTGCCTTTATATACGCCGGTATCTTCGAGCGTGAATGTACCAATTTTCATTTTGCTATCTCCATGGAGTTGAGACGGCAATATTGCTACAAAAACTTTGAAGCATCGTTACTTTAAAAGTTGTTGGCTTTTTGGAATGGTTTTGTTGATATCATGTTAATCTGCCTTTGCGATGATCAGGGGGTCAGAGAAAGGGGCGGCTCCGAAAGCGAGACCCGTACCTTCAGCGGCGACAGATTTATCTGTCGCCGCTTTTTATTTTGTACTCCGACGAAATTCTGCCGGTGACTGGCAATGATCAAAGCGATAGAGGCCCTTGCCCTGAATGCTGGGGAGTGCGGCAATAAGAACGTAAGGGAGGGAACGCCAGTCATATTGAGGTGCCGGGTAGGCGGCACCATCTTGGATCATTTTCGCATTCAAACTGATGATTGATCCTGCTTGCCAGCAGACGGCTATTTCACGGCCATACCGATCTAAACGATCTGCCCGACAGTACATTTGATCGGATTTAATCAGACTGGCGAGGTGAATGCCTGAAGCAAGGCCGGCTGGATGACTCTCACCATCTTTTTCGCAGAACTGATTTTTTTCTGGTGCGTCAATGCCCCAGAGGCGAACTCGTCGTCCGTCAAATTTTATCGTGTCGCCGTCGATTGCTGTGACACGACCAACAGGTCGGATTTCATCGCCAAACGGAAAATAGATGAAATATGCCAATACCAGGAGGGCGGCGGCGGGGGTGAATTTCCAACGGGGCTGTCTCATGCGGACACCATTATTTTTTCAAGCGAGACTTCAGGGCGACACTGCACCGGTGGCTTTTTGAGAATCCCCAGGAGGTATTTCGTTGGGTTGTGGATTGGTTTGTGGGTCTGAGAAGTCGCTTTTAACTCTGTCTCTAGCAGGGCTAAGTATGCGCGGGAACCATGCAGACGCAGCCGCGACTCCCAGTATCGTTCATGGATATCAGGGTATTTGCATTTTCGTAGTTCTTCGACCACTTCCGGCCAAGGTTTGTCCGGAGAATTTGTTAGTTCAAGCAATTCTATCGCTTTCAGTGCCACGCGCTCAGTGTCGGAGGGTCGAACGCGGGCGGACCCGCGCCCACGGTTTGATTGCCAAGCCGTTCGCGCCGCGTCAGCGGCGCGTTCATGGCGCACTTGCTGCGCCTTTGGACCCCGCCGACTAGGCGGGGTGCCAGTATTCTTACTTTTGCATGGGTTTGCAGGGCTGGATGTAGATTCCAAGATAGTTATCTTGGATTCATTGCAACGCTTTGCAGTAGGGTCAGCATTTCCGATCCGTCGAACGAGCTGCACCAAAGCGCTATGGATAATGTGATATCTGCTTGGCGCATGGCGTCGTGGTCCGATTTTAATATGCTCAACGTGAATGTGACCTAAAGCCTCGGACTTTGAGAGCATGTATCGCACGGTTCGCTCTGAGACCTTACCGGCTGCAGCAATCGCTTTGACGGGGATCTGAACGGTGTTTTGTTCCCCGGCCTGAGCGGTGAGATAGAGCAGCGCTTCAAGTGCAGATGCTTCAGCGTCGGAATACTCGCGGTCGGTGAGCATAGCAGGGAGCTTACGACGCCAGGCCCGCCAATCTCGGCGGCTCTCGGCAATTTGGCTCGCAATCTTCGAGCGCTTCTCGTGCTCTTCGACAATTTCCTGCGCGTCGAGCTGCGCAACAAGATCATTTTCGGCTCGTTCGACTTCTTCCCAGGAGATTTTCCCATCGTTGAAATCGGCATAAAGGTTCGAGCGCTGCCGGGCAATTAGCTCGGGCGTTAATTTCATGAGTGTTTCTCTCAATTTTGAGAGGGTGTCCGACCAAATTCAGGATGCAGAAAAGGGTGCGCTGACTGGCACATTTTTCTTGACTGATTGTCGGAAAGTCTTACGATCACTGATACTGATTTCGTGACCGACCTGTTATCTCTCGTTATATCTCAGGTTCGATCGTAAGACTTTTCCCCTCTGGGGTTGTTTCTCAAAAGCCCGACGCGTCTGCAAACGCGGCGGGTTTTTCTTTTTCCGTTCTTATCTCCTCAGCTTATTTTGGTGCTGATCGCCCAAAGCAGAAACATGGTGAACAAATCACTATGTTTATTAACTATGATTAGGCGAGCATTATCAAGTCGTTAAAAAAAATCATTATGTTGCCACATAGTGGCAAAGGAACGTTTTGGCTATGAACCATGAGGTTCAAGGGCTTTCCTTAGCAACTCTTCAATGACGAGACCACGACGACGATTGCCCGCTTGGTTCGCCAGACGGTCGATCAGATCAACAGGTAGATCGACCTGAATTTCCTTTCGGCCAGCCGCAATCAACCGCTTCCGATAAGCCTGCTGCTTGTGAATTTTTTGCTGCATGGAGTTACCTTTAGAATCGCATTCAACACACTAAGTATTGTGCCCGGTCACTCGTGACCCGCAAGATTTACTTTCGCTTGACTGCAAAAGAATCGGTTTGGGAAGCGCCGTTAATGGCCGCATTCATACTGATTGCGAGGTTGGTTAAGCCTGCGGTCACAGCCTTGTCGCGCGCAGACTCGGCAAGTGATGAGGACGTCACGCTATGACTTTTACTTGCCAAAGCGAGCGATGATTTGAAGTCCAACAAGTCGCATAAGTACGCCCAACCATGTGAAAGACATTGGTTCATGCTTCACCATAGGCTTGATTGCTCGTCAACCAGGGGGAAACCACCCCAATTACAAGATCTGCGGCGTTTTGTCAGTCAACCAATATTCGAATCGGTAGTTTGGGGGATTGACCCTCTTAGATTAGCTCGTATTGTCACAATATGAAAAAGATGCTGATCCATCTCGTAATATTGGTGTTGTTTGTCGCGCCGGTAAGTACGTTTGCCGTCGAAGACCATTTTCAGGTCTTGGATACGGCTGCATCAACTCAACTAATAGATGATGAAAGCGGTAATGGCGTTCTGCCCATTGTGGGACGAAGCGCTGAGCATTGCGGTCATTGTGTTTCAGTACCGTTACACCCTGAATCTTCGAGCACCCTTTGGATTGGCAATCTAACGCCTACACATCAAGGCAAAGACAACCCGTCTCGCTTCGAATTGTTCGCTCGGACTGAAAAACCCCCTCGCTATTAATCCTCTCGCATTGGGCCCTGCAGGGCCAGACCCTCTTGCGCACGCACAAGAGGCAGGCATCTATATGTTTTGAGGATAACTTATGTTTCGTTTAATCACGACGGGGTGGCTTTTTGTCATCCTGTCTGTCGGATCAGCCAATGCTGCTGCTCCCTCAGAAACCGACGAGCAACAACGAACCGCGCTCTCTGCCATCGTTGCTAACATACTTAACGAAAACCCGTCTGTCGCATCGGCACAAGCGCGGTTGAAAGCAGCGCAAGCCCGGGCCGAAGGCGCAGGTCTCTGGCGCTACAACCCTGAAATAGAATACGAGAGAGAAAATACTGACGTCCGTACTGAGACGGTTGGCGTCTCTCAGACCATTGAGTGGCTTTCCAAGCCAGCTGCACGCGGTCGAGCTGCAGACAGCAGGGCAGAAAGTGCCGCATTGGAGCTTGCAAGTGTTCGGCAGCGGGTAATAGCAAGTATCCTTTCGGGGCTTGTTCTGGTCGATCAGCGTAGAGATGCGCTGCAGCTTACGTCAACGCGCAAGCAAGCCATGTCTCGATTTGTGGAGCTGTCGGAAAAACTCTCAAGGGAGGGTGATATATCGCCGTCTGAAGTTCAGGCGGCCCGTGTGGCCTCCGCTCAAGCTTCCATGGCAGAGCAATTTGCCGTGGCTGAACTGTCTAGGGCAGAACAAGAACTTGCCGAACTGACCGGTACCAAGTCCATGGCCTGGCCGCGTTTTGGGCGAGCGTTGCCAGAACCACTGAGTATCGAAGAAGTGGACGTTGACCGCTTGCCAGCTGTTTTAGCCGCGCGTTTTGTCCGCGATGCGGCTGAGCAGGAAGTCAAAGTCGCACAGTGGGAGCGCGTTCCAGACCCCTCCATCGGGGTGCGTTGGGGGGACGAAGGGGGCTCCGACTTATTTGGCTTTAGTGTATCGATTCCAATTCCTGTTTTGAATACCGGTCGTTCAGAGGTAGCAGCTACGCGTGCGGAGGCTGTTTCTGCAGCAGCAGAACTACAAAGCGCACAGCACTCAGCGACGGCCCTTTTGCGGGAAACCGCTCGTCGGTATGAAGCATTGCGAACCAGTCAGGTCCTTTGGCAGAAGGACGGTGAGGATGCACTTGCTCAGCAGACTGATTTGCTCGAGAGACGCTTACGAGGCGGCGACATTGGAGCGGTCGAATATCTCGTCCAGCTACAGCAGATTTATGACGCGCAAAATTCCTCCATTGAATTACAAGGCCAGGCGTGGACCGCCTGGTTTCAGTTACTGGAAGCAGCCGGTGTCGTCGAAAAATGGATCGGAATGGAACAATGAACCAAAAATTTCTGGCCGCTTTGGTAGGCCTCATCCTGATTGTATCACTCGGGATGTATGCAGTGATCAGTGGAGAACAGGGAACGGCGGATGGAGATGATGCTCACGCCCATGCTGACGAGGCAGATCACGATGAATCTTCCGATCATGCAGACAGTCCGGCTCCACAGGTGGATGGACACGATGAAGAGGGTGAAGGGGGACAGGAACTCATTCTCGCTGCAGAAAGCCTGAGTGCCGCTGGCGTTCGCATTGAAGTTTTGGCGCCAGTTGTTCTGAGCAATAGCATCACTGTTCCGGCGGAGATCAAAGAAAACGCCTACAATTCAAGTATTGTAACGCCACGTGTACCGGCGATTGTTGTTAATCGCCACAAGCGTTTGAGCGAAACTGTTGAGGTTGGAGATCCTCTCGTCACCTTGTTTAGTCGCGATGTTGCGGACGCAGAAGGCGAGCTGCTGGTGGCAGATCGGGAGTGGCGTCGTGTGCGTCGGCTCGGTCGTGAAGTTGTATCGGAAAGGCGCTACCTCGAAGCCCAGGTGGCTCGTCAACAGGCTGAAGCACAGCTTCTCTCCTATGGACTAGGGCAAGATGCCGTTGACGCTATTACCTCCTCAAAAGAACCGAGGGCTCACTCTCTTGGTGAATTCACCCTGTTGGCGGGCCAAGTAGGGGTGATCATTTCGGACAACTTCAGAGATGGTGAGCTTATCGAACCCGGGCAGAAGTTGTTTGAGATCGTTGACCTAGACAGCGTCTGGGTTATTGCGAGACTGGAGATTGATGACGCAAACACGGTCAACGTTGGTGGTCGCGCGTGGGTTCGGTACGAAAACGGCACTCAGAAAGGCGTGGTGGAACAAGTTCGCTCAACGGTCGATGAAGAGACGCGAACAGTTGATGTAAGAATTCTTGCATCAAATCTAGATCGGAACCTGAGACCGGGACAATTCGTTCAAGCTGAAGTCGAAAATGGGGCAAATGGCGAGCCAGTGCTCGCAGTGCCGAGTGACGCGCTCGTACGCAGCCCCGATGGTGATTGGGTCATCTTTGAACAAGATGATGATGGTGGCTTGAAACCTGTGGAAGTAGAGCGCCAGCGCGTCATCGGCGAATGGACTGTAATCGAAGGTATCCGAGAGGGGGCGTCGATCGCTGTCTCCGGCGCGTTTTTCCTTCAATCCGAACTCGCCAAGGGCGGCTTCGATATTCACAACCATTAGGAGCCGACAATGCTCAATAGCATAATTGATCTAAGCATACGTGGCCGACTTCTGGTTGTCTTAAGCCTGGCGGCGGCATGTGTTGGTGGTGTTCTGGTCCTTCCGAACCTCAATCTTGATGCATTCCCAGATGTCACAAACGTGCAAGTATCCATCAACACAGAGGCTCGCGGTTTGGCTTCCGAAGAGGTTGAACAGCTCATCACTTACCCTATCGAGGCGGTGATGTATGCTTTGCCAGATGTACAAGAAGTGCGTTCGATCTCGAAAACGGGGCTCTCCGTAATTACGGTGGTTTTCCAAGAAGGAACCGACATTTACTTTGCTCGCCAGCTTGTGTTCGAACGGTTGCAAGCAGCAATGGATGAGATTCCTGATGGGGTTGGAACTCCGGAAATGGGTCCTAACACTTCAGGGCTAGGTCAGATTTTCCAATATGTGTTGCGCGCTGAAGAGCCCGGACAATTCGATATCAAGACATTGCGTAGCCTTAACGACTGGGTTGTGAAGCTCTTGTTGATGCCGGTGGATGGCATCACGGATGTTCTTTCCTTCGGCGGCGATGTGTTGCAATACCAGGTAAATATTGATCCGCGGAAGCTTCTCTCTTTTGATCTCGAAGTTGACGATGTGCGTGAGGCGATAGAAGAAAGCAACCGGAATTCTGGTGGGTGGTATCTCGATCGGGGCGCTGAACAACTTGTTATTCGTGGTGTTGGCTGGGTTCGCAGTGGCGACGACGGTCTGAGAGATATCGGAAACGTCCCGGTCAAAGAAGAAGATGGCTTCGTCGTACGTATTTCCGATGTAGCGACGGTCGAACTGGGAGGCGAAATTCGCCAAGGTGCAACGACGCTAACAATTCGAGATGCAGATGGTAATCCGCAACAATTGGGCGAAGTTGTTCTTGGTGTCGTTTTGAAAAGGCTAGGAGCAAACACGAAAGTTGCAATTGACAGTGTCAAAGATCGGCTGAAAACCGTAGCACTCGCGCTGCCGGACGGTGTCATTCTAGAGCCTATATATGACCAAGCTGATCTCGTTGATCAAGCGGTAAGCACGGTTAGCCGAGCGCTTATTGAGGCATTCATTCTGATTATCGTGGTCTTGGCGCTTTTCTTGATGAACTTCCGTGCAACAGTTCTTGTGCTCATTTCTGTTCCCATCTCCATCGGTCTCGCGCTCATGGTGATGTCGATTTGGGGCGTCTCCGCCAATCTTATGTCGCTTGGTGGTCTCGCGATCGCCATTGGAATGATGGTCGATGGTTCGGTAGTGATGATGGAGAACATTTTTAGTCATTTAACAAAGCCGGATGATGACGTAGGTGCCGATGAAACAGCGGCATCAGTTGGGGTGCAACCGCACGGATTGCAGCTGAGAGTACAAGAGGCAGCTCGTGAAATGGGGAGTCCTGTTTTTTATGCCGTCCTCATCATCATTGTTGTATTTGCTCCACTGTTCTCGCTTGAAGGCGTGGAGGGAAAACTGTTTCAACCAATGGCAGTCAGCATTGTCCTGGCAATGATCGCCTCATTGCTTGTTGCGCTAATTGTAGTCCCTGCTCTGTCGACTTATCTTTTTCGCGGGGGCGTTAAACATCGAGAAAGCCCCGTGCTTCGACCTCTGGAAAAACTATACAAGAAGACTCTTACCGGCGCGCTCCGGAGCCAAAAGAAAGTAGTCTCAAGTGCGGTCGCTTTGCTTGTGCTTTCGCTTTTGGCGGTTCCATTTCTCGGGACTGAATTTGTGCCGGAGCTTGAGGAAGGTACAATCAACATTCGCGTCACACTCGCGCCTTCGTCAAGTCTCGACACATCACTGGCTGTCGCTGAGAAGCTGGAGAAAATTCTGCTTGAATTCCCCGAGGTTATTTATGCGTCCAGCAGAATTGGTCGACCTGAACTAGGCGGAGACCCGGAACCTGTATCCAACGTCGAGATTTATGTCGGACTAAAGCCGGTCTCTGAATGGGTATCAGCAACAAATCGATTTGAACTCCAAAACTTGATGGAGGAAAAATTATCAGTTCATCCAGGACTACTGTTTTCATTTTCGCAGCCAATTGCTACGCGTGTTGACGAGCTTCTTTCGGGCGTAAAGGCACAACTTGCCGTCAAACTCTTCGGAGCGGATCTAGATGTTCTCGCGGAGAAGGGTGGGGAGATCGAAGCACTGGTGCGCGATACTCAAGGAACGCGTGATGTTGCGATGGAGCAGATCGCCGGAGAGGCACAACTCGTTATTCGTCCAGATAGAGATAAACTTGCTCGCTATGGATTGTCGGTTGATGCGGTGATGGACCTCGTTTCTGCCGCAATCGGTGGCGAGGAGGCCGGCCAGGTTATCCGTGGGAACGAACGGTATGACATATATGTTCGTTTAGCTGAACAGTTCAGGTCCAGTCCGGAAGCGATCCGAGGTCTAATTTTGAAATCTCCTCGAGGCGCGTGGGTTAGGCTCAATGAAGTAGCAAGTGTCGAAATCGAGGCCGGGCCTCCACAGGTAAGGCGTGATGACGTGCAACGTCGTATTGTCATTCAGACCAACGTCGAAGGTCGTGACATGGGCGGGTTGGTCACTGAGTTGCGAGATCGGATTTCTCGAGAGATTGACCTTCCGGCCGGTTATACCGTGGTTTTTGGCGGGCAATTTGAAAATCAGGCCCGGGCGCAAGCCCGCCTTATGATCGTTGTACCATTGTCTCTAGCCCTCATATTTCTGTTGCTCTATTTTGCGTTTGGATCGGTTGGCCAAGCGGCTCTCATTATGGTGAACGTACCGTTGGCCCTTATCGGAGGGATATTTTCTCTTCTTTTGACCGGACAATATCTATCTGTTCCAGGTTCGATTGGCTTTATTGCTCTATTTGGTGTTGCCGTCCTAAATGGGGTCGTCATGGTCAGCGCGATAAACCAGAATGTTTTGGGCGGGCAGACTTTGGATATGGCGGTATTTTCCGGTGCCGTATCCCGCTTGCGACCTGTCTTGATGACGGCGTCGATAGCAGCTCTGGGGCTTATTCCGATGCTGCTGTCCAGCGGTGTTGGGTCCGAGGTTCAACGTCCATTGGCGACAGTTGTCGTTGGGGGCCTCGTCTCATCAACGGCATTGACACTCTTCGTCCTGCCGACACTCTATCGAACTTTTTCACGAGCAAAACTGGCAGAATGGCAGCTCACTCACCAGAGCGCTTATGCTTCGGCTAACCAGGAGGCTTCGCTATGATGAGATCTGTGGACCATGGTGGGCGGCTTGGCTCAAATGTATGCATCGTGTTCGGTTGGGCATCGGCTTTTGCTGTCTTAGCGCTGGTAGCCACAGCACAAGCTCGGGAGTCTTCTGATATTGGCGGTGCCACGAGGTCGTGCGGAGTTGAATCCAGCGTCGGGTGTGGTAACCCAGAACAACCTTCAGAACGCGAATTGATTGAACAGTTTGGGCACTGGGAGAAGGGAAAAGCCCACTTGAAGCAAGGAAGGTTCAAAGAGGCTGTAGAGGCATTTACCTCCGCCATCCAAATTGGACATAACGCAGGTGTGCTCTATCTCGCTCGGGGTAATGCTTATCGGCAACTAGGTCAGCTGGACATGGCCTTGTCCGACTATACTGACGCTATCCGGATCGAACCTTATCTTTCCAATGGATACATAAGTCGAGGTTCGCTGTATCGCGAAATCAATAAGCCGGAGCTTGCCATCTCGGACTATGATGAGGCTATCCGGTTAGACCCCGGTTCTGTGTTTTCATACAATGGACGAGGAAACGTCAAACGAGAACTCGGTCAGTACGAAGGTGCTATTGCCGACTATTCTGAGGCCATCCGCCTCAACCCAAAATATGCTTTCGCCTTTAATGGCCGAGGCAATGCTTATCAGGAACAAGGTGAGTTTGATCTCGCAATTCTGGATTATACGAAAGCGATTGAGGTGCAACCAAACTACCAGCTTCCCTATTTGAATAGGGGCAACGCTCAACGAGAGTTGGGTCGACGGGAGAACGCAATATCGGATTACAGTGAAGCCCTTAGAATTAATCCCAACTCGGTGTCCGCACTGAATAATCGCGGGAATCTCTACCGGGAACTTGGAGAATTAGCGTTAGCCGTCTCAGATTTTTCTCGTGCAATCGAGCTCAGTTCGACCTTTGCATTCGCGTTCAACAATAGGGGACGGGCGTATCGAGAGCAGGGAAAGTTGCAGTTGGCAATCGCCGACTATTCTCAGGCGATCAACCTAGACTCCTCTTATATCGTTGCTTACAACAATCGCGGGAATGCATACCTTCAGGATGGCCAAGTTACCCTCGCGATCGCAGACTACGATCAAGCGATTGGCCTTGATCCAGGGTTCGTCGAGGCCTTCATGGCGCGCGGAATGGCTATGCTCCAGTTGGGAAGCCCGGCTTCTGCGAAGGCGGATTTTGAGCAGGTGGTGAAGTTGCAACCCTCAAATGCAAGCTACCACCGTAGAATTGCGGAAAGTCTATTCTCGGGTGGACAGGCTGCCGAAGCGCTTCAATACGTCCGCAAGGCTATTGAGCTTGATGGTGGTGATCAATCGAGCACCAGCCTTCTTTCGGAAATCCTGGCTTCGATGGGAGAGGTTGATTAGATGAGGCCGGACTGCGGGATGCTTTCATCCCGCAATCTGCATGGGACGCCTTGGGTCTCTGAATGCAGCTGGATCGACACCATTGAGCACCGTAACTTTACTTGTAAAAGGTGAAATCAAAGTGCTCTGTCGCGGCGGGTGTAGATGATGAAAAGGATGACACCGCAGACTATCGCAGTGTCGGCAAGGTTGAAAGTCGGCCAATGATACGAAGAAATGTGAACGTCGAGAAAATCCGTCACGGCGCCGTCGGCGAGACGGTCGGCAACATTGGCGCTTGCCCCTCCGATGATCGCTCCAAGGCCGACAGCTTCGAATGTATGGTTAGCTCGCCGCAACCAAACCACCAGAAAGCTTATGACGACAAGCGCGAACAATGACAAAAGATAGGGCGCTGCAGGGCTCGCAGAATTCAATAGACCGAAGCTAATTCCTCGGTTAAAGCCTAGAACCAGATTGAAGAATGGAAGTGCTTCAAGCACTCTTGGTGGTTCCGATAACAAGTTGATCGCAAGCCATTTTGTTGCGAGATCGGCAATAAAGACAATCAAGGCAATCTGCAATCCTAGTCTTGTAAACACTGCTTTCGTTCCTCTTGCCGGTAGGGGAGGTCGTGGGTTTCGAGACGCATGAAAGCAACCTTCCATTGTCTATGCCGCAAACTCTTCTTTAACTCGTTGCGTGGGTGCCGTCAGCCAAAGATTCAACAATTCGGCATTGAGCAACACGGCCACCGTTGCAACTGCTAATCATACGTTCCAGCTCAACTTTCAACGCTGCTAGATGGCTTATACGTTGATTAACGTGGTCCAATTGTGTCGCCGCGATTTTGGTGACAGTTTCGCAAGATTGATCTGGATGATCGACCAGCCCAAGTAGTTCACGGACGGCTTTTTGCGGGAAGCCGAGTTCTCTGCAATGACAGATGAATGTGAGGCGAGCCATTGTGGCTGCGTTGTAGATCCGTGTGTTGCCTGCTGATCGTGCCGGTTCGGGAAGCATACCAATCTTCTCAAAGTACCGGATTGTCGGCACTTTGCAGCCGGTCTCTTTTGCCAACTGACCAATTGTGAGTTCTGACACGCCAACCTCTTTTGTGCTTGAATCTATAGTTACTATAGGTAGTAGGTTGAGCTTAGACAAATGAAACTTTGGTGATTGAGGAGCTCCTGTGGCTGGCTGTAGTTGTGAAGACAATGTTAAGTTTGATGGCATGACGGCTGCTTATAAGCGCATACTTTGGGTGGTCATCGCCATCAATGGCATCATGTTTTTGGTCGAAATGACGGCAGGCATGTTTGCCAGTTCTCAAGCGTTGAAGGCTGATGCGCTCGACTTCTTGGGCGATACCGCGACCTACACGATTACGCTGATGGTGCTTGGAATGCCGTTGGTCTGGCGTGCCCGCGCGGCCCTCGTTAAAGGGGCGAGTCTCGGTCTGATGGGAATCTGGGTTCTTGGTTCTACGATCTACTATGCACTTGTGCTTGACGTTCCGCAGGCGGAAGTTATGGGCTCGATTGGCCTTTTGGCACTAACTGCCAATATGGTCAGCGTTTTGCTTTTGCTTCGGCACCGCAACGGGGACGCGAATGTTAGGTCTGTTTGGTTGTGCAGCCGCAATGACGCGATAGGCAACCTGGCAGTTATATTTGCTGCAAGCGGCGTATGGGCGACGAGCAGTGCTTGGCCGGACTTGATCGTCGCGGGTGTGATGGCGAGCCTATTTCTATGGTCGTCGGTGCAAATTGTAATCCAAGCACTGGGCGAGTTGCGATTGTCACAAATCGATCAACAGGTTGCCGACGTTCGTTAGGGAGAGTTGATCGCAAAGAGAGGTTATCCAATGGATCGACGTCGTTTTTTACAAACAGCATTAACGAGCGTTGCGGCAACCAGTGTACTCAATCGGTCGGTTGCCGCCGAAGGCGCGTATTCCGTTGCAGACATTGCCAACGCTGCTGAGCCGACGGGAAGACTGCAGGGCGGGCTAACTCGCCCGTTGCGCGAGTTCCGTCTTGTGGCTCAGCAGGGCGAGGCCGAACTGGCCCCAGGCAAGGTCTATCGGAACTGGATGTATAATGGCCAATTTCCCGGACCCGAAATTCGCGTTAAGGAGGGAGAGCGCCTTCGCATCATCGTTGAAAATCAATTGCCTGAGGATACGACCGTGCATTGGCATGGCGTGCCCGTACCCAATGCGATGGACGGTGTACCTGGTCTAACGCAAAAACCGATCGCGCCTGGCGAGAGCTTCGTCTACGAGTTTGAGGCGACACCGGCCGGCAGCTATATCTATCATTCCCATGTAGGCCTGCAAATCGATCGTGGCCTTATCGGTCCTCTGGTGATTGAGGAGGCAACACCTCATGTTGCCTATGACCGCGACTATATTCTCGTTCTTGACGATTATCTATCGGGTGATCCACAGCCGCTTGGCGGCAATGCCGGTCGAGGTGGAATGATGGGACGTATGATGGGCAGCGACCGCGAAGGTGGTCGGGACGGATGGTGGGGCGGACGTAGAGATGACGGTGGCATGATGGGGATGGGTCGTCAGATGCCCCCCTATCAGGGCCTGCTTATTGGCGGCCGTTTGCCGGATGACCCGCGCGTTTTCGAAACTAGACGCGGAGAGCGTGTGCGGCTTCGCTTCATGAATCCGTCGGGTGCGACGACGTTCCGGGTCGCTATCGGTGGCCATCGGATGATCGTGAGCCATTGCGACGGTCGCCCCGTTGAACCGGTCACTGTCGACAGTCTCGTCCTTGGCACGGCCGAGCGTTATGATGTGATCGTAGAAGCGGCTAACCCCGGGGTTTGGCCTATCGTTATCGCCGCGATTGAGGGCAACGCACCTCCTGGCCGCGCCGTCCTGCGCTATACGGACGCGGCGGCAACAGCTCTGAGTGAAGGCGTACCGGAAGGCTTGAGAGGCGGATACCAGCTCGACTATCAGGATCTGCAGTCGTTGGAGGCACTGCCAGTCGGCCAACCCGACCGCGTCTTCGACCTCATGCTGAGTGGTGGCATGATGGGCTCAGCCTGGACCATCAATGGCCAAGCCTATCCCAACGCCGACCCGCTCATGATCAATGAAGGCGAACACATCCGGTTCCGGATGAGGAACCACTCTATGATGCTGCATCCAATGCACCTGCACGGACATTTTTTCCGGGTGGGGAACGTTTTGAAGGACACGGTATTGGTCGCGGCGCATATGGGCCGCGCCGAGTTCGATTTCGTCGCGGACAATCCAGGCCGTTGGTTTTTTCACTGCCACAATATCTATCATATGGAGGCAGGGATGGCCCGCGAGGTTAGGTACGCTTGAGACGCCCATTCTCTGCCGCTCATTAGTAGAATGGGTCCTATTACGTTGTATGGAGAAACAGCACGACCTTCGAATTTCCAAGTTGCTGCACAGGCAGTTAGGACGCCTCACCTTCGACGAGGCATTCTCATTGAAATATGCGCATCGCAGAAAAAGTGCGCAAAACCCTGAAAGGGAGAAATGGAAATGAAAAAACTAGCGATTCAGGCCACCGTCTTCTTGGCCGTATTTGGGCACAGCGCGTTCGTATGGGCCCAACAAGCTGAGCCCTACTATAGGCGCCATATGATGGGGGAGTACGGCTGGTTTGGCTGGCTGATGGGACCAGTGATGATGCTCGTTTTCCTTGCAATCGCGACTGCTGTCATTGTTCTTGTTGTGCGGGGGCTTGGAGGACTCAACCGTAATAACTCTGTGCCGACGGCGCGTACAGATGCCATCGATACGCTCAAAGAGCGTTTTGCCCGTGGAGAAATAGACAAAGAGGAGTTCGAGGAAAAACGAAAAACCCTTGGCGAATGAGGAAATAGGGTTTGACACAAACATTGACCCTCTTCGAGGCGTTCGAAGGTGAAGTGGTGTGTTTCTGAAGGGTGCCTTGTAGCGCCTATCGTATCCCGTCAACTCGCTTGAGGCAGACTGAGGTGGTTTGTAAGAAAAATTCTGCACCGGTTTTGGGCGTAGGTATTGAATAAATTATTATATTCGCATATAATAATAAACAACACCGAAATCAGCGGTGAACCATTTTGGCATAATGGTCCGACAGCGTTGTACCCAAGGGAGAGCCAGATGAATATTGATCGCACAGTTTTTGCATTTGCAGGTCTTTTGGTCTGTATCAGCCTAGCTTTGGGGTTCTTCTCATCCCCGTACTGGTTCGTCCTGACTGCGTTCGTCGGCTTCAATATGTTCCAAGCAGCCTTCACGGGATTTTGCCCGATCGCCATTCTCCTCAAACGGTTGGGTCTTAGGCAGGGTGCCGCATTTAAGTAAGCTAGCGGTGAATTATTGGCAGGCTGAAGAGCTGCAGGCATAGAGGAAATGCTGTGAACCCTCTCACTTTGAACGCGATCCGGAAGCCAGGTGTCTCGCTGACACTAGCAGCTGTCTTTAGCTTACTCATGATGGGGCTCGTCGCGGCGCCGACCCTAGCGCCGGATGCCTTCCCGTTTTTGCAGTCGCTAAAAGTGGACACTGATCCGGAAAACATGTTAGCCGCCGATGAGCCGGTGCGCATCTTTCACAATGATATGAAAGCCGAGTTTACGCTTCACGATCTCATCGTTGTCGGCGTTGTCAATGAACGGAACGAGCAGGGTGTCTTCAATGTGGAAACTCTGTCGGATGTTTATGATCTTGCCGAGTTTGCAAATAGCATCAGGCGGGCTTTTCGGCGAAGGATCTGTGCCGCAAACACGGGATCAGCGATGCCACTTTCTATAAATGGCGCTCGAAGTATGGCGGCATGGAAGCATCTGATGCGAAGAAGCTGAGGGCTCTGGAAACAGAAAATGCCCGACTGAAGAAGCTTCTGGCGGAGTCCATGATGGATGTCTCGACGTTGAAAGAGATGCTAGGAAAAAACTTCTAAAGCCCGGTTCTAGACGGAAAGCTGTGGACTGGGCCATGCCCGAACAAAACTACTCACAACGGCGTGCCTGCGCGCTCGCAGGCATTGATCCGCGTGTCTATCGATACCGGTCCACCCGACCGGATGATGCAGCTGTACGGAAGAGACTGCGGGCACTGGCTTCAGAGCGACGCCGGTTTGGCTACCGGCGTCTGCACATCCTTTTGTGGCGAGAAGGCTTCCACCTCAATTGGAAGAAGCTCTATCGGCTCTACAAAGAAGAGCGGCTCACCGTTCGCAAGCGTGGAGGCCGCAAACGCGCCCTTGGGACCAGAGCCCCTCTGACGGTTCCACAGGGTCCAAACCAGAGGTGGAGCTTGGACTTTGTCTCCGACACACTGGTGGATGGTCGCAAGTTCCGCATCTTGTGTGTCATCGACGACTTTAGCCGGGAATGTCTGGCAACAATTGTGGACACCTCACTCTCCGGGGTGCGGGTTGCCAGGGAGCTGGATCAGATCGCCGAGATGCGAGGATTGCCGAATATGGTGGTCAGCGACAATGGGACTGAGCTCACCTCCAATGCGATCCTCAAGTGGCAACATGACCGCCAGATTGAGTGGCATTACATTGCTCCCGGAAAGCCGATGCAGAATGGTTTTGTCGAGAGCTTCAACGGGCGCCTCAGAGATGAGTGTCTGAATGAGCACCTCTTCGATACCCTGCGCCATGCTCGCCGCTTGATCGCGGCATGGCGCAGGGACTACAACATCCAAAGACCCCATACCAGCCTCGGTGGGCTGACACCATGGGAGTACGCTAACCGGTCACATGACGACCAAAACCAGAACAGAGCTAACTTATAAACGAGGACAATTAGGGGAGCAGGTCACTCAATTTAACAAGTTATTTTACATAATGCTAATTATGCGCTATTAATCAGTATACTGACTAATAATATTGACCCGGCGAAGCCGGGCCGTTTTTTTACGGCAGCGGTTGAGCCGTCAACCTCATACCTAATGAGGTCATCACCTTTATGATGGTGGCAAATTCGGGGTTACCTTGCTTGCTAAGCGCTTTGTAAAGGCTCTCTCTACCAAGCTCCGTTTCTTTGGCAACCAAGGTCATTCCCTTGGCGCGTGCAATTACGCCGAGCGCTTCCGCAATGATGGCGGTTTCGCCAGATTCAAATGCGGAGTTCAGGTAGTCCGCAAAGTCTTCTTCATTTTCCAGATATTCGGCTGGATCGAAGGCGGTTGTTTTGAGAGCCATAATCCTACTCCTTCAATATTCTGGCCAATTGTTTGGCCTTTTGAATATCCTTGTCTTGTGAGCCCTTTGTGCCGCCGCAAAGCAACACGATTACTGTTTCGCCCATCTGAACAAAATAGACCCGAAATCCGGGGCCATAGTGCACCCGAAGCTCTCGGACGCCCTCACCTACTGGCTTTACATCACCCCAGTGGGCAAATTTCATTCGGTTGATGCGTTCCAACAAAATATTCCGAGCTTTACGGTCCTTGAGCTTTTTAAACCACTTGCGAAAGTCGTCTGTTTGTTGAATATCGAACATAGTCAAACGTATCCTGTGGAATACATTTTGTCAAGATGGGGCTGAAATGGTCGCGGTATCATTTTGCCTAAAACTCTAAAAAAGACTGCTGAAACCCACTATTTTTTTCCGGTATTTCAAGGGCATCTCGTGCGAGTGCGATTAGTTCACGACCCCTTAGACCCGGTTGCATATGGGCTGTGCAAAATTCGTCTGTCACACAAAGGCGGGGGTTTTTGCCGCCGTCGTAGTGATAGCCGTAGGCCCATGACGAACTGCCATCCGGATTCCATTCCATCAATTCACTGACAGATAGAAACTTCCTGATTACGCTTGCTCCCCCCGAGATACCAAACTCATCGCCAAGCGTCGCGAGTAATTCCAGATCATTGAGCCCACTCTCCCGCCGTGCTTTCCATCTGTCTGCCGATTGGATACCGCAAACGCCCGCAATCGAGCGTAGAGCGTCGATCCATGCAGCGCGGGGTGCGTTGTTTAATGGTGTTGAGCTGTCCATTTCTTTGTTTCTTTCCTAAATCAGGGTTGCGACATGCAACCCTGACTAGGCCAGCGCCAATGAGCGCAGGGGGAATGGTCAAGACCGATCTAGCCGGAGGGGGATCACCCGGCCTGCAACGAGCGCAGCGCTGTGAAGGCTGGG
>JAEPQB010000005.1 GCA_017640725.1 Kordiimonadaceae bacterium | reverse complement strand
GACTCGATTAGCGAGTCCCTGACCAATTGACCCCCAGATGCGAGGGTTACATTCGATAAACACAACTTCGCCAGAGGTCGTCACCTTAAACTCAAACATTCCAAAACCAGACCATTTCACGTGCCCAAGCAGTCGACGAACGAGCCCCTCGAGGATGACGGCCTTGTCCGGATCCGCCCCCTTCCTATACACACTTGATCCGCCAGAAACTGGGTATTCCGCTAGACGGGTATGAGCATAGCCTGTCACGATCATACCATCTCTAAAAAAACCGGAAAATCCGGCACCATAACCGTCTTTATACTCTTGGATTATATAATCACTTTTATCATCAACGAATTCGCGTTTGAACTCGTCTAACTCCATCTCACTTAAGAAATAGCGCACTCCCTTAGAGGATGATTTGCCAACCGGCTTCAGGACAGCAGGTACCATGCAATCAGATAGCTTCGCGTAGTATCTCGGAATCGGTAGGTTCGCACCTTCGACTAAAGCCTGAAATTTAGCTTTATCGTGCAGCGTGCAATAGTCTTTGTAACTACCCCAGTACTCCAACGCCCGACCAAATTTGGTTCTAGCTCGTAGAAATGGCCCCAATTCTTGCGAATTTACCGGAAGCAGTACGTCGACACTGTATTGCTCAACTATCTTTGCAACTGCGTGAATATATCCATCAATAGAGCCGTTTGACACGACCAAATGATGATCTGAATAGCGTGATCGCAGAAATTTGGTAAAAGGCCTCGTATCAATAGATACAATTTGGACTTCAGGATAATTCTCTTTCAAATATCTCGCAATTACTACAGCCTTGTAACTTGAAAAGTCTGTTATCCCAATTCTCATTGCTTCAATGCCGCCTCACGACGCAAGACGCGCGATTGCTAGCCTAGTACCAGCCACTACCTTAATGTTCATGTCTCTCGGCAATTCGTCAACCGCACGGCTTACATCGCTGAGCATGCCGTAATCATGCCACACAACGACCCCTCCCGGAGACATTCTCCCTAACACATTCTCAGTGTCCTTCTTCACATAGTCGTAAAAATGGCAGCCATCAATGAATGCCAAATCGAATGGCCCATCCAATTGATCAAAGTCTACTTGCGCACTATCGCCCAGCACTTGGATCACACGGTCCGCATACACACTACTGCGATATTGCCTCCCTACAGCACTTCGATCAGTCACATTCCTCATCATTTCAGGCACGTAGATTTCAAAATCACCACTCCAATCAACTGGCAAGTCAAATGTAGTGATCACGGCTTCATCGGCAGCATTCGCAAGCAAATTAACCGTCGTATTTCCATCGGAGGTTCCAATTTCGATTATTTTTTTTGGCTGTATGAATGATGCAATCGCCATCAAAGCAAGAACCTCTTGCGCATCCAGCGAAAGATCTCTTTTTCGGTCGTAACTTCTCAGAACCCTTACTTCCGCAGCATCGATTCCAGGGAAAATCTCTCTAAGATCAACCCTAGGTAAATCACCAAACGACCAGGCACCGATCCGATAAGCCTCTGGGTCTTTGGGCGAAATTCCAAATGGAAACATCCTCCTATACGCGAGTGAGACTGCCCGCCCAGGATCTCGCACGGCGCGCGGAATGTTAACCAGTATCTTTTTGAGGTTAGCAAACGTCGCCATGCAAAACTCCCTGCTTCAGAATAACGGCGTGGCCGTTCAAATTATTAAAGAAAAACACGTCATCACGCGTACGAAGCTCATCAACGTAGCGGGTCACACCCTCGCATCCAGCAAAGCCGTAATCATCAAATACGATCACTCCACCTGCAGGTATCCGGTCCCAAACAAACTCAACCGCATCTTTCGCAGACTGATACACATCGACATCGATGTGGCATAGGCAAATATTCTTAGTCGCAAGAAGGTTGCCAGTGGCATCCGGAAAAACCCCTACAAGAACTTCCGTATTGTCGAGAGAAAGATCAGCTTCCAACTTACGAAGAACCGTGACGCCCGTATCACTGTGCTCGCCACCCTTATAACTAGAATCTTCGGCACCCGCCTTTACCACACCAGAAAAGGTATCACATAAGAAAACGCGTGAAGACGCATTCATCGTCTCAGCACGCTTCGCCATTAAACACCCTGTCCCCCCCCGCCAAACACCAACCTCAACTATATCTCCGCCGGCTTGTAGCGCTTGCCCAGCTAACTCCCAAAGCTCATACATCCTATAGATATCTACGAGCGTGTTATGCTTCACTCTCTCATACGTTTGCATAAATACTCGATCCCCCAACCAAGGGGCTAGAGTAGCATTCGGGTAACTGACGGCATAATTGTAACCAGAAGAAACGCTCTGACGTTCTGTTGGAATACGATATATTGCCAATCCCATCTTTCTAAGTGCCGTTTTGGCAATAGATTTGTATTTCATCACAAACAAAATTCTCCGTACCAGCGTTATTATTGACGCCTCTTGACGTCACGAATGCATGTACAACTTGGGCATCCTGTCAATCGTACGGACCAGCTCATCAAAATCCAGATTGATCATTCGCGTGTACTCCCGAAAACTATCCCATCTAGGCTGGTTCTCTTCATTAACTAACTTCATACCTTCACTTCTCGTTAGCTGCCCCTCGCGTATCTGATTACTCCTAAAGGTATCGTGCTCAGTGAAGCCAGCTATAGTGTAATAAACATAATTGTAAAATGGCGCGGTTCCGTCGCCAATACGCCACGCACATTTGGTATCAGCAGCCAATTCCCAGCCGTATTCGTCAATTATTGTCCTATCAACAACACTTTCTTCCCAATCCACATAATCATATAGATAGGTGTAGTCTTTTGCCTGATAGTAAAGTGAATAAAAACCAGCGAAGGTATCCATCATAGACTTATTGATATAATGGGGATTACGGAGAAACTGGCTACCATAGTAGAGCGCTAACTGATACTTCTTCAACGCCCCCAGAGCGAACGGCTGCCCCTCACTTGCGTCAGGCTTCACTCCACAAAAACCTGTCTTAAAGTCAGTCTTCTCCAGCTTGTTGGGACAGTACACGATCAAATCGACACCGCACTGCTCCATCACTTTGTTTCCCTCGGCGAAAGTATGCTTGTCGCCCGCAATAAACAGCGGCACCATTCCCAAATCAGGTTTTTTCATCCAAGCTGAAATATTCTTTCGGACGTACTCCCGCTTCCTCTTGATGTCCGCGGAAACCCAAATGTGCTCAATTCCAAGTTTCCCACAGAGCCGCGCCTGATTCCTCCGACCGAGATCCGTAACCATCCCCCAATCATATGTATATGCCACAGGGTGCATATCAAATTCAGTGCGCAACAAATGCAACCCATAAGAGCTATCGCGCCCTCCGGAAAATGCCACCAAACAGTCCGGCGCTCCGTCAGTTTTTCTATACCGCGAAAGATGCCCTTCCAGCACGCTACGATCCTGGCGAACCATTGGAACATAGCTATGACAATAATTACACACACCCTGCTCATCGAAAGCAATAAACGGCATCGTTTCGGGCAACAAACACTTCGAACAACGGACCATTTTTTCACGGGCTCTAATGATGTGCTCCGCCTTATCCTCGATTTGCCGTTGCACACCGAGAAGGGGCGCAACGCTAGGTTTAGCCAAGCTTGAGCCAGTAGCTACGGCCGAGTTAAAGGTAAATTCAGTCACCGAAAGCGTCGAAAGATCCAAGATCATTCCGCTCCCCGCCTTCACCTGTCGAATTTCGAACCGGTTCCGATCATTCCCGCTATACTGCGCATCAATTATCTCCTGGCAAATGTACCGCTCTGAAACAAAATAAAACTCAGTGCCATTTGCATCCAGCGCAACGTACAACGAGCCGGTATTCGTCGCCATGAGGAGCAAGTTCAGGTCTTCAAAAACAGCTGCAACCGAACACTCGCCGACAACCTCATTGAATATCTGGGAAGTTGCTTCAACAACTGACATTCCTTGGCCACGGTAGCTATCCAACAATGCCGCCACAATCTCAGTATCGACATCAGAACTACGCTTCAAGGCCGGCTTCCCCAGCCACAAATCCTCATTGTTCACAACGATTCCATTGTGAACCAGGACCGTTCCTCCATGGCGAACGGGTTGGTTGTTCGCATCAATGCCTTGCAAACCATTTGTTACAAGCCTCGAGTGCCCGATCGATGCCAGCGAACTACCTGGGGCATTATCGTCAAAAAAGGCACCGACTGCCTTGTCTACAAATGCCGTATACTCAAGCGTATTCAGCATCTGAGTTGCAGCAATCGAATCCTTATAAACACTGATCTTGGATTGCGTCGCAACCGCCAACCCTGCGGCTTCCTTACCTCGCGTCTCCGAAAGCGCAAAAACCTGCTCAATGGTATTGACCCAGCGCTTCCGGGGAAGCTTTGACTGACCTAGAACCACAACACCAAATATTCCGCACATGCTTTCTAAGTAGCCTATTCTTTGGGCTATACGCACCCGTTTGCATGCGTTGCTCACCCTGTTAACACACCGGAAGAACTCCGCTAGAAGGCAGGATACTCAAAACCGGTGGCAAGTTCCAAGCTAAATTCTCCTTTTTGATGGATCGTTTTGGCACGACCATTCCCTAAACTCGACCGAAGGGCCCCTCTAGTATTTTACGCCTCTCTCAACCTACGATCTTGATGTAGGTTTCAATCGCACAAGATCAGCGAATCGCCGCCAACGTATTCCGTGGCGGTTTGAAATCTACTTATTTCCCATCTCGTCACATCCCGCAGGGTCACCACAAAAGGGGTATCTAAAGTTGATAACCATCGTCGGATTGATCGTAACCTTTGTTGTGGCCCCCATTGGCGCAGCCATGTGTGCCGGCCGCCTCAAGTACAACAATAAAGACCACCTCGCTATTGCCGTTGTTTGCGCCATGGGTATGGCGCCCGCCCTTATAGCAATCATGCTGTGGTGGCTATTCCAGGTCCTGCCTTTCCAATCAGATAGATTTTATCTTATGGCAATATCACTAACTGTTGCAGGGACAGTCGGAGTCGAAATCGCGACACGCAATCCAGCAACGATGCGGGCCATTAATCTAGCGTGGCGCAAACGCAAAAAATCTTTTGACGGCGTCAATGTTATACTCTTTTTACTAGCAGGGCTCTCAGCAGCACTCGTTCTGTTTCAAGTTTTTTCGTTTCCAATGTGGATGAATGACTCGCAAGAATACTTTCTGGTTGCGAAACACATCTACGCCAACAAAACGATGGAAGTATACCCCGTAAACCAATCTACTCTATTCGGTCTTTACGCCAACATTACCCATCCGCCCGGCTATAATATGATGCTCGTTTGGGGGATGCTGTATGCTGGCGATGAATCAACCCTACCTGCCCGGGTTATCGCAGCGTTCTACTTTATACTTACAATTGCATTGCTCTGGTTCACGCTGTCGTCCCACGCACCACGCGCAAGAATGTTCTCGATTCTCTGCCTAATTGGTGCACCTTTGTACGTTTCTCACGTAGCGGGAGCACACACGGACGCCCAACGTGTATTTCTCTTCTTGGCTGCCCTTAGCTTCTTACCAACAATCGTGAAAAACCCAGGACTTGGCAGCAAAGTTTTACTGAGCTTAATGGTGAGTGCCAGCATTTTTTCCCACTCGACAGGCGTGCTTGCACTCCCTTTTGTCTTGGGAGCGTTCTTTGCTCTCGCCGAAGGGCCTTATCGACAAAAGATCACATCATCACTTCAAATTTGCGTCTTTTCGACACTTGTCGGTGGTGGACAATATATTCGGAACTTCCTGACGTTTGGAAAACCCATTAGCGATCACGAGCCACTTTTGGACAATCCAGCTTTCGATTACAACTTTACGCTGAGCGTGGACCGAGCACTCGAGACTCCAGCAAACCTAATATTCAATGGTTTGCTAGGAGGCTTCAGCTATGTTCAGTATCATGGTTTTGCTTTTTGGCTAGGCATGGCTGGAATGGTACTGATGTTCGCGAAATACAGAAAGCTTCCACTTAGGGAGCAAAATCCTCTACACGCAACATTTTTTTTTACGCTTGTCGGCTATCACATTCTGACTATCGCCACAGCGTCCCTTGGCATTTTGCTTATGAT
This sequence comes from Kordiimonadaceae bacterium, assembly GCA_017640725.1. Taxonomy (GTDB): domain Bacteria; phylum Pseudomonadota; class Alphaproteobacteria; order Sphingomonadales; family Kordiimonadaceae; genus Kordiimonas. Next base: position 30,381 of record JAEPQB010000005.1, on the reverse strand, counting down.
AAAAAACCAACGGTACAATCTCACCATATTGCCACTGTACGCTTTCTTTGGCGGAATTTTTCTTGAGGCGCTTTATGCAAAATTTCAGCGCTAACAAGGTCAAGGTCCGAAAGAGAAACACCGTGGCAAAGCTCGTCTTTTTGCTTATTTCTTTAATCTTAGTTTCGATGAGCTTTGCTGAAAGCGGCATACAAATGTTACGTTACAGCTATAAGCCCTTAGGCGCGGCCGTAGACGAATTCCAAGCGTTACAACACCCCAACTTCCCGGTTGGCAATGCTGCTTTCTTTATGAATTATGTAGATGGTGCTCCAGACGAAAAACGCACCCTCACCTTTCGTCAGTCCGACTACGGTTTCTACGCACTCAGTCCATGGCAGCAACATTTTGCCCCCGAGATGGAAGAACTTTACAAACTACGTACACTGACGGAAATTTCGACGGTGATGGCGGAAAGGAATATACCCTACATTGCCACCCCTAACTACATGCCTGTTACTCTCTATAATTCTTACTTCGGTCAGCTTATTGCTGACCCTGAATACACCGATCAGGTATATCTTTCATCGCATGGGTACAAAATTTTTAGACTTGTTCCCGCCAAGCGAGACGTCGAATGCGTACCTCTCCATCTACCGGCACTAGCGACTGCGCAATCCCCAACAATGGACAGCGTTTACTTGGTCTCTACTACATCGCTTGTTGACAAGCCTTTACGAAGAGGACCGCTACCTCGTCAGTACCAGCAGACGATTCTCGATGATGCCGAAGTGAAAATGACGCTCAGACTGTCGCTTCCTGACGACACTCTACTAGAGGACAGCCTGACCAGCCGCGGCTTGTTCATTGAAGCTCAGGTTAACGGCACGACTCAGCTACGTGCAGAGCTTACTCAGTTGGACTGGCTAGACTCACGCTTGTCGGTCTCCTCCAACTGGAATAGCACCAAGCGATCTCGCTCTCACCAGCTCTTTTTTCAAAGTCTGATTTCACCTGAGACGCGCTCAGCCGAGCTTACATTTTACGCAAACGGAGTCGATGGAGATTTTTCCATAGAGAGTGTTCAGGCATGCATTTTTTCCAAGCCATATCCGGTTGTTCAGAACCCCTTTGGAATCGGCATTAGCGATGTTCTCAATCAATTCCCTCCAGCACCGCCATCTCGCCCCACCACCCCAAACACGAACAGGCGGGAGCTGACATGGGATTTACGAGAGATGCCTGAAGTACCAATGCGTCGTTTTATCTCTGGAACTTACTATCCGACACTGCGGCCGTCGACGTTATCATTCACCCTTTTTAAAGCGCCTCCAACATCTTCTCCAGGCATTGCGGTTACTAGCATGGACCGCCAAGAAATGTGCAATACAACTGGTGACGGTGCTCACACAATACTCTTTTCCAGCAACGAGATCTTCGACCAGTCACAGTATGCGCATATATTGGAATATTTGTTCTGGTTGTATCATACCTCGCTTTCGATCGCCGCCGCTCCTTCCGATAATCTCAGCAATAGGGTGGCCGATTTTCTGTTTGGCGACCAAGCACAATACTTGCTCCATATGAATGCTTCAGGGACAGGACGTGTCAGTATTTATGCGAATTGGATCAACGCGGACGGAGAACGAAATATTCGCTTTCTAAGCTCGTTTCTTCTCACCGACGACACATCTTCCCGTTCTTCTCTGGCTCGATTACCAGCGAATGCGACCGACATCTCCTTGATGGCTGCACTATCACTCCCATCAAGTTGCGATGCTTTGGAAGACGGGTTGTTGTTGGAAATCAAAGAGCTCAGCCTGCACAAACTAATTCAGGCACCCCCAGCACAACAATAGGAGGCTCTTCATTTTGAAAATGAGGGCAATCCTCTTTGGCAAAGTTCTACTCTCGTCTTTCGTCTGGTCCGCTGTCAGGATAATTGTCTGTATACGTAAAAAACTCAATGCGATTGTTAGCGAAACTATATTGCTACTTCAGGGTAGATCACCGGAGTTCATGCAAATCGATCCCATAAAGGGTAACGTCCGAATTTCCAACGTGCTCAACCCTCAGGCTCGCTTTCCGCTCAACTTCGCCAACAATAAACCTTCTAACAAAATTCCGCTGCCTGTTATGTTGAAGTACGAACTCACCCAGCAACTCATTCACCTTCCCGCCATCACAAGTTTCCTGACAGTGCATCTCGCTCGACGATAGCCATACTCGAACAAACCCCTCACCGCTCAGGTTGACTATCGCTCGATACTCGGAATTTGGCTCCAAGTAAAACTCTGGGCTTGCCAGACTAGTAGAAAAATCCCGATGAAACAGGCCAAGCACGCTCCTTGCCAAGGAAAGATTACCGATGACGTAATCGCGTGTGCTCATAACAAGAGTTTCCAATGCTTTCCGCCCTCCGATCACCAACATACGCTCACTTTGCCAAGTGTCACTCCCGATAAGCACAGGTATTTCGTCGACAGGATTGGATTCCTTTTTCAAACGGTAAATTTGATAACCATCTTCTGAGAATGCAAGATCAGCATACTGAGGGTTTCCAACAATCTCCATTAGGACACTATTGTAGAACACAGGAATTCCATAGTCAGGCAAGTGAATGAAATTCACATCCAAACCCTTCAGCAGTTCGTACCCCTCAGCCGCCACAGAAGTGTTGTAAAAAGGGATGAGGCGCGTGTCCAAGTAGCTGATCATTTTTCTTTCTGCAAAGAACATATCGGCTGGCTTTAATGTAAGAACTTTTTCTTCCCCTTTGGCATTTTCTTGAAGAAACTTCATTGCACGAAAGGAAGCGCTCCGCATACGAAGCTCCGACGAAGAACCAAGTGATTCTGAAAGTGGGATACGCTCCGTTCGAAAGGAGAAAACGGAAAGGGTACTTATCTGAAGAATTACCGCCACATAAAGTGTTACAAGTGGAGTTTTCCTAACCCAGCCCCCACGAAAACAAATGAGGCGTAGATCGTTTAGACGGCTAGCGGCCGTTTCCAGCCCTGACACGACTTTCGCTCCCCCTAGACCTGCGAGCAAAGAAACCGGCGCCAGAACTCCAAGAAGATAGCGCTCATTCTTTATTACATGGTCGTACCCAAGGCAGATTGATAAAATCGTCCCAGCCAGATAGCAGCTAAAGATAACGGTACAAACCGCATGTAAAGTGCTGACCCTTGCATGATAGATCCCATCACATACAATTGTGCAGAGCTTCTTTCTACTACCCCACACAAGAACTAAGGTCCCGAAGCCCGCGAACCAGAACGTCAGCCCGTAGGCTTCGTACGCAAACCATCCCTTCAAAACACCATACTGGATTTTGGCGGCCATTATGTTTAGGCCTCTTCCTGATGCGAAATAGCCAGCCCAGTCAAGGTGATCGAGATTCAAAACTGCGGGACTATCACTAATCACGCTACCGAACGTTATGACATTGTTCAGGTAGGGCCACCCGGCGAGTATCAAAGCGACGGCTACAGCAACCAAGCTTTCTTTGGTGGCCTGGACAATACGAGTGCAACCCCAATAAGAAAACACAACAGCAACATACAATCCAACGAAGAGGACCGCTTGCGAGTGCGTCCACAACGCCAACCCCAAAGCGGCGCCAGAAATTATAGCTCTTTTCGGTTCACGTGCGTCAATTCCGATGATTGAGGCCAGCAACAATGCCAAGCCAAGAATGGGCAACGCATCAATCAACCCACCCGCCGCTCCCAAAAAGAAAAGAGGAGTGGACGCAAAAACAGCAGCAGAAATGTAGGCAATTTTTCTGCTCTCCAGTAAACCAATAGCGAAGACAAGCTTTACGCCACAGATCGCAAACCAGGGGGCAATCAGCGTCATAAAATCCAAGTGATGCGAACCGGCTTGCAGCAAAAAAGTATAGTAAATCGAAAGAACATAAAGGGGCGGATGCGTCCAAGGGCCAAAAAAGCCGCTATCCGTTTCAGAAGGGTTTATCGGCGGGTAGCTGGCCAAAGACTGAGTATTATATAGAATTCGCCCAACGGTCGCGTACTCTAAGGCATCGTTCTGCGTAATCGGAAGCAATACAGCGCACAAAATTAGGGCACCACAACAAAAAGCAAGTAATGCCGCCGCACCTAAATGAGAAGCACGACAGTTAGTCCTTTGCGTCCTCCAGCGAGGTTTTGCTGAAATGTGCAGCTGCCCCAGTACAATCAATAGCATTGATCCGTACACTGCTGAGATGAGCGCGACTCTGTTCCAGTCTGACAGGCTATCAGGAAGCAAAATCGCTATGAGCGCGCCAAAGCTGAATACAAACGGGCCTAATGCGATTCCGAATGCTGACGGTATGCCTGCAACTTGCGCTTCTTTCGTCCATGGCAACCCTCGGGAGGCGACCACACCCAGCACAGTCGCCAACCCAAATGACAGAAAAAGCAACCCCCAAGAAAAAAAACTGCCAATCACCCGATTTAATAGCTCCTACACTAATTGCTTAGGCACATAATTGGTGCTCAAAGCCCTTACCAAATACCTATCGAATGAAATGCAAGCCACGCTTTATCAAATTCGCACCTGTATCTTTTATCAGTTGACCTGTCCAATCGATACGATCATTACTCCAGCGTTCCGGGTGCACTGCGAGTGAAATCGCTCGGCAAGATCCAGCCTGAATGAACTGACAAAGATCGTCCGTAGTGGAGATACTTGAAGACATATCGAAAGCGCCAGTTTCAGGCCGATCTCTCAAGTTGGTTGCCAGAGCCCCCCACTGACGTCCTGTATCAGTAAAATATGGGAGTCTCTCATAATTAATTGACATCAATGCGTCGGCAATCAGGTCAACGTCCTGAAGTGAGATATGGTCCCAAATAGCCATATTATTGTGTTTCGACAGCGGCCGACCATGCATTACAACCGTCTTGATAGGCGCAATTGAACGCAATCGCGATAAGTTCGCTTTAAACAATTCGACAGCATTGCTCACATTTCCCCCCGCCAAGGAAACGTCTTCATAGTGGTAACCTATTTCATGCCCCAGCTCAGCAATCTGCTCCACAGTTCTTGCACAAAATGATGAGCGAACAATTCGAAAGTAATAGGTTGAGGCAATGCCAAGTTCGAACTCCTTTTTCGCCATCGCCAGTGCGTTTTTCGGCTTTCGATCAACATCATGGCGTATACACGCTCCACTCTCGTGCTTGCCCTCGACCCAATTAGCGACACCATGTACCGAGAATCCTGCACCAACAAGAGTGTCTAGAATTTTCACATACGAATTCAGAGTAAAATCTCGCATCATTCCCTCCTTATTCCAGCGCACACAGGTTTGCGCACCCTATTCTCAACAAAATTACAATGGAAGTGGTTCAGCAAAGTAGCGACCTAAACCACCCGCTCTCTAAAAAAGAGCGGGGCATTCTCACACTACCAATCGGAATCCCGCTGTTTCATAGCACTGACCTCAGCAGTGGCATTGTCCGACACGTAGTTTGTCAACAAATTCCAGCCCACGAGCTTTGGACTAAGCGAAATTAGCGTTCCAATGCCTACAAAGTAACCTGCGACAGCACCGAGAGCAGCGCCTTCGATTCCGAGCGTTGGTACCAGAAGCGTATTCACACATATGTTGGCCAATACAACCAAAAGATGCTGCAGAGTCTGGTAGGCGGGGTGGCCAGACACCATTAGCAGGTTCTCAAATGGAATAAGCGGAGCAATGCATGTGAGACCGAGTAAGAGGAGAAGCAAGCTTGTTTCCCCCTGGGCTAAAGCCCGATCCGGCAACAACACACTTGTTAACACGTAAAAGCCGCAAAATACGAAAGCCGCGGCACAACCTGCGCCCAAGAACCCATACCTTTTGCATGTCTGAAGAAGAGAACGCCCTTGCTCCCAACGCCGGTCTCGCACAGTTGCCACTAGAATTGGATTGAAATTTATCCGGATCATTGCAATAAGATGATAAACACCGTCTACCAACATAGCTGCGAAACTATAAACTCCCACTAGAGATTCTTCCAAATAGATACCCAGCAGTAGTACATCTACTCGCGAATTCATCTCGACGAACATACCTGCCAAAAAGCTTTTTAGCCCAAATGCTAAATGAGTGTGGACCCAGCGTACTTTTAATCGTCCGTTGCGCGCGAGTTTCTTTCGCCAAATGTAGAGAGCAGCCGCGAACGTGGTTACAGCCTCAGCAATCACAAAGCAAACTGCTGCGTATGCAAACGACATACTCGATACCGCAATAACACCTACACAAGCGAGAACCAGGAGATAGCGGGACGCCTGTAGAATTGCGAAGGCGCGCATTTCTCTCAAGCCATTCAAGTAGGAAATAAGAATTTTGTTTAAGGGAAAGAGCACCAAGCCCATGGCAGCAAACTCAATGCTTTGCCCAGCCAATTCGTTATCAAAAAGCTCAGCGAGCATCTCGGCCGCAAAAAAAACTACAACGGCCGCTATCATTCCCAGCGCGAGGACCAACAAAGACGCCGCGAGCAGCAGGTCGGCACGCTCCTGTTCGTTTGCTTCGTAAAACGCCGAATATCTCAGAACCGAAAACTGCACCCCTACGACAGCAAACTGCGACATAACGATGTAAACCGCATAGGTGAGATTAAAGACGCCGAGGGACTCGGTGTCTCGGAAGCCCACTACAAGGAGGTTTATCAAAATGCCGCTGGTTGCGAGAATAACGAAGCTACCAACCGTCCAGGCGATATCCTGAGACAGCTTTTCGGTGAACAGGCGTGCAATCTTCACAGCACTACTCCTGCGACGACTTGCTCGACCTCAGCCCAAATTCTGATCGTAACCTTGCGATATCGACATGGGGATTCAAATGCTTGTTTTCTTCGTAGTCGAACCACATTGCTAGACCGAGCGAATTGAAGCTAATTGAAACTGAAAACATAAGGCCAAGGAAGGTCACCTCTGGAATGTGACCTTGAACCATCCAAAGAACAACCAGCCTTACGAACAAAACAACTGAGACGCTCGCGCCAAAAAACCCGAAAAGGTAGAAGAAAACAAGAGGATGGAAATTGCGGTATACGTATTTCTCGCGAAGCCGCCAGAAAAACAATCTAACAAGTAGCGACCCAATGGTAAAAATAACGCGTCCCACCTTAATACCCGACTTTTCGCCAACGTTGTAAACTGGCTCCACGGGGACATCAACAACCCTCATAGACGCAACATTCAACTTAACAAGCAGGTCGTTTGGTTGACCATAGCGCTTATACATCCGATCCCAATCAATTGCGTGTAGCGCCGCTGCGTTAATGGCGGTATAGCCCGTTTGAGAATCTGAAACGTGCCAATATCCAGATGCAATCTTCGTAAGCAGAGAGAGTATCGCGTTTCCAAAAAAGCGGACTTTGGGAATTTTATCGAAGGAGTTTTGTGTGATCAAACGGTTGCCCTTTGAATAATCGGCACTCCCCTCCACAACAGGGTCCAAAAGCAACGGCATATCCTTCGGATCCATCTGCGCGTCTCCGGCCATTACCGTCGCTATATCAATGTTATTGTCCCGACACCATTTGTATCCAGACGCAATGGCGGCCCCCACTCCTTGGTTTATCGTATGCTCAATTAACTGAATTCGACCCGTCGCAAATTCCCTGTGTTCCCTGATGATCTGTGATGTACGGTCAGTACTGCAATCATTTGCAATAACAATAAAGTCTACTATCTCCGGCATAGTTTCGATCACTTTTGTGATCTGCGTTTCTTCGTTATACGCTGGGACTACCACGCCAATTTTTTTATCTCTGTACAAAACATTTCTCTTTCCGCCAGGTGTTTTCAAGCAATGGCCAAGCACCTCTAGAATAGTGCTTTACGCACCACATCAATAATGTAGTCTTGATCTGCTTCTCGAAGGTAAGGATGCATTGGAAGACTCAGGACTCTCCCTGAAAGATCATCCGATACGGGCGTTCCGCCCGTCACCGAGGGCAAATGCCCATACCCGGTTTGCTGCGACAGCGCCATTGGATAATATACCATGGTTGGCACCCCCTGCCCCCTACACGCTTCCTGAACGCGATCTCGTTCGTTGACGACCAATGTATATTGCGCCCAGACTGACAAGCAGTCAGCAATCAAACTAGGTGTCGCTACCAGATCACTAAGTCCCGTAGTGTACCTATCAGCAACCTTGTTTCGGGCAACAATTTCTCCGGGAAATACCGCCAGCTTTTCAAGTAGAATTGCAGCTTGCAATGTGTCCAGTCGTGAATTCATACCCACACGCACATTGTCATACTTTTCTTTGCCTTTTCCGTGAAGCCGGATAGAGTCCATGAGTTTAGCTAGATCGCTATCATTAGTAAAAATTGCGCCGCCGTCTCCGTAGCATCCCAACGGCTTTGCGGGAAAGAAGCTAGTTGTTGTAGCATCGCCCCAACAACCTACAGACTTCTCCTTGAGCGACGCACCAAAGCTTTGCGCTGCATCAACTAAAACTTTAACACCGTTTTCCCGCGCGACGGCTTCAATTGCGGGGGTATCAGCAGGCTGCCCAAACAGATCAACAGGAACAACAACCGCTGGTCTTAACCCACTCTTCTTAGCGTCCTGGATAGCACGTTCGAAGCTCTCTGCATCAATGTTGAAGGTATCTTGATGCACGTCCACAAAAAACGTGGTTGCCCCCAACATGCCCGCAACCTCGGCACTGGCAACATACGTGAATGAGGGAACAAACACCGCATCCCCCGGTCCAACCTGCCATGCCATCAGTACAATAGCCAGAGCATCGGTACCATTCGCGCAGCTCAGCGCATACTTCGCGCCCGTAAACTCAACTAACCGTTGTTCAAACTCTCTCACCTCAGGTCCCATGATGTAGACACCATGATCGAGGACGCGCGAAATAGCAGCATCTATTTTTTCTCGAATTGGGCGCTGTTGCGCCGCCAAATCTATAAATGGCATCGATCTGCTTGCGCTCATAAATACATCACTCCCCAACGGGCTCAATAAAACCCTTCCCAACTTCGCGATACTTCGTACCATCTATAGGACAAACCAGATCAGCGCCCAATCGGCCGCCCGCAAGGCTCATCCACCCGATACGCCTTGCGGGAACGCCGGCCATCAAAGCAAATGGAGGAACGTCTTTTGTTACGGTTGCGCCAGCAGCTATAAAACAATGCTCCCCTAACTGGTTTCCACAAACAATAGTTGCATTCGCTCCAATGCTAGCGCCATTGCCAACATTCGTCTTTAAAAACTCATCTTTCCGTTCAATATCAGACCGCGGATTGTTGACGTTTGTAAAAACACATGATGGCCCACAAAACACACCATCACCCAGAGTGACGCCATCGTACAAACTAACATTATTCTGTATTTTACAACGATCCCCAACACTAACATTTGGCCCAATAACAACGTTCTGGCCGATAGAGCATTTCTTGCCAATCTGCACATTGCTCAATAAATGGCTGAAATGCCAAACACGTGTTCCTTCACCAATTTCAACATCATCATCTACATAAGCACTCTCATGAATTTGAACGTTTGGATACCTCACGACGTGTTGCTCTGAGCATCGAATAGGGTCGGCAGCAAGCATAAAATTCAACACTTTTAGTGCCTCATGGCCGTCAGTTCTCGGACGTGAATTGTTAGCAACAACATCAACAAAATGCTGGCACTCAGCCTTGAGTGGTTCTTCAACATCCACTTGCACATATTCCGCGTCAGCCGCGACAACATGAGGCACCTGCCCTGCCCAAGACACCTCATGACGGTAAATAGCCAATTTTTCTGGCCAATCCGCTCGATCATCAAACACTGCCATTGCCTTGTCACCAACGACAACAAGTTTCTGCTCTTTGTACGGATGAAGCCACGATGCAAACACATGCCCCCTTATGCCGCTGGGAAACTTAAATTGCACTTGCGCCGTATCCGCAATTTTGTCGTGCAAAATATTTGTGAAAGTACTGCGAACCTCGCCAGGCTCCTCGCCCACAAGTGCTAAAATCATGGAGATGTCATGTGGAGCGAAACTCCATAAAACGTTCTCCTCACGCCGTATTTTACCCAGGCTCAATCGATTGGAATAAACGTAGCGAAGGCGGCCAAGTTCACCGCTTTTAGTCATCGCCAACAACGCAACAAAAACAGGATGATACTGCAACAAATGCCCAACCATCATCTGCTTATCAGTTTCCAATGAAGTCGCGACAAGCTTACTACCATCTTCTCTAGTGAGTGCGAGCGGCTTTTCTATGTAAACATGCTTTCCGGCCCTCATAGCTTCAACGCCCAGCTTCGCATGCAAAGCAGCGGGGGCGGCGATCACGACCGCCGTGCATACATCAGACTCCAAGCATTCTTCCCACGTGAGAGCGGGAACCGAGTACTGCTTTGAGAATTTATCAGCTAGCGCACTATCTGGGTCAGACACACCCACCAAAACGCCCAGTTCATCAAAATTCCGCACAAGGTTTTTACCCCAATGGCCGCACCCACACACAACAACCCGAACACCTGACAATTGCTTGTTTTCCATACTACCGTGCCCCTATGCCTTAACAATCACAGCACGTGCGTCATCACCCCTATAGGCTTTGTTCCGGGTATCTACAATAAGCGGGGCAAACTTGGAAACGAGTTGATAATCCACCGGCGTATGATCTGTGAGAATCAACACAGCATCTGTTGTGGACAGAAGATCTTCAGTCAATTCTACTGATCGTCTTCCACTCAAATTATCGTGCTCCCTTGTATGAGGTACAATAGGAATAAAAGGATCATGGAAATCAACCTTGGCTCCCGCAGCCTCCAGTCGCTCAATCAACACTAAAGACGGACTCTCTCTCATGTCATCAACATCTCTTTTGTAGGCGATACCCAAGATCAACACGCGCGAACCTTTTACAGATCTTTCAAAATGATCATTAAGCGCATCCGACAACTTTGTCATAACGTATGAAGGCATGTGAGTATTGATCTCGCCGGCCAACTCGATGAAACGAGTGGGCACCTCAAATTCTCTAGCTTTCCATGTCAGATAAAATGGATCGATCGGAATGCAATGCCCCCCCAAGCCTGGCCCAGGATAGAATGGCATAAAGCCAAACGGCTTGCTCGCTGCGGCATCAATCACTTCCCAAACATCGATACCCATCTTGTCAAAGATAATTTTTAGTTCGTTTACGAGCGCTATATTGACGGATCGGAAAATATTCTCCGTCAACTTCACAGCTTCGGCGGTCCGACTATTCGAAACAACTACCGTTCCGTCAATGATCTTATTGTAAAGCGCCTGCGCAGCCCGTAAGGCTGCTGATCCATCTGCCCCCACAACTTTAGGGGTGGTCTTGGCTGTGTGTGTTTTATTACCGGGATCTTCCCTTTCCGGCGAATAAGCGAGAAAGAAATCCTTGCCAGCAACTAACCCACTTGCTTCGAGGATTGGCTTTACGATTTCATCCGTTGTCCCTGGAAATGTGCTGGATTCCAGAACAATCAATTGCCCACATCTAAGGCGCTTCTTAACTGCTTCAGCTGTTGCGACGATGGCAGTAAGGTCAGGTTCGCGATTGCGAGTTAAGGGCGTCGGCACGCATACGATAATCACATCAACTTCAGAAAGCTTGTCAAACTCACAAGTCGGCTCAAACCCCCGGACTGCGACAAGCTCTTTTACAACCTCTGAACGAAAATGTCGGATATAGCTTTCGCCATTCTGAAGCATTTCAACTTTGACGGGATCAATGTCAAAACCGGTTACTTTGTACCCTTGACAACAAAAAAGCTCCACTAGAGGGAGACCAACATACCCTAGCCCAATCACCCCAACGTGCGCAGAACAAGTTTCAATCGCTGAAATCAGCGACACAGCCTCCGAATTCCCGTTTACTTTCACTTCGCATCCCCAGTTTATTTTTCGCGACAGTTCTGTACTATTGACGCTGGCTCGCAGTAAATCTAACGATCGAGAAGCTATAACGCGTCGGGCCCGACACTTCTATATTATTTGCTAGATCACTGCCTCAGTTTATTTGTTTGCGTTCGTTATTGAAAACTGCTTGCTAATCAACTTCCTCGCAACCTCGATTATCGGCGGGCTTTAATCTTAATTGAGAAACGCGCAAAAGTGGCTGGGGCGGCAGGATTCGAACCTGCGAATGCCGATACCAAAAACCGGTGCCTTACCACTTGGCGACGCCCCAACAGCAGCAGCTTTGTGCCGCGCGGACACAGCACATAACTCGAAGTCCCCGCATATGCAATATTTATAGAGCAAATTGGCCACATTTTAGTCGCCCGCCCATCTATTTTCCGGCTTGTGCCTTGCTCGGCGCACAGGAGAACGCCGAAAGCCCGGCCATTTCTACTGCCTGCCGGCGATTCGGCTCCACAGACCACTTCGCCTTATCCCGACGTTAACCCCTGTTTGTCATGCTCCCTTCAGGCAACAGCCTGAGAAGAGTCTGACAGTAGAGTCCGGGCCAGGTTCCGAGGAACCGGCCTTTCGTGCGTTCCATCCTCTCATGCACGGGGAGAATAGAGCGCGGGTCTGGAGAGTAGAATGGCCGCGTATTTATTGGTCCATGGTGCTTGGCACGATGAAAGATGCTGGGATCGTCTGACCCCTCATCTTGCTGCCACAGGTCACCATGTCCATACGCTGACGCTCCCCGGACACTGGCACAAATCCCGTTTCTCCTACCAAATTTCGCTTCGAAGCTATGCGCAGGCCGTGTGTGACGCAGCAGCGCAGATTGCCGAACCCGTCATTCTTGTCGGTCATTCCATGGGTGGCATGGTGATTTCCGCTGCCGCGCAGGCGAAACCACACCTTTTCCAACATCTGGTTTATCTGACGGGCTATGTCCCACCGCTCTATCGCCCCACGCACTTGAGAAACCTGGTTCTGGAAGACAAGGGAACAGAATTGTGGCGCGGCGTCTGGACGGACTGGTTGCGTTTTCGTATTCACCTGCACCCGGAGCACACCATGGATCTGTTTTATCATGATTGCCCGGAAGAGGTTGCCACACTCGCCCAGTCACGGCTGTGCTCGCAGGCGGGCCGCCCCCTGGTTGATCTGATCTGGGCAACATCCAAAGGACTGGGCGCCGTGCCCAAGACCTATATTGAATGTCTGCGCGACAAGGTCATCTCCATCGGCCATCAGCGTAAAATGCAAACGCATGCCGAGTTCTCGCGCGTGATGACCCTCGACAGCTCTCACTCTCCCTTTCTCTCCCAACCGGAACAGACAGCCGCCTATCTCTATGAAATTGCACGGGCGGACCCTGTTCTCGCGCTGGAAACAGATACGGGCGCACAAGCACCCAGCCTTCGGAAAAAACGCGCCACACACCCTCTTGCAGTTGCAAAAACGGAGCGCTATAACCCCGCCCCAGCAGTCGGAGTGTAGCGCAGCCTGGTAGCGCACCTCGTTCGGGACGAGGGGGTCGGTGGTTCGAATCCACTCACTCCGACCAGTTTACGGCTTTTTCCCAACATCCTGGAAAACAGACCTGTTTATTGCCGGTCTTGTGTCTTTCGTCGACCTACAGTCACCCAAGGCCAGCCCTCCTATGCGTCGATTTTTTTTCGGATAAAATCACGATACAACGTATAATATTTCTTGATTTTTCATATATGCCGTATATTTTTCCGTTATGGATGGCCTAGACCACAAAATAATTGAGATCCTATCAACAGACGCAAAGCAGTCGCTGGCTGACATTGGCAATCGTGTCGGCCTCTCCCCGTCCAGTGTGAACGAACGCATACGCCGCTTGACCCACACAGGTGTGATCCGCCGCTTTACCGTCGAATTGGATCCGGGTGCGATGGAGATGCAAACCCTTGTTTTTGTCTGGATTGCACTGCGTGACGATGCTGACGAAGACACTTTTAGGGTCTATGTGAAAAAGCATCCGTTGATCCTTGAGTGCCACCATGTAACGGGTGCTTGGTCTTATCTGATCAAACTTCGTGTCAGTACAATGCCCGCTGTTGAAAGCTTCCTAGCTGACCTTAAGGCTCAGAAGGTTCTTGGTCGGAGCGAGACGGTCATTGCTCTCTCATCTCCTGTTTCAGGCGCATTCATTCAGAACTCTCCTTCATGATGGATTTCACCTTGTTTGCAAAAAGTCTGTTTCTTGGACTGGCCATTGCCGCCCCGCTCGGCCCCATAGGTGCTCTTTGCATCAACCGCACACTGGAGCATGGTTTAACAACCGGCATTGTCGGCGGATTGGGAACGGCCTTAGCAGATGGCATTTATGCAACTTGCGCTGCTCTCGGGTTCGCAACTTTCTCATCAATCCTCATCTTAATCGACCTCCCTCTCCGGCTGGTGGGCGGTATGTTTATGCTCTGGCTCGGCTGGCGGTGCTTGCACAGCGGTCACTCCCAAGCAGCAATAACTGCTTCCAGCCGTAATCTCGTAGGCACGATGACGGCTACTTTTTTACTGACAATCACCAACCCAATGACGATCCTGTCTTTTGCTGCTTTGTTTGCAGGCTTGGGACTCGCTTCAACAACGGGACCAGCGGGTGCCACTCTCGTCGTTGCCGGCGTGTTCAGCGGATCTATGCTGTGGTGGTGCCTTCTCAGCAGTGGCGTTGCCCTCAGTCGACGCCGCTTACCCAACACATTCGCACACAGGATTTCGCGCACATCTGGTCTTGTGATCATAGGATTTGGTCTATGGGCACTGCTCTCTGCCCTCATTTGAGCGGTCTGCTTTTTCTCACAATCGTCAGTTGATCCACGTCAAGGCACAAACATGACGGAGGCGTCATTAATAATACCCGGAAGGCCAGCTGCAGACACGGCCTTGCCGGAATGACTGCCAGGGTGAGACGAGTCCTCCAGCTCTCTCACCTGATCAGGGCGCTTCTTCCTCACGAAGGAGCGCCCCTTTTCCACCCACTCCCTGATGAGGGAGGCGGTCAGCGCCCTGTGAAACGGGCGGCACGTTTCTCGACGAAATGGGCCACGCCTTCTTTGAAGTCATCGCTTGCGAAACTCTTCTGCATTTCGGCATCAGCCATAGAGGTGGAGTTATTGAAGTCCTGAAACAGGGATTTATAGACTTGGCGCTTCATAATCGTCATCGAACGCGGGCTCACCATTTGAGCCATATGTCTGGCGTAGGCCGCCACCTCGCCCATCAGTTCATTGCCGGAATAAGCCCGGTTTACAAGTCCCATGCGGGCGGCTTCCTCTCCGGTGAACTTACGCGCGGACATCAGCAGATCAAGCGCATTGGCGGAACCGATCAGGCGGGGCAACAACCAGGCAATGCCATGCTCGGCAATCAGGCCACGGCTGGCGAAGGCGGTTGTGAATTTCGCGGTATCGCTGGCAAAGCGCATGTCGCAGAACATGGTCATAACAAGGCCGATCCCGGCAACAGGCCCGTTGATAGCGGCCAATATCGGCTTCGGGCACTCAAACATATACCCAAAACGTCCCTCGAAATGCTCCATCACCGAGGGGCCGTTTTCATTGTCGAAAGAGACCTCAGCTTCCTCGCCGGGCTCCACAATTCGTTTGCGACCATCCCCTTTGGCATCAATTTTCTGGAGCCCCCCCATATCCGCACCTGCGCAGAAACCCCGACCCGCACCAGTAATCACGATTACGCGAACCTCTTCATCCCCGGCGGCTTCGCTGATCGCGCGACGCATCTCATTTTCCATCGTTGCCGTCCAGGCGTTCAGCCGGTCCGGCCGGTTGAGTGTGATTGTGCCGACCCCGTCTGCCGCACTGTAGAGAATTTCGTCATATGCCATCCTGTGCCCCTCCTTTTTGGCCCGCCGCTTTTCAGGCTTCTGTGGCCAATTTCGACTTTTCTTGAGATGCGGATAGCCTATCATCTCTTAAGGCTCACAGAAGGCCATTTTGGGGAGGCACATTTGACTGACTTCCACGATATTGTGGTGGATGATGTGCGACCGCATGTGCGGCGCATTACGCTCAATCGCCCGGAGGCGATGAATGCCTACACGACCCGCCTGTGTGAAGAGCTCAGTCGGGCGATTGATGCATATCTTCGGGATGATGAGGCCCGGGCGCTGATCCTCACCGGTGCAGGCCGTGGATTTTGTTCTGGTGGTGACGTAAGTGGAAACTCTGATCCGGTGCACAAAGCGCTCATGGCATCGCAATTGTCTCATGGTCGCGAGATGCGCGATGGCATGCACAAGGTCATTTTGGCTCTGTCCCGGTGTGACAAACCCGTTATCGCCATGATCAACGGCGCGGCAGTTGCAGGCGGTCTTGCCCTTGCTCTCTCCTGCGACATTCGTATTGCCTCCGACAAAGCAAAGCTTGGTGATACGAGTGGCCGGTTTGGCCTCCTGCCGGACGAAGGCGGGGCCTGGCTGTTTCCCCGCGCAATGGGAACGGACCGGGCGCTCAAAATGACGATGCTCGGCGAAACCTATGATGCGCCAACTGCGCAGGCTCTGGGGCTGGTGACGGAGATTGTTCCCCATGAGCAGCTTGAGGTCGAGACAATTGCACTTGCTGAACGCATTGCCGCCGGCGCACCGCTGGCCATACGGCTTGCCAAGCAGATGATGAAACGCGGACAGGACATGACGCTTGAGCAATCTCTGGGCGATGCTGCGCTCGCGGTGATGATTACCAACCCTTCAAGCGATGTTCGTGAAGGGGTGAAAGCTTTTTTTGAAAAACGTGCCCCCAAATTTTTGGGGAAATAGAACTTCACAAGGGTTCAAACTGGAATGCCCGTCAGGGCGCAAGTGGGAGGGAATGTATGAGCTTCACAATGCCGGAACAGGGCCGCACCTGGGATGTACTCTCGAAAGAGATGCTGGAGCGCGGCGGGTCAGATGTGAAATGGCGGGACGGCAAAACGGCCGTTTACGTTTTTAATGCGGGGGATGACGTCACGCGTGTGCAAAAAGGTGCATACACGATGTACATGTCGGAGAACGGTCTTGGCCCCCTCGCCTTTCCCAGCCTGAAGCAGATGGAAGATGAAGTGATTTCCATGGGGTTGAACCTGTTACACGCGCCCGACGGTGCTGCGGGAAACATCACTTCCGGCGGCACGGATTCCATTACCATGGCCATCAAGACCGCCCGTGATTATGCGCGCGCGGCCGGCAAGCTTAAGGGACAAGCCAATATTGTTGCGCCCTGGTCCGCTCATCCTGCCTTCGACAAGGCGGCAAAGATGATGGATATCGAGATGCGCCGTGTTGCATGCGGGCCTGACTTTCTGGCGGACGCCGCTGCCATGGGTGCGCGCGTGGATGACAACACGATCATGATGGTGGGGTCTGCTCCCTGCTTCCCCTATGGTCTGATGGATCCGATTGAACGTTTGGGCGCTGTCGCAAAAGCACATGATGTGTGGTTGCATGTGGATGCCTGCGTCGGCGGCTATTTTGCTCCGTTTGCCAAAATGAATGGCGTACCACTCAAGCCTTTTGATTTTGAAGTGCCGGAAGTTAAGTCAATCTCTGCTGACCTTCACAAATATGGCTATGCGGCCAAGGGAGCTTCGACCGTGCTCTTCCGCACAGCTGAACTGCAGTCACATATGATTTTTGACTGTGCGGATTGGCCCGGCGGACGAATGATCACGCCAACGCTTGCCGGCACCCGGCCAGGCGGGGCTATTGCCGCTGCCTGGGCCGTCATGAATTATCTGGGTGTTGAGGGCTACAAGCAGAAACAGGGGACGGTTTGCGCTGTACGCGAACATATTGAACGGGGTGTGAAGCGCATGGGGTTCGAGATTGTCGGGCATCCGCAGCTTGGCCTCATCGCTTTCTATCATCCAAAATATGACGCCTTTGCGCTCTGGGGTAAAATGATGGAGAAGGGCTGGTTTACATCCGTCACGACGGAACCCAAATCATTGCATCTGATGCTTTCGCCTTTTCATGCCATGGTTCAGGACCAGTATCTTGCCGACCTTCAAACCAGTATGGCCGAAATTGATGCGGGCAATGCAGGTGACGTCAAAGAGGTCCGGTACAGCTAGATCTTTCAGCACGGTCTGACTGCACGCTCTGGCAGCACTCTCCGCTAACCATCCGGCTCATCGGCGGGGCCTGTTCAGAGAGCATGCTGCTCGTTCTCACCTAAAATTTATTCCCGGCGCGGGGGAGCCTCGCACCGGGTCTCCCCGCCTTTAAAGGTAATCATCGCTACCTTATATGCACGCCCTACAGTCCGGCACACTCAGAAGTCGAAATGTCGCAGGCGTTTTTAACCCTCCTAACGATCTTTTAAACATATCGTCTTGAAACTGTTGTGCAGTGCACCTAAGTAGGGGGTGTTGAACAAGAGCTGGATAACAGCCGGTTTTAACAGGAACGCTTTCTGGCGGGCTTAAATCCGCTAACCCTTTGATCTTGGAGTAAGATCATGCTTACCGCAAACCTGAAAACCAATCCAAACACGGCACCTGCAGATGACAAGAATGTGTTCGCATCTGCAAAAACCACGGTCCTGGAAAGCCTGAAATCGCTCGGTATCGAGGATACGAGCGACTTTGTGACCGCGGCTGGCTACCTTTTTGTCGGTGCCTACGCGATCACGCTGGTGATCAATCTGATCAGCCAATATTAATTTCAGCGACCACCGTTTCTCTCCCTCCCCCAAAAAGAGAAGTCGGTCAGCAGGTCGCTTTGGGCTTGATGCCCTGCCGCTCTGCCGTCATTCTGCGCAAAAAGCGCAGGAGGCGGCATGGCGGTGAAAATTCCTTTCGTCCATGAAATTGATATTGAGTATGGACGCGTTGATCAGGTGAGCCCGCTCATCCGGCGCGTGACGGCCAACAATCCTGGTGGCTTCACGTTCAAGGGGACGGGTACCTACATTGTCGGACAGGGGAATGTCGCCGTGATCGACCCGGGTCCGTTGAACGAGGCGCATATCGCCGCCCTTCTCAAAGCCGTTGAGGGGGAGACTGTCACCCATGTCCTCATCACGCATTGTCATTCCGATCACTCCCCTGCGGCTGCACCGTTCAAAGCGGCAACGGGTGCGAAGACCTATGCCTACGGGCCACACGGGTCCGGCAAGCCGCAAGACAATGTCGAAGTCGAGGCCGGGGCCGATCGCGACTTCGTACCGGATATTGAGATTCGCCATGGCGACGTGATCGAAGGTGATGGCTGGACGGTTGAATGCGTCTTTACCCCGGGCCACACGTCAAACCATATGTGCTTTGCCCTGCGCGAAGAAAAAGCACTTTTTAGCGGGGATCATGTTATGGGCTGGTCCACCACGGTGGTGAGCCCGCCGGATGGGGACATGGCGACCTATATGGCATCGCTTGAATTGCTGCTCACGCGCGACGATGAAATCTATTGGCCGACACATGGTCCGGCGATTACCGAACCGAAGCCTTTCGTGCAGGCCTATATGGATCATCGTGACGATCGTGAACGGCAGATCATCGAGCAGATAAGCGATGGCCGTGCAACGATCCCGGAGATGGTGCCGGTTATGTATGCCGCCGTTGATCCACGCCTCCATGCGCCCGCGGCCCGCTCCGTGCTCGCACATCTTGTGCGCATGGTGGGTGATGGCCGCGTGACATGCGATGGGGGGCCTGATCTTAAAACGACTTACCGGTTGGCGTGAGTTTACGCTACACTCGCGTCGTTCAGCGCCCAGCATAGGCGCACACTCGGAGATTTTATGTCCTGCTAAGGTCGGACCACGAATGCGTGGTCCTCGCAAGCGATCAAGAGAAACCGCGCAGCACCTGTGCTCCCTTTTGCTTGCCCGAACTTTCAATACCTAGCATTGCCGCCCATTAGAGGCGGCGGGATATGAGAAATACTCGAATGAAAATCCGAAAATATAGTGCCGAAGATACCGACGCACTCATCAGTGTTTGGCGATCTGCCAGTGCGGTTGCACATGCTTTTCTGACAGAAAGCTTCCTCATACAGGAAACCCAGAACATGCGTGACATCTACCTCCCCAATGCGGAGACTTGGGTCGTGGAATGGGAGGGAAAGCCGGTTGGCTTTATCGCTCTCCTGGAAGACGAGATCGGCGGTCTGTTTTTATTCCCTCCCCTTCATGGGCAGGATTTGGGCCGTGCGATGGTCGATCACGCTGTGGCCCTGAAGGGACCGTTGAAAGTCGAGGTGTTTGAGAAGAACGCAATCGGACGGCGCTTCTATGACCGATATGGTTTTGTTGAAACCGGACGCTATGTGTTTGAACCGGCAGGTGAAATCATGCTGCAAATGGCAATGCCCACCGCCTGACAAAAGCGGCTGTCACCCGGACGCAAATCAGGGTGGCAGCCTTGATCGTCATTGAGCGGTCAGTTTGGTGCGGAAGGCGCGGATGCGATTGGCATTGGCACCCAGATCACTCTCGCCGACACGCGAGGCGGAACGCACATCAACCAGCGCCTTGCCCGCTTCCTCCCGAACACGGATCACAATGTCATCCTTGAAGCCCATGATGAATGTTGTGTCGGTTGCTTCAATACGCCCTTCCTCCACCGCGACGGAAACAATCTCCCAGCCCATATCCTGCGCCACGACGACAGCAGCCTCGAACACTTCGCCCGGGTGCTTATCAATCATGATCGGCGACAGGTCAGGATAAGCAGCAACCTGCAACGCGCCCAGATTTTCCGGCTGCGACCGGTCGAGCGAATTGTGTGCGGGCGTACGCTGGGCGCGAACTGCCGCAAAAGCAGGCGGGTCTGTCAGGTCCGTCGATATATCATGGATTGGAGGCACCGAACCGCCAGCCCGCATTGCGCTTCCCATTGGCAACACAATCGCCAGGCTCAGAAAGAGAGCCGCAAAAGCGATACCGCGACCGCCTGTGCCATTTTTGAATGTGAGAAAGAGACCGATGACGGAGACCAGCGCGGCAATGAGGGCAATAAGAGCCCCTCCGCCCAGCCCTGCAAAAAGCGCAAGCCGAAGCGGCATGACACCAAGGCGCACCCCCAGCACTGCCAATACAGCTATCACCGCTGCAAGAAGTGCCAAGCGGAACCCCCAACTTACCCATGCCGACCGGTCTTCCATCTCAGTTCCTTTCACGCCAAACCATGTGTGACGGTTTATTCCGCCGCACTGGCTGATGGCAATTTGTAGTCTTTAAACTTTTCGCGAAGAGCAAGTTTCTGGATTTTTCCGGTCGCGGTGTGGGGAATTTCATCCACAAATACCACATCGTCCGGCATCCACCATTTTGCGATCTTGCCTTCCATAAAGGCCAACACGCTTTCCTTGGTTGGCTTCGTATCAGGCTTCGGCACCACAATCAGCAGCGGGCGCTCATCCCACTTGGGGTGCACAATGCCAATTACCGCAGCTTCCACAATCTCCGGGTGACCGACTGCCGTATTCTCCAGCTCGATTGAGGAAATCCACTCACCGCCCGATTTGATAACGTCTTTCGCGCGGTCGGTGATTTGCATAAAGCCCAGCGGGTCAAGCGTTGCAACATCGCCGGTGTCGAACCAGCCATCCTCATCAAGGATCTGGCCGCCCTCTCCCTTGAGGTAAGAAGCCGCAACAGCCGGCCCCCGCACCATCAAGTGACCAAAGGCAACGCCATCATTGGGCAGTTCCTTGCCATCATCATCGGTAATCTTCATTTCAACCGTGTAGATCGCCCGGCCCTGCTTCACTTTGATGTCGAGCTTCTTCTCAAAAGGCAGGTCTTCCATACCCGCCTTGAACGCACCAAGGGTACCCATCGGGCTCAACTCCGTCATACCCCAAGCATGCATGACTGTTACATCGTAATCGCGCTCGAACGTCTCGATCATGGAACGTGGCGCGGCTGAGCCGCCAATCACAACCTTGTTAAGGGCGGGAAGTTTCGCACCTGTCTTTTCAAGGTGACCAAGCAGCATGAGCCAAACCGTCGGAACGGCCGCTGTGGTTGTTACCTGTTCCGTATCCAACAATTCATAAATGCTGGCACCATCCATTTGCGCGCCCGGCATGACAATTTTCGCGCCCGCGGCCGGGGCCGCAAAGGTGATCGCCCATGCATTTGCATGGAACATCGGCACAACCGGCATGATCGCATCCACAGAGCGCAGACCAATTGCATCTGCGGAGTTTGCTGCCAGGGCGTGAAGCACATTGGAGCGATGCGAATAGAGTACACCTTTCGGGTTGCCTGTCGTGCCGCTGGTGTAACAAAGGCCACAGGCATCATTTTCGTCAACATCCGCCCAGTCAAAATTACCATCTTCCGCTTCGACCAGATCGTCAAAGCAATAGACATTTTTCAACTTGGTTTCGGGCATATGCGCCTTGTCTGTGAGGATGATGAACCCCTTCACATTGGGGATCGTATCCGCAACCGCTTCGATGACAGGAACAAAGCTTGTGTCGAAGATGATGAACTTGTCTTCGGCATGATTGATAATATAGGTCAGCTGCTCAGCAAAAAGGCGGGGGTTCAGGGTGTGGCAGACGGCCCCCATACCCATAATACCGTACCAGGCCTCCATGTGCCGGTATGTGTTCCAGGCCATGGTGGCGACCATGTCGCCCTGCTTGACGCCCAGCTTGGTGAGGGCTTGTGCTGTTTTGCGCGCGCGCAGATGAATATCTGCATAAGTCGTGCGATGAATAGGCCCCTCGACCGTCCGCGTGACCACTTCGCGCTCGCCGTGGAACCGCTTTGCGTGATCGATAATGCTCATGACCGTAAGCGGCCAATCCTGCATCAAGCCTTTCATCTTCTTCTCCCTATATTTTAGTCGGATTATCCCCGTTTTCCGGTACTTTAGTGTGTTCCGCTGCGGCAAACAACGGGCTAAGCCACAAAAGCCTTTTGTGTTGCGGCAACAGGTCAGAACACTAGTCTATCGCTGACTATCCAGAGGGGGATAAATCCATGACAAACTGGCATCATAAATCTGCGACAACCCTGCTTGACGCCATGGCACATGGTGAAGTCAGTTCGGCAGAGTTGGTCAGCTATTTTCAGGAGCGTTACGCCCGCACAAACCCTGGCATTAACGCAATTGTGGCGACTAATTTTGAGAAAGCACATGCCCTTGCAGCGGAAGCGGATACTGCGCGCGCCCGGGGCGAAAGCTGGGGCCCGCTGCATGGACTGCCGATGACAATCAAGGATGCACTGGAAGTAGCGGGCATGCCTGCCGTTGGCGGGGCGCCCATGTGGGCCAACCACCGCCCCACCCGACATGCGGATGCTGTGCAGCGGATTGTGGACGCTGGCGCCATTATTTTTGGCAAAACAAATGTACCTTTCCTGTCAGGCGACCTCCAGACCTACAATGACGTTTACGGCACAACCAACAACCCCTGGGACCTGAATTGTGGCCCCGGTGGTTCTTCCGGCGGGGCTGCTGCTGCCTTGGCCGCCGGGCTGACGCCGCTTGAGCTTGGTAGTGATATTGGGGGGTCCATTCGTACGCCGGCGCATCTTTGTGGCGTTTTCGGCCACAAGCCGACTTACGGCATTGTGCCTAAACGTGGCCACCTGCCGGGGCCGCCCGGGGCCCTGTCGGAATCTGATCTGTCTGTTGTCGGTCCACTTGGACTTTCCGCAAAGGACCTCGATCTGCTGCTTGGCATTGTCGCCGGACCCAACCCTGCCGGTGCGAAGGCCTGGCGGTTCGCCCTGCCTGCCCCCCGCGCCACATCCCCCAAGGGTCTGCGTGTTGCCGTCTGGCTGGACGACCCGTTCTGTGAAATCGATGAAGATACGATCAATCTGATTACCCACGCGGCCCGCGATCTGCAGGCGGCCGGTGCCGATGTGAACTTCGATGCGCGCCCGGAAATGAGCCTGGAGGAAATGACGGAGGCCTACCTCACGCTGCTCCACTCCGTGGTCACCCAAGGCATGCCGGAGAAGGTACGGGACAAATGGCGCACCCTGCTTGGCACGGCTGCGCCGGACGATCTCAGTCATGAAGTGCTGCAGGCACGCGGTGGCCTTTTGTCCCACAGTGACTGGCTTGTCTGGCATGAGAAACGTGAGCAGATACGCGCAAAATGGGCTGACTTCTTTCAGTCTTATGACGTGGTTCTGGCACCGACACTGGTTCGCCCGGCATTCCCGCATGATCACACGCCAAACTGGAGCCAACGCACCCTGACGGTTAATGGCAAAGAGCGCCATTATATGGACGTGCTGATCTGGGCGGGACCGGCAGTGCTGTCTTATCTGCCAGCCAGCGTTGCACCTGTCGGGCTCAGCCGCGACGGATTGCCTATTGGCGTTCAGATCATCGGCCCCTATCTTGAAGACAGAACCACCATTGCCGTGGCGGGAATGCTGGAAGAGTTGAATGGCGGCTTCCGCGCACCGCCCGGCTTCTAGACACGGTGTCCACAGTCCCCCTCCTACAGTCAGGACAAAAACATGTCGAACTTGAGCAATGCGGCTATCCGCGATATCGAGACCGTTATCCACCCCTACACAAATCTCGATGCGTTTCGCAAAACCGGGCCGCTTATCCTCGACCGGGGTGAGGGCGTTCGGGTTTATGACACGGACGGCAATGATTACATCGAAGGTATGGCTGGCCTTTGGTGCACATCGCTCGGTTATAGCGAACAAGAGCTGATTGATGCGGCGATGGCGCAGATGAACCAGCTTCCCTTCACACATGTGTTCAGCGGCAAGAGCCATGAGAAAGCGGCAGAGCTGGCGGAGCGACTAAAAGCCATCGCACCGCATGATGCATCCAAAGTACTGTTTTGCGGCTCTGGTTCCGAAGCCAATGATCAGCAGATGAAGCTTGTCTGGTATTACAACAATGCACGGGGCAAGCCGAAGAAGAAAAAAATCATTTCCCGCATCCGCGGCTATCATGGTGTCACCATTGCCTCTGCAAGCCTGACCGGTCTTCCCGCCAACCATGCTGACTTTGATCTGCCTCTGCCCGGCGTCCTGCATGCGGATTGTCCGCACTTTTACCGCTATGCGGAACCCGGCGAAACAGAAGACGAATTCACGACGCGGCTTGCCAACAATCTGGACGAAATGATCCAGCGTGAAGACCCGGACACGATTGCCGCCTTCATTGCAGAACCTATTATGGGGGCTGGCGGTGTTGTTATTCCACCCGATAGCTACTTCCCGAAAATCCAGGCTGTGCTTAGCAAGTATGACATCTATTACATTGCTGACGAGGTGATCTGTGGCTTCGGCCGTACCGGCAACATGTTCGGGGCCGAGACGTTCGGGATGAAGGTCGACAGTATTTCCGTCGCGAAGGCGCTGTCATCAGCCTATGTACCCATTGGGGCCGTGACAGTGGGCGGCGATATGTATGAAGCGATGCTTGAACAAAGCAAAAAGATCGGCACGTTTGGTCACGGCTTCACCTATACCGCACACCCTCTCGCCGCAGCCGTTGCCTGTAAAACGCTTGAGATTTACGAGAAGCGCGACATTGTCTCGATGGTGCGCAAACTCACCCCCACTTTCGAGAAGCGTGTTGCCAGGCTTGCAGATCACCCACTCGTCGGGCACGCCCGTGCCAAAGGCCTCATTGGTGCGGTTGAGCTTGTTGCCGACAAGAAAACCAAACGTGCATTCGAAGCCGCACAAGGCGTTGGCCCTGCTGCCATGAACAATGCACAGAAACATGGCCTCATTGTTCGCGCGATGGGTGGCGACATTGTTGCCTTCTGTCCGCCGCTCATCATCTCGGAAACGGAGATCAATGAAATGTTCGACAAGTTCGAAAAAGGTCTTGATGACACGGAAGCCTGGGTCACAAAAGAAGGTCTTCGCTGAACATGAAGACCTATCGCTACCAAGTGACATTCAAGGGCAAAGTGAGCCCGCAGGACGAAATGGGTACCGAGATGGGGATTGAGGCAGCCGGGCTTGTGGATCTCGGCTGCGATCCCCTGTTTGGTGAACCGGGCTCGTCCGCACAAATGGGCGCACTTGTCACCAATGATGAGGATGGTGCCTTTTCGCTTCAGGGCGAAATTGTGTTCCCCACGGGCACGCTTTCTTTTGAAAGCGGGGCGGCACCACCTCTCCGCGATCTCGCTGACCCGAGCCTCCAGGGTGGTGAGGTGAAGGCCAGCATCACCTCAGGTACTGGCGACCTTACGGGCGCGCAAGGCACACTTTTCTTCCACTTCACGGTCGATGACGAAGCCCGTTTTGTCGATCAACAGTCAGGGCTGGTGTTTATCGGCTGAGTGTTGGGCGCCTGTGCGCAACACACTCAGTCTGTCACCCTCGGACTTGCTCCGAGGGTCCATTCTGACTCAGCGAAACACGACGCGCTTGTGGATCCCGGCTCGGCCCTTCGGCCCTTCGGCCCTTCGGCCCGACCGGGATGACATCAGAAAAAAACGCAAGGCCGCACTGGATTGCCGGAACAAGTCCGGCAATGACGTGTCTAATAAGGTGATACCAACATCAAACCGTCACCCTCGGACTTGTTCCGAGGGTCCAGGGCCACAAATCAAGACTTCACGATCCGCCCCTCGACCGCCGGAACAAATCCACTGGCGTCCGGGTAAGTTTTGTCAGAACAGTGTTCCCTGATTTATGTTTGCGATTAGGATAGGTTCAGGTTCCAATATCCGATTGATGGACCTTTTGTGCATGGGGTTTGTACGGATGAGGCGTGCAAAGGCTAATCGATGGGCGATTACCTTCTGTGAGGTTTGCGCAAGGCGCAGGAGAAGATAGGCGATAAGAGCGATAGCCACCTGAATGCGCACAGCATTCTCATTGTTTTCCAGAAAGTGCTTGAGTTTCAGGGCTTGCTTGATCCACTTGAAGCAGCAACCTCATTCACATTGACGTGCATGTCAGCAGCATAAACAGGTTTCTCTGTATGGGTACCATAGATCACACGAACATTGCCGCTACTCGCGTGGATTGAGAAGTAGGGCCATTGAGGGCCCATACCACTCAAACGAAAATCTGTTGAATCAACCAGATAAACAACATCACCCAGCATTCGGCGTAAACCCCGATGGTAAAGCCATGCCGTATGGCTTTCCAGCGCACCTACAAACTCCCAAATATGCTCTGCCCCAGAAAGCCTCCCGTATAAAAGGGCCACAAACTGAGATTTAGTCGTCAGTCGACACACGCTGGTCCGCAGCATGAGCTTAAACCAAATCATCAAACACACGCCAGGGAGCATGCTTCAATACTTCATGGAAAACGCATTGGGATGACAATCGGAGGTTGAGCGTTCACGACCGGGAGATGGCTATGCAGTTGTGGAATCGGCAGTTCCTACCTTTTTTACTAGCCTACACATAATTACCCGGTGCTTTACGTCGATAAATCAACTCTGTCTTGCCAGACGTTGTGATTCCGCTTGTTGAACTAGTGTCCTCGCACTCCAGAGTCGCGCTTCAATCTTTTTCTTGGTATTTCTACCGAGGCTGTCTGCCCTTTAATCCTGTGAGATAGCGCCCCCGATGCGCCAGTTCACTTACTATGTTCATTGTCGTGTACACGAGAGCCTCACCTGAAGACCCTGAGGCACTTCAGAGATACATCCTCGAGCACATTCGCCGACCTAGGAAGACTTGTTAACGTTGAGATATTGGCCATGAGAGTACCACTGCACACGTTGGTGGCGACGTTTTTGTCTGACTAAAAGTTACATCGAATGGTGGAATTCAAAGAAAAACTCACAAATGATGCCATTCGCCCCAGGGCTTTCCCATCAACTTGGCTGAGATGACCGGCCGCGGTCTTAAAACCCGAAGGCTTTCTCAACATTGCATTTGGAGGTATGCGATTGACCTGAAAACAATCTTTCTGCTGGCCTAGTTTAGCAGCTTTCCAAGCTGGTCTGTTTCGTGAGCAACCACCTTGAGCACAGCGGAGATGCTGATTGGCATGATCAGCAACACAATGATTTTTCAGCAATATTAACAGAGCTGGGGGGATCGCGCCTTTTTGGCGTCGTGGAGAAACAACAACAGTCTACTGATAGATATCCTTGAGCGGGTTACTAAATTCGGAAGCAACACGACGGGGTGATCAAGAGGTGTGGGAACGACTATATACCCCACTCTACTCGCCGCAAAAACATCAGGTAACACAAGCGCTTCCTTGTCTGGCATACTGATGGTTGGGTGACCATCCAGCGAGAACAGAGGAGACGGCATGCGGCGTCCCATTTCCTTTCCCCTCCCCGAGGGTTCCACTCTCGCCGCTTAGACAGAAGACTTAACACCACTCCCATCGCAATGTGTTATGGAAAATCATCCCAACTAGTGCACAAAACACCACAGACGAGAAACTTTGTTGTTTATACCGGCATTAGCTCGCTTTACTAAGATCAATAGGAAACTAACGCATGAACTACAGATATGTATCTCCATGAAATTTTTTGCTCTCAGTTTCGCCATTGTCATAGGTATCTTTTTTGGCACGGCCCAACCGGTAATCGCTGTGGACTGCCAGTCGATGGAAATCTTACCTTTTGCAGGACAGCACAACTGGAAAGTTTTAAGTGACGGAAGGCAATACTGTGTGCGATCCGGTCAGGAATACCTGGCGACCGGCGAGAACGTCCCGCTGGCGGTCGATCGACTAAATGACGCTTCTACCCTCGTCACCTTGCGCGAAAGCGTTTCAAACTACTTGGCCTTAGAGTTTTTTGACGTCGGCCAAACAACTCGGCGTGTTAACTTGACATTTGACCAACGAAGCAAGCTCCACCCGGAAGCAACATTTGTCTTCGATGGCACTTATTACCTTCTTGCTTATAACACCACTGACAATCTTCCGTCAGGACGCCGACGCACAATACCCCGGAACGTATTGGCCCTTCACAGAGTAATCGTAACTGACAACGACGCGCACTTGGAAATAGTAGATGAAGCCTTCTTGGAAGTCGGTATAGAGGCCGGTGTATTGGTGACCAAGTATGACGATGACGGCACCGTCTTAATTTGCGCCCAGTCTATATGCCGACGTTTAATCTTGGAAGAAAACGGAACGTATACTTCGACTGATACTGTGTCTGTATCAGAGAATGGCAATGCACTCGAGATACTCGAAACTGCAAGTGGTGGAGGGCGTGCATACGCACTTGCCCAAAGTACCATCGATGACCGGTTTGCAGCCCCTGCTCCCGCGAGCAGCCCGCATTTTTTTCTGTGCGATGTTTCGGAAGTGCCTGCCTGTGAAGGCCTGAACCCACGAGCTGTACCTTTCAATTTGACTGTTGAAAATGGTAAGGCTCGGATTGATGATGCGCTCGTCGAAGGAATTGACGATCTGATCAAGTTTGACCTGACTCGAAGCGGATTGAACGGCCTCGCTAATTTGGGTGAGAACAACATGGAGGGTCGAATTGCTTGGTCGCAGGTGTACTACCTTAATGGCCTTTTAAGCTTGCTCGACCTGTCCATACCGCTTGGTCTACCGGATGATCTGCGAGAACAGATTGACCGCCGCTTTTATTTTGAAGTCACTTCGCTTGCCAAAATAGCGGAGACCATGTATCCGGGCTTCCTCGTGCGGCGATATGCACTAGATCGAGAACCCTATTTGTCATTGCTCCACAATGCCCGAATTCTAAAAATTGTTTGGCGCGCAACGCCGCGAATTCCGAGTGAAGTTCTAGCTTCATTTGATGACGTGGGACACAACACGCTAGCTACCCGCGACGCAATTGAACGTTTTGATCCGGCACAAGACGACAAGCCCGCGCAAGGTTTCATACGCAAGTTCTTTCCTTTCTGGGCTGATGGAGCGCGTGTTCCATGGAATTTTCAGTCTGGGTGGATAGAGGCAGTAGCATGGGCTCCGATACAAACTGAAGTTGCCCTAGACATGGCTAGCAGCATGACCCGTGACTTTCTTAAAACAGAATCGCTAACCGATGGCCCGGAGAAATGGGGCTACGCAACTGGAGTAACATCCAAGGGCTGGCGTGCCCAAGATGGTATCTCGGCTAACACTCCAGACTATGCAGGCGACACTGCAAATCCTACGGGGGCACATATTTCCTACCGCTCTATGGACGCGCTTGCGGTCTTAGCAGCTATGCGTACCAGCATTATTGAGCGTGACACTGACTTGGTGGAACATTTTGCGAGCCTTGTTAAACGAGGACTGCTCTATCCCTTTGTCAATGAAGAACTTAGGCTTATGGACCGAGAACAAAAGATTCCCTTTTCTGTTTCCCGTCGATATGTTCGATCTCGGCTACCGTGGCAGTGGCAAAGTCAGCCTTGGGCAATCAGAGCAAGCATGCCGTCCAATCAATAGACATCGCCCCCCTGAATCCCCGGCGTGAAATGGTAGATGAGCCGGGATTAGGCGTGAACTATCGAAAAGAGCCAAAACTGGTCCGCTTGTTCTTGTTTAGGTGAAGACATTCAGGCTTATGACGCGGGTGGTGAGGTGAAGGCCAGCATCACCTCAGGTACT
>JAEPQB010000004.1 GCA_017640725.1 Kordiimonadaceae bacterium | reverse complement strand
AACTCCTGAGCCTACGCCAGAGCCAACTCCTGAGCCTACGCCAGAGCCAACTCCTGAGCCAACGCCAGAACCAACACCTGAGCCGACGCCAGAGCCAACACCTGAGCCGACGCCAGAACCAACTCCTGAGCCGACGCCAGAGCCCACTCCTGAGCCGACGCCAGAGCCCACTCCTGAGCCGACGCCAGAACCAACACCTGAGCCGACGCCAGAGCCAACACCTGAGCCGACGCCAGAGCCAACACCTGAGCCGACGCCAGAACCTGAACCAGAGCCTGCGCCTGTGCTGACAGCTGAAGCTGGGATTTATGATCCGCAGCCATTAGGCTCAGACTTCGTTCTCGATGGATGCGGTTCTACTTTTGAAGATGAATTGTTCTGCAACCTCGTCGACACGGGTGCTTTTGAGTTGACCTGGATTTTGGATGGAGAAACTCTGGGTACCGGACAAACTCTTTTGGTGAACACCGGAGAGGATACACCGTTTGATCAGGCCGGTAGCTACGATGTCACCCTGGAAGTTAGATATGACGGTGAAATTGGTGATGATCAGTTTGTAAACCTAGTCACTGGCGGCAGCCTGTTCTTGCCTGGTGATTTCATATTGACCAGTGTTGACACGGCTATTCTTAGATTAACAACGGTGCCGGAACCTGCGTCTTTGCTCCTATTGGCGCCGGGGCTTGTTTATGTGGCACGCCGTCAGCAAAGAAGAAGACGCAAAAAGCCGTAATCCAAATTTCAAACAAGCTTCAGCAATAAAAAAAGCCCCGCTATGCGGGGCTTTTTTGTTAGTAATGGAACAATAATTACATTCCGTATTCGTCGACCCCTGTCGACAACAATCGTGCAAGTCCCAGAACTTTCTTCCGTATTCTCGGGTCTGAAATACGGTAATAGGCATCCACCAATTCCCGCGTTTCTTCCCGGTCAAATACTCCATCCGTGAGCTCTTCGCCCATATCTTGGTACCCGGGCATCTTTGTCTCGGCACCTTCGAAGAAGTAGGCAACGGGCACATCTAGCGTCGTTGACATTCTAAACAGTCTGCTGGAGCCAATACGGTTGGTTCCTCTCTCATACTTCTGAACCTGCTGAAATGTGACCCCCAATTCGTGCCCAAGTTGCGTCTGTGACAAGCCAAGCATTTTTCTGCGAGCGCGCACACGCTGACCAACATGAATGTCGATCGGATCTGGACCTTCGGTCATATTTCTCTCCATTGTTAGAAATAACATTATAGGCTGCACATGGTGCTATCTCTAGTATATTTTGGCGCAGACATAGTATTTTTTATGGTAAACTTTAAGTTAACCACATTGGTGCACACAAAAGCGCGCCATCGTGGGTAAAAAATACCATCTACCCAAGAGCAGTCTGGCCGGGTAATTCTCTAAACTATGCCGGATGGTAAATTCAGACCGTACGCAAAGACTTTTCTGCCATCTCTTTGACATCATTGCTTAATTCTGACTTTTCCAAGAGTGAGGCCACACTCTTCTTCATCAGTTTTCTTCGACTTTCATCCAACCGCATCCAACGCCCTAAGGGTGCCAACATTCTTGCTGCCGTCTGGGGGTTTATCGAGTCCACGGATGCAATAACATCACTCAAAAAGTTGTAACCACTACCATCTTTCGCGTGAAAGTTTAGTTGATTTGACATTGCAAAGATTGAAACCAGAGACCTTAGACGATTCGGATTTTTCAGCGAAAAAGCGGGATGACACATTAGCCTATTCATCTCACCTTTTGCTGACGCGTCGGGGCTCTGCGCCTGAACGGCAAACCATTTATCAACCACGAGGTCATGTGCTTGCCACTGTTGATAAAACTCTTCCAGCTTCTTAGCTTTGCAAGAAAACGAACGATCACAAATTATGGAAAGAGCGGCAAACTGATCAGTCATGTTTTGAGCACTGTCAAATTGCGCCTCAACCATCTCAGCGCCGAAAGCACGATATTGCAGCGAATGAGACATCATCTCCAATAAGGTGTTTTTGAGCCTCCTGCCGCCCTTCACCAGTTTTTCCTCCTGGTTTTCGGCGGTCTGAAGTTTGCGAACTCGATCCAGCATCGTCTGCCAATTTTGATCTGCCGCCAATGACAAAAACCTTGTTCTCGCCGTGTGAAGGCCTTCTGGGTCCAAAACACTTTGTTCTTGTCCCAAAATCACTTCTGAGGGCACAGAAAGTAACTCTGCTGCATAAGCCGGGTCCATTTTGTCGTTATCGATGATACCTGCCATGGCAGCAATGATTGATTGTGTTACTTCACCGCTAAAATAGTCTTCTTCCAAATTCTCGGCTTGGCGCAATATCTGAGATGAATACAACTCTTGACCTGCTTGCCACCTGGCAAAACTGTCAGTGTCATACTGAAATAACAGTGAGCGCTCACGGTCAGTTAAATCAGTATGCAAGTGGATCGGTGCACTGAAGCCCCGCAGCAAACTGGGCACAGCTTCTTCAGGACAATTACTGAATGTAAATTGCTGTTCTTCTTCCTTTACGTCCAAATAAATTGTGCCCTCTTCAATGCCGAATTTTGAAGGTGTATCAGTGTCGACTGGAGTGCCAGTTTGATCAAACCAGGCCACCCCGAGCGGTAGTTGCATAGGTTTCTTATTTTTTTGTCCAGGAGTGTCCGGAACTTTTTGCTTAATCGTAAGAACCATTTGACCGTTCTGCCAAGCACGACTGCACTCAATCTCCGGCGTACCTGCCTGGGAGTACCAGTGGCGGAACTGGGAGAGGTCCGCACCACTCGCAAGTTCCATGCTCAGTACAAAGTCTTCGCAGGTGGCAGCGCAGCCATCATGGGCTTCAAGATAATGGGCAATCCCTTTCTTAAAATCAACGTCACCCAAAATGCGGCTCATCATCCGGATGACTTCCGCACCTTTGTTGTAAATCGTTGTTGTGTAGAAGTTATTGATTTCAATGTAACTCTCGGGACGAACAGGGTGAGCCAGCGGCCCGGCATCTTCGGGGAACTGAAGCAGCCGAAGCAAGCGCACATCCTGGATGCGTTTCACCGCGCGAGACCCCATATCTGCCGAAAATTCCTGGTCCCGGTACACCGTTAAACCTTCTTTCAGACTGAGTTGAAACCAGTCGCGACAAGTCACCCGATTGCCTGTCCAATTATGGAAATACTCGTGACCAATAACGCCCTCGACATTATCAAAATCCGTGTCGGTGGCTGTCTCACCACTGGCCAGTACATATTTGGTATTGAAGATGTTGAGGCCCTTATTTTCCATTGCGCCCATATTGAAATCAGACACGGCCACAATGTTGTATACATTCAAATCATATTCTAGGCCGTATACGTCCTCGTCCCATTTCATCGAGCGTTTAAGCGATTGCATTGCATGGTCGCATTTATCGATGTCTGCTTCCCGAACATATATGTTCAAGTCGATGGAATGACCGGACTTGGTCACAAACTGGTCGGACTGAGCGACCAATTGGCCGGCAACTACCGCAAACAAATAACACGGCTTTGGATGCGGATCCCGCCAGACAGCAAAGTGTCTGCCATCAGCCAAATCCCCCTGCTCTTCCAGGTTCCCATTTGACAACAAAACAGGATAGCGTCGTTTATCTGCTTCAATCCGTACGCAATAGGAGGCCAAAACATCCGGGCGATCCTGAAAATACGTGATGTGTCGAAACCCTTCAGCCTCGCACTGGGTGCATAAATTACCACCGGACTCGTACAAACCTTCCAGGCGTGTATTTTCCGCTGGCTTAAGTTCAGTTACGATTTCCAGACTAAACTCATCGGGGACGTCCTTAAGGAGCAACAGTTCATCGTCAACTTGATAATCGGAATCGGCGACTTGCACGCCATCCACCATGATGGACTTAAGTGCAAAATATGGGCTGCCATGCAATCGCAAATCCTTTTGCGATGAGCGCTCCCTTTTATATAAAGACTTTGCTTCTACGATGACTTTGTTGTCCTCAACCAAGAACAACAGATCTACTGAAGACACTAAAAAGGCCGGCGATTCATAGTCCGCCAGCCTGATTTCCTTGTTGGTAGCATTAGCTGCCAAAGATCCGTCCATTTGTTAGCTTCTCCTGCGACGTTGTCGACCGCTCTCTGAAGCATAATCGAGCGGAAGAGCGGTAGTGTATTTAATCCGCTCCATTGCAAACGAAGAACTCACGTCCGTCAACTGCACTTTTTTGATCAGTTGTTTGTAAAAACGGTCATAAGCCGTCATATCCGGCACCACAACTCGCATCAGATAGTCTACTTCACCACTCATTCTGTAAAGTTCAACCACTTCGGGAAACTCACAGACGATCCGTGCAAACTCGTCCAACCATTCGAAGTTATGTTCGTTCGTTCTAATAGCGACAAAAACATCGAGGGGAACATTGACTTTTGTTCGATCAACCAGCGCAACACGCCGCGTAATATAGCCCTCTTGTTCCAAGATCTGGATACGGCGCCAGCATGGCGTTGTTGAAAGACCCACCATTTCAGCAATTTCTGCTGTGCTAAGAGTAGCATCTTTTTGCAATAATCCGAGAATTTTGCGGTCGATATCGTCCATAATAAGCCCTTAATCGAAACATCAATTTACATAATGCCAATTAATTAGCACAATTTTACAGAATTAAAAGAAAAAGCCGCAGATCAACTCGCGGCTTTTTCGTTGATGAGCATTTACTTGAGGCGGGGCCCTACGAACGCGTCCAGGGAAATCTTGCCTGGACCCATCATCAGGACACCCGCGAGCGCTGCTGCCCAGACAATGTGGTCTGCCCACAATTGCGGCATAACAAGTTGAATGACGGCTGTCATTACAAGCAAGCCCACAGCCGCAAACCGGGAGGCGATCCCGAAGATCAACATCAAGGGCAAAAATGTTTCGCCGTAAAGCGCCAATTGCGCTGCGGTTTCCGCATCTAGGCCCGGCACAGGATGCTCATATTCAAACAAATCAGGTGTGAATGAATTGAGCTCCAGGTATCCTTCGCCCGCCTTGGTACGGCCCGACTTATAAAAAATGCCTGCAACCCAAAACCGCATCCAGAGCAAAGTGATATCGGGCATCGTAACTTTCGAACCCAGTTTCGCATAAACATCTTTTATCGATTGTATAAAACTCATAGGAGACCCCTTTTGGTTAGTCCCACGTAATACCCCCCAAAGGCACTTCTACGCAGGAACGATGATTTTCTTCTTTGAAACTGACGATAACACAGTAGAGCTAATTTCATGAACCGAGCGCTGAGCGGCTAACTCATCCAACACATGGCTTTCTTGATCCGTTAATGCCAGTAAACTAACTTCACCGTCATTCAACAGAACAATAACATTTTGACCGCCCTGCTCTATATGCACTGCCTCTGGCGGCAATTGGCCATTGGCAACACTCCACAAACTTAGCAGAGGAAATTCGCTTCTAATTACTCGTGCGTTAGGATTGAGTTGCCACTCATTTTGTGATGGCTCTGTAGCAACAACCTCATCTACAAGCTGCAATTCATGGATTGCCCATTCCAAGCGCACAAGGTCGGCAGCATACGGAACTTGCTCACTCGCCTTGTGATTATCCAAAAATGTTGCAAAATCAGACCCATACCCAAGGAGCGAGGCGTCTTTTGGAGGGTATGCCACGCAAAACTCGGACAGTGCACCTTTGACAAACACGGCCCCAACAAATGCTTCCAATGCAGGAAAAACACCGCTGAGGCTTCCCGCAAGCGTTTCACGAAAATTGTTATGATGAATATTGAGTCGTTGATCTGATGGCACGCCTTCCGACTGTGCCAATTCCTGGACCAGATTCGGTGAATTGCTGCCTGACAACACCGAAGACGTCATCAACGTCTGAAACTGTTTGAACTCATGCCGCTCCATGGTTAACCCCATCCGTCTGGAGAGCGTGCCGCATCAAGGATTGTGCTTTATGCGCTTCGTTCACAAGCACATTGAAATCCGGAACGTTAGTGTCCCACTCAATCAATGTGGGGCGTTCGCCAAAACGGCGCACCGTGTACTCAAATAGTCCCCACACGTCATCGATAACCGCCGAACCATGGTCATCCAGGCGTAGTTCATTGCCGTCAATGTTTTTCACTGTGTGGCCCGCAAGATGGATCTCGCCCACTTGCGATCCCTCTATCGAATTCACATATGTCTGTGCGTCATATCCGTGATTCTTCGCTGAAACATAAATGTTGTTTACATCCAGCAAAATCCCACAACCAGCTTTCTGGGCCAATTGATTGAGATAGTCGGGCTCAGGAATGTCTGACGCCTTAAAAGACACATAGGTTGAAGGATTTTCTATTAAAATCCGCCTACCTATCGTGTCCTGCATGTGCTTGACGTTATCCACAACGACACTGAGTGTCGTCTCATTGAGTGGCAGAGGCAGCAAGTCATTTAGATAGGTGCCGTCGTTTACAGACCAAGCCAAGTGCTCAGAAATCAGCCAGGGCTGAAACCGGTCCACAATACTTTTGAACTTTTTGAGGTGAGTAGAGCTCAGCCCCTCTTCAGAGCCAAGCGACATCCCGACGCCGTGCACTGAAAGCGGGAATTTCTCGCCAATTGCCTCGAGGAACCGAAGGTGGTTTCCACCTTGCATCATGTAGTTTTCCGCGTGCACCTCGAAGAATGCCAGCGGGTGATCAGCATTAAGCGCTTCCTGGTAATGCTGCGACTTTAAGCCGATGCCAACAGGGTGATGAACCCCGGTCGGGTGAAATGACTGCGTATTGCTCATTTTACGTCTTCCGGGGTTCAGTCAAATTAGGCTTTTTTCGGAGCTTTTGCGCTACCAGCGATGCGATCGCAAAGACCTTTAGCAACGTAGATCCACTCTTCGCCGTGGTTGTCTACTTTTGCCTGGCCAGCACAGCTGTGCGTAGAAGTTGCACAGTCGTTCATGCCTTTAGCAACAATGCCATAGCACTTTTCTTTTTTAGCTTTTTTGTCTTGAGCAACAGCTGTACCAGAAATAACGGTCATTGCGAATGCAACAGCGCCAGTCGTAGCAACAGCAGTTTTAGCAACACGATTGAATTTCATAACATCAGTCCTTCGTTTCGATTTTCCCTGCCTTACGGCTGATGAGACTTTGGCCCCATCGATTTGCCCCCTTTTACTGGTGGGGAGGACGGCTATCCCGTCTGGGGCATATATTACCCCTCAAAGGCCAGATGAAAAATAATATGCCCATCACGCTTTGGTGAGTCACACGTCAGGCTGAAATTCCTACATATTTACAGTAGGTTACAGAAGCCTTAAAATAATGCACGAGTGCAGCGGCGCGTTCGCGAAGACGCAACACATGTCGCTGCCGACCACGACTGACAATTCTGTGAGTTATAATCGGAAAATTTAGCGCTTAGCGGCCACTAAAGTCACTGCGGTAATCACGCATAAAGGACTGCAGTTTTTCTACACTCGCAATTTGGGTTGCAATGGCGCCAAGTTCGCGTCCGCTAAGTTCCTGATCGTTTGTCAGCAGCTCAAAGGCATTTGCAAAATCCCCGGTCCGCATCTGAGTACCGTACCGTCGCCGAACTTCAATCAAGCCTGCACGATCTTCCGTAAAGGTCATGGATATAGATAGTCTGATTAAGTTTAGGCGCTGCAATTCTGTCAAAGCCTGATTTCGACGCCAGCCGTCACCAAGCAAACGTCGGATTGTTGGCACCAACTGATCCCAGTTTTTCGCGCCCCAGAAAATGTCTGCTCGCAGAATTTCGGCGTCAGCACTTCTGTCATCTTCCAGCAATACCTCAGCTTCTTCGAACCGGTCCATTTCAATGAGGGCACGTGATTCAACATGTCGCCGATTGGCAAGAATGTCTTGAGGCAACCTTGGTTCCCGCGTCGCGCGCAAGATTTCCAGTGCTTTAGTTGGTTCCCGGTTCAAGATATGAATTTTCGCCAGGTTCGCCGCAATTTGTGCGCGCGCTGCCCCCTCTGTTCTAGCTTTAACCTGATAATCTAGAAGATCCGCGGCGCGGTCGAGTAAATCCACAGAAACCAACCTGTCCGCGAGGCGTCGGATCATCAGGTCACCTTCAGAGCCCAAGGGTGTAAGCTCGCGGAACTTGTAATAAAGACTAATAGCGGCAATCGGCGTCATTTCTTCCGCCATACCATCAAGGAATAGTGAACGGAAAACACGCCCCATCTTCTGAGACATCCGCTTTTCCCGGGCAATTTCCGGGTAGTAGGAAACCCCTTGGCGTAGTGTTTCTAGTCCCTGTTCGTATTGATTAGTTTCAAAATAAAGGTCAGCAAGATCATTGAGGAGCGTGCTCTCAAAGCGATCACCACGCCACGCGTACCGAAGGCGTTCCAATTGATCAATCGCGGTATTCGCGTCAATATCGCCATTGTCGAGGCTGAATAGAGTTCGCGAATATCGAGCGCGGGCAGCAATCCACCGTTCAGGCGATGCGGTCAGGTCATCATACTGTGTTTGCGCAATATCTGACTGTCCCTGAATTTCTGAAATACGGGCGCTCTGATACACGGTTTCAGACAGTTGCCCCTCTGTGAGGGTCAATCCGTTCATCAGATCCAGTTCTTCCTGTGCTAACTCTAGGTCCCCTGTTTCGATTGCTGCTCGGATAATCGCCAACTGCAATTCTGCTCGGTCAAACTCGTCATATGTCCCCATGACATCACGGCCACGACGATAGAACTCCAAAGCATCATCATGACGACCCAGTGATTCTGCCACCATGGCTCGCCATAACTCTGCGTCTTGTTCTGAACGGAGTTCGGGGGCAGCCAGGTCAGCAGCAGCTTCTTCCAGTCTGCCATGTTTGAAATTGGCGACACCTCTAACAGCACGATACTCACCGTTTTGTTCAAGCAACTCGTCTTCGAGAAGCATGTTCTCCAGAATGCCTAATGCTTCAGCTGCCCGGCCGTGCGCCAAATAATATCTGGCAAGTTTCCATCGCACTGAGTTGGCGTTATCAGAAGTCGCCAACGATAGTTCGTAAAGCAACCTGCCCTTATTTTTTCTGTATTCCCATGGCTGTCCAATTCGCCAGGTTTCAAAGTCGATCAGACGCGCGAAGCCTCTTTGAGAATTGTTTCCTATGCCGGTCGCACGTGATAGCCGAGAGGCGGAAAGAAGGCTATTCCCAGCAGACCTGATAGCGACACCATCACGGAACCTGTCAATGATAACACCGTCAGACAGTGGACTGATTGCAATGCCCTGAGAAGTTTCAAGAACCTCTGCTGCAGCATAGCTATATTTTTGAGCAATTCCTGTGCTCTGGCGCTGCATTGGCATTACGACAAGAATGTCACCGATGTCAGGGTCTTCAAACTCGATTTTGCGGCCGATATCTGAAGCTTGGATGAAAATTTGTTGCCCTTGCGCTTCATCGTCTCGGCGGGTGGGGCGAAGTGGAAAACGAGGTTTGGCAGGTGTGTCTTTTAGATGAACGTGCCAGGTCGTATTTTCCCGCTCCACAACAAAATTTTGATTGGCCCGAATGTTCATGCGCAGAATAAGAGCATCGGGATCAGGCAACTGTTCCAGCCTTCGTACGCGTCTGGAAACTTCGTTGCCGCCCGTGCGAAGGCCTGTTGGGTCCAATTGAAATGGCTTGTCAAATACTGTCCATAGTGAACCACCTCTTTCAAACACCGCCATAGCTGCGTCGCTGGGCATGTTGAAACTGAGGATAACACTTTCCTCTAACGCCTGAGTTTGAATGCTGACGGCATTAGTTTCATCTTCGACAGCTTCCATGTTGCCAAATTCAATAGCACTGACTTGCTCGCTAATGTCAGCATCCACATCAGTTGGCCCAGTAGAACGAGGCCCGGTCGCCGAACTGCCCGTTGGTGCTTCGTCCGCATCATCCATAATGGGCTCTGCATCTCGGTCCGTGTTTGCCATGCTGGAAATAACAGAACCGGTCGTATTTGAAACGTTGTCTGCAAGCGCCTCCGCAGCCTCGCCAGGCTCTTCAGTCTGGGTGTCGGCAGGCACTGGCGCAGTTTCATCGCCAGCGTTATCCGGCGCCTGATCAGGGTTCGTAGGTTGCTCTTCTGTCGGCCCTCCGGCCTGAGGACCGGACTGTGAATTTTCGTCTTGCCCAGATGGGGAATTGGACTGTCCCGCTGCACCAGGATCAGCAGCCTGCGGAGTTGACGGCGCAGGATCCGGCGTAGTTGCCGCCGCGCGTCGAGCGGCATTCCGAATAGTAGCAGACAGGTCACCGCCATAGATGTCCACAACTACATATCCGCCTGATCTAAAGTCCCTTGGCGAAATATCTGGTAGGACATCAAAAACAAGTCGAGTTTGTCCCCCTAGTTGCCGAACTGCGACATTGCCAACACGCTCCAAAACTGAAGAGTCAAAACCACTGGTATCAATATCGAACTGACCGTCCAGCGTTAGTGTCAACAATCTGTTCCGCTGTGACAAAGTATAGGACACGTCGTTTGGAATGTTCAGCACCAGCCGATTATAGTTGGCCTGCATCGCCCCTTGGAGCGTGATACTTGATCTGTCTTGGGCGAGCGTTGCGATGGAGACCATGAACACAGCAAACAAAGCCATCGTAGCCTGAGCTAGATACACTTTCATGGTGGAGCCGCGCTTATGTCCTAACTCAAAAAACATCCAAAACTCCGTCATTCCGGCTTTCGCCCAATATAACAAAATCAATGCGCTCTTGGGCATTGAGTTGCTCTACCGTCGCCCTAGCTGCGTCTGCTATTTGGAATTTACTGGCTCCGTGTCCCAAA
The DNA here is from genome assembly GCA_017640725.1 of Kordiimonadaceae bacterium. Taxonomy (GTDB): domain Bacteria; phylum Pseudomonadota; class Alphaproteobacteria; order Sphingomonadales; family Kordiimonadaceae; genus Kordiimonas. The sequence goes on along the minus strand of JAEPQB010000004.1, from coordinate 285,311 downwards.
ACGGTTACGGGCTGAACATATCCTGCATCCGCCAATACGCCCGCAACTAGCTGAGCTCTGGTAACAGAGAGCTCCCAGTTCGATCGCACCCGTCGTCCATCCACTGGCAAGTTGTTGGTGTGCCCTGCGACTAATAGTCGGTTTCGGATTTGGACCAATGAACCGGTAAGTTGGGTGATGGCTTGGGTTGCACCGTCGGCAAACAAAGCTGATTTTTCCTGAAACAAACTGTTTGCTGGTACTGAAATCACCAAGCGGTCAGTTTCTCTTCTGACGCTGGCTGTTGCCAATTCCGGATATCGGCCCAAATCACGTTCAATCAAAGCACGAAGGTAGTTCAGGTTTAAACCTCGTGCGGATCTTCGCGCAACTGCGGTTTGATTTTCGTAATCACGCAAAGTGATGGCTGCGTAATTAGGATTAAACTCATCCCGCATGGTTTCGACCACAGATTTCCAACTGTCGAACTGGATAGTGCTCATGGAGAAGACGAGCACAAAAAAGGTTAGCAACAAGGAAAGCAAGTCGGCAAAAGTCAACATCCAACCAGCATTGGATGCACTGTCTACTTTCGCTTTGCTCGCAATACCGCTCATCGTCCGCTCCTGAAAGAAGCGTTTCTAAACACGAGCATTATCTGATCCGTATTTATGTCTGAAAACCCTGCGGAGAAGTTGCTAAAGCCACCCGCTTCCATATAGCGAGCAAAAGACCCAGCTCTGCGGATCGCAATCTCTTGGGTGCGGGTTATTTCTCTATCCACTGAGCCGGCACCGCGCCCAAACATGAGTGCCAGTTCTTGCCGTTGGCCGTTTGGTGCTGAAATCAAAACATCAAGCAACTCGTTCAATGTAGGGTGAACGGCTTCACGAACCCTGAAAGAACCAGGTTCAAACAAAAAAGCTGCAGGCATCTGCACCTGATAAATATTGCCACCTGCGACAGCAAACTGCCCCTGAATATCAAAAGCACTGGTAAAGGCACGTTCGATTTCAATCAGAACAGGGTCCGACGCAGCACTTTGCACTGCCTCCGCGTCTGAGCCATTTCTGGCGTCACCATCGTCTTTGAAAACCGTATTCACGCTTTCCATCGCGTCGGACGCGCGCATGGCCGACTGTTGAGAAACCGACGTTAACACGATGAAAAAGGCCAGTAATATCAGATACAAAGCAACAAAAAGGCCCATGGTACTATCACTACCAAAGACCTTCCTTGTTTGCTGTTGTTCTATGTACATGACTTTAACCGGGATCAGGGCGCCAACTAGTCAAACGCAGCTAAAATAGCGTCGATCTCGTCCTGACTATTGCCTTCGCCCTCCAGCTGTGGCCCATGAAGCAGGTCAGTATCATTGACTGCCACGCCTTCATCGTCGGTCTCGATCTCATCGTTCGCTGGTGCAACAAAGTCATCGCCAATGGCTTCAGCCAGAGCTGACAGACGTTCTTCCAGATGTCCAAGGGTTTTTGTCACCTTGGTAATGCGTTGACCCGTTAAATCCTGAAAACTTGAAGCCTGAAACAATTCAGTTGACACAGCTTCAAGTTTTTCCGCCTGCGGCGCCTCAACTTCTGCCGCGATTTCCATCATCGAATCAGCCGCATCCATGATCGTCGAAGCCGCGTCTTCAGTTGCTTCAACAATTGCATCCAGCTGCTCCCCCGCATCAGGAATATCCCGACGAGACAGAGACTTAGGCTGCATGCCAACGAGCTCTGCTTTGGCAGCACCGATGAAATCCAAAAGGTCGCGAAGTTCCGATGCAATCTTATCTACTTCGTTATCTGGAGCCGTTCCTTCCACAAGGGAAAGCACCACACTGCCGATATCATCAACCGACACGTTATCGCCACGCTCCTTGCGAAGCGCCTCGGTTCTTTCTTCGATAGTTACTGCAACGGCTTGTTTGGCCATGGCCTGCTCCTTTATTGTCGCGGCTAGGATTTCTTAGTTGGACTGCACATCCGTAATGCTTGGCGGTTGCGCTTTGGTCGCCAATTCTGTCGTCAAAACAGACGCTTTTTGAGGAGTCATTTTCTCCATCAGCGCTGCGACTTTGCGCGGGTTCATCAGTTGCACCAAGTCAAGTTGGGTTTGCAATGACAAAGCCTCAAAACGTGGCGCAGCCTCTTTTGGCTTCATAGTTTCATAAATGCTGACAATGCTTTGTAATTGCTCGGTTTCTTTTTCTTCAAATAATCGCAAATGACTCTTAATCCTGTCTTCCAACACACCCAACTGGGCGATCTTGTCATTGATGCGTTTTTCTGTGCTCGACAGCAATTGCTCCTGCAAATCCAGCTCTGTGGCCCGCGCCTCCAATGCCTCGCGGCGCTGGCGCAATTGAGTGATCAACTCCATTTCTTCGTCGTCCGGTAACCCAACAACAATTGGAGGCCGCGATGCCGCCGGCGCCGGCTGTTGAACTGCGTCAGCTTCCTGACCTTCTTCAGTGTCTGCACCTTCGCTATCCGTATCCTGATCTTGTGCTTGAACCGGCGCATTCAAAAGCTCAAGGCCCGTATACAGATCAAATGCCCGTAATCCGAGCGCAATGACTGCCACCATGACAAGCATCGGGAATAGTCTAAATCGGGTCATTACATTGGCACTCATTTCGTTTTCCTTTTCGTACAAGTGCTTTTTTCGCTATCGCGCTTCTCGAAGCGCTGACAGAATTTCTTTTTGCTGTTTTTTGTCTTGGGACTGTTCAGTGCCGGTTTCAGCAAATGGTTCACTGCTTTGTCCGCGTGCGCCCGTCAGTCCGCGCTCAATTCGATCTGCTAAATTGTTGCCGGCCTCAGTTATCAAACCAAGCTCATCGGCCAACACGCTCGCCTTGCGGGTTTCCACCTGCAATCTGCCCTCTACTTCCGAAGCAGACTGCTTGAGGTTCGCAACACTTCGTTGAGCCTCAACAACAGCGTGATTTAACTGGTCAACGAGGAGCCGGAGTTCGGCCTGCCCTTCTTTAATTGTACCCAACCGGCGATAAACAAACGAACACACGATAATTACCGTGATTAAAAGAAGCGCCAGCAGCCCATCGACAAGTAATGAATAAAATGCGTCCATCAATTCATCCCCATGCCGTTTTCATCTTCGAGCACCAATCTGTCAGCGGTATGTCGAACCATAACCGCAACGTGCTGGCCAGCCCGTCCAATCGCACCGCTAACCATCGGTACGTCGCCGCACTTCAGGATCACCTCGTCATTGGGGGTTTTGTTGAACAGAATGGTCTGCCCGACCTCAAAGTTCATAACGTCGCCCAATGACATGCTCACTTCGTCCATGATGGCGTTTAAATCGACATCAGCGCGCCAAAGCTCTGTGGCCAGGTGAGTTTCCCAGATTGTATCACGGCCAAACTTCTCACCCATAAAGCGTTGCAGCAAGAGTTCGCGTACCGGCTCGAGGGTGGCGTATGGGAACAAAACTTCCAAACGACCACCCCGGTCTTCCATATCCACCCGAAGTTTGATCAACACAGCCGCGTTTGGCGGGCGAGCAATGGTTGCAAACCTAGGATTAGTCTCCAAACGGTCAAAAGTGAAGTTTACAGGAGAAAGCGGTTCGAATGCACCGCACATATCCTTAAGCACAACAGAAATCATGCGCTCAACGAGTGTTTGTTCGATTGTCGTATAAGGACGGCCTTCAATTCTCATGGCCGCGGTACCACGGCGCCCACCCAGCAGAACATCCACAATCGAGTAGATCAGACTGGAGTCGATGGTCATGAGGCCATAGTTATCCCATTCTTCTGCGCGGAATACGCCAAGCATCGCCGGCAGTGGGATAGAATTAAGATAATCGCCGAATCTGACAGAGGTAATGTTGTCCAACGACACTTCGATATTGTCGGAGGTAAAGTTACGTAGGGACGTCGACATCATTCGCACCATACGGTCGAAAATGATGTCGAGCATTGGCAAACGCTCGTATGAAACCAGGGCGCTATTGATCAGGGCATGGATGCCCGTCATCTCACCGGCATCGGCATCGCCGTCAAAGCCTAGAAGGCTGTCAATTTCATCTTGGTCCAGAACCCTGCCGGAGGATGGGCCATCTTCGTCATCTTCTGCTGCTTCACCGCCGTCAGAATCAGCCATGGCCTCCCACTCGGCAGCCATCTGCTCATTGTCATCGCCCGATTTTTCAGCGTCTTCCTCGCCTTCAGCGGCCATGGCCTCCCATTCGGCCATCATGGCTTCTTCGTCAACTGGTTCGTTTTCGTCAGCCATATCTTATCCTTGCACCAGGAACTGCTGGAACAGAACGTCTTTGACGCGCGTTGGTGCAACCGCTTGGTTGATACGCATCAGCAACTCTTCTTTGAGCCGGAAAATTCCAGCTGACCCATCCAGGTCTTCCGGTCGAAGTTCACGCATATAGGTATTAAATTCGTCAAGGATGCGCGGCATCTTTGCTTCTAGGTCTGCCCGATAACTCTCTCGGTCCACCTCAAGGATGATTTTAGCGCTAAGGAAACTTGTTCCCTGCCCGCCGGTGTTCAAATTGAATCGCTGCTCCTCAAGCTCAACAAAGAGCAGTTCCAACTCTTCATTGGATCGATCCTGTTCGAGTTGAGCAGCTTGGTCACGCCGTTCTGCTGCTTCTTCCGCCAGGCGGTCCAATTCAGGATCCGCACCGGGATCAACTTCATCTTCGCCGCCAAACAGGCTCATAACACCGATAATCACCAGCAGGGCAACCACCGCTCCGCCACCTAGGACAACCAGTGTTTTGCCGCTAAATCGTTTTTTCTCAAGCCCCTCAACGAGTTCTGCTTCGCCCAGGGTTTCCTCAAGATTATCAGACATAAAATCTAGTCCTCTTTGGAACATCCTGCTGAGCCCACCAAAACCTGCTTTGGAAATAGCTTTTGCCCAGACACAACTGTCCCAATATCCACCGTTTCACTTGTATATCGTCAATATGGTTAACAAGCAGTGAAACTTTATCAGTTAACCATAATTTTCCTAGCAATAATTAGGCCATAGAGGATCTGGTGCTTTTCTTGCCCATCCCGGCAGAAATAACACGGCATATCTTGTCACCTTGTTCGGTCCACCACCGCTGAAAAAACAATAACCGTTTGTTTTTTATAACTTTTCACGATTGGCACGGTTCCTGCTGATAGATGAGGCAACAAAACCCGTGCAAAAACGGGTGGTCTGCAAATCGCAGGAGAAAGATAATGGATACCGCACTATTTGTCGGGTTGGCACATAAAGCGGCGCTGAAAAGGCGCATGGATGTTGTTGCACATAATATAGCAAACATGTCGACAACAGCCTTTAGCAAAGAAAAAGTCGTATTTAGGCAACATCTGGTCGACGCACCAGGCGCCGCAGCCACCAGTGGTGGCAAGATCTCATATGTTATGGATCATGGCGTTCTTCGTAGCTTGAATTCAGGCACAATGGTTCCAACCAATAACCCCTTGGATGTTTTCATCAATGGGCGCGCCTATCTGTCGGTCACCGGCAGTGACGGTGAAACTCTCTACACTCGAAATGGAAGAATGACCATCAACTCAGACCGCTACCTCACCCTCTTGAGTGGCGAGCGGGTTCTTGATGACAGTGGTCAAGACATCCAGTTCGATGATGATGAAGTTGATGTCAGCATCGCAGACGACGGCACAATCTCCACCAGCAACGGGGAGAAGGCCAAACTCGGTCTTGCCAAATTTGCCAATGAGCAAGACATGAAACGTCGGGGAACTTCACTTTACGAAACCACCCAGGCCCCGACCGAAGCGGATGACATGACCGATGTCTCTGTCCGGTCAAAAGCCTACGAAAACTCAAACGTGAATGCCATCGAATCCATGACGGAAATGATTGACGTGATGCGCGCCTACCAGAACGCCAGCCGCCAGTCTTCCGGTTACGAGGACATGCGTGAAGATGCACTCAAACGCCTTGGTCGTGTGACCTAGTGCGGCAATGATGCAAAGGATGGAACCATGAAAGCTCTAAGTACAGCAGCAACAGGTATGTTGGCCCAGCAACTCAATATCGAAGTTGTTTCCAACAACATTGCGAACATGAACACAACTGGATTTAAGCGCCAACGCGCTGAGTTCCAGGATCTACTCTATCAAAATATTGAGCGGGTTGGCGCTAACTCCTCTGACACGGGCACCGTCGTGCCGAGTGGTATTCAGGTCGGCGTCGGCGTACGCGCAGCAGGTATTTACCGGATCACCGACCAAGGTAGCTTGCAGAACACTGGCAACACCTTTGATTTGGCAGTGAATGGTCGTGGGTTTTTCCAAATCCAGCTACCGGATGGTCAACTAGCATATACCAGGGCAGGCTCATTCCAAATTGACCAAACCGGTCAAATGGTGACCTCAGAGGGTTATGTTGTGCAGCCAGCCATCGTAATCCCTCAAACCGCCACTGATGTCAGCATCAACGAACAAGGCGATGTCGAATTCCTTGAAGCAGGCAATACAGTGCCGGCCAACGCTGGTCGCCTGAACCTCGTTATTTTCCCGAATGAGGTTGGTCTTGAAGCGATTGGCAGCAACATGTTCCTTGAAAGCCAAGCCTCAGGTGCCCCAGTACTCGGTGTAGCTGCACAAAATGGTTTTGGAGCAGTTCTCCAAGGTTTCTTGGAACAGTCCAACGTGAATGCCGTATCTGAAATTACGGCGATGATTTCCGCACAGCGTGCTTACGAGCTCAATTCCAAGGTTATTCAAACCGCGGACGAGATGCTTCAAGCCGCCAATAACCTTCGCTAATAGGGGCTGATCATGGCATCGCATCCTAAGCGAAAACTAACTCATATTGCTGCAACAGTAGCGCTGACCCTGGCTTTGCCAATCAGCGTTACCGCAGCAGACCTGAAGGAAAACATCGCGATTGAGGGCAAAACAGTTAGTCTCGGGGACTTGTTCACTGAAACCGGGGATAAGTCGGAAATCGCGGTTTTGGAAGCTCCCCAACCCGGAAAGTCCAGATACGTTTCCGCTGGTGAATTGACCCGGATTGCCACCAAGTATGAAATTGACTGGCAACGTCCCGATTATCTTCGACGCATAAGCTTGATGCGTCTGTCTGATAGTATCCAAACATCTGATTTGTCGATTACCTTCCTGAACATGGCGATCGATGACGGGGCAAACCCGGACAGTGAAATCCGCTTGCTTGGCCGGAATGACGTAATCACCGTACCGGTTGGTGCAACACTGGACGACATCAAAATCGCCAGCTTCACTCTCACTGACCGTAAAGACAGGTTTTCTGCAGTGCTGCAAGTCCCGTCGGGGAGCGATGTGCCCGTGAACTTGAATTTGTCTGGCGTGATAGAAGAAGTGCGAGAAATTCCAGTTTTCAATCGCAGTGTCATGCCGGGTGAGGTGATTAAACTATCTGACCTGACTTGGACGAAGTTCCCTGCCAAGCGGCTGACGGCACGTGCTGTTTTGAATAGTGCCGACTTGGTAGGCATGACGGTTAAGCGGCCAGCCCGGACAGACAAACCAATCACAACAGCCGACATTGTGGCACCAATTGCAATCGCCAAAGGTGATGCAGTCACCATGATGGTGCGGAGTAAAGCCATGATTTTAACGGCCGCCGGAAAAGCGCTCGAAAATGGTGGCATTGGAGACACCATTCGTGTGCTCAACCCCAAGTCCAGGCAAACCGTGGACGCAAAAATCATCCGAAGTGGCCAAGTTGAAATATTGGCTGGCCCTACCCTAGCCCTTGGTTCGCGTTGAACCAAGCAGTAGCTGACCTCATACCAGGAGACGTGCCATGCACACAAAACTGATAAAATCTCTGATGACCGGTTCGGCGCTGCTGGGCCTCGCCGCCTGCGGCAGCATCGACCGGGTTTCCGACATCGGTAAAGCGCCGGAAATGACGCCTATAAAGGACGTTAAAGCACCGCTTAGGCAGCGTTCCATTAGCTTGCCAATGCCGTCCAATGAACCGCAAAGACATGAGGCCAATTCGCTATGGCGCACTGGCGCGCGGGCTTTCTTTGAGGATCAAAGAGCCAATACCGTGGGTGACATTCTGACAGTCAACATTGCAATTTCCGACAATGCGCAAATTGGCAACACAACGACTAGAGCGCGCAATACAACCGAAGATGCGGGATTGTCCAATTTCTTGGGCCTTGAAGCAGGCATTCCTCGTGCACTGTTTGGGGTGAACCCCGATACCACCGCGACCAACCCAGGTGCGCGCCAACGGGGTGCCAATGCGTTCAATCCAGAATCACTGGTAACAGCGGACGGCTCATCGTCATATAACGGAAGCGGAACTGTGAACCGCAGTGAAGCCATCAATATGACTGTTGCTGCCATCGTTACCGACGTGCTTCCAAACGGCAACCTTGTCATTCAAGGGCGCCAAGAAGTTCGCGTAAACTTCGAAAAACGCGAGCTCCTACTCGCAGGTATCGTAAGGCCGGAAGATATTTCTTCGACCAACACGATTGCTCATACCCAAATCGCCGAAGCGAGAATTTCGTACGGTGGTAAAGGTCAAATCACCGATGTCCAACAGCCACGTTATGGGACCCAGCTGTATGACATCGTGTTCCCATTCTAACCAAAATCAGGAGGTGTCTACTTAAGGAAACTACTTACCGAATTATCGAAAAAAGCCAACTTGAATTCTGCAAGCGGTATCTTGCAGTGGCCGGCGACCCAGCAAATTGGGGCCGGCCTCTTTTTTTGGCAAACATTGACTTTGAATAAAAAAAGGGAGCCACCGGCCCCCTCTTTCGTAAACATTTTATCGCTGCTCAGTCGTCGCGGTGCACTTTTTCCGCACGCTCATGAGCTTCCTGCGCTTCAATGGTCATAGTTGCGATCGGCCGCGCATCAAGGCGGCGCAGGCTGATAGGCTCACCAGTCACTTCGCAATAACCGTACTCACCCTCTTCAATCCGACGTAGCGCTGAGTCAATTTTTGACACCAGTTTACGCTGACGGTCCCGCGTCCGAAGCTCGACAGACCAATCTGTCTCTGAGGACGCACGATCAGCAATATCTGGTTCGCGCAAATTGTCTTCTTGAAGGTTGTGCAGAGTTTCCGCAGACTCTCGCAAAATGTCGTTTTTCCAGTCCATTAGTTTTTGGCGGAAATACTCCAGCTGCGTGGGGTTCATAAATTCTTCTTCAGAAGAAGGCATGTAACCGTCTGGCAGCTTAATCGCCGTAGTTGCGTCGGACATAGTCACTCCCTAACAAACGCCATTACGAATGCCTCCCTGGTCCCCCGAAAGGCTGGCCGTTTTATAGTGGTTTATGACCGGTGAAACAAGTCGAATTGTAGGGATACAATTTGGCAAGCCCATGGAAAAACCGCATTAGTGGATAAAGGCTTGAAACTAAAGGCCTAACTTGGCCAGTTCCACTTCTGAGCGTAGCTCGATTTCCGACAAAATCTCTTTCAGCTTTGAATCACCCTGCAATGAATCGTCGTTATTCAACCGCTGATTTCTTGCCAGATCTGCAAGCACCCGAAGTTTTGGACCGCTAATCGCCCCAAGCAAGATGCCTTTTCGCACTTCTTCCAGCAAGTCCAGCATCTCGTTGGCTCTGGCAAGACCTTTTGAACGGCCATCAGTTGCATCAGGAACTTCCTGAAGAGACAGCAAAGCATCAACGGTCGCGAGAGGTGCTGCACCTCCAACAGACTGAGCCCCTTCAGTAGCTTCCGCACCACCCAAATTTCGAGTGAAGGCATCACCTTCGGCAGCGCCCTTTTTACTCGTCTTTTTGAGCGAGCTAGATTGAATCTGTCCTGGTCCGGTGATTTTCATAACCCCAACTTATGCTCTTGTTGAAGGCAGAGCAAGCCCTGCCGCCTTACGCCGGTAAATAATTCCCGCCTTCGGATGTCCGCTCACCCCAATAGCCGTTTTTCTTTCGTATTTACAGAGGCTTAATAACTTTCCAAACTTGGCACATTTTTCGCTTAATAGTGTTCGAAGGCCTCAAATGAGAGGCACAGGGTGACATTGAAGGACAGCAAAAATGTTCAGTTTGGGTAAAACATTCCGCATCGCACTTTTGACGCTGATGGCTGCATTAGTTGGCATACAATCAGCCTCCGCTGTGCCGTCCCGCATCAAAGACATTGTCACAATTGAAGGTATTCGGGAAAACCAGTTGATTGGTTACGGCCTTGTGGTTGGCCTCAATGGCACCGGCGATATCTTCTTGAATGTACCCTATACTCAGCAAAGCTTGACCGCGATGCTTGAACGCTTGGGTGTGAACTCAAAAGAAATCATCATGCGGCCCGAAAATGTGGCCGCCGTTATGGTTACGGCAAGCCTGCCCTCTTTCTCACGTCAGGGCACACGCATTGATGTTTCCGTAAGTTCCCTGGGCGACGCAGAGTCGCTTCTGGGCGGCACTCTGATTGCTACTCCGCTGCTTGGTGCTGATGGCGAAGTTTATGCCGTTGCGCAAGGCGGTGTTGCGGTTGCCGGTTTTTCCGCACAAGGTGAAGCTGCTACGGTCACACAGGGTGTGCCAACGAATGGACGCATTGCCAATGGTGCGATTGTTGAGCGTGAACTGCCGTTCGAGCTAGCGGACATGAACTCGGTCAAGCTCTCTCTTCACAATCCAGACCTGACAACTGCACGTCGGATTACCGCTGCAATCAACACGGGTTTGACCAATGAAATGGCGCGCACGCTTGATCCATCCACCATTCAGATCGAGCGGCCCGTTGGCTACCGACTGGCGATGGTCGACATTCTGACTGAAATCGAACAATTGACTGTAACGCCTGACCAACGCGCCAAGGTAATCATCGATGAAAGAACCGGCATCATTGTGATTGGTGCCGATGTCCGCATCAATTCAGTTGCGATTGCCCAAGGCAACCTGACGATCAGTATTACAGAAGAACCGCAGGTTTCTCAGCCGGGCGCCTTTGCTCAAGGGGGTCAAACTGAAGTGGTAAACCGCACCGGTATTGAAGTTGACGATGGAAGCGACAAGCGCCTCACGGTTCTGGAGCCTGCAGTCACCTTGCAAGACCTTGTAGACGGGCTGAACGCCCTGGGTATTGGCCCACGCGACATGATTTCGATCCTGCAAGCGGTCAAGGCATCGGGCGCCATGCAAGCTGAAATTCAGGTGATGTAATGCAAACGGTTACGATCAACGCTGCACAAGACCAAATGATTGAGGCCCAGTTGCGGGCCTCTCAAGCTGGCCTGAATAAAGACCAGCTTGCGGGCATGGACAAAAGAGCTGCCCGCCAAACAGCAGAACAATTTGAAGCGGTCTTCCTGTCACAAATGCTCGCCCCCATGTTTGAAACCGTTAAAACAGACAGTTTCATGGGCGGTGGTCATGCCGAGCAGGTGTACCGCGGCATGATGGTTGAAGAAATGGGTAAAGAAATTGCCAAACAAGGCGGTATCGGCATCGCTGATTCCGTGTATCGCGAAATCCTCAAACTTCAGGAGGCATAAGTGACGGCAACGGAGTTTACCCCTCCCCCAGAATTAAAGCCTTTCGCTGAACGCATCACGGGACCTGGTGCCAAGCTGGTCAAGCTTACCAAGTCACTATGTGACCTGATTGCCCGGGAAACCAACCTGCTGAAGTTGCACCGTGCCAATGACGCCCAGAAACTTCACGGCGAAAAAAGTAGGCTTATGGCTGAATATAAAAACACTATGAGTCAGCTGCAGGTGAATGAGCACCTGCTAGGCGATAAAGAGTCAGGCGAACGCAAATATATTAAATTTGTTACCGAAAAACTCCGCGAAATCCTGCGAGATCACGCGCGTGTTGTACTTCGCCTTAAGTCAATCGCTGAAGGATTGATCAAGAGTGTGGGCGAAGAAGTGGCAAAGCAGCAAAGACCTGTCACCAGTTATGGCAACAATGCGGCGTACCAGGTTTCGAACGCGGCGAGGCCAATGTCTTTAAGCCTTAACCAAGTTATCTGACATGGAAACCGGCCTCACAACTAAGGCATTGCAGCTCCCCGTAGGTCCAAATAATCAAAGCGCCGCTCTGGCGCGTCTGGCAGCTATGTCAAAAAATGCTAATGCACGTAGTTTCGCCCTTGAATTGTCGGCAGCAACGTCTGGCAAGTCAGGAACCAGTGACAGTCCAACACCGCAGATCATGACGACCAACTCAGCCCCTAAACTAAGTGCCTTTTCACCTGCAGGCACAGCCTTGCCCGGCACAACCCCAACGAGTTCTTCGGGGAAAAGTGCGAAGAGCGGCAAAGCCATCAAGACCCCTAAAGCACAGTCTCGAAAGCGGTGATCTCACCGTCGCTTTGGCCATCTACTCTAGGCGCTTAACCGCCAATACCCTTCTTTAACACCGGCAGAAGTTGCACCCACGCACATTTAAGCCATCAGAAACCACGGTGAATCTTTTGCCCTTTTTATCTGCAGAATGATTTTTCTATTTTTTATTGTTTATTTTCAATGCTTTATAGGCCTTTAAAACTGGCACACCCTTTGCTTATTAGGGTGGCAAGTCGGAAACCCGACCGAAACAGAAACGTCAAACAGGAGAGGTTAAATGGCCTTTTCAATTAATGTAAACGCCAGTGCATTAAGTGCACTGCGTAACCTGAACCAGACCAGTTCAGACCTGCAAGACACGCAGACAAAGATTAATACAGGTCTCAGAATTTCGTCAGCTAAAGACAATGCAGCGGTATTTTCGATCGCGCAGAAGTTGCGTAGTGACTTACGCGGTCTTTCAGCTGTAACACAGTCACTCGACCGCGGTATTTCGACCGTTGATGTCGCCTTGGCCGCCGCCAGCGCCGTCTCTGATCTCTTGTTGGAGATGAAGGAAAAAGCTGTGGCAGCAGCAGACCAGGGCCTTGATACTACCAGCCGTGACGCCCTCAGCCAGGACTTTACGTCTCTGCGAGATCAGATCACCTCTGTGGTCAACAATGCCGAATTCAATGGTACTAATCTGATCGACGGTGGCACGGACGCAATTGTCGCAATCACCAACGCTGACGCGACGCAAACACTGACCGTTGAGCACCAGACACTCACACTCAGCAGCACCAACATACCGATTACGTCTAACCAGACCATATCGACCCAGGATTCGGCTTCTGCAGCTGTGACAAACATCACCGACGCGATCAACAACTTGAATGCTGCGTTGACCAAACTCGGCTCTGGCTCAACAGCCTTGGAACAGAGCAGAAACTTCACTGGTCAGCTTCAGGACGTGATCGAGATTGGTATTGGTAACCTGGTGGATGCAGACCTTGCGAAGGAAAGTGCAAACTTACAGGCCTTGCAGGTGAAGCAGCAGCTGGGTATTCAGGCCCTATCGATTGCGAACCAGTCGCCGCAATCTATCCTGGCGCTCTTCAACGGTTAAAAGCCGCCTAGATAACGATACCTGACGTTTTTGGCCCCTGGCCTTGCAACTGCAGCGTTGTAAGGCCAGGGGTTTTTATTTTGCAATAAAGCCGCAAAGCCAATCACATCAAAAAACCTGGGTACAATTGGGAAAAATTATCCGCGTATTACTGAATTGATTGTGCCAACAACATGTTCTACGTCTGCTGAAGTCATGGCAGGAAAGATGGGTAAACTCAAAATACCTGCGTAATAACTTTCTGCCCCCGGCATATCCTGCCGCCCATAACGTTCGACATAATATGGTTGGCTGGAAACAGGTACATAGTGGACTTGTGTCCCTACCCCCAATGACTGAAGTTTCTTCATGAGCGCCGCGCGCTCAAGGCCGATAGCTTCGAAATCAAACTGCACCACATAAAGGTGCCAAGCCGAAACACAGTCAACCGAACGGCGCACGGGTTTGACCGAATTGGACATGCCGGCAAAAGCCTTGTCGTACAAGTCGGCAATCTTGCGTCGACTTGCGATGAAATTATCCAGTTTTTTCAACTGACTTAACCCCAAAGCGCACTGCATATCGGTGGCCCTGTAATTGTAGGCCAACATTTGCATTTCATAGTACCAGGGATTGGCTGCGCCCTCAGAGTCGAAACCAGCATCCCTTTGCCATTGCTCAGGATCTTTTTCCATGGCGTGGCTTCTGAGCAAACGCATTTGATGTGCCAGTTGTTCATCGTTGGTAACGATGAAACCACCCTCACCCATCGCTATCGATTTTACTGGATGCAACGAAAAAGTTGCCATGTCTTCATACTTGCCGTCGCCGGGTTTGCCACCTTCTTTGTAATCTGCACCCAGCGCATGACAGCAATCTGTTATGACCTTGAGGCCGTTTTCAGTGGCGATACAACGAATGGCTTCCATATGTTCGGATTGCCCATTCATATGAACAGGTAGAACCGCTTTAACCGGGCCTTGCGCTTGCTGCAAAGCAGCGGAAAATGTCTCGGGCGTCATCAGTCCTGTCTCGGCGTCTACATCAGCAAAGCAGACTTCAGCACCGGTCATACGGACAGCATTGGCGGTCGCGAGAAATGTTATTGCGGGTACGATAGCGACATCGCCAGGCTGCAATCCCGCGGCCATTGCCGCAAGATGAAGGGCCGCCGTCCCGTTAGAGCATACAACAGCTTCCTTTACACCAATATAGCGTGCGAAGGCCTGCTCGAATTCGGGTATTTTGGGACCAGCCGTTAAAGGAGCAGACCTTAGGACATCAACGACGGCTTCAATGTCATCTTCGTCAACAGCATGCCGTCCATAAGGCAGGAATTGGTCCGGCACGGCGCCTACTCTCCCTCAAGTGGAATATGCTCGAGTGTTTCCCTCAGCTCATCAACACTCATCCACCAATCGTTGTTGTCGCTCGTATATTCAAACCCTTCAGGAACCGTAGGGTGACCATCACTTTCGTGTGCTGGCCGTGACCAAAAATTCCATTCTGGTTCAATGACATAACGATCACCCATATCAAGGGTGGTTGGGGCGTTATGGTCGGTAATCATCAGCTCATGGAGCTTTTCACCTGGCCGAATACCGACGATCGAAGTGGCGATACCGGGTGCTAGGGCTTCAACTAAGTCTGTGATCCGCATTGAAGGGATTTTCGGAACATAAATTTCACCGCCGCGCATAGACCCGATACATGTGATGGTAAAAGCAACCGCTTGCTCCAGTGTGATCCAGAAACGAGTCATTCGTTCGTCTGTTACCGGCAATTCTGTTGCGCCTTCCTTGAGTAACTTTCTGAAGAAAGGAATAACGCTGCCCCTGGATCCCAGAACATTGCCGTAGCGCACAACAGAAAAACTAGTGCCTGTACCAGCTGCGAGCGAATTTGCTGCCACAAATATTTTGTCCGACGCCAGTTTACTAGCGCCGTAAAGGTTAATTGGATTAACCGCCTTGTCAGTCGAAAGCGCCAAGACTTTGCTGACCCCTGCACGGATGGCAGCCTGAACAACATTCTCCGCACCAATCACGTTGGTCCGGATGCACTCGAACGGATTATACTCCGCAAGCGGCACCTGTTTCTGCGCTGCAGCATGAATAACGATATCTATGCCGCGCATCGCCATAACCATGCGGTCCAAATCGCGAACATCGCCGACAAAAAACCGAACTTTATGGCGCTGTTCTTCTGTCAGCGAATTCTGCAGAAGAAAGTGATTATATTCACCACGGGCAAATATACTGACGCGCTTTGGATTATGACTTGCCAACAGTTGCTTCAGCATCTGCTTGCCAAACGACCCGGTCCCCCCGGTTATCAAAATGGACTTGCCTTCAAGGTCTACATGGCTTCCATCGAACTCAGGCTGAGACATAGTTCCGGCCTCCCAACTGCAAAAATCTTACGTCGCCAACCCTTTTGGCGCCCTGTTTGACTTCTCATCAAGAAACGTACCACTTTCGGCAAAAATGGCAAAGAATTCATAGCATTGAGGGAGTTAGCGGCAATTACTTTTGCTGCAGAGCAATTTTGTATCGTTTTCTAACGGTTCTTATCGCCGGCGCCAACAAATCCGGTTCCTTGCGAGCGGTTTCGTCCGTTTCTCTGACACTGATAAGTGCACGCGCAAAAAAGCTCTCTTTTACCGGCTGGCATGCCACCATTCCTAAACCGGCAGCATCAGTCCGGGCCATGGTCAAAATAACGCGCTTGGATTTGTCCCCGATAATCAACTCACCACCTGTCATACCGACAGCCGTGTTAGCAGACACTAATTTGTTTACCGGGCGTCCATGATCGATGGTGACCAACTCTCCATTTTCGAACAAAGGGTGATATTCCAATTCATTGCCACCGTTGTGGGAGGCAAAAAACAGCGATTTTTTGTCAAACGCCTTTGGATTGAGCATCGCATGACCTAATCGCAGCGAGCCCCACAAACGCAATTCATCCGGCAACTCATATTCAACGGTGACCGAGTGTTCCTGGACATTTAGCAGAATAGATTTTTTGACAGAACCCAAGCCCGTCGCAATATCCGCCATGAGAGCAAGTTCTCCGGTGTGGTCGTCAAACGTATGTTCAGGTGTACAGCGACCCAAATCGGATATTTTGCCCGCGTCTGCGGGTTCAAATACCATGTGGCCGGAGTAGAAATCTGCTCCAAATTCGATATCATCGAAAAACCCATGGGCCAAAGTCCCTATGAGGCTGTTTTTAGCCGGCGCACCAGCAACAGCGGGTTCATATCGACCAAATCCAAACGCTTGAATGGCCATACCCCGATAACAATTCAGGACCAGGTGACCTAGTGCCGTTTGGATAACCAAGTTTCTGCCCTGCTCCTCAACTTGGCAACTCGCAGAGCCGGTTTTTTGCCTGTGCTGACCATCCGAATGTGAGGGGGGCAAAAGTGGCAGACTTTCCTGCAATTTCTCCCAGCGCTTTTGAGTTATATGAGTACGAAAATCACTGGCCCACATGTGAAGTAGAGATCGCCAGTCTTCTTCGGACGTGTCATCGTTTTGCTGTAGTTGCTCCAGCTTACGCCAACAGTACGTGTTAAGACGCATGTCGGAGCGCCCGGTCAGCCCCCAGCGTAAGAGATTGTACTTCCTTTGTTTTTTCACAGTGACCGGTGCAGCCGCCGATTCAACTTGCAAAGCATCGTGGGACGTGTCCCGCAGCTGGAGCACTTCACTCGGCAAAACGAAGGTTGCGACACCACTTTTCTGCATTGCGGTTAGCAAAAGGTGGATGCGTTCATACTCTACGGCGCCACCAAGGCCTGCTTCGCTTTGGAATCGGCCCGGTCGGTAATCGAAAACTTCCGCGTCGCTGGTATAAAGCGGAATCGCTCTGGCGCCTTTTTCCTGCTGCAACGAGAGAAATTCAAAATATTCCTCCGCAGAAAGTTCACCGTGTGCATAACGCTGGAACTTCTGGAAACTGATTGCATCAGACCATATCACAGGCATTTCAACCCCTGCCCCACGGATGGTCTGTGGCTTGCCTGACAAATCCGACGGCCACTCAGGATGATGGCTAGCAGCCTCCGCCCAATCAAGCATGACCGCTTTGTAACCTGCGCCCTTGTACAAAGGCAACAATCCGGGCGCGTAAGCCTGCTCATTCACCAAAGCCAGTTTCGGCTGAATTCCCACGAGCCTCTCATAGTCACTGTTGCCCAGTTCAAGATTCTTCTGTGTCACCTCAGGGGCCACCAACGGGCCAATTAACTGGACTGCGCCACTTCCAACAAACTCGACTTTTTGCTCCGCCACCAGACGGCGCAGCTCTGCCACCCAATTGGGGTCAATTTCTGCAATTCTGGACAGTGTGTATCCGGTGGCTTCGACGCCGACAGGAAAATGCTGCGCCAACTTCAATACCGGCCAGTAGCACCGCTCTATCACGGTCGCCCGTTCTTCCTCTTCAATCGCAGAAAAGGCCATATTGATATGGAATACAACGTACGACATGGGCGCTGTATGTTGCGCCTCAGAGGTGGAGCTGTCGGCCGAGCTGTGGTCAAGTTCAATCAAAGACAATTTTTTCGCCTGATCTGAGAGCATTTTGCACTGCAGAAACAACAAAATCCGTTTTGGCGGCTTCCTGCAAGCTTGGCAAGTTTTGTTGCGTTGGCCATGCACCCCGGGTGTGAACTATTTCCAAGAAATATTTCACGCTGTCATATCCGTAGCCACTGAATTTGGTTTGACCAAAGGCGTCAGGCGCTGCGCAAAAGAAATAAGGATTAATTTCCGATACACCGTCATCATGCCAGATGTGAACGCCGCGCCGGGTTTGATCAAGTTCAACCAAACCGCGCTCAAACTGAACTTTGAGGGTTTGAAGGCTCTTGGTTGGTGCCCCCTTCGGATTGAACCAACCCACATTCATTGGGCAGACGATTGTCCCACCCAGTGTTTCAAATGCAAGCGTTGCTAAAACGCCGTCGAATTGTCCTGTTTTGGCGAACACCTCGCCTTTCAAGGGCTCTGCACTCACTGAAACAAGCTTTGCTTCCGGAAACAAATAAAATACCTGGTCCACATAGTGGCAGCCAATATAGGTGAAAACACCAACGTCCGCAGTCCAGTCGAAAACATCTATGGGTAATGTGCGTGGCTGATGATAATCAACGGAATATGCCAGCAACCGGCCCAACTCCTGGTCTTCCACTTGTTTCTTCAATAGCCGGTTGGAGACATCAAAACGTTTGTGATAGTCCACCCATACCCTGGCCCCAGTCCTTCGTTGAATGGCTACAAGTTCCTTGGAGTGCGTGTCGTCGCCGGTCAGCGGTTTAACGACCCAAACGGGAACATTTTGTTCCATCCCAGCTTTGATATAGTGGGCATGATGTTTGTCTGGAACCGAAATGAAACAAGCGTCAGTCTCTTTCGACTTGATTATTTGTTCTGCCTCAGACGACGAAACCAAATCGTATGTTACTCTTGACCCTGCACCCATCTGAGAGAACACAGCATCAATGGCGGCCTGTTTTTTCCCAAGCATGCCCGATGAATTGTAGCTGATTGAAATATTGTGTTCTGCAGTGTCTGTTTCAGTCAACAGCCATTGCACCACCGACCTTAATATGACACCCGGGCCATATAGATCACCCAACACATAAGACCCTGAACCAACTATGAGAATTCTCATATTATGTGCCCTCCGGGGTCATTGCCATTTGTAATTCCGCCACCACGCGCTTAGCCTTTTCGTCAGCAAGAGCGCGGGATTTTCCAGTACAAATTACATACCCGATCCTGTCCCGATGCGAAGTAATAACCGGCGCCTCTGTAAGAGACTGCAAGTCATCGCGGAACCAATGACCAACAATACCCGGTTGAAGCAAAATATGCTCAATTTTTTTGCTGTGCCTGAGCGGCGTTCCAGCGGGTATCAGAACAAATCTTTGGGAAACCCCGTTTTCTTTGGTTGCCCTCAGGAAACTTAGTTCCGGCTTCAGCCCCAGAGCCATTTGTAGGAGAGGATACAATATGTTAACGCCGCTACTTAAAGGAGCAACTGTGTCACAGAAACGGCCGCCAGAAGTTCTTACCGCCATTTCAAGCACGATTATTTCACCGTTTTCAGCAAGGACTAAATCGCCTTTTAGCACCCCGTCTTGCATGCCAAACGCAGCTCGACATTTCTCAGTGATCGCCTGAATTTCAGGCATCAAGTTGGTGGGGTCCGGCCAGGGCATGGAGTGGCCATCTTCGATTTGAAATGGCCACAAATCTGCAGTGGTGTCATAGTGTCTGGCAGCGACCGCGATACTTGCCACTTTCCCACCAATGACAACTGACTCAGTACTGAGTTGTTCGCCCTGTACAAATTCTTCGCATTGAAATTTGTCGGCTGCGAGCGCGTGCTTGCGTTCATAGTATGATTCGAGGGCATTGGCATCTCGGATGAACTCAACACCGCGAGCACCTGCCAAACCCGTTGGCTTTACTATCATGGGAAAGCCTATGGCTCGTGCTGCCTCCATCCATGTGTCTAAGTCATCAATTGCCTTCAGGCCGACAAATTTGGGCACCCGAATTCCTGCCTCAGCTAGGCAGGCGGAGCGCAGCGTTTTGTCTGTTCCCACCTCCGCAACCGAAACAGGCAACCCTGGCAAATTGAAGTGTTCAGCAACTGCCGCTGCTTCGACAGCCAGCTCAGCCGCATGCACAAAAACGGCATCGATATTCATTTTCCCAGCAGCAGCTAAAAGTTCTTGCCGGTTTTTGATGTTAACTTGTTGAAAGTCCGTGGCTTCCACCGCGCAGGGCGCCATTTCATTGCCATCAAAAACAACAACATCAGCGCCCAGTTCTTTGGCAATTCGCAGCGCATTAAGCTGCTCCATACCACCGCCAAGCAACAGCAATCGTTTTTTTGATGATTTAGGCGAAGCGGACATAATATTCCAATTCGTAAATTGCGGTTGGATGGTGCCCTACCCGAATTTCAACACCTTCAAAGTTCTCATAGAGAAAACTGGCGATTTTGCCCGGATGGTCTTTGTGATGATAAGCACTGATGGCAAGATGCGGTCTGTTTCGTTCAAGAGTTTCACGCCCACCAGTCAGAAAGTCGAGTTCAAACCCCTCCACATCCACTTTAACCAAACTCACACGCCCCGTATCCAAAGCATCGAGAGGCACAATTTTGACGGCTTCTGAATTGTCGGTCGAACTTGTGTCATCAAGGTTGATGCGACTGCGGCTGGAAACGTCTTCTGTGTCCTGGAAGACTGTGGCTTCTTCAGCACCCACAGCCAACTGTAGAGCTTCAAGCTTTACGGGGCTATTCGTTTGAACAAAACTGCTTTTAAGCGCATTGAAGTTAGCCTCAAAGGGTTCAATAGCAATGACTTTGGAAAACAAACCCGTTCCGGCCAATTCTAGTGAAGTGGCACCGTCGAAAGCGCCAACATCAATGGCGACACCGCCAGATTTGAGACTGGAAAGCCAGCTTTTATGGTCATATTGCTTTTGCATAGACCGCATCGGTTTCAGGTCGGCGAGATTTCCGTGCTTTTTGAACTGTCGCCAACTTTGAAGATACGCCCGCTCTTCTTGAGTAGGTAACTCCGCCTCTATTTTGTCCAGAACTGCGCAGCCTGTGAAATGATCCCCATAGGTTGGTAAAAACATGCCATCCAACATGGGAAACACTTGAGCTTCGCTGGCGCCATTCTGTGTCAAAAACTGAGCAATTTCCTGCTGGTAAGCCGAAACAATGATGATGCCTTCGTCTGGTGACAGAACGTCGAACATCGCTGCAGGTGAAAGCACGTCATTTCCCAGAAACGCTGACTTCTGCTTAATAGGGTCCTTATCAACAAAAGAGAGAATCGATTTGTTATGCAGCTTCAAAAGACGGACAACACCGTCGGCTGCTGGCGTAGCCCCATACAAATAGAACGCTTTGGTTTGATCAAATCGCTGCCTGAGGGTCATTGTGGCACCTTACTGCATCGGTTTTGTGGCAAAAACGATGGCTAAGCGACCGAACCCGGCATTCGCGAGGGATTCATAAAGAGCAGCTTGGGTTTCTTGATTGTTTGCCAACTGGATATCCATCGATTTGCGCCAACCGTGAAGCTTGCGGCCAAGAGTTGGGTCCGTTGTGTAATCCTGTCCCATCAATAAAAACAGTTCCATGGGGAAATTTGTCAGCCTGCGCTGACACACCAGCCCCGAGTTTCCAATCAACGTTTCCAAACTGTCAAAATCAAAGTAATTCAAATGATGGTCGGGCACGACCCACCATGGATCACGACTTGCCCCTTCCACCACTTGCGCCTGTAACGGATTAAAATCATTTGGAACGGAAACACAAAGCACACCACCTGGCTTCAAGAGCTCTACCGCAGTACCCAACAAGTGGGCGGGGTCTGGCACATGCTCCAAGACCTCACTCATGTGAATAAAATCGAAGGTATCAAGCTGTTGCGCCAACTCAGTGTCAAAGAACCCGTTAATCGCCTTCAGGCCGCGATTAAGGGTATGCTCACAAGCAACTTTGGATGGCTCAACACCCAAACACTGCCAACCCAATTGCTGCCCGACAGCCATAAAGTCGCCCGGCCCGCTTCCAATATCCAAAAGGCTTTGACCTCCAGATTTCAACATCTGGCCGGCGACGTTAAAACGAAGCTTCATTTCTACCTGCTTCCAGGTAAAGTCTTCATCCGCTTCGGAAAGATAGTTTTCTTTTTCGTTTTGATAAAACTCGTCTTCATAAAAGGACTGCAATTTCTCTGCTGAAGGCAACGGGACCACATGCTTGAACCCGCATATCGTGCAGTCGATGACTTCATGCCCCGCTACGGTGGCAACGACCTCACCAGAATGCGATCCATACTCTTCGCTATGCCATTCACGCAGCGGCATCAGAGGCCTCTTTAACGGCAGCAACACCTTTTTTGACGGCCGCTGCAAAATTCCGAGGGCCATCCACCAACTTTTGGGCGAACATCGGCATTTCAAGTGGCGTTGCCGAGACGAAGATGTTGGTCAACATTTCGATCGCATTTTCTTCAGAGTCAGCGATCAGCTCTGGGGCCCATTCCTTTAGCATCTCCCATTCATTTGCGGTTGCTGCGCCGATGGGATCAAACGCAACGACTGGTACACTCGCCTGCAAGCACTCGAAGAAAGTAACGCCATAGACACAAAGGGCCGCATCAAACTCCGCAACAAACTGATGCAAGTTCGGCGGGCTTAATACTGTTTTGAATCGAGAACTATTCCTGGAAACAGGAGCTTGCGCGTATGGGCCCTGAACCCACGTTATCTCTATGCTTGGGTCAATTTTCTGTTCGAGTTTTGCTGGCAATGTCTTTGCCAGCCCCAGCGGGTCAGAGCCTCCGGTCAAAACAATCAAACGCTTTGATATGTTTGGTTCAGCTGAACGTGTGGGGAGAAGGCTCCTCAACAAAAAGCAATCGGCACCAAACTGCACGTCAAATGGAAGGGACCCTTGGTCAGTTTCACCAGGTAGCACAACGGAAGGGCTCCAAAGCAGGTCGATATTCATTTCCTGAACTGGAACCTGATCTACTGCTACGCGAAACGCTTGGCCTTTGTTCAGCAGCAACAGCCTATTAAGACTGCTATCAATCTCTTTGACGTCGCAAACAAGACAGTCATGATTTAGAGATAACTCGTCAAAGCTTGGCATCCACTGGTGAGGTAAATTGGCCAGGTCTGCAAAGTCAACCTGCTGGCCCCTAATGTATATAGTGACTGCTGCACCGAGGTGTGCTTGCAGGCTGGTTGCTATGACACAGGCACGCGACAAGTGCCCCATACCAACTCTGGGACCCGCTTCACATAAAACACTGACTGAGATTGCAGTTTCTTTTACTGCTTTCTGATGCACATGGGCGTTCATAGCTATGAGTTCGGGTTCAGATTGCAACTTGGAAATCACCCACCTTAGATCGACGATCTCGGATTTATCGTGGCTTTCATACCATTGATCATACAGCGACTGAGCAAATGCGTAATCCTGGGGCGTATCAACCGACAATCGATGGTTGATTTCGGCATAGACTGGATTCTCGTCAACCCATTTCACCTCACTGGGCTCCACCTTGTTCAAATGAAAGTACACCGCCCCGACATGTTCTCTCTCGAAGGGTTCGTGAGCAACCGCAACCATTTGGTCCCAAAAAACGCCGTTGAATACATCAAACCCTTCGTGGATGAAGGGGGCGCCATTTTCATTGGGCTGAAGCAACGCAATTCCGTCTTGGCCAACTTCTTTGGAGGCCTCTATCAAGTTTTCAATCGTCTTAGGTTCAATGAAGGGACAATCACCGCAAACATAAACGAACCGGTCCGCGCCGGAGGCTTTAAAAGCTGCATCAACTCGTCCAACAACATCATTCTGGTCACCTGCCCAATCAAAAGCAGTAACACCAGCCCTTTGCGCCCAAGCCACCAAGGGCTTGTTAACTGCTTCGTTTGTAGTGGCCACAATGATTTCAGAAATGGCTGAGATTTCGCGCAGCCTTGTAACAATATGGGCAATAAGCGGCCTGCCCGCCAATTCAAGCAACTGCTTACCGGGCAACCTTGACGAACTTAGGCGCGCCCCGATTATGGCTACTGTTTTGCTGCCCATTCTTCCCTCATTGGCAAAGTTGGGCGTAGTCCGTCCGATGGGTCGGCACGCCAAGCGCGGTCTGGTGCTTCTGCTGGAACCGGTTCTTTGATGCCGTTTCCATCCGCACCAAAAGCCATATGCGCATCGCTGATTACTGGGCCAATTTCGTCAGGCAGCCAGCAATGTCCGGTCTTATATTCGGCGCCTTCCTCATCCAGATCCAAATGAAACTCGATCATCTCCGCATTGTATTTGTGGATAGCTCTTTGAATGACCGCAGGTCGGCGGGAATGATCCGACCAACCGACTGATACACCCGTTGCAGCCCTTATCGCTTCGATTGCTGACAAGTTGCAGTTATCAACTGGCGCAGGATAGCCTGACACGCAGTGAAGCAGTGTGAGCTGCGTACCGCCGGCACCCTTAAAAGCCTCTACCGCAGCACTAATTTCACGCATGTTGGCCATGCCGGTCGACATCACGAGCGGCAATCCCGTTTGTGCGCACTCTTTAATCAGGTCAAGCCAAATCAATTCATAAGACGCGACTTTGAAAAAATGCACATGCGGGGCAAGTTCATCAACAGCCTTCAGATAAAATGGCGTGCACGAAAACTGGATCGCGTTTTCATCGCAAACGGCCCTCAGCTCTGGCACAAATTCTACGGGTAACTCCCACTGTCGACGACGTCTGTGCTCTTCAGATTTGGCAAGGATCTCAGGCGCGAACAATTCATCCAATTTGAACAATTGGAATTTCACTGCGTCGCAATTGATACGTGCCGATGTTTCAATGAACTCAACGCAGCGGTCCATATCGCGCGCGTGATTGCTGGAAACTTCCGAGATGAAGAAAGGCCTGGTCATATCGCTAACCCTGTGTCAGCTCTTCCACCCGGGCAGCCACCCGGTTCATTATGTCCGCCCAATCAGGCATACCCTTGCAGCTAAACAGCTCAGCATGCTGGGCGAAAGGTATTTTGTTGGGGCTGCCGAAACTCCACCATGGCGGCGCACCCGACATCAAAAGCGTGGCCGTTCCGACTGACATAGAGAAAATTCCAGGCGCGGAACAGACTGACACAACAGCATCGCAACCCGCTGCAATGGCAAGGTTCGCCTCAATGTCTGCTTTCAGGTTCACATCTTCAAAATTGTGAACTCTCGCACCATGCTTTCTTTCAATTTCATCCAACTCGTCGGCAACATCACCATACTGTAGATTCACAAAGTCGACTTTGTCTTTGAGCGCTAAGAGCGGCCCCAAATTGTCGATACCTGAATACAAGTATGCGCGCTCGGTTGCGACGACACCGCTTCGCCACGCCAGGCCAACCTTGGGTTTGTCGCTTATGGCGCCCAGCCGAAGGGCAAACTCTTGTTTCTTGCCCTCCTCCGGTGACAAGTAGCCTTCTGGATATGGCTTGACCGCTTCCATACTTTGCCACGCGTGCTTTGGTGCACTTGCTACAGGTGTATAGAAATCAATATGGGCCTCGCCCTCTTTCATCATCTTTTCGATGGCAGGGAATACACGGTATCGATAACCGGAGATCACTCTGTCCAGGTACCCGCATACGATCGCGTCGGGAAAACGCCGCTGATAAATACTGATTAAACGAGGGTCACAACCGATAAACAGTTTGTCTGCTTGGTCATAAAGGTAAGGCAAGTAACTGCCCCACATAACCTCGTCGCCAATTCCTTGCTCAGCGGCCACCAGCAGCGCTTTACCGGACAAGTCTTCCCCGTCCCAAAGAGGGAGCTTGTGGGTGTAATGCTGTGTTTGATTGGATTTGCGGCGGATGTGATGGCGGTATTCATAGTTTTCCCAGCCTTCTTCCATTTGACCCTTCAAAAACTGGAACTGTGCCGCTCCAACTCTCGGTTCTGGCTGGCTAGGATCTGCTTCAATTGATTTGAGAGCAAGCTCCAGTGCGCGATCCACTTCATTCCGTCTGGTGAATGAGATCGAAAAGTTGCTGAGGATCTTTGCGTCACCCGGGCGCAATTTCAATGCTTCTTCAAAAAAGACGTCTGCAGAGTCTACACCGTCCCGCTCGCGCACCTGTGTGGCCAATACGTTCCAGAGGTCTGCGTTATCTGGGAACTGGGGCAAAGCCTGCTGCAACATGGCTATACTCTCGGAAAACCTTTTGACCCCAGAATACGCCGTAGCCAAATTGACAATGTTTGTCGGATTGGTCGGTTCCATGACAACCAGCTGCTCACCCAGCTTCACCGCAATATCATGCATGCCCATCTCCAGCGCCAAGCGAAGAATGATGCCAATGAGTTCCGGAGTGGGCTCATGCACCTCCAATGCGCGCTGCAAAACCGCTATTGCATGCTCCCGCACGCCAAGTTGAACCAAAGCATGTGAAAGAACGGTAAGGATTGATAGGTCCTCTGGCATGGCGTCCCAGGCGATTAGCAAATGCTTTACGGCATCGGCCCACTCGCCTTTTTCAGCATAGCGTTGACCAAGCTTCATAGCCTTTCGGATTTCGCCAAGAGTGCGCCCGGTGTCTACCAGACCAACTTTCTCAAGCTTGGTCTTTTGTTGGGGCTTCGCACCATTGTGCTGCTTTCTTCTTTTCGCCACCGGGTCTCTCCGCTTTAGACGACTTTTTGATTGTCGCATCGTCAGGTTAATACGCACACGTGTGCAATTGCAAAGACAGAGTGCAAAGCTGGTGCCAAGAATGAATCTGGCACTATTTCTGCAAAACGCCTTATGATATAAGCAAAAATTAAGAATATAGGCTTACAAATGCCGGTGTTCGCCGTGGTCAAATGGCCATGTGGCGGCAGGAATTACCGGCCCGAAAAACTCGGGGAGACAAAAATGGCGCTGAAACTTTCTTTAAAGCCAGACGAGAAATTGGTCATAAATGGCGCGGTAATTGCAAACGTAGATCGCAGGACAACGTTAATTGTCCACAATAAGGCTTCGATTTTACGAGAAAAGGACATTTTGCAGGAAGAAGATGTAACAACACCAGCACGAAGGATCTATTTCCCCATCATGCTGATGTACATGGACCAAGGAAATACCAATAAATACTACGAAGAATTCGTATTGCGTATGACCGAATTCATGAATGCTATTTCAAGCCCAGAGGCGGTTAATAACTGTGTTCAGATTAGCCGAGATGTGATGGGCAAGAATTATTACAAAGCATTGATGACCTGTAAAAAACTGATCGAGTTTGAAACAAGCCGCATTGGAGATGTAAGCACTTAGTTTAACTGGGAATTTTAATGTCTTATCAGGTATATCAAAGAGCCCAAACGTCCAACGAGTCACCAAGCCAGATAGAATATCGGCTGTTTGCACAAGTGACCAACGCTCTAATCGACGTAAAAGATAAGCCAATCAGGGACAGCGAGACCATCGCAGCCCTGGACTGGAACCGGCGCATGTGGTCCGTTTATTCAAGCGACTGCGGTGCAAAGGGAAATCAACTGCCGGACCAGCTGCGCGCTGGCATAATTTCCCTCGCTATTTGGGTATCCAAGCACACATCCCTTGTGATGCGCGGCAAAGAGTCGATCGACAACCTAATCAATATCAACAAGACAGTTATGGAAGGCTTGGCCGACCAAGCTAAACTGCAAGCAGACGCTGCGAAAACCGAGGCACAGCCCCTTAATCGGGGTCGGCCGATTAACGCCTCTTTGTAAAAAGCTACCTAAACGCCCCGACTTTGACCCCAATTGCGCCCTGCTAATGCAGGGCAGCATCCCATAAACTCATCCGCTCACAACCCACTCGGCATAATTTTCCTGGTGGGGAAAAATTTTCCTATCAATTTTATTAAAATTTTATCTATTGGGCATTTTTTGCCGGGAAGATATTCGCAGTGCATCAAGCCTCTTGTTCCAATGAGTGTATTTTTCTCTTTATTTTCTAGGGCTTACTAGTTTTTTGGACGTCACTCGGCAAAATTGGCACGGCTTCCGCATGGAGAATAGCCGGAAGCAAAAGGCCTCCACGAGCAAAAGGCTCAACATAGATCTCAGAATGGAGAACCAATATGGCGTTTTCAGTAAACACCAATGCAGGTGCGTTTGCAGCCCTGCAAAACCTCAACGAAACTACCCGTCAGCTTAATACCGTTCAGACCCAGATTAACACTGGTTTGGCTGTTTCATCCGCGAAGGATGACGCCGCAACCTTCGCTATTGCGCAAACTCTGCGCGGTGACGTGTCTGGTTTGAATGCGGTGCAATCATCTCTTGACCGCGCCTCTTCAACTATCGACGTCGCAATTGCGGCAGGTGAAGCCGTTTCTGACCTTTTGATTGACCTGAAGGAAAAAGCAGTGGCAGCAAAAGACAGTGGTCTTGATACTGCCAGCCGCGACGCCCTCAACAACGACTTTGGCCAGTTGCGTGATCAGATTACATCGATTGTTTCGAACGCAGAATTCAACGGTACAAATGTGGTTGAAAACGGCGGCGATGCCATCGTTGCAATTACGAATGACACCGGTAGCAATGTTATCTCTATCGCCTCGCAGGACCTGTCACTTGGCGGAGGTAACGTTACAATCACTTCAACACAATCGATTGGAACAGCTGCAGCTGCTTCTACAGCGGTTGAAAACATTGAATCTTCGATATCCAATGTTAACACAGCTCTTTCACAACTTGGTTCCGGTGCTGCACGTCTAGAACTTCAGGCAACCTTCGTAAATCAGCTTTCCGACGCCATTGAAGTTGGTATCGGTAACTTGGTGGACGCTGACCTTGCCCAGGCAAGTGCGGACTTGCAGTCCTTGCAGGTGAAACAGCAGCTTGGCTTACAGGCACTATCGATTGCCAACCAGGCACCGAGTACAGTTCTATCCCTATTCGGGTAAGTAGTTCCATAAGAGAACTCACCTTTAAGGGCCCTTCGGGGCCCTTTTTTTATGCATAGTTAGTAGCCCAAATACCGTCTATCGGCGGCCACCCCCTGCCCTGAAAGGGGCGGCAAATTTCTCCCATGGCTGGCACATCTTTCCGTCTCTCTTCTCCTTTTATTGCCTAGTTTCGATTCAGCCCTCTTTTTATCACGCCTTTTCAACGACTTAGCGTGGCACACTCCTTGCGCTATAGGGCGCTAAGAGCAGAAAGGCTCATATTTATATTCTCAAAAGGAGACGACACATGACTTTTTCAGTGAACACTAACGCTGCAGCGCTGGACGCACTTCAAAACCTGAACCGGACATCTGCAGAACTGGAACAAGTTCAAACTGCAATTAATACGGGGCTTTCAGTGGCTTCATCGAAAGACAACAGTGCGATTTTCGCAATTGCGCAAACTCTGCGGGCAGATGTGTCCGGCATTCGTGCCGCCACAAGCTCGATCGACAGGGCGTTGTCGACCATTGATGTTGCTATTGCTGCCGGTGAAGCTGTGTCGGACCTTCTTATCGAAATGAAAGAAAAAGCGGTTGCTGCAAAAGACTCAGGTCTTGATACGGCAAGCCGCGAGTCGTTGGACAATGACTTTGGCCAACTGCGCAACCAGATCAACTCGATCGTATCAAACGCAGAGTTCAATGGTACCAATGTCGTGGAAAGTGGTGGCGATAGTATCGTTGCTATTACCAACGACGACGGATCCAACTCGATCTCGATCGCAGCTCAGGATCTCTCACTAGGCGGAGCCAATGTTACGATTACCGCCACTCAATCGATCGGAACGGCCGCAGCGGCTTCCACCGCGGTAGAAAACATCGAAAGTTCAATCGCCAATGTGAACACCACATTGTCGCGTTTGGGTTCCGGTGCGAACCGCCTTGAATTGCAGGCCAGCTTTGTCGCACGCCTTCGGGACGCGATCGAAGTTGGTATTGGTAATTTGGTGGATGCAGATCTTGCAAAAGAATCTGCCAACCTTCAGGCGCTTCAGGTGAAGCAACAGCTCGGCCTTCAGGCCTTGTCTATTGCCAACCAGGCGCCGCAGGCGGTCACCGGATTATTCCAATAAAAGCGCTGTCTGGTGGGTTTCGGCCCACCAGGCAAATTTTGCCGTATTTGTTGCTACCGGGTGGTCTCTTTTTGCCGGGTCGGCAAAAAATGCCTATGGAAGCATAGTCGCCCCATTTTACTAATTTTTCGATTCATGTAGCAATTACATATGCTTATGAGGTCGGCAGAAATTTCCCTTTTTGGCACTTTAATTGCAGATATGCTGTCGGGACAAAAAGTCCTGACGAGCAAAAAGCTCGATATAAACTCCAAAAAGGAGAAGCAAAATGGCTTTTTCGGTTAACACCAATGCAGGTGCGTTTGCTGCCCTGCAAAACCTTAATAGAACCACCACAGAACTAAGCACTACTCAGAACCGTATTAACACGGGTCTGGAAGTGTCGTCGGCAAAAGACGATGCTGCAACCTTCGCTATCGCACAAACACTCCGCGGCGACGTGGCAGGTTTGAATGCGGTACAATCTTCTCTTGACCGTGCATCTTCAACTATCGACGTTGCTATCGCTGCAGGCGAAGCTGTTTCTGACCTTCTGATTGACCTGAAGGAAAAAGCAGTGGCTGCAAAAGATAGTGGCCTTGACACGGCAAGCCGTGACGCTCTTAACAACGACTTTACCCAGCTGCGTGACCAGATCACTTCGATCGTATCAAACGCAGAGTTTAACGGTACAAACGTTGTGGAGAGCGGCGGTGACTCAGTTGTCGCAATTACCAACGACACAGGTAGCAATGTGATTTCGATCCAGGCTCAAGATCTGTCTCTTGGTGGCGGTAACGTTACAATTACTGCGACACAGTCAATTGGTACAGCAGCTGCTGCATCAACTGCTGTGGAAAACATTGAGTCTTCTATTTCCAACGTGAACACAGCTCTGTCACAGCTTGGTTCCGGTGCTTCGCGTATTGATCTGCAGTCTACTTTCGTGACTCAGCTTTCTGACGCAATTGAAGTTGGTATCGGTAACTTGGTTGACGCTGACCTCGCGAGTGAATCTGCGAACTTGCAGGCCTTGCAGGTGCGACAGCAGCTGGGTCTACAGGCCTTGTCGATCGCCAATCAGGCTCCGTCGACTGTCCTTGGACTCTTCCGATAAAAGCAGATCTGGGTGGGCTCCTCGGGAGCTCGCCCAGGCCTATAAAAATCGGACTTAACCCCGGCTGACTATCAAAGGATTTGCCCTTAGAAATCGCCGGATTGATTTAAGAACACGTTCGGAGTGGAACGATGACTGAAGTTGGAAGCAGTAGTGGAGGAGCCCAGGTATTAAACCTGCGTCAAACCACCTCGCGCGCCCCAGGGTCAGACAGCGTTGAACGCGTACCGACCGAAGTGGCGCCGCCACCAGAACCAAAGGCACCCGTGACTGGCTTTAGCGGAAATACTATTGATAAAGTCGCTGAAGAAGTGGAACGGGATCCATTGGAGCAAGCTGCAGAAGCAATTGAAGAATTTATACCGGAATTTGAACAATTGCCAAACACACGCTTGCGCATCGACAAAGACGACGAAACAGGTCGCTTTGTTTACTACAGTGTAGACGACGAATCCGGCGAAGTGCTTAGGCAATTCCCGCCAGAGAACATTCTGAAGTTTCTGTCTTATTACAGAGGCTTAGAAGAAGGTCTGATTGTAGACGACACCATTTAGGCCGCGGCCTAACACGCGGCCTATTTAAAGGCCAGTGCCTAACCGGCACCATAAGCTTGCTTTGCGCCCAACATTGGGTATCAGGGCGAGGTGTTTTTGCTTGTGTTATCCAACCGTTGAATACCAAACGGGAATTTGCGCCAATTGTTGGACAAAGGCTGGCATCGCGCTATGTCTAGCTGAAGTAAAATTCTCTCGGGAGTATATGTCCATGCAGTTTGCAGGCACCGACAATTATGTTGCTACAGAAGACCTGAAGGTCGCAGTCAACGCAGCGGCAACTTTGCGCCGCCCTCTTCTTATTAAAGGCGAGCCGGGCACGGGCAAAACCGTGTTGGCACATGAAGTAGCGGAAGCTTTTGGGGTGGAACTGATCGAATGGCACATTAAGTCCACAACTAAAGCCCAGCAAGGCTTGTATGAGTATGACGCCGTGTCGCGCTTGCGGGACAGTCAATTGGGTGATGAAAAAGTTAAAGACATCCGCAACTACATTAAAAAAGGTAAGTTGTGGGAAGCCTTCACAAGCGAGAAAACACCGGTTTTGTTGATTGACGAAATTGACAAGGCTGACATCGAATTTCCAAATGACCTGCTGCTCGAGCTCGACCGAATGGAGTTTCATGTCTATGAAACCGGCGAGACTATTAGAGCAGTTAATCGCCCTATTGTTATCATTACGTCCAACAATGAAAAAGAATTGCCAGACGCCTTTCTGCGTCGCTGTTTCTTCCACTTCATCAAGTTCCCCGATGAAGAAACAATGAAAGAGATTATCGACGTTCACTACCCGGATATTTCAAGGAAACTGGTAACTCAGGCTCTGAACATCTTTTTCGAAATCCGCGAAGTGCCTGGCTTGAAGAAAAAGCCTTCAACGAGCGAACTACTTGATTGGCTTAAGCTTTTGATGGCCGAAGAACTTCCTGAGGAAGTGTTGAAATCAAAAGACCCAAATAGCTTGATACCGCCTCTGCACGGCGCTTTGCTCAAAAATGAGCAAGACGTACATCTGTTTGAACGCCTTGCATTTATGAACCGCAGAAAAACGTCTTAATCCCAAAGGACGCAGCATGTTCACCAATTTTTTCTATGCGCTCAAGGAAAACGGCATTCCTGTCAGCATCAAGGAATATTTGACCTTGATGGAGGCCATGGAAGCCGGCTGCGCGGATTACAGCGTCAACGATTTCTATTACTTGTCCAGGTCCGCGTTTGTGAAAGACGAAGGCAATCTGGACAAATTTGACCGGGTGTTCGGTAAAGTATTCGAAGGCATTGAGTTCATTGCTGATGATGAAACAGCTGAAATTCCGAAAGAATGGCTGGAAAAACTGGCGGAACTTTACCTCAGCAAAGAAGAGATGGAGAAGATCAAGTCCCTCGGCGACTGGGATGAGATCATGGAAACTCTCAAAAAACGTCTGGAAGAGCAGGAAAAACGCCACCAGGGTGGCAACAAATGGATCGGCACAGCCGGCAAAAGCCCTTTTGGGGCCTATGGTTATAATCCGGAAGGCGTTCGAATTGGCCAAGATAAAGGGCGTCATGGCCGAGCACTCAAAGTTTGGGACAAGCGCGAATATAAAAACCTTGATGACAGCGTAGAGCTTGGTACCCGCAATATCAAAGTAGCGCTTAGAAAGCTGCGCCAGTTTGCCCGTGAAGGCGAAGCCACTGAGCTGGATCTGGACGGCACCATCAAGTCTACCGCTCACAATGGTTATCTGGACATTCAAATGGTTCCGGAGCGCCACAATGCCGTGAAGCTGCTCCTGTTTTTTGATGTTGGAGGCTCGATGGATCCTCACATCAAGGTTTGTGAAGAACTATTCTCAGCCGCACGGACAGAATTTAAGCACTTGGAGTTTTTCTACTTTCATAACTGCCTTTACGAAAAAGTGTGGAAAGACAACAGCAGACGCCACAACGATTTTATGTCGACTATGGATGTGCTTCACACCTACCCGCACGACTACAAAGTGATTTTCGTTGGTGATGCTTCCATGAGCCCGTATGAAATCACCTACCCCGGCGGTTCGGTCGAGCACTGGAACGAAGAGTCGGGCGAAGTTTGGATGAACCGGGTCAACAACATCTACAACCGTGCGGTTTGGCTCAACCCTATTCCCGAAGAGCATTGGCGATACAGCCAGTCAATTCAGATCATGAAAACACTCATGCATGACAATATGTTCCCGCTCACGCTTTCGGGTATTGATGGTGCAATGAAAGAACTTCGCAGATAGCAAAATGGACCCAATAGGGTCCATTTTTTGTTTTGGGTAGATTAGTCTGAAACTTGGCTCAGAATTGCTATTCGGCCCGCGATTGGGGTGCCGCGAGATACAGCTTCTCCGCGCACTTCAGTTTCACGAAGCAGTGCCCGCTCTTCTGCCGCAGACGAGGCGATAAGATAATTCAGCCGCAAGCTGAATGTCAGCGATTCATCGTTGTAACTGGCTGGCAATGCCGGGAATTCGGCGCGTTCCAACACGCGGCGTGCCGCACTCTTCAGCATCCTATCCCCGCTAAAATCCGTTAGGTCACTCTCGATTACTTCCCCTGACCTATCAACAGTTACCCGGAACGTTGAACGCCCAGATAAGCCACGTTTGACAGCAAAAGATGGGTAAACCATCACGTCGTCAACTGACTTGTCTGCCTGGTTGGCCCATCCGCCGAGACCCGAATATTGGTCAGCCTGAGCTGCACCCGTCAGCGCCATTCCACCGGCTAGAGCCATGGCAGTAATCGTCTTAGCTTTGAAATTCATTGTGTTTTCTCCTCGCTAGGTTTTGTGTGTCGTGGGGTTCCTGTTCATTATCAACCGATCTTTAGTCGTCGGCTGCACAATAAAGGTGGTGGTTTTGCAGGATGATTTTAAGTTAAACACGGCGGGCTGAGAGCAACTTGCGACCTGTCGATAAACCGCTAAACGCTGGGTTTACAACTTTCACGAAACCGTCATCGAAAATGGATTTGTCCACCAAGTTTTGCGTACATGCTTGGTCACAGGTACAGGCCCGACAAAACGCTTTCCTTAAACAGTTTAACTTGCTACGCCTGACGTTCAATTCGACAAGAGGATCAATATGTACGGCTCAACAACTGACGCCAAAAGGCGCACAACGTTCCGGAAAAGCCTACTGGGTGCAGTACTTGCTGCGGTGCCAATGTGGAGCGCTTCAACTACTGCGCAAGAACCCGCCATTAAAACCAATCTGACATTGGAAATGCTGGGCACGACAGAGAGCTGGCTGGAAGCAGGCGAAAAAGCAATTGCCGACCGTCTGGCCGTTCAACCCAATACCAATCAGGCGAAGAATGTCATCTTATTCGTCGGCGATGGCATGGGCATTTCCACTCTTACTGCGGCTCGCATACTGGAAGGACAGTTAAATGGCCGGCCGGGGGAAGAAGGCTATCTTAGTTTTGAACAGTTCCCGCACACCGCGCTCGTCAAGACCTACAATGTTGATGCACAAGTGCCGGACTCCGCA
Organism: Kordiimonadaceae bacterium; assembly: GCA_017640725.1. GTDB lineage: Bacteria > Pseudomonadota > Alphaproteobacteria > Sphingomonadales > Kordiimonadaceae > Kordiimonas. Next base: position 250,167 of record JAEPQB010000004.1, on the reverse strand, counting down.
GGCACTGCCACGGCACTCAATACCGGCGTGAAAACACGGGTGGGTGCCATCAATACCGGGCCACTGCAGCCACAGCGTTCGTGCACAAATATTCAGGCAAACACCCTGAAACCAATAACTTATTACGCTGAACAAGTTGGCATGAGTACCGGCGTTGTCTCAACCGCCCGCCTGACCCACGCAACACCAGCGACTGTGTACGCGGTTTCTCCTATTCGCAACTGGGAAACCGATACGGACATGCCAGAATCTGGGACTGAAGGTTGCCGTGATATTGCTCAACAGATTATTGATGACCTGGGGGGCAACGGCCTTGAGGTTGCGCTTGGCGGCGGCAGGAGGAATTTTCTGCCAGAAGGCACTGAGCGCGGTCGCAGAAGTGACGGTCGTGACCTCACGAAAGAATGGCAGGACCTGGACAGCAATGCCGCATATGTGTCCAACAGGGCCGACCTGCTTTCTATCGACATAGAAAATACCAGCCGCCTGCTGGGTTTGTTCGATGACAGCCATATGGACTATGAGCTTGACCGAGAGGTGCGCCCTTCAACACCTGATGTGCAACCCTCTCTTGCAGAAATGACCGAAACAGCCATCAAAATGCTGTCCAAAAATGACGGTGGCTTTTATCTGCTTGTTGAAGGTGGTCGTGTTGATCATGCGCATCACATGGGCAATGCACAGCGTGCATTAAATGACGCCATCGCACTTTCAGATGCCGTACGCAAAGCAATGGAGATGGTCGACCTTTCAGAAACACTGATCATGGTAACCGCAGATCATAGCCACGTCTTCACCATGGCGGGCTACCCGCGCAGAGGAAATCCGATATTTGGCTTGGTCCGTCCTATTGCGCTGATTAGCAGCGTTCCTGAGCTTGCAAATGATGGCAAGCCCTATACCACACTTGGCTACCACAACGGCCCGGGCGCGGTAGACGGTGAGAGGCCGGAGTTAACCGACGACCAAGTACAAGATGTTGATTTCCTTCAACAAGCTCTGGTCCCAACTCGCAGTGAGACTCACGGTGGCGAAGACGTTGGCCTGTTCGCAATTGGGCCCTGGGCTCATCTGGCCACTGGCACAATGGAACAAAATGTGGTGTTCCATATTATGGACCATGCCCTTCAGCTTCGAAAACGTGCTGCAGCCAAATAGAATTGGATTATGGATTTGAAAAAGCGGCTCCGGCCGCTTTTTTTACGTCTCTTCGTATTTGGCGATGGCTTCATCCAGGCTTTTTGAAAGCTCTGCACCAATTTCACCACCGTCCCCGGACACGCGCCCACGGATGACAGCGCGCATGGCGTCTACGTGACTTTTCACCAGTTCAACTTGATTGTCTGATATGTCGCCGGGTCGCTTCACAGTAAATCCATACAAACTATCGGCAAAATCTGTGATCAGGGGATAGCCAAAAGTACCGCCCTGCCCCTTCATATCGTGAGCAATATGATTGATTTCTTCAAAAAATTCATGCCGCTTTTCAGGCGTATCGACGCAGCGGCCATGCTGCTCCTGCAACTTGACAATCAAGCCTGACACCCAATCCGGGTAGTCTTCCGACATTTTGTTGAGTGCTTTTTCTGCTTCCTCAAGAGCTTCCGGGTTGATGCTGGTTTTACCAGGTGCCAATCCTGCGGTTTTTTCCTTGAGGCGGTTCTTAAAGCGATAAAATCGAACAATTACCTTCTTAGCCACGGATAATCTCCACGCCTTCGCTCTTGTCCGTCAATACGCGCCGCTCTGGGCCGCCATGATCAATTTTTTGGCGCCTACGGTCAGGCCCAAAAAAGTCCTTGTTATGCACAAATTGTCTTGGGCGCTCGATTATTGAAATCAGCTTTTCGCCAATGTGCTTGATGGTAAAAGGCTTAGCGAGCATATCTGTCACGCCCATTTCCCGCGCTTGCAGGATTCGTTCAGGCTCGGTGTAGCTCGTGATAAGCATAAACGGGACAAATCGGTCTGGACTATCCTTGTGTCGCCGCACCCAGCGCAGGAACATCATGCCGTCAATGGGATGCATGTCCCAGTTGGAAATCACAATGTCGATTTGCTGAACGCCAACGCGCATGGGTTCGTTTTTAACGCGCTGCAGAAAATGAATAGCGTCGCCGCCGTGCTCAACGGCAAACACATTGCCAACGCCCAGAACCTTCAGGGAATTAACCAGCAAAGAGCGAATGAACGGGCTATCCTCGGCCAGCAATACATTCACTCGATCAAAATCATAATCACTCATAAAACAACCTTTGCCCCAAAAGGCGACCCCGCCGAACCTTAACGGTTACAGCAGCTTAGGGTCAAACGCTTAATACCCGAAGCTTGTTCACACTAAAAACCAGACCCACGGGACTGGATTTCCTCAATGGTATCTTTGAGCCTTACGGCCAGTTCAGCTCCTATGGCTTGTCGACGTGGGTCGTCGCTCGCGGGAAAGCCCAACTGTTCGGCGCGTTCAGCTTCGCGAGCCAATCGCCACGCGCCAATGCTTCTCGCGGCACCCTTCAATTTGTGGGCATCCGTTCGCCAGTTTTCATTGCCCGGTGCACACAAGGTTTCAAGGTATTCAGGTGCATTGTCCAAGAACACCTTCAGAACTTGCCCCTGAAACGCAGGATCCCCGCCGGTAAATTCTGATAGGTGATTGGTGTCTAGCAGAATGTTTTCATCCCAATCAGATTCAGCCACAGATTATTTCGCTTTCAACACATCACGACCGGCGGCGGTCAATTTGCAGATCAGCCAGTCCGGCTTTATTGGGTTATTGTACCAGCGTTCGGCCCAGCCATTTTTGATGCAAGCCTTAATGGTCTGATCTTTGATACGCTGTCCATCTTTGTCAAAAAGCGGCAATTTTCCACCCGGCTGCGATAGTCCTCGTTCCAGATAGCGGCGCTGAACGCCGCTCAACGATGGTCTGACAGGTCTTTTTTCAATGGTTTCGCTCATGCCTTGTCCCCATTGGCTTCAAACGAAGTGCACCGATAACTCAAACCAGAATACCCCAATTCCATCATTTTGCCACAACTGTTGATTAACAACGAACCATAAACACCTGAAAAGCCAGCGAATGGTTGACGGTCTGTCATGAAAATGAAACTGTAGTCCAAGGACTTTTGGGGCTGAGGGACGGCGGCGATGTCGAGAGTTGAACTGGATTTCCCAGACGTGAAATCAGAAGAAAACCAATCAGACACAAAGTCTGAAGATAAAGAGCTGGACCAGCAGGCCCTTGAGAGGCAACGCGCCAGGAATTCCAGGCGGTTGGCGCCTGTTGTTATTGCCGGGGCAGCAACGGCAATCTGGTCTGCCGCGGCCGCTTACTATATATTTTCATCGCCCACCGACGCTGGCGTATCTTTCAGCCCAACGGATCTCGCAAGTCTTGTTGCCGGATACAGCACCCCAGTCGCGATATTTTGGCTGGTGGCACTGGCCTTTCAGCGAACAGACCCTTTGCTGGAAAGACGACTGGCCATCTCTCAAAACCTGGACAAGGCCGTGGCCCCTGTGGAAGTTGCTGAGCAGCGTCTGGCTGGCCTGAACAGGTCACTCCAGAAAGAGCTAACCAACATTGATGCGGTCGCCGACCTTGCCGCTGACCGGCTCGCCAACCTTGAAGACCGGTTTCAGTCTCAGATCAGCGATCTTTTTTCAGCTACTGCCGACACGGAAGCGCGCACCGCCAGCATTCGGGAACTTCTTGAGCGCGAACGTGCGGCCATTCAAGAACTCACAGGCGAAGTCGAGGAACGCATTTCAGCGCTCGAAAGCAACGTGAATGACATGAGCGCTCGGGTTGAAGGGGCCGGTAATGCTGCAGCAGCAACCGCTGACCATGCCCGCGAGCGTGTGAACACCAGCCTAGAGGCATTCGGCAAAGCAACCGAGGATTTCGAACAACGCCTGGATAAAGCCGGCGACCATGTCAGCAGCCGTGTCAACGAAGTCCAGGACATCGCCGTTGATGTGGAACTCAGGCTACAGGCCGTGACGGATAAAGTGCTCGGAGGCATGGAGAAGTTCCGTCACGATGTGGAAGGCCTGGAAGGCCGCTCTGCAGAACTCTCGGAGCATATGACAACACAAGGTTCTGTGCTTAAGGAGCTTGCCGAACTGGCGGCCGCCGAGTCTTCGAAAATTGAAGAGACACTTAAAACGCATGTTGGCGAAGTGCGCACGGCCGCAACAGAGGCCCTGGACAGTACTAATGACGTGTCCAAAGTATTCTCCGAGCGTGCCCAAGCCATGTCCGACCAGATTATCGAGACGGTTGGTAGGGCTAAAGACATGCTTGAAGAAGCTGGTCAGTCGCTGGAGGCGCACAGCACGTCAGCACTGGAAACCAGTGAGCGCGTGAACGCGCAAACGCTCGCGACAACCGAAGAAACCGGCAAACAAGTGCTTGAGCACGCGAAACAAGTGGACCTTGTTCTCGAGGACGGTCTTGAGCGTGCCCGGCGAGCCCTCGACAATACACTCAGCACCATCGCCGAACAAAACACTGCAGCCACCAAGGAAGCGGAAGACACGGCAGAAAGAACACTTCAGCACATCAGGCAGCTACGCGCCGGTGTTGAAGACCAGATGGCCGAACTGGCACGCGCAGGTGAGACTACAGGTCAGTCTTTGGTTGAGACTTCAGATACAATCAAAGCACAGGCTGAAAAACTGGCAGAGCAGTCTTCCACAACCCGCGACGAAATCGAGAATGTACGTGAGAGAATGGACGAACAAGGCGGCCACCTGGCCGACATCCTCAGCGAAACCCGCATGAAGCTGTCGCGGCTAGAAGAAGACCTTGTGCGGCAGCGGGAAGCTTTGAACGCCGCGTCCGGGGATGCTGCCAGCAAAGTGATCGAAGCAGCAGAACGCTTCACCGCGCAATCTAGCGCCTTGCAGGAAAGAGCTGGCGAAGCAGAGAGCTTCCTAAACGAAAAAGCCACCTCTCTTTCGGGTGCAGTGACTGAGCTTGAAGAGAAAGCCAATACAGCCGCCAGCACTGTGCAGGACCGAAGCGTAGAACTCAGTGAAAACGCCGGCCAACTTGATGAACAGCTTTACGAAACCAGCCAGAAGCTAGGCCGGGCTGCAGAAGCTTTTGCTGGAGAGCGGGAGCGCATCATCGAAGAAGCAGGCGACGTTATTCAAAGCCTTGATAAATCCACCGAACGTATGGACGCGCAGATCGCCCAGTTTGCAGAAAGCTCCACTGAAGCAGCGGAACGCCTTGATGCTGCGAGTCAGTCTTTGATTGACCAGACCGAACGAGCGCAAAATGAAATGCGCGACTCAGTCGAAAAAACCGGTGAAGAACTTTCGGCCAATATTGGTGACATTAGCGACAAAGCTGGGGAACGCATTACCTACCTGCAAGAACAGATGCAGGCCACCCTCAATCGGGTTCTTTCTGATTATGAAGACAGCGCAGAGCGTGCCGAGAAAGAAAGCGCCCTGCTCGCAATGCGCCTTGGCAACGAGTCTGATAAGATCGCACAGCAAGCCGAGCAATTCATTGAAAAGACATCGGAAATCGAAGGCCGCATTGTTTCAGCAACCCGAAACGAGTTTGCACGTTCCTCTGCCCTTCTGATGGAAAGCCTGCAATCCGTCTCGATTGACATTAACAAAGCACTTTCACAGGACCTGCCCGATGGTGTTTGGCAAGCTTACCTCGATGGGGACAAGTCTGTCTTCATGCGCCGCACGCTCAAGATGGCGGACCGGGCCACCCGGAAAGCAATTGCTGACAAGTACAAAGTCGACAGTGAATTCCGCGAAACTGTAACCCGTTACTGTCGCGATTTCGAAGGTTTGATGGAGCGGGCAATGCTGGGCGATAAAGGCAGCGCGCTTTCGGTCACCCTCATCTCTTCTGACATGGGCAAGCTCTATATTTTGCTTGGCCAGTCACTCAAAAAATTCAGTTAATCAATCGATTGTGGGGGATCATGTCGCTTAGATCAGTTTTTGCGGCCAGTACTTTAATGCTGGCGGCCTGCAGTGCGCCCACCGAGGACACCAACACCGAAACTGAAGCCGTAGAGCCAGTGCGTTGGCGCATGACCAGCACTTATCCTTCTACACTTCTTCAGATCGGAACACTCGGCAAACGCATCTCGGACGAACTCTATTTGATCTCTAACGGTGATATCGAACTCAAGTTTCATGAGCCAGGAGTGCTGGCACCGCCATTTGAAACATTTGACGCTGTTAGTTACGGCGCCCTGGAGGCCGGTTGGTCCACGCCTGGCTATTGGGCTGGCAAAGAACCGTCGCTGCAGTTGTTTGCGTCCGTGCCGTTTGGTCCCTCTGCACCAGAATATCTGGCGTGGTTTGATTTTGGCGGTGGCAAGCCCCTCTTTGACGAGATTTACCACCGGCACAATATCCACAGTGTAATATGTGGCCTGACACCCCCCGAAGCTTCAGGGTGGTTCAAAAAAGAAATCAACTCCATGAAAGACTTTCGTGGCCTGAAAATCCGCTTCTTTGGCCTTGGCGGAAAAGTCATGGAAAAAATTGGTGCGGCCCCACAGCTGATTGCTGGCGGCGAGATTTATCAGGCGCTTGAGCTTGGCACAATTGATGCCACAGAATATGCCATGCCTGCCGTTGATGAGCGCATGGGCTTTTACGAAGTGGCCAAGCACTATTACCTCCCAGGCTGGCACCAGCAGTCCACCTTCTTTGAATTGATGATAAATTTAGACGCCTGGAATGCACTGAGTGAAAACCAACAGCATATGATTGAAACTACCTGCTCAGCCAATGTGCGGCACGGCGTTGCCGAGGGCGAGGCTTTGCAGGCAGATGCTATGGCGCGGCTTGAAGCTGAGGGTGTACAAATTCACACTTGGTCGCCCGAAATCTTGGCCGGTCTGGAAACCGCATGGGATGAAGTGGCCGCGGACCTGCAGGCCGAAGACCCGGACTTTGCAAGGGTATGGGCGTCCCTCAGTGCCTTTCGTGCCAAATATAAAGGCTGGGCCGAACGCGGCTATCTGAAACAAGATTGATGGACGGTCTTCTCAAACTCGCCGGCTTTTTGGACGAAGGCGCCACAAGACTTGGCCGTGCGTCAGCATGGCTGATGGTGGTGCTCATCCTTGTCATTATGACGGACGTCACGCTCCGCCACTGGTTTGTTATTGGATCAACCAAACTACAGGAACTTGAATGGCATTTGCATGGTGCCTTGTTTCTGCTCGCGCTTGGTTGGGCATACTCACGCGACGCCCATGTGCGTATTGAACTTGCCAGCGAACGTTTCTCACCACGCACCAAAGCCTGGGTGGAACTGTTTGGCTGCTGCCTGTTTTTAATGCCTTATGTGACGGCTGTTGTTTGGTTCGGCGTCGACTATGTGGGATATAGCCTGCAGTATGACGAAGCCAGCCCCTCTGCGACTGGTTTGCCGCACAGATGGATTATCAAGGCAGTCATTCCACTCGGATTTTTAACATTGGGCATGGCCGCTCTCGCAAAACTCATTCACACCTCTGTTTTCTTGTTTGGACCTGAAGAACTGTCCCATAAAACGAGCTTTGGCCTTGCAACAGATGTGTCAGGGAGCACTAATGACTAGTTTCATTGAATTCCTGCCCTTCCTTATGTTCTTAACGCTGGTTCCTTTGCTGTTCAGCGGATTTCCCATTGCTTTTGTTCTGGGCGGTACCGGTTTGGCGTTCTGGGGACTTGCCGTTCTTATGGGTTTAGAAAACCCCAACAGCTTCTTCCTTGTGGTCAGCCGCATATTCGGCGGCGTAGTCAACAAACAGCTGTTGGTTGCCATACCCATGTTCATTTTCATGGGCACCATGATGGAAAAAAGCGGCATTGCCCGCGACCTACTTAACACGCTGCAACTGATGACAAGGCGTGTGCCAGGCGGATTGGCCCTTTCTGTCACTTTGCTCGGCGTCATTCTAGCAGCGACCACCGGTATCATCGGTGCAAGTGTTGTGATGATGACGCTGATGGCATTACCTGTGATGCTGGAACGCAAGTATGACAAACCGCTTGCGACAGGCACAATTGCGGCTTCTGGCACGCTTGGCATTCTGCTGCCACCCTCCATCATGTTGGTGGTCATGGCAGACCTTCTTGGCACCTCCGCTGGTGGTTTGTTCCTCGCTGCAGTGGTGCCAAGTTTGATGTTGGCGGTTTTTTATCTGATTTACATATTCACACGCACAAGCCTCAATCCTGACCTTGCGCCGCCGATGCAAGACACCGAGATTGAAGAGCCTCTTACAATGGCTATGGTTTTCAGGAGCTTTGTGCCGCCACTTTTGTTGATTGCGGCGGTATTGGGCTCCATATTCGGTGGTATAGCAACACCAACGGAAGCCAGCGGTGTTGGAGCTTTTGGTGCCCTGCTGCTCGCCCGCCTGCGCGGCGAGCTTCGCTTTACCGTACTGCGAGATGTTGTGGAGCGTTCTACGCTGACCACGACGATGTTGTTTGGTTTGTTTGTCGGTGCAACAGCCTTTTCCTACGTCTTTGCCCTGGTTGGTGGTCACGACCAGATATTGCACATCATCCAGTCTACCGGCACTGGCGGTTGGACGGTATTGATGATTTTGATGATCGCCGTTTTCCTGCTCGGTTTCTTCTTTGACTGGATAGAGATTACGCTGATTATTTTGCCAGTGTTTGCGCCAATTATTGCGCATTTGGATTTTGGCGGACACCTCGCGGACCCTGGCCTGACAACAATGTGGTTCGCCATATTGATGGCCGTCAACCTGCAGACCAGTTTCCTGACGCCGCCTTTTGGTTTTGCGCTTTTTTATATGAAAGGGGCAGCAGCAGACCTGGTCGACCTGAGAGACATCTACAGGGGCATCATCCCGTTTGTGCTATTGCAGCTACTGGGCTTGCTCGCGATTTTGCTGTGGCCTGAAATTGCACTCTGGTTACCAACTGTAGTTAAATAAAAACCCGGGCAAGCCCGGGTTTAAGAATTCGTTCTGTACTAAAAGCAGTCACGCAACAGGCGCTGAACTCGCATGCGCAGACCCCAGCTTGCCGATCAAATAATCCAGATTTTCCGTATCTATATCATCTTCAATCTGGGTAAGAACACGCTCGATCATAAGTTTGCGATATGTGTCACGGTCATCGCCACCGGTCTCGACCATCTCTTCGGAAATATCGAGTGCCGCGCGGGCCATGGTCAGGAATTGCGGCGGCATATTAGTTACTTCAAACAGGCGCTTCAGGCCCAAGTCGCCACCATCGTGCACAAGTTTGTAGGCGTTCAAGACCGGAATGTCGGCTTTTTTGGCCAAAGCCACTTCGAAGAATGTGGTGTCGCCCATGCAAAGGGCCCGAAGCATCAATGTCGGCGTTAACCGCTTGTTCTTGGCCAACTCGTCAACCAACTCCTGCACCGTTTGCATGCTGCCACCTTCAACAAGGGACACGGTTGCCTTTTCTCGGCTTTCCAGCAGCAAGTCAGCTGCTGTCGTTGGTGAAATCTCATGATGCGTCATGATGTGTTCGCGAAGCTGTTCGGAGACCATCGTCACCAAACGCTCCGAAACACCGACAGGCAAATCAGAGCGATGCGCCATCGGCGCATTGACTTTTTCACTGTCGCCAAACTTGTCCAGCACGCGGTCAAAGGTGCCTTCGTTCAGGTTCGCACCTTCATTGCCAACGAGCGTTGCAACGACGTCTTCATTATCGCTATCCACCAAGGCATCAGCGACCCGTTCTGAAACATTGGCACGCCCTGCAACCGCTTTTTGCACATCTTCACTGCGGGTTTTGACGATGTCCACCAAGTCCTCATCGGTCAAAACATCCGACGAGGTAATCATCGGCATTGCAACGCTTTCAACATCCTTCGCGAGAGACGCTGCGACATCATGAGGCACGGCAGGATTGTCTTTCAAACTGTCAGATAGGGCTTCCCGCACCCGTACCGCCGCGTCCTTGAGCATCGCGCGGAAAATATCTTCGGCAATCGCCCGCTCGCTATCCGAGAGGTTTTCGCCGCCAAAAGTACTTGCAACTTTTTGTGCAGCCGCAGCCCGGTTGTCACTATTGGGGTCTTGCAAAAGTTTCGCTACATCAGCGCTGGAAAGGGTGGTCTCGTCAGACACGGTGGGAATCCCCTAAAATTACGATTTACAGGCGCTTGTACCCATTTGGCACACTTAAGCCTCGACATTAGGTCAAACTAGTTAACTGCCCGTTAAAAGGTTAGTAAAGTTTTAGCGGGTCAAACTGCCTTTTTGCAGACTAGCATGATTGATAGCTTTTGAAAAAATATGACAAGCGGTCCTTCACCCTTTTTTGAATTGAGGCATCTTTCCGTTGAGCCCCCGGTCCATACCGGCTAGCATGCGCGGCAATGCGCGTGAATTCAGTGTTTTCACGCGAAAATTAGCAACAAAGCAGCATCAGACTGCTTAACGCCTACCGATCCTAGGGGAGTATCTATGAAACGCCTTATGGCACTATTTGCAACAGGGCTTGCATCGCTTGTGCTGGCTGCACCAGCGGCACTAGCTCAGGAGAGTTCGAGTTTTGCTGAGTCCGTCAACAATGTAATGGCACCTGTTAGTGATTTTATTTCCGGAATAATTTTCTTTACCTTGCAGGACATCATTCCTGTCCTGCCGCCTATTCCATTCATAGTATTGTGGCTGCTCGGTGGTGGCATTTTCTTTAGCTTTTACATGGGCTTCCCCAACATTCGTGGATTTGCGCAGTCGATCCGAATTGTCAAAGGCACATACGACGACCCTGACGATCCGGGCGAAGTAACCCACTTTCAGGCGTTGACCGCTGCGGTGTCCGGCACTGTTGGCCTTGGCAATATCGCGGGCGTCGCCATCGCGATTTCAGTTGGTGGGCCAGGCGCAACATTCTGGATGATCATGGCTGGCCTCTTTGGCATGAGCTCGAAGTTTGTTGAGTGTACGCTTGGCCTCAAGTATCGGAAAATCGACGAAAACGGCGTGGTATCTGGTGGTCCGATGTATTATCTGACCGAGGGCCTGGCCAACCAGGGCTATCCCGCTCTTGGCAAGGTGTTGGCTGTGATTGCTGCTGTGTTCATCATTGGCGGTGCATACGGTGCCGGTGCCATGTTCCAGACGAACCAGTCATCAATGCAGTTCACCAATGAGCTCGCAGCACTGACAGGCGGCGAGAGCAGCTTCTTCTTCGGCAAACCCTGGTTGTTTGGTGTTGTGTTTGCGGCAGCCGTTGGCTTGGTAATTATTGGCGGCATCCGTCAAATCACGCATGTGACCGAATTCCTGGTGCCAATTATGGCGATTACCTACGTCACAGCATCCATGTTTGTGATCCTTGGTAATGCAAGCGAAATTCCTGCCGCATTCGGCCAAATCTTTGCAGGTGCTTTCACCGGCGAAGGCGTTGCTGGCGGCATCATCGGTGTGCTTATCCAGGGACTGCGACGGGCAACCTTCTCAAACGAAGCTGGCCTCGGCTCGGCCTCAATTGCGCATGCTGCGGCAAAGACAAAAGAACCTGTGTCTGAAGGTCTTGTGGCATTGTTGGAGCCTTTCATCGATACCGTGGTCATTTGCACCATCACGGCGCTGGTCATTATCCTGACCAACTCGGTCGATGCATCGGCGTCAGGCACCATGGCGGGTATTGCCCTTACGTCAAAAGCGTTTGCAACGGTCATTGACTGGTTCCCGTACATTTTGACAATAGCTGTTGTGATGTTCGCGTTTTCTACGTCCATCACCTGGTTCTATTATGGGCAACGCGCCTTCCTGTGGTTGTTCGGCAATAACAAGAATGCTGATCTGGCTTTCAAAATCAGCTATCTTTTGATCATCTTCATTGGATCGGCGATGTCACTTGCGCCAGTAATGGATATGGCAGACGCGCTGCTGCTTGCCATTGGCTTCCCGAACATTCTGGGCCTTTATCTGATGCGCAAAGAAGTGCGGGCAATGTTGGACGACTATTTTGCTCGTATTAAATCTGGCGAGATTAAACCCTATGTGGAGCGCGATTAGGGTCGCGAATCCGTAATAGATCAATGAAGCCCGGTACGCCGGGCTGATAACTACGCAACGACATGCGACCGAATGTGAAATCGACCCCCAGGTCAGCGGTCAGTATGTTCAGCAAGGGTTCAGGAGACCGAGCCCATTGTGGCGGTTCATTGGAACCGCCGGTAGACTGAAACTGGAGTGATGGATGACTTTTCTTTCTAAAACTGCGCTTTTGATTGCGCTGACAGCTACACCTTTGATGACTGCCCTCCCCGCAGCTAACGCTGATCCGGCAGACACAACGATTTCGGCACAAGGTGATGCGACCAAAGGCCAGCGCCTGTTTAACCGTTGCAAGGCCTGCCACAACCTGACGGCAACCGCACGTCGGCGCATTGGGCCAAACCTTGACAGCCTGTTTGGGCGCCAAGCTGGGTCCCGTGACGGCTTTAAATATTCGAAAGCCTTGCAGGAGGCCGATTTCGTTTGGACAGAGCAGAATTTGAATGATTGGCTTGCACAGCCACGCACATTCTTGCCTGGCAACAAAATGTCTTTTGCTGGTCTGCGCAAAGAGCAAGACCGTAAAGACCTTATGGCTTACCTTCGTGAAGCCACAGTAGAAGCCGCTGAATAGCGGCTTTTGCCAATCGACAGCGACGAGAGAATACAATGAAAAAAATTACGAGTTTTCTAACTGTGCTGCTGGTCTTCTGTGTGCCGGCATTTGCACAAGACAAAGCGGTTGATGATACGCGCGGTGCGATCGAATTTGTTGAGGGCCTTGCGAGCGAAACCATCGCCGTATGGAGCGACAGTAAACTTACCGAAGCCGAACGCACCATTGCTTTCCGCCAAATTTTTGAGCAGGCAACTGACATTAATCTGCTTGCCCGCGGCATGCTTGGCCGTCACTTCCGCACCGCGACCGCCGACCAGCGCACCCGCTATATGCAGGCGATGAGTGATTACATCGTTTATGAATTTGATAAGCGCATGACACAAATCGGCTTCCGCGAACTGGAAGTTGTTGGCACCAAACCAGCCTCTGGCCGCAACGGTCATGTGTTTGTGCGCACCGAAGTGCAGCGGGACGACGGTGCCCCTATTTTGGCGGACTGGCGCATTCGCAAAAGCGGCGGCAAATTTCAGATTGTTAATCTGGAGTTTGAAGGCATCAACCTGATGATTACAAACCGCGATGTTTTTGGCGCGAAGGTTAAAGATGTGGGGCTTGATGGATTGATTGACTGGCTCAAAGAGCAATCAGTGACCGAGAGCTAAATTCTTGTATATAATAATTTAAGGCGCCACGTGGCGCCTTTTTTCATACCGGTTCAACCGTACACACCAAGCGCAGGCTGCCCGCTGTGTTAACGAGCGCAGCCTCAAGTGCAGTTTTTCGTTCGTCAGAAACACTTATGGCAAATCGCGTACGATAATGGGCTTCACCATCCGCATCCACATGACGCTTGCTGCTCATGCGAACAATATTGGCGTCATAATCCACAAGCACCTCGGAAATTCTGGCGACAAGACCTGGCCTGTCGCCACCTGTGATTTCAACGGTGTGAGAGATCGTTGCTGTCTCCCCTCGCGCCGTTGCAAAATCAAAGGGTGAAACCTCGATGCGCGCTCCGGCTAATAACTCCAATTCACTCAGACCAGCCGTAATTTCGCTTGTATCCTGAACTGCAACAAATGCAGCGATTGCTGAAAACTCGAACCCTTCCCCAAGCACGGCATAAGAGCTGTCCGCCAAATTTGCCCCAATATCAAACAGATAGCTGGAAACAGCAGAGATAACACCAACGCTGTCTTTGCCCACAATTGAGATTAGATAGTTTTCTTGCTGAGCCATCGAAATTAACTTCCCCAAGGAAATGACAGAAAAAGGTGGCGTTTTACGCGGAATTTGTTACATAGGCGCCGCTCGACAACAACGACAGCGCACAATGAAATCAATTCCGTGCCGTCAGTTACTGAATAGGAAACATTGCCATGGCCGACAAGCAACTTCTGCATCTTGTGTTTGGTGGACAAGTGGAAGACCCACAGTCTTTGACTTTCAGAGATCTTGATAAAGTCGACTTGGTTGGCATTTACGGCAGCTACGAAGAAGCAGAAAATGCTTGGCGCCGTGTAAGTCAGGCTAATGTTGATGACGCGATGACTAAGTACGTTGTTGTGCACTTGCACAAACTTCTTGAGCCTGAGGCGTAGCGTTCCCGATCGCTTAGGAGCACTGGTTTTTTAGTGCTCCAAAGTACAGGTAACGCGGGAATAATATCCGTTTATGCCAGCTGTAATGGCTGAACCATCAACGTCGTAAGCACCTACTTTGCCTTCAAGGATGCGCCGCGCTTCAGCTGGATCGTTCTCATCCAAACGCGATAGTTCATAGTCGACAAGGCGCTTCAAGCCTTCATGATTGATCGAATCGTTCATTCTTATTGTTCCAAATTTTGTCTCTTTCATACGGCACTATGTATGCGTGAAAGCGGACATTTTAATTGCCTTTTCATGACGGTTTTAAGAACAGGACTTTAAGCACTCGTCATGCTACCCGCCGGAAACCTATGCTTTCACTGACTTTTCTGATTTCCGGAAATGGTTATGTGAGCTGTTTTTCCCAATATGGTGCAGACCCATGAAAATTCAAAACACGATGTTGAGAGGAACGATTGACAAACCGTCCCGTCGCGCCTATCTCACCGGGTGCTAAGGAGTAAGCTATGAACCCCGAGATGCGAGTTTCAAAAACGCCCATTTACAATATTGGCCAGGTTGTGCGGCACAAATATTTCCCGTTTCGGGGGGTAATTTTTGACGTGGATCCTGAGTTTGCCAATTCCGATGAATGGTGGGAAAGCATTCCGGCTGAAATTCGCCCTGAGAAGGCGCAGCCTTTCTATCATCTTTTCGCGGAAAATGATGAATCTTCCTATGAGGCTTACGTTTCGCAGCAGAATTTGGTGCCTGATGTCACAGACGAACCCGTCAATCACCCAGATGTGCCGGAATTGTTTGGGGACTTGAAAGACGGGCGTTATCAGCTCAGGTCTTTCCCAAAGCACTAAGCCAAGCGCAGCAGCAAACACAAAAAAAGCGTCCCAATGGGACGCTTTTTTGATTCTGACGCACTGTTATTCAGTGCAACCCGCCAAGGTTATGCGACAAAAATCGCCATAAGAACCAAAACAGCAATAATAGCTACAACGGAACGCACACTGTAACGAATGAAGCCGTCATAGGTGGTTTTCTGTTCATCAATTTCCATGCTCACAGCAAAATGCCCCTCTGATGTTTGGCCCTAGCCAATAATTTGCTCATTCTATAGCGCAAGCTTTGCGTGCCGCCAAGACTGAAATCTGTGCTGATCGTTGGAAACTATGAAAAATCTTCCAAACATTGCTTCAGCAATTCAGGTGCAATATTGCCACCAGATATTATGCACACTGTAACACGGTCTTTGGTTTCGACTTTTCCAGCCAGCAAGGCGGCAAGGGCCGCTGCCCCGCCTGGTTCCGCCGTCACTTTCAACATGTTGCTTGCGAACGCCACAGCCCTGCGTGCTTCGTCATCGCTGATGGTAAGCCCTTTCGCTCCCGCTTCTTGCAATACTGGAAACGTCAAGGTGCCTGGGCTTGGCGTCAGGAGGGCGTCACATATAGACCGGGCGCCGAAATCGACAGATTCGATATTGCCGCTTTCAAGCGAGCGAGCGACGTCATCAAAGGCCTCGGGTTCTACTGCATATCCCTGCATGTCCGGGAAATAATGCCTGTAAACGGTGAAACTGCCCGACGCCAATCCTCCGCCGCCACAGCAAACGAGCGCTTGATCAGGTGTAATACCCAGTACGTTCAAGTCTTCCGCCACTTCAAGAGCAGAGGTGCCCTGCCCGGCCATGATAAACGAGTCATTGTATGGCGGCACTACGGTTACGCCACTATCCCCTGCAACACGATTTGCTACTTCTTCCCGGTCTTCATTGTAGCGATCGTACAAAACGACTTTGGCGCCGTATCCTTTGGTGGCCTCCAGCTTAAGTGCTGGCGCGTCTTCGGGCATTACGATTGTTGCGTCGATGCCCAGAAGCTCTGCAGCCCGCGCAACACCTTGCGCGTGATTACCGCTTGAAAATGCGAGAACACCTCGCGCTTTTTCCTCGTCTGAAAGGCGTGAAAGCCGATTGTAGGCCCCGCGAAACTTAAACGACCCCGTGTGTTGCAAACATTCCGGTTTGATGAATACGCGCCCACCAGCAAGTTTGTTCAACGCAATATTTTCGATGAGCGGCGTCCGCGCCACAACGCCCTCAATTTGCTCAGCTGCGGATTTCACATCATCAATAGAAATGGCCAGTGTCATTCCTGTTTCTTCCTTTTGTTCGCGCGTTTTTGTTTTTGGGTACGCCACCAGCGGCCCAGTTTTACTTCTGCACGGCGTCTACGTCGCCGAATGAAGGGAAAGTCGACAGACAATACAACAAAGCCCAAAGGGATCATCCAAAACCCCAAGACCGGTAAAAATCCAAGAATACCGCCGATTATCAGCAAAATGCCGACGATGACCCGCCCTATTCGACTGGGCGGCATGATTTTTTTCGCTGTCTGATTCACTGTTTGGTTTAACCCGCCAGTTTTTATCCAACATCAGATATGGTTTTTTCCATGCGATCTACAATCAGATCAATGTCAGATTTTTGGCTAATGATAGGTGGTGCAATGGCGACATGGTCACTCGACAGACGAACTTTAAGTCCGTTCTCGAACGCCCGCGCAAAAATCTGTGATGATCGGCTCATCGGCTTTCCATCTATCTGATCAAACGTCAGCGCCGCCATAAACCCGAGATGCCGCACATCATTAATCACATCAGCTTTTGCGATATGATGCATGGCTTCACCAAAATAGCCCTCAAGTTCACGCACGTTGGCGTTGGCATCCAGTTCATCATAAAGCTCTTGCGTTGCTTTGGCTGCCGCGACAGCAAGTGGGTGTGCGGAATAAGTATATCCGTGGAAAAACTCCACACCTTCACCACCTTCATCCATGAAGGTGCCGTAGATATCACTGTGCACAGCAACCGCACCCATGGGCACTGTGCCGTTGTTCAGCGCTTTTGCAGTGGTGATCAAATCAGGCTCAATGCCAAACCTTTCTGCGGCCGTTGTGTAGCCAAGGCGGCCAAAACCAGTGATCACCTCATCAAAAATCAAAAGTATGCCATGCTTTTTGGTGATTTCCCTCAGTCGCTCCAAATAGCCCTTAGGCGGTACAAACACACCGTTTGAACCAGCGACAGGCTCAACGATCACCGCCGCAACTGTGGATGGGTCATGGAGCGTGAGAATTTTCTCTAGCTCATCGGCATACTCCGCGCCCTCTTCAGGCTGACCGACCGAGCGATGCATGCGCGCATCATATGGCAAAGGCATATGATCAACACCGGGCAACAAGGCACCAAAGTATTTGCGGTTATTGACCATACCGCCAACACTGATACCGCCAAAGCCAACGCCGTGGTAACCACCCTCACGACCAATCAACCGCACCCGCTGGCCGTCCCCACGCATGCGATGATACGCCAGTGCGATTTTGAGTGCCGTTTCGACAGACTCTGAACCGCTGTTGGTATAGAATATATGGTTGAGGTCGCCGGGCATTTTTGCGGCCAGAATATTTGCAAGTTCAAATGCAGCCGGGTGCCCGTAGCCAAATGATGTGGCGTAATCCAGTTTTCCAGCCTGCTCGCGGATTGCTTCAACAATCTTGGTCTGATTGTGACCGAGCGCGCAGCACCAAAGGCCAGACGAGCCGTCAAACACCTGCCTGCCATCGGTAGACGTGTAATAAAGCCCGTCAGCGCTCTCCAACAGACGCGGGTTCGCTTTAAACACCTTGTTAGGGGTAAACGGCATCCAGTAAGCCGCCATGTCGTCATTAATGCGCCGCATATCATTTGCCATTGCGGGTCTCCAAACTTCTTCCCAAAGACTTGAGCCAGCCCCAATTAGGCTGGCTCTTGTTATTTACTATTCCCCGAAGGCGTATCGCAATCGAACGC
This sequence comes from Kordiimonadaceae bacterium, assembly GCA_017640725.1. Lineage (GTDB taxonomy): Bacteria > Pseudomonadota > Alphaproteobacteria > Sphingomonadales > Kordiimonadaceae > Kordiimonas. Next base: position 232,093 of record JAEPQB010000004.1, on the reverse strand, counting down.
CAAAGGTTCTTGGTCTACTGACCCCGAAGAAGGTGTGAGGCTGAACGGCTCCCCCTTCATTTGTGGCGTCAAAATAGACTTTATCAAAAATATTTTCGACATACGCCGTTACGGACCAACCCGCATCAGCTACATAAGCAGCCCGGAAGCTAAAGTCAGACCATCCGGGGTTGCGAGCAGCCTCAATATTCTCAATGCCACCAAACATGCTGGTTTGCGCCCGCCAATCGACATTGACGTTTAGCTCACCATCATCCCCAATGGGCGTGTGGTACGTAAGCACACCTGACGTTACCCAACGCGGCACATCAGCAAGCTGATTGCCTGTGCTGCCCGGGAACAGGTCTTCTGCGTCCGACACTTCAGTATCATTGAATGTGCCTGTCAGATAGAGATCAAAATGGTCGCTCAATACGGCTTGTGCACTTGCTTCAAGGCCAAAGGCTTCGACTTTACCAATGTTTACGACACGGGTGCCGTTATCAAAGAAACTCAGCTGCAGGTCTTTGTAAACATAATGGTAAGCAGCGATATCGAGCCTCAAGCGACTGTCAAACAGGTCACCCTTGGCGCCCACTTCATAAGACCAGACAGTTTCCGGATCAAATTCGTTGAGTGAAGCACCCGGGAGAACCACAGCGTCATCGTCAACACCCGCAGGCCCCGGAACAATAGCAAAACTACCAAATCCACCAGACTTGTATCCGCGCGTTACACTACCATACAGCGTCCATTCTTCGCTGGCGTGATAGCGCGCTACGAAGCGCGGTGTCACATCATCCCAGCTGGATTCACTTCGAACGAAACCGTCGGTCGTTATGCCGAAGATATAGAAAGGCCCCAGTTCGCTATCAACCGGCAAGACATTAATTTCCATGTCTTTTTTGTCATAGGTATAGCGCAGGCCAACGCCGACTTCGAGCCGGTCATTCACCGCATAGTTAAGGTCCAGGTAAGCGCCCCACCCTTCGAAGTCACCGCGAACACGGTTGCTTTCAGTCAGTTCGTTGGGGCTAGGCGTAAACTCCGGGTATTCCCAATAGGCGAACAAATCGGCGCAAGTGTAATAATAGTAAGCCCCGCAAATTACTTCTTCGTCGATACGCTGCGTGAACAGTGCATCTATGTCCTCGCGGTAGTAGGAGACACCTGCATACCAGCTGAGCGGACCATCTGTGTCGCCCACAAGGCGCAACTCTTGCTCGAAATAGTTGCCGTCCTGATCTTGCTGGTAATCATTCACAGAAATTGGAAGGCCATCAAAGTCTTCCGCATAATCGTAAGTATGGGTTTTGTAGCCAGTCAGCGATGTGAGCGTAGCAAAACCAAGGTCTACATCAATCTGACCATTGAACGACCAGATCTCACCATTGTCGAATTCACCAAGGGCCTGGTTACTGTCCGTGTCACGCAAGTTGCCGCGATTGGTCACGCCTTCCACATTGTCGACCAGGAAAGGGAAAATCACGTCATCTTCAATGGCGCGGTAAATCGTGCCGCTTTGGTCACGGTTTTCGTACTCAATAGACGCCCAGGCATCCACCTTCTCGCCTTGATAGGCGAGTGTAGCCCGAAACGCTGACTTATTGTGGGCAATCTGCCGATCAGCTTCAGGACGGGCGAAATTGTCCACATACCCGTCTTCTTCGCTGTGATAACCTGCCACCCGCAAGGCCAGATTGTCAGCAAGTACCGAGTTAAAGGCGCCCTCGAACTCCATGATGCTGCGCTCGCCAAAGCCGGCTTCAACATAACCACTGTTTTTGTCGAAATTCGGTTTAGCCGTGAACATATTGATCGCGCCACCGATAGCGTTGCGACCAAACAGGAAGCCTTGTGGGCCGCGCAGCACTTCAGACCGTTCCATGTCGAACAAGGAAGACACGGCAACACCGTTCCGCCCCTGATAGAAACCGTTTTTGAAGATCGCGACCGATGGATCACCACCTACACCAAAGTCATTGGTGAGAATGCCACGAATGCTGATTAAGTCGATGAAGCTATCTTTACTATCACCCGCAAGACCTGGTGTGAACTTAACAAGGTCCTTCACGTCATCCAGATTGGTGCGTTTCGTAAAGGCAGCATCAAATGCCGAGATAGCGATTGGCACATCTTGCACTGACTGCGCCCGTTTTTGCGCCGTCACAATGACTTCTTCGATGACATTGTCATCATTCTGCGCCAAAGCGGGTAAAGAAATAGCTGATAGTGCAATCAGTGACACACTTGTTTTCAGCATGTGGCCGCGGGCGCGGCCCTGACGTGAGGCGCATACATTGTAATCGCCCATATATTCCTCCATGTAACCTGCCCCCATCCGCAACAGCGGCACGCGCAGAGTTTGAGCAGCGGCCCGAGACTGACCGCTTCCCTTTTGCCCAAAACTTGTGGAAACAAATCTAACAGCGAAAAATCGCTAAATCATATCGGCTTTTGCCAATATTTTTCGCACGGGTTCTAATTGTGTGGCATAGCGTTGCCATAATCCCACAGATCGCGTATGCGCCTTTTCGCGCACCTGCGCGGCACTCGCAGTTGTGACACTGGCCTCCTGCTCAAAGAAATTCAGGATTAAATCCTGCCATTCCAAACCCAAATAGCCCATTATTATTTGGGCACTTAGTTCGGTTTCTTGAACTGTTTTCTCATAAGATACGGTTAGCACCCTGTCGCCCAGCAGTTGCTGCCAGCGCTCCATGAGCTTTCGGTACCGCACGTGATGGCGCGCCATTTCTTCCAGCTCATAGGAATGGTAATAGGCGTCTGCAAAAAGCTGTTTGAAACTGGAAAAACAGCTGTCCATCGGGTCGCGCGTGACATGGATAATTTTTGCGTTAGGCAATGCTGCTGCGATTAAGGGCACATAAAGATAGTTCACTGGCATTTTGTCGACAAAACGCGGCGTATCTCCCCGCAGGGTTCGCGTGGTGTGGAGATACATTTTGCCCAGCTCCGCAGGGTCAATGCTCGTAGCATTCTCAACAATCTCTGCGGTCATTGGTTTTGGAGACGTGATGCCGCTTAACCGCTTGATTGACATGGCAAACTGCTGGAGTTCGCCAGCCGAGGAAACATCGCTGTGCGCCGTGATGATACGCTCAATCAGTGTCGTGCCTGTTCGTGGCTGGCCCACAATGAAAATGGGCGATGGATCGTTGTGCCCTGCTCCCGCAGAGTTCAAATACTCTGCGTCAAATGTGGAGGCCAACGCATCGAACATTGCAACCTCCGCCTGCTCGTCGAATTGCACAGCTGAACGGCGCGCATTTGCCCCTTTAGCATAATACTCAAACGCGGCATCCCACTCTTCCAGATCTTCATATTCTTTGCCGATGGCATAATTGAAAAAACTGGCTGCCTCGCTTTGCTCGGGGACTTTTTGCAGCAGCTTCTGCATTTCCTTCACATGGCTGTCAGAGTCCGCTTTTTTCAGTCGGGATTTCATCCAATGCGCTTGTGACGCTTCCGGCTTTTCCTCGAGGACACGCACAAGTGCAGTATCGGCCTCCACCAGTTTTCCCAGAAATGTTAAGGCTTTGGCGCGGCTGAGTTCATAAACAGCGCTGTCTGACGCCGCAGATGCTTTGTCGTACCAGTCGAGGGCCGCAGGTTGATCACCCAGCAAACTATGCACGGTGCCAAGCACGTCCATGACAAGGGGGTCTTTGACCGGAAGAGCCTCAGCGCGTGCAAGCGCAGACTCTGCATTGCTATATTGCCCGGAGGTCACAAATGCCCGCGCCAGTTGCGCCCACCCCGCCACATGGTCTTCTTTAAGCGACACCACATTCTTGAAGGCACGGGTTGCGGTACCCCAGTCCCGGCTTTCAATGCCCAGTAAGCCTATCAGGAAATGCGCTTCAGCCATTTTGGGAATATATTTAAGGATTAGCTGGCAGCAGGCACCGGCTTCCTTGAAGTCACCACGGTTAAGTGCTGCATAGCCGCGCTTGAGGAAATTTTGCGCGTCGCTGATCGTAAATTGACGCGGTGGACCCCCGCCTGCTCCAGGTTGCCTGATCATCAATCGCTCATAGCAGATAAAACTCTAAAGGCGCAGCGTTTCCTTGAATTGCTCAAACGCCATGCCAGCAGCCAAAATTGGTTTCCTGAATAGCCTGCCACCGGGGAATGGCCGGTGCTTGACGCTTTCAACAATGCGCAGCAATTCGTCATCACCCAATATGGCGTCGGCAATCATGCGGCCGGCGCTGTGACTGGGCGCAACCCCATGGCCCGCAAAAGCCTGCGCAAAATAAGTACGCTCATCAATTCGGCCAACTTGTGGAATGCGGTTCAGACCAACAGCCAGATAGCCGCCCCACTGATAGTCAATTTTGACGTCCTTCAATTGCGGGAAAACCTTGAGCATCTTGGGGCGCATTTTTTTGACGATGTTTTTGGGGTGAACGCCCGTGTATGACGCGACACCACCAAACAACAGCCGCTTGTCGGCGGACATGCGGAAATAGTCCACAGCCCAGCGCTGATCGCATACGGCATGGTTTCCCGGAAGAATGTCGTTCGCCAGTTCGTCAGAAAGTCTTTCTGTTCCAATGATATAGCTGCCAACCGGCAACATGCGGTTCGCTAGCCGCGGCACCAGGTTTCCAAGGTACGCATTGCAGGCGAGCACAACTTTGTCAGCAGTTACCCGGCCCCAATCCATATCAACCACGATATGGTTTTCGTGGTAATCAAGTTTGGAAACGCGGGCATCTTCATAGATTTCAACGCCAAGACCTTCTGCCGCCTTTGCTTCGCCTCTGCACAGGTTAAGCGGATGGCAATGGCCCCAGCCCTCATTCACTAGCCCACCGATGAAGCGGTCGGACCCGATCGCGGTTTTCACGTCGTTCTGGTCCAACAAACGAAGCTTGTGGGGAAACCCTAATTCTTCCAGGTCTTCTTTTGCTTCCTTCAGGTCGTCCATTTCGCGCTGGTTCATAGCAGCGTCGAAATAGCCAAGCGTAAAATCACAATCGATATTATACTTATCTACATTGGCTTTTACGAGCTCAACGCAGCGAATGCCCTCTTCCCAAACGCGTTTAGCGTTTTCAGCGCCATAGACCTTTTCGTATTTTTCATATTCGCTTTGCTCAGGGCCAAAGCCACCCAATACCTGGCCGCCATTGCGGCCTGAAGCCCCCCAACCCACCTGGTTCTGCTCAACCAGCACAACATGCTTGCCAGCTTCTGCGAGCGCCAGCGCGGTTGCAACGCCTGAATAGCCACCACCAATGACGCAGACTTCTGCCCGCACATTGCCTTCCAGTCGGCGGAATTGGTCGGTGTATTTACCGCTCGCCACATAATAAGATGGCGGCATTCGGTCTGAATGAATGGAGTCTCTAATACGCATATTACTGTTAAAGCACTGTATTGGTTACAATATTCTTAAGTATTGCTGGTGATCAGCTGCAAAGTAACTGACATGGGCCTCTTCTTCTTCGGTGCTACGGACTTCGTAATATAGCTTCAGGAATTTTTCACCGAAATATTCGCCGAGTATTTTGTCCTGCTCCAGCACATCGAGGGCAATTTTCCAACGCGACGGCAGAACATCCTTAAAGTCGACTAAATCAAACTCACCAAGCGCTTCGGGCGGTGAGAGTTTGTTTGCAAGGCCATGATGGGCGCCAGCCAGTATAGCCGCAACAACCAGATGCGGCGACGCATCCGCGCCGCTTACCCGGTGCTCAAAGCGTCTGTTTTCTTTGTCAGTCAACGGCAACCGGACCGCCAGCCGCCGATTGTTCTCACCCCAGTTTTTGACCACTGGCGCAAACCACTCTGCATCAAAACGCCTGTAGCTATTGGCATTGGGCGCAAAAATGGACGTCGCAGCAGGCATGGTTTCCAAAAGCCCGGCGACAGCTTGTTGCAGCAGGTCCTCGCCGTCATCACCAGCAAAGATATTATCGCCATTTTCATTCAGGAGGCTCACGTGGGCATGCAAACCACTACCTACCTCGTCATGAATGGGTTTCGCCATAAAGCTCGCCAATAGGCCATGCTTGTGGGCCACGCCCCTAATAAGGCGCTTGAGGAGCATCGCGTCATCACATGCCTTCAGCGCATCGGGCCCGTGCTTAAGGTTCACTTCAAACTGGCCATTGCCGTATTCGCACACCAAGCCTTCCACCTGGATGCCCTGAACGGCTGCTGCTTCCTCGATTTCCTGCATCAATGGCTGATAGTCGGCAAACACTTCCAAATTATAGCAGTTGGCATCTGCGGCATGGGGCAGCCCGTTGGGCGGCGTAAGCGGTTCTGGCGGCATTTGCCCAGATTTGAAGAGGAAAAACTCATACTCGATTGCAGAAACAGGCGTCAGACCAAGGTCAGCGAGCTTATCCAATGATTTTTGCACCAGCAAACGCGGGCTTGCAAACAACGGGGCCCCATCCGGCTCCAGCATCTCCAGTTGAAGTTGTGCGGTTGGTTTTGCCGCCCATGGCACGTGGGTAAGCGTTCCAGGCAATGCCACACACAGTCTGTCCGGGTCGGAGCCATATTCATCAAGAATATTGTCCGCTGTCGCTCCATTTGTGGTCAAGAAAGGTGTTGTGATGGGGAAATAAACACCGTTTTTGGCGATTTTATCCAAGGCAGAGATCGGCATCTGCTTGCCCCGAAAAATACCGTTGATGTCGGCCAGTAAAACCTCAATCGTTTCGATCTCGGGATTGGCCGCGCGAAACGCGTCAAACTCGGCTTTTAGGTCTGATGTCATAAATACTGCCTGTATGCGCCGCACTTTGAGCGCCCTGCTGCTTCCCCCACAGCCAGCAGCCTTCGTCAAACCGGCTTCGTTTGTCAAGGACAACTATAGGAATACTGCCTTGAAGTTGCAGACTTTTTGTGATGAGTTTGCGATTGGTCAGCGCGCCCGGCATTTGGTCCGCTTGCGGCGGCATCTCATAGTGAGGGCATCATGGCACTTTCAGGTTCCTATTTTGGCGTCAAAACAAGCACGCTTTATCAACTCCTGAAATACAGCATCTATGTGATCATCTTTTACAATGTGATCTATTTTACCCTTGAGGATTATAACTCCTCCGCCCACAGATTCCGCGAAGGCGTTGGGTTTCGCGATTTTTACGACGCTTTCCCACAAGCCATCGACAGTATTTCCTGGTTTATCCTGCTTTTGATGCTGGAGCTGGAAACCTGGATCATTAATGACGAGGACCACAAAGGGCTTGTGAAATGGTCCATCAATGGTGTTGCCGGCATTTGTTACTTCTTCATCCTGCTGGCGTTCCTCGGCTATTCGCAAAAAATCTTTTTTATGATGGGCTTCGAGCAAGCGTCCTTCGCAACAGCCTGCGACGCCGTGGGCAGCTACCTTTCATACCTGATTGAACTGGATGAGTTTGCAGCGCTTTCAGCCCAAACATGCACGTCCGTGGGTCCTGCACCCTATTATGTGAATGAGGCGAACCAGATCATCATGATTGGTAGCCTGTTGTTTGACAGCTATTTGCTTGCCTTCACCGAAACGACCAATGCTGCAACATGGATACTCGTCGTACTGGTTTTGTGGATTGATGTGTATCTCCAATTTCGTGGTGAGTTGACAGACAGGCTGTTTCGCATCAACGCCTACATCAAGATCGGCCTCTACTCGATCCTGATTATTGCCGCGATCATCTGGGGCATATATGGGAATTTCATGGACTTCTGGGACGCCTTCATCTGGATTGCTGCATTTTTCTTCATCGAGCTTAACCTTTTGCAGTGGCACGAAGAAACCGAAGCGCAAGCCCATGCCGACCGCGAGAGTGCATCATGAAACCCGTTATCGGTGTAATTTGTGAAACCAACCAGCAGGGCCTGCACCAATATCACCAGACTGGTGACAAATATTTGCAGGCTATTACGCGCTGCGCTGACTGCGTGCCGCTGCTGATCCCAGCACTGTCCGACCAAATCGCGCCTAAGGACTATCTGCCGCGCCTGGACGGTTTGCTGCTAACAGGTGGATACAGCAATGTGGACCGACAGCTGTATCGCCTGCCGCCAGCGCCAGCGGGCGAACATGAAGACCCAGCTCGCGACGCGCTCGCCATGAGTTTGATCCCGTCCATATTGGTTGCAGGTATGCCGCTTTTTGGCATTTGCCGTGGCTTTCAGGAGCTAAATGTCGCTTTGGGCGGCACGCTGCATCCGCGACTTCAGGAGGTGGACGGCAAATTTGACCACCGCGAAAACACGGACGATCCCATAGAAGCGCAATATGGACCTGCCCACAGCGTCACGTCTGCTGAAGGAGGTTTGCTTCACCAAATTACAGGGGAGCGCGAGTTTATGGTGAATTCAGTGCATGGTCAGGGCATTCACAAACTGGCGGCTGGACTGGTCATAGAGGCTGAAGCCGATGACGGCACCATAGAAGCAACCAGTGTTGAGGATGCTCAGGGTTTTGCCCTTGCAGTACAGTGGCATCCTGAGTGGCAAGCGTGGGATAATCCCCAATCAAAGAAGCTTTTCGGGGCATTTGGCGACGCTGCCCGCAGCTATCAATCCAGCAAACGGCGTGGTATATAGCCAGAAATTCAAAGGAACTGCCGTCAGCAATGGTTGCAGTGTAGGTGCTTTATGACGGATGCATCCCGCATCGACGAAATCGACCAGTGGCTTAAAAACAATAATATTGACGATATTGAATGCATGATTGCCGATAACGCTGGCATCGCGCGCGGCAAATCCATGCCACGCGTGAAGTTTATTGAAGGTATGAAAACCCGGCAATTACGCATGCCGGAAACCGTTTTTGGCATGACGATCACGGGTGATTATGCGCTCAATGACTTCCTGAGCGAAACGGAGCGCGATGTCATTCTGGTTCCTGATCTGGACACCATTTGCACCACGCCGTGGCAATCGGAGCCAACAGCGGCCGTTATTTGTGATGCCGAGCTTGAGGACGGCACGCCCGTAGATTTTTCCCCGCGGCAAGTGCTTCAGCGCGTCCTCAAACTCTATGAAAAAGAAGGCTGGCAGCCGATTGTAGCGCCAGAGTTTGAGTTTTACCTGATTGAGCGCCAGGAAGACGTGGAAGCGCGTCCCAAGGCGCCAGTAGGCGCGTCTGGACGCCGCGACAGCGGATCGTCACCCTACTCGATCGACAGCTTGGACGAGTTTTCTGCCTATTTTGATGACGTCTATGACGCCTGCGAAAAGCAAAACATCAATGTTGACACGCTGATCCATGAAGCAGGCCCGGCCCAGTTTGAATTCAACGTGTTTCATGGCCCCGCGCTTAATGTTGCGGACCAATCATTCCTGTTCAAACGCATCCTGCGCCAGGTGGCGATCCACCACAATATGTTCGCTAGCTTTATGGCGAGCCCCTACCCGGACAGTTTTGGCAGCGCCATGCATATCCACCAGTCTGTGCAGGACATGGAAACCGGCAAAAACATCTTCGCGACGGCAGACGGCGAAAACACCGAACTGTTCCTGTCGCACATCGCAGGCCTGCAGAAGTATTTGAAAGAGTCGATGCCGCTGATCGCCCCATTTGTGAATAGCTACCGACGTTTTGCCATGGGACTTTCTGCCCCCACAAATACGCACTGGAGCCGTGAAAACCGCTCAGTAGGCCTTCGTGTGCCGTCAGGGTCCCGCGAAAGCAGGCGCATTGAAAACCGGGTGGCTGGGTCCGATGTGAACCCCTATTTCGCCATCGCCGTTTCGCTGGCCTGTGGGTACATCGGCATGAAGGAAGGCTTGAAGCCATCGGCAGAGTTCAAAGGCTCTGCCTATGATGCTTCCAGCCGTGCACTACCGCGCCACTTCCTCGATGGCATCAAAATCATGCGCAAAAGTGATGCGCTGAAGGAGGTGCTGGGCGAAGCCTTTGTGGAAACCTATCTGGACGCCAAAGAAATGGAGTATGACAGCTATTCTTCCATGCTCAGCCCTTGGGAGACCCGGTATCTGCTCTTGTCTGTGTAACCAAACTTGAAGTGCCGCACCGGCTGTTAGCCGGTGTCGCCCATATAGATTGATACAAAACCAAGGGTATTGGCAATGGCATGCGCAAGAATGGGAGGCCATAAGTTTCGGCCTGACAGATAATAACCTGCCCCATACACAAGCGCACCGGCCCCGGTCAGGATCATCCCTCGGGGGCCCTGCCAAAAATGGCCAATTCCAAATATCAATGCTGAAACCACAATGGCAGCCAACCAGGCACCCGTGTTACCGCCAAACCTGGATGCGAAAAAGTTAAGCAACAGGCCGCGAAACAGCAGTTCTTCCCCAATTACCGCCAGCCACATAACCGGCAACAAAACAAGAAGCAGCCTGAAGTTGCCGATAAGCGGCGCCATCCGTTCCATTGCGCTTGGCAGCGGGCCTAAATCGCTCACCAACGGGTTGACCGTTAGCGCTACACCTGCCCGCGCAGCAAAAATTAATAGTGCAGCCAAAAGGACATACAGAACCAGCAGGGGTCGTCTGCCGTTCCAAGATGGCCAACGTAACCCAATGGTGGCAAGGCTGCCACCATTGGCGCAATAGGCGTAAGCCAGCAACATGGCGAGCGTAAAAAATGGAATGTTCCCACCCAGAATGGGGATAATTTCGAACCAGTGCGCAAATGTGCTTGATTCCCGAGCCGCCAGCAGAATGCCAAAAATGGCAAATGCCAGCGGATATAGCATCGGTCGTTTCGCCCTTGCAGGCGTCATGTTCCCATCGTTCATTGTTTCCTCTTGTCGACTGTCGTTATATTTTCTTTGTTTTATTAGACGGTCAAACTGCCAGAAAGTTACAGACAGGTAAATCCTGATGCTTTGGGCCTTGTTGCCGTTCCAAGAACGCAGTTCTTGGCTAAGCAATGATACGCGCGAATAGGAATATGTGGTCAGTCGATCGGAAAATCGAAATAAGTGCCTGGGTGCGGTTCCGGGTCGAGCGTGAAATGCCACCATTCCTCTGAATATGGCCTGAACCCGTGTTTCACCATCAAATCCGCCAACAGCTTGCGGTTGGCCTGCGCAGATTCACTGATCAAATCCGTGATGGCATGCGACCGCACATCCAGCATGTCCCAATTGGTCCCCATGTCCAGTTCCTGCCAGGAGCCGTCGTCTGCGCGCTGAACCAGTGTCAGGTCAACCGATCCGCCCCGGCTGTGGCCGGATTTTTCCGCGATATAACCCCGTTCAACCAGTTCGCCTTTGGGAACGTTTGGATAGTAATCTGACTTGTTTTTGGTGTCTGTCGGGTCAGCAATCCAGCGCATGAAATGGTCCACAGCGCGCTGGGGGCGATAGCCATCATAGATTTTGATCGCCATGCCGCGGGCTTCAAGCTCGGCTTGAACCGCCGCCAGCGCGGCGCCTACTTCTTTGGATACAACAACTTTTGGGGCCTCATAGCCCGTAACCCGCACGCCCATAAAGTTATTGGTGCCATAGTATCGCGGCTCCGCAACAATGCCGGGCACGGCTTCCGTTACGTCAATAAATCCGGAATGCATGCTGGTTTCGTCCCCTGATTGCCCCGTCAAAGCGGCCATCAGGGCCGCCGATACTGCGTAATTTGTCAAAATAGCCATACGATCCCCACAAACGCTTCTAGTTGTCCGGAAGAGCCTTCCGCAGATTGCACAATCGGGCTGTCAGCCGCATCATTCAACAGCTCAGAAAACCGAAAATTTCCCTTCAACAGCCAGTTTTTGCCCAACCGCCGCTCTGTCGCCAGCTCGACATACGTTTCATAAAAGCCAGCGCTTGGGTTATAGGCCTCAAAATCCGGGTTGCCGTCTGGCACTCCAAAAAAGGTGTCGATATAGTCACTGGAAGCCCACACAGCCCCGATGATCGGGGTAATACGCCATTCGCTGTCCGGTTCAAACGTATAACCGGCCTCCACTTCAAAGCTCGCCCCCTTCAGGCTATCGCTTGCACCAAAATATACTTCGGTCGACAGGAACAGCTTGTAAAAGGACGTGGCAGCAAATGCGCCGACTTCAAACGCTTCGTCAACCTCTGCAATGGTATTGAAGGCATTCAGGTTACCATTATCAATCCGGCCCAGGTTCCAGCGGCCAATAATACCAGAACGAAGGAAACGTGATCTGTAAAGAGCGGCCCCTACTCTGTTGTTTTCAATAAAAAAACGATCTTTGTAACTGAGCCGTAAATCAAAGCCCAAGCTCGCCAGATGTTCGTCAGCGCCAATGAAACGCGGCGCAGCGGAAAGGCCGAAACCCAGCTGCCCGGCCCAGCTGTCCCGCTTGCGGTCGTCTTCAAATTCATCGGCTTCAATGTAAATGGGCCGCCCACCCCGGTTCGCGTCCACGTCGTTGGCATGCACACCAATCGACAGGGCAAAGGCCGCCAGCAATATGAGCGCAAATGCCCTAGTCACGCACAGTCACCTCATAATGCACTTCATAACCCAAATGGTCAGAGAGCGGCCTGCCATCCAAAAGCTCGTCAAAATTGCGCGCCATCCAGATGGGTGTCAGCGAAACCGTTGCGTTACCGTCATAAAACTGCTTGTCATTGGTGCGATACAGCAGCTCGTCTTCTTTGGTGCCCTCAGCCACCAAACACAGGGTTTTGTTGCCCAGGCAGTTTTCACCCGCGTCCACAAGCGGCACATGCTCCCGGAAGTAGGCATAGCGCTTATCCTGCTTGGTATTGAAATCCCCGGCAATAACAATCGGGTGCCCGGTTCGGAACTGATCCAGAAACTTCGCGAGCGTGTCGGTTTGGCGCTTGTGCGCCTTCAGCGTAATTTTGCCGGGCGCCTTTGCCGACCCACGTGAATTGAAGTGAGAGTTCACTATGTCAATCGGCTCGCTGGCAAATGGTGTTTCAATGCGGGCGAACTGAATAGCTTTGTTTGAAAGGCAATCAAGTCCCGCGCAGGCGTCGCTATCAAAGGCTTTGTATTTGGCGTCCACAATCGGGAAATCCGAGAGAATATAAAGCCCGCTACCGGTGATTTTTTGCGGTGTGGGCCGCTGGGCATAGGCGCGGCGCGTGCCTTGCGTCCAGTGGGCACTACCCGCCTTGGAGGTATCGCGCCGGCCAGGCCCTTTAACCGCATAGCTGTAGCCTGACGTGTCTGCAACAATGCGGCTGCCTTTGTCAAAGGCTTCCTGCAAAACCACCACATGAGGCTGGGTGCCGGCTTCGCGGCGATCACGCAATATCTCGGCAATGCGCTCATAGAGCGGTCGTTTGTTCTTCTTTAGCGGGGCTGGCAGGCCATTGATGTTGTATGAAAGCACACGCAACACGGGTTTCTTGTCATCCGCCATCACGGGGCCAGCAGCAGACAGGGCGAGCCCCACCACACACATTGACTTAAGCAAATACCCGGCTTTTTGCATCGTAATCTCCACCAGAAAACTATAAACGAGCCGCTGTTTCCGCAACAAGGGGTTTTCCAAACAACAGCTGTAACCGGCTTGAACTCTCGCCACTGGCTGTGTTCCGGCAAGGGCGACAAGTGGGCAAAAGTGTGTTCGCAAAAAGCAAACACGCAGTTGTGAAGGAACGGGGCTCAAAAACCCACTGGCCCATGCTTATATGTCCTCAAGCGATGAACAACAGATGAATGAGTTTAGAAAGAAAAGAACTGAGAGGCCCCCAATGAACCCCAACAGCGAAACCCCATCAGCCTTTATGGTCGCATTTAACCTTGCAGCTGTTTCCAGCTTTCTGGTTTTCATGTTTTCAGTGACTGGCTAAGAATTTCGATACCCCAAGCAAGCGGTTTTCCTCCCCCACACTTCCCTTTAAACCGCTTGATAAGGCCTTCCCCCTGAACCGGCCTTAAATCAAAGCCCCGCTTCCCCCAGCGGGGCTTTTTTCTTATGCGCTCTAGTCACGCTTGTAGGTCAGGTAGGCCTTGCGTGTGGTCTCCAGCACCTCCCAGGTGCCTTTGCTGTTATTATCGAAATAAACCGTGTCACCAGCCTTAATTTCGATTGTGTCGCCATTCTCAGGGTGGAACAGCGCGTGACCTTTCACAAAGCTGCTGATCTCGGCGTCCATCACAAGCCGCGTCCAGGTGCCGGGCGTGCACTCCCAAATACCCGCTTCTGAACCATCAGGGTTCTCGTTAATGACAAGGCCACTCAGCTGCGACACTTGCTCACTGATCGGCTGTGGCACTGGGCCCCAATCTTCAAGCTCACTGGATGGGATATTGGCAACGTCTTTAACTTGTTTAATGGCCATGGCGCGGGTCCTCTATTTGAATGCGAAACTTCCCTGTACGGCAGCCAGCATACACATTTTGACCCCTAACTGAATGTTTATTCAGTTCTGTGCTATTTATTGTATTCTTTCTATATACTTAATTCTGTTTATATTTCGTTTTGGTTGACTAAAATGACTGATCGCGGGGAGAATCGGGGCGAAAAACAAAAAAGCCGCCTCAAAGGGCGACTTTTTTGTTTTGATGGTGATCCCTACGGGACTCGAACCCGTGTTTCCGCCGTGAAAGGGCGGCGTCCTAGGCCACTAGACGAAGGGACCATCCGGTCAAAACTGTGCTGCTGGTGATCCCTACGGGACTCGAACCCGTGTTTCCGCCGTGAAAGGGCGGCGTCCTAGGCCACTAGACGAAGGGACCGTGTGCAGCGCAACGAGCGCCTAGATACCGAGCCACCCCGGCCCGGTCAACCGTTTTTTACTTTTTTATTATGGCGCGCCGATAAGGGCGACATCATCAAGGGTGATTTCCACCTTACCCGCGCCTGCCCAGGTATCTTTCTTCAGCTTTCCAGCGATGTGAAAGCGCCGCCCGATGCCGGTTTGCAGCAGGTGGCCCAGGGGTTCGTCCGCCTGCCGGAAGGCCATGGCCTTGATGCTGGAGCCATCCTTGGATTTAAAGATACAGCGCAGGTGGTTTTCGCCCACCCGGTCGGCCTTGATTAGGTCCACTTCAGGGATGGCGAAATGCGGTGCAGGATTGCCGGCGCCAAAAGGGCCCACCTGCTCTATCTCGTCCACAAGGGCTGCACTGGCGCCCGATAATGCGATGGTCGCATCGAGTTTCAGCGCCCTGCTCTCTGTCGCTTTAGCAACAGCCTCCCGCATGTGGTCGCGCAAAAACTCACTGAGTTCGTCAATTTTATCAGCCGCAACGGTTAAGCCCGCTGCCATGGCATGCCCGCCGCCCTTGAGCAGAATGCCTTTATGCTGCGCTTCAATTACCGCGGCGCCGAGATCCACGCCCGATATGGAGCGCGCCGAGCCTTTGCCTTCGCCGTTTTCGAGCGCGATCACGAGCGCAGGCATGCGGTATTTGTCTTTCAGGCGACTGGCGACAATGCCGATAACACCGGCGTGCCAGCCTTCGCCTGCGGCAATGACGATGGTGTCTGGGCTGCCTTCTGGGCCCACAAGTGCTTCGACCTGCGCAAAGGCGTCTTCGAGCACGGCGGCCTCAATGGCGCGGCGCTCGTCATTGTATTTATCCAGCTTTTCTGCGATCTGGCGTGCTTCCATCGCGTCATCGGTCGCGAGCAACCGTGTGCCCAGTCCGCTTTCGCCCACGCGGCCACCGGCGTTTACCCTTGGGCCCAGCACAAAGCCCGCGTGATAGGTGCCTGGTGCCTCAGACACGCGCCCAACGTCCGCAAGTGCCGTAATGCCAGCATTGCGGCGCCCAGCCATGATTTTCAGGCCTTGGGTCACCAGCGCCCTGTTGGCACCCGTTAGAGGCACCACATCACACACGGTACCAAGCGCCACGATATCGAGGAGGAGGCGCAAATCCGGCTCCCGCCGCTCTCCCGTAAACCATCCCGCTTCCCTGAGCAGTCGGTTGATCTCTACGGTTAGCAGGAAAGCCACACCAACAGCGGCCAGCTGCCCCTGCCCGCTGTCGTCATCCAGCCGGTTTGGGTTAATGACTGCTACGGCCTCCGGCAGCGCGGTTTCGGCCTTGTGGTGATCGACGACAATCACATCAAGGCCCGCGTCCTTCGCGGCCTTAAGGGGCTCAAACGACAAGGTGCCGCAATCAACGGTGATGACTACATCCACACCCCGGTCCCGCAGCCCCAGGAGCGCAGGCGCGTTCGGGCCATAACCTTCGGCCATACGGTCTGGGATATAGGTGGCGATTTCAATGCCCAGTGCCCGGAAATAACGCACCAGCAGCGAACTCGACGTGGCGCCATCCACGTCATAATCCCCAAACACGGCGATGCGCTCCCCGGCCTGCATGGCGCGGATAATGCGCTCAGCGCCCGCCGTCATGTCCAGGATGCTGGCGGGATTGGGCAAAAGTTCCTTTAGGGATGGCCGAAAGAAGGTCTCGGCACCCTCAGGCATGATGCCCCGGCCCGCGATCAGTTCGCCAACGGTGATGGAAACGCCCAGCCGGTCGGCTATCGCTTGCGCATGACGCTCAAGAAAAGGGCGCTGCACCCAGCGCTGACCCAGCGCAGAAGATGCAACGCCCAAAACTGTCTCTGATTGTGCTTCGTCTCGCTCGCTCAATCTATTGTGCTTTTCTGGCTATATGTCTTTGTCGTGGCCGTGTAGTGTTTGAACCCGGCGGATGGTTTTTGACTTGGAGCGCATGGTCACCGTATCGGTTGTAATGCCCTCAGCTGTGCGGTGCACACCCTGCAGCATGGTGCCGTCGGTGACGCCAGTTGCGGCGAAAATCACGTCGCCTGACGCCATTTCCATCATCGTGTATTTGCGGTGCAGGTCTTCGATACCCCATTTGTGGGCACGGGCCCGCTCATCGTCGTTGCGGTACGTGAGGCGGCCTTCCATCTGACCACCGATACAGCGCAGGGCTGCCGCTGCCAAAACACCTTCTGGTGCGCCGCCGGAGCCCATATAGATATCAATGCCGGTTTTGGCGTCTGTTGTGGCAATAACACCAGCGACATCACCGTCACCGATCAGCGATACACCGCAGCCAAGACCGCGCAGTTCCTTGATCAATTTGGCATGGCGGGGGCGGTCCAGCACACACACCATGATGTCACCAACGGCCTTGCCTTTAGCTTCGGCAACAGCTTTGACGTTTTCCGTTGGTGTTTTATCAAGGTCAATAACGCCCTCTGGCAGGCCACCACCAACAGCGATCTTGTCCATGTAAACGTCCGGCGCATTAAGAAGGCCGCCACGCACGGAGATCGCGACAACCGCCAGCGCGTTTGGCATGTTTTTGGCGCAAATTGTAGTGCCTTCAAGCGGATCCAGTGCAATGTCCACTTCAACACCGCCTGCGCCAACTTCTTCACCAATATAGAGCATCGGTGCTTCGTCGCGCTCGCCCTCACCGATGACGACACGGCCGTCGATTGGCAGGCTGTTGAATGCAGTCCGCATCGCCTCTACGGCGGCGGCGTCCGCGGCTTTTTCGTCGCCGCGTCCATTGAGTGCGCTGGCAGCAATGGCGCCAGCCTCTGTCACCCGCACAACTTCAAGAACAAGTGTACGATTGAGACCCTGTGATGACATGAATTTGCCCCTTGGAAGAAAACCCTTATGCCGCTTCGATACGCAGCATTGCGGGGCTCTCTAACACACATTCCAGCGCGTTGAAATGGTTGAGTGCAGCATTTGCTGCTTCTTCTGTCGTTTCATGGGTGGTGAGAACAATATAAACGCCGCCATCATCTGCGTGACCGCGCTGTAACATACTGTCAATAGAGACTTTTTCGCGCGCAAGTGTTTGGGTGATGTCGGCCATCACGCCTGGTACATCCGCAACCTTTAGTCGGATGTAATAAGTGCCGATATGCGCCTCAGACCCCAGATGCGCCGGAGAGCCAAGCTCGGCTGCTGGCACACCAAACGGTGGATACCACACGCCGCGCGCCACATCGACAATATCACCAACAACAGCGCTGGCGGTTGGCCCCTGGCCTGCGCCCGCTCCTTCATACCCTGTGGGGCCAACATGATCCCCAGAAACAGTCACGGCGTTAGTTGCGTCCATTACATTGGCAAGCGGAGACGACAAAGGCACCATCGCCGGGTGAACACGCACCTCGACGCCGTCGTCCTGCTGGCGGGCGACACCCAACAGCTTGATGCGGTAGCCTAGCTCGCGCGCGTAATCGATATCCACAGACACGATATTGCGGATGCCTTCGGTTGGCAGATTATCAATGTCCGGCGCCATGCCAAAGGCAATGGCCGCCAAAATTGCCGTTTTGTGCGCGGTATCGATACCGTCGATATCAAATGTAGGATCGGCTTCTGCGTACCCAATGCGCTGCGCGTCGGCAAGCACCTCGTCAAACGGCAAGCCTTCGCGTTCCATACGGGTCAGGATATAATTACATGTCCCATTAAGAATGCCGTGTAAACCACTGATATTGTTTGCTGAAAGACCTTCAGTCAGAGCCTTGATGATCGGAATGCCACCGGCCACTGCCGCTTCAAAACGAAGGGCCGCTTTTTTGCCTTCAGCGAGTTGCGCCAGCTCCTTGCCGTGGGTCGCGATCAAAGCCTTGTTGGCGGTTACAAACGGTTTTCCGGCTGCCAGGCACGCTTTTGCGAGCGCGTAAGCCGGACCGTCACTGCCACCCATCAGCTCCACGACAAGGTCCACATTATCGTCGCCTGCCAAATCAACTGCATTGTCATGCCAGGCGTAGGCACCGAGGTCCACACCTCGGTCCCTGCCCCTGTCGCGCGCTGACACCGCAGCAATGGTGATTTTCTGCCCGGTACGCGCAGACAGAAGGTCAGCGTTATCCTCAACAATCTTAATTACGCCGATACCAACAGTGCCAAGGCCTGCAATACCAAGACGCAGCTGTGAAGGGTTTGAACTCATAATGTTTCACTCATTTTGGGTGGATTACTCGGCGGCCATTGCAGTTTGCCAGTTGGCAATATGCATATCTTTGTCAGCCATGAATTTCTTGATGTTGCGAATTGCCTGCCTGATACGGTGCTCATTCTCAACAAGGCCAATGCGCACAAAGCCTTCACCATATTCGCCGAAACCTGCACCCGGCGAGACGGCCACTTTGGCGTGCTCAAGCAAAAGCTTGGTGAAGGCCATAGACCCCATGGGCTTGAAGGCCTCAGGGAGTGGCGCCCAGGCAAACATGGAGGCCTTGGGGCTGGGCACAGACCATCCTGCAGCCGCGAGGCCCTCTATAAGAATATCGCGGCGCTTCTGGTAGGTGTTGCGGTGCAGTTCCACACAGTCCTGTGGCCCATTCAGGGCCGCCACAGCTGCCACCTGGATGGGGGTGAAAGCGCCATAGTCCAGATAACTTTTCACACGCGTCAGCGCGCCCACAAGGTCCTTGTTGCCGGCTGCGAAGCCTACACGCCACCCCGCCATGGAATAGGTCTTGGACATGGACGTGAACTCAACCGCAATCTCTCGTGCCTCGGGAATTTGCAGGATGGAAGGCGGCGGGTTGCCATCAAAGTAAATTTCAGCATACGCGAGGTCCGACAAAATCCAGATGTCATGCTTGCGGCAAAAATCCACCACTTCTCTATAGAACGCCAGATCGACCACTTCAGCTGTTGGATTGGACGGGTAACACAAGATCACTGCCGTGGGCTTCGGCACACTGTGCTGCACAGCGTTGGCGAGTTCGGTCATGAAGTCATGATCAGGCCCCATGGGCATATGCCGCACGGACGCACCCGCAATCATGAAACCATAAGGGTGAATGGGGTAACTGGGATTTGGCACCAAAATGGTGTCACCGGGTGCGGTTATGGCCTGTGCGAGGTTCGCAAGCCCCTCTTTCGAACCCAAAGTCACAACGGCCTCAGTATCCGGGTCAATAGTGACCCCAAAACGCCGCTCATAATAAGCAGCCAGCGCACGCCTCAGCCCGGGTATACCGCGCGAGGTGGAATACCCATGCGCGCGCTTGTTGTCCGCCGTTTCTTTCAGCTTATCCACAATATGCTGAGGCGTTGGCAGGTCCGGATTGCCCATTCCAAGGTCAATGATGTCTTCGCCGCGTGCGCGCGCCGCTGCTTTCATCTCATTGACTTCAGCAAAAAGATAAGGCGGCAACCGTCTAATGCGGTAAAAATCGGTACGCGGCATGTGAATTCCTGTTCGTAATCTCGTGCCAGCCTGCATAAGGCATGCACAAATGTGTATCAATGATAAAAGGCGGGACAGGTCAAGCCTGATTCCCCAAAAACTTTGCAATTATTAAATTTTGTGAGGTGCTTTCGCATCTTTTGAAATATGTTAACGCTTCGTTTTGAAATTTCCTTTCTTTAGCAGCTGTTTGCTCTGGGTAATGAGCAATAAAAAAGGCGGGGTAAAACCCGCCCGCCATACTGCACAATGTCGTTGTGTTTAGTTGGCGGGCTCCAGCGCAGCTTCTGCCGCGCGCAGGGCGGCTTCCACCGCCATGGTCATGGCCGCGTCGTTAGCAATTTCTGCGTCGGCAGCTTGCTTCTTCAGTGTTTTGATTGTCATGCGCAAACGCGTGGCCGCCTGCTGTGCTTCGCGGCGCTCCTCGTTCCGCTTCACAGCTGCAGAGAGAAGAGCAACTCGCTTGTTGCGCTCCTGACGGGCTTCCATCTCGCGCTCAAGCTTTTTCACTTCCTGAAGGTCGATGGCTGCAATGCGCGCCTGCAAACCATTGTAAACCTGTTGCAAACGCTGGTTCAGGTCTTCTGTCTTGCACTGGTAGTCGCTATCACGTGCTTCCAACCTTGGCAGGCTTGCATAGGCTTCCATCTCCGCGACAGAGCGTTCACGGTCCATGTCGAGAAGCATGGCGCCAACACTGTCAAACGGCATGGAAGACGGCTCGGTGTCATTGTCAGACTGTGCTGGCAAGGCAAAAACGGCAAACATCATCACCGCAGGTGCTGCCACCACGCCGAGTTCTGTTTTACTCATTTTCTTAAACAGGAGGCCCATCGTCCAACCCAGTTATTTCCTCGCATGAATACCATGCCTCAATTGTTAGAGAATAACAATATTAGATTACGGTTTTATGTGGACAGCACTGTCCAAAAAAAGCCAGGCAGCGCCCAATTTGGCACTGCCTGACAAACCCTTTTCTGAAGGACGAACTTAGTTGTCGTCTTTCTTTTCTTTTTTTGCTTCGCGTTTTTTCCGTTCGATGACCAGTTTCTTCTCCAGCCGCTCGCGGGCACGCTTCAGTTCCTTTTCTGCAGAGCGAATAGCACTCAAATGATGCTCTTCCATCTGTGAAACAGCCAGCTCCGCATCCCTGAGGGCCCGCAATCGAATGACGTGGCGATCATCACCCTCTTCAATCTCTATGGTAAGCTCTGCAATCTCTTCGGCGATCTCTTCCCGCATTTCTTCGATGCCTTCAAGCACCTCTTCGCGCGATTCCATCAGTTCTTCAGCTTCTTCATCGAGGCGTTCCAGCGCATCTCGCACCGCTTCCCGTTCCAGTACAATCATTCTGCGTTCAACGTCCGGATGAATATCGATTGTAGTACGCGTGTGCAGCTCGTTTTCCCTTTGTGTTTCAAGAGCTTCAATCGCACTTTCCAGGCTTTCTTTTGCTGCCTCAAGCGCGCGTTTATTCTGCCGGCCTTCAGCTTTTTCAAGCCGCTCAGAAACGTCGTGCAAGGCCTCTCTTACTTCCTCAAGGGCGTCTTCGACTGCGCGGCGACGCTCGATATGAATGGTGCGTTCAATTTCAGGTCCGATGAATTCCCATTTGCCAGGCCCTTTAAATTCTTTGACGACCTTGCCGTTTTCAATGATCTTCACGCGGCGCTTTTTATCACCCTCGTCGCTTTCATGCTTTTCGACTTTCTGGTCTGCGTCTTCATCTTGGTCCTGCGCGCTCGCAGTAATTGCCGTCAATGCCAGCGACGATGCCGCCGCCAGTGCGATCCAATTTCTTTTTTTGCGGATAATGTCTCTCATCCGTCATCTCCTTCGGTGTCGCCCCTCTTCAGCGGTGAACGTCCGCAAGCGCCACAATCACGTTTTTGTGAGTGTAAGCTGACACATGAATTTTGGAAAGAAACTTGGTATTCGGCCAACCGTTCAGCAAACGGGCTTAGCCGCATACAGGGGTGCAGTCATGGTACCTGGATCAGAAGCGCTGCCGTGTCACGCCCTTCGATCGTCAGCACATTGTAGGTGCGCGCGGCGGCCCCCGTACTCATAACATCATAACCGATGTCATTCTGTTCCAGGTGCAGGCGCAGTGCTTTTGGCAAAAGCGCCATTTGAGCGCCGGTGCCAATCAGCAAAATCTCTGGTTTCCCGTGTTCAGCCAGCAAGGCATCAAGGGTGGCAGGTGCCAGGTCTGAAAGCTCATTCACTTCAACCGGGAAAAATCCTGTTTCCTTGACAAACAAGCTGCCTTCAACGCGGCGCCCCATCAGGCGGAAGCCGCCTTCTCCATATGCTTCAACCAGGAGAGCGCCGTCAGCGCTCTCCAATGTGACAGACATGCCGTGAGACTGAACCTTGTCCGCCATCAGGCAGTCCTCCTAAAACTGGCCAAACTGCCCTGGGCGGGACTTGTCGACAGTTGGGTCTTTGTCGTCTTCGTCCAAAATCATTGCCTCCCGGCGGATTTTGAAGAACATGAGCAACGGTGACGCAACAAAGATCGAACTGTAAGTACCCACTACAACGCCCCAGATCATGGCGGCAGTGAAGCCCTGGATTACGTCGCCCCCCAGGAAGAACAAGGCAAAGAGCGCCAGCAAGGTTGTGACAGAGGTCATCACCGTGCGGCTGAGGGTTTGGTTGAGCGATAGATTGAGCACATCTTCCATCGCCATCTTGCGGTATTTACGGATGTTTTCCCGAACGCGGTCATACACCACCACGGTATCGTTGAGGCTGTAGCCCACGATGGTGAGAAGTGCCGCAATAATCGACAGGTTAAAATCAAGCCGCGTGAGCGCGAAGAAGCCAATGGTCAGCAGCACGTCATGCACAAGGGCGATAACGGCACCCAGGCCAAACTGCCACTCAAACCGGAACCAGATGTAAATCAGCACCATGATCACGGCGACAGATACGGCAATGATGCCATCGCGTTTCAATTCGCCAGATACCACAGGGCCTATGATATTGCCTTGGCGGTACTGAATGTCGGGCATCGCCTCTGCGAAAGCAGCGCGCACTCGCTCAGTTGCCGCAGTTTGCGCTTCTTCGTCGCCCGGCTGGCGTTCAATACGAATAAGTGCACTACCGCCATTGTCGACCGACTTGATCGACACATCACCCATGTCCAGTGGCGTTACCACATCGCGGATTGCGCCGATGTCCACCAGTTGGTCTTCATAACCAAATTCAACCTCAATGCCGCCTTCGAAATCGATGCCATAGTTCAGGCTGTTCACCGCGAACAACGCCATGGACCCTATAATCAACGCGATTGAGAAAATGGCCGCAACCTTGCGCATGCCTAGGAAGTTGATTTTTGTTTCTTGAGGTACAAGCCGCAATAACATGATGAGGCCCTCCTATATCGGCAGCGTGGCCCAGCGCGCACGCTTGAGCCAGCTTGCCAGAATGAAGCGCGTCAGCACGACGGCCGTAAACATGGACGTGAGAATGCCAATCGCCAGTGTAACGGCGAAACCCTGCACTGGGCCGGTGCCCAGGAAATACAGGATCGCCGCGGCGATGAAGGTTGTGATGTTTGCATCCATAATGGTGGAGAACGCCTGGCCATAGCCGCGTTCCATTGCCTGAAACGGCTTCGCGCCCGTGCGCTGTTCTTCCCGGATACGTTCAAAAATCAGCACGTTGGCATCTACGGCCATACCAATTGTCAGCACAATACCTGCAATACCCGGCAACGTAAGTGTCGCCTGAAACAGCGATAGAGTGCCGGTGATCAGGATCAGGTTAGTGATCAGGGCCACATTGGCGGCAAGACCAAAGCGGCCATAGCTAGCGATCATGTAAAAGATAACAGCAACAAAACCAACGATGGCAGCCAGGCTACCGGCTTCGATATTGTCCGCACCCACACCGGGGCCGATTAGTCGCTCGGTCAGAACCGTGAGTTCAACTGGCAGCGCACCAGACTTTAGCTGCACTGCGAGCTGGTTAACTTCTTCAATGTTGCCAACGCCGGTAATAATGCCGCTGCCCCCCAAAATGGGGCCATTGATGGTGGGCGCGCTGATCACCGTGTCGTCCAATTTGATCGCAAACGGACGCCCGACATTGTTAGCTGTATGGCTGCCAAAGCGCTTGGCACCCGTCAGATTGAAGGTGAACTGCACCACCGGCTGACCATTTTGGTCATAGGATGGCTTGGCATCCGTTAGGTCATCACCTGACACAATCGCCCGGCTTTTGATGACAATCGCACCGCCATCGCGGAATGGAACTGCTTCTGCCCCCGCGCCAACCCGGCCACGGGCAATATCCTCTTGTGACAGACCCTGAACCACATCATGGAAGCTCAGCCGAGCTGTTCTACCAACTCCGTCCTTGATTTCTTGAGGGTCGCTTGCCCCCGGAACTTCAAGAATTATGCGATCATTGCCTTGCGGCTGCAGGGTGATTTCCTTCGTACCATCCGGGTCTACACGGCGGCGAATGACCTCCATAGCTCGGCTGATGGCATCGCGCTGTTGAACCACAATGCCTTGCTCAGTCAGGGTCAGGGTGAACGTTGGACCATCACGTTCGAGAGTGACTTCCTGAACACCACCCCCCAGAACAGGGTTGGTGGCACCAACTGTTGTTTGGCTAAGAGGAAGTAGCAACTGACGACCACGTTCAGTTTGGTCGGGATTTCTGAGCGTTGCACTAACAGATACGCCATCAATCTTGATGTCTCTGAATGTGGCGCGCTGCTCGCGAGGCAGCCCACTGTTTCGGTTTTCATCACGGCTAATGTCGCGAATTTGGCCCGCAAGATTGTCAAGCCGTGCTGTGATCACATCATCGGTTTGCGCGGCGAACAACAAGTTCACACCGCCCCTCAGGTCAAGCCCCAGGCTCAGCGTCTGGCTTGGCAAGTAACCCGGCAGGCTATTGCGGCTGTTTTCTGGCAAAAAGTTTGGCAATGCGGTTGTGATGCCATACAGGCACACAAACACGATCATGATGACTTTCCAACGGGGAAAGTTGAGCATCGAATGTCCCCTACTCACTGGCCCGCAAACATCCGCGGGCCATACAGGAACCGGGCCTCATGGGCCCGGATCAGATTATTTATCGTCTTTTTTGGCGGGTTCGCCTTTTACGCGCACGTCAGAAAGTGTGCTTTTGATCACGCGCATGCGAATGCCTTCACCGAAGTCCACTTCGATTTCAGCATCGTCGTCTTTCACTTTGGCAACTTTGCCAACAAGACCACCGGCCGTTACAACTGTGTCGCCGCGGCGCACATTGTTAACCATCTCGCGGTGTTCTTTCATTTTCTTGTTTTGCGGGCGCAAAATCAGGAACCAGAAAATCACCACGATCAGAATCAGCGGCGCAAGGCTCTCAAACAGACCTGGTCCAGCTGGCGCACCAGCAGCTTGTGCATAAGCAGGTGAAGAAAACAACATAAGTTCAAACCCTTTAGTAACAGGCTGCGCATCCTAATTTTCTGGCCAATTTCCAGGCCAGTTTGGGCAGCCATCCCTCAATCATCGGCGGACTATAGCCGCTTAAAGGTCAATTGCAACAAAAGCGAGGCTCGCGCGTGCTAAAAACCCGTGATACATGTTCAAAACAACATGGGAAGCCTACGGAGCTGTTGCAAGTGACAGACAAAAACAAGCAGTCCTTTGAGGAGCAGATCGCCCGATTGACGCGGGCCGTTGATGCTTTGGCTGATGCCATCAAACCGGGCGCGAACGCTGGAGGAAAGCTGCCCAACACTGGGAATGCCTTCGTTTTTGACGCCGATGCCTGCGCTTTGCAGCCGGTTGCGCATGTTTCAGCGCCGCCGCTGTCGCTTCTCATCGGCATTGACCGGGTGAAAGATAGCCTGCTTGAGAACAGCGAGCGTTTTGCAAACGGCTTTTCCGCCAATAACGCCCTCCTTTGGGGCGCGCGCGGCATGGGCAAGTCGACGCTCGTTAAAGCCGTGCACCGCTATCTGGTTGAAAATATTGAGCAAGCCCCCGCCCTGGTGGAAATACACCGCGAGGATATCGCAGCCCTGCCCAAGTTGCTCACACTGCTGCGTGGAGCCGAGCGGCGTTTCATTCTTTACTGTGACGACCTGTCGTTTAACCGCCCGGATCAGGACTTCAAGGCGCTCAAAAGCGTGCTTGAAGGCGGGCTTGAAGGTCGTCCAAGCAATGTGATTTTTTACGCCACCTCCAACCGGCGCCATATGCTGCCGCGCCAGATGATTGATCAGGAAGGCGCCACAGGCATTCACCCCAATGAAGCGATGGACGAAACCATCGCGCTTTCGGACCGTTTTGGCCTGTGGCTTGGTTTTCATCCATGTGATCAGGCCGAATATCTGGCGATTATCGAGGGTTATCTCGCCGAATTTGGCCTCAATACCGCTGAGGACTGGCAGCCCGCTGCGCTTGAGTGGGCCAAAACCCGGGGCAACCGCTCAGGCCGCACGGCCTGGCAATTTGTGCAGAATTTAGCGGGTGAGCTGGGGCAGTTTGTAAAGTTCTAGCGTGCTTGGGCCGTGCGCTGGGCGAGATAATCGAGTGGATCAAGCGCCCGCCGACCTTTCCTGATCTCAAAATGCAGCTGCGGCTCGGTCACGCCGCCTGTGTCGCCCACACGCGCAATCACCTGACCTTTTTTGACGCTATCCCCTTTGTTGACAAGCAAGCGCTCGTTATGGGCATAGGCGGTTAGCCATCCGCCCGCGTGTTTGAGCAACAGGAGGTTGCCGTAGCCCTCAAGCGCGTTGGAGGCATACACGACAACGCCTGCATCCGCAGAACGAACGGGCGTGCCGCGCCCCGCCAATATGTTGATGCCATCATTATGCAGGCCACCTTCTTTGGGGCCAAAGCGCGACGCAAGCCTGCCTTCAAGCGGCCAACCAAAGCCGCTCGATGACCGAGCCGGAAGTTGTGGCACTGGCACTGTGCGCCCTCTCGCCGGCGTTGAATTGCTGGCCGTTTGCGTCGAGGCTGGCCGCGCGCCGCCCGGTAGCTTAAGCACTTGACCAACGGAAAGTGTGTAGGGTTTACGCACCCCATTTAACTTCATCAATGACGCGAGGTTAACGCCGTAACGTCTTGAAATACCGTAACCTGTCTCGCCTCGCCGCACTGTGTGCGTGATCGACACCGGCACATTCAGCTTCTGACCCACCGCCAGCGCATAAGGCGGTTTTATATTATTTGCCGCAATGAGTGATTGCAGCGGAACCCCGCTTTTTCGGGCAAGGCTATAGAGCGTGTCACCGCGCTGCACGGTCACCGTTTGACCCGTCACCTGTGGTGTAGCAGCCGTCTGCTGTCTTGCAGGTGCTGACCGCGCTGGTCGCGGCCTGTCAGGACGGGATTGATTGGTGGCGGTTTGGCGCCTCACGGGTGCCCCCGCTTGCGCATAATCACGGCGCGGGTTCCAGCGTGGGCTGGGCACCGGGCGCGGCGAATTCATCACCCGGAAGACAGGTTTAATGTCCGCAGGGTCAGGCGGGCCGCCAAAGCAAGCCGCAACGGACACCGAAAGTCCGACAGCCAGCAAGGTCCTCAATTTCACGCTGTTCAATTTCAAGGTGTTCTTGCGCACCGCTACCCTCCGCATGGTGACGATACTAAGCCATGATGACTGGGGCAATAATTTGTCGCGCATACATAAAAAAAATCGCGGGGCTGATCAGGCGCCCGCGACTCTCATTTGCTTTGACCGAGAAAATCAGTCTGATTTATTGTAAACCTCACGCCCAGCGAAATACGTCAAATCAACCGCAAGGTCGCGGAAACTCTCATCCATCGGCGCAGGCACAGTGCCATCAAGCACAACAAAATCTGCCCACTTACCAACAGTGATCGAGCCAATTTCATCCGCCCACGGCGTGATGCTGGCACCTGCCTGTGTGTAGGCGGTAAGGGCTTCTTCAAACGTTACCGCCTGCTCTGGGTGAAAGGGTTTGCCGTCGTTGAAGCCAAACGGGCTGATACGGAATACGGCATCAGCGATTTGGATCAAAGGATTGAGCGGCGAAGTGGCATAGTCGGCACCGTACACGAGCGGCACGCCCGCCTCGAGCATGGAGCGCCAGGTGTAGGTCCGCATGGTGCGATACGCGCCCACACGAATGGGCACATATGCAATCGAATTGGTCGCATGATTGGGCTGCATCGATGCCACAACGCCCAGTTCCTTAAAGCGCGCAACATCATCGGTGTGAACCATTTCAATATGCTCAATCCGGTTGGGGTAAGGCACAGGGTTATCAAGTGCCGCCTCGAAGGCATCCAGGCTGGCTTTTACCGCCTCATCACCAATTGAATGAATCGCAACAGGCAACCCGGCGGCAGTTAGCGCTTCCACTTCCGCCGCCAACTCATCAGCCGGGGTGATATATTCGCCTTTCCAGCCTTTTCGGTCTGCATAGTCTTCCGTCAGTACAGCCGTGTGGGCAGAGAGCACTCCATCATTGATAAGTTTGACATAGCCAATGCGCAGCAACGGCCCCTCGTCTGCTTCTTTACCAGTTGCAATAACGCGCTCTGCCACATCTGCCTGTTTGGCGAGAATTTCCTCAGGCGAGACGGAGCCGCGGTTGTCAATGATGCCGCGGTTCATGAAACCATACCAAATGCGCATGGTCGGGTCGCCGTTTTCAACCAGGTGAACATAGTCGTCAATGCCACCCATTTGATGGAGACCTGTGATGCCAAAACCGTTGGCATAGCGGTACATTTCCGCCAAACCTTCCTGGCGCTGTGTGTCAGAACGATCAGGCACAATCCGCTTCACCAGCGTTTGCGCGCCCTCTAGAAGAATACCCGTGGTTTCACCGGTTTCAGGGTCCAGAACTACCTCACCGCCCGGTGGTGCTTCGGTTTCAGGCGTTACACCGGCCATTTCAAGCGCTTTTGAATTGGCCCAGGCATAATGGCCGTCGATGTGTGTCAGAATTGCGGGCCTGTCGGGCAATACCTCGTCCAGCATCTGCTTGGTCGGGAAAATGCTGTCAGACAGCGTATGGTCCCAGCTGGCGCCAATCAGCCATTCGCCCTCTGGCAAGCGCTTGTCAGCCTCTGCAATCATGCGCAGCCACTCTTGCTTGTCACCGATATAGGCAAGGTCAACACCGGCAACATACGGCGAGTTGCCATTGACGTGCGAGTGCGCATCAATAAAACCGGGCGTGACCGAGCGCCCCGCGGCATCAATCACCCGTGTATTTTCGCCAGCCAGTGAGCTGATCTCGGCTGTGCTTCCGATTGCACTGAATTTGCGATCAGTAACAGCAAAAGCTTCCACGCGCGGTGCGCCGGGATCGCTCGTATAGGCGTCAGCGTTGATGACAATCAGGTCTGGCGCGACCAGGCCTGCCTCTGATTGCTCAGTATCTGCACCAGAACATGCCGCAATCATAAGCACTGACGCCGCCGCAACTGATTTTGCAAAAAGCTGGAATTTCACTGAATTTCTCCCGCCCAAAAATTCGTTGTGCCCCCACACGCAACAGCTTACCCCTGAAAATACCAGAATTCAAATGAGCGTAACGTTAGTCTGTTACACGGCGGCCATTTCGGCAGCTGCGTCAATTCGAAGAAAGCGGTGGGTCGCCATCATTCGTGGTTCAAGGCTGGTGTTGGGTGCCGCACTATGCAGTGTTCGCAGATCAATGAAATAGGCATCACCGGGCGAGCCAGTTAATTCAACAACCTTCAAGCTAGCTGGTTTATTGGTTTTCTCCGCGGCGTCAAACCAATTGATGGCCGATCGAGGCTTTGACATGAAGCGTTGCAACGGGGCTTTACTTCGTACACGCCTCACAACATCGCGACTTCGAATAAAACCATCTTTGTTCAGCAGGCGGTGTGATCCGGCGATTGCCAGGGTTCCACCCCCTTTTGGCTCAAGCTCACTTAGCAAAATGAAAATCTGTACACCCGGGCACTGTCCGGTCGAAAGGCGCGGAACATCCACATGCCATCCATTGTGCGGCATAAACCACTGCCCTTCATTGGGCAAAGACACCAGAATTTGGGGCCGTTTGAAAAACTCAGTGTCCAATTTGGCGTTGTTCAACAGAGCATTTGCGAGAGGCTTAACTGCAGGATCATCAAGCAGACGTTCAACGTCTTCGTTTTTGTTACCTATATCCTTTGCTTTGTACCCCTTGTCTGGCCATTGAAAACGGGCCTTATGGTCAAGCTGCCACTCACCGTTTTTGGCAAGTCCAAGGGTCTCAAATCGATTAAGCACCGACATGCGAGCGCGCGAAATTGATTGCGCAGACAGCAGTGACCGCACTTTCAACACGCCCCAAGTGTCAAACTCGTCTTCTTGTGCCTTTGTTAACATCGGAACGCTTGCATCACCCCCTCACGAACTATTAAAGGCGCCGTGGCGCCCAATTCCGTTCTTGAAGCGCTGTGCGCCGGCTTGGGTTTCGCCGCTGTTGATGGTTTCCAGCCCCAATCGGGTTTCAAACCTGGTCGCCTCTTCCCAGTTCAGGCTCCATTGCTCCAGCACCGACTGACGATCATTGCGCATGCACCTCTGCGGGAAACCGGCGATTTGCCGTGCGAGGGTTTTTGCGCCTTCTAGCGCCTGCCCTGGTGGCACAACCCGGTTCGCGAGCCCGATCTGGAGCGCTTCTTCCGCCTCAACGGGTCTGCCGGTCAATATCAGATCCATCGCACGGGACTGACCAATCAGACGGGGCAGCCGAACGGTGCCCAAGTCCACAAGCGGCACACCAAAGCGGCGACAGAAGATGCCGAACACCGCGTCTTCGGCCACTACCCTCAAATCACACCAGAGCGCGAGTTCCATGCCGCCGGCAACAGCGTGCCCTTCAATGGCAGCGATCACGGGTTTCGAGAGCTGCATGCGGGTGGGCCCCATTGGGCCGTCGCCCTCTTCTGCGACCCGGTTACCGTCCTCGACCGCAACTGCCTTTAGGTCAGCACCCGCGCAGAAGTATCCGCCTTTACCCTGGAGAATGGCGACGGACGCATCTGAGTCAGCATCAAAACGCTCGAACGCCGCCAAAAGGGCGTCTGCTGTTGCCTTATCAACAGCGTTGCGGCGCTCCGGGCGCTCAATGGTGATGATGGCGACAGAATCGTCAATCGTGTAGCTAACAGTCATGGCAGGCTCCCCAATGCGTTGAGACTGTCATGTGATATGACCCGCATAACGAGCCAGGCAAGGGCCTTGTCCGTAAGCGCTAGCTCCAACGCCCTTATTTATTGAAAGTTTTTGCAACCTTCCCGGCGATGGCACGGGTGGTTTCATGGTGCGTCAGGTCGAGGTGCAGTGGTGTCACGGAAATATATTTCTCGCGCACAGACTTCAGGTCAGTTTCATGGCCTGGCACACCAACTTCGCGGCCCAGACCAAACCAATAATAGCGGAACCCACGCGGGTCTGTGCGTTCTTCGATGTTGTTGCCCAACATTTCGCGGCGACCTTGCTCGGTCACTCGGATGCCTTCGATCTCGTCTGCCTCAAACGCCGGGAAATTCACATTCATCAGCACATTTTCAGGCCAGCCGGTTTCCAGCAACAGCTTAAGCACTTCTGGCGCATATTTTTCAGCTGTATCCCACTTGGTGCGGGCAGGCGGACGAATACACTGGCTGAAAGCAATCGATGGCACTTTACAGAGCGTGCCTTCCATCGCGACAGACACTGTGCCTGAATAGGTGACATCTTCCGCCAGATTGCCGCCCCGGTTTACGCCCGAGATGATCAGGGTTGGCAGGTTGTCCGCCATAATATGATTGACAGCCAGCATCACACAGTCTGTTGGCGTACCGTCAACGGCCCAGCGCTTCTCCTCAAGTTTGCGGATGCGCAGGGGGCGCGTGAGGGTGAGCGAGTGCCCCGCGCCAGATTGCTCGCTTTCCGGTGCCACAACCCACACGTCGTCTGAAAATTGACGCGCGACTTTTTCTAGAATTTTGATGCCCGGCGCGTTGATGCCATCGTCGTTGGAGATCAGGATGCGTTTTGCGGAAATGCTCATGCTTCGCCCCCAATGACTTCAATACCGCCCATGTAAGGCTTCAGCGCCTCAGGCACTCGGATGCTGCCGTCGGCTTCCTGATAATTTTCCATCACGGCAATAAGCGTGCGGCCCACTGCAAGGCCAGACCCATTAAGTGTGTGCACAAAACGTGTTTGCTTCTCGCCTTTTGGCCGGCAGCGCATTTTCATGCGGCGCGCCTGGAAGTCGCCGCAGGTGGAACAGCTTGAAATTTCACGGTATTTGCCCTGCCCCGGCAGCCAAACCTCGATGTCATAGGTGCGGCGGGCGCCAAAGCCGATGTCACCGGTGCAAAGCTTCACGAGGCGGTACGGCAGCTCGAGGCGCTTCAGCACTTCCTCGGCGCAACCCGTCATGCGCTCAAGCTCATCGTCTGACTGCTCTGGAGTAGTGACAGACACCATCTCCACTTTTTCAAACTGGTGTTGGCGGATCATGCCACGCGTATCGCGGCCCGCTGAACCGGCTTCAGAGCGGAAGCATTGGCTGTGCGCTGTCATGCGGATTGGTAGCTCAGCTTCATCCAGAATTTCGCCGGAATGGATGTTAGTGAGTGTAACTTCTGACGTTGGGATAAGCCAATGGCCCGTGTCTGTTGTGAAGGCATCGTCACCAAACTTCGGTAGCTGTCCAGTGCCCAACAATGCGCTTTCGCGCACCAAGGCCGGTGTCCAGACCTCTGTATAGCCATGTTCGCCGGTGTGCAGGTCGATCATGAATTGACCGATGGCGCGCTCCAGCCGCGCTATAGCGCCCTTCAGGATGACAAACCGTGAGCCGGAGAGTTTGGCTGCACGCTCGAAATCCATACCATCCAGGGTTTCACCAAGATCATAGTGCTCTTTCGGCTCAAAATTGAACTGACGCGGGGTGCCCCAGGTGCGCACTTCTTCGTTCGCGTCTTCATCGTCGCCCTCTGGCACATCGTCGTACACCGCGTTTGGCAGGCTCATGAGCAGGGTGTTGAGCTTCTCGCCCACTGTGCGTTCTTGCTCTTCAAGCTCAGCGATTTTACCTTTAAGCTCAGAGACTTCCGCCATCAGCGCCTGGGCTTCTTCCTCGTTGCCCTGCCCTTTGGCGCGGCCAATCATTTTGGACGCCTCGTTGCGCCGCGCCTGCGCGTTTTGTGCCTCTGTCAGGATTGCACGGTGCTCTTCATCCATCGACAAAATCGACGCGGACTGTGCTTCTTCGCCGCGGCGGGCAAGGGCAGCATCAAATGCGTCAGGGTTTTCACGGATGAACTTCAGGTCAAACATGGCTTAAATCCAGAGATTGCGGAGGTTTAGGGCCTCGAGCTTCAGCTATTTTCTTGTTCTTCCTGCTCTTTTGCGCGTTTCTTTTCGGTCATCGCGATAAGCAGGATGGAAAGCTCATACAGCAGCAGTATGGGAATGCCAAGGGCGATCTGGCTGATGGGATCTGGCGGCGTCAGGAAAGCGGCCGCCAGGAAGGTGCCCACGATCATGTACCGGCGCTTGTCCCTGAGGCCCTGGGCGGTCACGATCCCGGCGCGCCCCATTAATGTCAGCGCAACCGGCAGAAGGAAAGCCACACCAAAGCCGAAGATCATTTGCATAACGAGCGAAAGATATTCGCTCACCTTTGCTTCGGCGCTAATTTCAACCGCGCCGATGCTGCCTGACTGTTCGAAACTCAGCAGAAATTCCCACGCCCAGGGGATCACAACAAAATAGGCAAGCGACGCGCCGAGGCCGAACAGGATTGGCGTCGCCAGAAGAAACGGCAAAAAAGCGCGTTTTTCATTTCGGTACAGACCCGGCGCCACAAATTTCCAGATTTGGGTCGCCAGAAGCGGAAAGGTGACAATGAACGCCGCATAAAGTGCCACCTTCAGGTTCACAAAAAAGCCTTCCGTGAGCGCCGTGAAGATCATGCGGCGGCTTTCACCCTCCGCCTGCGCATCCATGTAGGGTTTTGCAAGGATATTAAAAATCTGGTCGGCGAAAATGAGCCCCACCACAAACGCGAGCATCATGCCGATGATCACTTTAATGAGCCGTGCCCGCAATTCTGTCAGGTGATCGAGAAGCGGTGCCCGGCTCGCTTCGATATCGTCATCATCATCGATGATATCGGGTGGATTTTCAGCTGCACCGAGTGATTTTGGGTCCATCATGACTGATTACCCTCTGCAGTGCTTGCTTTTGGTCCGTTTTCGTCACTTTTTGATGATTTTTCGTTAGTTTTTGGTCCCGCGTCGTCACTTTCTTCGTCTGCCCCAATATTTTCAATCGCTTCGCGTTCTTTATTCGCCAGAATGTGCTCGGTGATTTCCTCAGGGCTCATGCCGGGGCGGAGCCCCTCTTCTTTTCTGAGATCAGAGAAGGGATCAACTTCCCGCTCGACTTCAGCTGCCAGATCTTCAACACCTGAGCGAAACTCGGCTGCCATTTCGCGCACCTTGCGCATGAAGCCGCCAACAGTGCGCAGCAATTTGGGCAGCTCTTTGGGGCCCACTACGACAAGCGCGAGGATCGCCACCACAAAGAGTTCCATGGCACCAATATCAAGCATGCAGGTTGCTCCGAGAAAAAAGCGCTACAAAATCAAAAACTTCGTGAATTTCGCCTTAAGCGTCCGCTTTGTCTTTTTCGTCGACTTTCACCGGCTCGCTGTCGATCACGCGGCTGTCAGCAACAGGCTTTGGCTCAGCAGCTTCCTCTTCAGGCGCTTCCTTCAGGCCCTTGCGGAAGCTGGTGATACCTTTGGCGACATCACCCATGAGGTCAGAGATTTTGCCGCGACCAAACAGCAGAATAATCAGCAACGCAACCAGTGCAATTTGTAACCAACCAGGAAACATCCAAACTCTCCAATAGGAATATTCTTTAATTTATAACGTGTTATCACCATGTTTGCATGGCTAAAATCAGTTTAGTCTTCGCCTTCGTCTTCAACATCATTGGCCGGTTCCGCGAATGCCGTATCCATGCCGTCGTCTCGCTCGCTATCGGCAATGGCTTCTTCAAGGTCGATCTGGCCATCGTCGTCGTCTGCTTCCCCTGGTGTTGGAATACCACCCAATTTGTCCAGAGCAACGTCCACACTATCAAGCAACCCTGCAGCTTTCAGCTCCTGAAGGCCAGGCAGATCCTTGATGCTTTCAATGCCGAAATGCACCAGAAAATCCTCCGTCGTGCCGTATGTCACTGGCCTGCCAGGCGTTCGTTTGCGGCCAACCATGCGCACCCAACCGGCTTCCATCAAAACATCCAGCGTACCTTTGGATATGGTGACCCCCCGCACTTCTTCAATCTCGGCGCGGGTCACAGGCTGGTGATATGCAATAATCGAGAGGGTCTCTACGGCTGCGCGAGAGAGCTTGCGCGGTTCGTCCACTTCCCGGCGCAGCAGAAAGGAAAGGTCTTCCGCCGTGCGAAACATATGTTTGCCAGCGAGGCGTACCAGATTGACACCGCGCGTCTCATACTCCTCGATCAGCGCTTCAATATGGGCAGCAATATCAACGCCTTCCGGCACACGCTCTGCAATGTCATCGATCGAAAGCGGCGTTTCACTCGCGAACAAAATTGCCTCGACCATTCGCTTGTGCGCGAGCGTGTCATCCATTGCCACAGGCGCCACGTCTTCTTCAGAAGTGTCCAGTTCTTCAATATGTTGATCGTCTGTCATAACTTGGCCTTCACCTACCATTATTCTTGTTTTTGCCGAAGGTAAATCGGTCCAAAGGTTTCCATTTGACGAAGATCGGCACTGCCTTGGCGCGCCAGTTCAAGGCTGGCTGCAAACATACTGGCAAGCGCCGATTTGCGAAGCCGCTTGTCTTTCATATCCGATGGTAAAAATTCTGCAAGCTGGGACCAGTTGAATGCCTCTCCAATCATCCCGTTTAGGCGCTCCAGGGCATCTTCAAGCGAATAAACCGGCCGCCGCTCAATGCGAATTTCCGTGATCGAAAACTTCTGCCTGTTTTCTGCATAGGCTTTCA
Source organism: Kordiimonadaceae bacterium (assembly GCA_017640725.1). Classification (GTDB taxonomy): domain Bacteria; phylum Pseudomonadota; class Alphaproteobacteria; order Sphingomonadales; family Kordiimonadaceae; genus Kordiimonas. Next base: position 196,028 of record JAEPQB010000004.1, on the reverse strand, counting down.
AAAGCTCGTAAAGCGTCACATCGTAACTGCCCCGCTTCAGAAGCTTTAGTCCCTCAGGCCTGCCCCGCCGGAAAACATCGCGCCCCATGCGGTCCCGCGCCATGATGCGGGCGCCCGCCTCGCGCATGGCCTCAAGCCGCTGCAATCGGAGTTGAAGCCTGAAAGCCATTTCTTCCGCTGACGGTTCTTCGTCATCATCTTCTTTGGGAAGAAGCAGCCGTGATTTCAGGTAGGCAAGCCAGGCCGCCATCACAAGATAGTCTGCCGCCAGTTCAAGTTTGATGCGCCGCGCCTCTGCGACAAACTCCAAATACTGTTCAACAAGCTGAAGGATGGAAATCTGCGCCAGATCAACTTTCTGAGCGCGCGCGAGTGTGAGAAGCACATCGAGCGGGCCTTCAAAGCCATCAATCTGCAGCACAAGCTGGTCTCCAGCTGGTGCGCTCACCGGTGCTTCTATATCTTCCTCGAATTCCATCACGCCACTTTAGACCCCAACCAGTACGGCCACCAGCCCGATTATGAACGAAGCTGGCCCGATGATGATTTGCTGAGCAAATATAAATATCCCGATAACAATGAAAAACCCATAAGGTTCTACAGCACGGAAGCTTTGAGCAATATCAGGGGGCAGGAAATACTCCAGTATTTTTCCGCCATCGAGCCCTGGAATTGGCAACAAGCCAATCACCATGAAAATGCAAGAAAGCTGCAGACCCGCAATTGACATCTGATACACCCAATCTTGCTGAGTGAGGCCAAACCCAACACCGAAGCGAAGTATGTAGGCCCACAAAATAGCCATCAGAAATAATGCAACCGGGCCAGCAATCGCGACATACAAAATGCCTTTGTTGATATCCTTAAAGTTCGTTGGTCGGATATCTATGGGTTTTGCCTGCCCAAGAAGAATTGGAAAATTCAAGACAACAAATGCCACAACAGGTACTAGACCCGTCCAGACCGGGTCCGCGTGATTTAGTGGGTTGGCAGAAAGCCTTCCGCTCTGCGCCACGCTCCAGTCACCCATCCTGTGTGCAATATACCCACGCAGCGCCTCACGCCATGTCACAGCAAGCAGAAAGGGCAGCGCCATGATGCTGACCTGATACATTTTACCAGCTAGGAGTTCCAATAGTCTGCTTCCTCTGTTTTTTCCTTGAGCCGCTGCATTTGCACGGTGAAATCATGTTCCAATTCCTGACGGTCACGAGGGTTTTTGATGTGGACCTGGCGCACACGTTCTTCGATGGTACGCTGTAAAATGTCGCTCGCCTCTGGCACCGCCTCAGCGATCGCCTTCATTTCGCTCATATCCCCATTGCAATGCAACAACAGATCACACCCTGCCCGCAGCGCGGCGTCGGCCCGCTCAGAAAACCCGCCGCTCAGCGCCTTCATTGACAGGTCATCCGTCATCAGGAGGCCCTCAAACCCAATTTCATGGCGAATTACCTGCTGAATAACCTTTGGTGACAAAGTTGCGGGCCGGTCAGGGTCGACAGACTCAAAAACAATATGAGCTGACATGGCCAGCGGCGCATGCCTTAATTTGCGGAACGGACAAAAGTCCGTCTCAACCAGTTTTTGATAAGGGGTTTTTACATGTGGCAATTCAAGATGGCTGTCCACGAGCGCCCGACCATGCCCGGGCATGTGTTTAATCACAGGCAGAACACCATATGACGGCATGCTGTAGAGCACCACGCGCCCTAGTTCACGTACAATGCGCAGATCTTCTGAAAACGCACGGTCCCCAATGATATCATCGCTTCCCTCAATGGGCAGATCCAGAACCGGAGCGCAATTCATATTGATGCCCACCCGGCGCAGGTCGTCTGACATAAGGCGCACCGTTGCCTCCAGCGCAGTTTCCGCCCGAACTATGTCGAAACGCGCGCAGTCTCCAAACAGTTTCATCGGCGGGTACTTGCGCCAATGCGGTTCGGTCATGCGCTGCACACGTCCGCCTTCTTGGTCAATCCCGATTAAAACATCATCTCGACCGACGGACGCTCGAAGAGACTGGGTGAGCTCGCTCACCTGATCTGGAGTCTGAATGTTCCGAGAAAAAAGAATAAATCCCGCAGGCTGATGCTTTGCAAAAACCGCGCGCTCATGGTCTGACAAAGTCGGGCCCAAACAGCCAAAAATGATGGGTTTCATGAGTTGGCCTAGGGGTTTACGACAAAACACGCCTGTTGCTGGGCCCGCAAAGCGATGCATACAGCATCCGCGGCGGCGCGATCCGGCAACATGCCTACTCGCAAGCGATAAAGCGTGCGATCGCCGCTTTCCACAGGCACATAAATCGGGCTTAACTCGCCAAGTTCGCCCAAAAACCTGCCACGCACAGCACGCCATGCGGTTTGGGCAGATGCTTCCGATCCATAAGCACCCAACTGAACGGCATAAGTGCCTTCCGGAACCGATGGCGCTTCATCAGAATCAGTTACATTAGGTGTTGTCTCAGCAGGCTCTGCATCTTGTGGTGCCGGCGCTGGCGCCTCTTCCTCAAGGGCAGCTTCTGCCAAATCACCAATTTTGTCTTCCACGTCATCTGCCACTGACGCTTCTGGCAAATCAGGAATTTCAGACACTGGTTGCTCTGGTTGTGCACCAATCTGAACACTGCTGGTCGCTGGCGCACCGTCACCAATTTCCAAAACCGCTTTGTCTTGATGGTCGACCTGCATGCCGCCTGCTTCTTCAGGCCGCTCCCGAATTGGGTTGCTATCAGCCGCGATATGGCGTGGCGCTTCTTCGTCTGAAGTAGGATACAAGAACGCTATTGCAGCAGCAAAAACAGCAACAACGGCAAGCGCACCAACAACCATGGCAATGCGGGCGCGCCCACCCGAAAGCACACCACCCTCTTCTTCGGTCTCAGGCACTGGCTGCAACCAGGGTGGCACATCTTTGTTCAGGTCATTATTGTCGCTGTCCGACATTTAGCGCATTTCCTCCACCGGTGTTACACCGAGGACAGAAAGACCACTGGCAATGACGCTAGCCACTGCCCGTATCATAGCAAGGCGCGCTTTCGTGGCGGCTTCATCCCCTTCAATCACGAAACGCAAGTTGGCCTTTTCGTTCCCCTTGTTCCACAGACTATGAAACTCTGACGCGAGATCATAGAGGAAAAATGCAATCCGATGCGGTTCGTGCGCTTCGGCTGCCGCTTCGATAATACGCGGAAAGGCACAGCATTGCTGAATAAGCGCAATTTCTGATTCGTCAGAGAGTATGGACAGATCCGCTTCCTGTAGCGCTTCATCACTGATGTTCAACTCAGGGTACATTTCTTTGGCACGGTTGTTTAACACCGAAAAGATACGCGCATGGGCATACTGCACGTAAAACACAGGATTGTCTTTGGACTGCTCAGTTACCTTGCCAAAATCAAAATCAAGCGGCGCATCGTTCTTGCGCGTTAGCATGATAAAGCGCGTCACATCACGGCCAACTTCGTCCACCACATCCCGCAGCGTGATGAAGTTGCCAGCCCGTTTTGACATTTTGAACGGCTCACCGTCCTTGAAGAGGCGAACCAGCTGGCAGATTTTCACGTCCAAATGCGCGTCATCTGCGAGCGCTTTCACCGCGTTCTGTGTGCGCTTCACATGGCCGGCGTGATCTGCACCCCACACGTCAATCATGCTGTGGAAACCACGTTGATATTTATCGAAGTGGTAAGCAATGTCGGCGGCAAAATAGGTGTAGTCGCCATTCGCTTTTTGCAGCGCATGGTCTTTTTCTTCGCCCAGTTCTGTTGCTTTGAACAGGGTTTGCTCACGCGCTTCCCAATCATCAGGCTTTTTACCTTTGGGTGGCTCCAGAACACCGCGATAGATAAACCCACGGCCCCGCAGGTCTTCAATCGCTTCGTCAATCCGGTTGGTTTCATGAAGCGTGCGCTCGGAAAAGAACACTTCCTGCTCAATGCCGAGGGTCTCGAGGTCGGCTCGAATGAGGTCCATCATGGCATCAGTGGCTTCAAGCCGGATGGTCTGAAGCCAGGCGCTTTCGTCGGCATCCAGCCATTTGTCGCCGTATTTTTCTTTGAGCATTTGGCCGACGGGCACAAGATAGTCCCCGGGATAAAGACCTTCAGGGATCTGGCCAATGTCTTCACCGTGTGCCTCACGGTACCGCAGGTAAGCCGACTGTGCGAGCGTATCGATCTGGCCGCCAGCGTCATTGATCAAATACTCTTTGCAAACGTCGAAGCCAGCCTTGGAGAGAAGGTTAGCGAGCGCGTCCCCAAATACCGCTCCCCGCGTGTGCCCCACATGCAGCGGGCCGGTGGGGTTCGCAGAAACATATTCTACGTTGACTTTTTCTTTGGCACCGACAGAGCTGTCACCATAGCCAAGGCCTGCGCCCAGAATGGTGCTTATCTGGTTTTGCCAAAAAGATGGCGACAGACGCATATTGATGAAACCTGGCCCTGCAATTTCAACCGAAGCAATATCAGCGTTGGCTTCGAGTGCTGGCGCCAGAAGGCCGGCAATTGCGCGCGGGTTGGATTTGGCCTGCTTGGCAAGCACCATAGCCGCATTGGTTGCCAGGTCACCGTGGCTGGCGTCCCGCGGCGGTTCAACGGTCAGGTTTTTATAGTCGAGGCCATCTGGCAGGTCACCAGATGCAGATAGGCCGTCCAGCGCGGCTTCAATAACGCCCCGAAAGTGGGTAAACACGTTCATGATTTCAGTCTTTCCTGTCTGTCAGGACGCCTTTAAATGGAAACGTCAGACAGATCAAATAATTTGGCATGTTCGCGGAACGCAAAACGGTCCGTCATGCCAGCAATAAAGTCAGCCACAATGCGTGCCGTTTCTGCGGCATCTGCGTCGCCCACCTTCCTGTTCCAGTCGGTCGGCAAACATTCTGGCTCCGAAACATAAAGCTCAAACAGATCGTGCAACACGCGCTTGGCTTTACTGCCCATACGGTTCACCAGATAGTGGCGGTACATGCGCTCGTGCAAAAAGGCTTTAAGCTCCAGCACAGCAGCAGCAATATTTCGTCCAAACGCAATCACCGGCTGACCGGCATTGCGAATGTCATCCACTGATTGTGGGTCAAGTTCCCTTAATCGTCGGCCGCTTTCGACCATCACGTCGGCAACCATTCGGTTGATCAGTCGTCGCACAAGCTCGTGGATCAGGATATCGCGGGCTGCACCCGGATACGTCAGCAACACCTCGTCAATTAGCTGCGCCACCACAGGTATTTGCTTCAATTCATCAAGCTCAAAAAGCCCTGCTCTCAGGCCATCGTCCAAATCATGGCTTGAGTAGGCAATATCATCTGCCAGTGCAGCTATTTGAGCTTCTGCACTTGCATAGGTATGCAGCATCAGGTCATGCTCTGGCAAATAGTCCCGAATGCCAAAAGGCAGGCTTTCTGGCGGATTTTTGGGATCAATTTCCTTGTCGACCAGCGGGCCGTTGTGTTTCGCAAGCCCCTCGAGCGTTTCCCACGTCAGGTTCAGCCCTCCAAAGGACGCGTAACGGCTTTCGAGCCGGGTCAGGAGCCGCAGCGCCTGCGCGTTGTGGTCAAATCCTTCATAGTTCTGCATGCATTCATTGAGCACAATCTCACCAATATGCCCGAATGGAGGGTGGCCCAGATCATGCGCCAAAGCCAGTACTTCTCCCAGGTCCTCATTTAAATGCATGGAACGACAAATAGACCGGGCAATCTGCGACACTTCCAGCGAGTGCGTTAGGCGTGTTCGGAAATGGTCGCCTTCATGATAAACAAACACCTGCGTTTTATGCTTCAGCCGCCGAAAACTGGACGAGTGGATGACCCGGTCCCGATCACGCTGGTAACAACTTCTGGAAGCGGTCTCTGGTTCTGGCACCAGTCGGCCCTTACTGTCAGAGGGCTTGCATGCATATGGTGCAAGGGTATCCTCATATTGGGGCAAACTGTCTGACATAGTGATCTCCGACCGGCAGGATAAATAATTGACGTGAGCGCAGAAAATAAACGCGTTTCCGCACCCTATCGTCAGCCTATTTGCAGAGCAATTCTTTTTGATCATCAAGCAAGGAAAAATGACGAAAGCTGCAGAAAATATGGCGGTAGCGCGATTGACGTTTGTGGCGCCACACCCTAAATAAGAGCTTGAGCCCAACAGGGTGTAACTTTGGGTGCAGAAAGAGTTAAGAGCATGGCATCTGGTCAAACAACTGAGCAAGCGCCCCCGGTGGGCCTGAGTGCTAAAGCAGCGGCGCGTGTTTCTGCATTGATTGCGCAACAGGGCAACCCCGACCTGAAGCTGCGCCTTTCAGTATCTGGTGGCGGTTGCAGTGGCTTCCAATACGGCTTTGACTTTGACGAAGAACAAAAGGACGATGATATTGTCGTTACCCGAGACGGGGTCACCATGCTGGTGGACGGAATGTCCATCCTCTATCTAATGGGCTCTGAAGTTGACTTTGTTGAGGACCTGGTTGGCGCCTCATTCCAGGTTGTGAACCCGAATGCCAGCTCTTCATGCGGTTGCGGCGCTTCCTTCGCGATTTAGCCAACAACACCCCTAGACATTCGATGACGCGCCCCTATTCTGCTGGGGCGTTTTTTTGTGCCGCCAGCAGGAGCTCTTCATGAAAATTGCCACCTTCAACATCAACGGCGTCAAAGCCCGCCTGCCGAGACTATTGGAATGGCTTGACGAGTTTGGACCGGACGTGGCCTGTCTTCAGGAAATCAAAAGCATCGACGAAAATTTCCCACGCCTGGAGTTCGAAGAGCGCGGCTGGCATGTGGAAACTCATGGACAAAAATCCTTTAATGGTGTGGCGTTTATTTCCAAATACCCGATTGAAGACGTAATGCGCCGCCTGCCAGGCCTTGACGGCGGCGATGCAGACGAAGACGAACAAGCACGCTACATGGAAGCCACCATTAAGGGTGTGCGCATCGCCACAATCTATCTGCCAAATGGAAATCCCCGTCCGGGGCCAAAGTTTGACTATAAACTGGCTTGGATGGAACGACTTCAAGCGCGGGCGAGCGTGCTGCTTGAAGGTGAAGTACCTGTGGTACTCGCTGGCGACTATAACGTCATTCCGGCAGACGAAGATTGCCACAACCCTGCCGCCTGGGTTGAAGATGCCCTCACCCAGCCGGAAAGCCGTGGTTGGCTGCGTGCGATTTTGAACCTTGGCTACACCGATGCCCTGCGCCAAATTAAGCCGCATGGCCCTGCCTATAGCTATTGGGATTTCCAACGCGGGGCATGGCAAAAGGATCACGGCATTCGCATCGACCATCTGCTTTTGTCGCCGCAAGCCGCAGATATACTTGAAGATTGTCAAGTGGACCGCGTTCCACGCGGTAAAGAAAAGCCAAGTGACCACACGCCTGTATGGGTAGAGTTGGCAGCCTAAATTGGTCTTGAGCAGCTAACGGCTAGTGCTCCGGCGCGCGACCATCTGCACAGTTGCGAGCCGGGTCCATTTTTGACCGCCATCCGTTGATTGCTCGTATATGAACTCACGCAGACCATCACCGCGTATTTTCCATTCAAAACGCTGAAGCTCTGAGCCATCATCCCTGGGCGCCTGCCCGACAAACCTGATGCCATCCTTAAACTTCTTGCCGCGGAAATTGGCGACCACGGTGCCCATATCATCGACCCATACCTGGCGCCAGTTACGCTGTTTTGGGTCATAGGTATTTATGGCAAATGCGCCAACACCGGCGCGGCCCGTCAGGGGGCGGTAAAATTCGCCCCAGTTTTCATAGGAAACAACTTCGAAAGACGCGCAGCCACCAAGTGCGGGGCGATGCACAGAAAAACCGCCCGCAACCCATTTGCCATCCAGCAGGACCTTCATGTCCCAAATGCCATGCATGAAATCCAGTTCATGATAGTCGGCCCCTGTGCAACTGGGGCTTTCATAGGGCGTTTGCCCAAGCAAACTGCCAAAGTCCAACGATGTATCGTCTGCTTTTGTGCCACCAGCGAGAAGGGCTGCTAAAGCAATTGATTTGATAATATTCACGGCTGCCACCTGTGTTTTTCAGAACCAGATTGCCAGCATTTGATAAAAAAAAGCCGAACAATAAGCTCGGCTTAATCTAAAATTTTACAGATTTCTCAGGTTATTCTTCGTCTGTTCCAAACATCTGTTGTTCGGCTGTTTCGCCTGCAAAGGTTTGCCTTTGCCAATCATACCGAAGCCCATGGGCCAGCGGCACCGCAGCTGTCAACCAGGCTGAGCCAACAAAATTATAGATTTGGGCAAGGACACCACTGGCAAAAAGCTCCAGAAAGACCAGCGGTAAAAGAATAACTGCGTTCAGCAAAAACAGCACCTGGCCAAATTCAAATACATGCGGTGGACCCACTTCTTCTTTGTCACTGCCGAGCGCGGTTTGCGTGAGGTTACTTGAAAATACAGCATAAACGCTGCTGATCACTGCCAGTAAGACGAAGTTGGTCACCAAAGCTTCAATGAGACTTGGCTTTATTGCCTGCGCCGCGTCTTCGAGGCTGAAAACGCCGACCAGCACAAGTACAAGCATCGCAATCCCTGCCACAACTGCCAACAAAATACCGATCAAAACCAGTTTGATTGCTGTCACAAAAGCGGAGCTGATGCTCTTTCCCGCACCTTGACGTAGCGCCCCTTCCGCACCCAGTGCGCCAAAGCGAATCCACAGGTTAAACACCCAGGCATAGCCAACCAGAAACACGACAAATATCAGAAAGAACAATGGCACAATACCTGAAGGCGCCTCGTCAGGCATGCCGCTAAAATCGCCGCCCGCCATCGCCTGCAGCACGGACATATCTCCGCCGCTGATCTGCCAGAACAGAGCAAAGAAAAGCCCCGCAGTTATCACGAAAAATGCAAGTGTCAGCCCTATACCAACTTTGAAACCAAACACTTGTTTGGCTGACTGCAGTGCAATGTCAACGACTGGAAATTTCTGGTCCATAATGCCCCCAATGAGAATATTGACCAAATGACGCTAATGCCCAGCGCCAGAAATGCAAGTCCCAGTTCTTGAGGGGGCTTATTCCGTCGGCCGACGCCAAACCATATGTAGGATGGGAAACGGCCTTCCATGATCATCGGTCGGATCGCGGCGAACAGTTTCAAAACCGCAAGCCTCGTAAAAACCAACCGCTTGCTGGTTTTGCTCATTCACCTCCAGCCGCACTTCAGCATGGTGACTTTTCATGTGATTGATAAAGGCTTTACCAACTCCTTTACCAAAATGGTTTGGGTCAATGAACAGGCTTTCAACTTCACCAGCGTTGGTGCCCATGAAGCCCAACGGCATGTCCGCAGCGTCCACAAACACCAGAAAATCTTTGCTTGGCAGGTATTTGTCGCGCACCAATTCAGCAATTTCATTGAAAGCGGCATCGTCCAAAAAATGATGCGTTGCTTTAACCGCGTCGTGCCAAATTTCAAACAAACGGTTGCGCTCGTCCAAAGAAGCTACTCGAAACATATAACTCACTCTCCAGGAAGCTGGCGCACGGCTCCTTTGCTCGCAGACGTTGTCATGGCTGCATAGGCTTTCAGCGCCTTAGTCACCTTGCGCGGCCTTTCCGCCACGGGCGTCCAGGCTTTTGCACCTCTTTGCGCCTCTTTTACGCGACGTTGCTCCATGGTAGATACATCAATTCTTACATTTATTGATCGACTGGGTATATCAATGTCGATCATATCACCCTCTTCAACAAGGGCGATACCGCCACCCTCGGCAGCTTCAGGGCTGGCATGACCGATAGACAGCCCGCTGGTGCCGCCTGAGAAACGGCCATCTGTGATCAGCGCACAATCTTTCCCCAGTCCCATAGATTTCAGATAACTTGTTGGATACAGCATTTCCTGCATACCAGGACCACCACGCGGACCCTCATACCGAATAACAACCACATCGCCGGCGACGATATCGCCACCTAATATAGCGGTCACTGCGGCGTCCTGGCTTTCAAAAACGCGGGCGCGGCCTGTAAACTTCCAAATGCTTTCGTCCACACCCGCGGTTTTCACAATGCAGCCCTCTTCAGCAATGTTGCCAAACAAAACTGCCAAGCCGCCTTCCTGGCTGTAGGCATGCTCTTTTGAACGGATACAGCCTTCTTCTCGGTCAAGGTCCAGGTCTTTATACCTTTTCGCCTGACTGAAAGCTGTTTGTGTTGGCACACCGCCCGGGGCCGCCCGGAAAAACTGTTTCAGCTCCTCATCGTCACTGACCTTGACGTCAAAGCGCGCAATCGCCTCTCCCATGGTCGGGGTGTGAACCGTAGAACAATCCCGGTTAATCAGCCCCCCCCTGTCGAGTTCGCCTAAAATGCCATAAACACCGCCGGCGCGGTGCGCGTCCTGAATGTGATACTCGTTGGTAGCCGGAGCCAACTTGCAGAGGTTCGGCACTTTCCGTGACAGCCGATCAATATCATCCATCGAAAAGCCAATTTCGCCCTCAATCGCGGCTGCAAGCAGATGCAAAACGGTATTGGTTGAACCCCCCATGGCGATATCAAGCGTCATGGCGTTTTCGTACGCCGCAAAGTTGGCAACAGACCGCGGTAATACGCTTTCATCATCTTTTTCATAGTAACGACGCGCGTTTTGTACGATCAAACGCGCCGCCGTCAGAAACAGGCTTTTTCTGTCTGCATGGGTCGCAAGCGTTGTGCCGTTACCTGGTAAAGAGAGCCCCAGTGCTTCGGTCAAACAGTTCATGCTGTTCGCCGTAAACATGCCGCTACAGGAACCACAAGTCGGACAAGCCGAGCGTTCAATGCGTTCCACATCCTCGTCAGAGATAGTAGGGTCCGCGGCATCGACCATGGCATCAACAAGGTCCAGCTTGCGCACCTCATCGCCGTAATCGTCCTCGCCGGCCTCCATGGGGCCGCCCGAGACAAATACTGCCGGTATATTCAGGCGCATTGCTGCCATCAGCATACCGGGCGTGATCTTGTCGCAATTCGAAATACACACCAATGCATCAGCGCAGTGTGCATTCGCCATATATTCCACGCTATCAGCAATGATCTCACGGCTTGGCAAACTATACAGCATGCCGTCATGGCCCATCGCGATACCGTCATCTACGGCAATTGTGTTGAATTCTTTCGCAACACCACCAGCTGCTTCAATTTCGCGTGCAACCAATTGGCCCATGTCTTTTAGATGCACGTGTCCCGGCACGAACTGTGTGAAACTGTTTGCCACAGCAATAATCGGCTTTTGGAAGTCCTCATCTTTCATGCCGGTGGCGCGCCACAAAGCACGCGCTCCGGCCATATTGCGACCGTGTGTGGTGGTACGCGAACGATATTGAGGCATCAAAACACTCCATCAACTAAAAACAGGTATTGGCCCTGAGAATCGCGCCGACTTTACCTACACCTTATTTGCATGTCGATAATTTTTGGTGTGTTTTTTGATAGTTTTTTGAAATTTTATTACTCGGCCTGTCTATTCATCCCCAAACCAAAGCTATTCACGCAAAATTGCGTCGATCTTGCCAGTTCCCGTCCCATAATAGGGCCGACAGCAATGGGGAAGATCTATGAAAAACAAGACACTCACTTCAGTCGCAGGGTTGATGGCTCTGGCGTTTTCCGTGCCTACCGCCGCCGTGGACTTATGCCACGTCGCGAACGCGGGTTTTCTAATAAAGGGAGAAACCGCTTCAGTTATCATTGATGGACTGATGCAAGAGGATCATTACGACGGCCGTTTTGCCCTGCCTTCTGATACTATGGTGGGTGCTATGATGAACCAGACGGGCGACTTTGATAATCTGCGCCTTGTCTTGTCGACCCACAGGCACGGGGATCATTTCGACCCGAAAGCAACCATCCGGCATTTGCGCCAAACCGCCAACGTGAAATATGCAATACCCGCTGACGCGTTGCCGACACTTGAGGCCAATACTCTTACTGAACCGGAAAAAGACCGGCTTTTTGTGATCGAGGACGGTCCGCAGTCCAGTTTCACCCATGCTGGCATTGAGGTTCAGACCTTTGATGTCGACCATGGCCCAAATCAGCCGCAAAATGTGGGCTATAGGGTGACCGTTGACGGCGTGAGTTTCTTCCATACTGGGGACATCAGCGCAACCCGAGAACAATTGGCGACTGCCGGCGTGACGGCCGTGCCCGTCGATGCATTGATCCTGCCTTTCTGGTATGGCATGGGCGATCCTCTGCAGCTTCAGACAATAAAAGAAAGCTGGCAAGCAGGTCGTATTGTTTCAACGCATTTTACCCCAGACCCTCAACCCTGGATGGAACGGTTTGGTGGTATCAATGGGGTGCTCAAAATGGTTGAAGACGCCCACCAAAACCCGTTGATCAGCACAGATGAAGGCGAATGCACTACATTTGATTGAAACTGCTAAAGATAACGGCGTAACTCAAGCGAGTTCGGCGAAGGGACCATTACAACTTCTGGCTCACCGCCATCGCAGACGAAGGGGAAAGCACCCAGGCTAATGTCCACAACAAACTCGGATTTTTTTGCCCCCACCGATATGGTGGCAAAACTGGGCACCCCCTCCGAAAGCACTTTTTCAAAGATAGCAAAACGAGAGGCGAAACATTCATCACTGGTAAAATCTTGCAGAAACTGTCCCTGAAGCAGGCCACCTGTTAGCTCGGAAGCAGAGTCGCCCTGCAAGTAGAGAAAATATGCTTTCCCCGCCGTTTCCTTTACCTGCCTAAACATCATTACCCAACGCAGCAAAGCAGCAACATCCTGCGGTTTAAATGCCTTGCGGTCGGGCGTCTGCGATACAGCCAGCGACCGCCAATACTTGTTAAACTGGATTGCAGGGTGATCGCTATCCAAAGATGAGACATCAATCAGCTCAACTGGCGCGTTACATATCGAGTGATATTCTTCTTTCCAATCGAACATGTGCCCCCCGGTTCCGCCTATGGACCGGCGACATCATAAACCGCAATTCCGTGCAAAAGCGACCAAAAACGGACACTGGCGGCGAAATCAGTCTGTATGATGTCAGGTCTATCTGGCCTTAGGAAAGCCGGTCCAGCGCTGCTTTTAACTTTTCAGACTGGGCTTCCAGGTCGACAAGCTGTTCTTTGGCCTCCGCGACAACATGCTCTGGCGCTTTGGCGAGAAACTTCTCGTTGGAAAGACGTCCTTTAAGCGATCCGGCTTCTCTGCTGAGCTTGTCCAGATTTTTTTGCAGGCGCGCTTTTTCGGCGTCAACATCCATCAGATCCGCAAGCGGCAGATAAATGGTTGCTTCGTCGACGACCAGCTGGGCTGATCCTTTGCTATCCGCACTCTCAACCACATCGATTTTTTCGAGCCGTGCGAGCCGACCAATCATGTCTTGCCAATTGCTGATGCGCGCTACCGTCTGCTCGGTGGCACCCACCACTAGCGCAGTTGCTTTGGCCCCCGCCGGCACATTCATTTCGGCGCGAGTTGAGCGAATTTCGGAAATAAATCGGATCACCCAATTTACTTCATCTGCTGCGGCATCATCGGATGCAATTTCGCCAGGCCAGCTTCCCAAGATCAAATCGCTCGAGCGATCAGCCCGCGTTGCATGCCAGAGTTCTTCGGTGATGAATGGCATGAAGGGGTGCAACAACACGAGGATTTGGTCGAGAACCCAGCCTGCAACCGCACGTGTTTCCTGCTTTGCGGCCTCATCATCGCCCCAGAAAACAGGCTTCACCAATTCCACGTACCAGTCACAGAAAGTACCCCAGGTAAAGTGATAGATCGCATCCGCAGCATCATTAAACCGGAAAGCTTCCATTGCTGTTGTCACGCCCGCAGCCGCCTTGCCTACCTCACTCATGATCCATTTATTGATGGTGAGTGAAGCGTCGGGCTGAACGCCGTCTGAGCCAGAAATGCCGTTCATCTCGCAGAAACGGGCGGCGTTCCAAAGTTTTGTGCCGAAGTTGCGGTAGCCTTCAACGCGCCGCTCATCCAGCTTGATGTCCCGGCCCTGTGCTTCCATGGCAACAAGCGTGAACCTCAGGGCATCTGCGCCGTATTTCTCCACGAACTCAAGCGGATCAATCACGTTGCCTTTGGATTTGGACATTTTCTGGCCGTTTGCGTCACGCACTAGAGCGTGGATGTAAACGTCTTTAAACGGCACATCACCCATGAAATAGATGCCTGACATCATCATCCGGGCAACCCAGAAGAAAATGATATCAAATCCGGTCACCAAAGTTGTATTGGGGTAATATTTGTCGAGCTCGCCGGTCTCATTCGGCCAGCCCATTGTGCTATACGGCCACATTGCTGACGAGAACCAGGTGTCAAGGACATCTTCATCACGGCGCAGCGCTGTCGCTTCGCCGAAATGCGCGTCTGCTGCGGCCTGTGCTTCTTCTTCAGTTTCTTCAACGAACACGGTGCCATCTGGTGCATACCATGCAGGAATTTGATGCCCCCACCACAGCTGACGCGACACACACCACGGCTGGATGTTTCGCATCCATTCAAAATAAGTCTTTTCCCAGTTCTTCGGGATGAAGCGGGTTTTCCCCGTCTCAACCGCCTCAATGGCTGGTTTTGCAAGTGTTTCAGCATCAACATACCATTGTTCAGTCAGCCATGGCTCGATCACAACGCCGCCGCGGTCGCCAAACGGAACCATGTGCCGGTGCGGGACAATTTTCACCAGCAGTCCGGCGTCTTCCATATCAGCAACAATGGTTTTGCGCGCTTCGAAACGATCCATGCCCCGGTATTTTTCCGGCGCGTTTTCGTTAATGGCCGCGTGCTCATCAAAAACATTGATCATCGGCAGGTCGTGACGCTTGCCAATTTCAAAATCGTTGAAGTCGTGAGCTGGTGTCACCTTAAGGGCACCGGTGCCTTGCTCAGGGTCCGCATGTTCGTCGCCGACAATGATGATCTTTCGGCCGACAATCGGCAGAATGACATGTTTGCCAATAAGGTCTTTGTAACGCTCGTCTTCTGGGTGCACAGCAATCGCCGTATCGCCCAGCATGGTTTCAGGGCGCGTTGTGGCAATTTCTATGAAGCGACCATCCTCACCGTCGATCGGGTAATTGAAATGCCAGAAATTGCCGTCAATTTCCTTTTGCTCCACTTCAAGGTCAGAAATGGCCGTCTTAAGCGCTGGGTCCCAATTCACCAGCCGCTTGTCTTTGTACATCAAGCCGTCGCGGTACAATTTCACAAATTTCTTCAGGACAGCTTTGGAGCGCTCATCGTCCATCGTGAAGGCTTCACGGGACCAATCACAGCTCGCGCCCAGCCGGCGGAGCTGGCGCGTAATCGCACCGCCTGATTGTTCTTTCCATTCCCATACACGTTCGACAAAGGCATCCCGACCCATTTCGCGGCGGCCAACGTTACTGCCCTCTTCCGCCATCTGGCGCTCAACCACCATTTGGGTCGCAATTCCCGCGTGGTCTGTGCCTGGTTGCCAAAGAGCATCCTTCCCACGCAAGCGTTCAAACCGGACAAGCGCGTCCTGCAGCGAGTTGTCGAGCGCATGCCCCATATGCAAATTGCCGGTCACATTCGGCGGCGGCATGACAATGACATAGGGTTCTGCATCGGGGCGTTTGCCACACTCAAACGCACCTGAAGTTTCCCAGTGTTCGTACCATTTGGTTTCAATGTCTGCCGGAGAATATGTTTTATTGAGCATACCGCTTACCTACTGTTGCCGCCATGGCGGCCAAAGAAGTCAAATTGGGGCGCAAAATGCACAAAAACAACCCAAAACGGAAGCCCTGATTTATATTTGTGTCGTTCGCGGGGAATGCCGGAAGAAACACAGGCGAATTTTGCTTTCCAAAAAGAGGCTGCTACACTGTAATTCGTATGAAAAAGTTGCTGATCATTTTGTCGTCTTTAATTTGGATTTTTGCTAGCAGTATGACTGCTCAATCCAGACAAGATGTCATCGCGACGATCCCATTTGAATTTGAGAATAATCGCATCCGCCTGACTGTGGATATGGACGGTGCGCAGTTAAAAGTTTTGCTGGATTCTGGCGCGTCCACCTCTGTGCTGTTTGATGATGAAATTTTTGCAAGTATTCCCTCGACTTCTAAAAGTGCCTCGGTTCTTTTCCCGGCACTTGATGAAGAAGTGTCTGGCGTCAAGCTGCAGCCGATCTCTCTGAACCTGAGCGGCCAAAGGGTGCAATTGAAAGACCTGGTGCTGCTCAACGACAAATCCAACCTGAAGCAACGGTTATTGCTTCGTTATGATGGGATAATTGGGCAGGAATTATTCGAACTCTACACGGTGGAAGTGGATCCGGCCCTGAAGGAAATCAGACTTTTCGGTAGAGGAACAGACCTGGGCCCCAAATACCGGACAAAATATACACTTCACCTGCGGAACGGTGCGCCACACATTCGTATGCGCTCTAAAATGCCATGGGAGCAAACGCCAACTGCCAAAGAAATGTTGGTGGATACAGGATATCCCGGGGCCATCGTTTTTTGGGACAGCATGCATTATCGCCGTGCGGCGAAGCTAACCCCCGAGGTTCATGGCAAAAACGCAGCGATTGTCGGCAGGGCAAATTTTCGTTTTGGAAGCCTGGCGTTCAATCATGCGCCAGTGTACCTGGGGGCATATCCGCCCCGCCAAATCGGTGAGAGGGATGGCCTGATCGGCGCCACGATTCTCAACAATTTTCGATATGCATTTGACTTTGCTGGCAAGCAGATGTGGATGCTGTCTCACAAAGATGATGCCGGATTTCGGCGGATGGTGGACGGGACATTCTACCCGCCAAACGATGATGAATTTGTTTTTTCAGATTTCGCCGCCCTGCCCTCAGCTGTTCCAAAAACAGTTGTCGTCCCATAGGTTTTTTACCAACCAATTGAGCGATTTGTGTTTTCGTCTTGTCTCGGATTCGCGGCAGTTCATCGCATACGCCGCGGCGTGATTTGCGGTACCGCACAAATAAGCGTATGATTTCAGCATGCTAAAACGTACCGTAATTTGCCTCACCAGCGCGATGTTTGTTTTCATCGGCGCAGCTTTGAACAGTGTTGCGGCGGCCCCTTCGCCTGTTGCCCGTTTGCCCATAGAAATTATCGATAATCGAACGCACATCCAGTTACAGGGTCCGCATGGCCCAGTGACGCTTTTGCTGGATACCGGGGCGACTACATCTATTTTTTTCGACAGGTCGCTTGTGCCAGACCAGGCCCTCACCGGCGATGAAGCGCAGGTGAACTTTCCGGCAATTGGTCATTCTGTTGTTGGCAAACGCCTTGGCAGTGTGGCGTTTTCCGGCGACGAAGGTGAACTGATTAGCTCTAATGGTTTGCTGGTCGTCGGTGAAGATGAAGTAGAGCAAGCGCTGGATGCCAATTTTCACGGCATTATCGGGCAGGAATTATTCCGCAGGTATGTGGTGGAGATCGACCCCCAACAAGGTGTCATGACACTGTATCCGGCAGGGACGGACCTTGAAGATGACTTTGAGATCGAACACCGGCTGCTGATGCAGGGCCACACGCCCTATATTCATTTCAAGTCCAAAATGCCGTGGGAGAAAAGAACCACGGTAAAAAACATGCTTTTGGACAGCGGATACCCTGGCGGTATGGTGTTTTGGAACAGAAAACACTTCATGCAAGTTACTTCCAAAACTGAGCGCACGCGATTAACTGCGAATAATATGGGTGTTTTAACGGCTGCGAATGTCGATTTTGGCGAGCTCTATTTTGAAAACATGCCTATCTTTATTGCCAGTGATGTCCCCAAACAAAGCGAGGACCGGGATGGATTGATAGGTGCGAGCATACTTGCGCAGTATCGGCATGTCATTGATTTTCAAGGAGAAAGACTGCTTCTCTCACCCGTCGTAGACGAAGAGGGCGAGCCAGTCCAAATCATTGATGGCGCGATTTACACGCCGAACAATGAGGATTTCCTGGTCAAATTCTTTGGCCCTAAATTGCCTATCTACCCGTCATTCACCATTTATAATGTTAAGACGCGCCCCGGGGCATCTCATCACTTAGGACAAAGTGATCACAACTGATCAGTGTCTGGTCAGACACTGATCTTACTTCACCATATTATTGCTGATTTACTGACGTCTTGCGATCCGCGCCACTTCGCGCTCAACAGCATCTTGTACGATTGATGGCAGATGCTCGTCCAGCCACGCTTGCAGCATGGGCTTCAGCATCGCACGCACAAGCGCATCAAGCGTATTTTCTGCACCGCCATACCCCTGCACCATTAGATGCGTGAGGTGTGCAAAGCTCTCGCCGGCCGTGCTTTCAACGTCTGGTGATACAATCGACTCGATCTCGCCGTCGCTGGCAAATTCCGTGAGCTCAAGCACATCCTCTTCGGGCTCTGGCGCTGGCATAGGCGCAGCTGTAGGAGCAGGCGTTGGCTCAGGTGTAGGTTCCGGCGTCGGCTCAGGTGTTGGTTCCGGTGTCGGCTCCGGCTCGGGGTCCGGTTCCGGTTCAGGATCGGGTTCCGGTTCTGGCTCGGGGTCGGGCTCAGGTTCGGGGTCGGGCTCAGGTTCGGGGTCGGGCTCAGGAGCAGACTCGTCCAGTGGCTCGTCCTCCGCGGCTTCCAGTTCCCCCTCTTCTTCCGACTCGTCTGAAATAATCCTGCGAATAGACGCTAGGATTTCTTCCATGGTCGGTTCATCTTCGGATGCGTCAGCGCTCATAGACCCGCCAGTTCCAATTCACTCCCTGTTTAAAACAGGTACCGTTAAGACTGAGTTGTGTCAATAATTCTTAAAATAACTAAAGCAGTTAAGCGAAATTGCCTACCCCAGATCTGTTTTCCCGAATACAAAATGCAAAAAGGGAGCCAATTTGGCTCCCTTTTCAATTTCGCAGGCGGCAAATTATTTTACTTCGGTACCAAAACCGATGAATTTGCCGTTGACCTTTTCGAGATATGCACGGTCATCGTACAAGTCTACACCCAGACCTATTTTGCGCGCAGTCAAACGACCAACCGACGAAACCAGGCTATAGGCCGCCACAGATTCATCTCGCTGAGCTCTAACCAAAGACACCCTTGCGTTCAAAAGCTCCTGTTCCGCATTAAGCACGTCAAGAGTGGTCCGCGAGCCCACATAAGCTTCCTGGCGTACGCCTTCCAGAGCAATCTCGTTCGCCCGGACTTGAGCCTCATTTGACAGTATCTGTCCTTGAGCTGCCCTATAATTATCCCAAGCCACAAGTGCTTGTTCCTGAGCAACACGTTCTGCCTGGTGAATTTCCATCCTTCTTTGGCTGCGCAACTGTTTTGCGCGCCGCACATTAGAGTGCCTCAAGCCACCATTAAAAATTGGAACCGAGACCTGAACATTCACACTATTGATATCCGCAATAATCGGGAAAGACAGTGTACCAAAGTTTTGGATTTGTTCTGCGTGCGTGTAGCGATATGTGAGATCAACGCTAGGGAGCAATGAACCTTTTGCCGCATTTACGGAATGGCGTGCGGCATCTTCATTGTGCCGAGCCACTTCCACATTTGGGCTTTCTACGATGGCAATTTCAATCGCCTCGTCCATTGTCAAAGGCAAATCCGGTTTTTCAGTTGGCGTTTCCAAGCTTGATGGAGGGCGCCCAATCACACGCTGGTATTGGGCGCGGCTGGCTGCCAAGGTTGCCTCTGCACTTAACAGCGTTGATTTGGAACCTTCCAGACGCGCTTCGGATTGTGCCACATCTGTGCGCGTTACTTCACCTACACGGAAACGGTCACGGCTCGCCTGCAGTTGGCGCTCCAGAACCTGAACATTATTTTTGTTGAGTTCCACTACGGCTTCGTCACGCAAGACGTTCATGTAAGCGGTAACCGCATCAAGCAGAACTTGTTGCTCTATATTGGCGAGCTGAGCGCGACCGGCATCTGCCTCACGCAACCGCTGCTTGCGTGTCGCGCGGTCTTGGAAGCCACGAAACAGATTCTGGTTAAGTTGAATGCTATAAGCATCAGAATTGATATCCTGAACATTCTCACCGCCACCTGGACCCTGATCGTCAATTGTCCGGGCACCGCGGTCGAAACTGCCAGATCCGTTCACCTGCGGCAAAAATCCTGCGTTTGCTGCGGCCACACCCTCGTCTGTCGCCCTCAGCGCTGCGCGCTGAGCCATCAACTGAGGGTTACTCGCGTATGCGGCTGCCAACGCTTCTTTGAGCGTTTCGGCGGATGCCATTGACGTTCCGGCAAGAACAGTTGTCACTGCCAAAACTGCCTTGATCCCCAATTTCATGAAATTCTCCTCATTTCCTCGCTGTTATCATTGTTGTTTTTATTGCTTCAGCTCGGAGTCTATTGAGATGAAGCGCGAGACAATAACTTAAAACTTTGTCTCAAATGAAAATGACCGTTTTTTGTTCAGACCCCACGTTCAATAAAATTCTGTGTCTTAAAATACAAAACCTTGTGCTTTTTCGAACCCTGGCAAGGGTAGAACATCTGCATCAAACAGGTTTTGCTCATCCAAACCATCAGTCGTTTTTCTGATGATATGGGCGCGGCCAACGCCGGCTTCAACCTTTACGCATACCAAACGTCCACCTTCCTTCAATTGCTTGAGCAATTTGGCAGGCACTTCTTCAACAGCGCCTTCAAGGAAAATGACGTCATATGGCCCCTGTTTGGCAACACCATCACAAAGCGCGCATGTCACAACTGCAACATTCATTGCATCCTGGTCGGCCAGCTTTTTCTCCGCCAGCGCGGCAATTGTCTCGTTTTCTTCTACCGCAACGACTGCCTCAGCAAGTTGAGCCAATACAGCCGCGGAATATCCTGTCGCACACCCTACATCCAGAACAATGTCTGAAGCCTGAATGTCGGCCGCCACCATCAACCGTGCAAACACTCGTGGCTCAAGGATGAAGCGCCCCTCGCCAACAGTGATATCCTCGTCAACATACGCGACTGCCCTTTTCACCTTTGGCACGAACATTTCACGTGGCACGGCGGAAATTGCATCAATTATGCGCTCATCATTCACTTCATTGGGCCGCAGTTGGCAATCAATCATGTGCGTAAGGGCTGAACTAGAATCGATCACTTTTTGTCCTTCAATCTTGACCGCGAACGACCGTTTGCGCAGCGGGCACTGTATTTCGCTCGCTTTATAATGCGACTACCGACCAGAAACAATCGGATTCTGAAGCGGAAACACCGTCCGTTCAAGCCTCATTACGACCTAACAGCCATTATCACACAACCAACTATTCTGCGACTGCTTGCCCTATACGAGCGACTGCCTGTGTTCGATCAACCACTGACGGCATTATGGATTGAATTTTGTGATGGTTGCCTTCAGTTCGCCATCCGGTGTTTTGGTCAACACATAAAGATGGTCATATTGGTCCTCGCGCAACTCCGGGAAGCTGTCCCCTGTGAGCAATGTAGCCAAATATGGTGTGGTGTTGGAGTGCCCGACAACAAGAATAGATTTACCACTGGAAAGAAACTCGGTTTTCAACGTTTCTGCGAACTGACTGAAAGCACGGGGGTCATAGATTTCAATGCCCAGCTCTTTTTGCTCTGCGGTTGGCTGCGCTGTTTGCCGGGTGCGCCGCGTGTCCGTCGAATAAACCTTGGCGAGCGAAACATCTTTCATAATCGCGGCAAGCGCTGCTGCCCTTGAATAACCATATTCAGTGAGTTCCGGGTCGCTGTCAGCCTGCTTTTCTGCGTGCCGAACGAGATAAATGGCAGCCTCTTGCGCCGCGACGGTAAATGGCGACCACAAGGCAAATACGATAATCAGTAGAATTTTTTTCATTAAAATGCTCCCCCTGAAAATACTGAGTTCAGGCATAGCAGCACCCGGCAGTTTGCACAATAAACTGCAGATTAGGCACCCTATTGAAGGGTGTAGTGAAAAAAGCGTTGCTGGCTGTGAGTGCGTTTGATATATGCTGCTCTCCCCAACGGGGACAGTCACTTTTGCGGCGCGATGGCGGAGTGGCGACGCAGCGGATTGCAAATCCGTGTACACGAGTTCGATTCTCGTTCGCGCCTCCAGATTTTAAGGCTCAGCGCACACGTGCTGGGCCTTTTTCTTTTCGCCGCTGTTTATTCCTCCGGCAACGGTGGTTCTGGCCATTCGCCCGTCTCTTCGGCCTGCACCGGGCTGTCTTTGTATGTCGACAGTGTCACGAATGACTTGGTTGAAACGACGCTGTCGAACTGATGGATTTGCCTGAGTAACGATTCCAGCGCTGTACTGTTGGGCAATCGCACCTTCAATATCAGAGAAGTTCCCCCGGTAACGGAATGCAACTCCTCAATTTCTGGCAGTTCTTTGAGCTTTTCGAAGGCTTTGCTGTAGCCCCAATTTTGTGTTTCAACATGCAAAAACACCAGAAGCGGTTTGCCAATTTTGGCCCCGTCCAATCGCGCAACAGTCTCCTTAATCAGTCCGTGCCGTCTGAGCCGTTTGACCCGCTCGTGAACTGCAGGGGCAGAAAGGCCAACACGAGTCGCTAACACCGCATAGCTTTGTGTCGCATCTTCAACCAAAGCGCCTAATATTTTTCGGTCCATTGGGTTCAGCAATTGCTCCCCCGCTCGCGTGGACTGAATATTATCTGTTTTTTTGTCTGTCGCCATCAACTCAGCTTTCGTCGAATATTTTTCAGCGTATCCTGGTTTCTAACAAGTATTATTCAGCACGAATAGGATTTTTGACATGTTTGATAAAGCAGGCCCCACTCCAGTTCGCCTCACAGATTATGAAATCACGCCGGACCTCGGCTTCTTGTCACCCTACAGTGCGGAGTCGGTTTCGCTGCCGGATTACTTTGATCCGGTCCAAAAAATGGCCGCCATCCTGCCAAAAGTTTTGACCACAGGCCTGGTGAGAGCACGGCTGTCGCGCCTTCCTGTTTTGAACCTGGAACAATTTTGTAAAGACGCTACCGACGCTCAAAAACGCGTTGCGATGGTGCATTATTCCTTTTTGGTTCAGTCTTACGTCTGGGGAGAGCCAGAAGCCCCCTCAAGCCTACCGGAATGCTTGGCCCTGCCAATCTGGCAACTGGCCGAAGCAATTGGCCAAAAGCCGCTGCTGACGTACTCGGCCTATGTGCTGGATAACTGGGCAATGCTCGACCAGGATGGGGGTGTTGACCTGTCCAACATTCATATGGTGCAGCATTTCCTGGGCGGTGAGGACGAGACCTGGTTTGTGACAGTACATGTTGCCATTGAAGCAACCGCAGGCAAAATGCTGGAACAAATCCCTCATTCTCTTGAAGCGGTAGAGAACGACGATCCCACCGCGTTGCTGAGATCGCTCAGGCATGTGTCCGAGACATGGGATTCTATTCTGGCGATTTTTGACCGCATGCCCGAAAGATGTGACCCCTTCATTTATTATCAG
Organism: Kordiimonadaceae bacterium; assembly: GCA_017640725.1. Taxonomy (GTDB): domain Bacteria; phylum Pseudomonadota; class Alphaproteobacteria; order Sphingomonadales; family Kordiimonadaceae; genus Kordiimonas. Next base: position 172,631 of record JAEPQB010000004.1, on the reverse strand, counting down.
CGCGTTCGCCCCTGGATTCACGGCTGGAAAGACAACCCTGCCCTTGGCAAAGGTCTTGTTTATGAAGGCGTTAAGGAAGCCGGCGATGAACCCCAGGCGTTCCGGGGGCAGACGGGGTCACAGTCCTCCATCGTTCCGACCATGGATGCATTCTTTGGCATCCAGCATGCTTCAGACCCGATGAAAGCCTATCTTGATGAATTGCATGCCTACCGCCCGCCTGCTCACCGGGCTTTCATTGACGCTGTACGAGCCAAAAGCACCGTTCGTGAGTATATCGCAAATCATCAAGAAGAAGACCTAAGGGCCTTGTACAATGACTGCATCTCGAAGCTCGCGCATTTTCGGACAAAACATCTGGAGTATGCGGCGAGTTACATTAACAAACAGGCCAAGTCTGCAGACGGTAATGATACAGATATCGGCACTGGGGGTACGCCGTTCATGAAGTACCTCAAAAAGCACCGTGATGAGGTGAATCAGCAGTTGCTTAACTCGAAGCTATAAAGTTCCATGGTTCGGGTGCACCCTCTGGTTACGACGGTGCACCAAACTTCCAGTTGTAATCCAATCCGCCGCAGTCTCGTATACTACTTTTGAGGGTAGTATTTGACCTATGATTGCTGTGCCGCTATGCTTTATTATGGTTAATTTATTGTTAACCACAACGTAAGCGCCTAAATTTCAAGAGGTTATGTGCGGGATTTGCGTTTAACAGATGATACGCAAAGGCAACAGCGAAACTACCTTGAATAGTAATCTGGACAATCAGAAAGATGCGCCGGATAAGGTTAGGTTGTTAAAAATGGAAGAATCTCAAATTTTTCAACACAATCACTGTGGTTTTCCGGTTCATGTAAAAGAGTACTGCAAAGGAAAAACCGACATACCAATTGTGGTAATAGGTGGCGCGTTCCAAAACATCGATCAGATCGAACGGATGAGCAAAGCCCTCGCCCGAGAGAGCTGGACAATCGTTTTTGACACGCCAGGGAACGGTCAAACTGGTGTTCTCCCTTCGAATTATCCCTTTGAATTTATTGCCGATTGCATTGACGCCTCACTCAAAACAATGGGCGTCAGGAAAATCAACCTTGTTGGTTTCAGTTACGGCTGCCTTATCGCACTCCGCTACATTCAACGGTTTGCATCAAAAGTGTCGCGTCTTGTTCTTTTGGGCGCAATGCATCGCATTCCGGAACATTTGGAGTATGAATTCAACTTGATGATTTTTTATCTAAAGTGGGACCGTCAGGATGCCTTTGCGGACAGTTTCACAAACCTGATGTCTAACCCGCTACTGCGCCAAACCAATAAACTGGCGCGGCTGGCCGGGGAAAAACTCCATCATGCCTTGATGACGGCCAGTATCGGGTTGCGCGAGCAATTCATGCACAATACTCAACGTATTTTAGATCATGGCAACATGCCTTTGAATTCCCTGCCAGACGTACGAACGCTCGTAAGCACTGGCGAGCATGATGTTTTTGTGCCACCTGCCGCCAACGAAGTGATCGCCAATGCCATGCCACGGGGGAGATATGTTTCTATTCCGGGTGCGGATCACATGATCCACGTGGTTCAGTTCAAGAAAACCATACAGACAATTCTTCGGGGTTGTGGTGTCCATAACGAACGGCGACCAATGCCCACATTCACGTTTCCACCCTCTCGGCACCGTATCCACCGGGCATCGGGCACGGGCATCTCTCCGCCTAACAAGTTGGCTGGGCCCGCAAGCGACCTTGCGGGCAAACGCTATTCACGGTGAGCGGCTAAGGCCTAGCCAAAACACCGCGTATCGCAGCCCGATACAGCAGAGTTGTCGACCTCCGGATTGCTCAAACAGGGGCAATTGGCGCCTTTGCCTAAAAAATATAAAATTCTGCTTGGCAGGACATTTTTTTTGAGTATAAAGAGCCCCACCCAGCCGGTCGACACCGGTTTCGATGATCCGCCTTAGCTCAGTTGGTAGAGCAAATGACTGTTAATCATTGGGTCGCTGGTTCGAGCCCAGCAGGCGGAGCCAATTCAGAAAGCCCGGAACAAATTGTTCCGGGCTTTTTTACTTTGGATTTGTTGCGCCAGGGTAATATAGAGCAACAATTCGCCAACCTTGATCCGTCATGCCTAGCAAATACAGACGCTCACTATCTTTCCAGCTCATGAACTTATTTTGGCCAGTTTCTGTGGTGACGATGAGCACAAGGCCCGCCCGTTCTTCCTGTGATAAAATCTCGTAATCCACTTCGTGAGGCCCGGCTTGATCGGTCATGAAAGCAGCCCAATCGTGTACTTGAGGGCCATGGAGAAACATGTGAGGCTCCCAGTCTTGAAGCTCAGCTGACCCTGTTCCATTGTACATTGAGACTTGGACACCGAGTGTTGATCGCAGCCCTTCTGCATCACCCTCAATAAGCGCCGCATGGAAATTGTTGATCGTCTCTTGAGGGGAAATTGTATTTGCAAAGCTGCTGCTCGGTAAACAGACCGCCACCAAAAGACAAAGGCTTACCAATATGCGTGGCTTCATTAAGTCGCCCTCCGATACTTTTGTCAGCCAGCAGCCTAACAAAAAAGGCAGGAGGCGTACCCCCTGCCAATCGTTTAGATGAATGGAGCCGCATTGGGTCTCGCTATTGTTCCGAGCTGCTCTCCTGATGAGCCGGGTCATACATTTTGAACCATTTCATCAAATAAAGTTGGCGCCGTAAATAGTTGGATGGGATAGACCCCGTGCCATGGTATTCGCCTTTCACCGAAATATATTTGGTTGGAACTCCCAAATACTTCAGCACGGAATACATCTGCTTGCCCTGTTGATCTGGCGTACGGCGATCCAGGTCACCTGTCATAAACAGCGTAGGCGTCTTCACATTCTCAGAATGCATGATGGCAGAATGCTCGTACCACTGCGTTGGATCTTCCCAAAACGGCTTGGCAAAGAAGTTAATCATCCAACCGGAAACATCTGTTGTTCCAACCATTCCGATCCAGTCTGACACAACACACCGAGACACGGCCGCTTTAAACCGATCGGTTTGCGTTACGGTCCAAGCCGTCAGGATGCCACCGCCTGAGCAACCGGTCACGAATGTGCGCTCTGGGTCCACGTAGCCCTGTCCGATCAGATAATCGACACCACCCATCAGGTCGGCATAGTCGCGCGGACCCGGATAGATATCTTCGATCGCAGCCGCAAAGTCTTCGCCGTATCCTGTGGAACCACGTGGGTTGGTAAAGAGCACGATATAGCCCTCTGCCGCGAAATGATGGAACATAAAGTTATATGTTTCGCGGTACATGGCGTGCGGGCCGCCGTGGATAGACAGAATGAGCGGATACTTCTTGCTGCTGTCAAAGTTTGGCGGAAGCACTGCCCACCCCTGCACTCGCGCTCCTTCAGTAGAGTCGTACCAGAATTCAATGGTTTCCGATTTATCAACACCTGCAAACACATCGCTGTTCACATCTGTGAGTTTTGCGAAATCGTCGCCGTCACTGATATCGAACCGGACAACTTCTCCCATGTGATCAGCATCTGCCTGCAAGCCGACCGCCACGCCATTACCAGATACATTGGAAAGAAAGATGTTTTGGTCACCCTCTGTCACATCCCGGACGTCACCCTCCATATTGGTGTAGTGGACGTTCCGGTCCCCTTCCTTATCAAGCGTGAAATAGAGGCCACGAGAATTGTCGGCCCAACGCAAAGCACTCGGCCCCGAGGCCAAATCACCAACTACACGTCGTTGATCAGAGCCATCCACATTCACCACATAGGTGTTGGAGTGGCTATAGCTCATCACCGCTTCATGGGTTGCGTTGAAAGCAATCATTTCACCATTAGGCGAAAATACTGGGTCTTGTGCCCTGAGTGATATGTCGGTCAGTTTCGAAATGTCGCCTGATGCGACGTCAACGGTATAAATGTAGGATTCAGTATAGCGACGCCCATCATCTTCTTCAGCAAGGCCGTCAAACGCGATCTTGCTACCGTCAGGCGACCAAGACAAGTTCGCAGCAGAGCGAATTGCACCCAGCCGACGCGTGTTGGCGTGCCAATTGCCACTGGTCAACTGTTTGGGTGTACCGCCTTCAGCTGTCACAACAAAAATATGATCCCAACCATTATTCATTGGGCCTATGCGGTCCTGATGCCAAAGGAATTCTTCAACCACCATGGGCTCTTCTTTCCATTTGGCGCCTGCGGGTCTGCCAGGCAATTTGACGGTAAAGTCGGTTTTGCGCGGCACGCGCGACATAAAGGCAATTGACTGACCATCCGGTGACCAGAAAACGCCGCGTGGGCGTTCGGTTCCGTATGTAATTTGGCTTACAGCACCCTCCGCATCCATCCAGCGAGTGAAGAGCTGCGGTTTGCCTTTGTCGTCAGCAGAAATAAACGCAATGCGGCTTCCATCTGGAGACCAGCGTGCATTGCCACCGCGCGCCATAAGCTGACGTTTTTTGCTTCCATCTGAATTCATGATCCAAACTGATGACGATCGGCGATCGTTCATTTTGTCGATATGCGTTCGAGTGAAGATAACCTGAGATCCATCAGGTGAAATCTGCGGATCGCCCACTGACTCGATATCCAGATAGGTTTCCAGTTTCAATGGCTCCGCCGCGGCCGGCGTGGCGGTCATCTCAAGCGATGCGCCAGCAGCCAAAGCTACTGCAGCTAATGTGCGTATGATCATATGATCCCCCTATTTTGTTTGTGACGGCGCGAGGTTCGTGCGCCCTTGCCCACCGTATCAATGATACGCGCCGAGTATTCACAAAATTGGCACATTATGCAAATCCGCGCCCTGCAGCCCGTCACGAAAATAATGCAAAAATGCCACATTTTTTGATTACAAATTTCTATGATGCTTGGAAAATGGCGTTTGCCCTTGTATCAAGCCACTTACACGACTATTGGCTGCTTAAATTTTTAGCTTGTTTTAAAGGACTATTTTGATGCGTGCATTGACCCTTTCAGCATTGTTGCTGGGCACTAGCCTCTCAGCCACAGCACAGTCAGAAGATTACGTTTATGGTGGTTTCCAGCTTGGCCTATCAGGCGCTGTCGACGATAACCTGCGCGGTGTAGAAGGCAGTAATCTGAACCTTCAGATGGATAAAGAGCTGGGATTTGTTACCGGCTTTTATGTCGGACGCAACATCGACAAATGGCGGTATGAGCTTGAATACGCCTTGCGTCAAAACAGCATGCAATCTGTGTTTGTGAACAACCCTGACCGCCTGGCGTTGCCAGCGGGAAGAAACGAAGCTGACGGAACGCACCAGTCCGATAGCCTGATGGCGAATGTGCATTACAACTTTGCCAACATCGGCGACTGGAAAGCATTTGCTGGCGCTGGTATTGGCATGAGCCTTATCGAACTCGACGGTGTCAATTCCAACGGCATTTCTATTGCTGACAGCCGGAACTGGGAGCCTGCAGGTCAGGTTATGGTTCAGCTGACCCGAGCTATGGGCGGCCTGGAATTTGGCATAGGCGCCCGCCATTTCCGCACAGCACGCGGTGATTTTGGCACTGCTGCTCGTAAAGCAAGCTATCGCTTCGTCAACAACGAAGTGTTTGCACGCATTTCCTGGAAGTTTGGCGAAACATCTCACCCTGCCCCACAAGAGCCTGCACCTAAGGCAGTTGCACAACCTGCTCCTGCGCCGGTGGTGCAAGAGCCTGCACCGGCGCCAGCACCTGAGCCGGAACCAGCGCCGGCTCCAATGCCCGGACCATTTATGGTGTTCTTCGACTTTGACAAATCGACGCTGACCGCTGATGCGCAATCAATTGTTGAGCGTGCTGCCGACGTATACCGAGACTTTGGCGGAACGCGTATCAGTGCGATTGGTCATACGGACCGTGCCGGCGCTAACAATTACAACGATGCTCTGGCAATGCGCCGCGCTGAGGCTGTGAAAGCGGCACTGATCGCAGAAGGTGTGCCAGCCAGCCGTATTACAATCCGCGCCGAAGGAGAGACTTCTCCAATGGTAGCAACGGATGACGGCGTTCGTGAGTGGCAGAACCGGCGTGTTGAGATCATTGTAAGACGTTAAACTACCACTGATCTAAGCAAAAGGCGCCCAAGTGGCGCCTTTTTTGTGTCTATTGCCTCAATATCTAGCGGGACTCTGTTCTTGCGGATTGCGTCGTACAGTTTCGCTCGGGCTGCCGATACTGCACAGGCATGAGACTAACAAGACCCGCTGGGTCTGGCATTTTGAACGCCATCGCCAATGCCATCCGTGACCGATCACAAAACTGTTCCACACTTCCGGAATTGAGTGAAACCCGGTTGGCGGTAGCTGTGACATAGCTCTCCAAATTACCCTTTTCTGCCCGATTAAGAAACGTACGCAGCGGCTTTTCCGCCTCAACAAAGTAAGGCCGCTTGGACCTGACAAAATCATTGTACAGACCAATCATATCGCGGTGACCTCCACCTCTGCACTGAAGTGCTGCGATGCGCATTTGTGTCTCCACAAATCTAACTTGGTCAGCTTTAACTTCCGCCGCGCGCATACAATGCTCGCTAGCCTGAGCCGAGAAGCTTAAAACTAATGTCCCCAAAACTGCTGCTTTGAATTTCATGGCTGCCACCTGATTTCATACATTTGATCACCATGTTCCATCCAAAAAGCTAACCAATTGTTAAAGCGAAAAAACACCTAAAATACTGATAATATTTTATTTTTTTATTATGGCTGATGCAAAATCTGTTGCTGAGAATTCTCCAAAGCCAGACCAAGCTCTGGCGCATAGTTCAAAATAGTATTGCGCCGCAACTCGAGGACCGTTTAGCTTGGCACTCAATCAATTGGGAGTTGGCGCAGCGGCTGTTGATGCTGCGCCTATCGTATTAGGGGAATTCACGTGCAGACTTGGTTTGGCATTACGCTCTGGAAACGCATCATGGGCATGCTGGTTCTGGGCATTATTTTTGGTGCGGTCGCCGGCGAAGCCGCAACCAGCATTGCCTGGATGGGTGACATTTTCATTAACCTGATCCGCATGATTGTGGTGCCGCTGGTGTTCGTGACACTGGTTGCCGGTGTAATCGCGATGGGTGACCCAAAACGCCTTGGCTCTTTAGGCATAAAAACCCTTGCCCTTTATATGGGGACCACTTTGGTCGCCATCACCATAGGCTTGACTATCGCAACCATTATCCAACCAGGTATTGGTGTTGATATATCTGGTGCCGAAGAAAAAATTCTGCCTCCAGCCAAATCTCTTGAAGAAAGACTGCTGGGCATCATTCCCCGTAATCCAATTGCCGCGATTGCCGACGGTGACATGCTGGCCATCATATTCTTCGCGCTGATGTTTGGAGCAGGCATTTTAATGTCAGGCGAAAAGGGCAAACCTCTTGCAAAACTGTTTGATGCAGGGTCAGAGGCTATGCTGAAGGTCACGCATATCGTGATGGAAGTGGCACCATTTGGCGTATTTGCTCTGATCGCAAAGGTCGTAGGCACTGGCGGGGTCGCCCAATTGCTCACAGTGGTGCCCTTGGCCGTTTCTGTGATTCTTGCATGCCTTCTGCATGTGATCATCACGCATGGCACGATTATGAAATTCATACTTAAACTGCCACCAGTTCGGTTCTTCCGCGGCATTACCGGGGCACAGTTAGTGGCCTTTTCCACATCCTCAAGCTCGGGCACATTGCCTGTCACCATGGCAACGGCAGAAGAAAACCTGGGCGTAAAGCCTGCTGTGGCGTCGAGCGTGTTACCACTTGGTGCAACCATCAATATGGATGGCTCCGGGATTTACGTAGGAATTCTTGCAGTTTTTGCTGCCCAGGTTTTGGGGATTCCACTTGGTATTGAGCAGTATTTGCTGATTGCCCTTGCGGCCACGCTGGTGTCGATTGGCACCGCCGCTGTTCCCTCGGCCTCACTGTTCCTTCTGGCAACAGTCATGGGCGTTATTGGGGTAGAAGACGCCCAGACCTTTTTGATAGTTGGTTTTGTTTTCCCATTCGACAGGCCTCTGGACATGATCCGCACAGTTATCAACGTCACCGGCGACCTTTCGGTCGCAACCGCTGTCGCAAAATGGGAAGGCGAGTTTGACGAAGAAACTTTCCGCGCAACGCCTGTGGACTGATTTCGGTCTTTTTTCCTTATCAAACAGCTGGCCGGGTGCTATAGCGCGCCCGGCTTTTCTGTTAAAAGGGTAATTATGTCGACGAAAAAAGCAGTAGTGCTCCTCTCGGGCGGGCTAGATAGCGCCACTTGTGTTGCCATGGCTCAGGACCAGGGCTATGAGGTCTACGCCCTCTCCTTCCGCTATGGCCAGCGTCACAGTGTGGAACTGGATGCCGCTGACCGCATTGCCAAACACTTGGGCGTTGCAGAGCACAAAACGGCAGAGATTGACCTGACGCTTTTTGGTGGCAGTGCGCTCACCGACGATATTGATGTGCCAAAAGACCGTGACGAAGGTGAAATGGAAGCGGACATACCCGTTACCTACGTACCCGCGCGCAACACAATATTCCTGTCATTCGCCCTTGCTTACGCTGAGGTAGTTGGCGCCAAGGATATTTTCATTGGCGTAAATGCGCTTGATTACAGCGGCTACCCCGATTGCCGGCCAGAGTTCATCAAATCCTATGAGGAAACAGCGAACCTCGGCACCAAAGTTGGTGTAACTGAAGAAGAACGCATCAAGATTCAAACACCGCTGATTGACATGACCAAAGCTGAGATCGCCGCTACAGGCACACGGCTCGGTGTTGATTATGCCATGACTATCAGCTGTTATGACCCTGATGAAACCGGCGCCGCCTGCGGCCACTGTGACAGCTGCTTGCTTCGTCAGAAAGGCTTCCGAGAAGCTGGCCTTCCGGACCCTACCCGGTATCAGGGATAACGCATGGTTTATTCGGTCAAAGAGATTTTCTACACATTGCAAGGCGAAGGTGGCCAGGCCGGAAGGCCCGCGGTTTTTTGTCGGTTCGCAGGCTGCAATCTCTGGAGTGGGCTTGAGAAGGACCGCGCGACCGCCATTTGCAAATTCTGTGACACTGACTTTGTCGGCACTGACGGCCCCGGTGGTAGCAAGTTCAAAACTGCGGAAGATCTCGCGAGGGCAGTCAAAGACGAATGGACAGGCCAAGGCGGTACGCCCCTTGTGGTGTGCACGGGCGGGGAGCCGCTCTTGCAGCTGGATGCACCACTCATTGATGCGTTTCACGCAGAAGGCATTGAAATTGCTGTGGAAAGCAATGGCACCATTGACCCGCCTGAAGGCATTGATTGGCTTTGCATCAGTCCCAAACTGGGCTCTGAGCTGATTGTAACATCAGGCACGGAATTGAAACTGGTCTACCCGCAAGAAGGCGGCGACCCGGCACAGTTCGAAGGCTTGGACTTTACGCATTTTTTCCTGCAGCCGATGGATAGCCCTGCTCTCGCTGAAAACACAGCCGCCGCCGTTGACTATTGCAAAGCCAACCCAAAATGGCGCCTGAGCGTGCAAACGCACAAAGCGATTGATATTCCCTAACGCCTAACCCGCTGGCGGCACGAATAACGTCATATCCGGTGCTTTGTTGCTACCCTTCAGCGACACCATTTCATAGCGCACGAGCCCGTTATTGGAATTTGCCCAATTCGGCACCCACAAATTACCAAACCGTGCCAATGGGCCAAAGGCATACTCATACTGTGTTGTTGCCCAAACAAAGGGCTCAAAGCGCGGATTGAGCAATATCCAACCCCCTGGCTCATCCCCGTCAAAAGTAAACTGGATGACGTTGCCTCGCGGAATACTCTCCGGATTACCAAATTCAATTGTCAGTGTTGGGTCGTTTCGCCCGATGGCCCGTGCCAGCCGAAAAATACTGTAGGGCGCTCTAGCAATTGCGCGTTCAAACGACTCGTCTGAAGCGTATGAGAATTCGCCGTTTACGATGTTCCAATATCTGTGCTCGGGGCTGTAGGCCCTTATGCGCGTGTAACTTTCGCTTTCCATGGTCACATAAGACCGGGGCGCAGACAGGTCCAAAATTTCGTTTTCAAGGTAGGCCTCACGGCGATTAACGATGTCCCATTCATGCACGAAGTGAACACTTTCCAATGCGCCCCAAACCTCGAGGCCGCCCATTTTCTCAACCATTTTTTTGGCGTCATGAATGGCTTTTGGATCACCCTTCAAGCCGTCTTCTTCCTGTGCGGCAATACCAAAAGAAAAAGCGCAGGCTGTTAGCGCAAACACAACAATCCTAGAAAATTTAAACATAGTCCCCTCCATTTCCCTTCAAGATAGAAAATGGTGAGGCAGGCTGGTCAGCTTTGCGACTAATGGATGAGGCCAAGCGGCAAAATGCTGGGTGACCTAAACCTAAGTATTGAAAAACACAGGGCTCAACTGGTCAAATCGCGCGCGATTGTTTGGACAACCAGCTCAGGCGCCTGCATGGGAATGAAGTGCGTCAGCTCAGGGTGATACTCTTCACGTGCGTCAGCAAACTGGTGCACAAGCTTGGGCCACGTAGGAGATTTACTCATATTGAAGGGATCGTCTGCCTCTGTGGGCTCAACTGCGCGAAGAATAGTGACCGGTTGCTGAACCTGCGGCAAAGCTGCCTGAATGGCATCACCGTTCTGGTGATGGTAGATTTGCACCTCATGAAGCGGGTCGCACGCCAACTTCCTGGGTGCTTCACCAGGCGCCAGCGCATAATTACAAAAATCTTTGAGCACCCGGTCTTGCCAAGCATCGAAGGGGCTGCGGCTTTTAAAGCGTTCGTACATCTCATCCGGCCCTTGCCAAGCGTTCCGGCGGCGAGAGATAGGATTGTCTTCCGGCTTCATATGCCTGCGCATCTGCTTTGAAAAGGCGTACCGCTCCGGTGACATAATCACTGGGTCAATAAGCAATAATTGGGAAACACGATCAGGCCGCTTGGCGGCGGTAATTGTCGACAAATAGCCGCCAACGGAGTGGCCAACCAGAAAAACATTTCTGAGGTTCAGTGAATCTAAAACCGAGATAATATCGTTGGCCATAATGGGCCACTCAACGTCACCCGTTTTGCCGCTGGTGCCATGAAAACGCAGATCGATCGCATAACATGGGCGGGATGCCAGCTCAGGCGGCAGAGTTTCAATCACTACATCCCAGCAGCGTGCATGAAACCCCGTAGCGTGAAGAAACACGAGCGGGTCGCCCTCACCCGGCCAATGCCAAACACCGAGTTCGATGTCGCCAAGGTCGACTGAATTCCAGTCCATTAAACGCACCAAGGGAAACTCCCAAAATAACTCTTACTCGAATGACATAGTCTGCCGCCAGCAGAACACAAATATGAACTGATGGCTTGCCTAACTCGCTACCGAAAAAAGCTTTTTAAGCGACACCGTTGCACCAAATTGCAATCAGTTTCTTTAATTTCATATTCCAACGCGCATTGATGACCGAGCATCCACCGTCGAAGATCACTGGGGGTCCACCTAGATCATTGATGTGGATTGTATTCGGTTTTTCCTCGTCGCCCCATGGCAAATGAAACTGGCCATTTAGAATTGCGACTCCATTTTCCATAGTACCCCAGTAGTGCCGAACATACTCTTCAAGTTTGGTGTCTTTGCTAGGTAGCTCAAGACTTTGCTCGATCTCCAAGATCCTTTGCGCATTAGGGGTCCACACAAGTTCTTCATCAAAACCAAGCCGACTGGACAAGAATAGCAACGAGAAAAAAGCCATAGTTGACTTTGTGAGCACCAGCTATCCCCTTCCGCGGTAGGTGGGAACGTCCTGCTCAGGAATCCAGACGCCCTTGGGCACTTCACCGGTTTGGAAAAATACATCGATCGGGATACCGCCGCGTGGATACCAGTAGCCGCCAAACCGCAACCATTTGGGCTTCATCTCGCTCACCAAGCGTTCCGCAATGCCAACGGTGCAATCTTCATGGAAGGCTGCATGGTTGCGGAATGATTGCAAGAACAGCTTGAGGCTTTTGCTTTCCACCAGTTGTTCGCCCGGAACATAATCTAGCACTAAATGCGCAAAGTCAGGCTGGCCGGTCACCGGGCACAGGCTCGTGAATTCAGGGCATGTGAAGCGCACGCAGTAGTCGCTGTCTGGTCGCGGGTTGTCCACATACTCCAGCACAGCTTCTTCCGGTGTTGCTGCTGCACCACCTGTGCCACCCAGTTGCTCCAATCCCTCGTAAATTGACTTGCTCATGCCTCAGTCCTGATCCGTAAATGCTGTGCCTCCTATGCCCGCTGCCGCCCTATTTTGTCAAAAACTAATTCCTCGAAACCAAAGCATGAACAAGAGCCAAACGGCAGATTCAAATTTTGTTAAGGCCTCTTTGTTATGATGAACGTCATCAGGCCAACCGGTGACCGGCAAGTTTCAATAGTGGAGTTGCCCGGCACCCAAAACGAAGGAGACAGCAATGACCTATGTTTGCACATCCCGTTTTGCCCCCGGCCAGATTGTCCGTCACAGAGTGTACGGTTACCGCGGCCTCATTTACGATGTGGATGGCCGCTTTGCCGAGTCAGACGAATGGCGTGAAAAAATCGAGGCATTCCAGTCCGTAGATGATATGCCTTGGTACCATGTATTGGTTGATGGTGAATCACACTCTACCTATGTGGCTGAGGAAAACCTGGAGCTCGCCACCGGCGCGGACCTTGATGAAGCTTTTGACCACCCAGCGCTCACCGATTTCTTTCACACGTCAGGTGCCGACACACTTGAAGTGCGACACAGCATCAACTGATCTTCCTCATTGATTTGACGAGCGCACCTGCCTAGCCTCCCTTCAAAAGGGAGACAGAAATGCGCGAATCCGCCCTCGTTTCAGCCAAATGGCTGCTTGAGAATTACACCCGGTCAAATGTAAAACTCCTGGACGCGTCCATGGATGCCACCATCGTGTTTCCCGATGCCTGGAAAAGTGGCCCCGAGGAATTTGTAGAAGCACATATCCCTGGCGCGCAGTTTTTTAACATCGACGCCACCTCTGATACGTCCAGCGGGCTGCCGCATACATTGCCAACTCCTCAAGACTTTGAAAGCGTGATGCGCTCCCTTGGGATCAATCAGGGTGACCATGTCATTGTCTATGACAACAGCATGCTCAGAAGCGCGGCGCGCGGCTGGTGGATGCTCCGCGTGATGGGACACACTCATGTGAGCGTTTTGGATGGCGGCTTTGAGGCCTGGAAGTCGGCTGGCGGTCCGATTGAGGCAGGAGCAAGAACTCCAGAGGCGGGAAACTTCGTCTCCAACTTCTGCCCGGCTCTGTTTCGCAACAAGTCGGACATGCTCGAAAACATCACGACCCCATCAGCCCAGATAGTTGATGCCCGTGGAGCGCCACGCTTTGCCGGCGAAGTGCAGGAGCCAAGGCCAGGCCTTGCATCAGGGCACATTCCGGGGGCCAAAAATGTTCCATTTTCGACCCTATATGAACCCAATGGAATGCTGAAACCGCCCGAAGACTTGTCAGCGCTTTTTGAAGCTGCGAACGTCAACGCTGCGGCCGCCATCAACACCTCTTGCGGTTCAGGCGTAACCGCCTGCAACTTGGCACTCGCTCTTTTTGAGCTGGGGAATACGGAAGTGGCGGTCTATGACGGGTCCTGGGTTGAATGGGGCAGCGCCGGTGATGTCCCAATCGAAACAGGTCGATAGCCCCCCTCAATTCTCGTTGCAGCTTAAGCGCTTACTCAATAGTCTAATCGCCGACAGCCGACGGAGACATCGATGACCAACAATAAAGACACCAAGCTCGTTACAGCTGGCAGGCGCAAAGAATGGACCCACGGGATTGTTAATCCTCCCGTGTATCGTGCTTCCACTTGTCTTTTCGATACCTACGCACAGTTGAGGGAACGGGTGGCGGACCCCACGGCTAAAAAGCTTTTTTATGGGCGCAAAGGTACCCCGACCCAATGGTCGCTGGAGGAAGCGATTAGCGAGCTAGAGGGTGCTGATGGCACCATGCTCTTCCCAAGTGGCATTGCCGCCGTCACGACCGCCATTCTATCACAAGTTAAAGCGGGCGATCATATCCTGATCACGGACAGTGCATACGAACCAACACGCAGTTTCGCAGATGGTGTGTTGAAATCCATGAATGTGGCGACTGATTATTACGACCCCATGGCGGGCTCTGATATCGAAGGACTGGTAAAAGCCAATACTTCCGTCATTGTTGTGGAAAGCCCCGGCTCGCTGACCTTTGAAGTTCAGGATATCCCGGCAATTGTCGCTGTAGCCAAAAAACACAACATCAGGACAATTGCCGACAACACCTGGGCTACCCCTCTTCTTTTCAAGCCACTTGAGCACGGCGTGGATATCTCTGTCGAAGCCTGCACCAAATACCTCGGCGGTCATTCAGACGCTATGATTGGCAGTGCCAGCGCCAACGGAGCAGTTTTTAAGAAACTCAGTCGAACCGCATACCAAATGGGACATATGGTTTCGCCAGATGACGCTTTTTTGACGTTGCGCGGACTGCGCACGCTGGGTGTTCGAATGAAAGCGCACGAAGAAAACGCTTTGAAAGTCGCAGCTTGGCTTCACGATCATCCGGCAGTTAGCAAAATATTGCACCCGGCATTTGAAAGCTGTCCTGGTCACGCAACTTGGGCACGAGACTTTTCAGGCTCCAGTGGTCTGTTTTCAATCGTACTCACTCAAGGCGATTACCCCGATACAGCAGCTATGGTGGACCACATGCGCCTCTTCAAAATGGGCTTTAGCTGGGGCGGGTACGAAAGCCTGATCTTGCCCAGCGATCCTGCAGGGTCGCGGTCCGCGACACAGTGGAAAGCGCCTGGGCCGGTCCTACGGCTACATATTGGCCTGGAGGACACTGACGACCTGATTGCGGACCTTGCCGATGGGCTTGATCGATTTTGTGGACAATTCAAAAGCTAGACCCCTTAATGCTTCAGCCGTATGAAATTGATGCACTTCTGCTGAGCCTCAGGGTGGCTTTGACCGCAACCATCGCAGGATTGCCATTAGCCATTGCATTGGCCTACTGGCTGGCGCGCACTCAGTCTCGCTTTAAGTTACTGGTGGACACGCTTATTCAAATTCCACTAATTGTGCCGCCTGTTGTTGTGGGCTTTCTCCTTTTGGTCACGTTCTCTGCCGAATATCAGTTCGGTGCCTGGCTACAGGCACTTGGATTAAATCCTGCCTTTACCTGGATTGCCGCTGCAATTGCCAGTGGCGTTATGGCCCTGCCTTTGATGGTGCGAGCTGTGCGACAAGCCTTTGAGACTGAACCTGCTGCACTACGCGACGCGGCCAAAACCCTGGGCGTTGAGGGGTTTGCTCTGTTTCGCCGCTTAAGTTTACCCCTCGCGTTTCCCGGCATTGCCTCAGCAGCCGTTTTGGGATTTGCGCGCGCTCTTGGTGAATTTGGTGCCACTATTACCTTCGCTGCAAACATTCCGGGTCTGACACAGACTCTGCCCTTGGCGATTTTCTCTGCGTCACAAGTACCTGGTGGGGAATTTGCTGCATTGCGGCTTGCCATTCTTAGCCTTGTTCCTGCCGTCGGAAGTTTACTTGTTTCAGAGTGGATGCATCGTCGGCACCTGCGACGGATAGGACGGATCAACGCATGACGTTGGAAGCGGACATTTTATGGGAGCAAAATGGCTCACAAGCTCGAGCGTCCTTTTCTTTTGGGCCGGGCATCACAGCGCTTATCGGCCCATCAGGCGCTGGGAAAACGACACTAGCCAGATTGTTGGCCGGACTTGAGACACCACTTGGTGGCACGATCCGTGTTCGAGAGCAGTTTCTGTTCAACCGCAAAAAAAGTGTGAATGTGCCGGCGGCCAAGCGCGGTGTGGCACTGGTTGCTCAAGAAACATCGCTGTTCCCTCATTTGTCAGTTGCCGACAATATTGGATTTGCGCCTTCCGCAACGGAGGACTCAATTCTTCACAGCGCCAAAGCCATGGGGTGCCAAGACTTGTTCGACCGCAAACCCGAACAATTGTCTGGTGGCGAGAAACGACGGGTGGCTATTGCCAGGGCACTTGCCAGCAACCCTGCCCTGATAATTCTTGATGAACCAATGACTGGTCTGGACCCAAAAGCGCGGGCAGAGCTTCTGCCTTACTTTGCGAGAATGGCACAAAACAAAGAAACTCCTGTCCTTCTGATCAGTCATCAGCTTGAGGATCTGCTGAGTGTGGCAGACGACGCCGTTTTGATGGCTGACGGGCAAACACTTACTCAAGGCAGTTTAGAGCAAGTAGTTCAAGACCCCCGCTGCGCAGCAGTTCTTGGGCTATCCGATGCGGGCCAATTGGTGCGCGGTGAAGTCATTGGCTTGCAAGACGGTTTGACCGTCGTTCAACTGGGGAAACAGAAGTTGTTTGTTGCAGGCACTGCCATTGAACATGGTTCTTTGGTAACACTTAGGGTGTTCGCTTCTGATATATCTCTATCCACTGAAAAGCTCCCTTCCGTCAGTATTCTCAACCAGCTCGATTGTGTCATTAGGTCCATCGAGTCAGATGGCGACATCGCTAAAATTGGACTTGAACTGGTGGACGGCGGCCTGAGTATAGAAAGCCGCGTAACCACCAAGACTGTTGAACGCATGAAGTTGACGCAAAATCAGTCGATTATTGCCTTGATCAAAGCAGTTTCAGTAAAAGACTGCCGCCCCGCCGATTAGAAGCGCCGCCTGTAAGCTATTTGAAAAATACTCTGCGTTTGCTCTGGGTCGAAGCCGATATCACGGCGAGCCGTCCGCTTGCTATCGATATAGACATACTCGGCTATCAATGTGTCTTGGCTGCCAAGCTCAACTGAATAGGCTCCCGTTAGTGCAATCCCGGCTTCGTTATTGTTGTCGCGTTGAATAAAAGCAAAATCCTCTGTCTGAAACCAATCGAAGCGGCCAGACACACGCTGTGAACCGAACCGATGCGTTGCCAAAACAAAAGCTGACTCGAAATCGACATCAACATAACGGGTACCAGTTGGTCTTATCTCGCCCATCTTGGTGTTGCCCCACATATATTGCGTGATCATATGAATACCGGGTAACACGTCCGCCTCGGCGTAGAAGTTCCAAAATCGCGTATCCCAGCCATACTGCTGATCTCTTACAACGTCTGGATCGCCGCGATTGTCATAATAGAATACACCAAGTTTCCAATTGCGATCGTAGGTCCAGTCAATGGCGCCATAGAAACCCGGCTTGTCGTCGATTTCTGCCACCGGCTCGACCCATAGGGGCTGGGCAACAAAGGTTCCATTAGGACCAATTTGCGGTAATGGTGCCAACGGCAGTTGCGAGAAGGCACCACCTTTCACATCATTCAGGGCCCAGCCGCGAAACGCCAGCAACGTACCCGCAGGATCGTTGAACCCGAATATCGCTGCTGTCAGGTCAAGCTGGCTTGTTTCACCACGAATGCTGGCTTTCGCCTCCAAGCCAAGCGTTCGGATTTCCTCGCCTACCCACGAATTAATGGCAGAAGGTGTTATCGTGTAGGGGCTGGACCAAGCTACGCCAACATTTTCGCGGGAAATATGCGGAAAGAACAAGCCTGCCCTGAAGCTGTATCTCACTCGCGATTTTGGCGTCGGATTGTATTTTAAGTAGGCCTCGACGATATCAATTGGGCCATCTTGAATTTCGTCAAATTTCGCGTGAACGAATGCTGACCATTCCCAGTTAAACTCAACATCAAAAAGAGCTGCGATTTCCGCTATTTCAACGTCCGTCTGTGTGCTGCCCGCCAGGTTACCTCCGAAGCGGCCTTTTCCCAACCAATTATCTAACCAAGTGGGTTCACCGTCCGCCAGACTAAGTCGCAAGTCAGTAAACAGCTCTACATCTACCTTTGGTCCTCCGTCTTGGGCGTGGCTTGACAAAGACAACAATGTTGACGTGGTAATGATGCCAAAAATTTTTGTGCAAACAGGACTAAGCCGCATACTCGAACTCATTGATAAACTCAATTAACTCGTCGTTGGGCACCGGACGACAAATATAATAGCCCTGCAAAGTGTTACAGCCGTAGGACTTCAGAAGGCCCAACGATTGTTCGTCTTCGACGCCTTCTGCCGTCACTTGCATGCCCAAATTGTGCGCCAGTTCGATGGTCGAGCGGACCAAAATTTTGTCTTCTTCGTCTTCCGCGAGTTTCAATACAAAAGACTTATCAATCTTAATCTCGCTCACTGGCAAGCTCTTGATATAACTCAGTGAACTGTAGCCAGTCCCGTAGTCGTCGATGGAAAGAAAAATTCCCATAGCGCTTAACATGTTCAGCACATCGAGCGCTCTTGACATGTCATGCATCACAGCACTTTCCGTCACTTCAAGTTTAAGGAAGGAAGCGGGCAGCGCGTGTTTGCGCAACAAATCCAACACCTGATTGGGTAATTTGCTGTTCATCAAGTCGGTGGTAGACAAATTCACCGCCACCGCAATTTCATGGCCTTGTTTTCGCCATTCGGCGGCTTGCTGAACTGCTGTCTCCAACGCCCAGTCAGTAAGCCTGCGAATATCGCCGGTTTTTTCCGCCATGGATATAAATTCGTCCGGCGGCACAAACCCCCTGCTGGGGCTAATCCAACGCATCAAAGCCTCTACCGAAGCAATTTTTCCTGTGGCGAGATCAAGTTTTGGCTGATAGGCGAATTTCAGCTCTCCAGAGCTAATTGCTTCCCTGAGATCACTCATCATGGAAAGCTTGTCTTTCTGTGCCGCACTCAGTTCAGCATCATACCAGCTATAGCCTTGCTCAGAGACGCGAGCCCCATCAAGAGCCGAATTCGCATGCCGAAGCAAACTGGAAACGCTGTCGGCGTCTTGCGGGAACCGGGTCAGACCAACACTGACACGCAAATCGATCATTAAGTCGCCGATCGGCAACGGGTCGTTGAAACTGTTGATGATCATGGCGCAGCAAGCTGCGGCAGTTTTTTCATCAAAATGAGCAAAAACAAAACTGTCCGTGGATGTCTGCGATAAATAATTGATATTAATACCGTTCAGGCGATGAGCTACGCCTCTGACCATCTCGGTCATATGTTCTTGTGTCAGCACCGCGCGCAATTCCGAAATGCCTTGAATTTCAAGCACTCCAAGGGCGAACGGCTGTTTCTTGTTCAAAATGTCGACGATTTGTTCTTCGAAATATACCCGATTAGGCAGACCAGAATCGCTATCGTGGCAGGCTTGGAAGGTAATACGCTCCTCACGCTCTCGCACCGCTGTAATCATTTGATTAAAGCTGCCAGTCAGCCTTGAAATCTCTTCATCCTTGGCAGGGGCGGTCACTTCCTGATAGTCCCCGTCCGAGATTTTTTGGGCAGCTCGTGCTAACGAGCGCAGAGGCCTGGTAATTCCACGCGCCACAATCAAACTGCCAAAAAACAGCATCAACAGTCCAACGGCCAAAATGGACACTAAAGCAATAACCAGTGACTGGAACGGCGTGAGGCCCACATCAACTGAGTAATATAAAAGAGCGTCAACATTTTCGCCGTCCGAAAAATTGTCATCTAGAGGCAATCGGCGGATCATGTAATCTTGGCCCGCAAAGCTGCCTTCAAACTCCTCATCAACCTCATGGCCTTGTTGGGCTTGCAAAAAGTCGCGCATGCGTGCTTCGTCAGACGTTGCAGTAGCCAGTTGATGCCCTGCATCACTGTCATACGTAAATGCCAACTCGAGCTGAATTGGGGACAATTCTTTCAATTCGCTTGCGACCTGTTGGTCCAATCGAATACCCAGGCCAACCCAACCAATGGTTACAGGCGCTTCAACAGGTGCGATAACAATCTCGAATATTTCGCCCCCAATCGCTACGAATCTGGCTGCATAGCCATCATTTTGTGCGGCATCTTTGAGGCTGTCGGGCAAATTGACAGCGTTTTCTGCGATGGCCGTTCCTCCGGCAATGGCAACTAACTCATCGTCCAGATCGATCACGAAAGCGGAATCGTTGTCCAAGCGATTAATCAGGTTCAACAATGCACTTTCGATGGTCGCCTGATCTCTGGTTGCGACAGCTTGGCGGAATCCAAAATCTTTCGAGATGTCTTGCGCGCGCGAACCAAACACCTCGACTCGATTGGAAATCAATTGATCAAACACACGAGCCGACGCCGCCAACTGGTCTCTAATTTGATCCCTTACATTTTGAGTGACCGAAGAATAGATCGCGAGAATGATGACGCTTTGCACCGCCAAAAACAGCGCAACGTAGACGATCGTCAGCTTGGTCTGGAAGCGCATCTTAGCCATGTCAGTACTGGCCCTCTGCTGGCTGGCGCTGTTGCCCCCAGACGCGTCGCATGTCAACTGTCAGCTCTCTATTGGTCTGTCCGCCGGTGATATCGACGGACCAGGCTTCACTATTATCCCTATCTTTTTGACCAGGGTGCCACACGCTCAACTCATATGAGCCATTTTCCAAATCGCTAAAAGTGATGGTGCCGTCGGGCCCGGTGGTTAAGTAAATGGGCGCTTCGGTGACATATATGTAAGCAAGCATATTGTCGTGAATATTGCAGCCGAGGGCGACAACGCCTGCATTATCAAAGGTAATCGAATTTGATTCGTCTTTGCCGTAGAGCCGCAATTCAAAGGGCTTTGCGCGCGAAAATGAGTACACATGGTGCCGCGCTTCGTCCAAATTGGGAAAACTGACGCTAGTTCCTACTTTGACTGGCAAAACAAAAGGTTGAAACAATGTATTTTGCTGACGCATCTCTGCGTTAAGCATGCCACTCCATGTCAAAGAAGTTTCAAACTTGGGCGTCAATTGGACAACGGTGAATTCCAACGGGTCTCCGTCAGTATTTTTGGCCGTCACGACAAGGTCGCCAGCATTTACAGAAAATGCGGCAAAACCAATTACCAAACTCGTTGCCATGCGAATGGCATTCGACAGAATATTCTTTTTTGCAACCATAGTGATTGCCCATCCTCCCCAAAAAGACGGTCTGGTCTTCCACCTTCTTGCGGACAAGAAAGCTAACAACGGATTATCCGCGTAAGGCAGCACCTCATCGCTAAGGGTTTGCCCAAGACCAAAATTCGTGCTCTCCACCGAGCAGCATTCGAAACTTACTCAATTTAATGCAGCCACGAAACCATTCTATCAGTAACAAAAACGCTATCTGGGCTTTACGTGCCGTGCACTAAATCTAACCGATCACTGGTATTTAGTCACTGATCTGCTTAATGTTTCGTGAATAAGACTAAGAAACTGTTACAGGGAGGAAAAAATGAATCTTCAGTTTTTTAAACAGTCAGCTTCTGTACTGACCATTTTGGCAGCCGTAAGCGGACTTGCGGTAGCGCCCCCTACCGCCCATGCCCAGAATGGCGATGATCAGCAAATTGAATGGAATCTTGCTGACCTATATCCATCCTTAGACGCGTGGAATGCAGAACGTGAGCGCATAAACGCAGAAATCCAGACCGTTGCTCAATATGAAGGCACCTTGGGCAACAGCGCACAGAGCCTTCTTACTGCGTTCGACGCTATTTCGGCGATCAATAAAGAAGGGGCGCGTGTATTCATATATGCTTCGCTGGGTGGCGACGAAGATCTTCGAAATGCGGAGGGTCAGGAAAGACTTAGCCTTGCCCGCAGTATGTTTGCGTCTCTTGGCCAGGCCACAGCCTTCATCGCACCTGAAATATTGGCCATTGGTGAAGAAACCATCGAGCAATACATCGCAGACGAACGTGGGCTGGCAAAACACGCATTTCAACTACGAGATATTCTGCGGCAAAAACAATACACTCTTGGCGGTGAAGCCGAGAGCGTGCTTGCCAATGCGGGTGAGGTGTTAGGCGGTCCGCAGCGGATTTATTCACTTTTGAGCACCGCGGCCATTCCTTGGCCTAAAGTGACCCTGTCCAGCGAACAAGTGGTTACGCTAAATCAGGCGGCGTATACACGGTATCGCGCAGTTCAAAACCGCGAAGACCGGAAAAAGGTGTTTGACGCGTTTTGGAACACTTGGAAAACCTATGAAGCGCCGTTCGGTCAGACCTTGGATACGCTGGTGAAAACTCACATTTTCACGGCTAAGTCGCGCGGGTATGAAAATTCTCTCGATCAGGCGGTTTCAAACAGTAACGTACCCACAGACGTTTATCGAGCGCTGGTAAAAGCGGCCAATGACAATCTGCCCTCAATGCATCGCTATCTAAAACTGCGTCAGCGCATGATGGGGCTTCCGGATCTGCATTATTACGACATTTATCCGGAGACGACCCAGCTCGAAAAAGAATTCTCCGTTGAAGAAGCCAAAAGACTGACACTCG
This sequence comes from Kordiimonadaceae bacterium, assembly GCA_017640725.1. Lineage (GTDB taxonomy): Bacteria > Pseudomonadota > Alphaproteobacteria > Sphingomonadales > Kordiimonadaceae > Kordiimonas. The sequence goes on along the minus strand of JAEPQB010000004.1, from coordinate 150,288 downwards.
AGTCTTTGCAGCCATTTGGCGAGGAATATCTGACACTTTTGGAAGACGGGTTGAATGCCGACTGGATGCATGTTTATCCGCAACCTGGGAAACGGTCGGGCGCCTATATGCAAGGCGCAGGCTATGACGTACACCCTTATGTATTGCTTAATTATAACAAGGGATTCGAAGACGTAAGCACCTTCTCACACGAGTGGGGGCATGCTGTTCACACATTGTTGGCCAGAGCCAATAACCCCTATGAGACATATAGTTACACAACTTTTACCGCTGAACTTGCGTCGACAACCAATGAGGTTTTGCTGCAGGAATTCATGCTGGCTAAAGACCTATCTGATGAAGAACGGCTCTACTATATTGATCGCGCGCTGGAAGGCATTCGCGGCACATTCTTCCGTCAAACAATGTTTGCGGAATTCGAGCTGAAAATTCACGAATTGGCAGAGGCCGGAGAGGCATTGTCTGGCCGACGTATGACTGAAATTTATCTTGATCTACTCAAGAAATATCATGGTCATGATGAAGGTGTGATGAACATTGATGAAGCCTATGCAATCGAGTGGGCTTACATCCCGCATTTCTACTTTAATTTCTATGTGTATCAGTATGCCACCAGCATCTCAGGCGGAACCATGTTTGCTGAGCGCATGCTTGCAGGTGATGAGACCGCGCGCGACGACTATATAAATACACTTAAGGCAGGTGGTTCACAGTATCCACACCCGCTTCTGCAATCCGCCGGTGTGGATCTGACGTCAGAGGAACCATACACCACGCTAATTAGTCGCATGAACCGGTTGATGGATGAAGCCGAGACCATTTTGGACCGCATGGGTAAATAAGGCCCACCTCCGCAACAATTACAAACCGCACCCAAGGGTGCGGTTTTTCATCAGCGCTATCTCACAAAATCAAATTTTCTGCAGTGATATCTGTTAGTTGCGCCCCTTGCAGCAGCAGGCTATCGCCGCTGCCAAGGTCGATCAACAGCCCATCAGCCGTTTCGTTCGCGGCCGCCAAAACCTGTTCCAAGCTGGTGAAGTCTGTTGATGTTGCTGACAGGTCTAAAATATCATTCGAGCGGAAATCGCGGATGGTATCGTCGCCGTCGCCTGCATTAAACACAAAGGTGTCTGCGCCAGCACTGCCGATCATGAAATCGTCACCAGTACCACCAATCAGGGTGTCATCGCCCCGATTTCCGTTGAGCACATCATCACCTGCGCCGCCTATGACAGAGTCGTTGCCGTTTCCACCGGCCAGAATGTCGTCACCAGACCTGCCGGAAACGATGTCGTCCCCGCCGGCACCATGAAGCCGACTACCGTCCTCCAGGCCACGCAGAGTGTCATTGCCTTTGCCGCCAAAAAGACTTTCGATGTTGATCAAAACATCTCCTTCGGCATAACCGCCAGAGGTTTCGCCTGTTTCCAGATCCACCAGGATGTCGTCATCGTCTTTCAGATAGTCAACACGGTCTGAACCGCCGCCGCCGTCCAGTGTATCTGCGCCATCGTCACCAAAAAGCCTGTCGCCTTGACTGCCGCCCGAAAGGTTATCGTTTCCGATGCTACCAGTTAGCGTGTCATTGCCTGCCTCACCCAACACGGTGTCGTTGCCGTTACCACCAAGAAGGCTATCGCCGCCATCTCCGCCGTATATCAAGTCTGCCTGCGTGCCACCCAGCAACTTATCCGCACCATCACCGCCATTGAGCGTGTCCTCGCCCCGTCCGCCTTCAATCGTATCGTCCGAAGCGTCGCCCTCAATCAATTCGGCGGCGTTTGTACCCACCAGATATTGACCATCTTCAACGCCGTCAACAATATCGCTCACGTCAATCAAAGAGGCACTGATGTTCAGTATCAAAACGCTGTTGCCGCTACTGTCTTGCACACGCACGTCATCTCCCACCTGCGTGATATCGATCAGGTTGAGGTTATTCTCTCCGGTTTCAAACGCGATTTTGTCGACGCCGTTTTCAAAATCACTGACGACATCATCGCCTTCAATCGTGAATATGTCTTCGCCAGCACCACCTGTTAATTGGTCATCACCGGCGCCCCCGTCGAGCGTGTCAGCCCCGGCCCCGCCAGAAATTGTATCCGCACCGCCGTTGCCAAGAAGCACATTGTCTGCGTCGTTGCCAACAATCGTATCGTCACCTTCTGCTCCTGTTGCGTTTTCAATAACAGTATCAGGCATGATGAAGACGGTGTCTGAATTGGTGAAAAAACTGGAGCCGTCCCAGTATTCGACGGTTGTGCCCACGTTGCTCCAACTACCCGGAGTAAGGTCCAGTTTTACCGCACGATTACCAGAGACGCTTAATGTATCATCGCCGCCATAGTCCCAGATGGTCAAAAAATGGCGGTCGTCCTGCGAATAGGCATAATTGTCAGTGCCGGCCGTTGTAACAGTATCAACACCATACAAATACTGAAGTGCCAGGATATCTGCATACATGTATGTTTGCGGCCAGAGGTCCTGCCACTGAGCATCAGGAAAACGCGCAGAGACCGAGTAGGACATGACCGTGTAATCGACGCCTTCGAGAGAGCTATCGATAGCAGGAAATTCGTCTTCCGCTTCAAATGAGTGCTTCAGTCCAAGTGCGTGACCGAGCTCATGCAATAGAGTGTGAACATAATCAATGTCATCTTCACTGTGATTTGCGGAGAGAACCCAAATGTCCCCCGCCGCTTGATAGGCGCCAGGCAGATAGGCCCAAGCCACAGCATTCTCATCGTCAATACCCGTGTTGGCCAGACGAATAGTTCCCGCGCTGTCGCCACTGTCATCAACTTCAACAAAGCTCAGGTTTGTAAAGTCTTCTAGGCTTTGCAGAATAGATCGAAACAAGTCTTGAGCAGTATCTGAAACAGCCGTTAAACCACTGAAGGGTTCGAGATCGCCGTCATTCGGATATCCACCCGGGCCAGTATTGAATTGGCTGTTTTGATCTGGGAAGCTGAAACTGATAGTTGTCGTATCTGAACCGGTGTCGGACACCCAGCGGCGCCCCCACAAAAGGCCGTCAATTGCATTTGTGCCTGTTGGTGAAACATCCACCGCAGTTGCAATTGAGTCTACTCCTGACACTCCGTCGGTCATGATCGCTTTCCCTTCGAACGACTCCCCAACCGCTACAGTATGTCAAACTATTATCAATAGTGTAAATGTTAAGGAACAATTTGATCATTTCATGACGTTTGTGAGCCTATCTCGGTTCAACGTTGCCAGATTCTTATTTATTCCCTGCAAAACCAAATGGTCGCAGGCAACAAGTTATCGGCGCATCCTGGCCATTTTCCCTTCATAAACGACGGATCGTATCAACAGCTCCGTGTGCAGGCGTTCTAGTTCTCAGACAGTAGATGGGGTACCGACCGCCACTGATAATCGTCGTGCAACGCCCGTGGGCCTGGTTCAGCCAGTTGAAATGTTGCATTTGCTCGCCGTTCCAAGCCAACCATGAACTCACGCCAAAAATCGGTGGATTGATCAGTGACCGGGTCGTAGATCATTGAAATATCAACGTCCACAAGATCACCATTTTCAACGTAAAAGATAATCAGCTCGTCTCGGCGCTCGGGCAGCTCTGCTGTAAGCGAACGCCACATCATCCAGGTTTTGGGCGGCTCCAATCCCAGAGATTCAAGAAAAAGAGCCGTATCAGACGACTCGCCGCCAGGGTTTTCCAAGCGTGACTTTGGCAAATCAAACGAGAAGGGATTGCTGCGAATTGGATACCCCGCAACAACTGGTCTGCCTTCGAAATTATACTGATATTTTGCTTCAGGAACATTCGGCAAAAACCCTTCGAATTGAAGGATCACCATGCGGTTGACGTGTCCTCCATCAACATCAGCGAAGACAAATCTTTCCCCCGCCGCCACATCGCGAATTCTTATCGGGTGGCGCCCTAAGAATGGGATGTTAGCTTTGACCTTTATCGCAAGCGACGGATTACTCTTGGAGACCACTATATTACCGCTAACCTGTGGTCTATCACTGCCAGCGACGGAAAACGAAAATGCAATTGCGGTCAATCCGCAAATAAGCTGAAAGCGCAGTAGCAATAGAAAAATTGTATGGAACATTGCCAAAGCTCCCTCCCCCTACCTGCTCAAACCTACAGCAAGGGAGAGAAACATTCATGATGAACTTTGGTTGAATGGGTGGAAGTGGCGATCCCGCGAGGACTCGAACCCCGAACCTGCTGATTAGAAGTCAGCTGCTCTATCCAGTTGAGCTACGGGACCGCAATATCCTATTTGAAGTTGTCGGCATACGCCTGAATGCGGCGTTTTTTCTTGGGCGTGGCCTTCACTTCAAACGGCAAATCATTGCGCTCCGCATAAGCTTTTGCTTCGTCCAAAGTTTCGAAACGAAGCTTCACCTGGCCGCGCATATCGCTGGATCCAGTCCAGCCCATGACATCGTCGATGGTTTTGCCTGATTCTGGTTCGAATTCCAGCAACCAATCGTGCGTCCCTGCGGTACCTGATTGCATAGCGTTTTTCGCGGGTTGATAAATGCGTGCTTTCACGAATTCATCCTTTGTCGTTATGTTCGCCTAGTTGCGCGCAAACCACCATTCACGCGGCCCGCACACTATACCAACTGAATTCTAAATAAAATGGAAAAACTGCACAAATTGCAGCGGTTCCATCACATATAGAAAAAGGGCCTGGCCCTGGCGGCCAAGCCCCTTGGTATTTCTACCGAATAAGATGGTCGGGGAGACTAGATTCGAACTAGCGACCCCCTGTACCCAAAACAGGTGCGCTACCAGGCTGCGCCACTCCCCGACGCGGAGGACGGTATAGTTTCAGACTTTTGCTGGTGCAAGCGAAAAATGACAAGTCTGCTAAAAAAGCTCATTTAGCCGACCGCACCAGCGCTTTGAATAAGCCCTGAACAGACGCTACAGGCCGCCCAGCAGCTTCAATCAACCCACGAACAGGGATCATTCCATCAACAGGCGCTTCAGCTTCCGCGTAACCCTGAACCCATTCGCCTTCAACGGCAGGCCCGATAAAGTCTGTGGTTACGCGCACGGTCACCATCGGGGGACTCGCAACACTGTGCGCGGCCGTCGCCAGCAGAATATCGGCAAATGTCATCACCATGCCACCATGCACCATACCACCCGCATTCAAGTGGCGTGGCGCCACCCTAAATCCGCGCATGATCCTGTCTTCGGTGATTTTTTCGAATATTGGTCCGTTTTCCCAACCGAACGGCGAACTTGAAAGAATGCTTTCAAAACCCGCCGGCGGCTGTGCAGCGGCAATCATTTCCGGCGTCGCCTTTTGTGAGAAGGAGCCCAGTTTCATTAGCCACCAAACGCAGGATGAATGAGCAGATCGCCGGCCTTGATACCGAGTTCAGCCGCCCTGCCCCCAGGGATTTCAAAAACCGCTTTCACTCTGCCTTTAGAGCGCCGCGAGGTATCAGTTTCTGGTTCAGCGGTAATAATATTGGCAATGCGTCCATTGGGGCGGACAAATATCATATCGAGCGGCACAAGCGTATTTCGCATCCAGAACGATGCCCGGCGTGTTACCGGGAAAACAAACAGCATGCCTTCAAATTCGCCCATTTCAGTTCGAAACATCATGCCCATGGACTGCTGCTCAGGCGTCATTGCCATTTCGGTGGTGAAGGTGAACTCGCCGCCAGCGTTCGTGCGAACCACAACATCTTCAGTCTGCAGCTTCTCTTGCTGTGCGTGGGCTGCTGCAACAAAAACAAACAGCAATAACAAAAAAAGAGGCTGCACCATGTGCACCCTCATTGCTTTACTCAAACTAACCATAATGGTTTCCCGAAACCGTTGAACTGCCCGTCAGCGTATCAGGCGTCACCCGGTAAGGCAATCTGGGCCACCAAAGGGCCTCGTTCACCCGTTCCTATACGAACCCGGACTTCCTGCGTTGGCTCAAGGTCTGTAAGACCTGCACGACGCAGTGTTTCGATATGAATGAATATATCCTGCGTTCCCTCGCCACGTGACACGAAACCGTAGCCTTTGGTACGGTTGAACCACTTCACCACAACGTCTTCAAACTCTGAAGATACTTCCACATCCATACCGGGATGAGAAAAAGACGATCTGCCCAAGTCTTCAGGTGCAACAGCTGTTGAAAGGTCAAGAGAATGCACGATTGTGGCCTGACGGCCCTTGTCGCGCGCGATTGCATCACACACAACTGTAGTACCCTCAGGCACGGACCTGCGGCCAACATCTCTCAATACGGAAAAGTGCAGAAGTACATCGGTCCCCTCGTCGTCTGGGACAACGAAACCGTAGCCTTTAACAGCGTCAAACCACTTTACTCTACCCGCGACCCTCTGGCCTTCCTCAACGTCCAATTCGCCAGACTCCGTCATACTACGGCCGTCCATAGGTTTCCCCCTTCAGAAACGCTGAACCTGCTCAAACATTCAGTCAAGCCACGATGCTAGTCATAAAAAACGGCACCCGCAACTATTTTGTCGCGAGTGCCGTTCAGCAACCTCTTGTTTAGAGGTCGATTTTTCTAACTTTAAGCCTTGGTTTAGTGGCCAGAACCTTCACTGTCTTGCCCTGGCAGCTCGGTATGATGCTCAATAAGATGTGCTTCATACATTTGCTCAGTGAAAGGCTCCAGGAAGTTCGCGACAGCCACATATCCTACAATCGACATCACAATCGTATAGGGCAGCGCCATCTTCACCATGGTCATATAAGACAGCCGGATCAAAGGTGCCAACGCAGATGTAAGCAGGAACAAGAAGGCAGCCTGGCCATTTGGTGTCGCGACTGACGGAATGTTAGTCCCAGTGTTAATAGCCACGGCCATAAGGTCATATGTGTCACGTGTGATAACACCGTCAATGAGTGCTTTACCCATTTCGCTGACATAAACGGTTGCCACAAAGACGTTATCAGAAATTGCCGACAGCAAACCATTTGCAACATAAAGTGCAGTGATCTGCCCAGACCCTTCGAGATCAAGAACAAAGTTTGTTACTGGGGCAAACAGGTTGTTGTCACTAATCACGCCCACAATGGCAAAGAACACCACCAGTAGTGCCGTAAACGGCAGCGCCTCTTCGAACGCATGCCCTATTTGGTGCTCCTCGGTAACACCGGTAAAAGCAGATGCCAGAACGATAACTGACAAGCCAATTATACCCACTGCAGCGAAGTGGAACAAAAGTGCCACAACAAGCCAAAGGCCAACAACACCCTGAACGATCAGTGAAGCGTTATCACGCGCCGTGCGACGTTCGCTGGTGTAGGCGTCGTAATCTGCAATTACACGCATCACCTTTGGCGGGATTTTGGCGCCGTAACCCATAATGCCGCTGATTTCCAGCAACACACAGGTGGTTAACCCCGCAAACAGTACAGGAAGCGTCACAGGCAGCATCCGGAAGAAAAACTCCTGGAATTGCCAGTTAGCTTGCGTTCCAATCAGGATGTTTTGAGGTTCTCCAACGAGTGTCATTACGCCGCCTAGCGCGGTACCCACAGCGGCATGCATCATCAGGCTTCGCAGAAATGCACGGAACCCTTCAAGGTCATCATGGTTCAGCTTGTCGAGCTCGCCGTCGTGCATATGATCATGGTCGTGATGGAAGTCTTTGCCCGATGCCACCTTGTGGTAGATCGAATAAAAGCCAACCGAAATTGCGATAATGACCGCAGTCACCGTCAGTGCATCCAAAAAGGCTGACAGGAAAGCCGCCATAAAGCTGAAAAGAAGCGATAAAACAACCTTGTTGCGAACTTTCACCAGAATTTTGGTGAAAACAAACAACAGCATGTTTTTCATGAAATAGATGCCGGCCACCATAAAGACCAGAAGCAAAATAACTTCCAAGTTGGCCTCAATTTCGTGCTCAAGTGTTGCAGGGCTTGTCATGCCGATGGCTATGGCTTCGAAAGCCAATAAGCCACCAGGCTGAAGCGGATAACACTTCAGCGCCATAGCCAGCGTGAAGATAAACTCCAGCACCAGCACCCAGCCAGCAACATATGCGCCGACCGTGTAATAAAGAATTGGATTAATGATCAAAAATGCCAGAATGGTCATCTTGTACCACTCTGCAGAATTACCTAGAAAGTTTCTTCCCGCAGGATTAGCGAAAATCGCCATGTGTGTCCCCTATCAGTAGAAGTTCGCTCTTGCTTATTCTCGCCAGCTTCTAGCCAGCAACCCCAACCAAATCAAGCCAATGCGTGACCATAATTCATTTTGATGGCGCTGTCGCCCTTATGATCGCGAAAAATGGCAGTGCTAATTCGACGATTGGTCTTGCCGGGCTTGGCAGGTCAGCTATTGTTTGTTGCAGACTGTAAGGATTCGACGTTGAGCACGGAAATAACTATTGCTGCACAATGGCTTGCGACCGAACATGCTATCTGTTTGGCTGTCGTTGCTAAGACATGGGGTTCCGCTCCCCGGAAAGCCGGAAGCTTGTTGGTTGTAAAAACTGACGGCACCTTTGAAGGGTCTGTTTCGGGGGGCTGCGTTGAAGGTAATGTAATTGCAGAAGCACAGGCTTTATTGGCCGCAAAAACCTTCCCGAGCTGCAAAGAGTTGAGCTTCTCAGTTTCAAGTGAACAGGCCTTCGATGTGGGACTTGCGTGCGGCGGCGAAATCGTCATTTGGCTGCTCGCAATCGGCAATCAGCATTTACCTGACTTGCAACAAGCGGTTTCGTCTCTGTCTGACGGTGTTGGTGGAGCACTGGCGATTGATACTGCCCAAAGATCGCTGACCTGGGCCCCTATTGCTGGCGTGAAAAACAATTCCCAGCCGGAAAAAAATGGGGACACCTACAAAATTGCGCTCTCCAGTGAATTGAAATTGGACATTGTGGGGGCGGTCCACATAGCTCAACACCTTGCCGTAATGGCTGAGCAATGTGGATTTAAGACAACCGTCATTGACCCACGAGGGGCCTTCACCGACAATCGTAAGTTTGGTACCGCATCTGTCAGTGAAATGTGGCCCGATGACTATTTTTCCAAACATCCGCCTTCACCGTCAACCGCGGTGGTCACGCTGACCCATGATCCCAAACTTGATGATGCAGCCCTATCGCGGATTTTGAATTCGAAAGCATTTTATGTCGGGTCATTAGGCAGCAAAAAAACTCACGCCGCGAGGATTGAGCGGCTGATGGATAATGGGTTTTCATCAGATGAATTAGCCATAATCGACGCACCAATTGGAATGGATATTGGCGCCAGCAATCCTGCAGAAATTGCGGTCGCCATTATGGCAAAGATTGTAGAGGCCCTTCGCAAGCCATGAAATTTGAAGAACGAAAACTTGAGGATTGTCTTGGTTGGCAGTTGGCTCACAGTGTCACAGGTGCAGACAGGAAATTTAACAAGGCCACTGAAGTTACCAGGGATATGATTGACCACCTGCAGTCAGGGGAAACTAAAACTTTGCAGGTTTATCAATTGGAACCCGGTGATCTGGATGAAGACCAGGCAGCAGAAAAAGCGGCCAAACTAATTTCAGGCAGTGGTCTGGTCGTCCAAAAGGCGGGGCGCGGCCGTGCCAACGTCATTGCCGAACATGATGGCGTTTTCATACCGAGCGATGCAGTGGATCAACTCAACGCGCTGGATGATGCATTCTCGGCGGCTTCCAAAGGCCCCTTTTCCAAGGTGCAAAAAGGTGAGCTGGTTTCAACAATCAAAATTGTGCCATATGGCCTTCCCGGTAAAATTCTAAGTTCTCTGTCACTTTTGGAAAAAATGAGGGTCACCAAATTTTCACCGTTCTCCGCTTCCTTGCTTGTCGGAGGCGCGGCACTACCTCCAAAAGTCCTTAATACCTTAGAAGCACGACTACACGCTGTCGGCGGTAAACTTGTCGAAACAGTTCACCTGCGCCACACTTCCGAAGAATATGCCGAAGCAATCAAGTCTAACAAATCTGACTTGATTCTGATGCTTGGTGTTTCGGCCATCAGCGACGAACGGGACGTATTGCCTGAAGCGGTCAGAACAGCGGGCGGTTCGGTTGTTAAAGTCGGCCTGCCAACCGACCCGGGCAATCTTTTGATGTTCGCGCGAAAAGACACGCAAACAATCATAGGCTTGCCTGGGTGCGCACGGTCGCCGGCCCTGAATGGATTTGATTGGGTGTTGGAAAGATTTGCAGCTGGGTTGCCTGTCGATGCCAAAACTTTGGCCGGTTTTGGCACCGGCGGCTTGCTCAAGGAACCCGCGGACCGTTCCTTCCCGCGCCGACGGCGCGTGGGGAAAAACAACCGCACCGCACCCATTGCGGCGGCAATATTATTGGCCGCGGGACGGTCAACCCGTTCCGGGGATGCTCATAAATTACTCTCCCTTGTAGATGATAAATCGGTCATCGAGCATTCCGCTGAAGTGATCGCCAAAGCAGGTATTACCGGTACTGCAGTCGTTACCGGCAATATTCATGAGAAAATCGAACAACTATTGGCGGGTTCCAATGTGGTCTTGGTTCACAATGCTGACTTCGCGCTGGGCATGGGCACAAGTATTGCTGCAGGAGCAAAATGGCTCAACCAGGCCTGTGAATTTGCGCTCATTTATTTGGGGGACATGCCATTTGTGCAGCCCTCGACAATAAAAGCCCTCATCGATTCTGCCAAAGATGCCCCCCCATCTTCCATTCATATCCCCACTTTTAATGGCAAGAGAGGTCATCCCGTTCTTTGGGGACAGCGGCACTTCAAAGCATTGTCCCAACTTAAGAGCGACGTGGGCGGTCGTGAAATCATTCGAGAAAATTCAGAAAAAGTGGTCGAGGTTGCAGTTAACGACCCTGGTATCCTCATCGACCTGGACACGCCTGAAATGTTGAAGCAATTTGGAATTACACCAACAATTCGATGATCTCGTCTTCGGCCAATCCCAAAATCTCTTTCGAAATTTCGAATCCAAATCCCGCACGAGCCATGGAAGCCAACTCTTTTTGTTGTTTTTGAAGTAAGGCTTCCCGGTCTTCGATCGGGCGGCGGAAGCAGCCAAAACGTCGCCGTTTAATAAACGCGGCTGCTGCCGACCGGTTCATGTCGACATTCGATTCTTCCTGAAGCGTTTCTATTGTGGTTGCAATTTCTTCTTCGGAAATACCCTTTTGCTTTAGGTCCATTGCAATCATACGCACTGGTTTGCCCCGCCGAAGCATGCTTTCAGCACGCTGTTGTGCATAGCGACTATCGTCTACATACCCATATTTTACACATTTCGAGACAACGTCCTTTACCCACGTTAATTGCTCATCGGAAGGCGCGGCAAAACCCTCGTTGCGGCGTCTTATTTTCCGCACAAGAACCGCCTCTAAGTTAGATTGTGACGTGGAAAATCGACCTAAATAATGAAGCGCTGCACGCTCAAGGTATCCGGCTGTTACCTTTTTGGGCCGGTTGTTTCCAGAGGTCTTATTCTTGTTCTTTTCCGCCGGCACTCAAAGCGCCTCCAAGGCATTTAAGAAGCCGTCCATGTCTGACTGGCTGGTGTAATAGTGCGGCGAAACCCGGACGGCACTTTCAATGCCACGAGCTTCAAGGTCTAACCGCGTGTGGACGACACTGGCAACCTGAACGCCGATGGCCTGTTTCTCCAGCCTGCTCTTGATATCAGAGGGTGTAAGCCCGTCTTTGTTTAGCGTAATAATGGCCGAAACCGCGTTCGGCGGACACTCAACCCTGACCCCTTTCACATTGGGAAGCTGTTTTCGCAAATACGTGGCATTGTTCGCGATCTGGTTTGTTGCTTTTTCAACACCCAGATCGAGCAGATATTGAATGGCAACAGCAAAACCAAGTTGATTAGTCACGCTGCGCTCCCAAGCTTCGAAAACCTTGGTGTCTTGCCTTAGTGAATAAGCGTCCTGCGCAGACCACTCTGCACTCTGGTTGGTCAGTACCACAGGCTCCATCAGGGACCGGGCTTTTTCATTCACATAAAGAAACCCGATACCCCGCGGGCCCCGCAGAAACTTCCGTGACGTTCCCGTCATGATGTCACAACCGATGTCTGCGATGGACACTGGGATATGGCCTGCCGACTGACAGGCATCCAATTGGTATAGCACGCCTTTTTCGCGCGCAATCAGACCCACATCCTGCACCTGATTGATTTCGCCACTGGACGACGGCATGTGACTGATGCTGATTAATCGCGTTCGGCTATCAACCAATTCGTTCAAATGGTTGAGGTCGATGCCGCCTGCATCTGCTTGTCGCGCCACCCGAATTTCAACCCCACGAAGTTTGGCGACCTGAAGGTAGGCGACATAGTTGCTACAGTATTCATTGTAAGCTGTAACTATGTTGTCACCCGGCTCAAACGGGACGCTGTAGAATGCTTTTGTCCAACCATCAACGGCGCTGCCAACAAATGCAAAGTCATCTGCATGACCGTCAAATAGCTCTGCAAGCAAATTATAGCTGGAAGACAACTTATCTGCCTGTTGCTCTTGCGCAACATACCCGCCCACAGCAATTTCACGCTGAAATACAGCGCTAATTTCGTCAATAACTGGCTGCGCCATCAGCGCTGAACCACAGTTATCCAAATGGATACGGCCACTGACACCAGGGGTCTGTTCTCGTACGCGAGAAAGGTCTTTATCAGAAAAGCTGGAGCCAATCGTTGTCATTTTGTTGCCGCATTCCTTGTCTAATTGCCGTCAATAAGCCGGTAGTTGATTAAAATTGTCTTGCGAAGATCGCTTACAGATTGTAATCCAGCCGTAATATTTGGGTGTGCGATAAGGTCGTCATGAACTGACTAATAGCGACAGATTGCAAGCTTTTTTTGCTCTGCATACCCGCATAATTATGTATAGTTTTTTTCGGCAACAATGATAACAATTACAGTTGCCGTGTTGTTTTTTAGGCTCGTACGGAAACAGCCCAGGGGTAATTATGGTCGAATTGAACGTGCAATCAGACGTTACGCCGACTCACGATCCTTCTCTAGAAAGACGTTATGCGGATTTTGAAACTTTAGTTGACGCCATTGAGTACGCAGCTAAAGGCGTTCGCGGCGTCAATTTTTACGATGCGCGCGGCAACGTAAAAGAAGTCATCACCTGGAAAGAAGTGCGTGACAGAGCTGAACAAATCGGCCGCAAGCTGGTGGGTATGGGTTTTGAAAAAGGTGACCGCATTGCGCTGATCGCTGAAACCACTGCTAATTTCGTCGCGTTTTTTGTGGGTTGCCAATATGCGAGCGTTCTACCGGTTCCGCTGCCATTGCCAACATCTTTTGGCGGCAAGGAAGGTTATGTTTCCCAGCTACGCATGCAAATGGAAAGCTGCAAAGCAAACGGCCTTATGGCACCAGCCTTCATGGATGAAATTGTTGCACAGGCAACTGATGGCTTGGACCTGCGGTTCAGTGGAGATTATGCAGCGCTTATGGCGTTCGAGGATGAAGGCGAACCTGTTCTGCCAACGGCTGACGATTTGGCATACCTTCAGTATTCATCTGGAAGTACTCGCTTCCCTCACGGCGTGTCTGTTACGCATCGCTCGCTGCTGTCAAATACGCACGGCATGGGATATCACGGCGTTCACCTGGAAGAAAACGACAGATGTGTATCCTGGCTGCCCTTCTATCACGACATGGGCCTTGTCGGCACACTGCTGACAACAATGACATGTCAGGTGTCGGTTGATTTTATCCCGACTGAAGAATTTGCCCGTCGCCCGCTAAGCTGGTTGCGGGTTCTAAGTGCGAACAAAGGCACGATCACTTACAGCCCGACATTTGGCTTTGATATTTGTACCCGCCGCGCTGCAATGCGCTCAAGCGCCCTTGAAGGTCTCGACCTTTCAAGCGTTCGTGTGGCCGGCATCGGCGCGGAAATGATCCGCCCTGATGTGATGAAGGAATTTCAGGAAACCTTCGGACAGATCGGCTTCTCATACAACGCCTTCCTGCCAAGTTATGGCCTGGCCGAATGCACGCTGGGCGTAAGTTTCGGCGAAGTCGGCAAAGGTATTGAAGTTGACCTGATAGAGGAAGCTGCTCTCACAGGTGACCGTCATGTGCTGGTAAATGGATCCGGCGACACGCGCATGCGTGAAGTCGTCAATTGTGGTCGACTACTGCCAGAGTATGAAATCGAAATTCGCGATGAAGGCGAAACGCCCTTGCCGGACCGGAATGTTGGACGCGTATACCTTCGCGGTACCTCGGTAATGCGTGAATATTTCAATGATCCAGAAACGACACGCGCAGTACTAAGCCCCGAAGGGTGGCTCGATACTGGCGATATGGGATATATGAAAGAAGGCTGCATCTACATTGTGGGTCGCGCCAAGGACATGATCATCGTGAATGGCCGCAACCATTGGCCACAAGACATCGAATGGGCCGCAGAACAAGTTGATGGCCTCAAGAAAGGTGATGTTGCAGCGATTTCAATCCCAGGCGAAAACGCTGAGGAAGTACCGCTCATCCTTGCGCAGTGCCGTATTTCGGATGCAGGCGAGCGTGTCAAACTGATAGAAGCACTGAAAAAACAAATTCAGGCAGAAACCGGCGTGAATTGTTTGATCGAACTAGTGCCGCCGAAGTCACTACCACGCACATCTTCCGGCAAACTCAGTCGGACAAAAGCGCGCAACCAATATATGTCTGGTCACTTGCAGGCGATTGCCAGCTAACACCGAGGCTTCCATGCCAGCAAAAGCGAAAAAAACTGCAGCGAAGCAAAGAGTAGCGCTGACGGGCGCCACTGGATTCTTGGGCGGTCATACGCTCGACGAATTGACAGCGGCTGGTTACACAGTTCGTGCACTGACACGCCGTCCACAAGCTGAAAGTCCGGGCGTGGAATGGGTGCAGGGGTCTCTTGACGATGCTCAGTCTCTTTCCTTGCTGGTCAAGGGCGCGGACATTGTCATGCATCTGGCAGGCCTGACCAAAGCGATCACCCGGGACCAGTTTTTTGATGTCAATGTCGGCGGTAGCAAGCGGCTTTTTGATGCCGCACAAGAAGCCAAAGTTAGCCATGTTATTCATGTTTCAAGTTTGGCAGCACGAGAACCCAGACTGTCACATTACGGCGCCAGCAAATCAGGCACTGAACTTTTGTTGACAGCCCGCAAATGGTCTTTCAGCTGGACAATCCTTCGTCCACCCGGAATTTATGGCCCCGGAGACAAAGAAATCCTGAAGCTTCTCAAAGCAACCAAACTTGGGATTTTACCTGCGCCAGGGGGCAGCAAAAATCGCTTTTCTCTCATTCATGCCAATGACTTAGCAAAAGCACTAGTTGCTCTGTGCGATAAAAGCAACAAACAGGCCGTGCTTGAAATCGATGATAATCACTCCGGCGGTTATGACATAAAGTCCGTAGCAAAAGCTCTACCTGGCGGCGGCGACAAAACAGCCACTGTCGTGCCCCTGCCCTTCGCGATATTAGGCGCCATTGGTGGCGTCAACGACATGCTGGCGCGCGCAATCAATAAGCCATTCATGTTGACGCTATCGACTGCGCGTTACCTGTCACACCCGGACTGGTGTGTCAAAGAGCCACGTCGTTTCAAACATGCTGGCTGGGCGCCTCAATTTGACCTTGAATCAGGCCTAAAGGATACACTCGACTGGTATCAGAAAAATGATCTTTTATGATCATTGGCTTCTGGATATAACAACAGTCAAAGAGTGCGGCATCCGCAAGCACAAATCGAAGAGAGAGCAAGCATCATGGCAAAAGCTGAGACGCTGGAAACAATTTATGGATTGATCGCGCCCATCAACAAAAAGGGCATTGATCTTAAGCCTGGCGCAACCTTCGCAGTTGACCTGGAGCTTGACAGCTTAACCGTAATGGACCTGGTCGCTGAAATCGAAGACGAATTCGATATTGTCTTGCCACTCAATATGTTACCGGATTTGGAGACCATCGAGCAGGTTGCCGATGCTGTCGAAAAGATCGTAAGCGAAGGCTAGTATTCCCGTGGATTTATTGGATAAATTTGACTCGATTGTAGAGTTGCGCGCGTCGCTGCCATTTGAAAAGGCCGACCCCTTCAAGGTCGTGATTGATGAAGTCATTTCAGAGACCGAGGCGATCATCGGCGGCAGGCACACTATTTTGGCCGGCACAAATAATTACATGGGCATGACGTTTGACGAAGGGGCGATTGACGCTGCGAAGGACGCCCTGGATAATTTTGGCACTGGCACCACTGGTTCCCGTGTTTTAAACGGCACTTATGGCGGCCATAAAGCACTTGAGGCGGCCATTGCGGACTTCTACGATATGGAACACTGCATGGTGTTCTCGACGGGATATCAGGCCAACCTGGGCATGATCTCAGCTCTCGGCGGCAAAGACGATTATGTGATTATTGATGCTGACAGCCATGCATCAATATATGACGGCTGTTCCATGGGCAACGCAACGATTGTGCGGTTCAAGCACAATGATTACGAGAACCTCGAACGCCGTCTACGTCGTCTTCCAGAAGATGCCGGCAAGCTGCTTGTTGTTGAAGGCGTTTATTCCATGCTGGGCGACGCTGCCCCTCTCAAAGAGATTCTTGAAATTGGCAAGAAGTATGGCTGTATGACTTTGGTCGATGAAGCCCACTCGATGGGATTCTGCGGCGAAAATGGCCGCGGAGTTGCTGAGCAGCTCGGTGTCGAAGACCTAGTCGATTTCTATCTTGGTACTTTCTCCAAATCCGTCGGTACAGTTGGCGGTTTTGCGGTGTCTAACCATCCAAAGTTTGATGTTTTGCGCTTTGTTAGCCGTCCCTACATTTTCACGGCCAGCTTGCCACCGAGCGTTGTGGCATCTGCCACCAAATCAATTGAAGCGATTAAGCGTAGCGGCAATCGCCGTGCTCATTTGTGGGAAAATGCGCGCCGACTGCATGATGGCCTCAAGAATGCTGGTTTCAACATGTGTACACCGGAAGCACAAAGCCCAATTATCGCTGTCCACTTGCCAGATGTGATGCAGGGCACAAAGTTTTGGGAAAGGCTTCTGCTTGAAGGCGTTTATGCAAACATGGCGGCCCCACCCGCAACACCTGCCGGCATGTTTTTGCTCAGGATAAGCGTATGTGCGCAGCACACAACTGAACAAATTGACGAAATCATCGCCCGCTTTGTCCGCACAGCGGAAGCTGTGGGCATGGACGTATAGTCTCAGTTGATCTGCAGCTGCATGCGCTGCAGGTTAGAGGCGATGACAGCTTCGTCCTCTGCGCACACTGATTGTCGTTCAATCATCATATAGAGGGGCGAAGCGAGCGGATCAAAAACATCCATTGCCACGCCCTCTCTTTGGTCTTGAGGAACAATGGTTTCATATTGCCTCTCAGGCGCCAGCATATACTGAGTGCGCCCTGCTAAAAAAATACGCAGAGCCCGCAATGAATTTTCCGCCCAAATAACTTCGTTAAAACGGGACAGTTTGGCGTCAAGACCTTCAAGGACTTTGAAGTCATTCACTACAACGATCTGACCGTTCGTGTTGGCCTTTTTGTTTTCCAGAAAATGTGCGTAAACGTAACCAACTGGACCCAAAAAATTAAACTTCTGCTCTCTTTCGCTGGTTTTGAGAACGGGCATTGCAGCGGCGTGTTCTCCGCGCGCTAATTCGACCAATGACCTTGACCACGGCCTGTCAGGCGCGATGCTCCATTTGTGTTTTGTAGAGGCAAAAACCTGGTCGCTAACACTAGTGATTGTGCCAACCATTTGGCCATTCACAGATATGTCCCAGCCAGCCCAATCATCGGGAATGGCGATCGAACAGGTAGTTTTCTCGGATTGACTATCTGAAGCAATCACTGTGCTGGGGATTAAGATGTAGGCTGCAGCTACCGTGTAGCTAACCACTAAAGTGAAAAATCGCATACTCAAAACAATACAAAGTTGGGAAGCTAAATCAACTTAACCAAGAATCTTACTACTTGAAGGCGCCTTTTTGTCGCAGGCTCCAAAATAGAAAGACGCCCGCGAAAATCGGATGTTTTCGCATCCAGTCTTTTATTTCCACTTCAACTCCAGAATGCCGTCTTATCTTCCAAGCCAGATAATCGATACCGCCATCAAACGTCATTGATGCTTTGACCAGCCTCAGAAAGCTGACAACTTTGCCATTCCAACGACGCAAGAACCAGGCGAGTTTTGCAGGGAACCGGTCCGTGCGTGCTGGCTGTGTTGACGGAGCCTCTTCTGGTTCTTTTTCAGGCCCAACCCCCAATGCGGACAAAGCGATTGGCGTAAGGTCGTCATAGCGGGCCTGATCCAGCAAATAAATCTCTAAACCCTTACCACCACGTTCTGAGCGAAGCTCGGCGGCATAGGTGGCCTCAAATGCAGCAACCCACAACTCCCGCGACTGCGTCGCCCATGGTTTCAACTCCAGCAGGTTTTTCAGCATGGTTTGAACAGCAACACCAATTGCTGCTGCCAATCGCTTTTGAAAACCCTTGTCTCTGGGCATAAGCAGCATGCAAGGTTGGCAAAACCTTGCCCAAATCGAAACATTCAGGCAGCTGGCACTGCTGCGAAACTCAAAGTCTTGAAGAGAAATCACCGCGTATTTGGACCGCACGATAAGTCCGTCCACATCGATTTCGTGGTAAAAAACATTCGGCGGTAAAATTTGGTTGGCTTTTGCCAACCAGGACTTTTCATACGCTGACTGGTAATCATCAACAATCACATAGAAATCGAGAATCTTATCCTCTATCTCCCCAGTGCGCAGGCACGATCCATAAAACAGAATTCCAACAACGCTGGACCCGTAGCGGCCAGCAACATCAGTGGCCGCAATGCTTACCGCGTCAGGAACTTCCCGGTTCCATTCATCCAGAACAAATTGTTGAAGTCGGTCCTCTGAGGGTTCGCTATTGTCCGGGCGTGCGCTTTCAGACATCACCTTACTTCCTGAACGAAACAAAGGTCAGGGAACGGTCGCCCTTCAGCGTAACCGGCACTCCAGGTTCTGGTTGGTAAATCTCTCCATCCAATGTCACAGGGTCTGTGCCCTCCACTCGTACCTCGTTGCTGGTACGCACATGCAATCCATCAATGGATGACTTACCAAAGCGACCAGTCAAAAGCGACATGAAGGAACGAACCAGCGTCGACGGCCCTGCCTCCATAGCTGAAAATCTCAAACCACCTTTGCCGCCTTCCGCGTATGGCTTAAAACCAAAAAGCAATCTGTTTAGCGTAGTAGTCATAACTACGGAATACCGTCCTTGAATACGGGCACTGCCAGGCACTGTAATCGACATTGGATCCGAAACCATCAAGCCTTTGTTTCGTGAAAGGCCCAATGCAGACGTAATCAACTTGTAAGCAGACCAAACGTGCGCAACTGAATTTGGCAGCCCCTTCGCATACGCATTTTCGCGACACCAGAAAATACCACGAACAATGCCCGCAGTTCCGAAAAATGTGCCTACCTTGGGGCGTGACCCATCACCCATATCCATTTCAATCAAATGTCTTCGGGTCAACGATTCAGGTAACTCCCCAGACTGCGCCAATTTCAAAAGCTTTTTCAGAACCTTGGTTGGCTTACCCTTAAAGCCCAAGTCCGCTGCAGTCATATTGGTTTTACCGCCCGGCAAAAACGCGATGGGCGGGATTACGCTAAATGGATTATCGTAAAGCAAGCTGGCAAGTGCCGCGCCAATGGTGCCATCGCCCCCATTTATTACCAACATTGCAGGGTTGGCGCGCGCGAAAAGCTCCATCGCATCTTTTAGGCTTTCCATACCATCGAGCTCATAGTGCACAACGTTGGCGCTGGCATTTACAATGGCTCGTATGCCGTCTAACGAACGAGCATTCGTTGTGCTTAGCGGGTTGGAGATCATCACCACAAGAGGCACAGTCGCACCGCTAGCCACTGATTTTGTATCAACCTGCATTTCTGAACTCCGGCTCCGTGAGCCCGTGCCAATACCGGCTTGCTCATAAAACAAACGGGACCATTGGGCCCCGTACTCAAATCGTGTGCCGACTAAATATAATCAAATTGACATAATTTCAATGCTAACGTCGTTTCAGCTTTCGACGTTTTTCTTTCTTTTTTTCGTCGCCGCCAAAGATGTAGCTGAGCTGAATGTCGTGCTGACTAAGACCCGCATCCGCAACAAACATGACTTCATCGGCATCAGGCGGGCCCAAAGACAACTTTGGATTGTTTGAAAAGCCAAAGCCTTCGGTGAAGAAGTCGGCTTTGCCATTTGCATTTTTGTCATGCAACACAACAAGTGCGTAGGTACCTGGCTCGGGTAGCGGCACGCAAAGTGTTGGTTCATCTGCACCGTCAATAGGCATGTCTACCCGAACAAGCTTCTTGCCTTTACCGAGAAACTCTTCAGGGTCTGAACTATAAATCTGCGCTCGAACACGCCCTTCTGTGTTTTGCAGCCCTTGGACGTTGACTTGCAAAAGAGCCTGCCCGGCTTCAACGACGCACGCACCTTCATGGCGCTGATCAAGCTTAATAATCGTCGCCGGTGCACGAGCCTCTTCAGCAAGCACCTGTCCGCAGACGGCACTCACCGATATCGTCGCAACCGCTGCACACCTGGCTGCTTGCTGAGCTAGATTAAACTTTCGCATGGACGCTCGGACTCCACTTACACTCTTGTCTCATTAGACATAGCCGCCTGATGGTGGCGGAAATATGGCCCTGTATAGCGTAAATGCGTGATTTATCATCTTTTTTCTGCCATCATTTCGTTATGATTGATTGGCAATTGCCACTTGAAATAATCTTGGAACCAGTGTAGCGCCCAACTATGTTTGCTCGCCCCTTAATTACACATATTGACAGATATGTTCTCAAGCAGGTGTTCATGCCCATGATCACAACCTTGGGTGTGGCCGCGCTGTTGTTGATCCTCGAGCGCATGCTTAAACTTTTTGATTTTGTGGTGAACCAGGGCGGACCCGTGGAAGTGGTGTTTCGGATGCTGGCCAACTTAACACCGCACTACATGGGACTTGCCCTTCCAGTTGGCCTGTTATTGGGCGTTCTGGTTGCTTTTCGAAAGATATCTCTTTCCAGCGAGTATGACGCAATCACTTCTTCCGGTACAAGTTTACCTCAGCTGATCAGGCCTTTGCTGATGCTCGCGGCATTCCTCGCCATAATAAACACGCTTTTGGTTGGATGGATTCAACCCCACAGCCGCTACGCCTACCGAGGTCTGGTCTTTGACCTGCGCTCTGGCGCGCTGGGGGCCAGCATCCGCGTGGGAGAGTTCGTTGAGATTGGCGATGACATCACGCTCATGATTGAAGAGTCGCGCAATCAGGGTGCTGAATTGGGCGGTATATTCCTTGAACGGCGGGATGAACGCAGCACCGTTACGGTCACCGCTGAGAGGGGCGGTTTCTTTGCAACGGACGACGACCAAACCATTTTGCTCCGGCTATTTAACGGCGTTCTTGTTGACTTAAATGAGAGCCAAAACAAACCCAGGGTTCTCAACTTTGAGAGACAGGATTTAACCGTCACCCTGCCAGAACGGGAAGTGTTCAGAGAACGTGGCGGTCAAGAACTTGAGATGACCTTGCCGGAATTGTTCACAGAGATGCAAAACCCCGTCAATTCAGTGGAAGAGAGGGCGGCATTTCAGGGCAATTTTCATTGGCGGCTGATGCATAGCTTTTCATTCTTCATCCTGACGTTTCTTGCCATACCAATGGGTATAACCAACAAACGCACAGGACGCGGTACCGGCATTGTCATTGGGTTGTCGTTGTTGATTGTCTATAATGAGTTGATGGAAGGCATGGAAACGGCGGTAAAAAATGGCGCGTCCCCCTACTTCACGATCTGGGCCCTATTTGCAGCGTTTGCCTTCTTAAGTTTGTTCTTTTTCCGTGTTTCCGCCTTCAAAGCTGGCGGCGAGCCCCTGGCCTACATAGACAAAGTCGTTGAAGTATTTGCCGGGCCAATCAAACGGATGGGCCGCAAGCTTATGGGAATGGGAGAGCAATCATGATCTTCCGCACAGCAAGGAGGCTGTTTGTTCCGTCACGCACCTTGGCGCGTTACATGGTTCGCATGCACCTGAGCAGATTCTTCGGCATTTTGATTGGCCTGACAGTGGTGTTGCAAATGCTCGACCTTTTGGCCACCGCTGACGACGTTATGGCCGCCGACGGGGCAACCTGGGTGTCAATCGTATCCTATGTCAGCATGCGTGCACCGCAGCTTGTGAGCCAATTTGCGCCTTTTGCGGCCCTGCTTGCCACCCTCTTGACCCTCGCCACGCTTAATCAAAGCAGTGAGGTTACCGTGATGAAGGCAAGTGGCCTGTCATCCCACCGCATTCTTTTGCCACTTGGCATAGCGTCGCTCCTTATCGGGATCGCACATTTTATTTTCAATGAAGCTATTGTCACCAAAGCCAATGCCGACTTGGAATACTGGCAAGAAAACGACTATGCGATCGACCTGCCAGAGAATGACAATCTCGCTGGGCGCACGTGGCTGCGGGAAGGCAACAGCATTGTTCTCGTCGAAGCCGTGAGCCAAGTGCGCAACCGCGTTGTTCTTGACAAAGTCTCCATCTTTGAACGCGACGAAAATGGCCGTGTTCAGGCTATGGTAAAAGCGGATTTCGCCTGGTTCCAGAATGACGCCTGGACTTTGCACGATGTACGGCGGTTTGATGCCAACACCCACCTGTTGTCGGTTACACCAACGGTGCCTTGGGCCATTCCAACGCGGCCCGATCGTTTTCTGGCCCTGAATGTGAAAGCAGATCAGGTTTCCTTTAGCGAGCTATGGAATTCCATGCAACGCATTGAAGAAGAAGGCCTTTCAACAGATAGACTGATGGCCAGCTTCCTGCAAAAAATTGCGGCGCCTGCGTCCACCCTGCTCATGCCGCTTTTGGCGGCTGTTGCAGCGTTTGGGGTGTCTCGCGCGGGCAACCTTGTCATCAGGCTGGTGTTTGGCATGGCGCTTGGCTTCAGCTTCTTTGTGGCAGACAATTTTATGTTGGCGATGGGTGAGTTTGGTGTTGCCCCCCCATTCCTGGCGGCTTGGGCGCCCTTCTTTTTGTTCCTGTTGGTGGGATATACGGTTATTTTCTACACAGAAGAAGGCCAACCGCAGCTGCGAACCAAAAATGGTAGCCAATCCTCTGAGACGCCGTCGTAATGATCTCTTCATCAGGACCAGAAAAAGACGATGCCCATAGTGACATCAAGCAGGTTGCTGGTGGAGCAGGACTGGCGTTCCTTGGCCGCCTTGGCGCCCTTATTGAAGCTGTATCCGTTGTTGTCTTTACTTGGGCTTACGGCGCTGAAACGTTCGGTTTGTTCGCGGTTTTATGGAGTTATGTGAAGGTAACCACCGCTCTATCTGACGCCGCCATGACAACATCACTGCAACGGTTTGTCCCGCGCGTACCCAAGGAACAAGAAGCTCAAGTTGCTGGCTTCGCCCTCAAACTCAGTTTTTTGATCGCCGTTTTGTTTGCCGGACTTGGGACTTACTATGCTCCGGCCCTATCAGCGTTCATCAATGTTGGGCCAACTGACCAGCAACACCTTACCGATGTTATTCGTGTTTACGTATGGGTCCTGCCATTTTGGACCGCCGTTGAAGTTGGCACTGCGGCCATCCGGGCGCGGCGCAAATTCGGCCCGGAAATCCGCGTCCGCATATTCTATGAACAAGGTTTGCGTCTGGTAGCAGCAGTTGTGTTTTTCTATTTTGGTTTAAATACTTATGGCCTTTTTCTAGCCCATCTTCTCAGTGTTGTTTTGGCGGCCATATTGGCCTTGCGATTGATTTCAAAACACTATGACCTCCGTGCTGTTCTGGCGGCGCCCATGACAGGCAAAATCCCGCAGGACATGCGGAAATACGGCTTCTCGGTCATGCCCTCCAACCTGATCAAAAAACTTTTCAGCGAATTTCCGGTGATGATGCTGAACTTTGTATTGCCCGGTGGCGCCGGCGCTGCCGCTGGCGGCTACTATTCAGTGGCACGCAAGCTCGCGAGTGCCCTTCAGGTGGTACGCCTCGCTTTCGAATACGTTATGGCACCGCTTGCAGCAGAGAAAGACGGCAAAGGCGACAAACACCGGCTTGAGCACATGTATGCATTCGCAACGCGCATGTCTGTGTGCTTGGCCCTGCCCTTCGGTGCCGCACTTTATTTGGCGCGCGGCGACATATTGTCTGCCCTGGAGCCTGAGTTTCAAGCCGCGGCCATGGCAATCGCTGTTCTGGTTGCAGGCCGGGTGCTCGAGGCCGCAAGTGGACCGTCCCAGTCGATCGTCGAAATGCTCGGGCACCGGTTTTTGCCACCCGTTAATGGTTTAATTGGCCTTTCAATCTTCATTTGGATGGGTTTTTCGCTGATCCCGCTGCACGGTGTAACAGGTGCTGCAATTGCTGCAGCAACGGGCCTGAACATTACGGCCTACCTTGCTTTTTTCCAGAGCGGGTTTCTGTTTAAGCTCTTTCCTTACAACCGCGACTTCTTGAAACCGGTTGCCATTTCGCTTATCTCTGCGCTCATACTCATTGCCCTTGCGGAGGCTGGTCCGCGATTGCCAGCGCCTTCTGGCCTTATTGCGGCCATAGTTGGGCTTATTGTCGCACTGCTTGTTCTGGTGCGCTATGGTCTTAAAGAAGACGACACAGCAGCCCTGGGCAAGCTTGGTAAGTGGTTAGGCCGGAAACCGGCGTAACCAAATTTGGAATAAACGATGCAACAAGTTGCTGTAAATGGCGAAACGTTGAACGGTGACGAACCCGTTGAACGGATTTCTGGGGCACACCCTGAAGCAGCAGACTTTCCTTTGAGGGAAGCCCGCAAGCTGGTGCGCGACCTCTGGAAGCCTATTCCCCGCATTTACTGGACCGATTTCACCATCAGCGCGATTTTGGGCTGGGGTGCTGTTGCCGCTGCGACCCTGTCGCCGGTTGGTTCGCTTATCCAAATAATTGCGCTGATAGTTGCAACACTTGCCTTGTATCGCGGTGTTATTTTCATTCATGAACTGGCGCATTTCCGCAAAGGTACCTTTACCTGGTACCGCCGCTTCTGGAACGCAACCTGCGGCATGCCGATGATGGTTCCGGCCTATACCTATGCGGATGTGCATATCGACCACCACAAGCCGCAGCATTATGGCACGGCCGAGGACGGCGAGTATTTGCCATTTGCCGTGAATGAACCCTGGAAGATTGTCGCATTCATCGTTCAGGCAGTGATTGTGCCTGTGCTTTTGGTTGCACGGTATCTGATCCTGATGCCGCTCACGCTGATAATTCCCAAGTTTCGGGATTATATCTGGCAACGCGCCAGCAGCCTCGTGATCGATTACACCTATATCCGTCCCCTACCGAAGAAGGACCAGAAAGCCGGCTGGCTTATGGAAGACTTTTTGACTGGCGTCTATGCCTACACAGCTTTTGGGCTCTGGTATGCAGGCATTCTGCCCACGGCTTTTCTGGCGGTTTGGTATGTAGTGACAGTGGCCATTTTCATATTGAACGGCCTGCGCACGCTAGCCGCCCACGCATACCGCAATGGCGGCCGTGAACGCATGACACAGCAGGCAGAGTTCCTGGATAGCGTAGATGTGCCGGGTAACCGTTATATCTCACCGCTATGGGCGCCGGTGGGCCTGCGTTTCCATGCAACGCACCATTTGTTCCCGGGCATGCCTTACCATGCGCTTGAAACAGCTTACTTCCGCCTGAAAAACGAACTGCCAGACAACCGGCTGTACCTCGAGGCCACTCGCTCGAGCCTATGGGCCGCCATGGTGCAGCTGTGGCGCGAAGCAAAAGCATCCCAGAAGGCATAAGCCTCTCTGCCCTCTTGCATTATTCTTTCAGTCCGGTATCCAATGGGCCTGACCACACACGTTTGAAGGGGCACGCCTGTGGCTGACAGCAGCATCACTATCCGCCAAATCACCGATAACAAAAGCCTGAAGGACTTTGTGAACGTCACGCGCACGGTGTATGCGGACGACCCGAACTGGATTCAGCCCCTGATGATGGAGCGCATGGATGCCCTGCGCTCGGACAAAAACCCCTATTTTGAACATGCAGAAGTGGCCCTTTGGGTGGCCGAGCAAAACGGCAATCTGGTTGGCCGCATCAGCGCGCAGGTCGACAGCCTTGCACAGGAAAAATGGGGCCCTAACCTCGGCCATTTTGGCTTTTTTGAAGCCACCGATGAGGCCGTAGGCAAGGCGCTGCTAAATTCCGCTGAGGCTTGGCTCAAAGAACGCGGTATGAAGCGCATGCAAGGGCCGTGGTCTTTTTCGAGCGCAGAGGAAGTCGGCACACTTGTGGACGGCTTCGATACCCCGCCCTGCTTTATGATGCCCCATGGCAGACAGCAATATGACGGCTGGTTGAAGGCGGATGGTTTTGATAAAGCTAAAGACATGCACGCCTTCCAGCTTGATCTTTTGCTGGACCCGCCAGAGCGCGCGCTGCGCATTGTTAAAATGGCGGAAAAGAACAAGCGCGTGACAATGCGCGAAATCGACATGAAGCGCTTTGACGAAGAAGTCGCTGTGGTGCTCGATATCTATAACGAAGCCTGGTCAGACAATTGGGGTTATGTACCCTTTACTGAGCATGAGGTTGAGCATGGTGCACAGGCGTTGAAGCCGGTTGTGAAGCCCTACCGCACCATGATCTGCGAATATGACGGCGAACCGGTTGCGTTTATGCTGACTATCCCGGACGTGAACCACAAACTCAGGGACTTGGACGGCAAGCTATTCCCATTTGGTTGGGCCAAGGTTGGCTGGCGCATGATGAACGGCAAGGAGGACCGCTGCCGTGTACCCTTGATGGGTGTGCGCAAGAAATTCCAGAAAGGCCCACTGGGGGCAGCGATGGCCATGTGGATGATCCGCGTCAGCCAGGACAATGTGATGGACCGCGGCGCATACTGGGGCGAGCTCGGCTGGATACTCGAAGACAATGAAGGCATGATCTCCATCTTAGAGGAAATCGGCTGCGAAATTTACAAAACCTACCGGGTTTATGAGAAATCTATAGCTTAGCCCCATGGCACGAGACCCGATTACAAAAGCGCCTAAGGTTTGGTTCACATACTGCGGTATGTTCCATCAAGACTTTATGTTGATGGGGTCAACTTTTGACGAGGCACTTGAATTTTCAATTAACAGCTTTTTCGGAGGGCGCCAGCGTTCCGAGCTCAGGGATTATCTCGAGGAATTGGCAGAATCTGACCTTACTGAAGGACAGATACGCAAAATGTTTGAAAAAGGTGGTGCCCACTGGTTAGTTCGCGGAAAAATTCGGCCTCTTTTGATGGAGTCCGTCGAAAGGTTGAAAGACTAGCACCGCGTTGAAACCAGCCAACGGGAGTTAAGGGGTTGTTAGTGGTGAAAAATCGTCTCTCAATATTGCTATTGATGTTGCTAAGCCTGCTTTGCAGCTTATCAATTTCAGCTGACGAGATGCGTTCAAGGGCAAGAGAGATAAGCATCAAGCCGGGTGTTCTATCAACCGGTAAATTGAACACCATCACCGATGTTGAAGGCGTTTTGGTCGGGCATGTCACGCTGATCGAGGGTCGTTCGGTCCGCACAGGTGCGACAGCCATCCTGCCCCATGGCGGTAACTTGTATCAGGACAAGGTGCCCGCCGCCGTACACAACGGAAACGGTTTTGGCAAGATGATGGGCATCAGCCAGATCATGGAGCTGGGTGAAATAGAGACACCAATTATCCTCACCAATACGCTTGCTGTGCCGCGCGGCGCAGACGCGATACTGAATTGGACGCTGAACTACCCCGGCAATCAAAACGCGCGTTCTGTGAACGCGGTTGTCGGCGAGACCAATGATGGCTACCTGAACGACATTCGCGCCCGCGCCCTGACGCCAGAGATCATCGAAGAAGCCATCACAACTGCCAAACCCGGCCCTGTGGAAGAAGGCAATGTGGGTGCAGGCACCGGCACAGTTGCCTTCAGCTGGAAAGGCGGTATTGGCACCTCGTCGCGCAAGCTGCCCGCGTCGCTTGGTGGCTATACGGTGGGCGTTTTGGTGCAAAGCAATTATGGCGGCGTCCTGAATATAGACGGCATCCGTGTGGGCGAGGCGCTGGGCCAATTCTATCTTCAAGATCACTTGGATACAGACAAAGCGGATGGCTCAATCATGATTGTGGTCGCGACCGATGCGCCGCTATCGGACCGGAACCTCACACGCCTTGCGCGCCGCGCCATGGCCGGTGTTGCGCGCACAGGCGCCAGCCTCACCAATGGTTCGGGCGATTATGTTATCGCTTTTTCAACGCATGCCGATGTGCGCCGTACGCCAGAGCGCCGCAATTCTGTAAATGAATATCCGGAAGTGCCGAACAACCTGATGTCACCCCTGTTTCAGGCGACGATCGAGGCGACAGAAGAGAGCATCTATAACTCTCTCCTGATGGCGGAAGACATGGAAAGCTTCAACGTTGCACGGCAACAAACGGTCACAATTCCTGCCCTGCCAATCGACAAGCTGAAAGAACTACTCGCACACCGAGAACGCTAACAGTGGCTAAGCGGCCTTGGGTGCCCCTTTTGAGGGCCTGCGACGGTTCCGACGGCGTTTAGGCTGATTTCTCTGTCCACCCTCGTTGCCTTGAGAACTGTCTGACCGGCGCTCATTGCGCGAGTTATTGGCTTTGCCTTTTGGTTTGCTGTTACGTCTCGCTTGCCCAGCAGGCTTGGCCCTGTTGCCGTTGCGGCGCGGGCCATTGGCGCGCTGCTTGGTTTCTGCCATCGCAGCTTCCCCTGCAAACTCACCTTCGACGTCAAAAGCACGACCGATCAGCTTTTCGATATCGCGCAACAGGTCTCGCTCTTCCACATCACAGAAGGAGATGGCAACACCGCTGGCGCCAGCGCGCGCTGTACGACCAATACGGTGTACATAGGCCTCTGGTACGTTTGGCAGGTCGAAATTGATAACATGGGACACGCCGCCAATATCGATGCCACGTGCTGCAATATCTGTCGCCACCAGCACAGAAATCTCGCCAGACTTGAAGCCGCTCAGGGTTCTTTCGCGCTGATTTTGACTTTTGTTGCCATGGATCGCATCAGCGGTGATGCCAGCATTTTCCAGATGCCGGGCAATTTTGTTAGCACCATGTTTGGTGCGCGAGAAAACGATGGCGCGTTCAAATTCCTGCCCATTCAGAACTTCAACCAGCTTTTGCCGCTTGTCCGCTTTCGCGACAGCAATCACAGACTGCTTGATCCGGTCCACCGGCTTGGAAGCTGGCGTTACCGAAATTTCTTCCGGCCGGTGCAGGAAATCGTTTGCCAGGCTGCGGATCTGTTTTGGCATTGTCGCGGAAAACAGAATGGTTTGGCGTTTATTTGGCAGGCTTTTCATGATGCGGCGGATCGCAGGAATGAAACCCATATCCATCATCTGGTCGGCTTCATCCAGCACAACCGCCTTAGTGGCATGTAGGCTGATCGCACCGGTTGACTGAAGGTCTTCAAGCCGGCCAGGCGTGGCAACCAATACACTGATGCCACGGCTTAGGGCGCGCACCTGTTTGCCGGGTTTCACACCACCCACGATGATTGTGGAGGTCATCTCCACATATTTGCCGTACAGGCGCACATTTTCATGGATCTGGGCCGCCAATTCGCGTGTTGGTGCCAAAATTAACACATCGCAGGTGTTGGCGGCAGGACGTTCATAGGTGTTCGCGATTTGGTCCAACAGCGGCAACACAAATGCTGCTGTTTTCCCTGTGCCTGTTTGCGCGATGCCAACAATATCGCGTTTTTTCAAAAGTGCCGGTATGGCGGCCTTTTGAATGGGGGTCGGATTATCGTATCCGGCCGCAGACACAGCACGAAGGATGGCCTTGGAAAGGCCAAGGCTTTCAAAATTACTCAATGTTTTTCTTTCAACAGACATCGCGCCCGAAAAATTCAGGTTGGTGTCACGATTGTCTTGTAAAGGGGGGCTTGCGCAGAAAAACCGCCGTCATATGGGCGTCTTGGACGCCAAAAAAAGAGCAGCAGACAGTCCTGTCGCCTCTCCAAACATCTGCTGCCAACGATCTTGCTCGTCATCTTCGCGCGGCAAATGTGCGCGCATATGGTCATGAAATGCTGCAAATAGCAAATACTATTGTTTTGGCGGACCAAGACCCCGCGACCAAGTTTGCGAATTCGCACAGTAGAGGCCGTGTTTCGCGCGGGTCGATCACATCTTCAATCATGAAAGCTTCTAGGACACTATTTTGAGCTTATCTTCGCGATTGCGGCCTGCCAAAACTGTCTCGCGATAGCTTCAACATCAGCACCGTCAAAACGCACAACTCTGGGGTCTATGGTGACCTGTTCGCCTTTACTCTTTACGATAGCAACAACTTTGTCCTGACGTGGCATGCCCCGATCCATCAGTTGGATCTCGCGGATATCTTCAACTTCCCGCCAATAGTGCTTTGTCTCTTTTCCATCTTCGTCGAAGTAAAACTGGTCCTCAGTAAAATGCAAAAAAGGCATGTCGAGATGGATTTCGTATAACACCTTCCCAATTGCGAGTAGTGAACCTATGACCGCATAGATTAATAAATTGGGTGTAGATGGATCGCTAGAGCCAAGTTCTGACCTGTAATACAAGTACGAAAGAACTACAGTACTCGCGAGAAGTCCCAACAAAATCTTGATGTTTTTAGCCCGGGTTTTTCCAAAGGCGGCGAATTTGCGACCGGCGACGTCTTGCTTGATCATATCTTCCTCAAATTCTTGTCGAGATAGATTTGCGGTATTGTCCGGGATACGTCAAGCCGGGTATTTTTAAGACCCCACGACCAAATTCGCAAATTCGCAGAGTAAGGGCCGCGTTTCGCGCGGGTCGATCACGTCTTCAATCATGAAAGCTTCTGCCGTGCGGAACGGGCTCCTGACCTTATCAAGCCGCGCACGGATTGCGGCTAGATGCGCCTCTGGGTCGTCGGCCTTCTCAAGCTCAGATTTGTAGGCAACCTCAATACCACCTTCGAGAGGCAAACTACCCCAGTCGCCTGAAGGCCAGGCAAACCGATACTGGAACCGCGTGTGGTCGCTCATGGCGGCACCCGCCACCCCGTAGGCCTTGCGCACCACAACCGTCGCCCAGGGCACTTTCGAGGTGTAAATCCCATTTAAAGCATCAACGCCAAAGCGAATGGTTGCGGCTTTTTCAGCCTCAAGCCCGATCATAAAGCCCGGATTATCGACAAAATGCACAACTGGTAGCCCAAAAGTGTTCGCGAGCTTCACAAAACGTTCCACTTTGCGCGCTGTATCTGCTGTCCAGCTACCGCCCAGATGTGAGGGGTCAGATGCCAGCACCGCCACAGGCCAGCCATCCAGCCGCGCGAGCGCCGTGATCGCCGACCGGCCCCAAAGCTTGCCTATTTCAAACAGACTGTCACGGTCCATCACGCTTTTGAGGATCGCGCGCATGGAATAAGCCTTTTGTCGGTCTTCCGGCACGGCTTTCAGCAGACTTTCGTCCCGGCGCTCGATACCGTCCTTGGTCTCCACTCTCTTCAGCGGCGCACCAGCCTTGGATGGCAGATAGCTCAGGAACGTGCGCGCGGCTTCAAACGCAGCCTTTTCGCTTTCAACCACATCATCCACCGCACCGTTACGGGCGTGGATATCAGCGCCGCCGAGCGCCTCTTTGTCCAGGTTTTCGCCAATCGCCGCCACCACCGCAGGGCCCGCTGTGAACATATGGCTCATGCCCTTCACCATCAGGCTATAGTGGCTCGCCACCACGCGCGCAGCGCCCAATCCCGCAACAGAACCAAGCGCGAGCGAGACGACCGGCACACTCTCCAGGTTTTTGACCACATGTTCCCACCCGGGCAGAAACGGCACATACGTCAGGCCCATGTCTTCAAGCGACTTCACAGAGCCACCGCCACCTGTGCCATCAATCAGTCGGATAATCGGCAACCCATATTCGTGCGCCATCTGTTCCGCGAGCATGCCCTTGCGCCATATGGCAGCGTCCGCCGCACCGCCGCGCACGGTGAAATCGTCACCCGCCAGCACCACAGGCGCCCCGTCTACGGTTGCCTTGCCAAACACAAAATTGGCCGGTGTGAAGTCTTCCAGCTCGCCGTCCGCATCATAGTGGCCCTTGCCTGCGAGCTTGCCAATTTCACGGAAGCTGCCAGCATCGGCCATCTTCAACAAACGTTGGCGAACGTCCAGCTTGCCGCGAGAGTGCTGGCGCGCGACCTTCTCCTCGCCGCCCATTTTTTCCGCGAGCGCCTCACGCTTTTTCTTTTCAGCAAGCTCTTTCTTCCAGCCCATGTTTGGAATTCCCATTTGAAATCAGCCACTCCCATGAAATAGAGTTGGCTCAGAATAGTCAATTTGACGGGACAAAAAATGACCGATGGTGGACGATTTCAGGATAGCGGCAAAAAGCTCGCCGGGTTTGGTGGTGAGTATTTAGTTCAATGTCCCAAATGCGATGAGCCTGCCCAGATCAAGGACGGCAGACTTAGCTGCGGGAACTGTGGCCTTTCATTAACCCGATCATTCCACAGATCACCAATGCGTAGCGATACCGGTCATTATTATGAACACGTTGACACAAAAAACTGGTTTGGCGACGTAACCCCTAGAGCAAAGATGAAAGATCGCAGTATCCCGCCTCGGTGCAGGAGCTGCAACGGAGAGTTTACTAAGCTTAGTTTTTCGCCAAGGCCGAAAACAGCTAATCTACCGAGATCACTGCATCCCAAATGCTCACACTGCGGCGCGCCGAACACGATCGAGATTGGATGGCACCCGTTCTTGACACCTGATCAACCGCGGGACCCTGTTTTCGGGTGTAAACTGCTGCTACAAAAGGACTTCAAAGAAGGAACTCTGTATGCCTATAACACAGCCCATGCTGAAGAGTATCTTTCCTACATTGAAGCAGATCATAGAGGACGACCACCAACTCCCGGTTCCAGCTCCTTTTTCACAAAATTGCCAGCATGGATCAAGTCGGCAAAAAACCGTGATGATGTCGCCCAATCTCTGTGCCAAATGATTGAACTTGCGGAAAAACAAAGCTAGCCCGGCGTCAAAAACACCGGGCCCTTTTCTAGTGCCACTGCGTTGGCGTCAGTGCGCCCGGTTTAGCGACAATCTGATACTGGTCGCGGTAGAGAATTTGCCCCGGCTCATAAGTGCCATTGGTGGAAATATTCCAACCACATTCGCCCAACAAAGCTTGCAGGGCATAAGCCCTTTTGATCATTTCGTCAGCGTCACTTCTGAACCAACAAATTCCGTCGGCGTACCAGCGTTTTTTTGATTTGATGTAAAAATTGCCAATCCCTGGTACCGGGAGGCTCTCTTCAAACCATTTCAATTCTGTTCGAATGGCATCTCGCAGATAATCAGGTGTGCGTTGATCACGCCAGCACTGATAAGCGCATGCGAAAATGCCATAGTCTACACCGCGCCTGCGCGTGCGCAGGGGCGATACAAATCGGATATACATCTTTTGAAGTCCGTACTGCCCGCAAGACGCGGAATATCAGTATCCCAACCAGTGGCTGGAACGGTGAAGCTGTCAGCGCAGCTTTGCCTCCTGACATGGAGGGCGGGATATATGCACACTAAGCATAATTGCCTCCTCAATACGAAAGTGAGGTGTGGTTTCTACACGTTTTATGGGAGGAGTCAATAACGAGGTTGTGATTAGCCCGATTGCATCAGGCGCACGCCTTCATCGCGCTCGAATAAATACAGCAAATGCCTCAGTGCTTGCCCACGCTCAGACTTGAGTTCAGGGTCTTTGGCGACAATCATACGGGCATCATCGCGCGCAAGCTCGATCAGGTCCGCATGTTCCGTGAAGTCAACCAGGTTGAATTCAGGCAAGCCTGACTGTTTGGTGCCAAGCACCTCACCACCACCGCGCAGGCGCAGGTCTTCTTCCGCGATCAGGAACCCATCCTCGGTTTCGCGCATGATTTTCAGGCGCGACCTCGCCACCTCGCCCACGTCATTGGCGCGCAGTAATATGCAGATTGATTGCGCGTCGCCGCGGCCCACACGTCCGCGCAATTGGTGCAATTGCGCAAGGCCAAAGCGCTCTGCTTGCTCAATCACCATAATGGTCGCCTCGGGTACATTTACACCCACTTCAATCACTGTGGTGGACACAAGGATGCTAATGTCACCGCGCTGGAACATTTCCATCACGGCGTCTTTCTCCGGGCCTTTCATCTTGCCATGCACAAGGCCCACACGGTCCCCGAACATATGCTTCAGGCTTCCGTAACGTTCTTCGGCCGCGGCGAGGTCCATCAGTTCGCTTTCCTCAACGAGCGGACACACCCAATAGGCGCGCGCACCAGCCTGCACCGCCCGACCAATGCCCGCGGCCACATCAGCAAGGCGATCAAGCGCCACGACGCGCGTGTCAACGGGTTTCCTGCCCGGTGGCTTCTCGCGAATGAGCGACACGTCCATATCACCATACGCCGTAAGAGTGAGGGTGCGCGGGATTGGCGTCGCCGTCATGCCCAGCACATCAACACCGCGCTCGGCCTTGCCAGCAAGTGTCAGTCTTTGCTGCACGCCAAATCGGTGCTGTTCGTCAATGATGGCAAAGCCAAGGTCTTTAAACGCCACATCGTCCTGGATGATGGCATGTGTGCCGATCAACAGGTCAATCTCGCCTGCTGCCAGCGCCTCCAGTAGCGCTTTGCGGGGCTTGCCCTTGTTGCGGCCGGTCAAAAGGGCAATGCGCAAGCCCACCGCCTCCGCAAGTGGTGCAATTGTCTCCAGATGCTGGTTTGCCAGAATTTCAGTTGGCGCCAACAAGGCGGTTTGCACACCTGCTTCCACAGCGGACGCCACAGCCAGCAACGCCACAACGGTTTTGCCACTGCCCACGTCTCCCTGCATCAGCCGCAGCATGGCTTTTTCGCTCGCAAGGTCAGTGGCGATTTCCTTGAGGGCGGATTGTTGGTCACCGGTTAACTGATACGGCAAGGCTGCCAACAACTGTTTCACAAGCCGTCCATCGCCAGAAAGCGCCCTGCCCCGTTTGCGGCGGGTTCGGTCCCTGACGATGGCGAGCGCCAGTTGTGTCGCCAGCAATTCATCACACGCCAGCCGCCTACGCGCGAGCGACGCGGGCGCAATATCTTCAAAACCCGTGGGCTGATGCACGAAATTCAGCGCGTCTGTGAAAGCAGGCAGTTTGTCACGTTCCATCAGGGCTTTGTCATGCCATTCAGGCAGTGGTGGGACCATCGCGAGCGCTGCTTTTGCCGCCTTGCGCAATATTTTGCCAGACAGGCCCGCCGTGAGTGGGTAAATGGTTTCGAGCGCCGGCATTTCGTCGGCGCTCTCTGGGTCCACCATATAGTCCGGATGGGTGATCTGCAGCTTGCCGTTATAGTCTTCAAGTTTGCCGCTGATGATGCGGCGTTCGCCTTCTGGCAGTTGCCGTTGCAACCAATCTGCGCGCGGATTGAAGAAAACCAGCGTCAGCTCGCCAGTATCATCATGACAGTGCACGCGGTAAGGCATGCGCCTGTTTCGGGCAATGGCATGCTCATCCACTGTCACTTCTACGGTCACAATACCGCCGGGAGAGGCGTCTGAAAGCTTGGGTCGGTAGCGCCTGTCCACCAAGCCTGTTGGCAAATGAAACAACAGGTCAACCAGCCGGTTGCCAAACAAACGCTCCAACGCCACACGGTTGCGCTTGCCAATACCCGGCAAACGCTCTACGTCAGCGAAATACTCAAAAAGCGCTTCTGGTCTCATATCTGTCAGGAACCCCGGATTTCTGCGGCATGCGGCAAAGTTTCACTTTCCCCTGAAGGGACCATAGCTTATGGTGTGCCGCCCGCCAATGGGCTCGTTCTGAAGGCTGCTTGCAATGACTGATCTTAGCTACAATCCACACAAAGAAATTGACCTGGAGAACCGCCGCCGGCGCTTGCTTTTCCGCGCCTGGCATCGCGGTATTAAAGAGTTAGATTTGATCTTTGGCAATTTCGTGGAAGCGAATGTGCAGGACTTTTCAGAAGATGACTGTGCCTGGTTCGAAAGCCTGTTTGAAGAGCAGGATCATGAGATTTTGGCATGGGTGACCAAGGGCGAAAACGTGCCTGAAAAATTTCAGGGCGAGATGATGAGCCGCCTGCAAAAGCTCGACTTCATGGTGCTTAAAGCACGCTAGGGAACGCGGGACTGCATCTATGACGCTCACAGACTTAATTGATGTTGAGCAACCCTTGACGGTTGCTGGCGTGCCAAGTGGCTTTGATGCCATGCTGCTCGCTGATCTGGCTGGCCGCGCATTTGCGGATGCCAAGCGACCGGTAATGCATGTTGCACGCGACGATGCTCGGCTTGCGATGTTAGAGGCAGCCATTCGGTTCTTCGATCCGTCGCTCGATATCGTGGTCATTCCCGCGTGGGACTGCTTGCCTTATGACAGGGTGAGCCCGCAGGGAGACATTGTGGCCCGCCGGATGAGCGGCCTGGCCCGCCTGACCGCATGGCGCAGGAAGAAACCACTGTTGCTTTTGACAACTGTGAATGCGGCATTGCAGCGGGTGCCTTCTAATGATGCCGTCGCGGCTGCCAGCTTGCATGCGGAACCGGGCGACGAATTCAACATGCAGACGCTCACGGATTTCCTTGCTTCCAACGGTTACAATCGGTCCGGGCAAGTAATGGAGCATGGTGAATTTGCGGTGCGTGGCGGCTTATTGGACCTGTTTCCGCCCGGTTATGCTGAACCGCTCAGGCTGGATTTCTTTGGCGATGAACTGGACACGATCCGCACCTTTGATCCGCTGGATCAGCGCACTACCGGAAAAATCCAGGCGCTGGACCTTAAACCCGCGAGCGAATATGCGCTAAGCAAAGAGGCCATAACGCGGTTCCGCAAAAACTACGTGGCCACATTTGGCCCTGCCCGGTCTGATGACCTTTTATACGAAAGCATAAGTGAAGGCCGAAAGTACCAGGGGGCAGAACACTGGCTGCCGCTGTTTCATGAAACGCTTTCAAGCCTGTTTGATTTTGTTGAAAACCCTGTATTGACGATGGATCATCAGGCTGACGAAGCAGCGACCGAGCGCCAAACGGCGATCAATGACTATTATCAGGCCCGCGCTGAAGCCTGGGAAATTGCCAGGCAAAACAAGAATAATACAACGCCGCCCTATAAGCCCGTGCCTAGTGCAACGCTGTATGTGGCGGAAGAAGAATGGCAGCAGCTGCTTGCAGACTGCAATGTCGAGCGCTTGTCACCGTTTGAAGCGCCTGAAGCATTGGACGTTGTTTCGTTTGGGGCGCGGCAGGGCCGCAACTTTGGCCCCGAGCGTAACAACAAAGACCTGAATGTTTATGACGCTGTGCGCGACCATGTGAACGACTTGCGCAAAGCAGGCAAACGCGTTGTTTTCGCGAGCTATTCCGCAGGTGCCGCCGACCGCATGAAGGGTGTCCTTGAAGACCACGACCTGTCCCCCATCGGGCTCGCTGAAACGTGGGCGGATATTCGCACCGAAAATAAAAACGGTATAGCCGTCACTGTGCTGCCGCTGGAGAGCGGGTTCGAAACCGACGATCTTGCCGTTATCTCCGAGCAAGACGTGTTGGGTGACCGGCTGGTACGCAAATCGCGCCGCAACAAGCGCGCAGACAACTTCCTGAAGGAAGCGAGCACGCTCGCGCCCGGTGACCTGGTGGTGCATGTAAGCCATGGCATTGGCCGCTTTGAAGGCCTTGAAACTATCACCGTTTCAGGTGCCGGGCATGATTGCTTGCTGCTGTCATATCTGGGCGGTGACAAGCTGTATGTGCCAGTTGAGAACATCGAAATTCTCTCTCGCTACGGCGGCGAAGATGCGGGTGGAACCCTTGACAAGCTTGGCGGTGTCGCCTGGCAGGCACGCAAAGCCAAGATGAAGCAGCGCATCCGCGAGATGGCGGATCAGCTTATCAAGCTTGCAGCAGCCCGGGCTCTAAAAGAAGGCCAGCGCATCTTGGCAACGGATGGTCTCTATGACGAGTTTTGCGCCCGTTTCCCCTTCACCGAAACCGATGACCAGTTGCGGGCAATCGGTGACGTAGCGAACGATCTCGCTTCCGGCAAACCCATGGACCGCCTGGTTTGCGGTGACGTGGGCTTCGGCAAAACCGAAGTTGCGCTTAGGGCAGCATTCCTGGCGGTTATGGCCGGTCATCAGGTGGCAGTTGTCGCACCCACCACCCTGCTTTCGCGGCAGCACTATTTGAATTTCACCGAGCGTTTCAAAGGCTTACCGGTTCGTATTGGACAGCTCTCACGTCTGGTTTCCGGGAAAGAAGTTTCCGCGACGAAAGACGAAATGCGCGCCGGCACCATCGACATTGTCATTGGCACGCACGCCCTGCTCGCTAAAGATGTCGCCTTCAAAGACATGGGTCTTTTGATCGTGGACGAGGAGCAGCATTTTGGCGTCGCCCACAAGGAAAAGCTTAAGGAACTCAAGGCCAACGTGCACGTGCTGACGTTGACGGCTACACCTATCCCGCGCACGCTTCAGATGGCCATGTCGGGTATTCGCGACCTCTCGCTGATTGCGACACCGCCAGTGGACCGTCTTGCTGTGCGAACCTTTGTGCTGCCTTTCGACCCAATGGTTGTTCGCGAAGCATTGCTGCGGGAACATTACCGTGGCGGCCAGAGCTTTTATGTCTGCCCTCGCATTACTGACCTTGAAGAAGCCGCCACATTCCTGCGGGAAGAAGTGCCCGAAGTGAAGTTCATCATGGCGCACGGTCAGATGCCACCAAAGACCATCGAGGACGTTATGACAGCCTTTTATGAAGGCCGGTACGATGTTCTTCTTTCCACCACTATCATCGAAAGCGGGATTGATATCCCAACCGCCAATACGATGGTGGTGCACCGGGCTGACATGTTCGGCCTTGCGCAAATGTACCAGCTTCGTGGGCGCGTCGGCCGGTCAAAAACACGCGCTTATGCCTATTTAACGACGCCACCTGGCAAAAAATTGACGGAAAATGCCGATAAAAGGCTTCAGGTGCTGCAAGCACTCGACACATTGGGTGCTGGCTTCTCGATCGCGAGCCATGACATGGATATTCGGGGGGCCGGAAATTTGTTGGGTGATGAGCAATCAGGTCACATCCGGGAAGTGGGTGTCGAGCTTTATCAAAAAATGCTAGAAGAGGCAGTTGCCGAGGCAAGAGCGGGGGGCGGTGAAGACGACTTCGCGGAAACCGATTGGTCGCCGCAAATCAATTTGGGCGCGACGGTAATGATCCCCGAAAAATATGTGCCAGACCTCACCCAGCGCATGGCGCTTTATCGCCGGCTGGCGGACCTTGATACCCGCGAAGATGTGGATGCCTTCTGTGCCGAGCTTATTGACAGGTTTGGCCCCCTACCTTCAGAGGTGAAACAGCTTGCGGCAATTATGATCATTAAGGGCCACAGCAAGCGTGCCGGGATTGAGAAACTGGAGGCTGGACCCAAAGGGCTTGTGATCAGTTTCCGCGGCGACAAATATGCCAACCCGGCAGGCCTTGTGGAGTTTATCTCAGGTACCGGCCAAACTGCAAAACTGCGCCCGGACCATAAGCTTGTGTATTACGCCCGCATGGACAAAATCGGTGTACGGTTAAAGTCAGTGGCCGCTGTCACGCGCAAATTGGCAACAATTGCAGCCACTTAGTCCGCCACAATAGGCGCAAGGTGTCCAAAATGGCCTTATTTCTTCGCAAATTGGCCACAAGGCGTTCACACACACGCCCAAGTCCGGCGTGATTTTCCTCCTGTCGGCGACGCGGGGCTTTTGCCCTGCCCGTCAAATTTCAGGAGGAACCAATGAAATCAATAATCTTTGCAACGACAGCACTTGTAACGGCCATATCGGCCCCCACGCTTGCGCAGGACAGTGACCCGTTTAGCGGCCTTTATGGCGGTGTGGAAGCCGGTGTTGACTGGACCAAACTTTCCGGTGACGTAAAACGTGACCGCAGCCTTTATTATGGCGGCGTTATCGGCTACCGCCAACAAATGGAAAGCGGCCTTGTTTTTGGCCTCGAAGGCACTTTTGGTGATAGCGGATACAAAAACAACGCGGTTGGCGTGGCTGCCGATTATGAATGGAGCACGTCTCTTGTGCTTGGTTCAACGTTCGGTGACGGCGCAAACCTACTTTATGCCAAGGCTGGTTATGCCCAAACCTCATTTGACCCGCTCGGCACCTCGGGTGACAGCTTCACCGATGGCGGCTGGCGCTTTGGTGGCGGCTATGAGCGTGCCCTGACGGACCGTGTGAGCTTCCGGCTTGGCGGTGACTATACCACTTACGGCAATGACAACGGTCAGTGGCAAGCCAAGGGCGGCTTTCTGCTGAAATTTTAACGGTCCCCAGATGCCCTGCACCGGTCCTTGCCCCATATCTCCCCAAACCGGTGCAAAAAAGCCTGTCTGAGTATACGTTCCCAAAGACGGGCAGGAAAAGGGTGGTGCGCCGCCCTTTTCTTTTTTGGCCTATGCTGCCGCTTGAAGCTTATCGATCACCTGTACCAATACCGATGCATCCTGTGCGCCTGAAACGCCTGCATTGCCGTTAAAAATAAACATGGGCACGCCTTGAATACCCATCTGGTGCGCTTGGCGAACTTCGCTCGCAATCAGGTTTTTATCTTGGTCAGATGACAAGAGGTCTTGAACCAAATCGCCGTCCATACCGGCATCGCGGGCAATTTGCACGAGCAAGGCGTGATCGCCCAGGAACGCGCAGTCTTCGAAATAGGCTTTCATCAGGCCCTCGGCCACCTCTTCCTGCAAGCCCGGTGTCATGGCCCAGCGGATCATTCGGTGCGCATCAAGCGTATTGGCGATGCGGCACTCACTTTCAAAATCGAAATTGATGCCCAATTCTTTGCCCAGCAACAGCAAGTGCTCACGTGCTGCTTTGTATTGCGGACTGTCACCAAATTTGCGGGCGTAATGCTCCG
This sequence comes from Kordiimonadaceae bacterium, assembly GCA_017640725.1. Classification (GTDB taxonomy): domain Bacteria; phylum Pseudomonadota; class Alphaproteobacteria; order Sphingomonadales; family Kordiimonadaceae; genus Kordiimonas. Next base: position 109,209 of record JAEPQB010000004.1, on the reverse strand, counting down.
CCCTATCCACACCTTCAGCTGGAGTTTCGGCGGAAAGCTGATAGGGGCGATAGCGGACTTGTTTCACAATGCCGGGGCGCTGGGCGAGCGCTTTATCAAGCTGACGCTTGCCGACAAAGCACCAAGGACATACCACATCAATTACAACATCAAGTTCCATCACACACTCCCGCGTACATAGATAAAATTTTATCGATCTCTTTACCTGTGTTTCAATCTAGTGCGATAGCTTAGAACCAGCAACAATGCCGGGATCACAAAATGGTTGATGCTCTATCAAGTGCTGCAAATGGTCTGCTGAATGCGCAACGCCGTGCGACAGATCTTGCTGTTGAAATTCTGAAAACGACGTCTGATCAGTCGAGCTTTCAAGAAGAAACTGAAGCGGCCACGGCTGAGCAAGACGCAAATGCGCAAAACGACAGCCCTGACACCCGGCAGGAACAAGGTCGCCCACTCGCCCAGCAAATCGTAGACCTCAAGGGTGCCGAAGCGCAATTTAAGGCCAGCGCAGCTGCTTTCACGCGGGTTGCAGAAAGCCAGGATCAATTGCTCGGCAGATTGTTTGACGACGAAAGCTAAACCCTGCCCTGACACCTTGTCAGGCCATTAATCCTCACAATCTGGTCAAATCATCGAAGGGCTATTGACCTTCACGGGCATTGCGCCAACATTGTCGCTATGGATATGCCAGTAAAACCAGAAGCCCCAAAAGCACTTACCGACACTTTTGGGCGGAAGATCACCTATCTGCGCCTTTCGGTGACAGACCGCTGCGACCTTCGTTGCACCTACTGCATGGCTGAAGACATGGTGTTTCTGTCAAAAAGCCATGTGCTGTCGCTTGAGGAAATGCTTGAGCTCTGTGAAGCCTTTATGGCGCGCGGAGTTCGTCGCATTCGCCTGACGGGCGGCGAGCCGCTTGTACGCAAAAACATCATTTGGCTGATCCGCAAACTTGGTCAACATGTTGAGGCTGGTACTCTTGATGAGATAACGCTCACGTCAAACGGCACGCAGCTGCCACATATGGCTCAGGACCTGTATGACGCTGGTGTCCGGCGCATCAATATCTCGCTCGACACTCTAGATGCCGAAAAGTTCCATAAAATCAGCCGCAGGAACCGGTTGGAGCAGGTTTTGGAGGGCATTGCTGCCGCCAAAGCTGCTGGCCTTCAGGTGAAAATCAATACGGTGGCAATGCGTGGTGTCAACGAGGGTGAAATCGCGTCGCTCCTGCAGTGGGCCTCTGGTGAGGGATTTGACCTCACGCTCATTGAAACCATGCCACTTGGAGACGTTGAAGGTGGCCGCGAAGATACCTATTTGCCCCTGACCGCCGTAAAGACCGAGCTGGACAAGCAATTCGAGTTAACGCCAAGCATTCACCGCACCGGCGGACCGGCCCGCTATTTCACGCTTGATGGATCAGACGCGAAACTGGGGCTCATTACACCGCTGACCAACAATTTCTGTGACGGATGCAACCGGGTTCGCGTGACCTGCACAGGCCGCATTTACATGTGCCTGGGGCAGGATGATCATGTCGACCTGATGGCGGCACTACGCTCAGAAAATAAAAACGCAGCACTGAGCGAAGCGTTAGACACTGCCATGGGTCTAAAACCACGAGGCCATGATTTCGCGATGAGTGATGGCAAAATGGTGGGCAAGGTCAATCGACACATGAGCCACACTGGTGGTTAAACCATAAAATTGAAGGTAAATTTGCGCTCGCATGGATTGCGGTAATAGCTATACTGCGTGCCTCGGGAGTGCGATTATTTTATGAAGTTAGCAATTATTGCAAGTGAGTTCGGCGACGCTGGCAAGGCCGCCAAATCACTGAAAAATAAAGTGAAATCCGTAGATGTTCGCGAAGCAGACGTGATTGTCGCCCTTGGTGGCGATGGTTTTATGCTGCAGACCCTGCACGCCTATATGGACTTTGGCAAACCCATATTTGGTATGAATAAAGGCACTGTCGGCTTCCTGATGAATGAGTATTCTGCCGATGACTTGCAGGATCGTATCGCGCAGGCCTCTTCTTATAGTCTGCACCCTTTGCGCATGCGGGCGACACGCTGCGACGGCGAAGTTGTTGAGCATTTGGCGATTAACGAAGTCTCGCTGCTGCGTGAAACACGCCAGGCCGCACGGCTGCGCGTGACAGTGGATGGCAAGGTCCGCATCCCTGAACTTGTTGGTGACGGCGTGCTGGTTGCGACACCCGCTGGCAGCACCGCTTATAACCTTTCGGCCCATGGACCCATTATCCCGCTGGGTGCCAACTTGATGGCACTAACACCGCTTTCCGCTTTCCGGCCCCGCAGATGGCGCGGTGCGCTATTGCCACATGATGTGACCGTTGAACTTACCATCAGCCAGCCTCAAAAACGGCCAGTTTCTGCTGTTGCTGACATGCATGAAGTGCGGGATGTACGGCATGTTTTGATTGAAGAAGCACGGGACCGGCAACTGACGGTTATGTTTGACCCAGAACACTCACTGGCTGAGCGTATTTTCTCCGAGCAATTTGTTCACTAGAGCCCAAAAATGAGTGGGCCCCCACCGGCTTTTCACCGATAGAGGCCCACACCCCGTCCCTAATCGGGATTTTTTATTAGATGTAATTGCTGTCCAAATCCTTGCCATCACTGATGGGTAACGTGACGGTAAAGCGGCTTCCTTTGCCTTCTTCGCTTTCGACCGATAGCTCACCATCCATCATACGTGCGAGCTCGCGGGAGATGTGCAGTCCAAGGCCCGTGCCTTCTTGCGTTCGCGAATAAATGTGTTCGGTCACCTGATGAAATTTTTCGAAGACCTGTGCCTGCTGCTCGGCGGAAATTCCAATACCGGTGTCCCATACGGTGATCGCGAGCATGTCACTTTGCTTAGCCAGTTCAATACCGACTTCGCCGCCTTCCGGGGTGAATTTCACAGCGTTTGAAAGCAGGTTGACCAATATCTGTGTAGCGCGGCGTTCGTCTGCTAACACACTGAGATTACTACGAATATCAAGGCAGGAAGTTTTAAGACCTTTGGAAGTGGCAGCCTCCAGGTTCATGTGAACAGCCTTGCTGATCAGGTCCTGAACGCCAACATCATCCAGCTGCAGAGACAGACCACCACCCTCGATAACCGCAACATCAAGAATATCGTTGATCAGGCCCAGCAGGTGCTGACCAGACGCGCGGATGTCACGTGAATACTCAATATAAGCCGCATCTAGGTTGCCAAATGTTTCCTGGGTAAAGGCCTCAGCGAAACCAATGATGGCGTTCAACGGCGTGCGGAGTTCGTGGCTCATGGCAGCCAAAAATTCGTTTTTGGCGCGCAGCGCGCTGGTGGCTTGCTCTGTCGCTACATCGAGCGCAATATTTTTGCGGGTCAGCTCTGCAAACAGCGATTCCAGATTTTCTTTGGCGTTTTCACGCTCTTCAGCCTGAGCGTAAAGGCTCGTGACATCCATGCCGACGCCGCGGAAACCTTCGAAGTTGCCGGTTTTACGGTCAAAAACAGGTACGCCGGAGAGGTGGAACTTGAGTTCAGAACCACTTGGCTCGGACACGATGAAAAGCTGTTCGCGGAAAGGCTTGCGCGCTTTCATGGCGCGCGTGCCGTCAAAACGACCTTCCATATTGTTATCAAACCGACCGAATTGTTCGAAACGAGACCCAATGAACAAGGAGGCTGGCTGGCCAACGATGGCTGTGAACCTGTCTGACAGGGAAGACACACGAAGATCGGCGTCGCATTCGAAGAACCAGTCGGAGCTGGCGCGTGCGAAATCCTGGAATTGAGCCTGCGTCTTGTTGGCTTCCTCAATCCCGCGGATTTGCATTGTCACGTCTTCATATGTGCCTGCAACCGCGATAATTTCCTTGCGCTCATTACGTACTGGAATGTGGCGCCCGAGGAAAACCCGGTCGCGGTTGCTGATAACCACGATTTCTTCTGCGCGCACTGTTGTATCGCTTGCCAGTACATCATCGATAACTGGCTTGAGCGATGGCACGCGGAACTTGCCCACACAGTCAGCCGCTCCCGGTGCCAACGTGTGCTCCCCGAGCGACAGGTCAAGTTTGTCATAGTGGCCATTGGTGTGCATGACGGTGCCGTCAAGAGCAGCCACATAAAACGGCAATGACTCGTCAAACAAGATATTGGAAAGCAAGCCCAATATCTGCTCGTTTGCTGGTGCTGCGTGATCTGCGCCACGCTCGATTGATGCACCAAAAGCGTCCTGACCGCCCCCCGGTCGTTGGCGACGAACAGAAAGGTCCACAACCTTCCTATCTTCTACCGGACGTTTTGCCATAGTTTTTCTCCCGATATTGCCGCCCTTCTCTGCGGCAACCCCTTATCCAACTTTGTCCAACTCTTCGATTGCTTCTTGATAGGCGCTATCCCGCTGCCAAACCTGGAGCGCGCCGCGAGCATTTGATTCTGATGTTGCGTCGAACAATTCTAAAATTTCTTTGATGACGCCTGGTGACTTTGGCGAGCCGCCTTCGCGGGCCTGCACCACCAGCAGGTAAATACTGGTAAACTGCGCCCTCTCTACGCCTACAGCTTTAGCGAGGATGGCGAAGCTTTCGCCGCCCTTATCTGAGAAAATGCGCCAGGCGGTTCTAAAGTTCACGCCGCCAAGCTCGCCCATACCGGCAACAAACACGGCAACGCGCTGCTGACGCAGGGCATTCAAAAGAAACTGCACCGTCAGCTCCCCGCTTTCAGCCAAGCGACGCACAAGCTGCTGAGCTTTCACGTAAGAGCTTTGCTCAGTGTCCTGGTCAACCATCGCAGCGCTAGCAGCGCGGCGCACCGCGCGCTCGAACACTACTGGATCAACTTCATAACTATTGAGTATTTGTTTTCTAAGCGCCGCCGAAACCCACCAATACATGCGATATGCCAGATCCCCTGGCAGGTCGGCGCGGCGCAAAAGTGGCTCCTGGAAGCGATCGACCCGGCGAGATTCTGCCACCAGATACTCCATCGCACGCTTGCTGACGGTGGCGTCGTGGTTGTTAAGCAGGGATTCGATTACATCCTCGTTGCCGAACTCAACAAGCGCGTTTGACACGCTTTCTGACACTTCTTCACGCATAGCAATTGCCATACGGTGCTCATCGGTGCGCATGCGGATAATTTCAATGAGGTCTGGATCCTTGAGCAGATTGCTTCTTTCCAGAAGTGGCCGCGCGATCTCGGCCTCGTCGTTCGCGAGCTGCTTCACAATGTCCGGTGCATCAAATCCATTTTGAGACAGGGCTTGTGAAAGCTCTTTTTTGATATCGGCTTCAACTTGCGAAACAAGTTTGCCCAAAATATCGGACATCAGGGCACGTTCGTGCTCGCTAAGGCGGCCGTCATCGGTCAAAAACAGATCGGTAATATTCTCGACCAGACGCGCACGCGCCTCGCCCGATTTGTCTTTTGCCAACAGCAATAGCTCTTGTAGCTCTTTGCTGACCACTTGTTGCCTCCCAGCGTCGCATCATCCCGTTTACGTTCTGTACGGCGGGTTGGATGCGGATTCACTCGCCCTTCGCAACCTAAAGAATACAGATTCAGGAATGGGAATCAACACCTTAGCAATTTAGAGGAATTTTCGATTCCTCTAAAGTTGTGTAAACCACTGAAAAAACACTAGATATCGAATCGGAATGATTCGCAGAGTCTATATGTTGCGATTCGCCTTGATAGATTTTTTTTAGAAAAAATTAACCATAAGCCTGATTGGAATTGTTCAACCAGTGGCAAAAAGCACAAATCACAACAGTTCGGTTAATTGCGCCCAACTGCCATCAACATAACAAAGCGGCGTTATTGGATTGCCGCTAGCTACATTGATAGAGCGAATGCTGCCAATCACGATGCCATGACTACCCACATCCATGATGTTCTCAACATCACAGGCAAAACTGACGAGCGCATCTTTCAAAACCGGTGCGCAGCCTGTGTCTGCCGACCAGTCACCCCCGTCAAAGCGTTCATCCTCGGGTTCTCCGTTCATACCAGCAAACCGCATCGCCAAGTCTTTGTGGTGCACACCCAGCACATTGACGGCCAGCTTGCGCCCGCGGGAGATGGTATCGTATGTAGCCCCCTGCCGGTTTACACATGCAAGCAAACGTGGCGGCTCCGCAGACAGCGACGTTACGGCTGTTGCAGTCAAACCCGCCCAGACACCCTCATTGGCTGCTGTAACAATGTTAACAGCGCCGCCCAGACGGCGCATACCTTGCTTGAAATCTTCTGCTGAGATTGTCATGAACTGCTGGTTCCCCAATTGGGCACTGGCACAATCCTGCACACGCAAGATTTGGTCCCGCCACTCTAGTTAACGAGAGAACAAAAGCAATGGATTTGTCTTGGCAAAAATAAGTTGTTGCCCTTGCCCGCTTTTAGAGGAACTGCAGCAAGCTTAACTGGTTCAGCGAGGTGATGGCCTGATATGACGCTTCAAGCGCAACCTGATTATTATTCAGGCGTGTAACAGCTTCCGCAATATTCACATCCTCAAGGTCTGCAATAAATGTCTCAAGGAAAACAACTGAGTCAGTATGCTGCTGATCAATCACCTCCAACCGCTCAAAGGACAGGCCGTTTGACACATGGTCGCGACGCAGTCCGTCAATCGCTGTGGTGAGCGTTTGCAGGGAGTTTTGCAGGAATGTAAACTGCGCCTGGTCAATTTCACCGTCAAACGGCGTGAGCTGATGCTGATCATACAATGACCGCAACTCGTCAAAAACGTCGGTGGCCAGATCACTGGCAAGCAGCCCGAATTCTAGGTTCACGCCGTCCGCGATCCGCGCTTCAAATGCAATGGCAGCGTTATCAAATGCGTCAGCCGTTGTGGCTGTCGCCGACAGTTCCGCAAGTGTGCTCACATTCACAGGCTGAGTGCCGGTTTCCGCGCCCGAAAACAGATAGGTTCCATCGAAGTTAGTATTCAGAGAGTTCACCGTAAAGCGGAAGGTTTGCTCCAACAATTCTTCGAAACCCTGTGCATTGCCGTTGGCCAACACAGTTTGAACGCTCTCTTTCAGGTCTTCCATACCATCAAGAACACCGCCGATTTGCACGTCGTTGGCGTCCAGTTTGCCGCGGATGGTATCGATGGTTTGCTGATATGTTTCAATGCGTGACTTAAAGGACCGCGCACCCAAAATTGTACCGGTTTCACCGGCCAGACCCTGGAAGTCGTCCGCCTTTTTGCCTGTGGAAACCTGCCTCTGGCTTTCAAACAAGGCGCTCTGGTTATCGAAAATGCTCCGCACCAGCAACTGTTGCTGACCAAAACTGGAAACTCTATCAACCATTCAACCGCTCCTTACACAGCGCTCAGGAGCGTGTCGTAAAGCTCCTGCACACTGGACAAAACTCGTGCCGCCGCATTGTAGGCATTCTGATAAACAACTAGATTGGACAACTCTTCATCCATATTCACACCGGAGACATCAGCATTTCTCTGGAACACTTCCTGCTGAAGGGCCGCATTGTCTTCTTCAAAATTCTGGGCCCTCTGGGCCATCAAGCCGGCGTTACCTAAAAACCGCCCCACATACTGGGAAAGTGTCACATTGCCGCCGCGAAGCTCACCCGCACTCTCGAACGCGACCAGCGACGTCTCCAGGTTCTGCAGCGCAAGTGCACCGCGCTGATCACCAGAAGTCAGTGCCACTTGGCCCACGGTCGCGGTCGCATCAAAAGATCCCAGTGCAAGCAAATTCGGATCAATCAGGATGTCACTGCGCACCTGAACATCCGCTGCTGCGTCTGCCCTGAACGTCTCGCCGATACCAAAAATGCGCGTGAAGCTCAAACCCGTGTTTCCAGCTTCAGTCGTGTCAGACTGGATCTTGATCTTTGCGCCTTCATAGCCCGAGTTTTCTGTAATGTTGAGTTGGCCGTCACTATCCAATGTGAAAGTAAAGTAGGCGCCCAGTCCTGCTGCATTGTTCAGCTCAGTGATCATATCAGCGTACGTGGTGCCCGTGGTGTTTACCGTTACGGTATCAATTTCACTGCCACTGCTGTTGACCACCTGAAAGCTCATGGCACCGCCGACATTCAAGTTATGGTCTTCAGTGCCGGCCAGGCCAGTTTCATAAATGCCCGGCTGATCGGCTTCGACAAGGTTGTTCATGCCAAAGAAATGGCTGAAACCACGCCCTGCTCTGTCGCTCGGGGTTGTTTCGTCGTCATATATGACAACGCCGTGTGTAGAGTTGGTAGCAGTGAAGCTCATGACACCATCCGTCAGAGCCAAGGTGCCAGCGCCGCCCAACGCTGTATTCACTTGGGTAACCAGCGCATCAAAATCAGCTGGGGGCGCGCCGTCAAAGTCAACGCTAGTGCTTGCTACCAATTGGTTGGAATCGTCCACAACAGCAAAATTCACAACACCCGTGAAATTAGTGGCGTGCGCGCCATCAACAAATGTTGGCTGGCCCGTCATGGAATTGGATGGTGGCACCGCAACAAACTGATTTTGGATAGCGTTAAATTCGTCTGCAATCCGCGCGGCCAGCTCGCCGATAGACACCGACAGGTCAACCAACTGGCCATCGCGCATTTCGGAAAGCCCCGCCAATCGACCAGAACGAATGTTTGGTGTCAAATCAACGTCTGTAGAGATGGACTCGAGGGTTTCATCGTTCACACGCGAAATGGTTATTGGCGGGAAGAACGTGCCAGAAGACACAATACCTGGTGCATTGTAAGAAAGCTGCGACAGCGAACTGTCCACCAGTGGGTACCCCGATTGTGTTGTAACCGTGACTTGCCCGGTATCGGACCGGCTGACACGGATATCAATCAGTTCGCTTAAATTTGCCAGGCTGTCGGCCAACTGGCCTTCTAGACCACCCGCTTCCTCGCCAAGCGCTTGCTGGCGCACCAGTAGAGGGTTCAGCGAGTTGATCCGCTGAAGTTCTTCGTTAATGGACTGAACAGTTTCAGCCATTTGCTGGCTGGCTTCTGACCGCAGGTTTTGGATCTGCGTCTGGATTTCATTCACTTGATCCAGGAAACTCTGCAACTCGTTGATGGTCTGCTGTCGACGCAGCACATCAGCTGGGTTCAGCGTCAGGTCAGCGATGGAGCTAAAGAATTGATCAAGCCTTGCAGACAAAGAACTGTCAGAAGCGGGATCACCCAAAATACCCTGAAAGCGGTCATGAAATTCGCTTTGCGCGGAAAATTCTTCGGTATTGGAAATCGAGGTTCTTAGCGCCGTCTCAAGGAATTCATCAACGACCCGATCAATTGAACCGATAACCACACCAGCGCTTGTGCCCTGCACAACATTCGCTGCCTGATTAACACGCACACGAGCATAGTTTTCCGTGTTGACGTTTGCGATGTTGTTTGACGTAACACGAATAGCCGCCTGGTTTGTAAACAGTCCGGTTAGAGAGGTTGATATGATGTTATTTAGCGACATAAACACCCTCCCCCATGTCGGGCTTCAGCCCGGCAGCATGTGCAGGTTCAGCAAAATCCGACGGCAATTTTGACGCAATGAATTTTTGTCCGCGGTAAAGACTGCGGGCGCTGACAAAAATGGATTTTTCCTTTATTTCCAATACGTTTGCCGACTTTTGCATCTGCCATCCAACTGTTTTACGCGCTTGGTGCGCAATAATTCACAGCAAAATAAGCAAAGGGCATGCCAATCACAGCATGTTCTGAGGTATCAGGTTGTAAGGAAGTTAGCTCAGGAAGGTAGTAAGGGCTTCGTCAACCGGCATGGGTTTGCCGTACAACCAGCCCTGCCCGTATCCGATGCCGATAGATGACAGGAATTGTTCTTGCTCGTTAACTTCTATGCATTCGCCGATTGTTTGAATACCGAGGCCGTCACACAACTGCGCAATGGAGCGCAAAAACGCCCGGTTGTCTTTGTCTTCGAGTGCCTTGCGAACATAGATGCCGTCTATTTTCACATAATCCACTTTCAGGACCCGCAAATATTGCAGCCCCGCTGCACCCGCGCCAAAGTCATCCAGCGCCACTTTGTGGCCAAAGTCCCGAATACGCGAAAGAACACGGTTTGTTGTCTCTAGATCATCGATCTGGCTGGACTCAGTCAGCTCAAAGCTTAGCTGCGCCCGCACATCGGCACAGTCCTCAAGGATGCGGAAGAAGTGGCGCAAGAACGCCTGAGATTGAATAGACCGTCCCGAGATATTCACCGCGATATTGGTGTCGAAACCGATGCGCCTGATGCGCTTTAGCAGTGAAACAACCTTCAGTGTCATTGCCAAATCAAACTCGTGAATGACACCAACGTCTTCGGCAAAACACATAAATTCGAACGGGGAGCCCGAGTAGAAGTCTTTGTCAAAGCGCGCCAACGCCTCGAAGTGATGTACTTCCCCGGTTTTCAGATCCATGATCGGTTGCAGAGCCACATCAAACTTCTCTTGCACAACAATCTTTTTGAAGACCCGCAACTGGTTGCGAACCTTCTCCAAGCGACGCTCATACCCGCCTGTAAGGGCTTTCATTGTCACAGCCCGCTCTGAGTTAGCGGCTTGTTTCATCGCATAAACTGCTGCTTTAACGGCTTCAGCTTCAGAGATACCGTCTTCCCCAGCGACCGTGACATAATTCGTGTCACTACTTGCTTGGTAGGCGCTTCTAACAGCAGCCTTCATTTCTTTGCCGTCTTGTGCGACGGAAGCTGCCTTTTCTTCTGATTTTTCCCGGTCCTCATGGCCTTTTCGTGTGGTCTCCGCCGCCAGCTTCGCGGCTTGTTCGGAAGCTGCATCGGTCAAGAGTTTGTGCGCAGCCCAAAGCCCTTCAGAACCTGAGGGCTGAGCTTGGCCCTCTGTTCCCGAAACACCAGCGAGACGCATCAGCGTAACAGCAGGGTTTTCGTTTTTCTTCTCGGCATACTGCGCGAGCCTTTCTGCGAGAACTGTAAAGTCTTCTTTCTTAAATTCACGCGCACGGCTGGAAGGTGGGCGCTTTGCGGGCTCCAACGACAATTGACCGTGGTAGCGGGCGACTGCAAGCTGGACCATGCCTTTTTTCGTACCATTCACCCGTGCTGCTGTAATGTCCACCGCGCCAATTTTGCCATCAGGCAAGACAATTCTAATGGGAAAAGGTGGTAGGTTAGTTGCACGTTTTAAACGGTCTCTGACAAGTTGCCAAAGTGGTCTATCCCGCTCGTGAAGCATGCCTGTAAAGCTGGTCCCAATCAGGTCACTATCCGCGCGGCCCAGCAGATTTGCGCAGTCGCCGCGCGTACGGACAACCTGGTCTTGGCCATCAAGCTCAACAAAGGATGGCGCGATCGCTTCAAACGCCGGCAACCAGTCGAGCAGAGACTCCTGACCCCTATCCTGATTTTCACTGTCGAGAGGCACCTGACCCATCCCACTTCCCTTGACCTTGCCGATGTTGTCGACAAAATCGCCACAATTTCATCCAGTTAGGAGCAAAAGCCTTTAAAAGTGGTTAAGCGGTAGTTGTTTTGACTTTTCAGCCTCTGAATTGTTGATATAATGAGAACAAAAGAGGAACATATATGTCTGACCTGCCTTCACCGCCACACAAATCACCGACCGAGACCATCATGGACCCTGTTCTTTTTGACAGCCATGGAGCCCCTGGCGCCTACCGACTGTCAAAAAACGGTCACCTGCATGAGAAACATGATTTTAGCCAGAGCCGCACGCTGCCGGTGCGCGGACGTGCACAAGGAGGCAAGGACGGGAACTTTGTTATTGAAGAACACCCCATCGACTGGACCTTCAGACCTGCTGACCTTCAAGGTGTTGATGAAGCCTTTTCCGTTTATGTGAACGGCGACTCTATGGCGCCAAAATATAAAAACGGCGATCTGGCCTATATTCACCCGGCGAAACCGCCACGCAAAGGGCGATTTGTCCTTGTGGAAACATCTGACCACAAAGGGTTTATAAAGCAGCTTGTTGGGTGGCGGGACGACCATTTGGAAGTGCGTCAGTTCAACCCAGAGAAACTTATCCGCATTGAAAAGCAGAATGTACTGCGTGTGATGCTGGTGATCGGCAGCCTGGACGCTTAGTTTTTAGCAATGGTACCCGCAGCCGGTATCTCAAAATAAATGATTACAATGACTTAGAGAGGAACCTGTGCACATCTGGTGCACACTATCGCCAAAAGGTAATAAATTAGATGGCCTCCCGCAGATCCCCACGCACCAAATTTGTACGCAATTTGCCCGGCAAAACTGTTGTCGACCATGTCAATGATTTAACTGAAGTCAACCGATGTGTTGCCATGCGCGCCTGCGTGCTATACCCGCTAAGCGAAGAGCACAATGAGATCTGCGCGCTCAATGAGGCTATAGAAAAACACCTTGAGTATTGGACGGGCAATCCGTCGTTTTCTGAATATGGGCAAATGGGCGGTGTTTGGCTCAAGAAGCCATCAAATGATTCTTGATAAACTCTGCAGGGATTAACCTCTTGACTTCGTCAGGTACAATGAAGCGATTACGGATAACACCGCCTGAATTATACTCTGCAACCGAAACTATTAGTCCCTTTCGTGACAGTTCCGATGCTGGTACATTTGATTTGGAGCCAGTACTATCAAATTCATGAAAACCGCGCTCTGCTTCAAATACTAATTTGAATACATCTATTTGCTCAGAAGGTAGGTATAAAAGCCTCTTCTTTAAATTTTTGGCATCTTGATAACGAATATAATAGCCGTCAATCGCCACAAAAAAATTCAAAACGCCAATAGAGGCAAACAATCCAGCAATTACAAAGACAACAGACTTCGCGAAGTCTGGTGGCGGCTCGGGCAAAAGAACAGAAAGCTGTAACAACCCTATCAGGCAACCCGCTGAAAGTAGCAATATTGCCCAACTAAAATTCTTTAGTGCCCTGAAGGCCTCCAAAAGTGACAATTTAGGTTCCTTATCTTCGCTCATACACGAAGTGGAACATATTGGAGGGATTTTTTCAACTTTGGCGCGATTCAGTCGAAAAAACTCGGCAGGCGATTAAACTTTTTCCAACTAATACGACAATCTGGACAACCGTAATTTGAAAAGTCTAGTCTTTTGCAATTAAAAATTGATTTGGATGGAAAAATATGACCGTTGAACAAAGCTACATCTACTACGCTTTGGCTTTTTTTGTCGGCGCGATTGCCTTTTATTCATACACAGAGATTGCTTCTAGGTTCACCAGGGCCGTACTTCCAAATGAAGACAAAGATAGAGAGAGCGGTATTTTCCGCATCGTATTGTTCTGTTTTGTTCTTTGTGTCGCGGCTGTGCTGCTTTGGTTTCAGTTTCGACTTGGTTATCAAATTTCACGAGATATGGGAGACTGGGGCTCGTTTGGAGATTTCTTTGGAGGATTGATGAACCCAATCATCTCACTAGCAATATTGTATTTCGTTCTGCAGGCGTATCTGACTCAAAGGGAAGAGCTTTCAAAAACTGTAGCTGCACTTGAAAAGTCTAATAGCGAGCAGGCAACTCAGACGATCATCAATTCACTAAGCGCTGAGATGTCAGGTCAAAATGCGTTGCTAGATACGATAACGCAAGAGGATGCTTATCTTAACGAAAGAATAAATGCTCTCGAAGTTCATAGTGACTTTAGTATTCCAATAAATGATCCCATTTATGGACAACAATCACCAAGCTCGCTGGTTAAGATAATACGTAAACGGCAACAAACCCTTGATAACGAGAGAAAACAAGTAAAGAAAGCGCTGGAGCAGGCACTATATTCACTGGAGTACTTCACAGGTGACTTGGTGAGGACTTCATTTACATCTGCAGAATTGGGAGCAATGTTAAAATATATGCCTTCAGCATCTGATATTCTGGAAAAACACAACACAACTTCTGGATAAAGAAATGCGCGGTATCCAAAAGCGGTTATCAGCGATGCTTGTCGCCAGCAATGGAGACGCCGACTGCTTTCACCAAAAATCTCTATGCTCATTGATCACCAGCCGCAAAGACCCATACCTTTGGCATTATGTTCATCAATTTGGCGGTTGGGAGGGTATGGGAACTGACGGTAGCAGATAGGAGTTTTGAAAGTTGGTACCCGCAGCCGGACTCGAACCGGCACGATCATACGATCTCAAGATTTTAAGTCTTGTGTGTCTACCAATTCCACCATGCGGGCACATGAAGACAGGACACTTGTCAGGGTTATAACTCCCTGAAAGGGGATTACAATATTCAATTTCAATGAGGCGCGATTTTGCCAATCAGACAGGGTTACACCTTAAACGATACTGCAGCTGTAACTCTGTTGCTGGCAAAATACCTTCAAGTCTGACATAGCGGACTTGATGCGACAGGCGTCGGCGGAACGCACAACAATCTCTGTACCCACTGCCCCATCCCGGAAAAAGGGGTAACTGCCCACACTGAGACCGTCATGGGCCGCTTCAATGTTTTGCAAAACTTCGGCCATTTCGCTTTCTGGCGCATGGATGGCAAGTGTTTCTGAGAGGATTGTTTTGCCGCCTTTCAAACGGGGCCTGAGTTGTTCGAGCATTGCCTGCATTATTTTGGGCACGCCCGCCAACACAAACACATTCTCAACCTGAAAACCCGGCGCGATTGACACTGGGTTATCTACCAGCTCTGCGCCTTCAGGCGTATGGGCCATGCGCTGCCGCGCTTTAGTGAAGTCACCCTCAGCGTAATGTACTTCCAGACGACGGAAGGCTTCGGGATGGATCATATGCTTCCGGGCAAACGCTTTGGCAATGCTTTCAGAGGTTATGTCATCATGTGTTGGGCCAATCCCACCGGTGGTAAACACATAATCATGTTTCGCCCGCAGTGCGTTCACGGCATCGATGATCTCTTGTTCAATATCTGGAACAACCCGGACCTCAGCTAACTGAATGCCTGCCTCGTTAAGCCACTTGGCAAGATAGCCCAAGTTTTTATCCTGCGTTCGCCCGGACAAGATTTCATCACCGATGATGAGTAAACTGGCGTTGACCATGCCAAATGTCTCCATGAGCCCCATTTGCAGTGAAATTCGCACTGCGCTCCTTGCTGCTGATTAAGACGATGATTGTTGCAACCGTCAACAATCGTATTTATGAACAAATTCAAATCTTTTTGTATTTGGGGCGCACTTTTGTGACGGATAAACGGACAGTTTTTCTCCATATCGGGGTTTTCAAAACCGGATCATCTGCGCTTCAGGTGTTTTTTGCAAAAAATCAGGACACGCTCGCCAAACACGGTGTTGAATACCCCGGCTTATCAGAATTGAACCCGGCCCGGCGTGGGCTGGTTACCTCTGGCAACGCACCGTTTATTGCCAGGTCTTTGATGGATGAAGAAAAACCCTTCTATCTTCCCGACCATGAAGACGAGCATCTAACAGCTTTCAGGCAACACCTTCAGCAAACGAAAACCCCTAATGTCTTATTTTCAAGCGAGTTTTTCTCCTATGTGCCGCCTGCCGGTTTTGAAAAACTGAAGGAAATAGCCGAAAGCGAGGGTTTCACGCTTAAAGTATTGGCCTATGTTCGTGAGCAAGCGTCATACCTAGAAAGTCTATACATTCAGCGAGTCAAACGTGGCAGCGTGCAAGACCTTCCTGAAGTCTATATCGACCAGATAGTCGAAGATGAGCAACATCTCTTTTACGCTTCGCTTTTTGAGAGCTTGGCTGATGTAATTGGTCAGGAAAACCTGAGCATCAAAGCGTTTGTGCAAAAAAGCCTATTTTCCAGTACGCTCTCCGCTCTCGGCGTTAAGGCCGGGCCAGAGTTTAATTTGCCTTCTTCCAAAGTGAACGTCAGCTTGCCACTGGCACTGGTGCCGCTGTTTGTGGAACTGAACACACTGAAACCCACACAGACATTCTCGGACCAGATTGTCAGGGATTATTCAAAGTTTTTGACCTCTAGCGAACCAGAGAAGCGAACACTTCTTTCGCCAGAATTCACATCCAAAATCAGAGGCATTTATGCGGCCGAAAATCAACGCCTTTCGAACGAATGGTTCGGCGGAAAGGCGGCCTTTAAGTATTCTGAACGAAAGTATTTGAGCTGGGAGGCGGCCGGCCATCTATTGGATGCAAAAACCGTTGCAAAGATTTTTGGAGGACTGGCCATTCAACATGAAGTTCGGCTTATCAGACTAGAAAAAGCCGCAATGAAGTTAGGCGAACTCGCAGGATTAGAAGATGGCTGGGCCACCAAAATCAAAGTCAGATAGCCTCAAAGTTGGCATTGCTTGCGTCTATTTCTTTCGCGACGAAGACGCCTGGATTCTTGACCTTCAATTGGACTTTATTGAGCGGACGACAGATGTGGACTTCACTGTTTATGCTGCCGCCAAACGCTTGCAACCTGAACTCAAAGAAAAACTGGCCTCACGCCACTTTGTAACGCTTGTCGAAATGCCTGAGTTTGACGGAATTGGCGGCCCAGAACATGGGTTTTTCCTAAGCCATCTGGTTCGTCGTGCTGCAAATGACGGCTGCACACACGTCTGCACACTAGACTGCGATAGTTTCCCCGTCAGTAAGGGTTGGCCCAGGGCCCTTATCCAAGAAATGGGGACTGACTATGAGGTCGCCGCTGTATTTCGGGCAGAGAATATGGATAAAGACCTGCCCCATCCTTGCGGCGCCTTTTTTACCAGAGATATTGCTTTACTCGACGGGCTTCAGTTTTGGCCGGACGACCATATACAGACCACGAGCGAGTTCAAAAAATATATGCGGGACACTGGCCAACGATTTGATACCGGCATTGGTCTGGGCTTTTCTTTGTGGCACGCCAAAAAAACCTGGCTCAAGCTACTGCGCTCTAACACGCACGAATTGCATTACATAATGGCTGGTGTTTACGACAGTATATTTTTCCATCTTGGCGCTTCGTCGCGCAGGCCCGCCTTCAATCTGGATTTCAGAACAAAACCTCTTCTTCGGCTTTCCGTTGCCCTGCAAGGTGTACCTGTTCTTTGGCGCCTGGGCCGGATTATTGAGAATAGCTATCTGGACAAAAATGAAAAACTCGCGAAAACCATGCGCCATGCACTGCGCGAAGATCCAGTGAAATTTATCAAGGGTCTGGACCAGAATATAGATTAGTGCTCGCGTGGATATGGCGCAGCTGCGCAAACGATCCATTCAACGTTGCCGTCATTGCCCGCAACAGGCAACAGAACGCACTCGGTTTTTGTAAACTCGCGCTCAAAATCGCCCAGGCTTACTGCAGTGAAAACCGGCTCTTTTCTAGCCATCACCAATCGATAGATATCAGCGCGCCACGCTGATGGGTGATTTGAGTTTTCACCAATTACAGCGCCGGTATAGTCGTCTCCGACAGAACGGACAATGGCGGAGCCCATAAATCGAACTCGAAAATCACCACCGTCTCCAACTTTTTCCAGAATATAGACATATGGCATCAAATCGCCGAGACCTATTGGTGTGAAGGCTGATTTGTGCGGCAGTTCGCCATCAAGACCGAGTTCTTCTTCCCAAACGTTCAACAATTTTTGGGTGAGGCCAAGTGTGGGTAGTTCAATTTCTGTTGAAACCGAGCCAATTTGATCAATGTCCAGCTCTTCTGCTGAATTGGCCGTATGCGGTCCAGCCACCCCTATTCCCCAAAAACGCGTTTGAAAATCGTGTCTACGTGCTTGGTATGATAGTCCATATTGAAGAGTTCGTCGAGTTCTGCCTCTGAAACCTTGGCTGTTACCGTTTCATCTGCCTTCAGCAGGTCAAGAAGGTGAACCGCGCCTTTTGCGTCCCAAACCTTCATCGCATTGCGCTGAACCAGCCGGTAAGCATCTTCCCTGCTAACACCGGCCTGCGTCAAGGCAAGCAGAACGCGCTGGCTGTTGGGCAGACCACCAAGACGGTTCATATTGTCGAGCATGTTTTCGGGGTACACCACCAGCTTGTCCATCATGCCGGTAAGGCGCGCGAGCGAGAAATCCAGCGCAACTGTGGCATCCGGGCCAATATAGCGTTCAACGCTGGAATGCGAAATGTCACGCTCATGCCAAAGGGCGACATTTTCCATCGCCGGAATACACATGGATCTGATGTAGCGCGCCTGCCCCGTCAGATTTTCCGTCAATATCGGATTGCGTTTATGAGGCATGGCGCTGGAGCCTTTTTGCCCCTTGGAGAAATACTCTTCCGCCTCAAGCACTTCGGTGCGCTGCAGATGGCGAATTTCAACTGCCAAGCGCTCCATGCAGCTAGCAACAACTGACAACACAGAGAAATACATCGCATGTCGATCCCGGGGGATCACTTGCGTCGAAACTGGCTCAACTTCGAGGCCCATCTGCTCGGCTACATGCTCTTCAACAAAAGGATCGATATTGGCGAAGGTGCCAACAGCGCCCGAAATTGCACAAGTTGCAACTTCTTTTCGGGCAATTTTCATCCGCTCCAGACAGCGGTCAAATTCGGCGTAGGCTTGTGCCATTTTGAGGCCAAAGGTGACAGGCTCGGCGTGGATACCATGACTGCGACCAATGCAAATCGTGTCTTTGTGTTCAATCGCACGACGCTTCAACACCACCAACAGGTTTTCAAGATCTTCGATGAGCAAATCAGCAGACTTTACCAGTTGCACATTGAAACACGTGTCCAGAACGTCAGACGAGGTCATACCCTGATGCACGAACCGAGCTTCATCCCCCACATGTTCGGCAAGGTTGGTGAGAAACGCGATAACGTCATGTTTCACTTCGCGTTCAATCTCGTCGATGCGGTCAATTTCCCATTTTCCGCGCTCCCAAACTGCTTTAGCCGCACCTTCAGGAATAACACCCAGTTTTGCTTGTGCATCACAAGCGTGAGCCTCAATTTCAAACCAAATTTGAAATTTAGATTCAGGAGACCAAATGGCAGCCATTTCGGGGCGGGTATAACGAGGAATCATGGGGCTTAATCCGTTCAGGAATGGAAAAAAGGAAACACGCCGCCCTGCTACCAGAAAGCAAGACTAATCGCAAGTTTCCTTGACAACTTCAGGCGACAGGCGGAGCATCCACTTCTATTCGAATTTGGGAGGGGCAAATGAGAATTCTCATCGCACTGTTTGTATCGACTATCTTCAGTTTTACTGCGATGGCGGACATCACCGTCATCAATAACGTGACCGTTCTCACCATGGAGAACGACAGGATTATTTCGCCAGCCACGGTACTGATTGATGGTGACAGGATAATTTACGTTGGGGAAAGCTCGCAGGCCCCGTCAACAAACGATGCAGCAACAGTTATTGATGGCAGTGGGAAGTATTTGATACCGGGCCTGACAGAGATGCATGGGCATCTACCCTTCACAAGCTGGTCTGCTGTAGAACAAGAGCGCATCCTGTTTTTGTATCTCGCTGGCGGCGTTACCACTGTGCGCGGCATGCTAGGTGACCCCATTCAATTTGTACTGCGAGACAAAATCGCTGCGGGCGAGATCGCGGGCCCGATGCTCTACCTTGCAGCCCCAAGTTTGAACGGCAACACCGTCGCGTCTCCAGCGCATGGCCGTGAACTTATTCGCCGGTATGCAGGTGAAGGCTGGGATCTGCAGAAAATTCATCCTGGCCTCACCCGGGCAGAGTATGACGCCATCGCAGAGGAAGCCAACGGCCTGAACTTTCCTTTTGGCGGACATGTGCCCGCAGAAGTTGGGTTGGAGCGAGCGATGGATGCCGGTCAGGCCTCTATGGATCATATGGACGGCTATCTTCAAATGTTTGATGGCGGCCAACGGGAGATGACCGATGAGGACTTCAAAACCCTAATCGACATGACAAAACGATCAGGAACCTGGGTTGTGCCAACGCAAGAGCTTTTCAACCTCCTGATCGGGGGCGGTGATGTTGACGCTCTGTCAGCAAGGCCAGAAAACCGCTACATTACACCCGAGCAATTACGCCGCTATCGCGGCCGTGCAGAGCAAGCCAACGGCAACGCCAACAGACTTGCCGTTGAAAATCGCCAACGGCTCCTTAAGGCTCTCGCTGATGCAGGCGTAAACATCGCCCTAGGCAGCGACGCACCGCAGCTGTTTTCAGTTCCAGGCTTTTCTATCTGGCGGGAAATTGAGGTTATGAAAGCAGCAGGTTTAACAGATGAACAGATCCTCAATATTGGTACTCAGGCGCCCGGCAAATACTTCGCGGACAAAGACAGTTTTGGCACAATTTCACAAGGCTCCAGGGCAGACCTGATCCTACTCAACGCCAACCCTTATGAGGGCATTGAGGCCGTCTTTGACCAAGCTGGTGTTATGGCTGCCGGTCGGTGGTACAGCCGTCAAGAAATTGATGCTCGCCTGGACCAAATCGCAGAAGATGTACGTTAGGACTTAGCTGAAGAACGTGTTTGATGTCTTTGATGACAGATCATGATCGCCTGACCAAATCCGGGCGGCATATCACCAATCTCGTCAGCAGTTGTTGGGCAGATAAAATCAAACCAGCCATGCTCATCAGATATGGCTATCTCGGTTTTCTTGGCCTTTGTTTTGAGCTTGCCCTCAAATACCACAATCAGGCGATCACCGAGCACAGCGTGGTGTTTGACCCACGACGCAACAAAGTCAAATTTCTTTAGCTTCAGCCCTGTTTCCTCTTTCACTTCCCGCTGAAGTGCCAGAAACATATCTTCGCCGTCTTCGACTTTGCCGCCTGGCAGATCAACGATACCGCTGGATTTCCGCATCAGTAGGACTTTGCCATCTTTGGTTACAAGAACGGCTTTTGCAGAAACCGGGAGTTTCTTCAGCGTCTTTTTTTCCGAACCAATTTGCTGCCAATACACGTGGCATCTCCCCCTACACCCAATCGAGCGCCGTTTATTATCAACTAAGGATTATTTCAACAAGCCTAAATCCCGGAAGCTCGACTGACCTGATGAACCAACGATAATATGGTCGTGCACTTGAATGCCAATTTTATTACAGGCGTCTGATAGCGTTCGCGTCATTTCAATATCCTGCCGACTTGGCTGCACATCACCAGAAGGATGATTGTGAACCAGAATGATTGCAGTTGCGTTGTTGTCGAGCGCGCGGCGCACAACTTCTCTCGGATAAACCGGCGTATGGTCGACAGTGCCATCGCTCAACACTTCGTCGGCGAGCAACCGGTTTTGACGGTCCAGAAACAAAATGCGGAATTGTTCGCGGACCAGCTCTGCCATCGCACCTTGGAGGTACGCGGATACAGCTTGCCAGTTCGACAGAACCGGTCTGGACTGTGCGGTTGAGCGCGCCAGAATGAGCGCAGATGCTTGAACGGACTTGATAGCGGCAACAGCTGTGTCGCCAAGACCTGGTGCAGACTGGAGCGCATGCACATCGGCACTTAATACCGCGGCATAACTGCCAAACCGTTCTATCAAGTCTTTGGCAAGCGGTTTAACATCCCTCCTGGGAATGGCCAGCATCAAAATGAGCTCAAGCAGCTCATAGTCTGCAAGAGCATCTGCCCCGCCTTTCAAAAATCGTTCGCGCAATCGACCTCTATGGCCATGGCGGTGATCTTTGGACGCACTGCTAATGGCTTAGTCCACATCATAGGGTGGGAATTCCCACCCTTTTGGTGATTTGGTGAATACTTCGTAACCGTCTTCAGTCACTGCAAGGGTATGCTCAAACTGCATGGAAAGTGACTTGTCACGAGTGACAGCCGTCCAGCCATCAGAGAGTACTTTTGCCCCAGGCTTGCCCGCATTTACCATTGGTTCAATGGTGAAGAACATGCCGGGCTTCAACTCTGGGCCGGTACCTTCACGACCAAAATGCATGACACTTGGCTCGTCATGGAACACACGGCCAATGCCATGACCGCAGAAGTCCCGGACAACAGAATATCTGTGCGCTTCAACATGCTTTTGGATAGCGGCACCAATGTCACCCAAATGAGCACCAGGCTTGACAGCTTCAATGCCTTTCCACATGGCCTCAAATGTCACCTGGCACAAGCGCTGGGGCAGCAGCTTTTGCTTGCCCACATAGAACATGCGACTGGTATCACCGAACCAACCATCAAGAATGACCGTCACGTCGATATTCAGGGCATCGCCTTCCCGCAGTTTTTTGGGTCCGGGGATTCCATGACAAATCACATGGTTGATCGAGGTACAGACCGATTTCGGAAACCCTTTGTAGTTCAATGGGGCTGGCACAGCATTATTGGCCAGAATAAAGTCATGACAGATCGTGTTGATCTCGTCTGTGGTGATGCCCGGCTTAACGTGCGGCGTGACATGATCAAGCGTCTCAGCGGCCAGTTTGCCAGCCGCCCGCATGCCGTCAAAAGCATCGTCGCCGTAAATTTTGATCGCCCCTGTTCTGAGTTCAGGAGCCGACATGCCATCGATATAGTTCATAATTCATTGCCTGCGTTGGTTTGGCTTAGGTCACACTGTACGGTAATGGGCCTTGGACCTCAATGGCCGACGGAGAAAGCTCGCATTGATAACACAGCACCTCGACACCGTTAGCGTGCGCCGCCTTTAGCGCATCAGCGTAGGTGGGGTCAATATCTGCTGCGGGCCGGAAGAAGTCACAATCCGGGCGCTGCACCAAATACACCATAACTGCACGGTGACCGTCAGCCACCATGTCTGAGAGCTCACGGAGATGCTTTGTGCCACGGGCGGTCACTGCGTCAGGAAAGCGTGCCTCAGTTCCAACCTGAAGCGTAACATTCTTCACCTCAACGTAACAAAGGCCCGGATCTTCGAGCAGGATATCGATCCGGCTGTTACCGCCATATTTAACTTCCCTTCGAAGATTGGCGTATCCCTGCAACTCTTTGATCGTTCCGTCGAGAATTGCCTGTTCCACCAGTCTATTCGGGTGCGATGTGTTGATCCCAACCAACGCGCCATTAACTTCGACCATTTCCCAGCGCCAATCGAGTTTGGCTTTTGGATTTGTATTTGGTGACAGCAACACTCTGCTGCCCTCGTCTTTGCAGCCCTGCATGGAACCACTGTTGGCACAGTGGGCAACAACAACCGCCCCATCAGCCAATTCAACGTCAGCTAAAAATCGCTTGTAGCGCTTTATCAAACGCCCTTCGGTCAACGGGTTTTCGAACTTCATGGTTAATTTTCTTTAACGATTTGAACAGTTTGTGGCGTCGCTGGTTGCGCAACTGCAACAGTGTAAGGCGGATTAAGCATCCATCGGCATTTTTCTACCGTTTTGCTTCGCAATTCGCAACTATTCGGGGCTATTTTTGGAGCATGCACTGGGCCAAATGTTGACTATTTGGTCAACATTTACAAAGTTAGTTTATCAGTTTCAAATTGCACTTGTTCTTAGTGTGTATTTTTAAAGCAACTTGAAATCCGGCGCAGGGAGGTTTTGGCACGTCCAAAACCAGTCCGAATGATGATATGAAACATTAGGTTCATGGGGAATTCAATGAAATCGATCAGACGCATGGCGTTGCTGGCCTCAGTCGCTACCTCAGTGGTGGCATTGAGCACTGCAGCAACGGCACAATCCACAACGTCTAACATCCGTGTCCTCGTTGAGGATTCAGCGGGTGATAACCTAGAAGGTGTGTCGGTAACTATCGTACACATCCCAACTGGCCGCACATTTCAACGGGTCAGTAACGCTTCAGGCTTAGTCAGCGCGAAAGGCCTGCCGGTTGGTGGCCCGTACGAAGTACGCCTGAGCGACGACAGCCGCGCGGTTGCAGGCACTCAAAGTGCTGTGAACAACGTGTTCCTGGAACTCGGTGAGACCGGCGTGGTGTTCCTGACAGCAGGCGCACCAGGCTCTACCACAACGGTGGAAGAAATCCAGGTTACTGCAACACGCACATTTGCAGCCCTTCGCACTGGACCGGGCCGTGACTTCGGCCGTGCCAGCATTGACGCAACACCTGCCATCTCGCGGGATTTTACGAGTGTTCTGGAAACAGACTCAAAAATTCTGGTTGATGACAGTGTTCCGCGCGGCCCTGCCGTATCGATTGCGGGTCAAAACTTCCGCTTCAACAGCATCACCATTGACGGCGTGGCGCAAAATGACAACTTCGGCCTGTCACTCAATGCATCTGCAACACAGCGCGCACCAATTTCCATTGACGCCGTTGGCGCCATTCAGGTGAACGTTGCACCGTTTGATGTGACTTACGGTAACTTCCTGGGCGGTAACGTGAACATTGTTACCAAATCAGGCACCAACGAATTCCATGGCAGTGCCTATGGCTTTTATACAGACGATGGCCTGACAGGTAACCGCAGCGGTAACCAGGATCTGGCGATCGGTGACTTTGATGAAACAACATACGGCGCGACCCTTGGTGGCCCAATCATCAAAGACAAGCTTTTCTTCTTCGCAAACTACGAGAAGTTTGAAACGACCCGTCCTGCCAATACCCAGACGATTGAAAACATCCCTGGCGTAACGCAGGCGGACGTGGACCGCGCCCGTTCAATTCTCCAGAATGTATACGGTTTCGATCCAGGACCTTTCGCCACATCCGACAAAGATGAAGACGAAAAAATCCTGTTGAAGATCGACTGGAACATTAATGACTATCACCGAGCCACTGCCACGTACCAGCGTGCGGACGGCGATGTGATCTTTGATGACTTCCCAGAGCTGGCGATCCTGAACTCCAACCGCTACAACATCAATGAGCGCCTGGACAGCTACAGTTTCCAGCTTTTCTCTGACTGGACCGACAACTTCTCCACAGAGATCAAAGTTGGTTACAAGGACGTGAAAAACCGTCAGGTCAGTATCGACAGCAGCACACCAGACTTTGGCATCTCTCTGCCTTCTGGTGGTTTCATCGGCGCTGGTGGCGACCGTTTCCGCCACAACAACACGCTTGATAACAGCTCTCGCATCGTTCGCCTGAAAGGTGACTATGTGACTGGCGACCACACAATCACGGTTGGTTTCGAACAAGAACGCAACTCTGTACAGAATGTGTTCTTGCCGTTCTCACGCGGCCAGATCAACTTCTCCAGCCTCGACAACCTTGAGAACCGCATTGCAGACTTCGTTCTGTTTGGTGGTTCAAATACTGGTGTTGTTGAAGATGCAGACGCTGAATTCGATCTCGATACCAACTCAGTCTATATTCAAGACGAATGGTTCGTATCCGACACACTGACATTGAAGTTTGGTTTCCGGTACGACTTCCTGAACAACAGTGACGAAGTGCCGCTGAACACGAACTTTGCTGCCCGCAACGGTTTCGACAACACCGAAAACCTGGACGGTAAAGACCTGTTCCTGCCACGCTTTGGCTTTAACTGGGATGCGACAGATCGTTTGACTGTTCGCGGTGGCGCAGGCTTGTTCGGTGGCGGTACACCGCTGATTTTCCTGTCTAACAGCTATGCTGGTAACGGCGTAACTCGTACGTTCGCGGGCTTCTTTGCACCATTCTTCGGCGAGCCGTTCACAACACTGTTCAACGAAGCTGTTGCAGACCTGCCAAATGGCGATGCGTTCTCATCTCGCTTCCAGCAGTTCCTGGCGGCGGGTCCAAACACCGAAGTTGATGCCATTTCGCCTGACTTTGAGCTGCTTTCAGCTTGGAAGTACAATCTGGCGTTCGACTATGTTGCTGATCTGTCTTCGCTCGGCCTCGGTGACGACTGGCGCTTCACAGCAGAAGCCATCATCACGGACAACAAGAACGCCTACGACATCTTTGAAGGTCGCCGTACGGTTACGGGTACCGCACCTGATGGTCGCCCAATCTACAGCAGCACGGGCTTCAACGACCAAGACTATATCGTGACCAATACTGGTCGTGGTGGCAGCACGGTTCTCTCGTTTGATGTGGAGAAAGACTTCATCACGGATGACTGGGGTAACTTCGCGGCCACTCTTGGTTACACGTATCAGAATGTTGAAGATGTTCGGTCCTACAATCGCTTCGTGGCATTCGAGACGTTCGCGTTCGATCCACAGCGTGACCTGAACAACCCAGACCTTTCAACTTCCCGCTTTGAAGTGCCGCATCGCATTACCGCGACACTGTCTTGGGAAAAAGAAATCTGGGAAGACAACAAGACACAGCTGAGCTTTATCTACACGGGCCGTTCTGGTCGTAACTTCAGCTACATCTTCAACGGTACTGGCGCGTTTGGCGGTGCGATCCTCTCGGACTTCGCTGCTCCGGACAACCCTGGTCCAAACCTGTTCTATGTTCCTTCAGGTTTGAACGATCCGATCGTGACTGGCGACGCGGGCTTCTTGTCAACGCTTGATCAATTGATCAACAGCGACGAATGCCTGTCTGACAACCGCGGCGAAATCATCGCCCGTAACGCTTGTCGCACAGGTTGGGTGAACCAGGTGAACATGCGCTTCCTGCAGGAAGTGACAGTGTTTGAAGATCACAAGATCGAGTTCATTCTCGATATTGAGAACCTGGGCAACCTGATCGATCGTGATTGGGGTCGTCTGGATGCCATCTTCCAGCCATCGAACATTCCACTTGCGGATGTTGCGATCAGTGCAGACGGTAACCAGTACATCTACAGCCCATCAAGCTCTGCCACAGCTTCTGCAGCCAACCCGAACATTGCGCGTATTCCTTCGGCCTACCGCATCCAGTTCGGTATGCGCTACCGTTTCTAGTCAAGCTGACAACTGAGAAATTAAGCGGGGGCTCTTTGCCCCCGTTTTTTTATGTTTTGTTTTCATCGACCCGTCGCCCTAAATGATTTTCTAGGGATTGCTGGATGGGAGACTGGTCATGAAAAAGTTCGTTGCTGGACTACTTGTTTTAACGATCGCAGCCTATGCCTCGCTTGAACACATTGTGCCAATAGTGTTCTCTCGTGTGCTTGTTCAGCGTCTGGGGACTGATGCGGCCGAGACACTGCCTGACGGGCTTCATGTTGGTCTCTGTGGCGCTGGTTCACCGCTACCGGACCCGGAACGAAGTCCGCCCTGCACCCTTGTTATTGCCGGCAGCAAAATGTTCCTTTTTGACGTCGGCAGCAGCACAAACATTGGCGGCATGGGGTTTAATACCGGAAATGTGGACGGTATATTCCTTACACACTTCCATTCAGATCATATCGGCGATCTCGGCGAGGTTATGATGCAGCGGTGGGTGGCCGGTAGTCATGAGCAGCCACTTGCTGTCTATGGCCCTCAAGGTGTCGATCAGGTAGTTTCTGGATTCAATCAGGCCTATGCCTTGGATAGTGCATATCGAACAGCTCATCACGGTGAGGATATTGCGCCTACGTCTGGCAAAGGGGGCCGGGCAATTGTGTTCCAAGCCACCGCTGAGACGCTAACACCGGTTTTCACTGAAGGTAATATCACAATCAGTGCGTTCAACGTTGCGCATTCGCCAGTGGAACCAGCTGTTGGCTATTTAGTCACCTACAAAGGCCGGTCGGTAGCAATTAGCGGCGATACAACCGCCGCAAGTTCGATCTTCACGCATGCCAAAGGCACAGACCTCCTTGTGCATGAAGCCATGTCAATGGAACTCGTTGAATTGGCAGAGAAAAGTGCGCGCAAAGCAGGTCAGAAAACACTGGAGAAGATATTCTTTGACATCAGGGACTATCATGCCGCGCCTGAAGATATTGCACGGAACGCTGAGGAAGCGGGCATTGGCTTCATAGCTTTTACGCATATTGTCCCTATGCTCCCTCTTCCTGGAATGGAGCAGGTTTTTCTTGGTGCGTCTGAAGACTTATTTAGCGGTGAAATTGTGGTTGGCAAAGACGGTGATTTTTTCTCGCTTCTGCCTGGCACAGATGAAATCGACACAACCAACTTGCTGTAGTTAAAGAAACTCAAAAATTGGCCTCCACCAAGTCTGGTGAAGGCCACTATTCGTTATAGCCAATCTTGTATTAAAGAATACGAACTGTATGGGCACCGTCTACTGGCAGAGCCACACCCGTCGTGAAGCCTGACGCATCGCAGGCGAGCATCAACATCGCGGGCACAAGCTCCTCTAGATTGCCAACGCGCTTCGCAGGTGTGAGTGCAACCATCTTTTGGCCCTGTTCGGTATCCAGATATTTGTCGTTGATTTCGGTTTTGAAATAACCAGGACAAATAGCGTTCACACGAACACCAAAACGCTGCCACTCAAGCGCAAGTGCTTTCGTCATCTGCACGACACCCGCTTTACTAACACAGTAAGTGGTCTGGGTTGGCGCAACACCCAACCCAAGAATAGACGCCGTATTGATGATGGAGCCACCTGACTTCGCTTCAATCATGCGACTGGCGGCAGCGCGCGCAACACGCCACATGCCTTTGAGGTTGGTGTCCATTGTAATGTCCCAATCCTCTTCGGTGTCAGCGAGGGCAAAATTTGGCCGCGCCAAGCCGGCGTTGTTGCACACGATATTGACTGTGCCCATTTCGGCTTCGGCTTTGTCAAATGCTGCCTCTACGCTATCTGCGTCAGTCACATCCAAAGCGACAGCCAGTGTTCGTTTGCCAGTTTCTTCTGCGATTTCATTGGCAAGGGCCTCAATGCGATCTGCCCTACGTGCGCCCAGCACCACGTCTGCCCCAGCGCGCGCCAAAGCCCGCGCGAATTCGGCACCAATTCCAGATGAGGCGCCAACAACCATCGCAATTTTACCGTCCAGGCCAAAAAGGCCACTTACATAATCAGACATAATCAACTCCCAATTTTGTTGGCTTAACCAACCTGTTTCTTGTCATATTCAGCGAATGAAGAGTTGGCTTCAGCCAACTCTTTCAATAGGGGCGCAGGCTCCCACCAACGCGGGCCAAACGTCTCTGCATTCTTCAATATCTTTTCATAGGCGGCTTTGAGCCCCATCTGGTCGGCATAGTGCATGGGCCCACCGCGGAAAGCAGGAAAACCGTAACCATTGATGTAGACGATATCGATGTCACTAGCCCGGATGGCGATGCCCTCGCCCAAGATTTTCGCGCCTTCGTTGATCAGTGCTAGCATGCCGCGTTCTACAATCTCGTCTGCGCTTTTTTCGGTTCGTTCAATGCCGAGTTTTGCGCTCTCTTCAAGGATGACATTCATCACTGTTTCTGAAGGTTTTGGTGTGCGGCTACCCTCGTCATAATCGTAAATGCCTGCTCCGGTTTTCAGGCCTTTTCGGTCCATTTCGACAACGCGGTCGATCCAATCTGTGGCACGGGTTTCATACTCGGCGCGGTCCATACCCTTGCGATTGAGGTATCCGATATCAAGCCCGGCCATGTCGGATACTGTCATCGGACCCATCGCCATACCAAAATCATACATGGCTTTGTCAACGTCGTGTGGCATGGCGCCCTCAATTACACTCAGTGACATTTCACGCGCATACTGGGACAGCATGCGGTTGCCGATAAAGCCATGACATACACCGGAAACCACGCCCACTTTGCCGATTTTTTTGGCGAGGTCGATGCAGGTCGCCAGCGCGTCATCTGCTGTTTTGTCGGCTCGAACAATTTCCAGCAAACGCATCACGTTGGCTGGCGAGAAGAAATGCAACCCGAGCACATCAGTTGGCCTGGAAGTCACATCTGCAATGTCATCGATGCTTAGGTAGGAAGTATTGGAGGCAAGGATAGCACCGGGTTTCGCAACCTTATCGAGTGCCGTGAACACCGTCTTTTTGATGTCCATGGTTTCAAACACAGCTTCAATGATCAGATCACAGTCTGCCAAGTCGGCATAATCCATGGTCCCTGTGAACAAAGCCATGCGGGTTTCCACGTCGTCTTGCGTCATACGTCCTTTAGAGGCCGTGTGTTCATAGTTTTTGCGCACGACAGCCAATCCGCGATCCAGCGCTTCTTGCTGCACCTCAAGAACAGTCACAGGCATGCCAATGTTGGCAAAATTCATCGCGATGCCGCCACCCATAGTGCCGGCACCGATAATGCCAACTTTTTTGATGTTTCGGCGTGACGTATCTTTGCTTATGCCGGGCACGCGGCTCACTTGACGTTCGGCAAAGAACATATGTTGCAGCGCGCGCGCTTGCGGGTTGCTGAAGCATTCCTGGAAGTTTTCTCGCTCAGCAGCCAAGCCTTCTTTTAGGGGCAGCTTCACCGCAGCTTCTACGCAGCGGATGCAACGCTCCGGCGCAAAATACCCTCTCGTTTTGCGGGCGATCGACGCCCGAAAAGCATCAAAAAATGCCTGATCATACTTGTCGCCATCAATGGTCATTTCACCGGTTCGGCGAGGCCCTTTTCCGATAACAGAAGCCGCAAACGCCATTGCGGATTCTTCAAGTCCGTCCTCAACCATCTCATCAACGGCGCCCCAACTAAGGGCCTGCTTTGCCTTGATGTGCCGACCGCTGATGATCGCATCGAGCGCATTTTCTACGCCTGCTATGCGAGGGAAACGCTGTGTGCCCCCTGCTCCAGGCAAAATTCCCAGTTTGACTTCAGGCAGACCAATCTTCGCTGTTGATAGTGCCACCCGGTAGTGACAAGACAGAGCGACTTCTAAACCCCCGCCCAAGGCCGTTCCGTGGATAGCAGCCACAATAGGCTTCTGCATATCTTCGATAATCTGCACCACTTCCGTCAGGTGTGGAGCTTTTGGCGGCGCGCCAAATTCGCGGATGTCGGCGCCTGCGATAAATGTACGGCCACGACATGCGATGACAGCTGCGTCAATGGTGTCATCGTTCGCTATCGCTGCCATAGCATCTTTGAGGCCCTCACGCACGGAATGGGACAGTGCGTTTACCGGTGGGTTATCGACCCAAACAAGGGCAATATTGTCACGATTTTCAATACTTACGGTGGCCATCTCGGCTCCTCTCACATACGAATATCAAACTTTTTCAAATAGAACAGCGAGCCCCTGCCCAACACCGACACAAAGCGTCGCAATGCCATAGCGCTCGTCGCGCTCATGCATCTCATGCACCAGCGACAATGCAATCCGGGCACCGGACATTCCAAGAGGATGCCCAAGCGCAATGGCACCGCCATTGGGGTTTACGTGCTCTGCGTCATCCGGCAGCCCAAGACCGCGCAGGACAGCCAAAGACTGGGCGGCAAAGGCTTCATTGAGCTCAATCACACCAATATCACCCAGCGCGATGCCGTGCCGCCCTAACAGCTTGTTGACTGCGGGGACCGGCCCAATTCCCATTATCCTTGGCGGCACTCCGGCTGCTGCAGCACCAATAATTCGGGCCTTGGGTGTTAAACCGTGTTCAGCCATCGCGTCTTCGGAAGCAATTACCAGTGCTGCTGCGCCGTCATTGGTGCCAGACGCATTGCCGGCGGTCACGGTTCCACCCGCCCGGAACGGGGCTTTCAGCTTTGCCAAGCCTTCCATAGAAGTTGAAGGTCGCGGATGCTCATCTTGCGCGACAGTTAACGGATCGCCTTTTCGCTGCGGAATAGATACCGGCATAATTTCGCGCTCAAAACGGCCACTTGCCATCGCCGTGGCTGCCCGCTTTTGGGATCTGAGAGCAAATGCATCCTGATCCTCGCGGCTTATTTGATGCTCCTCCGCCAGGTTTTCAGCCGTTTCTGGCATGCTGTCAGTACCATGTGCTGCGTGCAATACAGGGTTTACGAACCGCCAACCGATCGTGGTGTCGTAAATTTCAGCGTTGCGGGAAAAAGCACCCGTGGCCTTGGGCATCACAAATGGCGCGCGCGACATGCTTTCAACACCACCCGCAATACACAGCTGATTGTCGCCAACCTGGGTGGAACGAGCCGCTTGCACGACCGCCTCCAGACCAGAGGCACAAAGCCGGTTAACCGTTACACCGGGAACATCAACCGGCAGGCCCGCGAGCAAGCCTGCCATGCGAGCCACGTTGCGATTGTCCTCGCCTGACTGGTTGGCACATCCAAAAAACACGTCATCAATTCGTGCGGCATCCAGCTTGTCGTTACGCGCCAGCACTTCTTTGATGGGCATTGCAGCCAAATCGTCGGCCCGAACACTGCTCAAACCGCCACCATAGCGGCCAACCGGGGTTCTAATGCCATCACAAACAAACGCTGCGGTCATAAATCCTCTCCACCAACCTTGGACGAGAGAGTAGAGCTTTTTTGTGGCAATTCCAGCGACTGCGCTGACTTATTATGCCCCCCTTAAAAAGGGCCTTTCCGGTGAGGTTAGATCACAACGTTGTCTTCGGTCAGGTCAGATAAAGCAACGCCTAGCAAAACCACCGAGTCCCCACCGCCAAGATCAAGGACCAAGCCGCTCGAAGTCACTGTGGATGCAGCCTGAACTTCTGACAGGCTCGAAAAATCGCTTGCAGCACCCGATAGGTCGAGTGTGTCTTCAGTCCCATCAAAATCTGAAATCACGTCATTGCCCGACGCACCACCAAAAATGAATACATCGGCACCGTCACCTCCGGTAAGTGCATCATCGTCTTCCCGGCCATCTAAGGTATCGTTTCCATTGCCGCCCAATAAGGTGTCATTTCCGAGCGCCCCGATCAGGACATCATTACCGTCGCCACCAATCAGGTGGTTATCAGCACTGTCGCCGACCAATCGATCGTTGAACGCAGAGCCAGTTACATTTTCAACCTGAGTGACGGCGTCACCAGCGGCATCACCCCCTCGTACCGCGCCACTGTTCAAATTGATGACAACTGCGGCTTCGCTGGTGGTGTACAAAATGGTGTCCACACCGTCGCCGCCAATAATAACGTCAGCACCAGAACGACCATCAAAAAGATCATTGCCCGAGCCGCCCACAAGCCGGTCGTCTCCGCCGCCACCAACAAGCGTGTCATCACCATCGCCGCCGTCCAACCTATTGTCTGCATCGTCGCCGACCAGTCGATCAGACTGAGCCGAGCCGATAACATTCTCAATGTTGAGCAACTGGTCGCCACGGGCTTCACCGCCACCCGCGCGTCCATTACTGAGATTCACGGACACGGCGCTCGCTGACTCAGCAAAAGAAGCGGTGTCCACACCCTCTCTGCCGTCAAGTACATCAGAGCCTGAACCACCGACTAGCGTGTCATCTCCATCAGCACCAACAAGAGTGTCATCACCTGCACCGCCATAAAAGGCGTTATCGCTGGTGTCACCGACAAGGCGATCGTCTCCTGATGTGGCGACAATAACCTCAACATTGGTGATCACATCGCCTGCAGCAATGCCACCGCGGCTTGCACCGTTTGTCAGGTTCACGTTGACCGCCTCTTCTGAGGAAGAATAGGTGAGCGTGTCTCGGCCTTCACCACCATCAATGGTGTCTGCGCCGTCGTCCCCTTGCAGCAGATCATCATCTTCGCCGCCGTCCAGCATGTCTGCCCCAGCGCCGCCTTGTAGCGTGTCATTACCATCACTGCCGTTCAATGTGTCTCGGCTGTCACCGCCGTACAGAGCATCATTGCCGGCGCCTCCATTTAGTGAGTCTGCGCCTTCGTCTCCAGAGATATGATCATTGCCTGAATCCCCCCTGAGCCGGTCCGCCCCGGATCCACCGAGCAATGTGTCATCCCCTGTACCCGCACTAATGAAATCTGCGTTCTCACGACCTTCCAAAAGGTCGTCACCTGCTTCTCCAAAAAGGGTATCGTTTCCTGCTGCACCGATCAAAGTATCTGCGCCGTCCCGCCCTCTCAAATCGTTGGCAGCGGCATTCCCGACAATCCTGTCAGCCAAGGCAGATCCGAAAATGCCTTCCACTTCGATAAGTGTGTCTCTGGCCGCGTCTCCGCCCCGAATTGCGCCATTAGTGAGGTTGATATTGATAGCCGCATCAGACGAGCCATAGTCTGCTACATCAGAGCCGGATCGACCGTCCAAAATGTCTGCGCCCGCCCCACCAATTAGCACGTCTGCACCGTCGGCACCAATAAGCGTATCGTCTCCATCGCCGCCGTTCAGCACATTGTCTAGTGCGTCACCAATCAAGCGATCCGCTAAACTGGAGCCGGTCAGGTTTTCTATACCTTCAAGAGTATCTCTGGCGGCGTCCCCGCCCCGAATTGCTCCGTTGGCTAAGTTGATATTAACAGCCTCTTCAGAAAACTCGTACGAGGCCGTGTCTGTGCCCTCGCCCCCGTTCATGATGTCCGCCCCCGGCGTGCCAAACAAAGTGTCATTGCCACCTGCGCCTTCTAGGGTGTCATCAAGGCCGGCTCCAATCAGGGCATCGCTTCCTTGCGTACCGGTTTGTGATACCGGCACCTGGCCAAAGTTGGCAGATCCGTAAATCACGTATGCTGCGCCAGAACCAGTGAGGTCATCTGAATCAGCTCCCGCAGCACCAACGATTAGGTCGTCATAGCCATCACCGTTGATATCGCCTGCACTGGAAACCCTTCGCCCCAGTCCGTCGCCCGAATTCGCGCCGAAAATGGTAACGCCTTCAGATACATCCAAACCTGCTGGAACAAAGAAAGGGTCAAACCCATCATCGCGGCCAAAAATCACATAGGCTGCACCGGTATCAAATTCGCTTCCATCGTCAGCGCCGATCGCACCAACAATAAAATCGTCCAAGCCATCGCCATTGACGTCACCAGCTGCACCAACGGAAAAGCCTGCAAAATCACCAAAATTCTGACCTGAAATCACAAAGCCATTTTCGCCATCGATGGAGGCAAGATCGAACTCAGTTTGTAAACCGTCTTCACTGCCGAAAATCACATAGACGGCACCAACACCAAAAATGGCATTGGGGGCCGTCACCGCAACGTCGTCAAACCCGTCGCCATTGATATCGCCCAAACCATCAACTGCGAAACCATTGTAACCCCCGAGCAGTTCGTGATTGATCCGGACAGTGTCGCCCCGGCTTGTAGACTCTTCCCCAAATATGATGACGGCTTCGCCCGTGTAGGCAACACCCTCGCGATTTGCGAAAGGAGAGCCTGAGATCACGTCATCTATGCCATCCCCGTTGATATCTCCGGCAATATTGACCACAAGGCCGGTGCGATCAAACTCCTCGGTTCCCAGCAGTTCGTATCCGTTTTGGCCGCGGATATCTTCTGCATCGACTGTGGCGCCGAAACCGTCAGCATCTCCAAACAAAACAAATGTACTGCCGAGGGATGAGTCAAACGAAGTGTCTGTACCGATGGCTCCAATGACGATGTCGTCGATTCCGTCGCCGTTTACATCACCGCCGCCACTGACCGAGAATCCAAAGGCGTCGCCGAAGCTCTCACCCTCAATAGTGAAGCCATTGTTTCCATTTAACGAACCAAGGGAAAGATTCGCTCCAAAGCCGTCATCTGTGCCGTAAACGACATAAGCCGCTCCTGTTGGTGCTATAAGCTCAAAGTTCCCGGCAGGAGTACCAATTAAGATATCGTCGATCCCGTCACCATTGACATCCCCGGCGGCACTGACCGCAAAACCAACGTTCCCATCTTCCTCGGTCCCGTTGATTACAAAGCCATTGCTGCCATCCAAACTCGATAAATTGAACTCAGCACCCAAGCCGCCAGGCTGGCCAAAAATGATGTAAACTCTGCCTGCACCAGAATTGCCGCCGACGCCTTCCGCATAAGCGCTAACAGCGATATCGTCAAAACCATCTCCGTTGACATCGCCAATGCCACTTACCGTGTATCCAAACTGAGTGTTTGCTTGTGTGCCAAAAATAGAAAATCCATTGCTGCCATCTAAGTCGGCAACATTGATGGATCCGGTAACAACTGGCCTAGTCATAGAAGGCTCCGGCTAAATGATATTGATTGAAGTTTAAGAAAGGCTGCTGAAAAACGCGCTCAAAGCGGAACGAACTAATTTTCACAGACAAGCTCCCCAAAACTTGCGTCGTAAGTATGTCCAGCACGCTAACAGACGTGCAATTGTTGTCAATGCAACAAATATTGCTCCACGGCTTTTTTTTGAGATAGCGGAAAAAATGCTAACAGCCGGCGTTGAGACTAGTTGCCAACTTTCAACACACGCCTGATTTCATCAGATTTAAACCCGACAAGAGAAGGACATTTAGTGCCGGGTAAGACCGCAACATCATAAAGTTCAGATACGATGCCCTCGATACGAATCCATTGGACAACGTCACCTGTCTTAGTGTCGACAACCAATAATCCACAACGTGGCTTAGCGTTTCGTTTGCGCAATTCCTCGTCGAGGGCTAAACCCTGAAAAGCATTGTTGTTTCTCGGCAACGACAATCCAACTATCGCATATTGGTCAACAAAGGTCATACCTCGCGCATACCCGGAACAGAATGTCACTGGCTCAAACCGTCCCGAAGCGATATCGATGACGCCGAGATAGCCGGTTCCGGACTCTAGTATCCACAGTTTTCCATCGTGCAAACGCGGAGAATGCGGCATGGACAGGCCCGATGCAATTACCTCATCGGTTCTAACATCAATGACGCAGCCGCCTTCTTGCCGGTGGTCTCTCCAACCATCAACAATGTCCGATTGCGAAACACAAGTGACGTAGGCAGGGCCACTTTGGTCAACAGCCAAACCATTCAAATGGCAGCGATCTTCAGCTGCAAGCTTGCTTACAAAAGGAGGATGCCAAACGGGTGTGAAACTGGAATGACCGGATGGGCGCGCCAAGCAACTGAAAAGGGTATTTGCAAAAACCAGGTCACCAGATGGCAATAAAGCCATATCATGGACATCGATGTCCCCAGTCACCCAGCTCATTTGCGGCAAGTAACAAGAGTCATACTGGCCTTGCCGCTCGCCCTGGCCCATTATGTTGCTGAATTTCCATATCTGAAACAGGGTGCTGACGTACAATTCATTTCCGCTTGCCACCATCCCCATGCAACGGTCCAACGTTCGCTCAAAAACCGAGAGAGTTCCGTTTTCCTGCAACCCAAGCATAAATAGCTTGCCAGCCTGATAGGTAGTGAACGCAACACTCGCCCCAACTTCAGCCAGCCAGCTGTTGAATTGACGCGAAGCAGTAATTTCCAGTTTGTTGCTGGAATGACCAGCCTCCTGGGTGTCAATTGCCATACTTCCAAAAACCCTCACCAAAACGCGTTGGAACAGTGTGTGATAGACGCATTTAGGCCGATATCCCAAAAAGCACAAGTGCAGTGCTGCTCCAATAAGTAAAACAGTGACCAATAATACCAACGGCTTTGCGTGCCTGACCCTGACACGCATTTGGGCGTAATCCGAGTTTACCTTGAGCTATCTCTATTCTGCGCTAATTTGTCGAAAGGCAGCACGGGAGAATAGTATGGCGCTGGATCAAGATACGCTTAAGCAACTCGTTGATACGGTTGATCGTTTTGTTCACGAGAGGCTGATCCCGCTTGAGCGCGAAGTGGATGCGAATGATGTCCTGCCAGACTCTATCGTGGATGAAATGCGTGACCTTGGCCTGTTTGGTCTATCGATCCCAGAAGAATACGGTGGACTTGCCCTCAATATGCAGGAAGAAATTGAAGTGGCACTTGCCATCGGGCAAGCCGCACCAGCGTTCCGCTCAATCTTTGGCACCAACGTCGGCATCGGCAGTCAAGCCATCGTTATTGATGGCACACAAGAGCAAAAAGAAGCCTATCTTCCCAAACTTGCGAGCGGAGAAATCATAGGTTCTTTTTGTTTAACAGAGCCCGGCTCTGGTTCTGACGCTGGTTCGCTCACAACGTCAGCTGTGCGTGACGGCGAAGACTTCATATTGAATGGCACTAAACGTTACATCACAAACGCCCCACTCGCTGGATTGTTCACTGTGATGGCTCGCACGGATTTAAGCACCAAGAACGCGCGCGGCGTATCTGCATTCCTAGTTGAAGCAGGCACTCCAGGATTGAGCGTCGGCAAGCCTGAGAAGAAGATGGGCCAGCAAGGTGCGCCGGTAGCAGATGTGATTTTCGACAATTGCCGCGTGCCCGCCAAGAACATCATTGGGGGCGCGGAAAACATGGGTTTCAAAACCGCAATGAAAGTGCTGGATAAAGGTAGGCTCCACATTTCAGCCGTTTGCGCGGGCCTGGCAGGCCGTATCCTGCGCGATAGCGTACTTTATGCCAAAGAACGGAATCAATTTGGCAGCGCAATCGCCGAGTTCCAGCTTATTCAGGCAATGATCGCTGACAGCGAAACCGATATCTACGCCGCGAAATGCATGGTGCGGGACACAGCCAAAGACCGAGACGCTGGCATCGACGTTACGCGCAAAGCGTCATGCTGCAAACTATTTGCGGCGGAAATGTTGGGACGTGTTGCGGACCGGGGTGTGCAGATTTTTGGGGGTGCTGGTTACATCGCAGACTATGGCATTGAGCAACTCTACCGCGACGCACGCCTGTTCAGAATTTATGAGGGCACCACCCAAATTCAACAGACCATTATTGCCAAGGATGTGATCCGCAAAACTGACTAGCCGTCAGAGGCTATGCAGACCATTTCCAGCCTGCTGCGACGCTAGTCAACATCAAAGAACAAGGCGCCTGGCGTGCCAAATTAAGTATTCTGGTCGCGTGGCGCAAAAACATGCCGCGAATTGCTGGACTATTGGGTCCACCCGCCTACATTACGGGCGAAATATTAGTTGATTTTGGAGAGAGTAATGGAACTCAGTCTCACAGAAGCCCAAGTGGCCTTTCGTGATGAAGTGGTTGCCTTCCTAAGTGAAAGTCTTCCGGAAGATATCAAAGAAACCCAAAAAACAGGTGGACACCTCAGCAAAGAACAAACACAGCGTTGGCACAAAATTCTTGGTGATAAAGGGTGGTCAACACCACTTTGGCCCATCGAGCATGGCGGGACGGGATGGAGCCCAGTTGAATACGCTATTTTCGACGAAGAATGCTACCGGGTTGGTGCTCCGCGCGTTTTGCCGTTCAGCGTTTCTATGTTGGGCCCAGTTCTGATCAACTTCGGCAATGATGAGCAGCGTGAACGTTTTCTGCCCGGTATTCGTTCAGGTGAAGACTGGTGGGCGCAAGGATTTTCTGAACCTGGTTCAGGGTCGGATCTCGCTAGCCTGAAAACCAGCGCTGTTCGCGATGGTGATCATTACATCATCAATGGCCAGAAAACTTGGACGACGCTCGGTCAACACGGTGACTGGATCTTCTGCCTTGTGCGCACAGACGCCGACGCAGCCAAGCCGCAAACAGGTATTTCCTTCATTCTAGTCGACATGAAGTCACCTGGTGTTGAAGTTCGTCCGATCATCACGCTCGATGGTTCGCATGAAGTGAACGAGGTGTGGTTCACTGATGTGAAAGTACCTGCTGAAAATCTCGTCGGGCAGGAAAACATGGGCTGGACCTATGCAAAATTCCTGCTCCAGAACGAGCGAATTGGCATTGCAGGTGTGGGTCAATCAAAAGAGCAACTGGTTGGTCTCAAGCGCCTTGCTGCAGCCGAGAAAAAGAACGGCCAACCACTTATTGAAGATGCGGGTTTCAAGGCCAAGCTTTCAGAAGTTGAGATCGAACTGCGTGCACTGGACCTCACCAACAAACGCATGCTCGTGGAAACGGAGCGTGGAATGGACCCGGGTCCTGTGTCTTCGATGCTGAAAATTCGCGGCAGTGAGGTGGCACAGCGCCTTTATGAGCTCAAAATGGAAGCGTCTGGCCTCTATGCCTTGCCCTTCCAGCCTGAGGCAGGCGATGCCGGCTGGAACGACGAGCTTGTGGGCACTTTGGCGCAGGCCAAGTCGGCACCGCATTATCTTAACACCCGCAAAATCAGCATTTACGGCGGTTCGAACGAAATCCAACGCAGCATCATTTCCAAAATGATGCTCGGATTCTAGTTTTGAGTGAGCGAGAAAAACAATGAATTTTGAT
This sequence comes from Kordiimonadaceae bacterium, assembly GCA_017640725.1. Lineage (GTDB taxonomy): Bacteria > Pseudomonadota > Alphaproteobacteria > Sphingomonadales > Kordiimonadaceae > Kordiimonas. The sequence continues at coordinate 69,471 of JAEPQB010000004.1, read as the reverse complement.
TATTCTGAAGAACAGAAGATGCTGGTGCAGTCGCTGGAGCGCACACTGGCAAAATCATACGATTTCGAAACTTACCGCGCCCAGATTGCGGACAAAACAAGCCATGACCCCGCGCTGTGGGGCAGCCTGGCGGAGCTTGGTATCATGGCCATGCCACTGCCGGAAGCCGCTGGTGGCTTTGACGGTGACCATACCGACATTGCTCTCATCTCAACTGAGCTCGGTCGTCGTCTGGTACCTGAACCTTATGTAAGCAACGTCGTTGTCGCAGCCTACATTCTTGGTGAACTGGGCGGTGATGCTTATGCCGAAGACCTGGCCGCTATCGGCATGGGTGAAAAACGGTTTGCTGCTGGCTTTTATGAACCAGGTGAGCGTCACAATCCGCTTGCGCTCAACACTAAAGCAGAAAAGTCAGGTGATGGCTGGACACTCAATGGCCACAAAGCTGTTGTGCTTGGTGCAGATACAGCTGGTGCCCTTATCGTTTCTGCTGATGCAGGCGGTGCAAGCTTGTTTGTGGTGCCGGCTGACGCAGACGGTGTGACAGTACGCAAGTATCAGCTGCTTGATGGTCGCGGCGCAGCTGACATTGTTCTTAGCAATGTGGCGCTACCCTCAGACGCTTTGCTGGGAGAAGCAGGTGCTGCTGAAGAAGTTATTCTTGAGGCCGCTGACCGTGGTGCAGCAGCACTTGTTGCAGACAGCGTAGGGGCCATCGAGGAAGTGATCGAGCTTACAAAAGACTATCTGCGCACACGCACCCAGTTTGGGCGCCCTATCGGCAGTTTCCAGGTTCTTGCGCACCGCATGGTGGATTTGCTTGTTGAGTATGAGCAAGCCAAATCCATGTCGATGGAAGCATCTGTCGAAGCAACCAATGAAAATGGTGATGCTCGCAAGAAAGCTGTTTCGGCAGCAAAAGCAAAAGTTGGCGCTGTTAGCCGCAAATTCGGCCAAGAAAGCATCCAATTGCATGGTGGCATAGGCATGACCGATGAATATGCCCTAGGCTCTTATGTGAAACGTTTGCTGGTAAATGAAACTCTCTTTGGTGATACGGATTATCACCTGGAGCGTTACGGTCGCCTTTAAGCTTACTGAAATACTGCGCGAAACGGGCCCAATTGGGCCCGTTTTTTTGTTTATGCAGCTTATCGTGCGCCGCTCAACTGGATGCTGGCTGCTCGCGCATCCGCTAAGGCTTTCTCGTCCCCAATATTTTCCCAGTTGGCATTGCCCACAATTTCCCGCAAGTGCCACTCATAGGGGAACGCATCCCATGTGCCACACTTCGGGTAGCGTATGTCGCAAACTAGTGTGCCCTCATCCGTTTCTAACGTTATGACAGCATGATATTGAAACTGTTCAGTGAACGCGGTCGCGATGCGAAAAGCCCCCGCATACTCAGGCATGTGTTGGCGCAGAAGTGACCTGAGCGTCAGCGCAAAGTCTTCACAATCCCCCGGTCCCACTTGAGAGAGTGTGGTCCAGCTATCACCCTCTTCAATCGTTGGAACGATCAGATCTCTCGTCTTCTGATGAAGGTTTATCAGATCTTCACGGGTTTCTTTGGTTAAGGGCACAACACATTGCTCTGGTTCACGAGCACAAAGTTCAACAAAACCCTGATGCGGATTCGCGATTGTCCCTTTTGGCATATGCGATGTCGAACCAAGTGAATTACATGCTGTGAGAACTAAAGATAGTAGCGTTGCAGACAAAAAGTTTGTGGCAGGCTTGTGTGACACGGAAGTCTCCGAATTTCAAAATACATTACATCTGCCTGAGGTTTCGATTGCCTGGTGCCTTACCCGATAGAGTGAATCGCGTGAACGATTCGAGATGATTTTGTGCACAGGTAGTTAACAAGAATTTAAAACAACTATTTGCGAAGAATTTAGAAATTATTCTTTTAAAACATATGCTTAAATTTGACCAAAATTGTTTGTTTTTGAAACGAGGGTCAACGATCTGAACAATGGTTCAGAAAAAATAAAAAAAATGACAAATATACGATCCATGTTGAAGCAGCCTGCGTATGAGTGTTCGTGAGGAGAGTTCCATGGTGAACAACAGGCTTGTTATACTCGCTTCCCTGGCATTCGTAACAAGCTCACCAGTCAGTGCCGACGGTCTTCATTCCTCGCTGTCATTTCCTCAATGCACTGACGTGGAGCTCTCCTCCAATTTCACTCAATTGGACGAGATGCGATATGATGTCCTGCGCAAGGGCAAAAAAATTGGCTCGCACATCATCCAGTTCAACAGCACTGATCAAGGCCTCAAAATTCGGGCTCATACCAAAATGAAGGTGAAGTTGCTATTCGTCACACTTTTCAAATATGAATACATTTCGGAAGAGCTTTGGTGCGGCGACAAACTGTTGAGTATAGAGACCCGAGTTAACGACAATGGCGACAAAACAAATACAACCCTTGCCCTTACCGACAAGGGCTATGTTGCCGACACGCCCCAGGGAACCGACATATTGGCCGATGGCTTCCAGTCGACCAACCATTGGAACATAGCCGTCACCTCCGCCAGTCAGGTTTTCAACACCATCACTGGCGAGTTAAACGACGTTTCCTATAAGCCAGCTCGTGAACTCGAACTGGAAACCATTGATGGCCAGAAATTGGTGACAGAGTATCAGGTCACTGGTGACCTTCAGATACGCAGCTTCTATGACGGCGCAAACAACTGGAGCGGCATGGCTTTTAACCATAAGGATGGATCCCCCATCGAATTTCGGTGTGTAAAATGTGGCTTCCCTGACGAATCCGCATCAACCGTGAGTTCCGCTCAATGAACATTTGGATAACGGGTGCTAGCACAGGCATCGGCAGAGAACTAGCGCGTCAATATGCCGCCTCTGGCCACAGCGTTTTCGTAACAGCGCGTGGCATTGAAAACCTCCAGTCCTTGGCAGACGAGTGTCAGGCGCTGCAGGGTACCGTCGTGCCCAAGCCTGGCGACGTCTGTAACGCCGATGGTATGCAAACTGTTTTCCACGAGATTTGCGACGAAAAAGGCGTGCCGGACCTCGTTGTACTTAATGCCGGAACGCACAAACCTACGTCCGCCACCAAGTTTGTGCTCGAAGACCACCTGCGCTTGATGGACATAAATTTTAATGGTGTCCTAAACGGGCTCAATGCTTGCCTCCCCTCACTGCTTGAACGGGGTACAGGGCAAATTGCGGTGGTTGCATCTGTGGCAGGATACAGAGGCTTGCCGCGTGCAGGAGCGTACGGCGCCAGTAAGGCGGGTTTGATCAACCTTTGTGAAAGCATGCAGCCAGAGCTTAAAGCGGCTGGTGTTGACTTGCGCGTTGTTTGCCCTGGCTTTATTGAGACACCCCTTACGGACCTAAATGACTTCCCCATGCCCTTCTTGATGCCGGTAGACAAAGCCGTGAAAGCACTTATCAAAGGACTGGAAGGCAATAAGTTTCAGATAGTCTTCCCTTGGCAGATGGGCATTGTGATGCAGATGCTCCGGCGCATGCCAAACTGGCTATTCTTGAAAGTTGTAAAGAAAATTTCTGGATAGCTCGCTCAGGCGCTAACATAGCTAAGCGTTCAATATCGCTTGATTACTCTGCGCTTCTATAGCTGGCAGCTGCAACCGTGTCCCGGTTGCCCGCTTCGTTAGCAGGATCAGCAAACTCAACTCTGTCTAAACCAGTGTTTTGATCTTTTGTGAACGAGATAAACACAGTGCCCAGTGTTATACCCCAGCGTTTGATACGCGCTTTGTTCAGCAGCACGCCATCGGACTGAAGGAACATCCAGTCATCGAAATGCACCTTCCAGACTTTATCGTCACCGACTTTTAAGTTGAAATCATAGCGCCAATTGAAGGCATTGCCGGCGATCTCTCCCACCGCAACACCTAAGACACTGTCAGTTTTGCCTTCATAGGAGTTGTCGCCGGTTTTTCGAATATTCCAGGTTCGCTGTTCCTGGTCACCATCCGCATAGACGAAGTCTTCCTTGAGGGTCAGAACCTCGCCGTCCCAATCGCCCTCAATGTCTACGGAAAATTGCGTACGAACTTTGCCAAAACGGTCTTCGAATAAGCCTTTCGCCCTTGAGAAGCCGTCAAAAAACTCCTCGAGCCGCAGCTCAGGCGCCACATTTTTGAAGTCTTTCAAATTCATTTCAGATCTTCACCGCGTTATAACGCCAGCTTCGCAGCCCACCATAGGGCGCCTCTTCCAATTCAGAGGTTTTTACGTTTCAGCGGTTTTTTTACGAATTTGCGCCCGAATTAGATCACGGTCTGAGTCATGAAAAGGAAAACGTTTCAACATAAAGACAACGGGTATCTTCAGCAGGACTGGCAAACCGGCATAAAGTGCAGCAACATAAATGCCACGCTCTGGTTCTGGCACAGCTGCCGTTACCAGTTCCAATGACCCCAGAGCCAACAGAGTTGCCACAGCCAGCGCAATTTTGCTGGTCATGCCCCACAAGCTGAAATGGATGGCCGTGCGATGTTCGCCCGTTGTGGCCTGATCAAGTTCGGCGACGTCTGCAAGCATTGACGGTGCCAATGAAAGTTCTGCGGCGAGCGCAAAACCGGTAATAATGCAAACGCCGAAAAACAAAGGCGCGTCCCCAGGGCCTAACAGAATAGCGATTGGAAAGGTAAAGCACACAATGGTTGTGCTAAACGCCATAACCTGATGCTTCATTCTGCCCTTGGCATACCAAAGCCAAAAAGGCATGCCCGCCACTGCTGCTACAAAATAGATAAGAATGGATAAGTTCTGTTCCGTTTCAGACCCATTCAACGTTTGTTCCACGTAGATTGGGAACAATACAGCCGGAACTGTGCTCGCAGCAGATGTGATGAACCAAATCAACCCCAACCGAGGAAACCGGGTTTTTGTTAAAACCTCTGAAAAATGGGACTTTCTGAAATTCGCCTGTTGGCTTTTGTCTTCCGGTTCAGTCACGAGAAGGAAAAATAGGCCCAAACACAATAATCCGACGGGAATCAACACGACGGGGATTGCAGGAATAACGGGTTCACCCTCACTCAAGAAAAATGGAACACTTAAAGCCGCGAGCATTCCAACCAACGAAACGGCTTCCCTGGCGGTGGTATAGGAAGTTTTGGCTTCATAGTTTGGTGCAAGCTCAGCGCCCAGTGACAGGTAAGGAACCGTCACCAAAGTCCATCCGATATAGAGAATTGCTGACCAAACACCCAGATGAAGCGCCGACACACCGGGCTCCACTCGCGTGATCATCACCAGTGCAACGCCCGCAATCAAAGCACCAACTGCTATCCAAGACTTGCGGTAACTGCCAACAAGCGGTTTGAAATCGCTAAGGTAGCCAGCAACAGGGTCACTCAGAACGTCCACAATCCGAGCAACAAATAGCGCGATCCCAACGGGCAAATACCCAAGCCCCATATCCTCGGCATAAAAAACCGGCAGGAACACGGCAAAGGGGATCAGCGGGAATGAAAATGGAAAGGCGGGAAGCGCATATCCAAACAGACCCCAGTTTCGAGGACTTGGACCGGATGTGTTCATAGAGGGCTAACCGACAACATATTGCGAAACGTCAATTGTCTTCTGACGAAACCCAGCTTCACAATAACTCAGATAAAACCGCCACATACGGTCAAACTTTTCATCGTATCCCATGCCCTGAATAGTTGGCCAATGGGCGGCGTAACTTTCATGCCAGCGTTTCAACGTTTCACCGTAATCAACACCAAAATCAAGCTGGTTTTTCAATGATAAACCATTGTCATCAAATAGTTTTTTCAAAACAGAATCTGATGGCAGCATACCCCCTGGGAAGATGTATTTCTGGATATAATCCACACCGCGGCGGTATCCGTCAAATCGCGCGTTATCAATTGTAATAACTTGAATCCCAGCTTTTCCACCTGGCTTCAAAAGACTTTTCAGCTTTTCGAAATATGTTGGCCAAAACTGCTCACCAACAGCTTCAAGCATCTCAATGGAAACGATATGGTTGAACTCGCCATCAAGGTCTCGGTAGTCGCAGAGGCGCAAGTCTGTCTTGTCGTTCAGCCCGGCTTTGGCCAACCGCGCTTTTGCAAAGGTCAGCTGTTCTTTTGAGAGTGTTACCCCGGTAATTTTGCAACCAAGCTCGCCTGCAGCATATTCTGCAAAGCCACCCCACCCGCAACCAATTTCAAGAACATGATCACCGGATTGAATGCCCACAGCTTCGGCAATTGCTTTGTATTTTGCTTTCTGAGCGTCTTCCAGAGTCCGCAGCGTACCATCAAAAAGTGCTGCGGAATAGGTCATGCTGGGATCAAGCCACAAACTGTAGAAATCATTTCCAAGGTCATAATGAAAGCTGATGTTTCTCCGACTTCCAGCTTTATTATTCCTGTTGATCCAGTGGCCAATGCGTTCCCACACTCGAGGTAGAAAAGACCGTTTCAAACGTGCTTCAAGCCGGTCCATGTTTGCGGCCAGGACACGCAGCAAATTGGTTAGATCGGGACTGGACCATGCGGCGTCCATATAGCTTTCAGCAAGCCCCATCGTGCCACCTTTTAAGGCGCGTGAAATAGCACTCCAGCGATGGATGTGCATTTCGCCGATAAGACCAGCGGCCAAACCGGGTTGGCTTCCCGTGAATGTACGGACTGCACCGGACGGAAACTTCACTATGAGCTGCCCTTCAGACAAATTGTCCATTATGGCAGAGAACATCTTTTCAAGCGGTGCTGCTTTTGTATTGGTTTGCCGCGCATCGTATGATTGGTATGAACCATCCATAATCTAGCTATCCTTCACTGGTTTTTTCAACGGCTATCACCGCCGTTTGAGGGGGAGCGGGTTTTGAAATAACCCGGTGTTTTTTGATCCAAAGTAGCAAAGCTTGCCAATGGATTGCTGCCGTAACCTTCAAGGTCAGCAGAGGTATGCGCAAACCTAAAGAAAGCAGGTTTTCCGTTGAAAACTTCTTCTTTTTCAAATGCATAGACGCCACAAAAGACTTGCGTCGCTGACTGTTCTTTTGCGCGCTGTTTGATGAGGTTGGTCTGAACTCAGACGCTGCCGACACATAATCGATTGTTAACTGCAAAGTGTTTTCACGGAAGTCTTGTTGAAAACGATACCCGCCAGAAACATCAAAAAATGGTGAAACGTGGAGAGACTTCTCGCAACAGTGTGCACCAATACGTTCGCCGCGCGGCGAAACCGCAAATGCGTAATCTATGCGCTCACCAAAAGTGTTGTTCACTTCATATACCAAGTGCGTGAGCACATCATCGTCGTCATAGCAGTAAAACACACTGATGGGATTGAAGGCGTAGCCCAGCACACGGGGCATCGTCAGTAACTCGACACGCTCGACGAATTTTTTAAACCGGTCCAAAATCAGTTTCTGGATCGAAGTTTTCAATTCCGCAACAGACTTGCAAGATCCGGGCACGTGGCCATAGTCCGCAGGGTAAAATGAAAAAAGATTGAACCTGGAAACGGCAAAAACTGCACTTTTCTTGGCAAGTGCGTCGACTTCATCAAGGTCAAATAGGCCATAAAAAATGCGATACTCAAACTTGTGTTTTCGCGGCAATTCGCGTGAATGCCATACACGCCCTTCCATTAGCGCTGAACGAAATTCACCAGCATCAGTCATCACTGTGCCGCCATCGGTAAGACGATCTGGTCAGGTAAACCAATACGCGCATTTTGTTTTGCCCGGTACCAAGGCCGCTCTACCTGACTGATCATTTCCGCAACCGCCAAACCGGCTTGAATGCCGTCTTCGTGGAAACCGTCACCCAAGTAAGCGCCGCAGAACCAAATACGATTGGTGCCTTGAAGGGACATCAGCTGGCTGCGTGCTTCATGAGAAGCAGCGTCAAAAATTGGGTGCTCATAATCGTATCGACCCAAAATCTGCGATTCTTCTATTTCTTTAAATGGATTGAGCGTCACCATCACAGGCGTAGCAACCGGCAAATGCTGCAAACGGTTCATCCAATAGGTAATTGCAGGCCGGCGTCCATGATACGCGCTTGTGGGTTCAATGTAATTCCAGCTCGCCCAAGCGGCTTCTCGTTTGGGCAACCAGGACTTGTCTGTGTGCAGCACAGCCTGATTTTGACTGTATCTCATTGCAGACAAGCATTGGGTTTCCTGCTGGCTTGGGTCTGACAAAAGAGCCAAGGCCTGATCTGAATGACAGGCAAATACCACTTCATCAAATTCGCGCATTTGACCATTGGCGAAAAAAACTTCGCACCCGGCGCTCTCGCGCCGCACGCTAGATACTAAAGACTTGGTATGGATTTTGTTCGAAAAACCTTGGGTCAGTTTCTTCACATACTCTCGACTGCCCCCAACCACAGTCCGCCATTGCGGTCGGTCTTTCAGCTGCACCAAACCATGGTTCCTGAAGAACTTGATGAATGAACGAGCCGGATACTCCAGGATATCGACGGAATCGCTAGACCAAATCGCTGCGCCCATGGGTGCAAGGTGGTCTTCAATAAACGACCTGGAATACCCCTCTTCAGCAAGAAGAGCGCCCAGCGTAAAATCATCCGGCAGGTTTTCATAGTCTTCCGCTTTGCCGTAAAACTTTAGAATTCCGGATACCATTCGCCAAAAACGAGGTCTGAATATGTTGGCGCGCTGGGCTAACATTCCGGCGTTGTCACCGCCAGAATACTCAAAGTCACCTCCGCCCATCGACACTGAAAAGGACATATCTGTGTGGGCTGATGGCACATCCAATAGATCGAAAAGTGCCGTAAGGTTCGGATAGTTCACCGGATTGAACACAATAAAACCTGTGTCGACGGGCAATCTTTTGCCTTCAACTTCGATATCAACTGTGTTGCTGTGGCCACCGATATAATCGGCTTTCTCAAAAACAGTGATGTCCGAATGCTGATGAAGATGCCAAGCTGCCGACATTCCTGAGATGCCTGAGCCCACTATCGCTATTTTTCGCTGCCGCATCGATATTCCAAATTATTATATTACTTCAATAGCTTAACCACCAATCTCACTTGCGTTCTGGCGGTTGAATTCTCTACGGCGCGAATTTTTAATCGGATCATGCAGTGGAGAATTTCTGTGTCATCCATGAAAAATACGCAAAAAAATGATATTGAGGTGCTGATCCAAAAACAAAAGGTCGCGTACAGAGGATCAGACCTAAAGCGTAAGGGAAGTCATGTACGCTAGCGCCCAAGTTAGAGTAGAAGACACAACGGATGTCTTGACACCCACCACGGTGCAGTGTTTTTCTCAAAATGAGGAAAACAAACGCAGCACTGCCAGGAAGGGACTGTCTATCACCGTTTCTACGCCTGAAACGCTTGAAGCGCTTGCCGTAAGGGTCGCGACTGATAGGGATCGCTTGGCCTTCAAGCAGCTTTTTGCGCATTTTGCACCACGGATTAAGTCCTTCATCCTGAAACAAAAAGTGACAGATGAGGTGGCAGAGGACTTAACTCAAGAAGTCATGGTCACCGTGTGGCAGAAAGCCCATCTTTTTGATCCGAAGAAAGCACGCCTTTCAACATGGCTGTTTCGGATTGCAAGAAACAAGTTCATCGACAAAGTTCGTCGCCAAAAATACATCGAAGTGGATGTGGATAATCACATGCAATCGATGGAAGCGTCAGAAAAAACCGATGTTCCTGTGATCCAACTACAGGATCAATCTCGTATCGTCAGCGCATTGAAAATTTTGAAGCCGGAATTGAAGCAAGTAATTGAGTTGTCTTTTTATCAGGACATGTCTCATTCGCAGATTTCGGCTGAGCTTGGACTACCACTGGGAACAGTGAAGTCCCGGATACGCATCGCGTTCCAAAAGTTGCGTGTAGAGTTAGGAGAATATTGATGAACCAAGAGGTTCAAACAATTGAGCAAGCAGAAGCGCCAGGCGGGCGCATTGCTGATGATTGGCTGATTGCCTACGCTGCTGGAAACCTCAGCGAAGCAAAGTCAACGCTCGTTGCCACCCATGCCAGCTATCATCCTGAGCTGTTAAATAAGGTTCGTGACGCGGAGTCAGTAGCGGGTGCCCTTTTGGGATCCACAGACAAAGCTGATTTGTCAGACGGTTTTTTTGACCGCCTGATGGAATCGATAGATGCCCAGGACGGCGAGGCAGGTGAAGCTATTGACCTTATCAAGCCGGTCTCTGCAAAGAATTCCAATGTCCCGCAGCCTTTGGCGGACTATCTGAATGGTGACCTTGAGGACGTCAAATGGCGGTTTATGGGCCCAGGCATGAAGCAGGCCAAACTTTGGACCGGTGAAAACGGTGAAAAGCTTTGGCTGTTGAAAGCAAAGGGTGGCACTGAAATTCCTGAGCATGGACATAATGGCAGCGAAATGACATTGGTTCTGCAGGGCAGTTACCATGTGAATGGTCAGAAATTCGGCGTGGGAGATCTGGAAATCGCCAGCGACGAGATTGAAGATCATCGCCCCATGATTGATGAAGGTGAAGACTGCATTTGCCTGGTCGTCACGGAAGCTCCGATCAAACTCAAAAGCCTTATGGCTCGTGCGGTGCAGCCATTCATTGGCCTTTAGAAACAATTTATTCAAACCATAAGTAAAAGCCCGGCAACAGTGTTGCCGGGCTTTTTCGTTTTTTCAAACCTGCTTTTGAATGACACGACCGGTCGGGAAGGTCCCGACCGGTGTCCGGGGTGGGCTATTCCGCAGGTTGAATAGCCACTGTTCCCGGGGGGTGTGCTTCTTGAGCGTTTGTCGCTAGCTCATTTTTTTTTTAGATCCGCCAGAGCGAATGCAAGAGCAGATTTGCGATCATCAAACCAATGATCTTCTGGGATTTTCTGCCCCACGTCCAGCCCGTGCAGGAGATCACTAATTTCTCCCGACGCACCTGAGACTAGAAGTTGTTTTCCAGCAACTTTGGCATCTTCCGCGATTGTCTCGATCGCCTTGATAGCGGACAGATCGATATTTGGCGTGCGAGAGAAGTCCATGATAAACGCTGCATGGCCGTCTTTCCATTTGTCCCGAACCTGGTGCCCAAGGTCAGCCGCTGCGCCAAAGCTTAGCGGTCCACCAAAGTCGAACATGGTGATACGACCCCTGGCCTCCTGCAAGATAGCCAACTCTTCAGGGTTATCAGTGCGTGGTTCAATGCTCATCAGAGACTTGAGTTGTTCGTCAGCAGTTTCTTTCACAAACGCCAGTGCAGCGAGGACCACTCCGACTGCTACCGCCGTAATAAGGTCAACAAACACTGTCAGTGTCAGAACCAACACCATCAGGATGAGGTCCCAGCGCGGGCCTTTGTGGGCGCGCTTAAGATATGCGATATCAACGATGTCGTATCCCACTTTAACCAGAATGCCCGCGAGAACTGCATGCGGTATCTGTGATGCAAGTGGTGCTAACACAACCGCTACAGCAAACAACAGCGCACCATGAATCATACCGGAGATTTTTGTTGACCCACCCGAACGAATGTTAACCACAGTCCGCATAGTGGCGCCCGCGCCGGGGATAGCACCAAAAAAGCCGGCGATGCTGTTACCAATGCCCTGCCCGATCAGTTCCTGGTCAGAGTTGTGCTGGGTACGTGTCATGTTATCTGCAACAAGCGATGTAAGCAGGCTATCAATTGCGCCTAGTAACGCCAACAGAATGGCAGCCTCCAGGACAATGAACATCGCATCCGCTTCAAAAGCAGGCACAACAAGTGACGGCAGACCCGTTGGGATATCGCCCAAAATCGGCGCGCCTGGGATCATCACACTAAGGACCGTACCGATCAGCAAAGCAGCCAACGCGCCTGGGATCCATTTACCAAGGTTTTTGGGCCAGAAAAATACGATCGCCAGAGTCAGAAGGCCCAGCGCAAGAGCTGTGAAGTTCGGGTCAGAAACCGCACCTGGAATAGACTTCAGTGCGGGAATTGTACCCTTTCCGATAGGCTCATGACCAAAAAGGCGGGCGGTCTGCAAGGCGATGATGATGCAGCCGATGCCGCTCATGAAGCCCGAAACGACCGGATAAGGGACCAGTTTGATATATTGGCCAAACTTGAAAACCCCGAGCAGTATCTGAATAAAACCTGCTAAAATAACGGCTAAGAAAACCAGTGCCGGGTCCCCAGACAAGCTGGCGAAAACACCAGCGAATACAACAATCATGGGGCCAGTTGGACCTGATACGTTCGCGCCTGTTCCGCCAAACATGGCGGCAAAGAAGCCCACAATAATCGCGCCGTAAAGGCCCGCGATTGGGCCAGCGCCCGATGCCTCACCAAAGGCTAGAGCTAGTGGTAGTGCGACAACGCCGGTGGTAATACCACCCATAATGTCGCCGCGTAAATTACTTGTATCGAAGAATGCCATCGTTACCTCCTTGTGGCTGGGCAAGAGCGGGCTTTGGAAAAACTCGATACAACCTGCAAATGTTTGTTCATTAGTTTCTTCCTGTGTTTACACCCCGTGGTGGAAGCCCAATGGCGCCAAACTTCTTTCCTCGCAAAAGACAGAATTCGGCAGGGATTTCACCAGCTGTCGTTAACCATACATGAGTTAGTCATATAAATTATATCTATGCTTATCAGTTTTTTATGATAGTATTTATCTATCAGCAGTAAACTATCGGTGAAAATTATGGAACCAACTGTCAAACAGCTGAGATACCTGCAAACTGTTGCACAGGCTCGCAGTTTCAGGGGCGCTGCAGACAGGCTCGATGTCGCTCAACCTACGCTTACGGCCCAGATCAATGCGCTGGAAGGCAAATTGGGCGTGACACTATTGGAACGGTCACGCAAAGGGGCTCAATTGACACCTTTCGGCCGCTCAGTCATGCCTCACATTGAGACAATCTTAGAACAGGTCGCCATGATTCAACGGCAAGCCGCTGAAGCAGAGGGCAGCCTGGTTGGAACCTACCGTTTAGGCGTGCCACCAACATTGGGGCCCTATTTTTTGCCCGAGGCTATTCCTGCCATTCATAGTGCGTTCCCTGGACTGAAGGTGTTTGTAAGAGAGGACGCACCAAGGGACCTGGAAGTGGGGCTGTTGCACGGCGATTATGATTTCATCATCACCACGCTTCCTATGGAAATTCCGAATTTGGGCCTTGAACCGCTTTTCAACGAACCCTTGGTTCTAGTCTGTGCCAACGATCATCCGTTTGCTGAAAAAGTGCTGATCTCGCCGTCTGACCTACGCGGCGAAAGCCTGCTGGCGATTGAAGAAAAGCATAGACTGTTTGATTTGATGCAAACCATAGCTGCCCAATTCGAGGCGCGGTTACTGCGCGACTATGAAGGCACCAGCCTGGATACTCTGCGCCATATGATTGGCACAGGGCTTGGCATCGCGTTTCTTCCGGCATTGTATGTAAAATCTGAAATTACACCTCGCAAAGATGTGACGTCTAAAGCCTTTAGCGGCGCGCCGTTTTCACGGGGCGTGGTGTTGGCATGGCGTCCAGGCAGCCGAAGAGTAGAGTTATACAAAAAAATTGCAGAGATTATGCGCAACATCAGCAAAGAGAACTTCGCTGATCACATTACCATGGACATGCAGGTCCGTGAGTATGATGTAGGCAAGCTTTAGTTATTCGTCAGCAAACGAGCGCACCGCCGTGATGGCACGCGACCAACGAGCCAGTTTTTCACTCGAGTCCACGCCAACTGGTTCAAAGCGCTTATCAAGCATCCAGTTTTCACGAATATCATCGAGCGATTTATATATGCCCGCTTTGAGGCCGGCGAGATAAGCAGCACCAAGCGCCGTGGTTTCCATAACCGTTGGGCGATCAACTGAAACGTCCAACAGGTCGGCCAGATTTTGGCTGAACCAATTGTTAGCAACCATGCCGCCATCAACTTTGAGAGCGGAAACTTCCACCCCGTCTGCGCGCATCGCTGCAATTAAATCGTGTGTCTGGTAACAAACCGACTTGAGCGTGGCACGCACGATATCCGCCCGGCTGGTAGCGCGCGTCATGCCAAGTATGGCCGCACGGGCTTCAGGATCCCAGTAAGGGGCACCCAAACCAGTAAACGCTGGCACGACCATCAGGCCACTGCTGGGTTCAGCATCAGAAGCCAGCGCTTCTGTTTCTGCTGCGTGGTCGATGATCTTAATGCCGTCCCTCAACCATTGCACCGCAGCGCCCGCCACAAAAATCGACCCTTCCAGGGCGAATGTAGTCTTCCCATCCAGCCGGTAGCCCACCGTTGTCAGCAAACGATTATTGGATGCCACAAATGTGTTTCCGGTGTTCACCAAAGCAAAGCAGCCGGTGCCGTAAGTACTTTTGAGCGCGCCTGTTTCAAAACAGCATTGGCCGATCGCTGCGGCTTGCTGATCGCCAGCCACGCCCAAAATGGGAATATCTTCGCCCACTACGCTGGCGGCGGCAGTGCCATAATCAGCGGCGCAGTCTTTGACTTCGGGAAGCAGTTGCCTTGGAACCCGGAACACACTGAGAAGTTCATCGTCCCAGCTCTGCTCGCGCAGGTTAAATAAACTAGTCCGGCTCGCATTGGTCGCGTCAGTCGCGTGCACTTCGCCTTGGGTTAGTCGCCAGATCAGAAAACTGTCAACCGTGCCAAACGCCAAATTGCCTGCCTCAGCACTAGAACGGACACCTTCTACATTGTCCAGTATCCAAGCGACTTTTGTTGCTGAGAAGTAAGGATCAAGCAACAAACCTGCTTTGCCTTGCACCGTTTCCAGGTACTTGTCTTCCTCTAGCTTGCGGCAAATGTCTGCCGTTCTGCGGTCTTGCCACACAATTGCGTTGTAGACGGGCTTGCCAGTTACCCTATCCCACACGATCGTGGTTTCGCGCTGGTTGGTAATGCCAATGCCCGCGATTGGGCGGCTCGCTCGTGCTGGCGCGGCCAAAACGTCTTTGACCGCACGCAGTGTTGTTTCCCAGATTTCTTCAGGGTCATGCTCTACCCAGCCATCTTCAGGGAATAACTGGGTGAATTCATACTGGCTGACGGCGACTTGTTGGCCACCACGTTCGAACAAAATGGCACGACTGCTTGTCGTGCCTTGGTCAATCGCTAGGAGAAGCTGTTCATCAGCCATGATTGTGCCTTAGCTCGTTACAACCGTTTGATCACCATTAACGATTTCCAGATTCACAGCAGAAATCCGGTTTTCACCCATCGCGTTGTGCAAACGCACCAGGCGTTTTACCTGCGACATCGACTGGATCGCAATGTGAAGACCTGCCAGGATGCCATCTTTGTGATACTCCAGAATGGTGTCATGCGGCAGTTCCTGCAGCAGTTTTGGTTCCACAGTATAAAGGCCTACGAGCTCACGACGGGTGCCGTCTTCGCCTGTCATTAGCAACTTGAACTCACGCAACAGGTCACTTTGGCTGAGCGCATCAGTAAATCTTTTTGTGGCAATCTCGCCGTTAAACAGGTTGCCAAGGAACTGGTTCACGTTTTTCAAATATTCAGTCGGCTCGCCTGCCTCGTCAAACAATGGCTCGCCTTCCGTTTCACTTACAAGATCACTATCCATGTCAACTGCAGTACCTAGCGCCTTGCCGTCACCAATTGGAACAAATGAGAATGGAACCCGACCCAGGTTCATTGGTACATGAGTGCCTTGCCATTCGTTGTCTTTAACCATGAGGTTTTTCTCAACATCCAAACCCATCATGGCAGCAACACGCAAACGCTCACCATTTTCTTCTTTCACGAAAATAATCGGGCAATTGGCGGCTACGTCAGCAAACTCATTCATTACGATAGGAACAACATGCACCTTCTCGGCGTAGCCAAAACCAACATCGCGGCGAATTTTCGTATTTTTGTGCTGCTCAGCAGTCACAGCAACATGATTACCAGTCATTAAAATCTCATACTTTGAATTAGTTGAAGTTTGTACACATTCAGGTGCTCCACAACTCCCTATCCCACGTGTACTTCTGTAGGGGCTCAAACAACACTTTATTTCGGCTCAGTGCAAGTGATAAGCATAGAGAAATCGCAGAAATCCTGATGATTTGACGCGATTGGGGGAAAAAGGCCAAAAATGATGCATAAATTCTTCGTTCTCATTGCAGGAATAACCATGTCGATAAGCCAACACTCAACAGTCGCTTCGGCCCAAAGTGTTTTTGATGCCACTGAGCAGCGGCCATACAGCATTCCAAATGCTGACGCGCCGGAGCTCGCGAAACTAGGTTCGTACAATGTGGGTGTTGTCCAGATGCAGTTTACGGACCCTGCCCGCCCCAACATTGCCGAAGCTTTAGCCGGTCGAAACCCAATTGCAGAACGAAATGTACCGGTTTCGATCTGGTATCCAACTCAGGAAAAAGGCGAAGGAGCTGTTTATACCGGCAAGCTCAACTTTCGGCCGGGCACGCGGCCGTCTGAAGTTCCCGAAACATACCAGTTTAAGGGCATGGCGACCGAGGGTGCCGCCCCGGTTTCCGAAGGCCAGTTCCCATTAATTGTGATATCCCATGGCTATGGAAACTGGGCCAACTTCCTGAGCTATTTGGGAGAAAACCTAGCGAGCAAGGGCTATGTCGTTGCATCTATTGAGCACAACGACTTGCCCTACACGGACTTGCCGACTTTCAACTTGTCATTCGGTGACACCATGTTGAACCGAATGCGCGACCAACGCTTTGTGATCGAGCAATTGGTGGCTCTTGCCGGCTCTGGGGAAGGGTTGGGAACCATCATAAACGCCGATCAAATCGGCTTAATTGGATACTCCATGGGGGGCTTTGGCGCCATGGCCTCTGCCGGTGCCGGATATATGCACCAAAGCCCGAGCCTGAACCAAATTCCTGCCCCTATGCTTGCGGGCATGTTGGACAATGAGCAGTTCCTTGAGCCTCACCCTGCCCTAAAGGCAGTTGTTGCGATTGCACCTTGGGGGGCAGCGCCGATTAATCGGGCCTGGTCACCAGAAAGCCTTAAAAGCATTGATACACCGCTTCTGTTCATTGCCGGCGACCATGACGATGTATCAGGCTATGAGGACGGTATTAAATGGTTATTTGAAGGTACAACAGGTGCTGATCGACACATGCTGGTATACGAAAACGGTCGCCACAGCATTGGCGGCAATCCAGAGCCGCCCTTTTCACATGACTATTTTGATATGACAGACTGGTTCAACGAACCTGTTTGGCGCCGCGACCGCGTGGTTGGCATCAACCAGCATTTCATCACAGCCTTTATGAATATGCATCTTAAAGGAGACGGGGAAGCGGGGAGCTACCTAGATGTTCAGCCCACGCGTTCAAATGAAGGCGAATGGCCGATCCCACCAGGAGGATACACAGGCGGCACATACAGTTCTGGCGACCAAGACGGCAAAGCCTACTGGAAAGGGTTTCAAAGGCGCTGGGCTTTAGGCCTTCAAATGCACAAAGCAAAAGCAGAATAAAAAAAGCCGGCCCATCACAGGCCGGCTTTTTGCTCGCCATTTCCTCAGTTATTCGGCAGCCACCACTTGTAGCTCTGGGGCCGCCTGCTGACGACGCCCAGCCACGGTCATGGTGAAGGCAACCGGCGTGAAATACAGAGAGATGATCGTCGACAACAACACACCGCCCGCGATTGACATGGCAAACGGTGGCCAAAACCCACCACCTTCAATGATGAGAGGCAAAAATCCGCCGAACGTTGTAGTCGTGGTGGAGATAATGTGACGGCTAGACTCAACTACAATCTCACGAATGCGCTTCAAATCACCCGCCATTGCTTCAGCATCCTGCTGTAACGCAGTCAAAATGATAATTGCCGCATTGATTGATACACCGATGGAGCCAATCACGCCGATCAGTGCCTGAATGCCAAATGGGTATGCAAATATCTCCAGCGCAAGCAAGCTCATGCACATGGACAAAATGGCTACCACTCCCGTGATCATCGACAGCTTGAACCGATTAAACGTAAGCACGATGGTTGCGATGGTCAAAACGACGATCAGACCGATCGGGGCAAGCAAATTGTTCACGGTGCCCGCACGCTCATCAGAATCGCCCCCGATACCAAAACTGTAGCCGGTTGGCACAATAATCGGGTTGCGTGCAAGTTCAGCTTGTACCGCCTCCAGTGCCACCTGTGGCAAGATGCCATTCGGCGTGAATGCCTGGATTGTGTTTGTGCGCTCTCCATTTTCGCGGTTCACTGGGCTTTCTGAAGGCTCAACAGTGATCGTACCAAGTGCTGCGAGTGGCACTGCCTGATATCGATTTTCGCCAGTGCCCGCGAGCGGGATATCAATAGAACGCAACCTGCTCAGGTCTTCGCGCCACTCGTCTTCGTAGCGTACGCGCACGGGCAGCTCTTCCGTGTCTTCAAGTAAAGAACCACCAGACACTCCTTCTAGAGCGGCTTCCAAATGCTGCGACACACTGGTCAGTGTCAATCCAGACAGGTTGGTTTGGTCTTCGTTGGCACTGAAAACCAGTTTTGGACTTCCGCCCATGAAGGTGGCGCGGGTATGCTCGATGAAGGCGACCCGGCTCATGCGCTCACGCACCTGCTCGCCGATGTCACGCAGCACATTCACATCTGGACCCACCACGAGTATCTCCACTGGCGCATTAACAGGTGGGCCCTGGAACAGCCCTTTCACCAACGTCTGCGCTTCTGGAACGGAACGATCCAGCATCGTTTGAAGTTCAGGGATTACTACGCGCGTGTCTTGTTCTGAAGTCGTCGTCACAAGCGCCTCAGCAAATCCTGCTACACCTTCTTGATTGGACAACATGTTATAGTAGAAACTGGGCGCACTCTCACCAACAAGCCATGTTACCGATGTGATTTCTGGGCGCGATTTGATTATTGCATCTGCCCGTTGAGCCATCGCTTGTGTCTCCGCGATAGCGGCGTTCCCGTCCAATTTCATTTGGATATAAAACTGATCACGCTCCACACCGGGGAAGAACTGAGAAGTTAATGTCGGGAACGATAAGATACCAATGATCGGCAGCGCCAGTGCCGCAAACATGGCAGTGCCGCGGTTTGCAATAGCCCAACCAACGGTGTTCTCAAAAATCACTCCCAGTTTGCCTGATTTCACACCGCGGGCGTACCAGGCATGCGATTTGCCCTCACCCTTTGCCGGTAAAAGCCAGCCAGCGAGTGCAGGAGTGATTGTAAGGGCAAGTAAAAAGGACGCTATTAACATTACGATCACTGAAATTGCAATCGAGCCCACGAAGTCTCCGGCAGGCCCCGGCAATAATGCCATCGGCATAAAGGCAAGCACTGTCGTAACCGTGGATGCGAGCAATGGCCCGGCCAGGCGTTTGACAGCTTGCTCAACAGACGTCAAGCGCGGCACCCCGCCAATAAGTCTGCGCCGGATGTCATCGGTCATCACAATCGCTGCGTCCACAAGCAGCCCGAGTGCCACAATCAGTCCAGTAACCGACATCTGGTGAATTGGAACGCCAGCATACTGGAGCACAGACAGTGAAAGCAGTGTCGTCAGCGGCAGAATACAGGCAACGATGAAAGCTCCGCGCCAGCCCAAAGTGAAAAAGAGCACAATAATAACCAGGCTAGAGCCGATTAGGATGTTCACAGTCAAACCACTCAGGCGGTCAATCGTGTATTGGCTTTGATCAAACAGCACTGCGTGCTGGATATCATCTGGCAACGTCTCTTCAAACTCCGCCGTTTCAGCGCGGAGGGCAGCGACCCAAGCATCGACTTGAAGACCTTCCTCCATAGTGGCGCCGACCAGAATTGCTGGCTTGCCGTTCGAAAGGCCAATACTGCTTACCGGCCAACGCGTACCGCGCTCGACTGTGGCGACATCATTCACACGTACCACGGTACCATTTTGCTGCGTTACAAGAGGTACTTGGCGAATACGTTCGACTGATTTGATTTCGCCTTTAACTTCAAGAAGATAATTATTCTCGTCACCCCGCAACTGTCCCGCGCGTACTTTGCTGTCTGCGCGCCGGATTGCATCAACGACCGCTGCTGGTGTTATGCCCAAATCGGAAAGTCTACGGGCGTCAACTGTTACCAGCACTTCTTCCTGCTGCTCGCCAAACAACCTAACAAGGCGTGCCCCAGGCAGTTGCCTGAGCCTGTCTCTCAATAACTCTGCATACCGCTGCAACTGAGAAGGCTCCACATATCCTTCGTCTGTAGGTGTGAGCACGCTGATCGCCGTGTAAGCACCAAACTTGTCATTGTCGAACTCCGGGTCAGGCACACCTTCAGGGAAATTACGGGCGGCATCAGAAAGCGCATCTCGGATTTCAGACCAAGCTACATCGATTTCTTCGTCAGTGATCAACTGTGAAAGTTCAACAACCACAATCGAAAACCCTTCGCGAGACGTCGAGGTGATTTCCTCAATCTCCGCTATTTTCTTGAGCTCTTCCTCAATCTTCTCCGTGACAAGGCTTTCCACTCGCGCAGGACTAGCACCAGGAAACGGCGTAGTGATGGTGGTGAACAAGTTGGTGATTGTTGGGTCTTCCTGGCGCCCAATAGTTGAAAGCGCCGTCAACCCGGTTACAACAATAATACCAATTGCTAGCGCAAACACGCGCCATTCGCGGTAAAACAGCGTCAGCATATTACTGCTCCTCGCCGTCGATTGTGTCTACATATTGCCCAGGAACCACACGGTGGGTGCCATTGGCCACCAAGCGCGCTTCGCCGCCCATATTAGCTGTCACGAACACGCGACCCGTTTCCGCATAAACCACTTCAACAGCGCGGCGTGCGACGCGGTCGCCTTCTGCATTGGCTTCCACGGCAAAGATATTCCACAGGCCCTTTTTACCTTCAACCAATGCCTCTACAGGCACCCAGTAACCTTGTTGAACCCGTGTTTCGGGGAGAGAGAGTTCAACAAGGTCACCGAATGCAATGGGGGTTTCGGATTGGATGTTTAGCAAAATGTCTTGAGTGCGTGTAATTGGGTTAACGTCCGCGCGAATGGCAGCAACTGTGGCCGCGATAGGCGTACCACGATACGTTACTGACAACTCACTAGCCTGAACAACAGCGACACGATTAGAAGGAACACTGATACGGGCCTGTTGGGTGCCGGTCTCCAATATGGTTACAACAGTCATTCCTGCATTCAACACACCACCTGTATCAACGCTTCGGGCGCCAATTTGACCGTCAAACGGTGCCAGCAGAGAAGACTTTTCAATATTGATTTCAATGCTTTGCAGCGCCGCGCGTGTTTCGGACAGTTGAGCGTCCAAGGATTGTCTGTTTAAGCGCGCTTCGTCGTATTGTTGCTCTGAGCTGTGACCCTGCTCGAACAGTTCTTTTTGGCGTGCTTCTGTCAGTTTTGCGAGTTCTAGCTGTGCTGCAATCCGGGCCACCGTGCCACTTGTTTGGTCGCGGGAGGCAAGCAAAAGCGCTGTGTCGAGTTTGGCAACAATGTCGCCTGCCTTAACAAAATCGCCTTCTTCCACGAGGACTTCTTCAACTTTGCCTGGTTGCTCGAACGATAAGTTGACAGTTTGCTTGGCTTCCACTCGGCCAGCATAAAACTCGCTAACCTGGTAGCTTTCCTGCCGGTCAACGGTTTCGACAGACACTGGAACCAAACGCATAGGCGGCACATCACCCGATGCTGCACGTAGATGAAGGCTCATGGTGGCAATGACGATAAAGCCACCAATACCAAGGAATGCGCCTACTTTCTTCACTGTAGATTTGGAAATTACAATCGCTGCTTCGTTTTCCATTTTTCTTCTCGCTGTGTCCTCGCCGGATGTCTCGGGCTAATTTCTGTGGACTGTGTTTCGTCAGGCTTGCGTGCCCTTGAACTTCATGTTAGTCGCATTTACATATGTTATGCCGATTAACATTTCAATATGTAAAAAGGCATAGTATCCATTCAATGACGTACAAAAGGTCGAAGATTTGACACACAAGCCTACATCCGCTGAAGGAAACGCAACTGGTCGATATCATCATGGCGACCTTAGAACTGCGTTGATCGACGCATCTGTCGAACTCGTTTCAACAGCGGGTGCTGATGGCTTTACGCTAAAAGATGCCAGCCGGATTGCAGGCGTAAGTGTTGCTGCACCCTATCGCCATTTTTCCGACAAGTCTGAATTGCTGCATGAAGTGACCGAAGTTGCTTTCAGCAAAATGGGCGCACTCATGCGAAAAAACGTGGCAGGGCAAGAGCTTGGCACGATTGAATCGATCTCCACGATGGGGAAAACATATGTTCGGTTTGCCAGTGAAAATCAGTCCTTGTTTCGGCTGATGTGCGAAAACCACCGTGGCGGCCCAGACATAAATCTCGAAGAAGTGTTTAAAGACCATGCGAGCGGTCAAAACGGCAAATCATTGATCGACCTGTTGGAAATTAAAAACCACGACATTAACAATTATGCCTTGGCTCAAAATGCGCCCAATAAAGGCATCGCATGTTTCTCTATACTGTTGAAAAGCGTGGCTACATTTCTTGACCGCAACGGCATTGATGTGCAGCACACTCTAAAAATCGCCACGCCGATGTGGACCATTGTTCATGGCACAGCTTTTCTACTTATTGATCACAAGTTCCAAAACCTGACGCCCAGTATCGACACTGACGATATTGTCGAACGTGCAACCCGCTATTTTTTGAAAGGGTTGTTGCTGGAATACCGGGAAACAGGTCACATATAAAAAAAGCCGCCCAGTCAGGCGGCTTTTCCATAATCAGCAGGCCTTAGTTAACGGTTGGCCTTTTGCCACCACCTGACTTTGCCTTTGGCGGCACAGCAGCTTTAGGGGCTGGTTTTTTGCCATTTGAACTCTTCGCGGAAGCAGCAGGCTTTTCAACTGGCTTGGCTTTTGCCTGTTTTTTGCTAGTTGATATGGGCGCGTCCATTTTCTCTGCTGCCGCTTTCAGGATTTCAAACTCTTGAACAATATAGTCGGCGATGTCCTGCACGTCAGGCACCGCAATTTTGCAAGCAATCAGGCCAAAATCGAGGCGATCTACATAGCTTTGCAGCGTGATATTGAGTGCGCAGCCATGTGTCGCAATGGAGACAGGGAACTGAGCCACCACCTTACTTCCGGCAAAATACAGATGACGACGTGGACCCGGAACGTTCGAGATAGCCACGTTTATTGGCGACGGCATAACGTTCACGATATCGGTCTTGCTTTGCATCTGCGCCATTGCGGACAGCAAGATCGGTGCTCCGAAGAAAGAGAAGTCTTGTGGAATGACGTCTTTGACTGCGCCGAGTTGCTTTTTCGAAGAGGCGGCATTTTCATGCACCGCCTGCAATCGTTCCAGCGGGTCTTCAATATCGGTTCCTAGGCCACAGGTCATGCCAGTCACTTGGTTTGTGTTCGCTGCATCGCCCAATTCCCGCAGGGACACAGGCACAGCGGCAACCAGTGACCGATCTGGCAACTCTTTGTGGCCATCAAGATAGCGGCGCAACGCACCACCACAAACGGCTAACACCACATCATTAAGTGTTGCTCCGGTTTTCTTCGCCAACGCAATGGTCTCAGGCAAAGAAAGCGTCTGCGCACCATAGGCACGCTGCTTTTGGATGCTGACGTTAAAACGTGTTTTGGGTGCGGGCTGCAGGTTTTTCACAAGGCCAGCGCTATCGTCCATCGCCACTTTGGCGAGTGACCCCATTGCTTTCACGACACCTGGTACCTTTTTCAAGGTATCCACCTGCTGTTGGACAAAACGACCATACGAGCTGCCAAGCAGTTCGAACATACCCGGTTTTTCAGGCTGCAAATAAATTTTGCTTTTCGGCATTGGTGGCCGCGGAATTGGCTCACGGTCAGAAATAATATCCATGACAGCAATACCCGCACCGCCATCAATACTTGCGTGATGGCTTTTGGTGTAGAGCGCAAAACTGCCTTTTGGCAGGCCAAATTCCTCGTCTTCGAGCCCTTCGATTACATAGAACTGCCACAGCGGGCGGTCCCGGTCGAGCGTAAGTGAATGCAAGCCTTGAATGATCATGCGCAACTGCTCGACATTACCAGGCGCCGGCAAACTGGCGTGCTTGATGTGATAGTCAAAATCAATCGTGTCGGCGTTTACCCAAACTGGATGATCCACAAAAAACGGCGTTGGCATCAGTTTCCTGTGAAACGAAGGAATTTCATGTGCACGTGCCGCGATTTGTGATTTCAACAACTCATAGGGATTGTTGCCTTTTTCTGGTGGTTCACAAATCAGCAATCCAGAAACATGCATCGGTGTTTCATCGGTTTCCATATACAGGAAAGTTGCGTCCAGTCCGGTTAGTTTATGCACGATCGTCCCCTCTCACATTCGGCTCTGCAACGAACAGGTTTTCACGTTCAAATTGCAGCTCGATGACGGTCTGAGTTTGCGCCGTTTGGCGCCGGCTCCCTTATGTTGCACCATTATGCCGATTTTTTTAGAAATTGCGCCCTAAAGTGTGTTTCTTTAAATTTTCCAATGCCTTAAATAAAAAAAGAGGGCCCTGAGCCCTCTTTCAAATTCGACATTACATTCGCGCAATCATTATGCGGGGATAGCAGCTTCAAGTCCCGGCGTATCAAAAAACGCTTTGCGTGAGCCAACATTAGCGAACGGCTTCCAGTTGCCCTCACGCTGCGCCAATCGGTCTGCAACCACGTACAGCACCATTGGGTTGAAGCCCAAGCCACAATGGCTTCCAGAGACCTGAATATTCTCTGTTTGCTTTTGCTTCACTTCGCAAACTGGCCTTTCCTGGTGGCAGTTTTGCCAGGCAACGATACCATCGGTTTTTGTGTAAACTGAGGTGGTCGGCACAGGCGGAGCCTTGTGCATCATGGTTTCAATCGGCGGTTCTTCGACCGAATGACCGGCCGTGAGTTCATAAAAACGCCAGGCATTCGAATGTTTTGGGTTCCCTGAATGCGGGCTACCGAGCGATATCACAAGCCGTGTTTGCTCAGGCCGCATTTTGGCGAGCTCTCGCGCGAAAATTCCGCCGAGGCTCCAGCCAACAAGGCTGACTTTTTGCTGATGCTTTTCATAGATTTCGTCGATGCGCGCCAGCATGCCCTCAAGGATGCCTTCACGCAGGCCGAAATTTCTTCCCAAGCCCCATGCATATGGGGTGTAACCACGGTCATTAAGGAAGTTTCGCAATGGCCGGGTAGAACCATCTGAAGCCCCAAGACCTGGCAATACAAGCACTGGGTGCCCATCGCCGCGCGGTAGTCGTTTCAAGAACGGAGTTGATAGCGCCATGGCGCCTAACTCAAAAAGAGCGCGTCCTTCCATTGCAATTAACAAAGCTGAAGGCGCTTTTACTTTTCGAGAAAAATTGAACACACATCTCTCCTAAACCATTACTGAGAACGGACCCTCCCCGGTCACATTTCTGTCACAGAATGGCAGCGGCAAAATGTTGCGTCAAACAAACTTTATGAATTTTGCCTAAAAAAATATCCATTGCACAAAATTTGTGCAATGAGGCAAAAAGAGGCCGCAGGATTGAGAAATTTCAGCAATAAGCGTCGAAGCGTTGCCCTCGAAAATCAGCTAACGTTCTTAAGCATTTTGTCTCGGAACTCAGTAAGGAGAATCAAGAATTCATCAGCACCTTCAACGACATAAGGGGTGAGTTGACTGATCAATCCAAACACACCTTTGTGGATTGATACAGGCGTAGAAGTTTGGACATCCAAGAGGGCTTGATAGGTGGGCCAGTAGGTCAATTGCAGTGCAAAGCGCTCCGCCATTTGATCCAGTTCCACCTCTGAAATCGCGAGAAACCCTGATTTGTCGAGGTTCGACAGGATTGACGTCATCGTTTTCACTTTCTGACGCACAAGCTTTCGAAAACGACTTTCCAGTTCTGGGTAACGTTCCAATATCGACTGTAAATTTCGGTAAAAAAATCGAAAATCGGCAATTTCTTCAAACAAAATGTAGAAATAAACCCAATTATCGGAAAGCTCGAGCGGCTTATCAATGGGCGCATTCAAAACCATCAAAAACTCTTCTTCAAAATCCAGGAAGAGTTGATGGATGATCGGGTCTTTGCCTTTGAAATGATAATATAGGTTGCCTGGGCTGATATCGAGCACATTGGCGATATCAACAGGCGTTACATTCTGCTCACCCTCATCGTTGAACAGTTGCAAGCTGTATTGAAGAATTTTGTCTTTGGTCTTCATGCCTCGCCTCAAATAGTTAGCCTAAAGGCCTATTTTTTGGTGGCTGGCTTGCTGGTCCGCTTTCTCGGCGCCTTTGGCTTCTCTACAGCTGCAAGAATCGCGTCAATTTTCTCTTCTATGGCGTCGAGGCGCTTTTCAATGCTCTCGATATGTTCCTGCTGGTCAGCTGTCGCCTCAGAAAGACCAAGTGCGGCTTTCATGCGCTCCATGCGGTCTTCCACTTGCGCCCGCTGTTTTTCAGCAAACTCGGGTACGTAGGCTTTTGCAGCCATGGACACTTTGCCTTCGAGTTCTTCGCCTTTACCCACCAGGTCTTCGAAAACCTTAGTCGTCTCGCGACCCATTTTTGCGTAAGCCTCTGTGGCATCGCCGATCGCGCGGCCATAGGCGCCAATGCCGGCAAGCCAGATTTTACGGGCAACATCTATGTCTTTTTTCGGTTTATCGCTCATCTTCAGTCACCTCCTTCAGGTGGAATAGGCAGCCGCACCAGCATAGTCATCGGCATGATCATCCAGGTAGCGAGAAATAATCGGCACAACCTGATGCACACGGGAAACAGCAAACAAATGCCCTCCCCCCTTTACGATGTTGATGTCAGCACGCGGAATCGCTGCCTTGAGTATGCGGGCATTGGCTAGCGGCACAATGTGATCGCGGTCACCAGACATCACCAGCGTCGGCTGCTTCAGGAATGGAAGCCTGTGAATGCTGGTCCAGCCTGCCATCGCCATCAACTGATAAAGGTATCCGCGCTTCGAGGGCGGCATAATCCTGCTTTTATGACCAAGCGCAGATTTATCGGCATTGTCCCCATACAGGGTCTCGAAATTCTTCATCATATAGTCAGTGTCAACATAGCGCCGCGGGTTGCCCATTTTGCTCAGCGCGCTGAAGTTGCCCGGCACCATGGCCATGCCTGCGCTTGTTGCCAAAAGAACAAGGCATCTGGCGCGGTCAGGGTTATCGAGCGCAAACTGCTGCGCGGCACCACCGCCCCATGAAATGCCCATCACGTCTACGTCGTCATATCCCAATTCATCCAACAGCTTATTAGACCATTTCACTACAGTTGAAGGTCTATAGGGCATTGTTGCGGCCGGCGAACCGCCAATGCCCGGCATGTCAAACACCACTACGTCCGAGCGGTCGGCCATCATTTCACCAAGCGGTGCAACAAGTTCCAGGTTGGCACCAATTCCATTGAAAAACAGTATCGGCCGTTTGCGGCCTGTGCCCTTCCAAACGGCTGTGCGCAATTTTTGGCGGCCAACATTGATCAGTTCGATCTGAGGCTCGATCGACGTCATACAACTCTCTCCTGTGCGCGCGGCTTTTGGCTGCCGCTAGGTCATTGGCACGCCTCCCAACGCGTCAATTCCCCGTCACCCCCATGCACCATAGATAAGGCGCTTCGTAAATTATCCAAATACGTATGTGCCTGGCGCGTCCGCGAGCGGCTTGTATTTGGTGTTACCGAGCCGGTTTGGCGCAGCTTTTTCTTTACCAGACCGCTCCTTCAACCAGCCTGACCATGGCGTCCACCAAGAACCGTCTTTCAATTCTGCACCGGTCATCCATTCGTCAGCACTACCATCCATGCCACCTGCATTATGGAAATATTTGGCTTTTGGGTTGCCGGGCGGGTTCAACAGAGACTGAATATGGCCACTGTTGGAAACAAAAAACTCGTTGTTGCCACCAAGCAGTTTTGTTGTGCGGAAACAAGCGCGCCAAGGCGTGATGTGATCGGTCACACCTGCAACAATGAAACTATCATGATCCACATTGGCAAGGTCCAACTTATGGTCTTTGAAATCCACCGTACCGGGGTTGGCGAAAGGCGCTGTCATATAGCTGTCCAGAAAGTCTGAATGCAGGCCGGCTGGCAGGTTGGTGGTGTCATTGTTCCAGAACAAAATATCAAACGCTGGTGGGTCGTCCCCCAGCAGATAGTTATTCACCACATAATTCCAAATGAGGTCGTTTGGTCGCATCCAGGCAAAAGTGCGCGACAAGTCATCGCCCGACAAAATACCTTTTTGCGCTGACCTTGCCCGTGCGAGCTCAAGTGTTTCTTCAGAAACGAGCGCACCGACTTCACTGTCTTCCTGTCGTGGATCCAGCACACACACCTGAAAAGTAGAACAATTAACCCGGTCATCGCCAGTGGCTGCCAAATGGCTAAGCAAAGTTGCCACGGTAATGCCACCCGAGCAGGCACCGGAAACATTGATTTTCTTGGACCGCGTGATCTTCATCACGGCATCCATGCCCTCGACCACAGCATCAATATAGGTCTCCAGGTGCCAATCGGCCTGCTCAACACCAGGGTTGCGCCAGCTGATGGCAAACAATTGGATGCCTTGGCTCAGCAAAAACCGGAAAAGGCTTTTGTCTGGCGTCAAGTCAGAGGCATAAAATTTATTGATCTGTGGCGGGATCACCATCAGTGGGATGGAATGCACATTATCCGTAGTTGGCTTATACTGAATAATTTCCAGCACTTCGCTGCGGAAAACCACCGCACCAGGTGTCGTGGCCAGGTTTTCGCCTACTTTGAAAGGCCGCGCATCCACCTGAGACGGAAGACCAATGCCATTGACCATGTCATTATAGGCGTTCTTGAGGCCCGCAACGATGGACATGCCACCAGTTTCGTAAAGGCGCTTCATGGCGGCAGGATTGCCAACGAGTGTATTGGTTGGAGCCAGCGCATCAGTCACGACGTCCAAAATGAAATGAGCACGCGCCCGGTCCATTTCGTCAATTTCAGCTTCACTCAGCCAGTTATTGAGGTTTTCCTTCATCGCCATCCATGACTGCATGCCGCGGCGATACAAGGGATTGAATGCCCAGGCTTTATCCTGAAAACGCCGGTCTTTGGCATGCGGCGCGTATTCACTATCGCCTTTGATGATGTCGACCATATCTTTCCCGTAATTCAGGAAATGCTGACCAAAGTTCAAAGGATTGGAGGCAGCTTGCCTGATGACAACGCCTAAGGACTTCACAAGTTCAGACCGATGCACACCAACAATGGGGCTAAAAGCCGTCGTAGTTTCTGCCGCACTTTCACCAATGGATTTTTTAGATCGAGCCATAGGAACTCCCCTCTCCTGTCAGACGCTTGAAAACGAACTCGCGCGCCCATGACATTAATCTTGCGGGTATTGTGTCGAAGAATTTCGGTTGGCGCTAGAAAAAAACAAAGCGACCGAAGTCGCTTTGATCATGGTGGCAGAATTTTGCCGGTACTCAGTACTTTATGACTAATGGCTGACAGGCCCACTCAGGGGGGAAGGGGGAGGGACTAGACCTGTCAGCCTATTAGACCCGTAGGACTAATATTCGTTCTTATGCAGCTTTAGTGTCTGCTTTAGCTTCTGCTTTTACTTCAGCTTTTGCCGGAGCAGCTTTTGCTGGGGCAGCGGCTTTAGCTGGTGCAGCTTTCTTAGGTGCAGGAGCAGCTTTCTTTGCAGCTGGCTTCGCAGCAGCTTTCTTGGCAACTGGCTTAACAGCAGCTTTTGCAGGAGCAGCTTTCTTCGCAGCAGGCTTTTTAGCAGCTGTGTTAACTTTGCGGCTCAGGGCGTTTACTGTTTTAGTCAGTTTCGCAACTTCAGCAGAAAGCTCTTCAACACGGTCAGTTGAACCAGTGCGGTTGAAAACTTTGTTACCAGCTTCAGTTACTTTTTCGCTTACTTCGTTGAAGCGCGCAGTTACATCGTTGAAGCGAGGCTCAACATAGCCGCGCACTTTGTCGATGTTGCCTTGAGCAAGACCTTCAACTTCTTCACCTTTTTGAACCAGCTCATCAACCAGCTCGTCGCGGCCGTTCATCAGCTTGCTTACGTTGTCTTGTGCGAAGTCAAATGCAGATTTGTGAGCGCCGAGCCATGCGAGGTAACCCTGACGGTAAGCGCGAACAACTTTAGAGTTCTGAATGTTTTCCAAAAGTGCCATGATCAATTCCAATCAATTCAATCGTGTTTCTTTGGTCTAAGCGCCGCTTTCACCTGGGGGCTTGCGTTGCTTTTCAATTACGAAACGAAGGTACGGGGAAAAATTAGAAAGCGCATACTAATCGCTGATTTTTCCCCGAGAGGTTTGTTGATTACTCAGCAGTGCGGCCGAAGAAACCAGTTGCACGCTCGCGAGCGGCTGTTTCAACTGCTTCACCTTTTTGAACCAGATCTTCGAGCAGCTCGTCGCGGCCATTGATCAGCTTGTTCATGTTGTCCTGAGCCAGCTCAAATGCAGCTTTGTGAGCGCCGAGCCAAGCGAGGTAACCTTTACGGTAAGAGCGAACAACTTGTGAGTTCTGAATGTCTTCCAAGATAGCCATGATAGTTTCCTTTCAATGTTTCTAAGTGAACCCTCAGGCTTGCCTTTATTGGCCTCATCGGCCCGCTGGTTCGTTAACCTTGAGATGGAAGATATGGAAAAACATTAGAAAGCGCATACTAGACAGCGTTTTTTATTTTTTCTCTAATATTTACAATACATTAGAGAAATATGGCTACCGAGCACCACTAGCAAGGCAGCTCTGGAAAGAGCTTTGGTGCCATTTCCACAGCCATTTGTTTGAATAATCTGATCGGGCGCGGCATATGCTTTTTGCCAAGATGTACCAGTGACAAGTCAAGCGGCCTGAAGGTCCACTCTGGCATAACCTCCACGAGGCGTCCTTCGCGCATCAAGTGAGGCAGAACAATTGGTGGCAAATCCCCGATACCGCCCAGGGCCAACAAAGCTTCTGCTTGTCCGGCATAGTCATTCATCTGCAAATGAGGTTCTATCGTAAGCTTTCGTCTCTCGCTTCCATTAACGAAGGTCCAGCTGCGCTCAGGTGTCCAGAAGGAAAAAGCCAGCAGTCGATGTTGTGCCAGCTCATCTGGCACGGATGGCATGCCATGTTTCTTTATATACTCGGGCGCCGCGACCAGCTGGTGTCGGTATGTTAACAGCTTGCGAACAACAAGGCGCGAGTCTTGAAGTCGCCCTACCCTCAGCACGATATCAATGCCTTCGGCGATCGGATCAACCAACCGGTTTGTGATCATGACCCGAACTTTCACGTCCGGGTACTTTGCTTGAAAAGCTGAGACAATAGGTACAAGCAAACTGTCCGATATGCTGGGCGGTGCGGAAAGACGCACAACGCCTTTGACATCTTCGACCGTATTTGAAACCAGACTTGTTACTGCTTCCATCGTGTCTGCGCTGACACGCGCATGGTCCAGCACGTCTTCACCAACGTCCGTAAGCCGAAGTGAGCGTGTCGAACGCTCCAGCAGCCTGACCCCTAGCTGGTCCTCAAGCTCTGCTATTTTTCTACTAACGGTCGACACCGGAATGTTTAAGCGGCGGGAGGCCTCTGAGAAACTGAGCGTTTCAGCGACTTTTGCAAACAGGGCAAGGGCGTTCAGGTCCATCTATTATTCCATATTTGGGAAAATAATTCCTGAAATTACCATCTAATCCCAAATTCGAAAAGATAATAGCTTGTCTCTTGTCGAAACCCCAGGAGACAAGCAATGAAATCACTACTCAAGACAACAATCGCTGCTGCAAGCGCCATCGCGCTTACGGCTGGCGTTTCGCTGGCACAGTACGAGTCCGACCAAGACCAAATTCTACAAGTGCTGGCGCAATATGAAACAGCCCTGAATGCGTCAAACACGCCTGCCGTTATGCAGCTTTATGCAAAAGACGGCGTATTCATGCCGCAGCATAGCCAATCGCACGTCGGTCATGAAGCCGTGCAAGCAGCCTACAACTATGTATTCGAAACCATCACTCTCAATGTGGAGTTCGAAATTACAGAGGTGCACGTAATCAGCCCTGAATGGGCATTTGCCCGGACCAACTCTGCCGGCAAGGTGACCATTAACGCCACAGGAGACAGCGGCCCTGAAGCCAATCAGGAGCTGTTCATATTCTGCAAGCAAAGCGAAGGCGATTGGAAGATCGCCCGCTACGCTTTTTCTACCACCAACCCACCCAAATAAGCTGCGTTAGGGGGAGCAAATGAATATACCAACACATATGAACGCTGTGGTCATTAGAGAAGCTGGTGGCCCGGACATGTTGAAGGTCGAAAAAGTACCGCTTCCGCAACCCGCGGAAGGGCATGTTTTGATCAAGGTGAAAGCCTTTGGCCTCAATAGGTCAGAGCTGTTCACCCGCCAAGGCCACTCGCCAAACGTCGAGTTTCCGCGCGTATTAGGCATAGAAGCGACCGGCATTATTGCCGCGGCGCCTGATGGCACATTTGAAGTTGGAACACCTGTGGCCACGGCAATGGGTGGCATGGGCCGTCAATATGACGGCAGCTATGCGGAATATGTTCAAGTGCCCGCAGGCCAGGTTATGCCGATTAAGACAGAACTGGACTGGCAAACGGTTGGGGCCTTGCCTGAAATGCTGCAAACCGCTTGGGGCTCTCTCTATCATGCTCTTAAACTCGAACCCGGTCAGTCTCTGCTGGTTAGAGGTGGCACAACTTCAGTTGGCTTGGCTGCGATTGCGATTGCAAAAAAACGAGGCGTGACGGTGCTCGCCACAACCAGAAAAATGGATCGAGCACAATTGCTCACAGACGCTGGCGCCGACCATGTGGTTGAAGAAACGGGCTCTATTGCTAATGCCGTGAAAGCCGTTTTCCCGCAGGGCGTGGATAAAGTATTGGAGCTTGTGGGCACCACCACACTAGAAGACTCGCTCCAATGTGCTGCCACTGGCGGGTCTGTCTGCATGACTGGTATGGTCGGCGGAAGCTGGTCATTCAAAGACTTCAGCCCCATGGCATCCATCCCGCACGCTGTTAACTTGACGACCTATTCCGGCGGACCTGTCGACTTTATGCGCACACCTTTGCAAGCACTTTTGGAACAGGTCGAAAAAGGTGAGCTACCCGTCACCGTTGGCAAGGTGTTTAAGCTCGATGACATTGTTGAGGCGCATGCCTGCATGGAAGAGAACCGCGCTGGAGGGAAAATTGTGGTACTGCCTTGATTGGCGCCCTGCCCGTTACGCAAACCAAAGATTAGAGCAAAACGCTTTCGAAACACTTTGGCCCCTGATAGGTTTTGCCCCGGTTTAATGGGCAAAACCTTTATAGGGGGACAGAATGCGTCTTATCACTGCGTTTGCGGCAACTTTAATGGCGAGCACAGCTCTTGGTGCCACCGAGGGATACTATCGATCACCCACGATAAATGGCGACACTTTGGTATTTGCTGCGGAAGGTGACCTCTGGAAAGCAAATGTGGGAGGCGGACAAGCGCAGCGCCTTACAACGCACCCAGAATTGGAATATAGCCCGAAACTCTCACCCGACGGGCGTTGGATCGCATTTGTTGCCAATTATGATGGCGCTGCGGAAGCTTACGTGATGCCTGTCGAAGGTGGCTCTCCCAAGCAAATCAGCTTTGAAAGCGGCAGGGTTTGGGTGCGCGGCTGGTCCCCCGATGGGCGCATCCTATACACCAGCCTTGATCACAGCGGCCCTACCCCCCGTGTCCTCCGGCTTGTTAATCCAGCAACACTCGAAATGGAAGAACTGCCTTTAACGGGCGCAACAAACGGCTCCTTCAAGGACGAGGATGATCTGTTTTTCAGCCGTTTTGGTATGGAAATGAACAATGACAATGCCAAACTCTATCGTGGCGGTGGCATGGCGCAGCTATGGCACTTTGAAACTGACCGCGACCGCGAGGCAACGCAGCTAGCAGCAGATTTTGGCGCCCCCATTTTGCAGCCAATGTGGTGGGATGGGCGCATCTATTTTATTTCTGACAAAGGCGGCAGTGACAACCTCTGGTCAATGGATGAACGTGGTCGGGGCGCACGCCAAATAACCAATCATGATGGTTGGGATGTTCGCGAAGCTTCTTTGAGCGACGGCAAGATTGTGTACCGCCTTGGCGCAGACATCCGCCTGCTGGACATCGCGTCAGGGTCTGACTCAGAAATCAGTTTGGATATCGCAACTGACGCTGACGCCAGCAGGCTTAAGTGGATTGAAAAACCGCTCAATCACCTCACATCCGCGCGCCTCGGAGGTGGAAACAATCAGGTCGCTCTCACATCGCGGGGCAAAGTGGCAGTGGCCAGCACAGGCCCCCTTAGACTCATCGACCTCCAAATTCCGGAAACCGCTCGCGCGCGAAACGCCACGATCAGCCAAGACGGCAAGCATGTGTTTGCCATCATCGACTATGGTGAATTTGGCGAGATTTGGCAGTTCCCTTTGAATGGCATTGGTGAAGCAAGCCAGTTGACGACAGGTGCCGACGCCCGGCATTGGCAGTTCCATGTCTCCCCGGACGGCAAGCACATTGTGCACCGCGATAGCAAAGAGCGCATTTGGCTGCTCAATATCGAAACCCGCGAAAACAAATTGATCGAAGAAGCCACAAGAGCCCTGGGTAATGACGTGTTTGGGGGGCTCAGCTTTTCAAACGATGGAAATTTGATTGCGTACCACAGGGGTGACAGCCGAGGTGGCGTCAATTTGTATCTTTATGACGTGGCCTCCGAACAGTTAGAAAAAGTTTCAGCCAGTAAATATGCGAGTTTTGATCCGGCGTTTTCCGAGGATGGAAACTGGCTGTATTTCCTGTCCAGTCGCAATTTTCGGGCAACTCCAGGTTCACCTTGGGGCGACCGCAACATGGGCCCCATGTTTGACAAGCGGGTGAAACTCTATGCGCTCTCCTTACTTGGCGAGGCCCGCTTCCCGTTTCAGCCAGAAGACGAATTGCTGATTGCCGAAAAGGCAGCGGCGAAAGATGAACAGGCGAAAGAGGAAAGCGATACCGACGATGAGGAAGCTGAGGAAGACAGCAAGCCATCCGTTGATTGGGATGACCTGAGGTCGCGTCTTTTCGAGGTTCCGGTGCCTGCTGGCAACTACAGCGGCCTGTCAGCGAACAAAGGGTTCCTTTATGTGCTTGATCGTAGCGCCAGCGGCGGTGCGGGCACGCTAAAAAGCCTGAAAATTGACCACAAGAAGCCTAAATTCGAGACATTCTCGGGCGGCGTAAACAGTTTTGAGCTGTCACTAGACGGAAAAAATATCCTATTCAGCAAGGGCGCACGCAATTCAGGCCAAATGTATATCGCCAAAGCAGGCGCCAAAGCACCCGGCAAACTTGCCGACAGCCAGTTAAAAACAAAGAGCTGGAAGTTTGCGGTTGATCCTGCGCGAGAGTGGCTGCAGATTTTCACTGATGCTTGGCGCATGCACCGCGATTTTTCCTTCGACCCTAAAATGCGTGGCCTGGATTGGACCGCGGTACGAGCGAAATATCAGCCGCTCGTGTCACGCGTCGGTCACCGCGATGAGTTGCATGACCTTATCGGCCAGATGACGAGCGAACTTGGCATTCTACATTCGCAGATCGGCGGGGGTGACTTACCTCAAGATACGGGTGTGGGTGCAGACGCGTCGCTTGGAGCGGTGTTTTCATCTGTAGCAGGCGGTCTTGAGATACAACACATCTATCAGACAGAGGAGCACAGACCCTCGGCCCGCGGGCCGATGCAAAAGCCGGGTGTGGATGCTCAGATCGGAGATATTCTCACCGCTGTGAATGGCGTTTCGGTCGCAACAAATGCCGACCTGCAAAATGCGCTAAAAGAACGTTCCGGCGAGCAAGTGCTACTCACTCTGCAAAGAAGTGGAGAAGAGCACCAGACAATCGTGACACCGGTCAACATGCGTACACATACGCTGTTACGGTACCAGGATTGGGTCCAGACAAATGCTTCCAAAGTCCGGGCGAGCGAAAATGGCAACATTGGTTACCTGCACATTCGGGCGATGGGTGGAAACGACATTGCTGCCTTCACCCGCGATTTCTTTGAGCACTGGGACAAGGACGGCATAATCATTGATGTGCGCGGCAACAGAGGCGGCAACATCGACAGCTGGCTGATCCAGACATTCCTGCGCAAAGTGTGGGCGTTTTGGCACTTTAATGGCCGTGCAATACCTTACGGCAATATGCAGCAAACCTTCAGGGGCCATGTCGCTGTTTTAATGGACCAGTCAACATATTCTGACGGTGAAACATTCGCAGCTGGCATGAAAGCATTGGAGCTTGCACCCCTCATTGGTACACGCACAGCTGGTGCTGGCATCTGGCTATCGGACAGGAATCGCC
This sequence comes from Kordiimonadaceae bacterium, assembly GCA_017640725.1. GTDB lineage: Bacteria > Pseudomonadota > Alphaproteobacteria > Sphingomonadales > Kordiimonadaceae > Kordiimonas. The sequence goes on along the minus strand of JAEPQB010000004.1, from coordinate 33,128 downwards.
AGTCTGATGGAGGTATTGCTCGTATTGCAGAGTCGGCGCAATTTGGCATGGACGGACGATGGCTTGTTGAGGGTTTCGGCGTGTTGCCGACATTGGAAGTGGTGAACCAACCCTTTGCCGAATATCAGGGCACCGATGCTCAGCTTCAGGCGGCACTGGATTATCTTGCGGATAAAATACGAAGTGAGCCAATCCCACCCATGGACGGCAGCCCCCTGCCTCCCGTGGGGTCTTATGGCCGCGACATAACTGATTAGCGTTTTAGTCCCGGGGTTTCTCCGGGACTATTTTTTCAGCAGATGAAACTTACGCGTCGCCATCAAAATCAATGCAGCATTCATGAATAAAATTATGAACAAGGCTGGCAGGCCGCCCAGATTGGACAGCATGCGCACGCCGTCAACTCCCGAAAAACTGACCATAATCCAAGCAGTGGCACCGATGATAACAGCCCATGAAATCTTGAGCGCCTGAATGCTCTTTTGTTTGTCTTCGTCGGCAATTTCCTGATGCTCATCATCTTTGAGACAAATGGAAGCGACGGCTTCAGTATTGCTGTCAGCTGCGGTAACGAAGCAAACGAAAGAGAGCAATATAAAGGCAAAAGGCCATACAGCTGCACCTGGCAGTTGGCTAAAGAACGCATACACAACACGCTCAGGCCCTTCTGACTGCAGTGACGCCCAAAGCAGCCCTGAGGCCTTGTCCATTTCAATGGCACTTGCACCAAAAATCGACATCCACACCACGGCGAAGGTGGACGGCAACACCAAATTAAACAGAATAAATTGACGGACCGTATATCCCTTGGCGATTCTGCCAAGGAATAAGGCCGTGACGGGCGCCCAAGCCATCCAATTCGCCCAGTAAAATGTAGTCCAGGAGTATGCCCAAACCTTATCAGCGGTTGCACCCTCACCAATCGATCGTGGTAAAAACTCAAGCACGAAGTCGCCTACCCCCTGCAATCCAAATGCGAGCATTTTACCCGCAGGCCCAACCACAACAACAACGGCACATAGCACAATGAAGAAACGCACGTTCCAGTCCGACAACAACCTGATGCCATTCATCAGACCGGAAACGGAGGAGACTGTAAAAGCCGCTACAATTGCGATGACAACAAAAGCCATAATGGGTGCTGAAGCTTGCACACCAAACGCATCAGCAATGCCGCTGGAAATCGACAGAACGCCTACTCCAAGAGTAGCAGACAATCCGGCAACTAAGGAAAAAACAGCAACAGCATCAATGATATGACGGCCGCGTGTCGCCGCATTTTGGCCCACTACCAGAGAAATTGGACCAGCCAACGAAAAGGATTTGCCTAGATTGTAATAAGCCAAAGCGAAGGCGAGACTGGGAATGCTGTAGATTGCATAAGGTGTGATGGTCCAGTGCATAAACAGCGAGGACATGGCAAATTTTTGCGCGGCAAGCGATGCGGGCTCGATGCCAGACAGTGATGGCGGCTGATGGAAATGATAAAGCGGCTCTGCTGTTGCCCAAAATAAAATACCGATTGCAATAGTTGTACACAGTGTAATGGCAAACCAATTCCATTTGCTAAGAAGAGGTTGAGCGTCTGCACCCCCTATTTTCATTGCCCCTAGCTTAGAAAACCAAACACCTGCAATGGTCACGACAAAGGCGAAACTCGCCCAATTAAATGCGTCGGAAAAATGTTTTAGGATCCAGGAATTCGCCGCCGATACTGCTGTCAGGAATTGTTGAGGGTCAGCAAAACTCAATGCAACTCCTAGCAGCAAAAGTAGCATTGGGCCAAAAGTAACAAACTTGCGAAATTTGGACATAGCTGCTCCCTGCGCATGAGGTTTCACGCTAACGGACCGATAATACTTTGCCAACTGTCAGCTTTTGTCAGCGAAATTTTCTGCCTTGAGCTTTGGCGCCTAACTGTACAAACTAACAGCGGTTTGCATATCCGGGGTCCTTTGGTGAATTCGCTTCTGAAATTTTTGATGCTGGCTTCCAGTTTAGTGCTGATAGGCGTTGGTGTGCCACAATTGATTGCCGCCATTTCTATGGCCGCAGGTGACCCGATTTGGCAAGACTATCGAGAGGGTAAGAATGTTTCCGAAGAAGCATTCCTCGAACTTGAACAATCTCGTCTAAACGCAATCAAATATAGCGCAGACAATGAAGCCAGAGAGCAATTGGCATATTTGTACGTGCGAGACGGTTTTAGTGAAGATGGCGTCAGACGTGCAATCGACATCTTGGAAGAGGCAGTTGCAAAAGACCCACTGGACTCCAGCGATTGGGCACTGCTCACCAAGCTATATCTTGAGACGCCAGACCGCAGGCCCGATGCTATAGCAGCTTGGAAAGCCAGCAGAAAACTGGCTCCCAATAAGGCCAACTTGTTAAACGACAGAGCGGCCAATGCGATCTATCTGTTTCGGTTCCTTGACGATGAAGACCGGTTGTTGGCGAAAACCGACCTTGAGGTTGCTTACCGCAAAAACCGCACCTCGTTTCGTCGCCATATGGCCCGTACGAATTTGCTGGAGTGGGCCAAACTTATCCTCAATGACCCGAAAAAAACGGCTTTTTTGGCCCCGGATTAGGCCCTTCTCCGCTGGTTCTCAAAGTCTACAGTGGTTGCGTCATAGGCGGCATTGAAGGCATTTTCCAAGTCAGCAATAATATCCTCGACGGCTTCCAATCCAACCGATAACCGCACCAAGTCTTCACTGATGTGGTACTCGGCCAACTCCTCGGCAGAGTATGTTGAATGCGTCATGCTAGCTGGATGCTGAATAAGGGTTTCTGCATCCCCCAAACTGACAGCCAACGTGATCAAATCCAGGGAATTCAACAACTTCTTGGCGGCAGGCAAGCCGCCCTCAATTTCAAATGGTATCATGCCGCCAAACCGCGCCATCTGTTTCTTGGCAACGGCATGGCCCTCATAACTTTCCAGGCCTGGATAATAGACTTTTGTGACACGCGGGTGGCTTTCGAGATACGCCGCCACGATTTCTGCACTATCGCAGTGACGCTCCATTCTTAGTTCAAGGGTTTTTATGCCGCGCAATATGAGATTAGCATCCTGCGCAGACAGAACGGCACCCGTCATGTCTTTTAGGCCAACAAGCCTGACCTGATGAATTAAGTCCGCATGGCCAATGACAGCACCTGCAATCAAGTCCCCATGGCCGCCAAGATATTTGGTTGCCGAATGAACAACGAGGTCAGCACCAAGCGCAATAGGTTGCTGCAAGTAAGGGGTGCAATATGTGTTGTCCACCACAACTGTTGCATCAACCGTATGGGCAATTTTGGCAACAGCCTCAATGTCGACAATCCGCATGTTCGGATTTGCCGGCGTTTCGAAATACACCACTTTGGTTTTCTCAGACACCGCCGAGGTCAACATCTCTGGTCTTGTCAGGTCGACGTGGGTAATCGTGATACCGAACTTCTGAAGTGACTCACGGAAAAAAGAGAATGTGCAACCATATAGCGTGCCGTCGGTGATGATCTCATCACCCGGTTCGACCAGGGACCAAATGGCGGAACAGATTGCCCCCATACCTGAAGAAGCACAGACTGCTGCTTCAGCACCTTCAAGGTCGGCAAGGCGTGTTTCAAGAAGACCGAGTGTTGGATTTGAAATGCGCGTGTAAAAATACCCTTCGCGCTCTCCCGCAAATATTTCCCCGCCTTGCTCGGCGGTTTCGAAAGCGAAAGTGGAAGACATATAAACGGGTGGGTTTAACGCACCATGATGGTCCGCGGCGCGGTGGCCTTGGTGAATGGCTCTCGTTGAAAACCCTAGTGATTTATCCAGAACGCCGTTTTTACTCATGTGTCTTCCCACTGCATTGAGAGGCCCTCACCTCATTTGTTTCAAGTGTAACAAACTAGGCGAGCAATTTGCTTGCAAAGAGACGATCCACGGTCGACAATATTGGCATTTTCTGCTAATTTTTGGGTCATTATGGATGCAATAGATAAAAATATCATCAGTATGCTGCAAGAAGATGGCCGAATAACTAACAACGACCTTGCTGCTGCAGTGAATTTGTCACCGTCCCCTTGCCTGCGGCGCGTTCGAAAACTGGAACGTGAGGGTGTTATCCGTGATTACACAGCCGTGGTGGATCACAACAAGTGTGGTTGGCCAATAAGTGTTTTCGCCATGGTGAGTTTGCAACGCCATGATGAAAACACCGTTCAGACTTTTGAAAGCCACGTGCGAAATCTGGATATGATCCTGGAGTGTTTTCTGATGGCAGGGTCGGCAGACTATCTTGTGCATATTGTCGGCAAAAGCCTGGCAGACTATGAAAAGTTTGTAAAAACGAAACTGCACACCATTCCGGGCATCGCTTCTATTGAGTCGCACATCGCCTACGGCACAGTTAAGCGCAGCTTCCAGCTGCCAAAATAGAAATACGGCCACCAGCATGGTGACCGTACGAATGTGTTGACTGGAGAATTGTCTATTCGCCAGATTTCAGATAGTTCAGCATCGTGTCTGCGTCGGAAACCTCAAACGGGTCGGTTGGGCAATTGTCCTCAAAGCCCGGTTCTACAAACATTTTTTTGATCTCACCATCATCGACAAGCATAGAGTATCGCCAGCTGCGCATCCCAAAACCCAGGTTATCTTTGTTGACCAGCATGCCCATTTTACGGGTGAATTCACCGCTGCCGTCCGGCAAAAGGAATACGTTTTCGGCGCCCTGCGATTTTCCCCATTGGAACATGACAAAAGCGTCGTTCACAGAAAGACAGATGATCTGGTCAACACCCTGTCCTTTGAACTCTTCATAAAGTTCTTCATAGCGAGGCAAGTGGCTGGTTGAACATGTTGGCGTGAAAGCACCGGGCAATGAGAAAACGACCACTTTCTTGCCTTTGAAAATATCGTCGGTGTTCAGGTCCTTCCATTCAAAAGGATTGGGACCTTCAAGCGCTTCGTTGCGAACGCGGGTTTTGAACACAGTGTGTGGGACGTTAAGAATCATCAGTATCTCCTGTCGAATTGATTGCAAGCAGTATAGCCATCAACATCGGCAAGATGAAATCAATTGATACTGATTATTTTATCGTTTTTTTCGATTACGGCCGACAACCATGTGCCGGCCGCTCATTTATGGGCCTGCTACATGCCTGAGGTCACTTGATATGCCAGAAAACCAGCAGTAGCCAACAGCGATATGATTGTGCCAAGTGCTCCAACCACTCTGAACACCAGTGGTCCATTGTCGCTCGACAAAGCGATGGCATGGGATAGGCGCGCTACAACAAACAAACCGGCCAATGCGGTTACAGTCATGGTGCTACCTCCAATCAGTTCAAGCAGAGTCAGCAAAATTAAAAACATCGGCGCGTTTTCAATGAAGTTGCCATGCCTACGTGACAGTCGCAGAAGCTCAGCGTCCCCGCCGTCCCCGAAAGGGATATTCTTAGCCCGGCGCATGTTGCCAACCGGAAACATCAGAATTATCTGCAGGACAGCGAGAATGGCTGCAGCTAAGGCAGCAGTTATTGGTAAAGTCATATTGGTTCCCCTTTTAGATTTCGCAGGCGTTGCGCACTGCTCGCTGATAAGTGGGTGACATTTATATAACAGAGAAGTTCTTGAATTTCGATCCCACTGGTGCATATATGCACCAGTATGAATTGGGATGACCTAAAAATATTCCTCGCTGTTGCCGAGGCCCCCTCAATGCGAATGGCTGCAAAAGACCTGCGCGTAAGCCATAGCACTGTGTCGCGCCGCATTGAGGCGTTGGAAGGAAAACTGGGGGCGCGACTGTTTGACCGTCTGCCGGAGGGGTACAAACTGACACCCGCAGGAATCGACTTGTTGCCAATTTCTCAAGAACTTAGGTCACAGGTCGACGCCTATAGTCTAAAAGTTTTGGGGCGCGACACTGAGCTGGAGGGTCAAATCTGCGTCACGATGCCGGATGTCATCGCGGTTGAAGTAATGATGCCTTACATCGCAGAATTTCAATCGCTTTACCCGGCCATTACGGTACGAATTGACGATAGCTATGAAGTTTATGACCTGAACAGGCGGGAAGCCGATATCGCATTTCGGTTCACCAACGAACCACCTGAACATCTCATTGGTCGACGCGTCGCAACAGCCTACGAGGCGGTTTATGGGCACAAAGACTATGTGACGCAGCATGATCCCAATGCTCAAACTTCTACGGCGCGATGGGTTGGTTGGGGCTTGCCGGAGGACAACCCCGAATGGATAACAAACTCTCCCTTTCCCAACTTGAAGATGGCCTGCCACTTAAACAATCCACTTCTGCAGAAACAAGCAGTCACACGCCAAATGGGCCTTGGCTACCTGCCTTGTGCCATTATGGATAATGAGCCCGATCTTGTTCGCCTGACAGACCCAACGCCAGTACGAGATGTGTGGGTCCTGACACATCGGGACTTACGTGATACAGCGCGGCTTCGTGTGTTTCGAGAATTCATATTCAGCAAGGCTGCTGAACTAACCGTGAGGTTTCGCGGCACATAAAAAAAGGAGCCCGAAGGCTCCTTCGTTTTGGTCAACTGGGGCCTGCCTACTCAGGCTTCCAATTCGGCACACGCCCAGGCGTCCAAGGAGCACCTTTTGATTCAAGCGATTGTTCAAAGTTGCCCAACGCTTCATCAATGGACCGCAGGCTCGCGAGCGCTCCTGCAAATTCCTTAGAGGCAATATCATATGCTTTGACATGCACACCAGGAGGCGCGACTTGTGCCCGCCAGTGCCCGAACATGATCGAGCCTACACGGCCTGAAATTGACATAGGCACCGGCTCATTGCGGGACGCGATGGTTCTGTCACCAAACATCATCACGCGTACACTGCGCAGATCATTGTTAATAGCCACAAGGGCTTGCTTGTCTTCTTCCGTCGCTGTTTCGGTGCGCAGCAGGGCAGCCTGCAGATGATCAATACGACGCTGCATTTCACCCATTAAGCCGCCAGCGCCATCAACAGCACGGCGCAGTTCCGCCGTCTTGTTTTGGAAGGCAAGCAGAGCTTCGCGGTCTTTTGTGATTTCTGGGCTATTCTCCAGCACTTTGACCGTAAAAGTTTGAGGTTCAGATAGCTGGGTCAGCTCACCATCCTGCCTCACTGCCAGAGACACTTGATAGTCGCCCGGCAATGCGAGCGGTCCAAACGGTGCCCGCACCCAAGGTGGCTGATACCCACCGCCGGTGCGCAATTGCACCCTGTTTGGTGCTTCAAGGCGAAGGTCCCAGGCAATCCGGTGCAGGCCCTTTGACTTTGGTGCCGTCATGCGGCGCACAACATTGCCTTCGCTGTCCGTAATTGTCGCAATCACTTGAGGTGCTTCTTCCACATCTTCAGCCCGGAGCTCGTCCCAAGATGGGTAAGGCGTATCGCCGCCCTCTTTCTCAATTTCGCGCTCGGCCTTACGGCGGGATTGCGCCTTCGTTTCATAGCCTTCATTCAGATAGAAAGTGAACACAGCGCCGAATGGAGGGTTTTCAGTAGTGAAATACTCGTCCCCCTGACTGCCCTTGAGTTCATTGCCATACTGGTCACTCTCAATGTAGAGCCAGGTGTCTTTGACCGGGAACAAAGTTGCCCGCGCGTCTGACACATCCTTGGCAGCGAAGCGCAGAGGGCTGTAGTCATCCAGAATATAGATCCCGCGACCGAAGGTACCGACCACAAGGTCGCTTTCCCGGCGCTGGATCTCCAGATCCCGCACCGCAATAGTTGGGATGCCCGTTTTCAGCTGCTGCCAGTTTTCGCCGCCATTTTGGCTGAAGAAAACGCCGTATTCAGTGCCCACGAACAACAAATTCGGGTCTTCATGGTCTTCTACAATGGTGTGCACAGTACCGCGCTCGGGAAGGTCACCATTAATGAGACGCCAGCTTCGGCCTTTGTTCGTCGTTTTAAGAACATAGGGTTTGAAGTCGCCACGCTTGTGGTTATCCACCACCGCATAAGCAATATCTTCATCATGCATGGACGCCTGCACATCTTCGATTAACGACATGTCTGGCACGTCGCGGAAACTATCAACGGTATTCCAGTTGGCACCGCCATCTTCAGAAACACTGATGAGACCATCATCGGTTCCGACGTACAAAAGGTTCGGCACCAGCGGGCTTTCGCTAAAGCCAATGATGCTGCCGTAACGCGAGGTGCTGTCGTTTTTCGCTATTGCATCGACGCTCCATACGCGCCCCATAACGTCGAGTGTATTGCGATCAATCTGACGCGTCAGGTCCGGGCTGATAACTTCCCAGTTGCTGCCACGATCATTAGAACGATACACGCGCTCCGCTGAATAATAGATGCGGTCTGCATTGTGCGGGCTGATCAAAAGCGGCGTATTCCAATTCCATTTTGGCGCGTTTTCACCAGATTCAGCCTGCGGCGCAATGTAAATACGCTCTGCCGTACGCCGGTCATAGCGCGCTAGACCGCCATACTGATACTGCGTGTAAATGGTGTTGGGGTCGCGCGGGTCAATCTGCGGCTCATAACCATCACCACCGATGAGAATGGTCCAGTCTTCGTTGCCGATACCGTGCATATCCTGCGTCCGGGACGGCGCGCACAAAGAATTGTTATCCTGAGTACCGCCACAAACATTGTAAAACGGCTCAGCATTGTCCGGCTGAATGCGATAGAATTGAGTTATAGGCAGGTTGCGTACGTGCCGCCAAGTAGACCCCATGTCCCAGCTCTCATAAACACCGCCATCACCGCCGATGAACAAATGGTTTGTATTGGCCGGATCAATCCAAAGCGCGTGGTCGTCAACATGGCGGAACCGATTGGACATTGGTGCGAAGGTTTTACCGCCATCGTGGGAAACCTGGCTGAATGTATCCAGTGAGTACAAGCGCTCCGGGTTTTTCGGATCGACAACAATCTCGTTATAGTACTGCGGGCTAGTTGTCATGTGGCCCGACTGTTTGCGCCAGCTAATGCCAAAATTGTCGGAACGGTATACACCGCGCTCCGCATCACTTGCTTCAACAATCGCATACAGGGTGTCTGGCTGCGAGGGTGCCATGGCAAGGCCAATGCGCCCCATATCGTCTTTGCTGGGCAGACCCGACTTAACTTCAGACCAAGTCGTGCCGCCATCAGTTGTTCTGTGAATGCCACTGCCAGGACCACCATTGATCAGCACCCACACATGGCGACGACGCTGATAGGTGGATACAACGATATTGTTGAAGTCGCGCGGATCAACAACAAACTCGTTTACACCTGTGTGCTCATCAATTTCCAGAATGCGGGTCCAGGTTTCACCGCCGTCTGTGGTTTTATATAGGCCGCGGTCACCGCCCTCATTCCAAAGCGGGCCTTGGGCCGCGACAAGCACTTCGTCCCCATTCTTAGGATTCACCCAAATCTGGCTGATATGGCCGCTGTCTTCGAGGCCCATGTTTTTCCAGGTCTTGCCACCGTCGACAGACTTGTAGACACCATCACCGTTGGCCACCGAGCGTTGGGAGTTGTTTTCACCCGTGCCAACCCAGATGGTGTTGGCGTTTGACGGATCAATTTCAACAACACCAATCGCATAGGAGCCTTCGTTTTCAAAAACGGCCTGCCAAGTGGTGCCATTATTGTTGGTTTTCCATAGGTTGCCCGATGCTGTCGCTACAAAATAGGAGTTATGCCCTCCCTTATGGAAAGCAAAGTCCGAAATTCTGCCCGACGTCAGGGCCGGTCCAATATTGCGGAAAGAAAGGCCCGCAAATGGGTTATCCTGCGCGCTTACGGGCATAGCCGCCATACCACCAAGGATGGTCAGCCCCATCAAACCCGCTTTCAGGGCTGAAATTGTTGTGCGTTTCTTCATTTTTTGTCCCTCAAGAAAAAAGCCGCAACCCTTGGGCTGCGGCCATATTCACTATTCAACTGTGCTTTGATTAAAGAGGCCTACACCTGCTTTGCCTACCGCTGATTTCAGCTCCGCGAGGTCGTTGCTTATGAGCTTATTGACCTCATCCACCGCAGAGCCAACAGTCGACCTTGCTTTCTCAACTTGCGCAAGCGCGGCCTCATTGGGCGCGTCTCTCGTGCTGGCCACATAGGCATTGGCAAGGCCAACAATGGCACCGACTTTATCTGCGGAGAAGACAATGCCGCGCGTACCACGCGGGTTACGGAACTGTTTTTCCATGTCTTCAAATGCCTTCTTCACCTCACCAGCCTGCTTTTTCAGATCGGCGAAAGCATCATCGTTTGACGTATTCTTTTCCGCTGATGCGATCAGCGTCATAAGAGTGCCAATGTCGCGGCGCGCTTCCATAATTTGCGTGAGCGCGTCCTGTACTTCTTCGTTCAGTGCCTGAAGCTGCTTGCGCATGTCATAGTTGGCTTGCTGTGCCTCAAGGCCAAATTTGGAGCGCGGGTCTGCAAGAACTTCAACGTCGCCGCTGTCAGTTGCTTCGCCGTACTCAACCGTTACCGAATAATTGCCCGGCAGGATTTCAAGGCCGGCAGGCAGTGTGCCGTCTGGTCGTGGACGCGCTGGTGGTGCCGCTTGGGTCCCGTCTTCGCGCATGTTCCACATCACCCGATTGATACCCTTGTGAGCATCAGCCTTAAAAGTACGGATCACATCGCCTGCAGCATTAGAGACTTTGATGGTGACTTGGTCACCTGCACCTGCCTCTTTTTCATCGTCATCAGATGAAGCTGCACGCAAAGCAACCTGTCGCGCTTTTTCTTTATCCGCGTCCGGGTGTGGCAGGTCATCGCCAGAGGCCACAAACGTGATCATAACGCCAAACGGCTCGTTTGCTGCGCGGAACTCACCGCTTCCTGGGAACCGAGTTCCTGGCGTTTGATTGGCCCTGTATTGTTGGCCATCTGTCAGGGACAGAATTTTGAGGTCCTCATTAAAGGTCTCCTCGTTTAGCCCCCGAAGTGCGCTGTAGTCATCAATGACATACGCGGACCGACCATGTGTGCCGAGAACCAGGTCGTTCTCCCGCTCCTGAATGGCTATATCCATCACTGAAACCGTTGGCACACCTTCTGTCCATTTTGTCCAGTCCCGGCCGGCATTTGTCGAGAAGAATAGGCCAAACTCCGTGCCAAGGAACAACAGGTTCTCGTCAACATGATCCTGCTTGATAGATAGGGCATAGCCGGAGAGGTCGTCTGTTGTCAGCGAGCGCCAGCGCTCACCGTAATTTTCCATACGGTAAACATAAGGACGGTGGTCGCCCCTTCTGTGATCATCCACTGTGATGAACGCCACGGACGCGTCATATTTCGACGGCTCAATCATCGGAATCCAGCCGCCTTCAGGACCGCGGCGAATATTGTCCTCAACGCTATTCCATGTCCCACCGCCATCGCGCGTCACATGTACGCGACCGTCATCAGTGCCAACCCAGATCACGTTCGCATCCAAAGGCGATGGATTGATGGAGGTGATTGACGTGTAGTTCTCTGCAGCCGTCACGTCGGGCGTAATGCCACCACTTTCGCGGAAGGTTTGGAAGTCCGGATTGTTGGTGGTCATATCACCGCTGATGATTTCCCAGGTTTTGCCCCGGTCTGTGGATTTGTGCACAAACTGGCTGCCGTAGTAGATCGTGTTCACATCAAACGGGCTTTGGGCAAAACCAGCATTCCAATTGAAACGCAAGTCTGTGCCGTCTTCCGGGCCCTTTGGCCTGATAAGCCGGCGCTCGCCGGTATCCAGGTCCCAATCCACCAGGAAGCCGCCCTGGCTCATGGAAATGCCCTCACGGCTGTTGTTTGGGTGGGGAATTGTATCGAAGCCGTCACCAAAGGCGACTTCTTGCCAATGCAAATTACGAATACCGCCGTTTTCAAACACCTCAGACGGCCCGCGCCACGCACCGTTATCCTGAAGGCCACCATAAATATTGTATGGCAGGTCGTTATCCACTGCGATGTGATAGAACTGCGCCAGCGGCAGGTTTTCAACAAACCGCCAGGTTTCGCCGCCATCCCGGGTAACGGCGATACCGCCATCGTTACCATCGATCATGTGACGTGGGTCCGCCGGGTTTATCCACCATGCATGATTGTCGATGTGAATGGTGTTTGTCGGCGCACAACAGTTAATTGCTTCAATGAAATTGAAAGACCGGCCGCCATCGATCGACATTTTGACACGTGAGCCGACACGGTAAACCCGGTCCGGGTTCTGCGGATCAACAGCAATGTCGTTGTAGTAGAATGGCCGGTCGTTGATATCGAAGTCGGAATTCACGGTTGACCAGGAGCGGCCACCATCGTCAGAGCGCGACAGAACGCTCTCTTCCGCTTCTATCAGAGCATAGACCCGGTTCGGATTGCTGCGCGAAATGGCAAAAGCTGAGCGGCCAAGTTCACCAGATGGCAAGCCGTCTTCTTCAGTGAGTTGTTCCCAGGTTTCGCCAGCATCGTGCGACACAAAAAGGCCTGAACCTTCCCCGCCCGACTTAAAGAAATAAGGCCAACGGCGGAACTGCCACATGGAGGCAAACAACTTGTTGGGGTTGCTTGGGTCCATTTGAATGTCTGTGGCACCAGCGCTTTCATTCGCATAAAGGATGCGGCTCCATGTTTCGCCGCCGTCTGTTGTTTTGTACAGGCCACGCTCTTCGCTGTCGCCCCACAGCGCACCCAGAACCGCAGCATAGGCAACATCAGGGTTGGTTGGGTCTAGCGCGATGCGATTGATGCGCTCTGAATTTTCGAGCCCAATTTTGGTCCAGCTTTTACCGCCATCCAAAGACTTGAACATACCACAGCCGATAGAGGTGGAATTCCTGGTGTTACCCTCGCCTGTACCAACCCAGATAATGTCCGGGTTCGCTTGGTTGATGGCCACCGCACCTACAGATGCACATTCTTCATCGTCAAAAACCGGTGTCCAATTCAGGCCACCATTGGACGAAATCCAAACGCCCCCTGTTGCTGCGCCGACCACAATATGATTGGGGTCAGAAGCAACTGCATCGATGGCTGCCACCCGGCCGCTCATGGCGCCAGGGCCAACAACCCTGGCTTCCATGCCAGCCAAAAGATCACTTTCAATATCGGCATGCACTGTGCTTGCGCCAAACATTAAAGCGGCGGCACATGTCATTGTTTTAAAAATATTATTCACTACCCACTCCTGTCGAAACTAAAAAAGGGAAAGCACCATAGTGCTTTCCCTGCCCAAATTTTTATTCGCCCGAGAAGTCCGGCGCGGCGACCGGGCTGCGACCACTTTCAGCGAAGGCGGTATTGAAGGCTGCTATTTCACCGGATACCACCGCATCTCTGGCCGTCATGGCCTCACGGAATACAACTGCGACATCTTCGAAGCGCTGTTTGGTGCCAGCATTTACTGGTGGGATCCCGCCGTTCAGGTTGCCAACAATGAACTGTAGGTCGGAGTGCAACTTGTCAGGCCAGTTCAGGACATCCTGGAAGAACTGGCGCTCAGTGTTAATCAGCCCTTTTTCCCAATCTTCAATGGCTTTAACCGCTGCATCGCCTGCTGCCTTGAGCTCTTCATGATCAGCGTTCGCATCGGTGGCCGACTTCGCCTGCCCCTTTGCTTTGCGCATGGCGATAACGGAGCTTTGCAACTCCTTGAGCATGTCAAAGGCCTGCGAGACCATCGTGGTTTGCTCATTGATGGCCTCTGCTGACACATCAACTCGCGGATCCCACGCTACACCGAAACTCTGCTCACTGACGTTTTCACCAACCGTCAGGCGCGCAGTGTAAGTACCTGGACCAACAATGTAGCCATCTACCTTGCGATCACGCCCGCCCGCGATGGACCAAAGCCCCTCAATAGGCTTGAGCGCTTCAGTTCTGAAGTCCCACTGCGCCTTGTTGAGGCCAGACTTCATCGGCAGGTTGTAGCTACTGCCAGATCCACCGCCCTTTTCGCCTTTTTTCTTGTCAGACTTTAGCGTGCGGATGACGTCCCCGTCAGCATTCAAAATCTCGATTTTGATACCGTCTTCGGGCACGTCAGTCAGGCTATAATACAGCGATGCTCCCGATGGTGGGTTTGGACTGGTCGGGCCACCGTTACGACCACCAGACGTTTGCGTATGATAGGCAGTTGACGGAGCAAACAAAGTTGCACCCTCGTCCACGTCATCATCCATTTGCCGGAGCGGTGAAATGTCATCCAAAATCCAGAAGCCACGGCCCTGGGTCGACAGTAGCAAATCATTACCGTGCACTTTGATGTCGGTAACCGGTACGTGCGGCAGGTTCATCCGCAGCGGCTGCCAGTTGTCTCCGTCATCGAAAGACACATAAACGCCTGTTTCCGTGCCAGCATATAGCATGCCCTGGCGCTCGGTATCTTCGCGCACCACGCGCACAAAATCACCGTCCGGAATGCCGTCTGCAATCTGGCTCCAGCGACGACCATAATTGGTCGTTTTATAGATCATTGGCGAATGATCGTTCTCTTTGTAGCGCGTTACCGCCACATAAGCGGTTGCCGGGTCATGTGGGGACACGTCAATTGCGTTGACGAGCGCCGCACCAATGCCCCGAGGGGTGATGTTTTGCCAATTTGTGCCATCATCCTGCGTCACATGGACCAAGCCATCATCGGTACCGACATAGAATGTACCCGCTGCATGAGGACTTTCTTCCACATAAGCGATGGTATTGTAGTTTTCCGACACTTCGTTGGTGATCGGGCCACCCATGGGCCCTTGAGTTGCGTCATCATCCCGCGTTAGGTCTGGGCTGACTTCAGTCCAGCTAACACCGCGGTCAGTAGACTTCAGCAGCACATTACCAGCATGATAGATTGCCGACGGGTCATGCTGCGAGACCAGGATCGGTGCATTCCAGTTGAAACGGTACTTTCTGTCTTTTGGAGATTTACCAAAAGCAATTTCAGGATAAGCACTGACGCTGCGAGACGTTTCAGTTTCCGCATCATACTCTTCGATCTGACCCAGATAGCAGCCCGCGTATGAAAAGCGGGGATTGTCTGGGTCGAAGGCGACAAAGCCACTTTCGCACCCGCCAACGGCATGAAAATCTTCAAGACCAATTGAGCCGTCCGCTCCCCGGCTTGATATGGCAACCGTGCTGTTGTCTTGCTGACCGCCGTAAAGCTTGTATGCAAAGTCGTTGTCTGCATTCAGGCGGTAAATTTGCACCGTTGGCTGGTTATAGATTGTGGACCAACTTTTTGCGCCATCGAGCGTGACCGTTCCACCACCATCATTGGCGTTCACCATAACTTCAGGGTTGTCAGGGTTGATCCACAAATCATGTGTGTCGCCGTGAGGCACACTGATTTGGGTAAACGACTTGCCGCCATCAATAGATTTCATGAACGGTGCATTGAGCACATAAACTACGTCTGCATCCTTAGGGTCAGCAAAGATATGCATATAATACCAGGACCGTGCATGCAGCCTGCGGTCCCCATTAACGAAGCTCCAACTTTCGCCGCCATTGGTGGACTTGTAAAGACCCCCTTTTTCCTTCGCTTCTACGATTGCGTAGACAAGGTCCGATTGCGCAGGCGACGCGATCACGCCGATTTTGCCCATCTCTTCAGGCAGGCCCTTGCCTGTTTTTTCCCAGGTTTCACCACCGTCAACAGACTTCCATATCGCTGAGCCCGGTCCACCGGAGCGGATGAGCCATGGCTCACGGTCTGTGTCCCACATGGCGGCGTACATGATGCGTGGGTTGTTGGCGTCATACGTCAGGTCGATAGCCCCGGTTGTTTCGTCAACAAACAAGGTGCGGTTCCAGGTTTCCCCGCCATCCGTTGACTTGTAGACACCCCGGTCTTCGGTTGGCGCCCAGGGAGAGCCCTGAACCGCGACCCACATTGTGTCCGGGTCGGTTGGATGGATGTGAACTGTGGAAATTTGGCGGCTGTCGCCAAGCCCCATGTTTTTCCAGGTTTTGCCGGCGTCTTTGGAAATGTAGACGCCGTCACCGTGGGAAGAGGCTACACCACGGTACGGGCTTTCGCCCATGCCAACCACAACAACGTTAGGGTCAGATGGCGCAACGGCAATTGCCCCCACTGAACCTGTTTTGAAAAATTTGTCAGAAATATTGGTCCAGTCGCCGCCAGCATTGGTGGTTTTCCAGACACCACCGCCGGTTCCACCCATATAATAAATACGCTTGTCGCTCGCTGTACCGGCGACAGCTGTCACGCGGCCACCGCGCCAAGGACCGATGTTGCGATATTGCATGCCGTCCAGATATTCTGACGGCACGTAATAATCATCTTCGTCTGTTTGTGCGAAAACTGGAGCCGAGAATGCGGTTCCCATCAAAGCTGTGCCCGCCAAAAGCGCGGCAACTTTGTTTCTGAGTTTCATAGACCTCTCCCCTAATAAGCGGGCCCCTCGTCCCAAGGCATGCCCTAAATTATGAATTTCCCGCCTTACTCCGCGGGTTGACGTACTCCTTTGTGAGCTATGCTTTTGTGCTCACGACTTGCGATTTTTTTTTGACGCTTTTTCAGGCGTGGCAGGAAAAACAGATAGATGCCTGTTCCCCAAAGAATGAACAGAACAATTCCTGCCGGCAAAAAGATGAATAGTTTGGTGGTGTCGCTGAAAAAGCTGCCATCATGCAGACTTTCGATGATGTCTGAGCGGCGGTAGGCTACCTGCAAGATTTCACCGGAATGGGTATCGACTTGGACTTCAAAGTTGTTTGAGCCAACAAACTTTACGACGCCTTTGCCCGGCTTGAAGTCTACGCGCTCAAGCTCATGCCATTGCCAACCCACGGCCTCTGGAACTGACTTCGCAGACTCAAAAAGTTGTTCAAGAGAAAGAGGTGGCACACCTGATTGTTCACCGCGCACCGTTTCAGGCTGAATCCAGACAACTTCCTTCTTCAGCATCAACAAAATACCCGCACCAATCATCAACAGAAGAGGCAGCGCAATTATTATTGAGCCCCAATGATGGATTTTGCGAAGTAATATCTGTGGCTTCAAGCCAACCCCCAAATTATTTCAGCTCTAAAATAGAGCCCTGACCCCCAACGTTAAGGTCCGGCCAGCATCTGGCAGACCAAGCTGAGGCTCGATGAATTCATCTGTCAAATTATCAACTTGAGCGAACAATTCGACATTTGACCCATTTTGCGCACCAAACAAGCTGTGTCTAGCAGACAAATTAACAGTTGTCGCAGGAGACAAACTGAGAAAGTCACCATTGCCAGCTTCTGATTTGGCAGCGCCCCGATAAACCACATTAAGCCCAAAGGTGGTTCGGGTCCCTAACTGATAGCGTGCCTCCACCCGTGCAAGCCAATTGGGACGATCCGAAAGGTATCGTCGACGAGTTGCATTGGCAACTGAATCTGTTTTTGCGCGATTGCGGCTCCATGTGACGTAACCCTCAAGTTGTAGTGTGGGCAAAAGTTCAATGTCCGCGCGAGTTTCAATGCCATAGTGGCGACTTCCTCGCAAGTTGATGCGCTGCCGCAAAAAGTCGCCTGATACATCAATTCGCGTTTGGTCAAGCGTGTCATTTGTTTCGGTCAAGAAAGGTGTGAATTCAACGGAACCTTGCGCCCAAGCGTACTGCGCTGAGGCTTCAAATATCCAACTTTTTTCAGGTACGAGGCTTGGGTTCAAGACGAACCTCCCGAGCGCCTCGCCAAAAAGCTCGCGCATGGTTGGAAGCCTGACTTTGCGCGCTAGTCCCAGTCGAAAATTCCACCCTTCAGGCGCCTCAAACGAAACATTGATACTGCCGCTGACACCATCAAATTTGGGCCCAAACCCTCTGCCAGCAGTCTCACCAGGATTTAACTGATCATACCCAAGTCCAACAGCCAAAATAGTTGCGTCGTTTAACTGGCGGGAATGATCAACAGCAAGACTAAATTGATAGTGCGTAAAGCGCTCCTGTTGCGCGACAGTGCTGCCATATTCCGTTCTTGTTTCTTGATGCTGTGACCAATGCCCCAATACCGTTGCCAGCGTCGAAGACGATGCAGTCTTATGACTTAAACTTACTCTGCCGCCGTAGGTACGGTTTTCATCAACCTGGGTCTCATCAAGTTCCGTGTAACTCGTACTATTAAAAGACTGAATTGTTTGGTCAAACTCCTGCGTCCACATTGTGATTTGAGTGACTATGGACTGTCCCTCGCCTATTTCGGCGTCTAAAGCGACAAGGTTATGGTCCGTGTCGGGAAGCCGCCAAAATCGGGCGTCACCAGGATCAATCCTCGGCCCTTGTTCGGGTGCGACCCCAAATTCCGTGCCCGACCACAGGAGTGAAAAACCTAGACGCACTTTATCTAAAGCAATTTCTGATCTCGTAGACACGTTGGTCGCATTTCGGTCTGTATTTGTTATCAGATCGCTAATGCTCGCCGAAAACTGACCCGAACTGCTTGGTGAAACGAGTCCATCACGCTCAAAATGGCTGAAGGCAATAGACTGTTTGAACGTCCCTTTTTCATAAGCAAAAGCACCGTCCAACACTTGGAGATCGCCGCTGCCGGCTTGAAAACTCAGTTGTGAACTATCCAATGAACCTGTTCGGACATCAATTACGCCTCCGGCGGTGTTCGCACCAAATGACTGGGCCGTCGCACCTGCCCGAACTTCAATCGAGCTGATTCCAGCACTTGGGAGTAAATTCAAATCAAATCGATTATCCCACGGCACGTTTATAGGGACACCATTCCAAAGCAAAGCTAACTGCCGCTCTCCACTGCCACGAATTGACGCCAAAGTTTCCCCACGGGAGTTGGTTCTCAAGTTTATTGAAGGCACCAGCACAAGTGCATCCGGGAGCAACGAAGGTGCAACCGTTTTGAAATCAGCTGGAGTTATCGATGTGAAGGTACCAACTTCAGCATTCGCAGCGTCTCGGGCGCCAGTCACTTCGACCGTTTCAAGATCGTCGTAATAGCCAGCTTCTTTTGCATGTGCTGCTTCATCTGCAAAGGCGAAACATGTAACCAAAAGCAGGCTTGTTTCAGCTGGCAAGCGACGCATAACACAACTCTCGAAGAAATGGGCCTTTGGCCCGGACAGAACGTTGTCGAGGTTATCCCCTATCGTCAGCGCAAGTGCAACATTTCTGCTCTAAACCTATGTCAGTTTTGTAAATTTACATTTTTTGATGCAATCTTTGCATTGACAGGGTTACTAAGATTTTGTTGATTGCCGATGGCAAGGTTTTGGGGAGAGCATCATGCGCGCTATTGTTTCTTTCGTTTTTGTGTTTGTCCTGGGGTGGTCACCTACATCAGCAGACGATTTTTCGGTTGCTTCCCCCGACGGATTACTTCGGGCAGAAGTTAACGTTTCAAGTTCAGGCTTGAGCTACCGAGTCTTTCGCGATGAAACGCTGATAATTAGATCTTCCGAATTGGGTTTCACCTTCCTTGATGGAACCAATTTTGAGGCTGATACAAACCGCATCAGTTCAAGCCGAAGAGCCGTCGACGAAACCTGGGAGCAACCTTGGGGAGAGGCTCGCTTCATCCATGACATCCACAATGAGCTGGCCGTTTCTATTCCGCGCAACGGTGTAGCCGACGAAACCATGACAGTACGCTTCCGTGTGTTCGATGATGGCTTGGGTTTTCGGTATGAGTATCAAGCGCCTGCCGGGCGTTCCCTGGTTATCGCTGACGAGTTGACCGAATTTAATTTTGCTGAAGATGCTGACACATGGTGGATCCCGGCGGGTGAATGGAACCGCTACGAGTATCTCTATGAAAAGACACCGCTTTCCAAGGTGAAGTTAGCGCACACCCCCATCACCATGCGGCGCAGTGACGGCATCCATATCAGTGTCCATGAAGCCGCACTTGTTGATTACGCCGGCATGTGGTTCAAGCAAACTGCTGGCACCAACTTCACCGCTGAATTAGCCCCAAATCCCTTGGGTGGGAAAGTTCATACAACGGGTGGCTTTAAAACCCCATGGCGTACACTTCAGGTCACAGAGGCGGCGACTGGCCTCTTGAATTCACACCTGATCTTAAACCTAAACGAACCCAGTCGATTGGGCGACGTATCATGGATAAAACCCGGCAAATATGTCGGCATTTGGTGGGGTATGCACCTGAATATAAACACGTGGGGGTCGGGCGAAAGACACGGAGCAACCACCGCCAACACCAAACACCATATTGACTTTGCAGCCAAGCATGGCTTTGACGGCGTGCTCGTCGAAGGCTGGAATGTGGGATGGGACGGCAATTGGTTCGACAATGGTGATGTGTTCAGTTTCACGAAGCCCTACCCTGACTTTGATATCAAAGCACTGAGTGATTATGCCCTAGAGAAGGGTGTTCGTCTGATTGGTCACCATGAAACCAGTGGCGGGGTAACCAATTACGAAAACCAGATGGCAGAAGCCTATAAGCTTTATGAAGATCTGGGCGTGCGCCAAATCAAAACCGGTTATGTGGCCAATGGCGGTAACATCGTTCGCAAAAAACCCGATGGCACTGTCGTCAACGAATGGCACGACGGCCAATGGATGAGTAACCATAACATTCGATTGCTGGAGCTTGCAGCAAAACACAAGCTTTCGATCAATTCGCATGAGCCGATCAAGGATACTGGTCTGCGTCGTACATACCCCAACTGGATTTCACGCGAAGGGGCTCGCGGCCAAGAGTATAACGCGTGGGGGTCCCCCGGGAACCCGCCCTCACACACGGCCATTCTGCCCTTCACGCGCATGCTATCTGGCCCCTTGGACTTTACCCCTGGTATTTTTGATCTGTTGTTTGAAGAGGAAAAGCCGGACAACCGCGTTGAAACAACGCTCGCGAAACAGTTGGCGCTTTACGTGGTTTTATTCAGCCCGATCCAAATGGCAGCTGACCTGCCCGCAAATTATGAAGCGCGCCCGGACGCCCTGCAGTTCATCAAAGATGTTGTAACCGATTTTGAGCAAAGCATCGCGCTTGCAGGTGAGATAGGGGAGTACGCTATTTATGCTCGCAAGGACCGCAACTCCGACGACTGGTTTATGGGCGGCTTAACCGGAGACAACGAACAATCAAAAGAGTTAAAGCTGGACTTCCTAGACCCGGACAAACGCTACCTGCTGCAACTTTACCGAGACAGCGATGACGCCCATTGGCGAAGCAACCCCTATGGTTTTGTTGTTGAGGAAAAACAAGTAAATGCGACAGAAACAATCTCGGTTCGCATGGCGCCTGGAGGTGGTTTTGCAGCGCGATTAGTGCCTGTTTCCGACTAGGCGGAAACAAGCTCGCCAAGCTTTTCCTCTGCTTCAAACACTTCTTGCTGGCGTTGCCACATGGCAGCGTATTTGCCGCCCAATGCCAGCAAGTCTGCGTGCGTGCCACGTTCTACGATATTACCGGCATCCAATACCAGGATTTCATCAGCGCCAATCACTGTTGAGAGGCGATGTGCGATCACAAGCGTCGTGCGGCCTTGTGAAATCTCTTCGAAGGCACCCTGAATTTCGCGTTCGGTCTGGCTATCAAGCGCGCTGGTTGCTTCATCCAACAAGAGTATTGCCGGGTTTTTCAATATGGTTCTGGCGATTGCGACCCGCTGTTTTTCACCGCCCGAAAGTTTCAAGCCGCGCTCACCAACCTGCGTTTCATAACCGTCGGGTAAGCCCGAAACGAAATCATGAATTTGCGCCAATTTTGCAGCTTCTTTGACTTCCTCTTCCGAGGCTTCAGGCCTGCCATACTGGATGTTGTAAAAAACGGTGTCGTTGAACAGTACTGTGTCTTGCGGCACCACACCGATTTCTTCGCGCAGACTTTTTTGTGCCACGCCAGAAATATCCTGCCCGTCGATTGTCACATCGCCAGAAGCAATGTCGTAAAAACGGAACAGAATACGTGAGATGGTCGATTTACCAGCGCCACTAGCCCCAACAATAGCCGTGGTGGACCCTGCAGGCACATCAAAGCTGATACCGTGCAGAATGCGACGGTCCGGATTGTACTCAAAGCAAACGTTCTGGAAACTGACGGCACCGCCTGAAACTTTCAACGGCTGAGCATTGGCTGCATCCTTTACGTCGGCATCGGTTCGAATGACATCGAACATTTTTTCCATGTCGGTGAGCGACTGTTTGATTTCTCTGTAGACAAAACCAAGGAAATTCAGCGGCATGTAGATCTGGATCAACAAGCTGTTCACCAATACAAACTCACCAATGGTGAAGCGGCCATCGACAACTCCTTGCGCCGCCATCAGCAACACTATGACAAGGCCAATGGAAATGATCAGAGACTGCCCAACGTTGAGCAAAGTCAGCGAGAGTTGGCTTCTAACGGCTGCAGACTCGTAACGCGCCAACGCCTGGTCGTACCGGTCGGCCTCATACGCCTCGTTGGTGAAATACTTGACCGTCTCGTAATTGAGCAAGCTGTCGATCGCTTTGGAGTTCGCTTTTGTATCCTGGTCGTTCATTTCCCGGCGAAACTTGAGGCGCCAATCCGTTACCGCGGCGGTGAAATAAATGTAGCTTACCAAACAAACGAAAGTGACAGCTGCATATGCAAAGCCAAACTCAAGCCAGAAAATTGAAGAAATAAGAAGTATTTCCAGCAATGTCGGCAAGATATTGAACAGCATGAAACGCAACAAGAAATCGATGCCCCGCACGCCGCGCTCGATGATGCGACTGAGCCCGCCCGTTTTGCGCTCCATATGAAAACGCAGTGACAGCTGATGCAAGTGACGAAAGGTACTGAGCGCGATTTGCCGCATGGCGTGCTGACCAACTTTTACAAACACAGCGTCCCTGAGCTCGCCAAACAAAAGCGTCATTACCCTGGCAGCACCATACGCCAAAATCAGTGATGTTGGCACGACCACCAGCAAAGCTGCTTGGCTCAAGCCGTCACCCTGCCCTGTGAGCGCATCCACCGCATCTTTGAACAGGAATGGCACATAAACGCCAATTAGTTTTGCCAGGATAAGCAGCAACATAGCGCCTACTACACGAAGCTTCAGATCTGCCCGTTGAGGCGCCCACAGAAATGGCAGCAGGCTTTTTACAGTACTCCAATGTCCTGTGTTTTCTTTGTCTGGTTCAACGTTCATAAAGATTTTCCTATGCGCAGAGGTTTACGCATATTGCAGAAGATGGATTTAACAGATGGGTAGTATGGCACTGTTGCGTCAAATTTCCTTGGCTAATTTTTGCATTCAAGGAATCCAAACAAATTGGATTGTATTCGGGGCGCCTGTGCACAATAAAAAAAGCTGGCCTCGAAAGGCCAGCTCTTGAGTCACTGGAAATCGGTCAGCTTAGAAGCGACCCAAATTCATTACTTTGGTCCATGCTTCCACAAAGTCTTCGACAAATGCTGCTTCTGCGTTTTCGAAGGCATAGAATTCTGCCACCGCGCGAAGTTCAGTGTTTGAACCGAAGATCAGGTCGACAGGTGTTGCTGTCCACTTCAACTCGTCCGTACCGCGCACATAGCCCTCATAAATACGAGCATCGCTTTCAGACTTTTTCCATTCAGTCGACATATCGACGAGATTGACAAAATAGTCGTTGCTCAGCGTGCCAGGGCGGCTTGTGAACACACCATGTTTTGCACCAGCTGTATTGGCGTCAAGCGCGCGCATGCCGCCAACAAGGACTGTCATTTCAGGCACCGTCAGGTTCAGGAAAGTCGCTTTTTCAATCAGCGCCTGCGCCGGCGAAGAGATAGTCTCAGCGTCATAGAAGTTGCGGAAGCCATCGGCAGTTGGGCGCAGCACGTCGAAAGAAGCAACATCTGTCATGTCCTGAGTGGCATCAGTGCGGCCAGGATTGAAGGGAACTTCAATGTCGTGCCCCGCTTGCTTCGCTGCTTCTTCGATAGCGGTGCCACCAGCGAGAACGATCAGGTCCGCGAGAGAGATTTTGCGGCGACCCTTATTGAAGTCTCCCCGAATTTCCTCAAGCTTTGAGATCACGCCAGCGAGCTCAGCAGGGTCATTGGCCGCCCAGTCTTTCTGCGGTGCAAGACTTACGCGTGCACCGTTAGATCCACCGCGCAGGTCAGTTGAGCGATAGCTTGAAGCCGACGCCCATGCAGCGCCAACTAGGTCCGAATTGCTTAAGCCAGAATTGCGGATTGCGTCCTTAAGCTTGCGAATGTCACGACTGCTGACCGTGTCATAGTCAGCTGCAGGTACCGGGTCTTGCCAGATGAAGGTTTGCTCTGGCGCGATCGAGCCAAGGTAACGGGATTTTGGCCCCATATCGCGGTGCGTCAGCTTGAACCAAGCGCGCGCAAACGCATCTTCAAATTCTGTCGGGTCTTCATAGAAGCGCTTTGAAATTTCGCCGTAACTTGGATCAAACTTGAGTGCCAAGTCGGTGGTCAGCATGATCGGCGCATGACGCTTGTCAGGGTCATGAGCGTCCGGCACCAGTTCAGAAGCATAGTCTTCTGTTGGCACCCACTGAATGGCTCCTGCCGGACTGCGCGTTTGCTCCCATTCAAAACTAAACAGGTTTTCGAAGAAGTTATGTGTCCACTCGGCGGGGCTCACCGTCCAGGCTCCCTCAAGGCCACTTGTGATGGTGTCGGCGCCTTTGCCCGAGCCATATTTATTCTTCCAGCCAAGACCTTGCTCTTCAATGCTGGCGGCTTCCGGCTCGCGGCCAACGTTCCCATCAGGGCGGGCTGCGCCGTGAGCTTTACCAAATGTGTGACCACCGGCAATCAACGCAACAGTTTCTTCGTCATTCATTGCCATACGGCCGAATGTGTCGCGGATTTCCTGCGCTGCCAACAGCGGATCAGGGTTACCGTTTGGCCCTTCAGGGTTCACGTAAATGAGGCCCATCCGTGCGGCACCAAAGGGCTTTTTGAGTTTACCGTCCGCGTTATGGCGGCCGCTGCGGCCAAGCCACTCGCCCTCAGGGCCCCAGTTCACTTCCTCTGGCTCCCAAGCGTCTTCACGACCGAAGGCGAAGCCAGCGATTTTGAAGCCCATATCTTCCATGGCGATGGTGCCCGCAAGAACAATCAAATCTGACCAGGAAACGGCGTTGCCGTATTTTTGCTTGATGGGCCACAGCAGGCGCTGTGCTTTATCGAGGTTGCCGTTGTCTGGCCAGCTGTTTAATGGGGCAAAACGCTGCATGCCACCGTCAGCACCACCGCGTCCGTCAACCGTGCGGTACGTGCCGGCGCTGTGCCAAGACATGCGGATGAAGAACGGTCCATAGTGACCATAGTCCGCTGGCCACCAGTCTTGCGACGTGGTCATCAGGGCCTTCAAGTCTTGCTTGAGCTCTTCAACGTCAACAGCCTTGAACGCTTCGGCATAGTCAAATGACGCTGCCTGGGGGTTAGATGCAGTGTCATTTTTGCGTAGCGGGCTTAGGTCGAGGCGGTTTGGCCACCAATAGTCATTTGTGATTTCGGTGTCATTTGCGCTGGCGATGTTGGCAGAAACTATGGGGGATAGCCCAACAGTCATCACAGCGAGGACAGATAGAGATTGTCTAAACATGGATAGTCCCTCCTGGAATTAAGACGGACTATTTTTACGCCAATGGTTTAAAGCTGTGAAATTGATTACTTGGTTTTCATTTATTGATGCAAACGATTATTTATTCATCAATATTAACGCGCATTATGCGATTGCCCGCAGTTTGATGCACCAGCAATGACTGGCCATCGTGGCTAACCCTCATGTGGCGCAGAATGCCCGTGTAAACCTCGCCCGATGGCATTGGCCAGCTTTGAAACGTCTCCGTATTCGGATCAAAACGCACCAGCATGTCTGGTCTTACGCCCGACTCGTTGTACCAGATTGCCCCCTTATAAATCGCAATGGCATAGGGGTGAGATTTTGGTCCACTGGGGGACGGCCATTCTTTTATCTCTTCAATTGCAGGCGAATAGCGCCCCAACCTGCCAAGGCCAGAGTTCACCCACCAAATGTCACCCTGATCGTCAATATCCAGCCGTCTGACGTGGGTACCTTCGTCAGGCAACTTGATTTCTTCAACCTCCATGGTTTCAGGATCAACTTTCAGCAAGCAGTTGGACCCATTGCAAGCTACCCAAACATTCCCGTCAGATGCGATCTTCACACCGTACGGCCGTGATCGTGGCGTCGGTGCGGTCACCAATTTCACGTCTCCAGTTGCGGGATCCAAACGACCAATCATATTGCTGTGCTGCAGGCTGAACCAGAGCATGCCTGACGCGTCAAACACATGCGTATGCGGATCCAGCGCGGCAGGGTCAGGCATCGGAAATTCTTTGATTTCACCAGTGATGGGATCAAGTCGCCCCATGGTGGCGTTTTTGTTGCCCGTGTACCAAACACCACCTTTGGGACCGATTTCGACGGAATGCGGTTTGGCGCCCTCAGGCAATGCGAATTCCGTCATCTCGCCGGTTTTTGGATCGATGCGGCCCAAAATATCAAGCCACTGGCCGACCCACCAAATGTTGCCATCGGCATCTTCAACCGGGTCTCGAGGACGCTGACCCAGTGTTGGCACCGTCCAGCTTTCAATCTCAATGCTTGCCTGCCCGGCAACAGGCGTTGATGCACGCCGCGAATTTGGTGGGTAAGTGACAGCCAAATAATCGAGCAACTTTACCTCATCTTCAGAGGCAGCCGACATGTCAACCATATTGGAAATCAGGGTCGCCCATTCGGCACGACTATAACCGCTGCTTCGTTCCAAATAGCGAGAGCTGTGACAGGCAGCACAATAGCTCTGAACAAGGTGTTCACCCGCCGGTTCTTCAGCCGCAGCGCCATGTACAATGGCCCCAAAAAGGAAAACACCAAGGTGAAGTTTTAGCCTGACCATAACACCCTCCCCAAAACGTTTTGCAATGCAGTATACGAAACCCTGGCGGGGTTAGACCAAGCCAAGCCCCAAGGGCGTTACATCGCAAGAGTTCAGACTAGAGCGAAAGTTGAAGAGTATCCAGATCGTTCAGAGTTAGGCCAATCAGCAAGACACTGTCGCCCCCACCCAGGTCGATAAGCAAACCAGACTCCGTAACCGTAGCAGCACTTTGCACATCCGCAAGGCTCGCAAAATCTGTAGTAGTTGCTGAAAGGTCCAGGAGGTCATTTGCCCTGAAGTCGAGAATGATGTCGTCCCCTCCACCGGCTGTGAACACAAACGTATCTGCGCCGTTGCTGCCCCTAAGCGTATCATCCCCTGCGCTGCCGTTCAGCGTGTCATCGCCGCGGTTGCCGTTCATCAGGTCATTGCCGGCGCCGCCAGTCACCACGTCATTACCATTACCGCCTGCAAGAAGGTCGTCCCCTGATCGGCCGGTCACGATATCATCACCCCCGGCACCATTAAGCCGGCTGCCAGTCTCTAACGCGCGAAGGGTATCATCGCCTTTGCCGCCAAACAGACTTTCAATGGAGATCAGCACGTCGCCGTCTGCAAAACCACCAGTAGCTTCACCTGTTTCAAGGTCGACGAGGATATCTGCGGTGTCAATCAGGTAATCAACGCGGTCAGAACCGCCACCGCCATTCAGGGTGTCAGCGCCGGTGTCTCCAAACAACCGGTCGCCCTGACCGCCACCACTGAGGCTATCATCACCGATACTGCCGGAGAGCGTATCGCTGCCAGAACCACCTTCAACCGTATCATTGCCGTTGCCACCAAGAAGGCTGTCATTACCCTCGCCGCCGTCCAACCGGTCGGCTTGCGTGCCTCCAAACAGAACGTCGTCGCCGGCGCCGCCATCAAGGCTATCGGTACCACGTCCACCACTAAGAGTATCATCCATGTCGCCGCCAACGAGGCTTTCCGCCGTGTCGGTGCCAACGAGGGCTACACCAACAGTATTGCCTTCAAAATCAGCAATAGTGATATCAGCTGCATTCATGTTCCGGATAAGAAGGCTATTGCCTTTGCTATCCTCGACCATCACATCATCGCCCATCTGAGTGATAGTGATGTCTGCAAATCCAACAGTTTCGTTTTCGGCAAATCCAATCAGATCAACACCGTCTTCAAAATCCGTCACGATATCAGTGACTTGGACAGAGTCACCACATGATCCATCATTGGTTTGCGATACAGTTCCGCCAGCACTCATGCGGAACATGTCAGCGCCGTCGCCGCCCGTGAGCATATCTGCACCGTCCCCCCCAACGAGTGTATCACTGCCTTCAGCGCCAAGAAGGGTATCGGCGCCGTCGCCGCCTTTAAGAAGGTTGTCTGCCCCGTTGCCAGTCAACGTATCCGCACCGTCTCCACCAATAGCGTTTTCAATGATGGTGTCTGGCATGATGAACAAGGTGCCAGTCTCAACTGCTACAACTTCTCCGCCACCGTCATAGCGAATATCGGGCCCAATATTGGACCAAGTGCCAGGGGTGAGATTGATGTGAACAGCATCACCCACTCCGTATACTGAAATGGTATCATTGCCACCATAATCCCAGAGCGTTTTCAGCAATGGTTCAGCGACATCGTAAGCGTAAGTCTCATTTCCTGCCGTAGACTCTTCGTCAACCCCATAAAGATACTGAAGTCCTGCAATGTCGGCATACATGTAACCATTGGTTGGAACAGAGGTAAATTCGGCATCTGGGTGACGCGCGGACCGAATGTAGGACATCACAGTATAGTCGTTGCCGGTCCATTCGTTCCAGTCAGGAAGGTCATCAAACCCTAATGAATGGCCCAATTCGTGCGCATAGTAACCATATAAAAATTCTTCACCCACATGGATGCCGTTGAACACTTCAGCTGAATAAGGCCCTTCGTACGGCGCAGAAGACGCCCCCCCGATGACAAATTCATGATAGCCCAGGCGAATGTTGCCGCCACTTTCCTGGTAATCCTCAACCCAGACGAGGTCCAGGTTGGTATAGCTTTCAATTTCAAGAATTAGCTGCTCAACAGCGTACTGCGTAAGTGGGGTCACTGGTTCAATGGCGTCAAACCACCAGGTACTATTGTCATCACTGACCGCTACAGAGTCGTAGTTGAGGAAACTGTAGCTGGTTCTGGTTACGCCGTCCTCATCTGCTGCCCAGTGACCCGCCTCGTCGACCAGAACGCTGGTTTGCACCAGAATGTCCTCTTCGGTTGCATCTCCTGCCTCTTCAACTCGGCCATACTCCGAGTAATGAGACGTCACAGAACCTGGTTCCCAAATCAAGTCAGAAGCAGCAGCAACAAACTCTTCGCTGTCAACTCCTATAAGCGTTAAACTATTGTCTCCATTGGATATTATGGTATTGTTGCCGTCTGCTGCTATGGTCAGGTCAGCGATATCCAATCCACTGCCGCGGAAATCAAGAAAATCTTCCGCCATGTCGAAATCGGTGATGGTGTCATTGCCCCATAGGCGGCCAATGACAAAGATATCTTCGCCTGCTCCGCCCGACATGACATCGTCGCCCCTACCCGGGCGAAGGGTATCGTCACCACTGCCGCCACGCAGCGTGTCATTACCAATATGCGTTTCAATGAGGTCATTACCGTCTTGACCGGCGACGCTGTCATCACCTTCATTTGAAACAATGAAATCATCCCCGGCGCCTGCCCGTATTGTATCATCACCTTCTTCGCCGCCAATAATATCAATGGAAGATCCACCAATGATAAAATCATTGCCTTCAAACCCGCGCAGATAGTTTTCACCATCACCCGCGATGATGGTGTCATCGCCTTCCATGCCGTAAATGGTGTCGTCAGCCGCAGTGCCTACCAAGCTGTCGTCGCCGTCCTGTCCTTCGATGTTGCCACCATTCAGGCGAACACCCAGACGGAACTCGAAATTGTCATCCGTCAGTTCATCCGCCGAAACACCAAGCAGCGTGACGCTATCGCCCCACTCGGCGGTTATGATTGTATTGCCGTTTTCCTCGGTGATTGTGAGGTCCTGTAGTCCCCGGATAATCCGGCCCGCAAAATGCAACTGATCTTCGGCTGGATCAAAGTCAGTGATCGTGTCATTGCCCCATAGGTCGGCAACAAAATCGCGGATATCATCCCAGTTATCGCTCCAGAAAGTGAAAACGTCGGCGCCGGCACCGCCGGTTAAACGATCATCGCCCCATTCGCCATCAAGGAAGTCTGCGCTTTCGCCGCCGATAATGGTGTCGTCACCGCAGCCACCTTGGATCCAGTTGTTGCCGTCCCCACCAACAAACCTGTCATCCGTGTCCCCCGTACCAATTTGATCCTCGGTCACATAGACCGTGTAAGAGCCGATATCGATGCCCCAGCTATTTACCGCGATGTAATAGGTGCCGCTTTCCGTTGGAGTAAATTCAGTTTGACCTTCAGTGGTGAAATAGCCTTCCGACGCCTGACGAATTTGAAAATAGTCTGCCCATTCGTGGTCGACTGACGCGCTATTGCTGTCGTAGATGTCCTGAATACCTACATATTGGGCAGTGCCATTATCACTGTCCGACCCCAGTGCTCGGATGGTGTAGGTCACACCAGCTGTAAGATCGACAGCAATCCAGTCGACGTCTTCTACTCGGTCAAAATGTCCACGGTAGGTGCCGTCCACTACGGACGCATCAGTCGTTACATCAGCTGAAACATCTGTCACCGGAATCCCCCAACTACGCTACTGCGCTCACAATACACACAAGAATGGTAAACCTAAGCTTAAAGTTAAAATTCTAGCGAAAACTCTATGCATATGAAATTCGCTCTTGGACTGCCCAAAAACCTCGCAGGCCTTAGGTCTCCACCAGGTCTCGCTGGCCAATGCCGATACACCCGTTGAAGGGAAAGGCAAAACACAGTTTTGGCCTTCACCATTCATGGCACTCATTGAACAAACTCAACAAAACAACTACCCTTAGCCACTGGCCAACTCATTGAGTTGACTAAATAGTCAAATACATGAGTTGACTATTTAGTCAACAGCCATTTAAAGGTTTGTAGATGCAGGAATACAAAAGTGATCGAGCCATTCGAACCCGCGACGCACTGGTTTCTGCCGCATTTGACCTAATGCTTGAACGCCCCCTTGAAGACATCCCTATAGATGACCTTGTCGCCGCAGCGGGGGTCGGCAAAGGCAGCTTCTTCAATCACTTCGGTGACAAAAATGGCCTCAAACAAGCGCTTGCCATGCAAGTCAGAAGTGAAATTGAAGAGCAAGTCACAAAGGCGAATTCACAGCTGACACACCCGCTTGAGCGCATTGCTGGAGGTATGCGTGAGGTGACCCAATATGCCTTGATCCACAGAAAGCGAACGTTTGCCATGCTGCGTATGACAGTTGGCGCGACGTCACCTGACTATTCTCTCAATGCAGGTCTGCGCAAAGATATCGAAGCCTGTGTTGAAGCAGGCTTCATAGCAAAGGGCACGGAGCAATCAGGCCTTCTATATTGGCTGGGCTTGTGCACGGCTATCATGACCTACGTTGTGGAAAGTGGATGTGAACGCGATGAAGCCGCTGGCCTACTACACCAACTTTTACAGATGGGCTTGATGGGTATCGGCGTAGGTGCGGATACTGCAAGCGACATTGCACGTCGCTGCGCAGAAAGCATGCTTGCACAGGAACCAGGCTAGTTTTCCGGTTCCTTTTTACTTGTCCCGTGGGCTGATACTTTTTGCCACAACCCGTTGCTAGGCTAAATGACAGGCCGGGTTTTAAGGCCCCAACTTGCACCCTTAGCCGAGAAACACTCGTAAAACGCTGTAGGCGTTACTGTCAGCCATCAACTAACACTCTAAAACATGAGAATTCCGCGGACAAAGCCAGGTGGCGCGTGATTGATATATTCAAGTAACTAGCAACAGGCTCTGTCTCTCTGCATGCACACCTATCACCCGGCCCTCAAGTAATTTGGTCTCCGCCATGAATAAGCTCTTATTTACTCCACTTTTTTTGGCGCTTCTTGTCATACCGGTCCAAGATGGTGTCGCGCTCGACAGAGCCACGACTGACAACAGTTACACTGTCTCGAAAATCAATGAACAACTGTATTTATTGTCAGGGTCTTTGGGTCATGGACCAAATGTAGCGCTCAGCATTTCTGAGTCTCATGCTTTGATTGTTGATGGCCCGCGCCGTGAAGCCGGCCGGCTCGATCTGATGCAGAAAATTCGCACAATCACGAAGCTGCCCATTGAATATGCGGTCATTCCGGACGGTGATTATGTTCTGAGAGACAGGTCTTTGTTCTTTGACCATCTTGGTGCCAAGGTTATTGCGCAAGAAAATGCGGCATTTGGCTTCACACCCAGTCAAATACGCTTCAAAAATCAACTTTCATTGGGCCTTACCAGCGAAACGATCGAGCTTCATCACATCTCTGTAAATGCGCATGATGACGTTATTATCCATTTCCCTGAAAGCAACGTGATTTTCGTCGGGAACCTGTACCACGCCAATAGCCTCCCGGCTTTTTTTGTCGGGGGTATAGAAGGACTGCAATCCGCCGTAGAATTGCTGGATCGATTGAGTGACGAACATACCGTGATTGTTCCAAGATTCGGCCCTGCAGTCCCTTTGGCTGCCGTAAGACAGTACCTAACCGACAGCAAGGAGTTGGTCGACCAGGTTCATATTTTGCATTCTTCTGTGGCAACAACTGACAAAATTGTTGTGAATTCCTCCTTTTTGAGCGCTGTGGCCAGATTTACCGGCATGTCTCAACCTTCTGCACAGCGCCTATCGCGTCTTGTAGAACGAATTGTTTCAACTGAATTGATTAGAACTCACTCTGTTGCCGATGAAATTCTTGATCTCTATTCGGGCATGTACCGATCAGAACATGAAGGTTTCATCGAGCTTGTTAAGCAGAATGAAAAACTATTTGCACGTCAGTTGGGCGGGTTCTTGGTCGAACTCATTCCGGTTGACGACCGTAGATTTCATATTCGAGGCGGCCTCGGCGACTGGTTGGAGTTTAACTTGCCTTCGCCGACCACCGAGGCAATAGGATTGGAACTTTTCCTGTATGGGCAAACTGTTAGCGCGCATCGAGTTAACTGACGCAGTTTCAAAGCTGCGCTGCTTGCCATGAGCAGTTCCATATGAACCTTTGTTCCCACCACCAGGAGCCTCGTTTTTTTCTGGACCTCTGGCTTTTTTAATGGTTGCGGGAGAAGGATTTACCATTTCGGGATTAGCATCCCTCACGTTGACCTTCCTCGCGTTGCTCGTTGGTCCG
>JAEPQB010000003.1 GCA_017640725.1 Kordiimonadaceae bacterium | reverse complement strand
GGTTCTGGCGTCGGCTCAGGTGTCGGTTCTGGCGTAGGCTCAGGAGTTGGCTCTGGCGTCGGCTCAGGTGTCGGTTCAGGCGTCGGCTCAGGTGTCGGTTCTGGCGTCGGCTCAGGAGTTGGCTCTGGCGTCGGCTCAGGTGTCGGTTCTGGCGTCGGCGCAGGAGTGGGCTCTGGCTCCGGTTCATTAGGTGCCCCTAATGTGTCACCACCGGGTTGCTCTGGAGCAGGCGCAGGCTCTGGGTCATTGGTTACCGGTTCTGGCTCAGGTTCCGGCTCTGGCTCTGGCTCAGGTTCTGGCTCGGGTTCAGGTTCAGGGTCTGCTTCAGGCTCTGGGTCGGCAACCGGTGTCGCCGCCGCAGCTTCATCGGTTGGCAATCCACCTGAGTTATCCGCAAATACGGTAACTGGGTCTACAATTGGTACATCCAAACCCAAAATGGTTTCAGCTGTTACGTTTTCACCCGCTGCTGGGGCTACCCGGTTTATGAATTCTGCCACTTCTTCGGCAAGTTGCTGCTCAATGTCATTGTCGGGCTCAGGGTAAATAATCACGGCAGTGACGTATGTATCCTGGCCACCAAGCTGACGGAAATTGATCCGAAGCGTGCCATCAACAACCTCTGCGCGGGTCACCAGGATATGGCCTGCAGATGGCGCACCGCCGCCGCCGCCTGTTGCTTGGGCATAAGGGCTCAGGTCCGGCAACACTGAAAACGCTGAGTGGCTAAGGGCGTCAAACGCCGCGGGAGTGATGGCAGCATCAATTCCCACCGTAGTAGAAACGCCAACAACATCACCGGTAGCGCTTGCGCTAAGCGTATAAACTTGGTCAGTAGCGTTGGAAGTAATCTGGTCAGAGCTGAGGCCACCCGCATCAGAGAGACGACCAACGCCCTCTGTAGATAGCTTCATAACTGGAACCAAGTCGTCAGTGGCGCGCGCGTCCACCATATTCACTTTGGCACCGTTGCGTTTCAGGTCTACGCCAAACGGGTAAAGTGGTGATTGGCCATTTGGCCGAGGCGCTGTGAGAATAACGACACGATACCGTCCATTCTTCAGGCCATTGGCAACAAACTGTTCGATGTTGCGAACACCTTTGGACATGATAGAAGGGCCAGCTTGAGCGCCCTCAGCCTGGATGTTTTGGCCCTGCAGCATTTCACTGTTTGTGCCGACACGAATGAAATCTGTGTATGGTTTTTCATTTTCGGGACCCAAGTCCCAGCCAATCGCATCATCTGTCAGCTCAAAGCTTTGGTCGAGTACAAATGGCGCCATAAAGGCTGTCCAATGGGTGCGTGCGCCGGCTTCAATTATTAGGTTGGCGGCGTCCGAGATAGTTGCCAAGTCGTAATCACCGGCAGCGGCTTCAATACGATTGAGGAGGGCGTCCATCCGCTCTTTGAGGACGTCGCTGTCGCCCATGGCTTGGTTCAAATAGGACTGAACAACCTGAAAACCCCATTCGTCAACGGCAAGAGCACCTTCGACAGCTTCATCAAGAGTCACTGTTGGGAAAGTCTCAATCCGGGCCTCAACAGGCGCTCTGATCAACTCTGCGCTGCGAGTGCCTGTTAAATAGAAATCCGCATCGGAACTGTCGTCAGAGCCCTCATTAGCGAGACTAGGGCGCGCGATTTGAAGGCGTCGGATCCCGGGAATGTCAACGGGAGGTGGCGTACTCATGCGATAAGTGGCAGGAGGTGGCAAAAGGCCGCTATTCAACACCGGTGGAAGCGTATCATCTAAAATAACGAGCTCTGGCGTCTGATTTCCCAAAACACCGTACAAAAGAGTACCGGTAGCTACAGCTGTTCCGGTAAGAAGCGTTGAAATAATAAGAGTTTTGTTGCTAGAAGCCATCTGGGCGTCGACCTTGCTCTTAAACCAATACTAACAAACTCACAGGTAAGAATCTTCTGGAGCTTCGTTGTTCGACCCCTAATCAAGCTTTTTATGCCTGAGATACCGCAAAGAATCAAGAACTTAGACGGTGTTAAACGCGGTAAAACATACGAACACATAACCCCATTCTCTAAAATAGCCTCGGGAACCTAATATAGTGTTAACTGAATCCCCATTTGATGACCTGCTTAATCTTATCGATCAATTGCCTGCGCGCGATGAGGAATCTGTTCAGGAACTGGTAGATCGCCTCATTAAAAGTCATAACGTAAAGGCAGGCAGGTCGGACGCAGCATTGTCTTGGCTGACTTGGCTAGCTGGGTGGCAAGGCAAGTCCAAACTATCTCTGAGAGAAAGCCATTTGTGTTTGTTTACCAGTAGTTACGCGGGGGCAGGCGACACGCAAGAAGTCGAGGGATTTGCTGAAAAAGCAGGAAGAGGGCAAACTGCACTCAACCAATTGTGCAAAGACAAAGGTTTGGGTCTGCGGGTTCTGGAGCTTGCGCCTTCTGTGCCCCATAACATAGACACTGGTTGGTCTGAGCGAGAATGTATGGCGGCATGCGCATTTGGGATGGAGGCCACGGCTGCGGGCGGCGACATGTTGGCGCTGTCGGCTTTTTCGGCTGGTGCTGACGCGGTTGCCCAAAAGCTTATCGTCAGCCTTGAAGGTTTGAACCAAGACTGCCCTGACAAACGGGATGTGTTGAAGTGTTTTAAAGAGTTAGCGGGCCGTGAGATTGCCGCGATGGTTGGAGCAATAGTCGCGGCGAGAAGTCGGCGATTACCTGTAGTCGTTGAAGGCTGGGCGGCAATAGCAGCCATGAAAGTACTTTATTTGGTGTCGCCTGAAGCAGTCGCGCATGTTCGCGCGGCATCCAGTGAAAGTGCCTCACAAACAGCGGTTTTGGCCAGCATGCAGCAAGAACCATTGCTTAGTTCTTTCGAAGGTTTACCACCGGGTTGTGGATTGGCGGTCGCTTTGTCCGCACTGTCACCCCTAATTTCTCTGGCTTGAATCCAAAAAGCCAGTGTCAACTCAGAAGTGTGCGCTTGCACCAGCATGTAAGTCGCACTAGTCTCTGGAGCAGCACAACACTTTGGGCTCGGTAAATTTGGCTTGAAGTGGCATGCTGGGGGGAAGCCGCAGGCACAAATGTGTTTGCGTGTCTAAGGGGCAACGATTTATGGCGCGGATTTTTCGCCATCATGTTTCGCCGGTGAAGCTTACTCTTGCAGCAGCTGATGTGCTCTTGATTGCCAGCTGTGCTTTCTTTGCTGAGTGGCTCAGGTTCGAGATGCTTGAGCTAGGCAGTTTTCAAACAGTGACCACTGTTGCAGCTAAGCTTGCTATTCCCATACTTACATTTCCTATTTTGTTAGGGTTTGGCGCCTACCAGTCTGACGCTATGGGCGACTTGAGGGTGTTTGGCATTCGACTTATTGCCGCGCTGCTCGTTTCGCTCATGGGGCTTGCCGCAATAGCCTATCTATTCCCGGTATTGCCGCTGTGGCGTTCAATTTTGCTGATGTCGATCGTCATGTCTGGCGCTGCCGTTTTTGTTTCACATGCGCTATTTATTTATTTTGCCGCTGATAGTTTTCTGGGAAGGCGAGTGGTTATTCTGGGAGCGGGTGCGGGAGCGCAGTCCATTATTGCGGAAGCCAAGGCAACCCCCGATGCTGCTTTGAAAATCGTGGATGTGGTCGCTGTGCCCGAACAAGAAATTGTTGTGGAATGGGCGACGAGCCTGCCAAAAATGCGGGATTTGGCCATGCACGTAAACAGTCTGCACTGTGACTTGATCGTGATCGGCGACCGTTTTGAGCACCCGAGCCTACCCATTGACGCTTTGATTAGCTGCAAACTGTCCGGCATTCAAATCATGGATCAGCTGACATTCTTTGAGGAGGTCAGGGGATATGTAAACCTGGATTCGGTCAAGGCCGACTGGATTATTTTCGCTGAGGGATTCAAAGGTGGCTCAATTTTTGAGCGTGCGCTGAAGCGATTGATGGACATCGTAACAAGTGTCGGTTTTTTAGTGGCGACATCTCCAGTGTTTTTATTGTGCGCTTTGCTTGTGAAGCTGACAAGCCGAGGGCCGGTTTTGTATCGGCAGGAGAGGGTGGGCTTAAACGGTGAAACTTTCGAGGTTTTGAAGTTCAGAAGCATGAGAGTGGACGCGGAAGGCGATGGCACCCCCAAGTTCGCCGCAAAAAATGACCCCCGAGTAACGCCGATTGGCGGCTTTTTGCGCAGATCGAGGGCAGATGAAATACCGCAGGCAATCAATGTGCTCAGAGGTGATATGAGTTTTGTTGGTCCCAGGCCAGAGCGACCGTATTTTGTTGATCAGCTCAGCGAAAAAGTGCCTTTTTATCAAGAACGACACTGTCTAAAGCCTGGGATTACAGGTTGGGCGCAAATCAGATATCCATATGGTGCTTCATTTGAAGATTCTCGCCGAAAGCTGGAATATGACCTATATTACGTCAAAAATTATTCCATATTTTTGGATGTTTTGATCATTCTGCAAACCTTAAGGGTGGTCCTTTTCCCGCACGGAGTTCGATAGTTTATGTGTGATTTGAAAAACGTAATGGAAAAATGTACCGCAAGTCTGTTTGGTGCGACATTGCTGTTGTCCGTTGCGCTTCCCGTTCATGCACAAGACGAATTTAAGGATATTGCGCTGGGCTTGATGGCTTCCAATGATTTTGACGCCGCCATCGCCCTAATTAATCAGGCACACGAACGGGGACAAGCTGACGCCGAAAGCTATTCATTGCTGGCGGATGCTTATCTAAATGCTGGCAGTGGCATACCAGCGGAAGCAGCCATCGATCGCGCTCGTCAGTTGGGTGCTGACTATGCCGCAACAGCGGTACCTTTTGCGAAGA
Organism: Kordiimonadaceae bacterium; assembly: GCA_017640725.1. Taxonomy (GTDB): domain Bacteria; phylum Pseudomonadota; class Alphaproteobacteria; order Sphingomonadales; family Kordiimonadaceae; genus Kordiimonas. The sequence continues at coordinate 671,029 of JAEPQB010000003.1, read as the reverse complement.
GTTTGCTTATCCAGGGTCAATTTCGGCGGGCGCTTGAGGCGCTAAGGGGTGTGAGCATTCCTGAAGCCGATCGTAGTGATGCTCTTATCATCACCGGTGATGCAAACTTTGCTCAAAAGGATTTTGATAATGCTCGCAGGTTTTATCTAAATGCCGTCCAACAATATCCAGAAGACTTTCAAGCCTACTTGGGTTTGGCAAGGCTTGGTCTGAAAGAAGGCAATCTTGACGAAGCCAAAACATACGCCGACCAGGCCTACCTTAGGTCCAAAGATAATACGATGGTTCAGTACACGCGTGGTCTTTTAGCCCGGTATGCTGGAGACGTGGGTCTGGCTGAGGAGTATTTTGTCGACGCGGTTCGATTGTTCCCTGAAAATGTGATGGCAAATCTAGAACTGGCCGGAATCCGCATTAATCAGCAAAGGTTCGAAGAAGCAGAACAGAATCTGGATACCGTATATGCTTCTACACCAAAAAACCCAATGGCTCTCTATTTGTCGGGCGTTATTCTCTCCAGCCGGGGAGAATATGATGAGGCTGAGGCGCTCCTAAACCGAGCAAGGGTTGCTACTGAAAACTATTTGCCAGCACTCTATGTTCGCGGGCTTGTGGCATATCAGTTGGAAAACAATGAGATTGCAATTGAGTTGCTGACGCGGGTGCTACAAGTTCGGCCTGGTAACCGGACGGCGCGGTTGGCTCTTTCAGCATCATATCTGCGACTTCAACAGCCAACAAACGCTTATAACACATTGATTCCACTGATAAATCAGGGCCAAGAAGATGTTGGCGTTTTAGCCATGGCTGCAGCAATCCTGATTGCGCAAGGGGAAACCGAGCGTGGCCGCGCGATGTATGAGCGGGTTGCATTGATTTCCGGTGAAGAAGGTGTTGATGCTGTCAACAATCTGGATACCAAACTGGCGTTGGCTCAATTTGTAGCGGGCGATTCTGAAAACGCCCTTAGTACGCTGTCGTTGGTTACTACCAGTCAGGCAGCTCAACTGCGCGATCTAGGTGTGATGGGAAGCATGCAAATACGCACGCGCGATTATGAAGGTGCGCGCATCACAATTGACAAAATTATTTCTACATCCCCAGATCGGGCACTGGGCTACAACATGCGCGGCACACTTGAGTTTCAGCTGGGTGATTTCGATGGAGCGGTTCAGTCCTACACTCAAGCACTGACGCGGAAACCTGACTATTATACCGCACTGAGGAACCGTGGATTGGCGCTGATGAATATGCGTCAGTATGATCGCGCAGAAAGTGATCTGGAGCGCTTGTTAGAAGAAGAACCCACAGACACGCGCGCCAAAGCAGCCTTGGGGAAGGTATTGCTGTTAAATGGCAAGGCCGATGAAGCAGTTCCTTATTTTCGCGAGGCCGTTCGACTGGTGCCTCAATCCATCCTGTTGTGGGCTGATTATTCCCAAGCGCTAGCTGAGTCTGGGAATACGACCAGGGCCATTGAAGAAGCCAGGGCAACCGCCGTTAAGGCATCGGAAAACCCAGAAATTTTGAAGCGGATGGGTATTTTGCTGCTGGACTTGGATCAAGCGCGAGCAGCCGAAAGGCCATTATCGAGATACGCTGCGTTCAACTACAGCAGTGGGGAAGCCAATCTGCTTCATGGTCGTGCGTTGCTGCGTACTGGGTTGTTTTCTGGTGCCCGAATGGCTTTCCAGCGTGCTGCGCAGGCTGCAAGCGATCAGATTTCGGAATCGACAATCAATTGGTATTTATTTGCGACCGAGGCAATGGGGCAAAAGCTGGAAGAGGCTGAAAATCGCCTGCCAACACTTAGAGCCAGCGACCGGCCGAAAGACGTGCCAGCAAGTCTCATCGGGCAGGTATTTCTGGATAAGGGAGAACCTGAGTTGGCCGCTTCCGCATTTCGGGAGGCCATACAAGCAGGGCCGACAGATGCGTTGGTTATTGGACTTTCCAGGGCATTGTTTGCAACCGGTGCACGGCAAGCAGGTATTCGTGAGCTTGAAGACTATTTGGTAAATGCTGATGTGGCCCGCCTGGCACGTATAGAGCTCGCAAGGCGGTATGAACAAGAAGAGCGCTTTAGCGATGCAGCGCTTCAATATGAACGCCTACTTCAAACCGGAGTTGCAGATGCGGACGTAGTTGCAAAGCTGGCGATTGTTTATTTGCGGCTAGGGAACCGCGCCAGCACTCAGTTGGCTGAACGTGCATATTTGATGGCGCCGGAGAACCCGGCCATTTTGGATGCAGCGGGTTGGATTGCCTTGCAGGCCGATAGAGAGACAAACAAAGCGATAGGATATTTGGAAAAAGCCGTCAGGCGAGCACCTGCTGAAGCCCTATACAAGTATCACCTGGGAGTTGCATATGTCGCTAAAGGCGACCGACGGTCAGCGCGAAGAGTGCTTCAGCAGGCGTTAAATCTGGATCCATCGTTTGACGGTGCGGACGACGCCAGAAGGCAACTGCAAGAGCTTTCGTTCTAACGTGAAATGTCTGGAGTAACTGGCATTTCAAACGCCGCAGAACATAAGCCAATTAGAGTTTTACTTTTTTCAACGCTCTTTCCACATGACGGGGAACCGACACTGGGCGTGTTCGTGCGCAATCGCCTGAACGAACTTCGAAAAACAGGAAAAGTTGATGCCACGGTCATTGCGCCGGTACCGTGGTTTCCCTTCAAAAACAGTGTGTTTGGAGCCTACGGGAGAGCTGCTCGGGCCTCTTTGATTGAGGAGCAGGATGGATTGACCGTTTATCACCCGCGATATTTAGTAATACCAAAAATTGGAATGATGTTGGCGCCGCACACGCTGGCCTGGACGGGTAAACGTGCGCTAAAAGCGCTATTGAGGCGCGGTCAGGAGTTCGATTTAATCGATGCTCATTATTTGTTTCCAGACGCGGTAGCAGCAGCAAAACTCGCCTCTGCGGTGGGCATTCCATTTGTGGCGACTGCTCGGGGAAGTGATGTTTCCCAAATTGGGTTCATGGCTAAACCAAAAAAACTCATCTTGGATGCCTGTGCCAAGGCAGAACATTTGATTGCGGTAAGCCAGTCTCTCAAAAATCTTATGGTCAATATGGGCGTTTCGGCAGATAAAATCACACCGCTCCGGAATGGCATTGACGCCACCAAGTTCGAAAGGGATCCAAACGCCAAAACGGCTGTTTGCCAAAGGTTTGGTTTGGATGCTAGCAAGCCCATTATTGTTTTCGCAGGCTGGCTCATTCCTCGCAAACGAGTAGACATCGTAATCGATGCCGTCTCTCAACTCAGCGACGCACAAGCTTTGATCGTAGGAGACGGTCCCCTCATGGATACGTTAAAGTCGCAGGTAGCAACACTGGGTTTAGAACGCAGGGTCGTATTTGTTGGGCGCGTTGAACCAGAAAAGGTCAGCAACTACTTTTCTGCGGCAGATGTTTTTTGCCTGCCATCAGAACGCGAAGGCTGGGCAAATGTCATGCTGGAGGCCATGGCGTGTGGTGTGCCCGTAGTTGCAAGGGCCGTAGACGGCGCGGTTGAACTTATCACAGAGGATAAAGCAGGGCGCTTGGTCGAGGGAAGTGACGCCGGGAAATACGCAGACGCAATTACGTCAGTGATCAATGCGCGGTATGATGTTGAAGAGGTGAGGGCCTTTGCGCAGCAGTTTGACTGGAAATCCACCACCGACGGACAATTGAAGATATTTGAGCGAGCAGTCCTGGCAAAATCGACATCAGGTAATGAGAGTTTGAGCAAAGAAAAATGACAGCAGCAATTAAGGGCCCGGTCCTTGTGACTGGCGGTGCCGGATACATAGGTGGGCAGACCGTGCTGGCGTTACTTGACGCCGGGGTAGAGGTTTGCGTCGTTGACAATCTTAGCACAGGAACAATGAGGCCATTCCACAAGAATGTGGCCTTTTATAAAGGTGACATCCATGACGGCAATCTGTTGAGGTCCATCTTTTCCGAGCACTATATCGCTGCAATCTTGCATTTTGCAGGTTCAATTAAAGTGGACGAATCTGTTTCTAACCCTTTGAAATATTATTATAATAATACAGAAGGAAGTCGCGTCCTCATTGACTATGCGGTACGACACAATGTTCGCAATTTCATATTTTCGTCCACTGCAGCTGTTTATGGGGAAACTGGAGATGCGCCGGTTTCTGAAGCGGCGATACCTCTACCGCTAAACCCTTATGGCTGGTCAAAGCTGTTCACGGAACAGCAGCTAAAAGATGCCAGCAATGTGTCGCAAATGAACTACGGAATTTTTCGATATTTTAATGTGGCAGGTGCGGACCCTGAATTGCGCCACGGCCAGTTTCTGGAAAACCCCACCCATTTGATCGGGCGGGCGATCGACGCCTTACTGGGCCGCGCATCAGCATTAAAAGTATTTGGCAGCGATTTGCCAACCACAGATGGAACTGGCGTAAGGGACTACATACATGTCTATGATGTCGCGTCAGCTCATCTGGCCTTGTTGTCGGATATGCAGGCAAGTGGGCAGTCGCGATTGCTGAATTTGGGGTATGGTGTGGGCAGCAGTGTGATGGAGGTTGTATCTGCCATTTCGCGAATTGCGAATAAACCTGTGCCATATGAGCTTGGCGAGCCTCGGCCTGGTGAGGCTCCGTCAGTTGTTGCTGACATAACGAAGCTACAGGAACATCTTGACTGGGTGCCGAAATACAATGATCTTTCCCAAATGACCTCGTCCGCGTATAATTGGTCCAAGTCGTCTAAAGAGTAAGGCCGATGGACACCATCTATTTTGCTGCATTTTGTGTCTTTATCTTCCTGATAGTGGTTTGGGGATACAAGTTTGACGACTATGAGGAGTTCAACAAGGATTTGGGCAACAAAAAATTCACGATGTCTCCCAAAAAAGACCCAGAAGAAAAATCCATGGATGTGACAAGTGAGCCGGAACCAGAGGAAGATGACTTGCCACGAGGCAACTTATTGTAGTTTCGGAATAAGCCCGTTTAATTAACAGCTTCAACGTCATCTTAGTGCTTGATTCTTCACGTAAAAAATGGCCAAATAGCTACTAAATTACATTAAGTAAATTTGATGCGAGGGGTCGGCGTCAGGAAATGAGTGTTTTTCTATGCGTCAAAACCGCTGTTTGAAATTCGCCGCGAGCCTGTGTGTGGCGATAGGTTTGACCGGCTGTGATTTGTTTTTGCCTTTTGAGTCTCTGCCGCCGGCACCATTTGTTCCGCCGGACGAGGGGCCAGGGCCAAGCTATCTAATTGGGCCGCTCGACAGCTTAAACGTATTTGTTTGGCGAAACCCGGAATTGTCGGTCGGCGTGATTGTGCGTCCTGATGGCCGATTGTCGATGCCGCTTATTGATGACTTGCCCGCTACCGGGAAAACACCAAGTGATCTTGCGCGTGATATCGAGGAAGAGCTTTCGGTTTATATTCAGGGCCCGGTAGTGACTGTTGTGGTAAATGGCTTCAATGGTCCATTTTCACAGCAGGTACGGGTATTGGGCGAAGCAGGCACACCGCAAGCTATACCGTATCGTGCTAATATGACTTTGCTCGACGTTATGATCCAAGTGGGTGGTCTCACAGAGTTTGCTGCAGGTGACCGAGCTTCCCTGGTTCGTTTTGAAGACGGAGAGCAACGAGAGTACCGCCTAAGGATTGAAAGTTTGATCAAAGACGGCGATATTAATGCCAATGTAAAAATTCTGCCTGGCGATGTTCTTATTATTCCTGAGAGCTTCTTGTAGGCGGGCAACTTTTCAAAGTGCGATTGGGCTGTTAGTGGAGAGTTGAGATGGCTGCTGTAAATTTCGGATTACACGAGGTTTATCAACAGGTTAAATCTGTTGTATACGGCATCTGGCGAAAGAAGTGGTACATGATGGCCACGACCTGGTTGATCTGTTTGGTCGGCTGGGGCGCTGTTTCAACTATGCCTTATCGCTACGAATCAAGTGCGCAGATTTTTGTTAACACAGAAACAATTCTCCCAACCATCGTCCAAGGCTTTGGTATCAACATTGATGTGACACGAAGAATTGAAGCTGTGCGTGCCCAATTGGTCACACGTCCAAATCTTGAGAAGATCATTCGACGCTCTGAGTATCTTGAACGGCTCGCGCAAAATGACGCAGCGCTCAATCAGCTTGTTTCCGACATGCAAGCAGATATTCGTGTCGTGCCACTCCAAGGCAGTATGTACCGCATCCAGTATGAAAATGGTGATGGCCGCCTGAGTGATCGCCAGCGGGCAGAAGTTGCGCGGAATGTCGTGAACAACTTGTTATCGCTTTTCTTGGAAGGCGGTACAGAAGGCGGGGACGGCAGTACCGAAAATGCGGCAGAGTTTCTTGATCAGCAGATCAAGGACTATGAAGAACGCTTGAGTGCGGCTGAGCAGCTGCACGCCCAATTCCGACAGGAAAATATTGAATATATTGGTGGCGAGGGGTCGTTCCTGTCTCGCAGGGATGAAGCCAAAGAAGAGTTGAGGCAAACACGTAGCAAACTTGGCGAACTACGCGTGGCCCTTGATACCCTGCAGGAACAGATTCAGAATGTACCCGCAACGATCAGGGAGGCCAGGTCATCACGTACCCGCGGGGCCGTTTCAGAGGACCCGCTTCAGGAACGCATTAATGAACAGGAAAAGAAGCTCGATCAGCTTCGCAATCTTGGATTTACTGATCGCCACCCAGACGTTGTCAACGTGACGCGCCAACTGGATCAGCTGAAAAAGAACCAAGCTGAAGAACAGGAAGCGATCGCGGCAGAGTTATCGCAGTCTGCAGAGGCAGGTAAAACGTCAAATTTCACGACAGAAACGCCAAACCGCTTATATGAGCAATTGATGTTCAACATCATCGACACGCGCACCCAAATAAAAACTTTTGAGCAACGGGAAGTCGAGCAAAACAAGTTGGTTGGCGAACTGGAAGAAAAAGCCAAGCGCGTTCCAGAAATTCAGGCTCGTGAAAGTCAGTTGCAGCGGGACTTTGGCCAGCTTCGCAGCTTCTACAATGATCTTCTTGATCGAAAACAGGATCTAGATCTGCAAACCGATGTTGAAAACGCCGACGGCGCAGTCAGTTTGCGTGTGGTTGAGCAGCCAAACCTGCCAACGCGCCCAAGCGGCCCCAATAGACTGCTGTTTATGAGCGGTATGTTGGTGTTTGCCCTAATTTCTGGTGTTGGTTTTGCACTGGTTCTTTCGGTCCTGCGCCCTGTTGTTCTGACTGTCGAATAGTTACGTGCTCAATTTGACCTCAACGTCTTGGGCAATGTTTCTCGCTCTCTGTCAGAGGAGGAAACACGTCAACGCAGTATCGAACTTATGATGTTTGCAGGCGCCACAGTTGTCTTGTTCCTTGTCTTTGGTGGTTTTGTTGTGTTCGATATGATTGGGGGCCCGGGTTAATTGCCGACAGCTAGTCGTCAAAACGAGTGTGAAGTTTCATGGACCTGATTGAGCGCGCAGCAAAAAAAGCAAAAAAAGAAAAAGAGAAAGGCTCTTCTCTTGTAGAACGTGCGGCCAAGAGCGCGGGCGATAGTCCGTTTGAACGTGCTGCCGCCGGTGGCATTGGGGTTCCCTCTAAACGAAAGCCAGATCCATCCTCTCTGAACCCTTCACTGATCGAGGATGATGCCAAGCCGTCTTTTAAAGGAATTGGATCACCTGATTCTAAACCAAAAGCAAAGCCACCAACACCAGCTAATGAAGATGCCGCTCCGACACTTGCTGAAGTTGAAGAATCGAAGCCGCGTTCCCTAGCTATTGGCGACACAGCAGGCGAAGGAGCTGCTGTTAACAAAAAGGCCAAAAAGCGACGCGCACCCGAGGAAATCGACCTAGTAGCCCTGCGTGAAGCAGGGTACATAACTCCTGACATGCCACCAAACCTGATGTCTGAGGAATTCAGGATCATTAAACGGTCGCTGTTGCTGAATGCCTTCCCCAAAGGCGATAAAAACGACGACAAAAACAATAATGTAATTCTGGTAACAAGCTCCAACCCCAGCGAAGGTAAAACCTTTTGCACCATTAACCTGGCGCTTTCTATCGCTACAGAACAGGACGTTACTGTACTGTTGGTGGACGCTGATTTTTCGAAGCCAGAGATTTTGAACCGGCTTGGCATTAAGGGCGGCCGAGGGCTGATGGATGTCGTGGCGGACGGCAACATGGACGTGGGTGACTGCCTCGTGCGCACCAACATTCCGAACCTCGTTTTGTTACCAGCAGGACGTCAGCACAATCTTACGACAGAATTGCTTGCCAGTGAGCGCATGGAAAGCATGGTGAACGAGATTTCAACACGCTACAAAGATCGTATCGTGATTTTCGACTCGCCGCCCGTTCTTGCCAGTTCTGCTGCCTCCGTACTGGCCCTTTATATGGGGCAAACGGTTTTTGTCATTGAAGCTGAGAAAACAACTGAACCTCAGATAAAAGAAAGCCTGGGGATGATCAGCGCTTGCGAGAGTATCAACCTGCTGCTCAACAAGACGCGTTACAACGGAAGTAATAAGAAGTTTGCTTCTTACTACGGCTACGGCGGACGATAGAGACGGTCTGTGAGTTGCCAGTCCGTGGAAAAATATGGGACTGAACGTTCTGCTGCCCGGTTAAGTGCCGGGCTTTTCTGTGTGGCAACACTATGTGCCTTGAGTAGCGAGGTCTTTGCCCAGCACATATATGTGGACCCACGCGCCGAAGTTCGGGTGACTGGAACTGACAATGCTACTCTGGTGGAAACGGACCGTGAGTATGAAGCGGTTCTGAACAGCGCTATCGGCATCAACACACGCATTGACGGCAACCGCCTACGATTGGCTCTCGATTACTCTCTGGATCATTTCTATTTTATCACAAGTGATACTGAAGAGTTTCGCCAGAATGCCTTTGGGACACTGGATGCAGAGGTCTGGGAAGACCATTTGACAATCAATGGACGGGCCAGTTTGCGGCAACAATTTTTGGACCAGCGCGGCAGTTTGTCTGGGAGTGCAGCCAACCGCACAGCTAATCGCCGCTTGGTCCAGGAATATACCGCAACTAGTATTTTTAGATCGGGAATTAGAGATTATGCTGACTTTCGCCTGACATACCGGTTGGGGCTTCAGCGCAGTCCAGCCGACAATCTAACCGATGACACGCTTCCCATCAATTTTTCGGACTCGACCAGTCACGAGTTCACTGCATCATTAGACTCAGGAGAGCGGTTTCGTAATTTCCAGTGGCGCCTTTTTGCGGATTCTTCCCGTGTAATCCGTTCATTGGATGTTAACGACTTCCGTAAAGAACGGGCGGGCGGCGAAGTCACATTCAAGCCTAATCGGCACATCCAGTTGTTCGGTAACCTGAATGTCACCTCAAACGATTTTCAGAATGAAGTGCTTGCAGAAGATGGCTTTGGTTGGGAGACGGGGCTTCGATGGACACCAGGAGGTAAGCTAGACGCTTCAGCTTCCTTTGGTAAAGAAGGGGCGAGGAGTGTTTGGTATGGATCGCTTCAGTATTTCTTTTCGGCTCGTTTTGACTTCACAGGCAGTTACACAGACCGCATAACCGCAAATACCATCGTATCAAATGACACCCTCAACAGTTTGAGTTTTAACAGTGAACTCGGCATCACCAATACAGAAAGCTTGCCAATTGACGAAACCGATCCCAATTTTTCTTTTTCCGATGTAGATTTTCGGCAAAGATCGGCAGTGGGCACATTTACACTAAGGCACAAGCGTACGACCAGCTATTTAAGTGCCAATTATGAGTGGCGTACTTTTGATAACGACGCCGGAACTGGCGAGGCTTGGGGAATAACTGTTGGAACAGATCACGAAATAAATGAAAAAACCTCACTAAATGCTCGACTTAGCTTTCGTCAAAGTTTATTTGAAGATGGGGTGCGAGTAGATGACTTCATTGTAGGTAACTTGTCTTGGCAAAAAACGATATCAAGATACTTTAGGGTAGCAGTGTCGTATGATTATTCACAAAGGCTCTCGAACCTTGAAGGTGAGGATCTAAGAGAAAACGCTGTAACTTTGTACCTCAGAGGAACATTTTAGCGCCATATGTATGAAAGTTTTTACAATCTCCAGGGACGACCATTCCAGCTGACGCCGGATCCTCGTTTCTATTTTAGCTCACGCACTCACAAAAAGGCGATGGCGTATCTCACCTATGGTTTGAACCAGGGTGAAGGGTTCATCATTGTGACCGGAGATATTGGTACCGGCAAAACAACCCTTGTCCGCCACCTGTTTGACACGCTTGACCGGAATGAATTTATTGCGGCCATGATAGTTAGTACACAGCTGAGCGCGGAAGATCTTTTGCGCAGTGTTGTTGCCGCCTTTGGTCTCGATGCCCAGGCAGAGGACAAAGGCCAGCTTCTGGCCCGATTAGAGAAACATCTGCGCGAACAGTTTGCGCGTGGGCGTCGTGCGTTGCTGGTTGTGGACGAAGCTCAAAACCTTTCCAATGCCGCGCTAGAAGAAATGCGCATGCTTTCCAATTTCCAGGATGGTGACAAAGCACTGGTACAGAGCTTTCTTGTTGGCCAACCTGAATTCCGCGAGCGTATTTTCTCCGCTCCCGAACTTGAACAGCTTCGTCAGCGAGTGATTGCAACACACCACCTTGAGCCGATGGAGAAGGAAGAGCTTGCTGACTATATCCAACACCGCTTGAGCCTGGTCGGTTGGGATAACGACCCTTGCTTTACGGCGGACGCCGTCGAGGCGATTTTCAATCATTCTGCAGGCGTTCCCCGCAGGCTCAATACGCTGTGTTCACGAATACTGCTCTATGGTTCGCTTGAGGAATTACATACAATTGATGGGGAAACTGTAGGTGCCGTTGTTGCTGATATGACAAGCGACACGCGGCCAGTTACGCCTGTATCTTCCGCCGTATCGGCACCACCGCCCAGCTCGATGAACGACTCTACAGTCCCCCTTGAGGCGCGGCGAGGTTCGGAACCCAATAAAGAAATGGATAACCGAATAAGTCAGCTTGAAGACATGATGAAATCCCAGGATCAAACTCTTCAGCAACTCACTCAATTGATGACGCAACTGGCAAGCGGGTCAAAAAAGGACGAAGAGTGAGCCATGGCAGCCTTCGTCGTGGACGACCTTCAGCTCGCACCTAGACGGCGGAAGGACCATGCTGCGGTCATAAACAATGTGTTTTCGGTAGATGTTGAAGAATGGTTCCAAGTGGGCGCGTTCGAAAATACATTGTCGCGTGAAGACTGGCCACAGCTTGAAAGCAGGGTTGAACTCCAGACCCACAAAATTCTTCAGCTGCTAGAAACCACGAATACAAAAGCAACTTTTTTTTGTTTGGGCTGGGTGGCTGAGCGGTCACCGAAGTTGATCAAAACTATTTCAGATCAAGGCCATGAGATCGCTTGTCATGGCATGGATCACCAACGGGTTTTTCGCTTTAGTGCTTCTGAATTTCTCGAGGATGTTAGCTGCGCCAAAAACCTTCTTGAAGACGCATGCGGAAAACCGGTCCAAGGATACAGGGCGCCCAGTTTTTCCATGTCTCAAGACACGTGGGGGCACTATGAGCAATTAATAGAAGCCGGTTTTCGCTATTCTTCGAGCGTTGTGCCAGCACAAACAGACCATTATGGGGCTGCCGGCCTACCGCGTGTGCCTTTCTTTCCGCTGGAGGGCGCTGAGTTTCTCGAGGTTCCCATGACTGTTGCCCAAGTATTTGGCAGAACGATTCCAGCTTCTGGAGGCGGTTATTTCCGATTGCTGCCCAAGCTATTATCAGAGTGGTTGATGCGAAAAGCTCGCAAGCAGACCGGCATCGGCACTATTTTCTATATGCATCCTTGGGAAGTGGATCCAGAGCAGCCTTTTGTAAAAGAAGCACCTCTTAAGTCGCGGTTGCGCCACTATGTTGGTCAAGAACGAATGGCCGGGAAGCTTGAGGAGTTACTCTCGCAAAACGAGTTCATGGCCCTTGAAGATTTCCTGACGACTGAATTCGCTATGGGTGCCGGTTGATGCCCGTAATCGTCGAAACGGTGACAGAAGCAGACTATCCCGCTTGGGACGAATATGTGTTTCATCATTTGGATGGCACCTTCTGTCACCTTGTCGGTTGGAAGTCGGTTATAGAAAAAGGGGCAGGGCAGTCTTGCCCCTATTTGGTCGCAAAATCTGGCAATGATATTGTTGGCGTTTTGCCTCTTACCATCAAAAAACACCCACTTTTTGGTAAGGCGCTGATATCGAACATGTTTTGTGTTTATGGCGGTGCTTTGGCTTCTTCAAAAGAAATTGGCGACAGACTTGTTGAAGAAGCTTGGATTTGGGCACAAAAAACGGGTCTGCCAATACTTGAGATAAGATCCAAGGTTGCTCAGCATGACGGCGATACTAGCTGGGTTCCAATTGAGGGGGCTGCAACCTTTTCAAAAGACCTGGCCGCGGACGATGAAGCTCAGCTTCTTGCAATTCCACGCAAACAAAGAGCGGTAATTCGCAAGAGCCTGAAAAATAATTTGCGCACTCGCTGGACAGACAGCGTTGACGAATTTTACGAACTTTATGCCCGTAGTGTGTGGTCCCTTGGCACTCCGGTATTCCCGAAAAAACTGTTTGCCAGTCTGGTTGCTGTTTTTGGTGACAGGGTTGCCGTTCAATTGACAGAAGACTGTGACGGTCGTCCTGTTGCCAGCTTAATGAGCTTCTTTTTCAAAGACACGGTAATGCCATATTATGCCGGCGGAGGCACATTGGTGCGCAAGTACGCGGCCCATGATTTCATGTACTATCAACTGATGCTGGCAGCCCGCCAAAAGGGTTGCACTCAGTTCGATTTTGGCCGCAGTAAAATTGACACGGGTCCTTATAAGTTCAAGAAAAATTGGGGTTTTGAACCTCAGCCACTTGGGTACGAGATGCGCTTGGCCGACGGTGTTGAGCCGCCCAATTTGTCTCAGCAATCGGGCCCTTATGCTACACTGAGCAATTATTGGAAAAAAATGCCATTTGGCGTTTCAAAATTGCTTGGCCCGCCACTGGCGCGCCATTTGGGGTAGGGGCATGGCAAAAATTCTCTTTGTCGCACATCGGATACCTTATCCACCGAATAAGGGTGACAAAATTCGCTCTTGGAATTTTTTGAAACATTTGTGCGAACATCACGAAGTTCATGCAGGCTTTTTCATTGATGAGCCTGAAGACCAGGAGCATTTGACGTTTCTGGAGACACATTGTGCTAGCGTGCACTCAGCATTCGCCAGCCCATTGACACAAAAATGTGCGTCATTACGTGGTTTTGCCGTTGGGCGAAGTTTGACTGAAATGGCATATCCGTCAAAAACGCTTCGGAGCAAATTGCAAGAAGTGCTCGAACAAGGTGTCGACCTCATTTTTCTGTTTTCTGCCGCAAGCCGAAGTTTCCTTCCTAAACAGGTTTCCGTTCCGATAATCACTGATTTCGTTGACGTGGATTCAGCCAAGTGGGACGCATATGCTGCCCAAAAATCCGATATCATGGGTGCCGTGTATGCTCGTGAGGGTCGAATGCTCCGACACTTCGAACAGGAGCTGGCTAAAGAGAGCGCTGCCTCAGTGTTTGTTAGTGCTGACGAAGCCGACCTGTTCAAACAGCGGCTTGGTACTGTGTCAGAAATGTTGTCCGTTTCCGGCATTGCCAATGGTGTCGCAACTGAAATATTTGACCCAGGCAATTACGCCAACACAATATCCAACGGTCGTCGAATTTTATTTACGGGAGCCATGGACTATGCCCCGAATGTCGATGCCGTCGAATGGTTTGCGCGTAACATCTTCCCAATTGTTAGAAACTCGCTGCAAGATGCAGAGTTTTTTGTCGCCGGTCGTCCAGTTGCGCCAGCCATAAGAGCTTTGAGTACCATCGACGGTGTGACCATTGTAGGCGGTGTGCAAGATATGGCAGCAGAGATTGCAAAGTCAGACGTTGTTGTTGCTCCTTTGCGTACGGCGCGGGGCATTCAGAATAAAGTCTTGGAAGGTATGGCCATGGCAAAGCCAGTGGTTTGCACAAGTGCCGCCAACGAAGGCATTAACGCGCCAGACGGGGACGCTATTGTAGTTGCCGATCAGGCGGACTCGTTTGCCGACGCTGTTGTTCAACTATTAAACAATCCCTCCACAGCGAGTGGTGTAGGGAACAACGCGCGCTTGTTTGTGCAACAACACAACAGCTGGGACGCGGCATTCGGACAACTAGACCAAGTAATTGAGCGAGTTTTCACGCGCTCCCGTGGCCAGAATTCAGATGCAACATAAGTGGAAATCTAACTCTGTCCTGTGTGCTGGTGGGCTCATCGTGCTCTTACTTGCTTGGCATGATACTGGAGCTCACATGGTCCAGATTTTGTGGAAGGTTGATGCCTTTGCGCACGGGCTTTTGGCGCCGATCGTAAGTGCCTCGCTGATATGGTCCCGTAGGGACGCGTTAGCGCGGCTGGTTCCTGCCAGCAGTTGGTTAGGGGTGCTGATTGTTTTCGCCGCCAGCTTGTTGTGGGTGGCTGGTTCGCTCCTGGACTTCGCACTGTTTCAGCATGTTGCCTTAGTGACTGCTATCCAGGGTGTAGTCATTGGCTCCTTTGGTTTGAAGGTATACAGGCAACTTTTGTTCCCGATGCTTTTCCTTTATTTTTCTGTGCCTTTCGGATCTGAGCTTGTCACACCACTTCAATATTTGACAGCTAACTTGGTCATCGGTGTGCTGGACTTCATCGGTGCCGACTACACAGCCCAAGGCATGTTGATCACTTTGCCAAGTGGTTTGTATGAAGTTGCTGAAGCATGTGCCGGGGTAAAATTCCTTTTTACAAGCATTTTTACAGGCGTCTTGCTGTCTCACTTGTTGTACGCCAGCTGGAAGAAGCGTTTTGCGGTCATTGCGGGTAGTATCGTATTGCCCATTGTGGCAAATGCACTGCGTGTCCTTCTGATTTTCTTGATAGCGGAGCTTTCTGATCAGAAGCTGGCAAAGGGCTTTGACCACCTTGTTTACGGGTGGGTTTTCTTATCAATTGTTCTGTTTACTTTGATTTCAGTTGCTTATCGATATTCCGATCGGCCTGACCCCGTAGACAATAATATTGAAACTAAAACAATATCTCATGTTACTCACCCACATCGTCAGCAAGTCGCCATCTGGCTTGCTCTAGTATTGTTACCGGTTTTGGGCTTGTTGGCAGTGCCGCAGTCTGACCAAAGCGGGTTGCTCAAAACGCCTTCGGAAATCAAACCATTGATTTTCGCCGCGGAGACCAAATTTCGAACTTTGGCGAATACTGATTTAATAGCCAGACCAAATTTTATCTCAGCGGATGAGCAATGGTCTTCGCTATTTAGGCATAATGGCGTGGTTTTTCGTGCACATTTGGCAAAATTCAATGAGTTGAGTGCGGGCCAACGCTTGTTTCAGCCTGGAAACAGCCTGGCATCAGAAGAATGGAAGCCGGTGAAATCCGATTCTGTGACTATTCTGGCTCAACAATGCTCAATCACTTTCACAGAAAGCATTCTCCGGCGCGGAGAGAGCGAAATGGTTGTTTGGGCCCATCACAATCTTGGTGGCACAGTCGTTACGAATAGCATCGATGAGAAACTCGTAACGGCTTGGGTGCAGCTGAGAAGGGCGCCCGCCATTGGCGCGGTTATTGTCTTGAGTGCACCGATCGCAGGAAATTTGATGCCGGTTCGTGCTTCATTTGAAGAATTTCTGTCGACAATTGCACTGGATAACGATTTAAATGGGCTCGGGGGCGTCAACATAAGGAACGGTGGCTTATGTGCGGGATAACGGGTTGCATGACCCACAATGGTTCAAATGTGGATGAGCCATTACTGCGCCAAATGACAGATGCAATCAACCACCGGGGCCCAGATGGGGATGGGTATTTTTTCGGCGGTGACGTTGCTTTAGGTCATAAACGGCTTTCCATTATTGATATCGCAGGCGGGCTGCAGCCCATGTACAGCCCGGGCAAAGAGTTTGTCCTGTCATACAATGGCGAAATATATAATTTTCAATCCCTTAGGCGTGAACTCGAGAACTTGGGGCACAAGTTTTCGACCCATTCAGATACCGAAGTCTTAATGACAAGCTACATGGAGTGGGGCGAAGCCTGCGTCGACCGACTCCGAGGCATGTTTGCATTTGCGATATGGGATGGGCCGAAGCGCAAGTTGTTTCTGGCAAGAGACCGCCTGGGTATCAAGCCGCTTTATTACACCTTCTTGCCAAATGGCGATTTCTATTTTGGTTCCGAGCTCAAATCACTGTTGTGTATCAATTCTATGCCCCGCAAGCTAAGGGTTGATGCTCTCGAGGATTATTTGACCTTAGGATATGTCCCAGATCCAAAATCAATCATAGAAGGCGTGCACAAACTTCCGCCAGCCACAACACTGTCTCTCGAAAAAGGTCAGCGGTCACCAAGGCTGACATGCTACTGGCAGCCAGGTATCGGCATGGCAGGATTGACCGTGTCGCGACAAGAAGACTTGTTGGCCCGCCTCGAAGACGCCGTAAAAATGCGCATGATTGCGGATGTTCCGTTGGGCGCCTTCTTGTCGGGCGGCGTTGATTCGAGTGCTGTTGTTGGCTTGATGTCTCGTCTTGGCACGTCCTCCGTTGAAACCTGCGCCATTGGGTCTGAGGACCCTGCATATGATGAAAGTGGGTATGCGCAGATTGTCGCCGACCATTTTAAGACAAGCCACCGATGGCGGCTTGTTTCAGCGACCGACCGGACCCTCATCGATAGAATTGTAGACGTTTACGATGAACCATTTGCGGATCCGTCAGCGCTTCCGACGTACCGGGTGTGTGGGTTGGCTCGAGAGAAGGTCAAAGTTGCTTTGTCAGGTGATGGCGGCGACGAACTGTTCGCTGGCTATCGACGTCACCGGTTCCATATGGCTGAAGAGTCCTTGCGAAGCATGATGCCGATGTTCCTGCGGCGCGCTATCTTTGGGCCCTTAAGCGTCATTTACCCTAAACTTGATCGCGCCCCACAGTTTATGCGGGCGAAATCAACGTTCGAGGCACTGGCACGCACTTCAGCGCAGGCCTACTGTCAGAGCGTGAGCCGAACGCCAGACCGGGACCGGAAACGCTGGCATTCACGCAAAATGCGCAAACTACTTGCTGGATATCACCCCCATGATCGCTTTACTGAGTTGGCGGACGAGGTAAAGGGTGCAGACCCGCTTTCCCTCATTCAGTACCTGGACCTTAAAACCTACTTACCCGGCGACATACTGACCAAAGTAGACCGGGCTAGCATGGCGAATAGCCTGGAGGTAAGAGTTCCCATTCTTGACCATAAATTTGTGGAGTGGGGCCTGCGCGTGTCTCCAAGAGAGCGCATTGTTGACGGCGAAGGAAAGTCTGTCTTTAGAAAGGCGCTGCGAGGATTTTTGCCTGATGCAACCTTAGACCGCGTCAAAAAAGGCTTTGATGTGCCTACCATCAGTTGGCTACGCAATGAATTGGCGGATGACACAATGTCGCTTGGGGAAAGTGAAGTGTTTGGGGACAGCGGCTTGTTCAACATGTTCGGCATTCAACAAATGGCTGAAGAACATGTTATTGGAGCCAGGGATCATCATACCAGCTTGTGGGCACTGATTATGCTTGAGCGCAGCCTGAAAAAACTGAACTTGGAAATTCCATCTAGCTAAATCAAATGGCTATGAATTGTTGTCGAGCGCGTAGCCGGCTGAACGAACGGTTCGGATATAGTCTTTACCGGCTTCGTTCATGGCTTTTCGCAGTCGCCTGATGTGGACATCAACAGTGCGAGGCTCCACATAAACATCATGCCCCCAAACAGAATCCAAGAGCTGTTCTCTTGAGAAAACTCGGCCTGGGTTTTCCATGAAGTGCCGAAGCAATCGATACTCAGTTGGTCCCAAGTGTATCGACGTGCCGTTGCGCGTGACACGATGCGACACGTTGTCCAGGCGAATATCTTCAAACGTTAGTTCTTTGCCAGCAAGAGCAGGGCGCACACGGCGTAGCACGGCTTGAATGCGTGCGATGAGCTCTTTCGGCGAAAATGGTTTTACCACATAGTCATCTGCGCCAGTTTCAAGACCTCGAACACGATCAGGTTCATCGGCTCTTGCCGTCAACATAATGATAGGGACATTTGCGGTTTCGCCGTTGCGTCGCAATTGCCGACAAATTTCAAGGCCAGATAAGTTTGGAAGCATCCAATCTAGCAATATCACGTCCGGTGTATCTTGAGCTGCTAGGTAAAGCCCTTCTTCACCATCTGCAACGGCATCAACTTTATAATCAGCACGTTCCAAATTGTACCGAACCAACTCGGTGATGTTCAGATCGTCTTCAATCAGTAGAACTCTGGTTTTCACAGATTAGTCCTTTATCGCTTAGGTTCGCTTCGAGTATTAATCTCGCTGCGACTGTTTACCTGAGCAGTGACACCACAAAAGCAGCCATATCGTGCTGATACTGATACTGCGGCTATGTTACATTTTAATGGCGGGTTTTGCGAGCAAATGTCTGTATTGTTACAGCAGTTTGGCTTGGTTTCTAATAGGGATCAGGCCCTCCTAAGCTTGAAGCTGAAAGTTGTCCCTTTGCCTACGGCACTTTTTACGTCCAGCATGCTGTCGTGCCTGAGAAGAATGTGCTTCACAATAGCAAGCCCCAATCCAGTGCCCCCCATTTTGCGCGACCTGGCATTGTCTACCCGGTAAAACCGTTCGGTTAGGCGTGCTAAATGCTCTTTGGAAATTCCCGGGCCTTCATCCCTGATTGAGACATTGATGAATTTTCGAGTTTTGCTCAATCTTGCCTCTACATGAACTGTGGATTCGCGGTCCGCATATTTCGCCGCATTGATGCACAAGTTGAGCAAAACCTGCATTAATTGGTCAGGGTCAGCTATAGCCTTTGTCGCTTTTTTCTCAATTTCGCAGCTAAATTCAATGTTCCGCTCTTTTGCTACTTTTGAAGCAGTCAGCAACACGCTCTGAATCATTGTTTCAACATTCACAATGGTTTCAGGAACCTCGTGGCGAGACATTTCAATTTTAGAAAGTGAAAGAAGGTCGTCGATAAGGCGTACCATTCTTTCTGCTTCTGACTGCATGATGCCCAGAAATCTTTCCTGGGCTGGTGCGTCATCCTTTGCAGGTCCCTGCAAAGTTTCAATGAATCCAATAAGTGAGGAGAGCGGGGTACGCAGTTCGTGACTTGCATTGGCCACAAAATCCACGCGCATTTGTTCCGTTTGCAGCATGCTGGTGATTTCATAGAAGAAGGCCATGGCTTGAGTGGGGACATCATCGCCGCCGGTGCCGGAAACCCTTGAGATTGTCACATCAAAACTGCGTTTTTGCTTGTTGGTGTATCTTACGACACCTGCATGCTTCTTGCCGCCTTCGAAAATAGACTTGATCGCCTTCATGATCTTCGACTTGCGCAAGTAAAGATATACGTCGTTGTTGATAATATCGCTGCCCAGAAGGTCATTGGCGGCCTGGTTTGAAAAGCTTATTCGATGATCTTCGCCAATTATGAGGATAGGAAGTGGCACAGCATTCAATGTGTTGGCGCGAACAGATTTAATTCCGCCATGTTTGTTGAACTCGAGCTTTTTGCTTTCAGTCGCCCTTAACTTTAAAGCCATCCGGTGTTTCTTGAACTCTAGTCTGAGCAGTAGCGAAGCAATGATCACGAAGACGAATAGGGCGGCGACCGAGTCCACAAGATCGACGGACCAAAAAAAGGCGAGCAGGGCCAGCAGAACAATTATGATCGTTCTTTCGCTCAATAGAGCTTGAATACCGGCTGATTCCCGCATCTTTTCCATGGTTTAGTTTTCTTGAGGTTCCGAATGCTCTTAACTTGGCTGACGAGATATGGCTAACATGAACCCGCGTGATTAAAAAACACCAAAGTTACAATCAAATGACTAATCGACCGCCACGATGTTGATATTTTGTTAGGAAAAATATAGCATTATCGGTATATAGAGCTCGTCTGATTGGGGTAATTGAGGCGCAACTTGATTAGAGTAACGGTTCGCACAAGTGTGGAAGTAATGTGACTGAGCAGCCAGATACACCTGAATTGGATTCAGAACAGCAGAAACTAGCAGACAGACGGCAACTTTTGCGGATGGGCGCCGCCGGTTTGCCTATGGTGCTGACCCTCAAAGCTTCAGCACAGCAAGTTCTTATATCCCAGTTGCAGTGTGCATTCGTTTTACCAAGACGAGTTCGCATTCTTGTGAATTGTAACGGTGCAGCATGGGTTGGCAATCGTCGATTGCGTTACAGAAACGGCCAGGGCTGGAACGTTGCCGATATCAAGGCATTCAAAGAAAACGCGGACTATGTCTTCCCGTCAGGTACAGTACCAAGCAGTTATCGTCCAACCGCTTGCCCTGAAGTTGTATGTGATGCTGATGACGATAATGGTGGCGATGATAACGACATTGGTAGTGGCAACGGTAGCAATGCACTGTCTGAGCTCGACGCGCTCTTAAATTCTCCCATGCCATCTAATGCCGCGGAGATTGCTTCCTTCGCTGCAGGGAATCGCCGTTCGAAAGATGATGACGACGACGATGATGACTGTGATCCAGAGTGGCAAGATAACGGTTATGCCCGCTACACCATAAGTCGCAATACGGAAATCAAGCCGTCTGACTATTTGGGCAATAACGGTGGCTGGAACCCGAGCGGTTCCAAGGGGCTGTATATCATTTTGTCGCTGAGTTACGCCAATTCGTATGGTAACGCTGGAAGCTGGCCAGGCATTTCATGCGTGGTTTCAATCCTGAATTATCTCGGCAGTTAGTGCGATACCTTTCATGCCGACGGCCGAACAAGGTGTAGAGTCAGCCCAAGCTGTAATTGAGTGGACAGCAGACCCCGAAAGTTGGATGTCTGAAGAGTTTAATGATACCCATTTGGTGTTTTTTAAGCCGTCCGCGGAAACACACTTTCTCAATTTTTTATCCTTTGGTGCGCTCGAACTGGTTGGCAGTTCTCCTGCAACAAATGTGACGTTGTGGCACGCGCTTCTGTCGAAATTCGCTCTTTCAGAGCAGGATTTGCCGCTGTCCCTTGTAGAAACAGTTGTTCAGCAACTTGATGAGGCTGGGTTGATCAGTCCGGTTAGCCTTGATGCACAAAACAGTTAAAGACCTGAACAGCACAGACCTGAATAGGGCGCTGAAGCGGGGCAGCTTTACCTTGCGGCTTGGGCCATTTTCTCACTTGATCAAAGGGCCGGCACGCCACTTGCTACCGCACCTGATTGGTATGTACCCTGAGTGCCAAGCATCACTTGACCCAGACGATGTAACTGAAATCATGTTGCGCCTAAAGGCACCAAATGTGTTCCGAAGGTTCATTCGCCCGCAGATTTCACCAGACCCTGGCTTTCATGTTCCTGCCGTGCCTTTGCCCGAATCCATGGCGCCACTTGGCTTTGAGATGGGTTTAAACCTTTCTGTAGCCCTGAAAACTTGTCGCTTCGTAACCATTCATGCGGGTGTCGTGGCCAAAAATGGTTCTGCAATTATGATGAGCGCCGCATCCGGGGGCGGCAAAAGTACTTTGGCAGCGGCGCTGCACAGCGAAGGTTATTCTCTGTTTTCGGATGAGTTTGCATTGTTGGACTTGGACTCAGCGGACGTAAGGGCCTACCCGAGACCAATTTCGTTAAAACAACAGAGCATTCCAATTGTGCGTGAGTTGTTGGGCGCAGATCGCGTGAGTGACGTGATCAGCGACACGCCAAAAGGGGACATTGCCTATGCTCGTGTTGCTGCGGAAAGCCTTGCAGAGAACAATGCATCAGCACCTGTTAAACTAATCTTATTCCCGAACTTTCAGGCCGGAGCCCAGCCGTTGGCGCGGCGACTGAATCCAGCAGAAGCCATTATGCGACTGGTGGCGGCCTCTACAAATTACTCTTTGCTTGGTGAACCGGCCTACAAGGCGATAGTTTCTATGGTGAAAGCAGCTCAAACTTTCGAAATAACGTATGGTACGACGGAGCAAAGCGTGCAACTGGTTGAGCAACTCGCTGGCGAGGGGCCTTCATGATCAAAGATGCATTAAGAATAATTGTTGGGCTGCAGCCGTTGCCAAAAGGGGTAATGGATCGAATTGATCTGATCAGATTTGCCGATGCAAATCACATCCTTGGTCAAATGGCTTTCCACTGTCACAGTTCTGGGTCATCAGGGATGGCCGATGTTTTCAGTAATGCAAAGCTGCGGGCGGCACATGATCATACCATGCTGACGTATGAGATGAATCGTGTGGAGCGTGCTTTAGCTGGCCTTGATCTGCCTGTTGTTGTGCTTAAGGGCGGCGCATATGTTGCGAGTAGTGGTAGGGCGTCATTGGGCAGGCGTGTAAGTGATTTGGATATTCTTGTTCGACCGAATGACTTGCAAGAAATAGAGCAGCATTTGTTATGCGCAGGTTGGCAGCCTGACGACCAAACAAACAATGAGTATGACCAGCAATACTACAGGCAACACATGCACGAGTTGCCACCGTTGCGGCACAAAAGCCGCGGCACAGTCATTGATGTCCATCATGCATTGTTGCCAATAACGGCGAGAAACACAGTTGACGAAGCAAAAATGTTCTCCGAAGCGCATGAGTTGAATACAGGTAATCTGAAAGTATTTAGTCCGGTAGACCAAATCATTCATTCTGCCGTTCACGCTTATGCGGATGGCGCTTTGGACACGCCCGCCCGAACCTTGGTGGAACAGTATTTTTTGTTTACCGAGCTCACTGAGGATGAAAAGAGTACGCTTGTTTTTCGTGCCCGTGAGGTTGGTGCACAAATGTCGGTGGCGCTTGGGTTGTGGATGGTGGGTCACGTTTTTGATCAAACCGAGGCTAAACATCTGTCGACTGAGCTAAGAGCCAGTTGGCGATATCCTGCACTGAAGTTCGCGATGCTCAACAAACTGCGTGACAACTGGTCATCCTTTATTGGCAAGGGCTACTTATATATTCGAAGTCATTATCTCAGAATGCCTCTGTACATGTTGATTCCGCACCTAATGCGAAAGGCCATCCAGTGGAGACCCACCCCCAAAACGCCGCCAGAATTCCCATTTCCGCAATAAAAATTGATTTCTTCACAGCCTTGGGCCTCTTTACGCTTGCGCTCGAGATAGGGTAGGTTTAATAGCTACAGAAATTGCGCAATTTTCTGCGTTCTTGAAATATTTGGAAAGTCTCGGTCGAGATCAAAAGGTAGTGTGATGAGTGAATGGCGCCCTGATAGCTGGAGAAACATGCCAATTGTGCAAGTGCCCTCCTATCCAGACCAAAATGAACTGAAACAGGTGGAAGAAGAGCTCTCAAGCTATCCGCCACTTGTTTTTGCGGGTGAGGCTCGAAACCTGAAAGCTCAGCTGGCTGATGTGTCGGCCGGCAAAGCATTTTTGTTGCAAGGTGGTGATTGCGCGGAGAGTTTCGCTGAGTTTCATCCCAACAACATTCGCGACACATTTCGTGTTTTGTTGCAAATGGCAGTTGTTCTTACTTTCGCTGCC
The DNA here is from genome assembly GCA_017640725.1 of Kordiimonadaceae bacterium. GTDB lineage: Bacteria > Pseudomonadota > Alphaproteobacteria > Sphingomonadales > Kordiimonadaceae > Kordiimonas. Next base: position 647,415 of record JAEPQB010000003.1, on the reverse strand, counting down.
AGCTGTCCGGTCGTGAAAGTAGGCCGTTTAGCAGGACAATTTGCTAAGCCACGCTCAAGCGATGTCGAGGTAAAAGATGGTGTTGAACTGCCAAGCTACCGCGGTGACATCATCAACGGCATCAGGTTTGAAGCAGACGCAAGGATACCTGATCCGCGCAGAATGTTGCGGGCCTACAGCCAAGCAGCAGCAACACTCAATCTGCTGCGTGCATTTGCGCAAGGTGGCTATGCTAACTTATTGTCTGTGCACAAATGGAACCTGGATTTCGTGACGCAGAGCGGAGCAGGGGAGCGCTATCAGGAACTTGCAGATCGCATTGGAGAGGCGCTGTCCTTCATGGAAGCTTGCGGTATCAACCCTGGCGAAGTACGCCAGTTGCAGGGCACAGACTTCTACACATCCCACGAAGCTCTGCTTCTGGGTTACGAGCAAGCTCTGACACGCGTGGACAGTACGTCTGGTGACTGGTACGACACCTCTGCTCATATGTTGTGGGTCGGGGACAGAACACGTCAAACTGATGGTGCGCACCTTGAGTTTCTTCGCGGTGTTTCCAATCCTATCGCTTCGAAAGTTGGTCCGACGACCGACCCTGACGATTTGATCCGCTTGATCGACATTTTAAACCCTTCCAATGAGCTTGGTCGACTTACCTTGATCACGCGGTTTGGGGCTGAAAAGGTTGAAACCTATCTTCCGACTCTATTGCGGAAAGTTAAATCGGAAGGTCGCCACGTTGTTTGGTCGTGTGACCCGATGCACGGCAACACACTATCGGCGACCAATGGCCTGAAAACACGCCCGTTTGAGCGGATTTTGCAAGAAGTGAAACGAGTTTTTGCTGTGCATAAAGCCGAAGGCACCTATGCCGGCGGGATTCACCTGGAATTGACAGGTCAAAATGTTACCGAATGCACAGGCGGTGCAGCTGCAATAACCGAAGATGGCCTTTCATCGCGGTATCATACGCACTGTGATCCTCGTTTGAACGCCAATCAGGCTATTGAACTTGCGTTCTTGCTGGCTGAAGCCCTGAAAGAAGAGAGAGAGGCTCTTTCTGGCACTGAAGCTGCTTAGAATCGGTTGGTAATTCCAAGGTGGCTGCGGCCACCTTTTCTTGTCTTGTCTGCTCAATGTAAGAAGGGTACAAGCGGCCCATGAGCGACTCTATTTCCATATATATGGCACAGCTTAACCCGACCGTCGGGGCGGTTGCTGCCAACTGTGAGCAGATTGCGGCGGCATATGCACGTGCAATGATACAAGGGGCTGACTTGGTCTTGACGCCTGAACTCTCGGTGACGGGCTATCCGCTCGAGGATTTGGTGCTAAAGCCATTTTTTGTCCGCACCGCGATGCAAGCGGTTGCTGCCCTTGCTGAAATCACGGCCGAAGAAGGCGCACCGGGATTGTTGGTGGGTTCTCCTTGGCAGGACGGCGAAAACCTTCGCAACGCTGTGGTTTTGCTCGAGGGGGGCGAAGTTCGCGAGCTTCGATTTAAGCACAATCTTCCTAATTATGGGGTATTTGATGAAATCCGCGTTTTTGATGCGGGAACCCCACCAACTCCAATGGTGTTTAGGGGCATCAAGCTTGGCGTCATGATTTGCGAGGATATGTGGTATCCAGACTGCACTGCTAGTTTGGCGTCTGCTGGCGCGGACATTTTGCTAGTGCCTACTTGCAGCCCATACGAACTCGGTAAACACACGGAACGGAAGCGCTATTCTTCTAACCGCGTATCTGAGAGTGGACTGCCACTCATATTCTGTAACCAAGTCTGCGGCCAGGACGAGCTAGTGTTCGAAGGTGCGAGTTACGTTATGGCTGCCGACGGCTCTATCCCCGTGGAATTAGACGCATTTTTTGAAGAAGAGTATCTAACTAGTTGGACGCGAACTGCTGATGGATGGGTCTGTGACAGCAGACATCAGGGTTACGCACCTGATACTCAAGAAGGCATGTATCAGGCCATGGTGTTGGGCCTTGGTGATTATGTCCGTAAAAATCGTTTCCCGGGCGTGGTGCTTGGCCTTTCGGGGGGTATTGACAGCGCCTTGTCCGCCGCAGTTGCTGTTGATGCGCTAGGTCCGGATAAAGTCCAGTGCATCATGATGCCGTCACGCTACACCTCGGGAGAAAGCCTGGGTGACGCTGAGCAATGCGCAAAAGCGCTTGGTGTGCAGTATGATGTGATTGCAATTGCCACAGGCGTGGAAGCCTTTGACGAGATGCTCAAAGACGCTTTTGCAGAAACAGAGCCAGACACAACGGAAGAGAACATCCAATCGAGGCTTCGTGGTCTGGCCTTGATGTCTATATCTAATAAATTCGGCAAGATGGTTTTAACAACGGGCAACAAGTCTGAAGTATCTGTCGGTTACGCAACTTTGTACGGTGATATGTGTGGCGGCTATAACGCATTGAAAGACCTGTACAAAACAGAAGTCTTCGCTTTGTCCCGCTGGAGAAATAATGTCGTTCCCCAGGGCGCATTGGGTCCAGGAGGCGAGGTTGTTCCGGATAACATTATTACCAAGCCGCCAACAGCAGAGCTGCGCGAAGACCAAAAAGACGAAGACAGCCTTCCGCCATACGATGAATTGGACGACATGCTGAAATGTCTGGTGGACGAAGAAATGTCTGTGGCGGATGTCGTGGCCAGAGGACACGACGCATCAACCGTTGCAAGAATTGAACACCTGCTGTACATCGCGGAATACAAAAGGCGTCAGGCGCCTCCGGGTGTGAAGATAACCCGCAAAAATTTTGGCCGCGATCGCCGCTATCCGATCACAAACGGATTTAGAAGCGCGCGCACCTGATTGACAACTGGAACTGATAATGACTGTAAAAGTACGTTTTGCCCCGTCTCCTACGGGTAAATTACATGTTGGCAATATTCGGGCTGCGCTCGTGAACTGGCTGTTTGCGCGCCAACAGGGTGGGGATTTTGTCCTACGAATTGATGATACCGACCTCGAGCGGTCTACCAAGGAAAACGAGGACGCAATCAAGGCAGACCTGACCTGGCTGGGCCTTGAGTGGGATGAAACCTTCCGTCAAAGCGAGCGTTTTGATCGCTACAATGAGGTTGTGGAAAAACTGAAGTCGGAAGGACGCTTGTATCCTTGCTATGAAACCGCTGACGAATTGGACATGAAGCGTAAAATCCAAATGGGTCGCGGTATGCCGCCTGTTTATGACAGGGCGGCACTTGAATTGTCGGAGGAAGAACGCGCAGGTCTGGAAGCTGAAGGTCGCAAACCACACTGGCGTTTTAAGCTGGATACACCCGCACGAGTAGATTGGGTAGATCTGATCCGTGGCGACGTGTCCATTGACCTTGCTGCACTATCTGATCCGATTTTGATCCGTGAAGACGGCAGTTTTCTTTACACACTGCCAAGCGTTGTAGACGATGTTGATTTTGGCATAACGCACATTGTCCGGGGTGAAGATCACGTAACCAACTCGGCGGTTCAGGTTCAAATTTTCGAAGCTGTTGGCGGCAAAGCTCCAGAAATGGCACACTTTGCGCTCATGACAGGCAAAGGCGGTGAGGGCCTCTCCAAGCGACACGGTGCTATGTCTATCGAAGAATACCGCGAGACATCTGGCTTGGAAGCCATGTCAGTGGTTTCCCTTATGGCCCGGGTTGGAACCAGCGAGCCGATTGAACCATTCGTTTCGGCGGGTCCGCTGATTGAAGGTTTTGATTTTGGCAAATTTAGCCGTTCAACAGCTAAACTAGATCCGGCCGACCTCGACGTTCTGAATGCAAAAATTCTTCACATGACGCCATTTAGTGAAGTTGCAGACCGTCTTGCCGGTGTGACCGAAGAATTTTGGAACGTTGTGCAACCAAACCTTGCGAAACTGTCTGATGTTTCAGATTGGCAGGCAATTGTTGAGGGGCCAGTGGTTCCAAAAATTGAAGACCCTGAGCACATTGCAAAAGTTAGGGAGCTGTTGCCTGAGGGCGCGATCACAGCGGACACCTGGGGAAACTGGACGTCCAGCATCAAAGAACAGCTGGGTGTGAAGGGCAGGGCTTTGTTTATGCCGTTGCGCCAAGCAATCACCGGTCAAGACCACGGCCCAGACATGGGTGTTTTGTTGCCTCTGATCGGTCGTGACCGAGTGCTGGAACGATTGAACGGTTAAATTTATGGCCGATATTTACCTGTACAACACTATAGCTCGCGCAAAGCAGCTGTTTGAGCCGTTAGACCCCTCTAATGTTCGAATGTATGTGTGTGGGCCAACGGTCTACGACTATGCCCACATCGGCAACGCGCGTCCGGTAGTTGTCTTTGACGTTCTTTTCCGCTTGCTCAAGCTTGTGTACGGTGAAGAGCGGGTGACGTATTCGCGTAATTTCACGGATATTGACGATAAAATCATGAACCGTGCAGCGGAAGAGGGCACTTCCATCAGAACCATCTCACGCCGGTACGAGAAAGTTTACACTGAAGACATGGCGATGCTGAATGCCTTGCCGCCAAGCCGAACTCCTCGTGCTACTGAGCACTTGCCCGAAATGATCAAGATGATGCGCACGCTTATCGACAAAGGTCATGCGTATGAGGCTGAAGGCCATGTCATGTTCCATGTGCCTTCTATGGACAATTATGGTCGATTGTCCGGGCATTCACGAGACGAGTTGGTAGCTGGTGCCCGCGTTGAGGTTGCCCCGTATAAAAAAGACCCGGCAGATTTTGTGTTGTGGAAGCCTTCAAGCGATGACCAACCAGGTTGGGGCAGCCCTTGGGGACGCGGTCGCCCAGGTTGGCATCTGGAATGCTCATGCATGATTGAGAAGCATATGGGCGAAACAATCGACATTCATGGTGGTGGGCAGGACCTGATTTTTCCCCACCATGAGAATGAAATCGCCCAAAGCGAATGTGCAAACGATGGCAAACAATTTGTTAGATACTGGATGCACAATGGTTATCTGACCGTTGACGGCGAGAAGATGTCTAAATCTCTGGGCAATTTTCATACTGTTCATGACCTAGTGCAGGATCATCCGGGTGAGGCATTGCGACTGTCACTGCTAACTGCACACTACCGTCAACCGGTTGACTTTTCTCTGGCCACTGTTGCGGAACAAAAACGTCGTCTGGACCGTTGGTACCGCCTTGTGGATGGTGTTCAGGCTGCAGAAACTGTTCCTGCATCGGTTGTTGAAGCACTGTCGGACGATTTGAATACGCCAAAAGCCATTGCAGCTATCGACGCTCTGGCTGCCAAAGAAACAGCAGCTGAGTTAAAAGCTGCAGCGCAGTTTATGGGCCTTTTGACACAAGACAGTTCCGCATGGTTCAGGGGAGATACCCCGGATGGCATTACCGTTGATGAGATCGAAGCGCTTATCGAAGCCCGCTCTACGGCAAAGCGCCACAAAGACTTTGCCGAATCAGATAGAATCAGGGACCGACTCATAAACCATGGTGTGATTCTTGAAGATGGACCGTCTGGCACTACGTGGCGCAAGGCTGACTAGAGATGATCTCTCCGGCTATAGTCCTGGTTCAGCCGCAACTTGGCGAGAATATCGGTAAGACTGCGAGAGCAATGCTCAATTTTGGGTTAACTGACCTTCGTCTGGTCGCTCCAAGAGACGGCTGGCCCAACCCAACGGCCGGACCTGCTGCATCTGGCGCAGATCAAGTCTTGGACCAGGCAAAAGTTTTTGACACGGTGGCTGAAGCAATAGCTGATTGCCACCGTGTTTATGCCACGACCGTACGGACACGCGATATGGCCAAGGCTGTAGTCACACCACGTCAGGCAGCCAGCGAAGTCTCGATACTGCAACAAAACAGCCAGCAGGCAGCTTTTCTTTTTGGTCGGGAAGCGTCAGGTCTTTCAAATGACGATGTCGCGCATGCCCACAAGATTGTGACGGCGCCAGTAAACCCATCCTTCGGCAGTTTGAACCTGGCACAAGCTGTTATTCTGGTCGCCTACGAGTTGTTCCAGTTTGACGATCCAACGCCTGCAGAATTGACTGCGCATCCAGAAGGTTTGGCGACATCGGAAGAAATTGAAGGGCTTCATCAACACCTTAGCGCCGAGCTGGCTGCTCGCGGCTATTTTCGTAGCGAAGATCGAGCGGCCAATCAAAAACGGACGCTTAGGAATTTGGTGCTGAACGCTGATTTCTCTTCCCAAGAGGTTCAAACACTCCGCGGCATTATTAAGTCCCTGGTGCGCGAAAAACGTTAATGCCAGCTTCATTTGACGCTGCTACTAATAGAGTTAAAGTGGTTCACAGAACCTGGGAGACTTATTGATGTTGTCAGCCGCGTTTATTGCAGCCCTTATGATGATGCAAGACGACACTGGAATTGCAGTGGCAAGGCCTGTTGGGGAAGCTGTTCTTGAGCCAGTATCCGGCAGTTATTTTCAGGTCTTTGAATTTTATGGGCGCCCTCCGCATACCTGGAGACACGCGGCAAGAATGGTGAAAGGCTACCGCCATCTGGATAGGGATGGTCACTTGGCCTTTGTGAAGGATGGGGCTACGCATTTTTTCCTCGTGCTGAATTTTGACCTATTGCGTGACAAAAAAATGTGGATCGGCCTTAGTGCACAATGCAATGAAAGCGCAGAGTTATACTGGTTGGATGAAACGCCCTTATCAGAGGGTAGCTTTCGGGCCTGGAGCCCTGTTGCACAAAAGAAATTCCGCGAAGATTGTCGCCGACGCGCAAAAAGCGGCATTAATTTACCTGTGTACTATGACCCCACAGAGTTTGGCGTGAGGTGGGAGGTTGGTACACCCACACAGAACATCACTCACATGATGGTTGAGTTTCCCATTCCGAGTGAGGGTGATGAGACCGAGCAGGGCGAATAATCAGCTGTTCAATACTTTGGCTGCCTGCAATGCAAAGTAAGAAAGCACGCCGTCCGCGCCGGCACGCTTAAACGAAAGTAGAGACTCCAACATTACAGTCTGTTCGTCGAGCCAGCCATTTTGAGCAGCAGCCATTAACATGGCGTATTCGCCTGATACTTGATAAGCGAACGTCGGCACGGCGAATTGGTCCTTCACTTCCCGTATTATGTCCAGATAAGGCATTCCGGGTTTGACCATCACACTGTCGGCGCCTTCCTGAAGATCCAACGCAACCTCCTGCAGTGCTTCAAGCCTGTTGGCAGGGTCCATCTGATAGGTTTTCTTATCACCTTTGAGTACGCCGCCACTACCAACTGCATCCCTGAAGGGACCATAGAAGCCTGATGCATATTTTGCCGCGTACGCCATGATCTGGACCTCTTGGAAACCAGCTTTGTCCAGCTCGTTTCTAATCGCTCCAATGCGTCCGTCCATCATGTCTGAAGGTGCAATGATGTCAGCTCCATTTTGGGCTTGTACGACCGCCTGCTGTACCAAGACACCCACTGTTTCATCGTTCAAGACCTTGCCATTTTCCACCAGACCGTCTTGGCCATGGCTTGTGTATGGGTCCAATGCAACGTCGGCCAGAAGACCAATATCCGGTACAGCGCTTTTAATTTCAGACAGAGCTCGGTTAATCAAATTGTCGGCATTTAGTGCTTCGTCGCCGCGCTCTGAGCGCTTGTCGTTGGGTGTCGACGGAAAAAGCGCCAAACACGGTATGCCGACCGAATACGCTTCTTTGGCTGCTTGTACGGCCAAGTCGATACTGAGGCGAGACACGCCGGGCATGGAGCTTACAGGCTCGGAATGAGACGATCCCTCGCAAATAAAGATGGGCCAGATCAGGTCATCAGGGGTGATACAGTTTTCCTGAAAAAGGCGTCTTGACCAATTCTTTGCACGTGTGCGCCGTAGGCGGGTGTTTGGGAAAGTCCGTGTCATAATAAGCCCTAACTGCGAAGAAACTGCTAATACCATCGTTTTTCATGGTGTGGCTTCAAAAAGCAACAATTTAGAACGAATTTTAGCATTAACGAAGCGTTAGGGGTTCTGCCACAAACTGCCAATTGAGAGATTCGACGAAAAATTGCGTAAATTTTATGAGCAAAGCAGTTTGTTGAATCAATTATCAGGCAAAATTCTTGTAAAAAGGGCTATGACCCATGAATGGTTACGATTTTAACGACCCAAAATTTCTATTTCTCGACATACTGTCGCTTGTAGAAAGGCTGCACAGGCGTTTGTTGGACGTGCTGAAAAATCACCTGGAGCAAATTGGCAGAAACGACTTAAACCCTGTTCAAGCCTTGCTTTTACACAATATTGGCGAGAACGAAATGACCGCAGGCGAGTTGAAAACTCGTGGGTACTATCAAGGTTCCAATGTGTCGTACAATTTGAAGAAACTCGTTGAAATGGGTTATCTAAGGCACGAACGGTCTGACTATGATCGTCGTGCTGTTCGCATTTCGTTGACTGATCAGGGGTACGAAATCCGAGATTTGATCGACCAACTCTATGTTCAGCATCTGCAGGAATTGATGAGAGACGACCTCACTTCTCAGGACGAACTCAAACATTTGCGCAAAAACCTGCGTAACCTGGAGAGATTCTGGTCAGACAAAATCCATTTCGGTTTGTAAGAGAAAACATCGATTAATTAGATCGACATTACTGTCTGTTATTCACGGTTGATTAATGGCTTTATGCTAAAAAGCTGTTGAAAATTGACCTGCGACAATTTCGTTGCTGGACGACTGGTGCAATTATAGGCTAGTTAGCAGCGCAGCGTTGCCTATATAAGATTTGTATAGCGTTGCGTTTTTGACCTGGGCCAAACAAGTCAACCGGACTGTCAGATGGATTATGACAAGATATTTGCGGACGCGATCGAAGCAATTCGTGATGAAGGTCGCTACCGTGTATTTGCTGACATAACACGCGAGAAGGGAAACTTTCCGCGTGCCCATCGCCATGACAGTGGCGACAATACAAAGTCCATTACCGTTTGGTGCAGCAATGACTATTTGGGAATGGGTCAGCATCCCAAAGTAATTGAAGCCATGCACAAAGCTTTGGACGAGACCGGTGCCGGTGCTGGTGGTACACGCAACATCTCAGGCAATAATCATTACCACGTATTGCTTGAGCAAGAACTGGCTGATTTGCATGGTAAAGAAGCGGCCTTGTTGTTTACTTCCGGTTACATTTCCAACGAAGCCACTTTGTCAACAGTCGCTAAACTCCTGCCTGGTTGCGTGTTCTTCTCAGATGAACTGAACCATGCTTCCATGATTCAAGGTATTCGCAGTAGCGGGGCGCAAAAGCATATCTTCCGCCACAACGATATTGACCACCTTGAAGAGTTACTGGCTGCAGCAGATCCAGACGTGCCAAAGATCATTGCTTTTGAGTCCGTTTATTCAATGGACGGGGACATTGCCCCCATCAAGGCCATTTGTGACTTGGCTGATAAGTACGGCGCGATGACATACCTTGACGAAGTTCACGCTGTAGGGATGTACGGCCACCAAGGTGGCGGTGTTGCGGAACGGGACGGCGTGGCAGACCGCATTACAATTATTGAAGGCACGCTTGGAAAAGCCTTTGGTGTTATGGGTGGCTATATTGCTGCCTCGAAGGCGCTCGTTGACGTTGTGAGAAGTTATGCCTCCGGGTTTATCTTCACAACAGCCCTGAGCCCGGTTTTGGCTGCCGGCGTACTTGCAAGTGTGCGTCACTTAAGAACAAGCAGTGTTGAGCGTGATGCGCAACAGCAGCGAGCGGAAAAGCTAAAGCAGCTTATGAAGTCTGCTAATTTGCCGGTTATGGATAGCGCCAGTCATATCGTGCCTCTGTTTGTCGGTGACCCCGTATTGTGCAAGGAAGTTTCAGATCTGCTGCTGGATGAATATGGTGTTTATGTTCAGCCCATCAATTATCCGACTGTGCCAAAAGGCACTGAGCGTCTTCGCTTTACGCCCGGCCCGTTACACGACGACAAGTCAATGGACACTTTAATCGAAGCATTAACTGATGTTTGGGGTCGATTAAATCTCAGGCGGGCTGTGGCCTAGGCAAAATGCCTCTACCTAAAAATATCATTATTGAATTCATACCGGTTGGCAATTTCGTCAAAGTCTGTGCCGTTTGCGAAGACACCGGACGTGAAGTGTCAATTGTTGGCGACCCGAAAGCCAACAAAGCTGACCTTGAAGCCTTGGCGGTCCGCAAACTCAATTATGTAATGTCAAAAGAAGACCCTCAGCCGTTGCCAAAACGCGGTTTTGAGGTTTAGGTACTCGACATTCGAAATCGCAACATCTTCGAAAATTTGTCGAGTTGGGCACAAAATGATCCAATACCGGCTTGGGTTGGCCTCTTTCCTGTGATAAGACCAAACACAGTTTTTCGCGAGCTGATTTTTGCCGCTTAATTGATGGCATTTTTCGAATCTCGAAGGGGTTTTTGTGTCAGAAAAATCAATTGTTATTGCTTGTGATCACGGTGGTTTTGATCTCAAGGAAGAGTTTAAGAAAGTTCTTCAAGCACAGGGCTTTGAGGTCCTTGACCTTGGTGCGAACAGCGCAGAATCCGTCGATTATCCTGACTATGGTGCTGCGTTAGCCAGCGAGATCGAAAAAGGGTCAGCCGAAAAAGGGGTCCTGATTTGCGGGTCTGGCATAGGCATTTCCATAGCGGCGAATCGCAATCCCGCGGTTCGCGCCGCTGTATGCCATTCTGGGTTAACTGCCCGGTTGGCTCGCCAGCATAATGACGCAAATGTTTTGTCGCTTGGTGCAAGAATTGTCGGCCTTGAGACAGCGCTCGACTGTTTGAACGAGTTTCTCACAACAGAATTTGAAGGCGGCCGGCACGAACGCCGCGTCGCGAAATTAGGCTCCGCCTAGGGTTTTAGCGAGTTTAGGAACAGATTTTTTATGAGCACATTTACTCAAGAAGGCTTTTTCACAGCTTCAGTAGCAGAAACTGACCCGGACTTGCAGGCTTCGCTGTCGGGTGAGTTGGAACGTCAGCAAAATCAAATCGAACTGATTGCCTCGGAAAACATCGTGTCTGCGGCAGTAATGGAAGCACAGGGCTCGGTTCTGACAAACAAGTATGCAGAAGGGTATCCTGGTCGTCGGTACTACCAAGGCTGCCACCATGTTGACATTGCGGAAAGCCTCGCGATCGAAAGGGCCAAAGCACTTTATGATGCGGGTTTCGTGAATGTTCAGCCGCATTCAGGTGCGCAAGCCAACGGTGCGGTGATGCTTGCACTCACTGAACCGGGCGATACGATATTGGGAATGTCATTGGATGCGGGCGGTCACCTGACTCACGGCGCGCCTCCTGCACAGTCAGGAAAATGGTTCAATGCTATTCAGTATGGGGTCCGAAAAGAAGACGCCTTGATTGACTTTGACGAAGTGCGCTCGTTGGCTGAAAAGCACAAACCTACACTTATCATCGCCGGTGGTTCCGCATATCCGCGCATTATTGATTTTGCCAAGTTCCGCGAGATTGCCGACAGTGTTGGGGCTACTTTTCTGGTGGACATGGCGCATTTTTCCGGCTTGGTCGCTGGGGGTGTGCACCCCAATCCTCTGGAGCACGCTCACGTAGTGACCACTACTACCCACAAAACATTGCGCGGGCCTCGTGGCGGGATGGTTTTGACCAATGATGAGGCTATTGCCAAAAAGATTAACTCGGCAGTCTTCCCTGGTCTGCAGGGTGGCCCGCTGATGCATGTGATTGCAGCGAAGGCTATCGCCTTTGGGGAGGCGCTTCGGCCAGAATTCAAGGAATACTCGGCCCAAGTGGTCCGCAATGCTCAGGCACTAGCGAACAGGCTTCTTGAAAACGGTTTTGATATTGTTTCCGGCGGCACTGATACACACGTTGTATTAGTCGACCTGCGTCCGAAGGGCATCACTGGGAAAGCGGCTGATGAGGCACTCGAGCGAGCGCACATGACCTGCAATAAAAATGGTGTGCCATTTGATCCAGAAAAGCCATTTATCACATCTGGTATTCGCTTGGGTACGCCTGCAGGAACGACACGAGGCTTCGCCGAAGCTGAATTCATCGCGATTGCGGATATGATAACGACAGTTATCGATGGGTTGGCAGCAAACCCAGAGGACAATTCTGTGGCAGAAGCAAAGGTAAGAGAGCAGGTAATGGAGCTCTGCAGCCGTTTTCCCATCTACGGGGGATGATAGGAAACAAAAGCCGGTAACTGGCTAAAAAAGAGTAAAGATTAGATTTCGGGGAATAGGGGGCTTTTAGCAGATGCGTTGTCCGTTTTGTCAGAACGAAGATACCCAAGTAAAGGACAGCCGTCCATCAGAGGACAAGGCCGCCATCAGGCGTCGGCGATATTGTCCTGCTTGTGGCGCACGATTTACCACATTTGAACGGGTTCAACTTAGAGAACTCACGATTGTCAAGAAAAGCGGCCGCAAGGTGCCATTTGAACGTGACAAACTGGAGCGTTCCTTGGACATTGCGCTGCGCAAACGACCTGTAGACCCTGAGCAGGTTGAAAGAATGGTGAACGGAATTGTTCGCCGCCTCGAATCAATGGGTGAAAGTGAAATCGACTCCGAACATGTCGGCCGTCTGATTATGGAGGGATTGGAAAGCCTCGATCAGGTGGCTTACGTCCGATACGCGTCTGTTTATCGTAACTTCCGTGAAGCTTCCGATTTTGAAAAATTCCTCGGCAAAATGACAGGACCCGAGGACCATTATTCTGAGGACTGATGTTTGACCCGCATTGATGCGCAAGATAATCGCTGGATGCGGGCTGCCCTTAGTTTGGCCAGGCGTGGCTTAGGCCAAGTAGCACCTAACCCGTCGGTGGGGTGTGTTCTGGTTAATGAAGGCATTGTTGTAGGTCGCGGCTGGACCCAGCCCGGTGGCCGGCCACATGCCGAAACAATGGCCTTGTCAGAAGCAAAAGATAGAGCGCGAGGCGCGGTTGCTTATGTGACGCTGGAGCCTTGCGCACACACCGGCCAGACCGGCCCGTGTGCGGAGGCACTTGTTGCTGCCGGGGTTGCACGTGTTGTTGTCGCCACGCTTGATCCCGACCCCCGTGTGAGTGGAAAGGGGATCAGCATTATAGAGCGCGCCGGAATTGAAGTAACTTGCGGAGTAGTGAAGGCAGAAGCCGACTTATTAAACGCAGCGTTTTTCAGGCGCATTCACCTGGACAGGACCTCATTTACCCTGAAGACAGCAACCTCGCTGGATGGCCGAATTGCGCTTGCCAATGGCGAAAGCCAATGGATCACGGGGTCGGCGGCACGGCAAATGGGACACCGCCTTAGGGCCACGCACGACGCTATTCTTGTGGGATCAGGAACTGTCTTGGCCGATAACCCCACCTTAACCTGCCGCTTGAACGGCGTGGATGGACGGGACCCTGTTAGACTGGTGTTGGACGGTTCCGGTCGTATATCAAATGAAGCCAAGGTGCTGAAAAACGGTATTCAAACCATAACCTACTCATCGGAAAGCGACGTTAACCCGCATAAAGTGACAGAAGTTGCAAACGACTTGGCAAGCAAGGGAATTAACTCTGTTCTGATAGAGGGCGGAGGCCGGGTTGCAGCCAGTTTCCTGAAGGCCGGCCTGGTAGATTGCCTGGAAGTATTTTCAGCTGGCAAATTCATCGGACGCGACGGCATATCCGCTATTCACGATTTAGGACTTGCCAAGTTGGCCGGTGCGCCCCATTTCACCCTCAGGAAAATCAGGCGACTGGGACCTGATATGCTTGCATCCTACGTTAAGTCGGAGTAACCCAAGGCCATGTTTACCGGAATAGTTACGGACGTTGGAAAAATCTCCAAGGTCATCAATAATGCTGACCGTAGATTCGTAATTTCTACGGCATTCAATATGGATACTGTCGACATCGGGGCTTCGATCGCCTGCGGCGGGGTATGTCTGACCGTTGTTGAGAAAACGCCGAACAGTTTTTCAGTCGATGTTTCCCAAGAGTCGTTAAGGGTGACCAGTCTTTCCGATTGGGCCGAAGGGTCAGAGATTAACTTGGAGCGCTCCTTGAAACTGGGCGATGAACTTGGTGGCCATATCGTTACGGGGCACGTGGATTGCGTAGGGCAGATTGCCGCATTTGAAGCCGTCGGCGGATCCATTAAGATGGACGTCTCAATTCCAGCTGAACACCGCCATTTGGTTGCTGAGAAGGGCAGCGTCTGTGTTGACGGCGCTTCGCTGACAGTTAACGGTGTCGAGGACAGTGACAACGAATGCCTTTTTTCGATCAATCTCATTCCGCATACACAAGAAGTGACAAGCTTCCGCAAAAGTGCAACGGGCGACAAAGTTAACATCGAGTTTGATGTTCTCGCCCGATATGTGGCGCGCCTGCAGAACCAAGGATAAATTTATGCCCCATCAGTTTTTGGCCAGCATCGAAGATGTGATTGAAGATGCGCGCAATGGGCGCATGTTTATCTTGGTTGACGATGAAGACCGCGAAAATGAAGGCGATCTCATTATTCCAGCACAAATGGCGACGCCCGATGCAATCAACTTCATGGCAAAGTATGGCCGTGGTCTGATTTGTTTGCCATTGAGCCGGCGTCGAGTGGAAGAGCTTGAGTTGCCCCTGATGAGCACCAACAACCAAGCGCGCCATCAGACGGCTTTCACTGTGGCCATTGAAGCAAAAACGGGTGTTACCACAGGTATTTCGGCGGCCGACCGGGCCCACACAATCGCAGTTGCAATTGATGCGTCCAAAGGCAAGGAAGATTTGGCAACGCCAGGACATGTATTTCCCCTTATCGCCCGTGATGGCGGAGTTTTGGTGCGGGCAGGACATACAGAAGCTTCTGTCGATATATCGCGGCTGGCCGGACTAAATCCATCGGCGGTTATTTGCGAGATCATGAATGAAGACGGCACAATGGCGCGGCTGCCAGAGCTTGTAGAATTCGCGAAAAAGCATGATCTCAAAGTCGCGACTATCAGGGACCTGATAGCATATAGGCTCAAAAATGACGTTCTCGTAGAAAAAGTCAGAGAAAGCGCGCTGAAACGCCAGAGCGGAAAAGAATGGCGCGTCACAGTATTTCAATCGACTGCCGATCAACGCGAAACAGTTGCTCTGTCTCTTGGTGATATTACACCTGACAATCCAGTTTGTGTGCGGATGCATTCGCTTAATCCGTTTGAGGATATCTTGGGGATGGACCACCCACGCACCGGCCAATTACAGCGCGCGATGAAAGCTATCGAGGATGCCGGGGCGGGCGTTGTGGTGCTCTTTCCTGGACTGGTTGGGATGCGACCGTCAAAAGTCGAAGAGGCAGCCTCAAAGAATAAAGGGCAGGGCACATTGAAGGATTACGGCATTGGCGCCCAAATCCTGCGTGAACTGGGCGTGCGACACATGATATTGCTGACAAATTCGCCAAGCCATATTGTTGGGCTTGAAGGCTATGGCCTAGACGTTGTAGAACAGCGCCAAATCCCCAACTGATCCACTTTTGTGGCGTTAATAGATTGGAGCCGAAATGGCTAATCCCCATATTTTGATTGTAGAAGCGCGCTTTTACGAGGAACTCGCTGATGAGCTTGTTGCTGGTGCTATCGAGGCCGTTGAAGCTGCAGGCGGCACTTGGGAACGCATTGATGTTCCTGGTGCGTTAGAAATTCCCGCCGCGATTTCCATGGCTGACGCCGGCGATGCCGCCTATTACGACGGCTATGTCGCGCTTGGTTGTGTTATCCGTGGTGAAACAAGCCATTATGATTATGTTTGCGGTGAGAGTGCGCGCGCGTTGCAGGACCTTGCGGTGCAGGACCTGCTTGCAGTAGGCAACGGCATTTTGACGGTGGAAGATTCGAAGCAGGCCTGGGCAAGAGCCAATCGCTCTGAAAAGAATAAAGGTGCTGATGCGGCCAATGCAGCCATTCGAATGGCCGAACTAAAACGTAAGTTTGGAGCCATTGAGTAATGGCTACTAACAAGACAAAGCCTGCAAAACAAGGTGGCCCGAGAAGTGCCGCCCGATTGGCTGTTGTTCAGGCGTTTTATCAGCTTTCAATGGCTGATGAGCCAAATGCAGCCAAGACAGCTGAAGAATATATAAGCCATCGACTCGGTGCTGAAATTGAAGGCGATCAATATGTCGCTGCGGATGCAGACCTTTTCAAAGATATCTTGATCGGCGCCTGGGACCGCAGAGACGAGTGGAACAAGCTTATTGAAGCCCATCTTAGTCAGGGCTGGACTCTTGATCGTATCGACAAAATCCTCATGGCGGCACTTAGTGCGGGCAGCTATGAATTAAGCGCGCGGATCGATGTGCCAACAGCCGTGGTCATCAACGAGTATGTTGATGTTGTGCATGGGTTCTACGAGAATGCTGAAGCAGCCTTTGTGAACAGCGTACTTGATAAGATTGCAAAGCAAGTTCGAAGCTAGCAAGAAGGGCCTCATGCCCGGTGAATTTGATATAATCCAACGGTATTTTGCCCCTTTAGCTGGGCCAGACGGTTTGGCGTTGAAAGATGATGCTTCCGTCTCAGCCGTTCCCAGCGGCTATGATCTTGTAGTTACCAAAGACGTGTTGAATGAAGGTGTTCACTTCCGTGCCGAGGACCCAATTGACCTTGTGGCCTTCAAGGCTATTGCAGTCAGCGTGTCGGACTGTTGCTCAAAAGGGGCCACACCAAAGCACTATTGGGTTGGGCTGAGTCTGCCGTCTGAACCAACAAATCAGTGGCTTCAGAACTTCTGTCACGGATTAGATGTGGCTCAACAAGAGTTTGGCTGTTGCTTGAGCGGCGGAGATACAACCAAAACGCTCGGCCCGTTGGCCATAAGCGTGACGGTTGCGGGGTTCGTTCCTACGGGCCAAATGATCAAGAGGTCGGGCGCCAAAGTTCGCGATTCAGTTTATGTTACCGGTGAATTAGGAAACGCAGCTTTAGGACTTGAGGCCCTGTTGGCAGGTGTTGATTGTCCATCTGACCTGCAAAAAGCATATCAGGCGCCAGTTCCTCCATGTGCGTTTGGACAACAGTTGCACGGCATTGCGAGTGCTTCCGCCGATATCTCAGATGGCTTGGGTGCGGACGCTCGTCATATTGCCGATGCTTCTGGCGTTCTGATTGAACTTTTTCAGCCAAAGCTTCCTATAGGGACGAACGCACGAGCCATCATTAACGAAAGCCCCGATCTTGCGAGCAAAATCTGGTCAGGTGGTGACGATTATCAGATATTGTTTACCGCCAGTGAAAGTGCCGAGCCGGAAATTCAACAAATAGCCCAAGAGAACAAGGTTTTGGTAACCAAAATCGGTGTAATAAAACAGGGCACAGGTGTTCAGCTTCTTGATCACAATCAAGAAATTGTGCAAGTTACATCTGGGGGTTACGAGCATTTCTAGCTTGGGATTTTGATTGGATGTCGCAGGAAAAAACTGAAATTGACGTAGATGGTGCTGGCAGTTCGGCTCGGGGCTTAATGGTCTTGGGTTTGCTGGGGGGATTACTTATTGGGGGCGGAGTTGCCTATTACCTGATGAAAGATCAGACAGCCGGCGGAGATGACGAGGAACAGGAGCAGGCGGAGCCAGAGCCTGCGGTACCACTTCAAGCCATTGGCTTTGAACGCTTGACGGTGCCAATTTACCGGCAAATAGGTAACTCGCGGCGCTATATCGGTAACTTCTTTATTAATATTGAAGTGTTGGTTGAAGGCGATGCCAATGTGATTGCTGTACGGAGATCTGAACCGCAACTTCAACATGCCTTTATCTCGGCTATCAGTAGTGCAGACCTGATGAGAGAGGATGCACCGCAACAGCTGGATATGGATAAGACGGCGAGGTTACTCAAACAGCGCGGCAATAGCGTGCTCGGCTCAAACATCATTCGCGATGTGTCAGTAGTTGAAGCTATGAGAATTCCCAACTGATTCGTGTAAACACACTTAATCATCTCTAGTTCGATAGGCGATTGCAGGCTTGCAAGCGCCTATTTTGCTTTCTAAGGTATTTTTTGCGGCTTTCGGGCCGCAAAAATATAGGGGCTGACTGGGGAGTGGGGAGTTTTTCCGACAGGACGGTCTTATTTTTTTAAGTTTAGAGGGGGATTCCCATGGACGTTTTATACGTTTCCATTGCGTGCGGTATTCTCGCCGTTCTGTACGGTTGGTTTACTCGCAGCTCAATTTTAGCTGCCAGCGCAGGCAATGAAAAAATGCAAGAAATTGCGGGCGCCATTCAATCTGGGGCGCAGGCCTATTTGAACCGCCAATATCGCACAATCGCAATTGTTGGTGTGGTGGTAGCCGTAGCGCTTGTATTTGCCATTGGCACATTAGCGGCAATTGGCTTTGTAATCGGGGCAGTACTGTCAGGCGTTGCTGGCTACATTGGCATGCTTATTTCGGTGAAAGCCAACGTGAGAACAACTGAAGCAGCTGCAAACAGCCTTCAGGCGGGCCTAACGCTTGCGTTCAGGTCTGGCGCGGTCACTGGCATGCTCGTAGCCGGTTTGGCTCTATTAGCGGTTGCTGGCTACTATGCCGTTCTGATCGGGCCCATGGGGCTGGAACCAACCTCAAGAACTGTGATTGACGCGCTTGTTGCTCTTGGATTTGGCGCTTCATTGATTTCGATTTTCGCGCGTCTTGGCGGCGGTATATTCACCAAGGGTGCAGATGTCGGTGCTGACTTGGTTGGTAAAGTTGAAGCAGGTATCCCAGAGGATGATCCACGTAACCCAGCAGTAATCGCCGACAACGTAGGCGATAATGTTGGTGACTGTGCGGGCATGGCTGCGGACTTGTTCGAAACATATGTAGTAACCGTTGGTGCAACCATGGTTCTATCGGCGCTGTTTATTTCTTCTGGCGCAGCGGAAATCATGGCACTGCCTCTCATAATCGGCGGTGTATGTATCATTACCTCAATCATTGGCACGTTCTTTGTCAAACTTGGTGCTAACAACTCTATTATGGGCGCTTTGTACAAAGGATTTATCGTGACTGCGGTTCTGTCTGCCGGCGTGATGTGGTTTGCCATGCAGTGGGCCCTGGGTGGCGATATGAACGCTGCCTTTACTGCCGGTGCTACAGAGTTTACTGGCCGTGCCCTTTATTATTGTGGCTTGGTTGGCTTGGTCGTGACGGGCGTAATAATTTGGATCACTGAATACTATACGAGTACCGAATACCGTCCCGTTCGCTCAATCGCAAAAGCTTCGGAAACCGGCCACGGTACCAATGTAATTCAAGGCCTTGCGATTTCACTGGAAGCAACCGCACTGCCTGCAATCGTAATTTGTGTCGGCATCATTGTTGCCTACAAATTGGCGGGTGTGTTGGGCCTTGGATTTGCGGCTACAGCTATGCTGGCGCTAGCAGGCATGGTCGTTGCACTTGATGCGTATGGTCCTGTGACTGATAACGCAGGTGGCATTGCAGAAATGGCGGGTCTTGATGAAGAAGTCCGGAACCGCACCGACGCGCTTGACGCGGTTGGCAACACCACGAAGGCTGTAACAAAAGGTTATGCGATTGGTTCTGCTGGTCTTGCGGCACTGGTGCTGTTTGGTGCTTACACGGCAGACCTGGACAAGTTCTTTTCAGATGTTCAAGTGAACTTTGACCTGTCGAACCCCTATGTGGTTGTTGGTCTTTTGATCGGTGCTCTCCTGCCATACCTGTTTGGCGCAATGGGCATGACTGCGGTTGGCCGTGCAGGCGGTGAAGTGGTTGAGGAAGTGCGGGCGCAGTTCCGCGAAAACCCAGGCATTATGGAAGGCACATCGAAGCCTGATTATGCAAAGTCTGTTGATCTTCTGACTAAAACGGCAATCAAAGAAATGATTGTGCCTAGTTTGTTGCCAGTGGCCGCACCAATTGTGACGTACTTCGTTATCAATGCGATTGCGGGGCAGGCGGCTGCCTTCTCGGCAGTGGGAGCTCTGCTGCTAGGTGTGATTGTTGGAGGACTGTTTGTGGCCCTTTCCATGACTGCAGGTGGTGGTGCTTGGGACAACGCCAAGAAGTACATCGAAGATGGCAATCATGGCGGCAAAGGGTCTGAAGCGCACAAAGCGGCTGTAACAGGTGATACGGTTGGTGATCCATATAAGGACACGGCTGGTCCTGCGGTGAACCCGATGATCAAAATCACCAACATCGTTGCACTGCTGTTGTTGGCAATGCTTGCTCACTAGAGCGGCGAAAACGCACAAAAACAAAAGCCCCGGTGCGCCGGGGCTTTTTTGTGGGGTTATTGCAGGCCGTATTAGCCGTTTGGCCCGCGGGTAGGGCCTTGCTGGCCTTGGCCCCTTCCAGGCCCGGCGCCACCAAAGCGACCGATACTGCCGAAGATTTGCTCGAAGAAATTCTGCTCTCGGCCACGTGTCGCGGTTTTGTCTTTTACGGTCACAACTTCGCGCATATCGCTGAGGTCCAGATTGTTGACAGTGTCTACAATACCGCGGTCATTGAACCCAACAATTAAGACCCGGTGTTCCTTTGCATCAGGCCAAAACACAGGGCGGACCCGAACTTTGGTAGAAACATAATACCAAGTGGTCTGATCAAATGTGCCGCGCATTGTTGGGTTGCCGAGCGTAGTCAAAACGGAGTCCCGGTTGTCAACGCCTGGCAAAATAGCATCTGCCAGTTCTTTGTCGAAAACATAACCGCGGATTTCCCGCGAGTTTCCGCAAGCGGTAGTGGCGAACAGGGTGCCAGCAACCAAGCTAAGTTTAAGAATAGAAGATGTCTTCATGAAGTCATTCCAATTACGCGATACATAGGCTGTGCCCGAAGCATTCATAGCGGGCAGCATTGATTAGTGCAAGTGCCCGTGTTATTGCGGCCCAAATCATATGCAAGCCTTTCAACCTTGCTCATTATTATCAGGAAATGGGGCAGTATTTAGATCATGCAGTTCCTCAAATCATTATTTGGCCCAACACAAGCAGACCATGACGCACACACTCTCTATGTGCAGCTGATAGACCAGGCTCGGAAACCAGCGTTTTTTAGGTCCCCGTTTAATGCACCTGACAACATGGAAGGACGATTTGAGGTTATCCTTCTACACTTGGCTTTGCTTGATCATTTTTTGAATGGTTTGGCAGGTTCGGAAACGCTTCGCCGCGATGTTCAGGAATTGTTGATCA
Source organism: Kordiimonadaceae bacterium (assembly GCA_017640725.1). GTDB lineage: Bacteria > Pseudomonadota > Alphaproteobacteria > Sphingomonadales > Kordiimonadaceae > Kordiimonas. Next base: position 626,288 of record JAEPQB010000003.1, on the reverse strand, counting down.
GGGACATGGACCGAAGTTTGAGGGAACTGGGCATCGGCGATATGAGCATTGGCAAACAAATGAAAAAAGTTGGTGCTGGGATGCTTGGCAGGTTAAATTCATATGAAGCAGCTATAGCTGCCGACGATGAAACAAAAACAACTGAGCTGGTCGCAGCAATCATTGATAGAAATATCGATTTTGCTGGCGAGAGCGGATCTTCGCATTTCGCGAGGTATTTTTGGAAGCAACTTTGTTCTTTGAATGCTATTGATACCCAGGCTTGGTCATTAACTGATTGTATTTATGCGGATTTATCTTAGGCCTGCTGCCAGTTTATAAGGCAGTGACATGGAGATCTTATGACAAAAACTGAGAATTTAGAATTTCAGTTGAGTGTAGAAGAAATTGAAAGGGAACCGAAAACCTTTTCGATAGCGGCCACGGCGAGCCAAAAAAGCAAATTGGCCGACCGTTTCAAGATTGTTCAGCTGGATAGCCTGGAAGCCGCTGTTACCATTGCCAAACAACGTCACGGCGAAGGCATTGTGATAAATGGGAATCTAAAGGCAACGTTGGTACAACAATGTGTCGTCACTTTGGGCGACGTTCCTGAAACCCTGGATGAAGAGTTCGAATTATTACTCGTTTCTCCCGAGCAGGCAGCAGCCTTTGACGAAGATGAAGTCTATGCAGATCCGGAAGCCCCGGATTATGATGCGCTGGAAGGGGATGTTGTGAATTTGGGGGAAATAGTCGCGCAGACTCTTTCGGTCATGATGAACCCGTATCCTCGTGTGGCAGGAGCTGAAGTCAGGCCCGTCGCTGGTGGCAATTTCACGGCTAACGAAGAAATTGGGAAAAAGCCTAATCCTTTTGCTGCCTTGGCGGAATTAAGGGACAAATCTTGAGTTCAATCCTTAAACCTTTATTGTCGGACGCAAATGCGCTCCGAAGTAAATAAGTCTTCGTGCATAAATAAATGAAGTGAGTGACTGAGTGGCTAAGAAAATTACGATCGCAGTAGATGCAATGGGCGGTGACCACGCTCCGGGCATGGTAATTGAAGGCGTTGCTCAAGCCAGAACGCTATATCCGGATACAAAATTCCTGATATTTGGGGTGGAATCCGCAATCAAGCCTTTGCTTGAAGGGCATCCAGAGCTGCGTGCCGCAAGCGATATCGTTCACACTGACTCAGTCGTTTCTAGCGATGACAAACCGTCACAGGCCCTTAGAAGGGGTCGCCAGTCATCAATGGGTTTGGCCATCCAGGCCGTCAAAGATGATGAGGCAGAAGTGGCGATTTCTGCTGGTAATACTGGTGCATTGATGGCGTTGTCTAAGTTCATGCTGCGAACAATGCCAGGGATCGATAGGCCGGCACTTGTGTCGCCTATGCCTACACTTCGCGGCGAGAGTGTCATGCTTGACCTTGGCGCTAACGTTGAATGTGACAGCAACAATTTAGTGCAGTTCGCGATCATGGGCGCTGCGTACGCCAATACCGTCTTGGGACTGTCCAAGCCTAGCGTAGCGCTGTTGAATGTGGGCGTGGAAGACCTCAAGGGTAAAGATAGTATCAAAGCTGCCGCGGATGTTCTCAGGGGCGCCAAACACTTGCCGCTAACATTTGCTGGCTTTGTAGAGGGTAACGACATCGCGACCGGTGCGGTTGACGTGGTTGTTACCGATGGCTTTACCGGCAATATTGCGCTTAAAACGGCGGAAGGTACTGCTCGGTTGGTAACCGATTTGTTGGGCCGAGCCTTCAGGTCGACGATTATGACGAAACTTGGATATTTGTTAGCAAAGCATGGCCTAAAGTCGCTTCGCGACCATATGGACCCAAACAATCACAATGGCGGCGTGTTTTTGGGCCTCAATGGACTTGTGATGAAGAGCCACGGCGGTGCAAATGCCCATGGTTTCGCTTCTGCCGTAACTTCAGCAATTGATATGGCCCAAAATGATCTGATCCGCTTGATCAGTGAGAATCTCCAGGAAATTTCTTTGGACGAGGACACATCTGAGGCTTCTAAAGAAACGGTTTCTTCTTAGCCTCTAGCGATTTCACTATAAAAAAAACGTGTAAGTCACTTTCAAATAGCCACTTTTTGCAGTTGTGGTGGGTGGTGACGATTGACTCGTTTATGGCGCTGCAGTAGTTTTCTAGTGTGTTTCATGCAACAGGAAGGGGGGCACCATGAGTTCTACTTTGACGCGGGCAGACCTAACAGAAGCAATCTATGAAGAAGTTGGTCTTTCGAGAAACGAGTCTGCAGACTTGGTGGAATCTGTTTTGGAAGAGGTAGCCTCCTGCTTGGTGAAAGGCGAAAATGTCAAAGTTTCGTCTTTTGGCAGTTTCCTGGTTCGTCAAAAAAATGGACGCATGGGTCGTAACCCAAAGACCGGCGAGGAAGTTCCCATTGCTCCGCGCAGGGTTCTTGTTTTCCGTCCAAGTCAGGTCATGAAGGACCGTATCAACAGCTAACGGCTGGAGCCACACGCTATGAATTCGACCGATAGTGAAGGGCGCATTCGGGGCACCAAGAGTCGCGAAGCGTTCAGGACTATTTCGGAAGTGGCGGAAGAACTGGACCTGCCTCAACATGTACTGAGGTTTTGGGAAAGCAAATTCACGCAGATTAAGCCTCTCAAGCGAGGCGGTAATCGTCGGTATTACCGACCCGACGACGTGCGGGTGCTTTCTGCCATCAAAAAACTACTTCATTCTGACGGTTACACCATAAGGGGTGTGCAAAAACTCTTTAAATCTCAAGGCGTTAAAGCAACCTTGGAACAAGTAGTGGAACTTGTGGCGCCTGTTGAAACTTCTCCTTCGCCTGAAGCAAACCATTTGGCCGATGGTAAAATTGAAGCAATTATTTCTCGGTTAAAAAACATCCGGGACAGACTTTCTTAATTCTGCGTTGTACCACAATGTGTTGACGGACAATTTTTGGATCTTCTGTTGCACCAGCAATATTGCGTGGCTATAGTGCGCCGCTCTGCCTCAAGGCAGTTGTATTTCGGGAAGTAGCGCAGCCTGGTAGCGCATCACACTGGGGGTGTGGGGGTCGCAGGTTCAAATCCTGTCTTCCCGACCAAAAGAAACGCCGTGCTTCATATAGAGGCGCGGCGTTTTCGTTCGTGAGGAGCGTTGATTATGGACCCAATGATCGGACATGCGTTAATGCTGATGGCCGCAGGCCTTTTGTCAGGTTTTTTAGCAGGGTTGCTTGGTATTGGCGGCGGTATTGTCACCATTCCGGTGCTGTTTCTTGTGTTTGGTGAACTCGGTACGCCGGACCAGTGGAAAATGCACGCCGCAATCGGAACGTCTCTTGCGATTATCATCGCCACCAATATATCAAGCGTCCGTGCTCATCATAAAAAAGGCGCAGTAAATTGGGATCTGGCCAAGGCATGGGCTATTGCGATTGTCGCGGGGTCTGTTGCGGGCAGCTTTTTTGCCACAACGCTTAAAACCGTGCAGCTCGTGTATATTTTTGCGTCGTTGGCTGCATTTTTGGCCGTCAAAATGATGTTGCCGTTTGACCATTGGAAACTAGGGTCTTCGTTGCCTTCAGGTGTTTTTAAATATCTCAACCCCGCGGTAATAGGTTTCTTTTCAGCCATTATGGGAATTGGCGGCGGCAGTTTTTCCGTGCCTTACATGACATTGTATAGTGTGCCAATTCACCGTGCGGTCGGAACAGCTTCGCTTATTGGTCTGTTCATTAGTATTGCCGGAGCCACGGGGTATGTAGTTGCAGGAGAAGCAACAGCTGCTTTGCCGGACGGGTTCATTGGTTTCATTCATTGGCCTTCGGTTCTGGTGGTTGCATTGGCTGCCGTATTCATGGCCCCTGTAGGCGCACGGGTTGCGCATAAGCTTCCAAAAACAGTATTGAGCATTGCGTTTGGCATGTTTCTGATTGCTGCCACCTTGCGCTTGATCAGTGCGGTCTAAAGCATTGCGGTTCATAGTGAATTTGTATAGTTTCCGCGCAAGTTCCGATTTAAGGAGATCAATCCATGAGCAACGGTGGAATCGCCGATACAACTGAGTTTCCCACTCCGGTTAGTGCGAACTGGTTGGCATTGGTTGAAAAAACCCTCAAAGGCAAACCCTTTGATAAGGCGATGAAGCGCAAGACCTCCGATGGCATTGAATTTCCTGTACTGCATACTGAAGTTCCGGGGGGTTCGGCACCACAACCAGTTGGAAGCACGCGTGGGTGGCTCGTCACTTCACCACACTGGTTGAATGATCCTGAGCAAGTAAACACGGAGCTTCTAACTGACTTGGAACGCGGTGCATCGGCAGTCGCCATTACGATCGCCACGAACGGACAGGGCATTCGCCCAGATCAGCTTTCAGTAGCTCTAGATGGCGTTTATTTGGAGATGGTACCCCTCACGTTAATCCAGGGTCCAGAATTCGAAGCTGGTTGTTCTGCCTTTCGAGACATTTTGAATACGCGTCAACTAGAAAAAGGAAGTGTTTCCGGCAGTCTTGGTGTTGACCCTATCGGAAACTACGCGCGCCACGGTGACTTGAAAGAGCTTGAAGGGCCCATCAAAGAGGGAGCGAACCTGGCGGCTGTGTGGTCGCAGGAACAACCGAACGTTAGAACGTTTGTTGCGGACGGCACCGTGGTTGCCAATGCAGGCGGCTCAGAAGTTCAGGAACTCGCGTTTTCAATAAGTTCGGCCGTAGCTTATTTGCGTGCAATGGAAGCAGCCGGCATTGACCTAGAAATCGGGGCTTCGCAGATTCAGTTCACATTCTCTGCTGACGCAAACCTTTGGCTCACAATCGCGAAATATAGAGCCGCTCGGCGCCTTTGGGCCCAAATACTCTCATCTTGTGGTGTGGCTAACGCGGCGATGCATTTGAACGCTGTTTCGGCAGTTCACCGTATTACCCGTCGAGACCCCTGGGTTAACATCTTACGCGGCACAGCCGCTTGCTTCGCCGCGGGAATTGCCGGCGCTGATGTGGTAACCACATTGCCTCATGACCTGATGTTGGGCACAACCGATGAATTTTCGCGCAGAATTGCGCGCAATATTCAAATAGTGCTGCTTGAAGAGAGCCAGTTAGGGCAGGTAACAGACCCTGCAGCGGGGTCGTTTGCGCTTGAAAACCTTACAGTGCAGATGTTTGAAATGGCTGTAGAAGCGTTTCAGTCCCTGGAACAACAGGGAGGAGTTGTGACCGCGCTTAAAAATGGGTCCTTTGCAGATCAGGTCGCAGAAACCGCAAAATCGCGATTACAAGCAATCGCAACCCGAAAAACAGCCATCACAGGTGTCTCGGAGTTCCCTGACATTGGCGAGGCTGTTTTGGCAGCTGGAGCGGGGAACCGCACCACGGCACGTTTTCCATTGAGGCGCCCTGCTGATGCATTTGAGGACCTGCGTGCCAAAAGCGACGCGATTATGACGTCCACTGGGAATAGGCCAACAGTATTTTTGGCAAATATCGGAACGCCCGCTGATTTCACGGCGAGGTCAACGTTTGCCAAAAACTTCTTTGAATCTGGCGGGTTGGAAGCCGCTGTGGGTGAAGGTGGAGACTCTGTTGAAATTATCCTCAAACAGTTTGCAGAGTCGAAAAGCCAAATTGCGGTAATTTGCGGAACCGACGAACAGTATAGCTCCTATGCCAAGGAGTTGGCCGACGCCCTGAGAAGGGCCGGATGCGCTCGCGTTTATTTGGCGGGGCCAGCGAAATCCGCACCAGAAGGCTCGAGTGTTGACGACTTCGCTCACTTGGGGGCCAACGTCATTGAGACGATTTCGCGCGCCTATGACGCACTTACGCCTGCGGGAGAAGCATCGTGAGCCGCATTCCTGATTTCTCAAGCGTAGATCTTAAACAAAGTTCGTCCAGCGAGTTTGAAGCACCAACTTTTGATGATTGGATGTCTCCGGAAGGCATAGCCATCAAATCTAAATATTCTGCAGAAGATACGGCGGACTTGCAGTTTACAAACGGTTTACCCGGTATTGCGCCATTTGTTCGTGGACCGTATCCAACGATGTATGCAACGCGGCCCTGGACCATTCGACAATATGCCGGATTCTCTACAGCAGAGGACTCGAATGCCTTTTACAGAAGGAACCTCGCAGCCGGGCAAAAGGGCCTGTCGGTGGCCTTCGATCTGGCGACCCACAGGGGGTATGATAGCGACCATCCTCGGGTTGCAGGGGATGTTGGCATGGCTGGTGTGGCCATCGACAGCATTTATGATATGCGCACGCTGTTTGATAAAATACCGCTCGACCAAATGTCTGTGTCGATGACAATGAACGGGGCTGTGTTGCCCATTTTAGCGCTTTACATCGTTGCGGCAGAAGAACAAGGCGTAAGCCCGGAAAAACTCTCGGGAACAATCCAGAATGATATTCTCAAAGAGTTCATGGTCCGCAATACATACATTTACCCACCAGCGCCTTCTATGCGAATTATATCTGACATATTCGCATTCACGTCGCAGAACATGCCAAAGTTCAACAGTATTTCTATCTCGGGCTATCATATGCAGGAAGCCGGTGCGACAGCTGACCTTGAGCTCGCCTATACATTGGCAGACGGCGTGGAGTATATCCGCGCAGGCGTGGACGCGGGCTTAGACGTCGATGCTTTTGCTCCCCGTTTGAGCTTCTTTTGGGCCATAGGCATGAATTACTTCATGGAAGTGGCCAAAATGCGGGCTGGTCGACTGTTGTGGGCAAAACTGGTCAACCAGTTCAATCCCAAGAATGAAAAATCACTTTCATTGAGGACACATTGTCAAACGTCAGGCTGGTCGCTTACGGCACAGGATGTTTACAACAATGTCACGCGCACCTGCATTGAAGCGATGGCTGCCTCTCATGGCCATACACAGTCGCTTCACACAAATGCGCTTGACGAAGCTTTGGCTTTACCGACTGATTTCTCTGCCCGCATAGCACGAAACACGCAGTTGTTTATCCAACAGGAGACGGGAACAACTGATTTGATTGACCCCTGGGGAGGCAGTTACTACGTGGAGCGCCTCACTGCAGATCTGGCGGAAAAAGCTTGGGCTCACATCCAGGAAGTTGAAGCCGAGGGTGGCATGGCTAAAGCTATTGAGGCTGGCATCCCAAAACTTCGTATTGAAGACGCTGCGGCTCGCACGCAGGCGCGGATCGATAGCGGTCGTCAAACTGTTGTTGGCGTAAACAAATATCAGCTTGATGAGACCGAAGAAGTTGATGTCCTGAAGGTAGACAACTCCAAAGTAAGGGCATCACAGTTGGCTAAACTCGACAAGCTTCGTGCGGAGCGTGATGACGGTGCGGTTCAAAACAGGTTGGACGCACTTAGCAAAGCTGCAGAATCCGGTACAGGAAACTTGCTGGCATTAGCAGTAGATGCTGCGCGAGACATGGCGACAGTTGGTGAAATTTCCCTTGCGCTCGAGAAGGTGTATGGTCGCCATAAGGCGGACATCAAAGCGGTGACAGGTGTGTACAAGCGGGAAGTCGGAAAATCAGAGTCAGTTGATAAAGTGCTGCAGCTTGTTGAAGGGTTCGCAGAAAACGATGGTCGGCGGCCTCGCATCCTCATTGCAAAAATGGGCCAGGACGGACACGATCGCGGCCAGAAGGTTGTCGCTTCTGGGTACGCAGATCTGGGCTTTGATGTCGATATTGGTCCATTGTTCCAAACACCTGCAGAGGTTGCTCGCCAAGGAGCGGAAAACGACGTTCATGTCATTGGTGCATCTTCTTTGGCTGCCGGCCATTTGACTTTGGTCCCGGAACTGAAGGCTGAGCTCGCAAAAATTGGCCGGGAAGACATCATGGTAATTGCTGGAGGCGTAATTCCGCCGCAAGATTATGATGAGCTCTATGCTGCTGGTGCGGAAGCAATTTTCCCGCCCGGTACCGTTATCAGTGACGCGGCAATAGAGCTGCTCGAAAAACTCAACAGCCGTCTTGGATATTCATAAGGACTTGTATGCTCCCTTCCATTGATCAGCTGTATGAAGGTGTGCGGGCAGGGGACAGAGCTCTCATTGGAAGGGCGATCACACTCGTTGAAAGCCGTAACCCAGACCATCAAGTCAGAGCGCAGGAAATGCTGCACCGCCTGTTGCCGCATGCAGGTAACAGTCAACGTGTTGGCATTTCAGGCGTGCCAGGTGTGGGCAAGTCCACGTTCATCGAAGCGCTAGGCTCTATGCTCACAGACCGGGGGCGGAAAGTTGCCGTTCTAGCAGTTGACCCGTCTAGTGGTCGCACAGGCGGTTCGATTCTGGGTGACAAAACCCGAATGGACAAACTGTCTGCAGATATGAATGCTTTCATCAGGCCAAGTCCCAGCGCAGGCGTTCTTGGTGGGGTAGCACGGGCCACTCGTGAAACAATTGTCATCTTGGAAGCCGCTGGCTTTGGTACTGTTTTGGTTGAAACCGTTGGGACCGGTCAGTCAGAGACCATGGTGGCGGACATGGTCGACTTTTTCCTGGTTTTAATGCTGCCAGGTGCCGGAGACGAACTCCAAGGTATCAAAAAAGGCATCTTGGAGCTGGCCGATATGGTTGCTGTAAACAAAGCAGATGTATTTGAAGACAAACTCAAACAAGCAGTCAATGGATACAAATCCGCGCTGCACATTATGAGTGATGCCAGCCCGGACTGGCATCCACCAGTCGTGACATGCTCCGGGCTGACTGGCTATGGCCTAGCGGAGCTATGGGAGCGGATTGAAAAACATCGTCGCATCATGGATGCCAACGGGGAAAGAGCCGGAAGGCGCCAGGAGCAGCGGCTTTTGTGGCTGAAAAACCAAGTGCGAGACCGACTGTTAGATGATTTTTATTCGAGCAACGCCGTTTCAGATAAGTTGGCGGTGGTCGAGGAAGGCATTAGGGCAGGGAAAATAACGGTGTCAAATGGTGTCCAGCAATTGTTGTCCAGTTTCAGGGGTATAGAGGACTAGTTCTCAACACGTCCCTTAGAAGCCGCGATCAATGCTTGGCTGTCATATCCAACCCCATCTTTAAAAACAGTGACCACTCGGGTGATGTCCGAGATATCCATGTCGGGTTGGCCGTCAATGATGATTAGGTCTGCGTTTTTTCCAACAGCAATAGATCCAATCTCATTTTGCCTTTCCATAGAGATGGCGCCGTTCATCGTCGAAATCTTTATTGCTTCTAGTGGCGTAAAGCCTGCCTCAACGAGCAGTTTGAGCAATTCGTGGTTCGCGAAGCCCGCGACCGTACCGCCAATACCCGTTGTGTCTGATCCGGTAACCAGCAGGCCGCCTTTGTCATAGAATGCCTTTTCCCACGCCATCTCTTTTCGAACCGCACGTGCCCAGATGTCGTTGCTGAGCGCGTTGGCATAACCGCGGGCATGATTGCCCAAATAGTGTGCTTTTGCACCGTGACCCAAGGCTTCCACAGCGGCTGGATTAGGTGGGTTTTCTGTTGCAGATATCCGCGCTAGCACAGCGAGTGTGGAGGTTATAGCCGTTCCATTTTCGACAAGTTTGTCCATCAATGCTTGGACTTCAGCGCTCTCAAGCTCAAGTTCCATAAAACGAGCCAAAGGAAAACCGCCGCATGTGTCTGGTTGCCGGTCTTTCACAAAATCTGTCGCGATCATGAAGCCGTGTTCCAGGTTATCGATACCCATATCGGATGCTTCTGCGTAAGTAACCGAACACAAATGTCCCGCAACTTTTAGTCCTTCGGCATGGGCGGCATCTATTGCGGCCTTTAACACGCTGCGCTTGATATTCATGTAGGCCTTAAAGGACGTCATTCCTTGGCCCGCCCAATAATTCACGAACTGCACTGCCTCAGCTTCAGTCTCGATTTCTGGAGCTTGGAGGAATTGAGCTGGGTACCCTTCGAGGAAAGGTGCAGTTGTGTCAAAATTGGGCCCTACAAGCCTTCCGGCCCCGATGTATTGTTTTACTTTCAAGTCAGTGTAGGGTTCAAAACTACCGGCAGTTCGGGCTGTGGTTACGCCGCCTGCAAGATATAACCGCGGAAAAACAACGGGTTGGGTGCTCTGAATAAACCAATCCGGATCACTGGCATTGTAAAACATATGCTCATGCAGCATGACAAAGCCCGGCAAAACGGTTTTTCCGGCCAAATCCATAACTTCTGTTTCCGCTGAAGCACCACAAGAGCCACTAGGGCCGACAGCTGCGATTTTTCCCATCTGGACAAAAACGCACTGTTGCTCAAGCGCGGGTGCGCCTGTCCCGTCAACAAGGCGCACGTTTTCCAAAACAAATTCATCTTGCTGGATCGTGACAAACTGCTCAGATTGTTCGGTAAATTCGGGTGCGGCATTTGCTAGTGCGGCTGCTGTCATGCCAACAGCAGCAAAAACAGATGAAATCAGTTTCAATTTCCCCATGTGACATCCCCTTCACGGCGGGGAAGCCCACCCCGCGCATCAAGCATCTAAAGGGAAGTGGATGGTGTCAACGTGAAAGGCCGGCCCAATTGTAGAAACTGATCACTTCTCCGTTACGGTCACACTCTGGAAGCGCCAGTTCCACAAACAATTTGGCAATGTCTTCTGGTGCGGGCAGGGCACTTTCGTCCTCTCCCGGCACGGCTTTGGCTCTCATCATGGTACGGATCGGCCCAGGGTTCACGACATTTGAACGCACTTGTGTTTGTTTGCATTCGTTGGCGTAGGTGAGGGCGAGATTCTCAACCGCTGCCTTACTCATCATGTAGCCGCCCCAGTAGGCTTTATCTTTGCCATTGCTGCCAGATGAAACAATGATGGAACGTCCCGCATCGCTTGCCTTCAGAAGGGGATCAAGCGAACGAATGAAACGATAGTTGGCGGTGACATTTATATCCAAAAGCTCTTGAAACTCTTTTGGTGGAATATGCCCGAGAGGACTGAGCGGACCAAGGATACCAGCATTACCGACAAAAATGTCCAGTTTTCCCCAGCGTTCATAAACGGACCCGCCGAGCCGGTCGATCGCATCATGATCCTTCAAATCAAATGGGACGAGCGTGCAGCTCCGGCCCAAAGCCCGAATTTCATCGTCGAGGCTTTCCAAAGCAGCCTGAGAGCGAGGTCGGGCTATTGCGATTATATCGGCCCCCTCGGCTGCGAGAGCGAGGGACACTGCGCGACCAATGCCACGCGAAGCACCTGTCACCAGTGCCAGGCGACCTTCAAGGCGTTTACTCATTAACTAGGCTCCAGTTAGGCGCTCAGTGGAGGCATCATATCCAACTGGCGGGAGTTTTGATCTTCTTCAGATTGATCAGTAAGGAAAGTCGGGTAATCGCCCGTGAAGCATGCATCACAATAGGCAGGAGCATTGCTGTCACGGCCAGATGGTTGATTGACAGCGCGGTAAAGACCATCGATCGACAGGAAGGAAAGACTGTCAGCATCGATATGCTCGCGCATGGCATCAATATCCATCCTCGCCGCCAGCAGTTTACTACGCTCTGGAGTGTCGACGCCGTAAAAACAACTGTGGGCGGTAGGTGGTGATGCAATGCGCATATGCACCTCCGTTGCGCCAGCTTCACGCATCATTGTGACGATTTTCATCGAAGTGGTGCCGCGAACGATGGAATCGTCAACCAGCACTATGCGCTTACCTTCAATGTGCCAGCGATTGGCGTTGTGCTTTAGCTTCACACCAAAGTGGCGAATTTGATCGCTCGGCTCAATGAAAGTGCGACCAACATAGTGATTTCGAATAATCCCCAGCTCAAACGGAATTCCGGATTCCTGAGCGTACCCAATTGCAGCGGGCGTGCCCGAATCCGGGACCGGAATTACCAGGTCTGCGTCCACGCTGTTTTCGCGCGCCAATTCAGCGCCAATGCGCTTGCGTACTTCATAAACACTCATTTTGTCCATGTAACTGTCTGGGCGTGCGAAATACACGTGCTCAAATATACAAGGGCGTGCTTTTTCTTCAGGAAACGGTTTGGATGACTGCATACCGTCATCTGTAATGACGACAAGCTCACCTGGCTCGATGTCCCTGACATATTCAGCGCCAATAATATCCAGTGCGCAAGTTTCCGAGCAGAGAATGTAAGACTTGTCGAGTTTCCCCAACACGAGCGGCCTGACCCCAAGAGGATCGCGAACCCCGATCAGTCCCTCACGGGTTAGTGCAACCAGTGAATAGGCGCCTTCAAGTTGCCGGAGCGTATCGATAATGCGCTCCATAAGGGTGCGAAATCGACTGGTGGCAATCAGGTGGATGATGACTTCAGTATCAGATGTTGACTGGAAAATAGATCCACGCTGAACGAGAGACTTCCGCAAATGCGCTGCATTGGTCAGGTTGCCATTGTGAGCCACTGCAAATCCACCGGACGCAAACTCCGCAAACAGAGGCTGACAATTGCGAAGAACCGTGTCACCCGTCGTAGAATAGCGAACGTGGCCAATAGCTGTATGACCTGGAAGGCTGTCTATGACTGTCTGGTTGGTGAAGTTGTCAGCTACATGTCCCAACACACGTTTGGTGTGGAATTCTTCGCCGTCAAAGGCGGTGATGCCTGCGGCTTCTTGGCCTCTGTGCTGAAGAGCATGAAGTCCCAAAGCTGTGTGGGCTGTTGCGTCCTGACTGCCAAAAATGCCGAATACGCCGCATTCTTCCCTTAATTTGTCATCGTCAAATGGGTGGGAGAGAAACTGTTCAGCGTCAGCCATTGCATTACCCCGGATGTTGCACGTGCCAATGCATTGAATGTTTTGGCAACGTGACCTGACAAAACCACCCCTCCTATATAGTGAAAGCACATCTGTGCCTAGAGGGAGATTACAATTTTGTTGCCTGAAATAGTTTACAAAGTGGAGCCATCATCTTTTTCCGCTTCTTCAACCAGATCGTCTAACTGTTGGCGTATTTGGTCTTGGTATTTTCCAGACAATTCTTCTGCGGCTTCATCAATAAATTGGCTGGCCGCCGCTTCTTTTGCCCGCTCTAAATAGTCGGACCCAAAATCTCCGGCATCTTGGCCCAAAGCGCCGCCAACAACAGAAGCCAACATTTCGGACCCCCACGCAACAAGCGGTCTTGTTTGCGCGTTTTGCACCCAAGAAGGCTCATCACCTGGCACGAGTTTAGTGAAACCAAAATAGAGCGCTGACACCAATACCATGCCTCGCAATAAGCCAAAGAGAGCGCCCAATGATCGGTCTAGAAATCCAACAGGGCTGTTCTTGATCGCGCCACCAATAAGGCTCGCCAGCCATTTGAGGATGAATAGACCGCCGATAAACAGCCCGGCATATGTGAGAGTGTCAGCTAGCCATTCAGGCTCCACATAGGGCCGCAAATACGGGGTAATAAGCTCACCTGCAAACACCACGGCCAAAATAGTGGCGACCCAAGCCAATAGACTAAGAGCCACGGTCGCGAAGCCTTTGCTAAAGGCCATAACCACGGAAACGCCAACCACCAGCAAAACTGCAATGTCGAAAGCTGTTAGTGCGGTAGTATCCATTGCTTATGGTTTCCTCATAGACAAGTATTCGGGGTGTATCATATCGCATCAGGGAAAAACTGAGCAACCAAATCATTGATCCGAGACACGGTTTGCACGCTAAGCTTAGTTTTACCAAGTTTCTTGTTTTTCGGCATTATTGCTCGAGAAAAGCCAAGTTTTGTGGCTTCTTTTAGACGGTTGTCACTTTGCGCCACTGAGCGAACATCGCCAGACAAGCTGATCTCACCAAAAACCACCGTTTCTTCGGGTAGGGCCGTTTGCGACAGGCTGGACATCAGGGCTGCTGCGACCGCTAAATCAGCGGCGGGTTCTGATATTTTCAAGCCACCTGCAACATTCAAATAAACGTCACATCCACTAAGGCCTAGGCCTGCGCGCGCGTCTAAAACGGCCAGTACCATCGCTAAGCGGCCCGAGTCCCAGCCAACTACAGCCCGTCTGGGGTTGGCGGCTGAAGAACGTGCCACAAGTGCTTGAATTTCTACAAGAAGTGGCCGTGACCCTTCGATACCGGCGAAAACACATGTGCCAGGTTCACGCACAGAATGGTCTGCCAAAAACAGTTCTGATGGGTTCGAAACTTCGTTTAAGCCTGAACCGGTCATTTCGAAGACACCGATCTCGTCTGTTCCGCCAAACCGGTTTTTTACAGCCCTAAGAATGCGAAACTGATGGCCTCGGTCGCCCTCGAAATACAGCACGGTGTCTACCATATGTTCCAGAACACGAGGTCCAGCTATTTGACCATCTTTTGTTACATGCCCAACAATCAACACTACAGTGCCGCGGCGCTTGGCAAAACTGATGAGCTCATGTGCGCAAACGCGCACTTGGCTGACCGTGCCAGGGGCAGATTCCACATGGTCGGCAAAAAGTGTCTGTATCGAATCTATTACAACAGCTTTTGGCGCGGCGCCTTCGTCGAGCGTCGTTAAAATGTTTCGTAAACTGGTTTCGCAGCCAAGCTTTAGAGGCGCGCCGCTCAGTCCAAGTCTTTTTGCACGCATTTGAATTTGGGCAGTGGCTTCTTCGCCCGAGATATAGATGCAGTCCTCGCCTTTGAGCGACAAAGCACCCATGGCTTGCAGTAGGAGGGTCGACTTGCCAATCCCTGGATCACCGCCCACCAATATCGCACTGCCGGGCACCAGCCCACCACCAAGAGCACGATCAAGCTCGGCAATGCCGGACATCAGCCTGGGCGATTCTGCAAGTGGTTCGCTTAGGGCTACCAGATTGACGGCGCTGCCTTTCTTTTGGCTTAGCCCCTTTGGGGCGCCGGAGACAGAACTGGCATGTTCCTGAATGGTATTCCACTCGCCGCAGTCATCACATTTGCCTTGCCAACGGTTGTAGACAGAGCCGCAGGCGGAACAAGCAAAGGATTTCTGTGCTTTCGCCATCAGGGTTTCAACAATTGCATTTCAATGGGACCTTGTGCGCGACCATGAATGAATTGGTCTACATAGTCGTTGCCGGAGCTATCGATCTCTGACTTATCACCCTCCCAAATGATTTTTCCCTGATAAATCATTGCAATGCGATCGGCGATCTTCCTGGCGCTCGCCATATCGTGTGTGATGGAAAGTGTAGTAGCGCCCAAGTCCTGCACACATTCAACAATAAGGTCATTGATGACATCAGCCATAATTGGGTCAAGGCCCGTGGTCGGCTCATCGAAGAATATGATTTCAGGCTCTGTTGCAATGGCCCGTGCCAATCCTACTCGTTTTTGCATCCCACCCGAAAGTTCGGCAGGAGAAAGCTCTCCAACATCCGGTGTCAATCCAACCCGGCGCAATTTCTCAATCGCAATTTCTTTGGCTTCGGCTTTCTTCATGCCTTTGCCCTGAATGAGACCAAAAGCAACATTGGTCCAAACCGGTAGACTATCAAAAAGAGCAGCCCCCTGAAAAAGCATGCCAAATTTGGTCAAAACCTTTTTGCGGTCTTTGTTGCTCAGCCTGGTAACTTCTCCACCGTCAATTTTTATAGAACCAGAGTCGGGTGACAGTAGGCCCAAGATGCATTTAAGAGTTACCGACTTGCCCGTGCCCGAACCGCCAATGACGACAAGCGACTTCCCCTTTTCGACTGTGAGGTCAATGCCTTGCAGGACTTTCTTAGGTCCAAAGGCTTTGGTTACGCCAGTCATTTCAATCATGGGTTTGGTCATCATGACTGACCTCCAAACACGATGACTGTGATGATTAAGTTCGCCAAAAGGATCAAAATGAAGGCGGACACAACAGCATTTGTGGTTGCCTTGCCAACGCCCTGTGCACCGCCGCGGCTATTGTAGCCATGGTAACTTCCCATTAGGGCAATGATGAACCCAAAAACTGCCGCCTTCACCAGAGAAGAGACAACATCTGACTGCTCGAGGAAATCAGCTGTCACTTGAAGATAGGTGCCGGCATTCAGTCCAAGCCGTTCAGTACCTATCAAAAAGCCGCCGAGAACACCGATTGTGTTGGCAACCAAAACCAATAGGGGCAGGGTGACAATTGCTGCAATAAGGCGCGGAACGACCAAGTAGTTGATCGGGTCTGTAGACAGGGTGGTTAGGGCATCAATCTGCTCAGTCACACGCATGGTACCGAGTTCCGCAGCCATTGCTGACGAAACGCGTCCCGCCACCATAAGACCACCCAATACCGGGCCAAGCTCGCGCACAATCGCAATCACCACCACGCCCGGTACAACAGATTCTGCATTAAACCGGCTGCCGCCAACAAATATCTGTTGGGCCAGAGCAGCGCCCGTGAACAGAGCCGTTAGTCCAACCACAGGCAAGCTGTTGTAGCCAATGAGCCACATTTGCTGCAGCATCGATCGCCAATAAATCGGCGGTGTTACCGTATGAGAAATAGCTACTCCAGCGAAACGGGACAAACGCCCAATCTCAGCAAGAGAGTTCAAGAAAACACGGCCAATAATGGCCAAGGGGTTGCTCACGTGCAGATCCATTTGTTGCCGATTTGTTCCAAGGCTTAGACCTTGTTTAGCGGTCTTAAATGGAAATGAAAAGTGGCGATTTCATGAGAGGAAAACAAAACTTCACCGCTTGTCGCGTTATTTGCCTTTAAACTCGGCCTCTCGCTTCTGGATAAACGCCAGTACACCTTCGGTGGAATCAGACGTGCTGCCCATTTCGCGCTGCATTTGCGCCTCTGCTTGAAGCTGTTCGGCATAGTTGTTTTTGAGCGACTGTGCAACAAGTTGGCGGATACCATTCAATGCCCGTGTTGGCCCTTTAGCCAGACGCTCACCGAGGCTTTTTGCATGATCGGCAAGTTTCTCATCATCAACAACTTCGTAGATTAGACCCCAATCAAGCGCTGTTTCTGCGGGCACGCGTTCACCAAGCATCATCATTGCCCGCGCCCGCGCTACGCCCACCAGGCGCGGCAACAAAAATGTACTTCCCGCGTCAGGAACTAGACCGATGTTTACAAATGCTTGAAGAAAATAAGCAGATCGCGCTGCGATGACGATGTCAGCAGAAATAGCGATCGACATACCGGCACCGGCGGCCACGCCATTTACAGCGGAAATAACGGGCATGTTCAAGTTGGCTAACTCAAGCAGAATAGGGTGATAGTCATCCATCAGGCTTTTGCCCAGGTCCCGCTCCGGCCCGGCCAAGCTTCCTTCCGCCAGATCTGCCCCTGCACAGAATGCCCGGCCTTCGCCTGTGATCAATAACGCCCGAGCCTCACTGCTGGCTTGAGAAGTGGTGCGGACGGCATCAAGGAAATCGGCTTTCAAACCGGATGAAAGGGCATTCAGGCTTTGTGGGCGGTTCAAGGTGATTGTCGCCAAACCATTATCTACAGAAAAACGGATATTTTTATAGTCACTCATTCAAGCCCTCCCTCGGTTTTTGATGAAGGTAGACCGTAAGATGTGACGGGCAAGAATTGGGGTGCTGAAATTAGTCAGCTTTTTTTTCCGTATTCCGCAACAGGAAGGCAGGTGTGTGTGGTCCCATGCCAACGAACGGCTCATGCGGCATATCATCCGCAGCCTTTGCGGTGTTTGCGTTCGGCCGGCGAGAATCCCGGTAACTGTCCTTGCGGTCATCGCGACGGCGATCAGAAGGACGAATTGGACGACTTTCTTTTTCCAGCGCGAAATTCTCATCCATCGGCAGTTTTGCCTTGGTGAGCTTTTCAATTGCCTCAAGCAAACGAACATCGATTTTCGATTTTGTGGCTATTGTGTATGCAGTGCCTTCGCGGCCCGCGCGCCCTGTACGGCCAATTCTGTGAACATAGTCGTCTGGGTGACCAGGAACATCAAAATTAAACACATGGCTAACGTCAGGTACGTCAAGGCCGCGGGCGGCGACATCCGAAGCTACCAATAATTGGATTTCATTTTCCTTAAACTGACGCAGCGTTTCCATGCGTTCGCGCTGTTCCATGTCGCCGTGCAACTGACCAACGCTAAACTCATGGCGTCCAAGCGAAGCGAACACTTCCTTCACATCACGCTTCCGGTTGCAGAAGATAATTCCGTTTTTAACTTCCTGCGTGCGCAACAGTTGTCGCAGAGCGCGTCTTTTTTCCCGGGGTCCAACTTCAATCTTCATCTGTGTGATTGTTGTTGCAGTAGTTGCAGGCCGTGCCACCTCAATTTTCTTGGGGTCGTCCAAAAACTTGTCGGTGAGCCTTTGGATTGCGGGTGGCATCGTTGCTGAGAAAAACAATGTTTGGTGTCTTTTGGTAATTCGCTCGCAAATTTTCTCCACGTCTGGGATGAAGCCCATGTCGAGCATGCGATCTGCTTCGTCAATTACCAGAATATCAATGCCATTCAGGAGCAATTTGCCACGCTCAAAATGGTCCAACAGCCGACCCGGCGTAGCGATGAGAACATCTGCACCGCGGTCCAAGGCTTTCTCCTGGTCAGCAAAGTTTACGCCACCAATCAAAAGAGCCATCGATAGCTTGTGGTTTTTGCCGTATTTCTCGAAGCTCTCAGCCACCTGAGCTGCAAGTTCTCGTGTCGGTTCCAAAATCAGTGAACGAGGCATGCGAGCTCGAGCTCGGCCTTCTGCCAGAATATCAATCATTGGAAGTGTAAAACTGGCGGTTTTGCCTGTTCCAGTTTGGGCAATGCCTAAGACGTCCCGCCCCATAAGGACTTGGGGTGCGGCTTGGGCTTGAATAGGAGTTGGCTCCGTGTAGCCAGCATCTGCCACCGCTTTCAGCGTTGGTTCGCTAAGCCCGAGAAGTTCAAAACCCATACTATCGTCCGTTCCAATGATTACATCAATTTGGGCGCAGCATAGGCACGAGCATTTTAAAGTCAACGACTGCCGACAACGCGCAGTAACAGACATTCCGCATAATTAAAGGGGTTGGGGTATTTATGTGACAGTGTTGCTAGATGTCTAACGCTTCAAGATCGGCTTCATTATCTCGGATAAACTCGAAGCGTTTTTCCGGTTTCTTGCCCATCAAATCATCAACCAGGGAATTTACTTGAGCACGTTCAGCGTATTCGGGTGGCAACGTTACTCTCAGCAGGGTTCTGTTTTCCCGTGCCATAGTTGTCTCTTTAAGTTGTGCTGGCGGCATTTCACCCAAGCCCTTGAATCGGCTCAGCTCGACATTGCTTTTTCCCTTAAACTCCGTCGCCATAAGTTCGTCTTTGTGTGCGTCATCTCGCGCATAAAAAACGGTCCCGCCTTTGGCAAGGCGGAAAAGGGGAGGTTGCGCCAAATAAAGTCGTCCATCTCGAACAAGGCCAGGCATTTCTTGAAAAAAGAAGGTCATGAGCAAAGTTGCAATGTGAGCACCATCAACATCTGCATCTGTCATGATGATAACTTTTTCGTACCGGAGCGCTTCCTCGTCATAGTGGTCACGAGTTCCGCAACCCAATGCCTGGATCAGATCCCGGATTTCCTGGTTCGCTGCTATCTTGTCCCGAGTGGCGGACGCGACGTTTAGAATTTTACCGCGTATTGGAAGGATCGCTTGTGTTTTTCGATCCCGTGCTTGCTTGGCAGAACCGCCCGCACTGTCACCTTCCACGATGTAAATCTCAGTGCCTTCAGACTCGTCGCTGGAGCAATCAGTAAGTTTGCCCGGCAGACGCAATTTGCGTTTGCTTACGGCTGTTTTCCGCTGAATTTCCTTTTCTTGGCGGCGACGAAGCCTCTCCTCAAGACGTTCTAATGCCCAGGTCAGAAGGCCATTTGCTCTGTCAGGGTGGTCCGCAAGCCAATGGTCAAACGCATCTCGAACGGCATTCTCTGTCAAACGTTGAGCTTCCGGGGTCGATAGTTTGTCTTTTGTTTGACCCTGAAACTGAGGTTCGCGAATGAAAACAGACAGCATGCTGCAGGAAGAGCCACACACATCGTCCAGGATTAAATTGGAAGCTTTCTTATTGCCCGCCACATCTGCGTAGGCTTTCAAGCCACGCAGCAGTGCAGTTCTAAGCCCGGTCTCATGAGTGCCACCTAGAGGTGTTGGTATGGTGTTACAGTAACTGTTTGAAAATCCATCACCAAACTCTGGCCAGTGAATGGCCCACTCCACACGACCTTGCTCATCTGGAAAGGAAGTGTGCCCCGCAAAGGGTTCCTCAGTTACGCAGGTGCGCTTCTTTAGGGTGTCTCCCAAATAATCTGCGAGGCCGCCAGGGAAATGTAGTGTTGCTTCAGCTGGTGTTTCATCTCCATCGGCAATAAGGCCAGGAGCGCACCGAAAACGAATTTCAACTCCGCGAAACAGGTATGCCTTGGAGCGTGCCATGGCATACACCCTGGCAGGCTTCAGTTTGGCCTTTTTCCCGAAGATTTCATGGTCAGGCAAAAAGCTTACTTTTGTGCCTCGCCTGTTAGCAACAGCACCCATGTCTTCGAGTTTGCCAAGGGATAGTCCTCGAGCAAAATTCTGGCGAAACAGCTTCTTGTCACGTGCCACTTCGACCGACAGCCATTCCGAGAGCGCATTGACGACCGAAACCCCCACGCCGTGCAAACCGCCAGACGTTGCATAGGCATCCGAGCTAAATTTTCCGCCTGAATGCAGTGTGGTTAAGATAACTTCGAGCGCTGACTTTTCAGGAAATTTCGGATGTGGATCAATTGGAATACCACGCCCATTATCACTAACAGAAATTGACCCATCTTCATGAAGGCTGACGTTTATTCTGCTGGCATGGCCGGCAACCGCCTCATCCATGGAGTTGTCCAGGACCTCAGCCACCAAATGATGGAGAGCTCGCTCATCGGTTCCTCCGATATACATGCCGGGACGCTGCCGAACGGGTTCCAAACCTTCCAGAACTTCAATGTCTTTTGCGGAATAATCAGTTTTGGTCTGCGATACTTCAAACAGGTCGCTCATTGCCTCACCCATGCTGTTGATTTGCTAGAGGTAACTTGCCGTTGGGCAGGCGTCAAGCAATCAGCACAACACCTCGAAGAATTCCCAAACACACCCATATATATGCGCCGGTTTGCACATCGACACAATATATGCTAATTCAACGCGTGGTTTAGCGATTACACTGCTTGTCGTTAATCATTGTGAAAGAAACTTCGTCTACGGTCATGACGGGGTGAGAAAGGCAAAAGCATGACGCAATCTTTCGCAGCATCAATGTGGCACCGGATGACGGGTTCGCTCTCTGG
The DNA here is from genome assembly GCA_017640725.1 of Kordiimonadaceae bacterium. GTDB lineage: Bacteria > Pseudomonadota > Alphaproteobacteria > Sphingomonadales > Kordiimonadaceae > Kordiimonas. Next base: position 605,129 of record JAEPQB010000003.1, on the reverse strand, counting down.
TGCGAATTTCAATGGCCCTCAGGATTTGATGGCGACTGAAACGCCGTCTGTAGGTGATAGGTACGCGCAAAGCACAAGTGGTGCTCCGGTTTGGGTCGTTGAGAATGTGATGGAGGTTACGTCCAGTCGATACCCATTGGTGCGCCTGAGTCGCGAGAACCATCCTGATTTGATGAAGATTGTTTCAGTTTCTGCACTATCCGATACAGAAGAGTTCGTGCGCACCTGATACCGTCAAAGCACTTGTCTTGTCCGACATCAATCAAACAGCTTGTCAATGTCTTCTTGGGACTGCACTTCTTCTTGAGGTGCCTCGTCTTGCGGAGCAGGAGGGGCGTCCTCAATTTTTCCGTGGATCAATTGATTAAGAATCATCAGGTGTGATTGAAGGTTTTCTATGCGCCCCCTGATAAGTTGCTGAGCTGCTGGGGACATGCCGCGCTCTACAACGTTCACTGCCACTAAGCCGTTCAACGTGCTCTGAATAATTCCCTGCATTTCATCACAGGTTTTTTCAAAGGGAGTTTTGAATACAGGCGGCGCCAGCTTGTAGGCTTCGATAGCTAAATCTTTCGCCTGGAATCCGCTTTCTTCGAAATGCTGGTCGTAAGTTTTTGGTGCCCATTCTATTGCTTCTTCAATGAGTTCAGGCATGTCAGGAATCATCTCCATCAACATCACGATTTCATTGAAGTGATTGAGGTAGTCGGTTGCCAGAAAACTGTCTGGATTAATGTTGGCCGCGGCCAGCTGAGGCTGGATTTTTTGTTGTTCGGCTGTGTACTCGACAATCATTAAAGTGCGTTCTCGCTACCCGCTGTTTTCCGTCGACCCCACATCAACACTAGTAGCCAGCTGTTTCGAAAAAGTAAACGCCTTCAGAAAAGTTCGTGTAAAAATACAATAAAAAAAGGCTCCCGGTATCAGGAGCCTTTTTTCAGCTAATATTTGACCGTATTACGCGCTGTAATACATATCGAATTCGACAGGATGCGGCGTGAGTTCCAACCGCGTTACATCTTCCCATTTGAGTTCAAGGTAAGCGTCAATTTGGTCATCGCTAAACACGTCACCGCGTTTCAAGAACTCGCGGTCTGCGTCAAGTGCTTCGAGTGCTTCACGGAGGGAACCTGCAACAGTTGGAACGCCTTTGAGTTCCTCTGGCGGCAATGAGTACAAATCTTTGTCCATTGCGTCACCAGGATGGATCTTGTTTTCAATGCCATCAAGACCCGCCATCAGCATAGCTGCAAACGCATAATATGGATTGGCTGTCGCATCAGGGAAACGCACCTCCACACGCTTTGCGTTAGGGCTTGCAGTATAAGGAATACGGCAGGATGCTGAACGGTTACGGCTGGAGTATGCAAGCAGAACCGGCGCTTCGAACCCTGGTGTCAGGCGTTTGTAACTGTTGGTAGATGGGTTGGTGAAAGCATTGATCGCTTTGGCGTGTTTGATGATGCCACCGATGTAATAAAGTGCCGTTTCTGACAAGTCAGCGTATCCGCTACCTGCAAACGTTGGCTTGCTTTCTTTCCAAATGGACATATGCGTGTGCATGCCTGAACCGTTGTCTTCAGCGACTGGCTTCGGCATGAATGTGGCAGTTTTGCCATAGGTGTGCGCCACTTGATGCACTGCATACTTGTACACCTGAACATTGTCTGCGGTTGACGTCAAAGTGTCGAATGTAATGCCCAGCTCATGCTGACTTGCTGCAACCTCGTGATGGTGCTTGTCCATGGAAAGGCCCATTTCTTTCATGACCTTGACCATTTCGCCGCGCAGATCTACGCAGCTGTCAACAGGTGCAACAGGAAAGTAGCCGCCTTTGGCACGAGGACGGTGCGCGTAATTGCCTTCGGCATAACTTTTGTTGCTGTTGTAAGGACCTTCGATATCATCGATTTCATAAGATGCGCCACTGTAGCCAACGTTGAATTTAACGTCGTCAAACACGAAAAACTCAGGCTCTGGGCCAAAGTAGGCCGTATCACCCACGCCAGAGAATTTAAGGTAGGCTTCTGCTTTTTTGGCCGTGGAGCGTGGATCGCGGCCGTACGGCTGACCCGTAGACGGCTCAAGAATATCACAGAAAAGAACGACTGTTACATCTGCTGTAAACGGATCGAGTGTTGCAGAACCGAGATCAGGCATCAAAATCATGTCAGACTCGTTGATGGCTTTCCATCCAGCGATGGATGAACCGTCAAACATGATGCCATCTGTCAACATGTCTTCATCGACAACGTCCGCGCACATCGTCAGATGCTGCCACTTGCCTTTTGGATCTGTGAAACGCAGGTCAACCCACTCGGCGCCTGTTTCCTTCACAAGTTCGAGAAAACTCTCGATGTTTAGGTCCTTAAATTTTGGCATAGTCCTTCTTCCCTTTAAAAAATCTATTGTGTAGCCTAAATCGCGTCCGAGCCGGTTTCACCGGTACGAATACGAATGGCTTCATCGATAGTGCTTACGAAAATTTTGCCATCGCCAATTCGGCCCGTGTGAGCTGCATTTTTAATGGCCTCAACGGCTCTCTCTGCCTGATTGTCTTCGACAATAACTTCAAGTTTTACTTTCGGGACAAAATCCACAACGTATTCTGCGCCTCGATAAAGCTCTGTATGACCCTTTTGGCGGCCAAACCCTTTTGCTTCCAGTACTGTGATTCCGGAGATGCCAACCTCATTCAAGGATTCTTTGACATCGTCCAGCTTAAACGGCTTGATGATTGCCTCGATCTTCTTCATTTCCCAAAACCTTATTATTTTTGTGCGCTGCTATTAGCAGGCTTTGTGCCAATTACGAGCTAACGCGGAATAGGTTGGATTTGGGGCATTTTTCCATCGTTTCTGTCGCCTTCGGATGAGTTGCTGTGCCTATTTTTTGTGCAATTGATTGTTTCAGCATCATCAAGATACTCAAGCCAGCCTCTTGATTGACGAAAAATTGCTATTTTGCGGCTTGACGTTGCACGATCATTCGGAATAAAACGGCGCACCTTCAGAGATGCGGCGGGTGTAGCTCAGTAGGTTAGAGCGCCAGCTTGTGGTGCTGGATGTCGCCGGTTCGAATCCGGTCACTCGCCCCATTCTGAAGATTTTTTTCGATTAGCCCCTTTCGGGGCTTTTTTCTTTTGCTACACTGCGCCGATTCTAGGCGCTCTCCGGGTTTTCCATAAATTACCAAGGCAGAGGCTTAAACTGTCGTTGGGGGGAGCCGTGGCGGTAACAATGAACAGACCTTCGCACGTCCTGTTGGATACAGCGTCGTCTCGCGAGCTTGATAAGCGGGCCATCGCAGGAGGAATTGCTGGTACGGCTCTGATGGAAGCCGCAGGTAAAAGTGTGGCTGACATGCTTACCGATTATATTGGGACACCGCTTGAGGCGGGTGGAACCATCATCGTTTTATGCGGACCTGGCAACAATGGTGGCGATGGTTTTGTCGCGGCACGCTACCTTGAAGAGTGGGGTTATCCCGTTTCGTTGCGGTGTAGTCATCTGCCCAGCGAGTTGAAAGGTGACGCCAAAAAAGCGGCAGGCAAGTGGCGCGGGGAAGTGGAGCCCCTGTCAACCACGGGCTTCAAGAATGCCTCTGCTATTGTTGACTGTCTGTTTGGCACCGGGTTAGCCCGGCCAATTGAAGGTGAAATGGCCAATGTGGTAGAAGCCATGAACGCTTCGGAGACCTTTGTTCTATCAGCCGACTTGCCATCTGGACTGTGTGCCAACACCGGGCGCCCATTAGGCGCTTGTGTCGAAGCCGGTGCAACAGTCACGTTTAACTTTAAAAAACCTGGGCATACCATTGTTCCGGGTCGTTATTTTTGTGGCGGCAATGGAAATATTCACGTCGCAGATATTGGTATCCCTGCCGATACACTAAACGGCGAAATGCCAACCGACTATGAAAATGTGCCATCACTTTGGGGGCAGTCTTTCCCTTTTTCAGGCCCCCAGACCCATAAGTATGGCCGCGGTCATATGTTGGTGCTCGGCGGTAAGGAACCCACTTTGGGAGCCTCTCGATTGGCTAGCCTTGCCGGACTTCGTGTCGGAGCAGGATTAGTTACCTTGGCAGCACCGACCGAAACTTATGCCGTGCAGGCGTCTGCGTTGATGGATGTCATGGTTCGCAGGTTCGACAGTGCTTTTGGGTTTATGGGTATTGTTAACGACCCTCGTATTCGGTCCGTATTGGTGGGGCCGGGCGCCGGTCGCGGCGAAAAAACAGTGGACCTGGTTAAGCAAGTGGGCGCAAAGAATAAGTCGTTGGTCCTTGATGCTGATGCTCTGGCTAGCCTTGTTGGCCGTGTTGACCTGATCAAAGAGCTCAAATCACCTGAAGTAGTGCTTACACCTCACGAGGGAGAATTTGCGAAGCTTTTTCCCAACATTTCTTTTACCGAAGATCGTCTCGAGGCAGTGAAAAACGCTGCGAAAGAGACAAATGCTGTTGTTGTGCTTAAAGGTGTCTCAACGATTGTGGCGGCACCCGATGGTCGGGCCAGTGTTGCAACCAATGCCCCATCTTGGTTATCAGTCGGTGGAACTGGAGATGTTCTGTCAGGCATGATATGTGGCTTGATGACTCAGGGTATGCCTGCATTCGAAGCCGCCTCGGCCGGTGTTTGGGTTCACGGTGAAGCTGGCATGAGCGCGGGCAGGGGGTTGCTGGCTTCTGATTTACTACAAGTTATTCCAAAAGTGCTTCCTTAGGCGGCAGTTAATCACCAAAATTAGGGTTTTCTCCCAACTAGTGCATAAAAGGCTTGTGCTCTGCGGCGCGCCTGCTATAAGCCCCTGCAAACAGCGTTACGGGCGTCATTCCGCCTGTAGGCTGCAGTGGACTATCCACTACATTTATATAGGTGTTCATCACACAAGCCAATTGGCTTGGATGGATGCTGTTTGGTTTGCGGGCGTGGCGAAATTGGTAGACGCGCTAGATTTAGGTTCTAGTGTCTTCGGACGTGGGGGTTCAAGTCCCTCCGCCCGCACCAACATTCCCCGGAGCGCGGCAATCGCAGCTCTGGGCCAATTGGTAAAGAGAGACGTAAATCATGCAGATCGAAGAACTGCAGGTTGAAGGCCTGAAGCACGAATATAAAGTCACCGTTTCAGCCAAAGACCTCGACGAGCGCTTAGACGCTATCCTCACTGAATTTCGCGCTACAGCTAATATTAAAGGCTTCCGTCCTGGCAAAGCGCCTTTGTCCTTGTTGCGCCGCATGCACGGCGAGCGCGCTCAGGGCCAGCTTCTGCAGGAAACAATGCAGGAAACATCTGCAAAGCTTTTCGAAGAGAAGAACCTGAAGCCGGCACTTCGTCCCGAAGTCGACATGGAAGGCGACTTTGAAGCAGGCAAAGATCTTGAATACACCCTTACAGTTGAAGTTCTGCCAGAAATCAGCGTAGACGGCTTTAAAGCACCTGCGCTCGAACGCTGGGTCGCAGACATCGATGATGCCGCTATTGATGGTTTCGTAGAACGCATCGCTAGCCAGCAAAAGTCTTTCAAGAAAGCTGCAAAAACGGCAAAAGCAAAAGAAGGCGATGCCGTTTTGATCAACTATGTTGGTCGTGTAGACGGTGAAGAGTTCGAAGGCGGTGCCGGTGAAGACTTCCAGCTGGAACTTGGCTCAGGCATGTTCATCCCAGGTTTTGAAGAACAGCTGGTAGACTCAAAAGCCGGTGACAACAAAGTTGTTGAAGTTACTTTCCCAGAGCCATACCAGGCGGAGCATTTGGCAGGCAAAGCAGCTGAATTTACTGTTGATGTTCTAGAGGTTCGCAAACCTTCTGAAGCAAAGATTGATGACGATCTTGCCAAGAACATGGGCTTTGAAGACCTTGCAGGTCTTCGTGAAAGCGTAAAAGGCCAGTTGGAAGCCGATAATACAGGCCTGACACGTGCGCACCTGAAGCGCGGTCTTCTTGATGCGCTGGCTGAAGAGTACAGCTTTGAAGTGCCCAAGGGCATGGTTGATCTCGAGTTCGCACAGATTTGGGAACAAATTAAGCGCGACGCCATCCAGTCTGGTGAAGCGAAGGTCGAAGACTTTGACGGTATGGATGAGCCTTCTGACAAAGAAGAAGCCGATGAATTCCGAGCGATTGCTGAACGTCGCGTGCGTCTGGGTTTGCTGCTCTCTGAGATTGGTGTTGCCAACAATGTTGAAGTCACTCAGGAAGAAGTTAATCGCCGCGTAATCGAAGAAGCGCGTCGTTTCCCAGGTCAAGAAGCGCAAGTGTTTGAATACTTCCAGAATAACGAAGAAGCACGTGCGCAGCTTCGCGCGCCCATCTTTGAAGAGAAAGTTGTGGACTTTGTGATCGAGCAGGCGGACCTGACCGACAAGTCAGTTAGCCGGGACGATCTGGAAGCTGCTGTTCGTGCTCTCGATGAGGAAGAGGCAAATCCGAGCAAAGGCAAGGAAAAGAAAAAGCCTGCAGCAAAAAAAGCGGCAGCGAAAAAAGCACCTGCCAAGAAAGCGGCTCCTAAAAAAGCTGCAGCAAAAAAAGCGCCAGCTAAGAAGCCAGCAGCTAAAAAGGCAACTGCCAAAAAAGCGGCAGACAAGTAAAATTCCAACAATTGTTGGATGTGGAAGGGGGCCCTAACGGCTCCCTTCTTTTTTTGACTTTAAAAATTACAGAAGTGCCCCACATTTACGTGCCAACTGGCATATTAGCTTGCGACCCAATCGGGGGCTTGCTACAGCTTCAAAAAATGGCCACTCGCGCCGGTAACGAGTAACCACTTCAACAGGAGTTCCGCATGAAAGATATTATGAGTGAGTTCACCAACGCCTTGGTGCCGATGGTTGTGGAACAAACCAATCGGGGTGAGCGCTCGTTTGATATTTATTCCATGCTTTTGAGGCAACGTATCGTGTTTTTGACCGGTCAGGTTGATGATACAGTCTCAAGTCTTGTGGTTGCGCAGCTTCTCTATCTGGAAGCTGAAGATCCATCGAAGGACATCTCCTTTTACATCAACTCTCCAGGTGGTGTCGTCACGAGTGGCTTGGCCATGTACGACACGATGCAATACATCCGCCCGAAAGTGGCGACGATCTGTATCGGACAAGCTTGCTCGATGGGCTCTTTACTGCTGGCCGGCGGCGAGCCTGGCATGCGTTACGCTTTGTCGAATTCGCGAGTGATGATCCATCAACCCTCTGGCGGTGCTCAGGGCATGGCGGCTGACATCGAAATTCAGGCCAAAGAAATCCTGAACATGCGCAAACGACTGAATGAGATTTACGTTAAGCATACCGGTCAAAAACTGGCGAAAGTTGAAGCTGCTATGGATCGTGACACCTTCATGAGCGCAGAGGAAGCCAAGAAGTTTGGTATTATCGATGAAGTCTACAGCACAAGAGAATCCGGGGCTGAGGCAGAGTAACAAATAGAGGTGGGTCCATTGCTCATCACGGTTTGTTAAAGTTTTTTTTGTTGTAAGCTTCTTTTTAACCAGTCTACGATAAGTAAAAGAAGTAAGAGTATTTGCGGTGACAGATTTGACCAACAACGACTCCAAGAACACGCTCTATTGTTCGTTCTGCGGCAAGAGCCAGCACGAGGTTCGCAAGCTTATTGCGGGTCCAACGGTGTTCATCTGCGATGAATGCGTGGAGTTGTGTAACGACATTATCAAAGAAGAGAGCAAAGGCGGCATTTCCAAAGGCGGAGAAGGTGTTCCCACGCCGCAGGAAATTCTGGCGGTTCTTGATGATTATGTTATCGGCCAAGGCTCAGCCAAAAAGGTTCTCTCTGTCGCTGTTCACAACCATTACAAGCGTCTTCACCATGCCGCCAATTCGAGTGACGTAGAGCTGGCGAAATCAAACATTCTTCTGGTTGGACCAACAGGTTGCGGCAAAACACTGCTGGCGCAGACTTTGGCGCGCATTCTTGATGTTCCCTTTACGATGGCCGATGCGACCACACTCACTGAGGCAGGTTATGTTGGTGAAGATGTTGAAAACATCATCCTGAAGTTGCTGCAGTCGGCTGATTATAACGTCGAGCGGGCACAGCGCGGTATCGTCTACATCGATGAAGTGGATAAGATCAGCCGCAAATCCGACAATCCATCAATCACCCGTGATGTTTCGGGCGAGGGTGTTCAACAAGCCCTTCTGAAAATCATGGAAGGCACTGTAGCAAGTGTACCGCCACAAGGCGGGCGCAAGCATCCGCAGCAGGAATTCCTGCAAGTTGACACAACCAACATTTTGTTTATCTGTGGCGGCGCGTTTGCAGGTCTGGACAAGGTTATCGCAAATCGACTTCAAGGTAAGTCCATTGGCTTTGGTGCAACGGTGTCTGCGCCTGATGACCGAGGCATTGGTGAAGTTCTCGCCGGCACAGAACCTGAAGATCTGTTGAAGTTTGGTCTGATCCCAGAGTTCGTTGGTCGCTTGCCTGTTATCGCGACACTCGAAGACTTGGACGAAGATGCGTTGGTGCAAATTTTGGCAGAGCCGAAAAATGCGCTCCTCAAGCAGTACCAGAGCCTGTTTGATATGGAAGAGGTGAAGCTGACATTCACTGAAGACGCTCTTTATTCAGTAGCGAAGAAAGCAATCGAACGGAAAACTGGTGCCCGGGGCCTGCGTTCCATTATGGAAAACACATTGCTTGATACAATGTTCGATCTACCAACCTTGGATGGGGTCGAAGAAATTGTGATAAACGGCGATGTTGTCGATGAAAAGTCGAGTCCTTTGCAAATTTATGCTGAACGTCGCGAAGAAGCCGACCAACCAGCGTAAAAAAACACCGATATCTGTATGAAAAGGGGCTTGAAACACATGTTTCAGGCCCCAAATCGTATTTAAAGGTAGTTTTTTTGTGTTTAGACCTCTTTTTGAGCCCTTTCTCGTTCCTAAGCGGCTCATTTTACCCTAAAATTACTGTCAATTAGCTAATTTAGTCCCAGAAGGTTCTGCTAAATGTCTGAATCCCCACAACAAGAATCAAATTCAATCACTTTACCTGTCCTGCCGTTGCGGGACATTGTTGTCTTTCCCCACATGATTGTTCCGCTGTTTGTTGGTCGTGACAAATCCGTGCGCGCGCTTGAAGAAGTGATGGCAAAAGACAAACAAATTTTGTTGGTCGCCCAAAAGGAAGCGAGCGAAGACGACCCAAGCCCGTCAGATGTATTTGAAGTTGGTACGGTTGCTTCCGTGCTACAACTACTGAAGTTGCCTGACGGTACGGTGAAGGTACTGGTTGAAGGTTTCAACCGCGCACAGATTGACCAGTTCATTCGTGAAGAGGACTATTTTGAAGCGGAAGCTACTTTGCTCGCAGCTGAGGTTTCGAGTGACGAAGAAGTGGAAGCCCTTGGGCGTACAGTTGTCACGCAGTTTGAGAATTACGTGAAGCTGAACAAAAAAATACCTGCGGAAGTGTTGGTAACAATCAGCCAGATCGAAGAGCCAGCCAAGTTGGCTGATACCGTTGCCAGTCACCTGGCGCTCAAGATCGAAGACAAGCAAAAATTGCTCTCCACAATTTCTGTGACCGAACGGCTTGAACAGATTTTCAGCTTCATGGAAGGCGAGATTGGTGTCCTGCAGGTGGAGAAAAAGATTCGCGGTCGGGTAAAACGCCAGATGGAGAAAACCCAGCGCGAGTATTATTTGAATGAGCAGATGAAAGCCATTCAAAAGGAGCTTGGTGAGGGGGATGACGGCCGGGAAGAAATTCTCGAGCTTGAGGATAAAATTAAGAATACAAAACTCACCAAAGAGGCCCGCGAGAAAAGCTTGGCCGAGCTCAAAAAGCTCAAGTCCATGAGCCCAATGTCAGCTGAAGCGACCGTTGTGCGCAATTTCCTGGATTGGATGCTTGGTGTTCCATGGGGCAAAAAGAGCAGGGTAATTAAAGACATTAATCGTGCTCAGGATATTTTGGACGTCGATCACTACGGCCTGGAAAAAGTTAAAGAGCGTATCATTGAGTATCTTGCTGTGCAGCAGCGGGCCAAGAAACTCAAGGGTCCTATCTTGTGCTTGGTTGGCCCTCCTGGTGTAGGTAAAACTTCGCTCGGCAAATCCATAGCAAAAGCGACAGGTCGTGAGTTTATCCGATTCTCTTTGGGTGGTGTTCGCGATGAAGCTGAAATTCGGGGTCACCGTCGCACTTATATTGGTTCCATGCCCGGCAAGGTCATGCAATCAATGAAGAAAGCCGGCACGACAAACCCACTGTTTTTGTTGGATGAAATCGACAAAATGGGCCAGGACTTTAGAGGCGACCCCGCTTCAGCTCTCTTGGAAGTCTTGGACCCAGAGCAAAACAACAAGTTTAACGACCACTATCTGGAGATTGATTATGACCTCTCCAATGTGATGTTCGTTACAACGGCAAACTCTTTGAATTTGCCAGGACCGCTCTTGGACCGGATGGAGATCATCAATCTGTCCGGCTATACAGAAGACGAAAAACTCGAGATCGCAAAGCGCCATCTGATTCCTAAACAAATCAAAGATCACGGCCTTAAAGAGGGTGAGTGGACGATTTCTGACGGTGCTATCAAGGACGTAATTCGTTACTACACCAGGGAAGCCGGTGTGCGTAACCTTGAACGTGAAGTAGCCAAACTGGCCCGTAAAGGTCTGAAAGAAATCGTTGAGGGCTCAAAAGACAAGATCAACCTCACGTCTCGCAATCTTTCTCAATATGCCGGTGTACGTAAATTCCGGTATGGGCAGGCAGAAGTGGATGACCAGGTGGGCGCCACAACCGGTTTGGCTTGGACCAATGTTGGGGGCGAGTTGCTGACGATTGAATCTGTCATCGTACCGGGCAAGGGATTGGTTAAACAAACCGGCAAGCTGGGTGATGTGATGAAAGAATCGATCCAGGCCGCCTGGTCTTACGTGCATTCGCGTTGCGTAGAATTTGGAATTCACCCCAAATTTTTTGAAAAAAGAGACCTTCATATCCACGTGCCCGAAGGTGCGACTCCAAAAGACGGGCCATCTGCGGGTGTTGCGATGTGTACTTCTATGGTTTCAGTGCTCACGGGAATCCCTGTCCGGAAAGATATTGCGATGACTGGTGAAGTAACCCTTCGCGGCAGAGTTCTTCCAATTGGAGGCCTTAAAGAAAAGCTTCTTGCGGCCTTGCGGGGTGGAATTACGAAGGTTTTAATCCCTCAAGAGAACGAAAAAGACCTTGCTGAAATTCCCGACAATGTGAAGAAAGGCCTTGAAATCGTTGCGGTTTCAACAGTCGATGAGGTGTTGTCACACGCTTTGGCTTCGCCTTTGGAGCCAATGGAATGGGATGAGGAAAAAGAGCTCGAAGAAATGAAGGCAGATAAGCCTTCAAAAGAGAGTGAAATGACGACTCATTAGCCTCCTTGTTCCTAATTAGAAAAAGATCAAGGAAAAAAAAGCTAAAAACCGCAGATTTCTGCGGTTTTTTGCTTTGACAAGGTGAAAATTACGAGATTAAACTGCGTTCGCATTTCGGGGCTTCTTCCCGGAATCACTCTTCAACTCAGAGGGGGATACCTTGAATAAAAACGATTTGATCGCAAGCGTTGCTGATGCAGCGGACCTTTCCAAAGCTGATGCTGGTAAAGCAGTAGACGCAGTATTTGATGCCATCGCAGGTGCTCTGGCTTCTGGCGGCGATGTTCGCCTGGTAGGTTTTGGTACTTTTTCAGTAGCAAACCGTGCAGCCACTAAAGGCCGCAATCCACGCACAGGCGAGGAAATTGACATTCCTGCGTCTAAGCAGCCAAAGTTCAAGGCAGGTAAAGGCCTTAAGGACGCTGTAAACGGTTAATTCTGTTTACACGACTAATCGGGAAACGGTCAGGACGCTTGTCGTTCTGACCGTTTTTCATTGGTGTCACAAAAAATTCTGAAATAGGGCTGGACACCATCCAGAATATTGCCTAAAAGCGCGCTCACCGCTGTGGAAACGGGCGATTAGCTCAGTTGGTAGAGCATCTCGTTTACACCGAGAGGGTCGGCAGTTCGAGCCTGTCATCGCCCACCATTTTCCAGCGGTCCTTTTGATGGTTAAGGGCGATTAGCTCAGTTGGTAGAGCATCTCGTTTACACCGAGAGGGTCGGCAGTTCGAGCCTGTCATCGCCCACCATCACTTTCTCCGATTCTAATTTGCTCGTTTATTTTTTAACCAACACCCAAATTGCGTGAATTACGCCGGGTACAAAGAAGAATAGTGTCAGCAGCAGATTGAGCCAAAACTGCATTGCCAGTCCTACTTTCAAGAACACTGCGACCGGTGGCAAAAAAATAGCTAAAATGATGCGAATAAGGTCCATCGTTTTTCCCTTCTTGTCCCCCTGATCGTTGTGCACTCATATCGAGCTTACGCAGCAAATGGGAATGCGTCCAGCCGACATATAAAAAGCTAGGGTTTGTGCGGCTTCTGGGACAATTGGAAAAAAATGTAAAAAAGGTGATTGACACCTCCAGCCTGAAAGCCTAAACACCCCCTCACGCAAGCGATGCGCGGGTGTAGCTCAGTTGGTTAGAGTGTCGGCCTGTCACGCCGAAGGTCGCGGGTTCGAGCCCCGTCACTCGCGCCACTTGCTTCGAAGAACGCTCCGGATTTTCCGGGGCGTTTTTTGTTTGGCAGACCATAGCGCAACTGAATCTCTGGCTCCCGCAATAGCTTTTTCCAATGGCCTTCCTTATCGCTTGCTTCCAGCAGGTTTGTGGAATCCTCGCATGGACGCGCAAACAGTTGAAAAATCAATAATTAAGCAACTTTTCTTTAACAGTTTGTAGGGCTATACTCGCGCACCGAACAGGTGCGGCTAATTTCCTCTTTACCTTTGCGGGTCCGCTGGATAAAAGGTCGCTGTATTAGGGCCAATAATCTAAAGGGGCTCCCATGGAGTCATTACTGATCCAGTATCTGCCGATCCTTATTTTCCTTGGGATCGCCGCAGCTTTTTCCATCATCTTTGTCGGTGCAGCCATGCTGCTTGCCAATCAAAACCCAGATGATGAAAAACTCTCCGCTTATGAATGTGGATTCGAAGCATTTGAAGAATCCAGAAACCAATTTGATGTTCGCTTTTATTTAGTGGCCATCCTTTTCATTATTTTTGATCTCGAAGTTGCGTTTCTCTTTCCTTGGGCGATCTCGCTAGGTGAAATTGGCGTGTACGGTTTCTGGTCAATGATGGTCTTCCTCGGCGTTCTAACGGTCGGGTTTGTGTACGAATGGAATAAGGGAGCTTTGGAATGGGAGTAGTCAATCCGAACAGTCCTGCAGTTCAGGAAAACGGCAACAACCCCGCTGAATCTGAGTTTTTCACAGGCCTGAACGAAGAGCTTACTGATAAGGGCTTCGTGGTTACCTCAATGGAAGATCTGGTGACATGGGCCAGGACTGGATCTCTATGGTGGATGACGTTTGGTCTGGCTTGCTGCGCCGTCGAAATGATGCACACCAGCATGCCGCGCTATGACGTTGAGCGCTTTGGCTTTGCCCCGCGTGGATCGCCCCGCCAGAGTGACGTTATGATTGTGGCTGGCACCTTGACCAACAAAATGGCTCCTGCCATGCGCAAAGTTTACGATCAGATGTCTGAGCCGCGGTATGTGATTTCCATGGGCAGCTGCGCCAACGGTGGTGGCTACTATCACTATTCTTACTCGGTGGTACGTGGATGCGACCGAATAGTACCCGTAGACATATATGTACCCGGGTGCCCGCCAACAGCAGAGGCGCTTCTATACGGTGTGTTGCAACTGCAGCGCAAAATTCGCCGGACCGGAACCTTCGATCGCTAAGACCAACTTCATCTAACAGCGCACCGCGTTGTGGGGAAAATCATGCAAGATATTGCAGACCATATTAGCCAGGCCCTGGAAAATGATATCGTGTCATCTTCCATCTCGCACGGAGAACTCACAGTTACTGCGCGCGCTGATCACATCACGAAAGTTCTGACTTTCCTGCGCGATGACCAGACTTGCTTGTTTAGGCAGCTCGTGGACGTGTGCGGGGTTGATTATCCAGAGCGCGCGAAGCGTTTTGATGTTGTCTATCATCTGCTGTCAATCGAGTTGAACCAACGAATCCGCGTCAAAGTAGAAACTGACGAAGACACCGCGGTTCCAAGCGCCGTTGAAGTGTTCCCCTCTGCTGGCTGGTTTGAGCGTGAAGCCTGGGATATGTACGGCATTTTCTTTGCTGGCCATGCTGACCTGCGCCGCATGCTTACGGATTACGGCTTTAAGGGCCACCCGTTGCGTAAAGACTTCCCGCTAACTGGTTTTGTAGAGTGCCGCTATTCCGAAGAAGAAAAGCGCATCGTCTACGAGCCAGTAGAACTAAAGCAAGAATTCCGAGATTTTGATTTTATGAGTCCTTGGGAAAGCGCTGAATATATTTTGCCGGGGGACGAGAAATCCGACGGCAACGGCGGGAGTAACTAATGTCTGAAGTTGATATCAAAAACTACTGCCTGAACTTTGGTCCGCAGCACCCTGCAGCGCATGGTGTGTTGCGCATGGTTATGGAGCTGGACGGTGAGGTGATCGAGCGGGTAGATCCGCACATTGGCCTGCTGCACCGCGGCACAGAAAAACTGATCGAGCACAAGCAATACTTGCAGGCGATGCCTTACTTTGATCGCCTTGATTACGTTGCTCCTATGAACCAGGAACATGCTTTTGTTCTTGCTGTTGAGAAACTGCTTAACGCTGAGGTGCCTGAGCGGGGTCAGTATATTCGTGTGCTTTACAGCGAAATTGGCCGGATTTTGAACCACATTCTTAACCTCACGACCCATGCATTGGATGTCGGCGCTTTGACGCCAATTCTTTGGCTGTTTGAAGAGCGTGAAATACTGATGGAATTCTACGAGGCCGTTTGTGGTGCACGTTTGCATGCGGCGTATTTCCGTCCGGGCGGCGTACATCAGGACCTGCCAAAAGGCCTTCCAGAGCGCATCATGGCTTGGACGGAAACGTTCCCAAGTGTTCTTGAAGATATGGAAGCGTTACTTATCGATAACCGAATCTTCAAGCAGCGAAATGTGGATATTGGTCGAACCAATGTAGACGACGCCCTGGCTTGGGGATTTTCGGGTCCAATGCTGCGCAGTACCGGTGTTGCGTGGGATCTGCGCAAATCCCAGCCTTATGAAGTCTATGACCGTATGGATTTCCAAGTGGCTGTGGGCACTTCTGGTGATTGCTACGACCGCTTTATGCTACGGCTCGCTGAAATTCGCGAAAGTCTGAAGATTATTCGTCAGTGCATTAATGATATGCCTGAGGGTCCGGTAATGTCGCTCGATAACAAGATCGCACCGCCGCGCCGCAGTGAAATGAAGCGTTCCATGGAAGCGCTAATTCATCACTTCAAGCTTTACACCGAAGGGTTCAAAGTTCCTGAAGGCGAAGTGTATGCCGCGGTAGAGGCGCCAAAGGGCGAATTTGGTGTTTACCTTGTGTCAGACGGCTCTAACCGGCCGTATCGCTGTAAAATTCGCGCGCCAGGGTTTGCGCACCTGCAGGCAATGGACCATCTTTGTAAGGGGCATATGCTTGCGGACGCACCCGCCGTGTTGGGCGCCATGGACATTGTATTTGGTGAGGTGGACCGATGACGGAAACCACAGGATTTAGCTGGACGCCTGAAAACGAGGCGGCGGCTCAAAAGCACATTGCAAAATACCCGGAAGGACGCCAACAAAGTGCGGTGATGCCCTTGTTGGATATCGCTCAGCGTCAAAATGGTGGGCATCTCACAATCGAGATCATGGAGTATATCGCGGACTACCTCGATATGGCTCCGATCAAGGTTCAGGAAGTCGCAACCTTCTATACAATGTATAACCATAAACCAATGGGTAAGCATCATGTACAGGTTTGCGGCACGACGCCATGCTGGCTTCGCGGATCAGATGATATTATCGCCGCTTGTAAGTCAAAGCTTGGCATTGGCATGGGCGAAACAACGGCAGATGGACAGTTTACCTTGTCAGAGGTTGAGTGCGCGGGCGCTTGCGTGAATGCGCCGGTCGTTGCCATTAATGATGACTATTACGAAGATCTGACAGCTGACAGTATTTCAAATATTTTGGATGACTTAGCAGCCGGTAAAGAAGTCAAACCTGGACCACAGGTTGATCGCCAGACCAGTGCCCCTGTTGGTGGCGCTACGACGCTCAAGGATTTCATCAGTGAAGGGGAGGGCGCATAATGCTGGCGGATAAAGATCGCATTTTCACCAACCTCTATGGCCACCAAAGTCCGGGCATCGATGCTGCCATGAAGCGCGGCGATTGGGACGACACCAAAGGTCTTATTGGTAAGGGACGTGACTGGATCATCAATGAGATGAAAGAGTCGGGCCTTCGTGGCCGTGGCGGGGCAGGCTTTCCCACGGGCCTTAAGTGGTCATTTATGCCAAAAGAATCGGATGGGCGTCCCTCATATCTTGTTGTGAACGCGGACGAGGGCGAACCCGGCACGTGTAAAGACCGTGACCTGATGCGGCATGACCCACACAAGTTAATCGAAGGCTGTCTGATTGCTGGTTTCGCGATGAACGCGGTTGCCGCCTACATCTACATCCGAGGCGAATTTTACCGTGAGGCGCAAGCGCTGGAGCGCGCGATTGAAGAAGCATACGCAAAAGGTTTCCTTGGCGATAACGCTTGCGGTACTGGCTATAAATTCGATGTCTATGTGCATATGGGCGCCGGTGCTTACATCTGCGGAGAGGAAACCGCCCTTATTGAAAGCCTTGAAGGCAAAAAGGGCCAGCCTCGTTTGAAACCGCCATTCCCCGCAAACGTTGGGGTTTGGGGTTGTCCAACAACGGTTAACAATGTCGAGTCTATCGCTGTTGCACCCACCATTCTGCGCCGCGGCGCGGCCTGGTTTGCTGGCCTCGGGCGGCCGAATAATACTGGCACCAAGGTTTTCTGCATTTCCGGGCACGTTAACAACCCCTGCAATGTCGAAGAAGAAATGGGCATTTCCTTAAAGGAACTCATTGAAAAGCATGCCGGCGGTGTTCGCGGCGGTTGGGATAATCTCCTTGCGGTAATTCCTGGTGGGTCTTCTGTTCCAGTTCTTCCAAAAGATATCTGCGACACTGTTCTCATGGATTTTGACAGCCTTCGGGACGTTCAGTCTGGCCTCGGCACAGCAGCGGTTATTGTGATGGACAAATCGACAGACATTGTGAAAGCAATCGCCCGTTTGTCTGAATTCTACAAACATGAAAGCTGTGGGCAGTGCACGCCTTGTCGTGAGGGCACTGGCTGGATGTGGCGCGTGATGGAACGGTTGGTTACCGGTGAAGCTGACAAGTCAGAAATCGATATGTTGCTTGAAGTCACCAAGCAGGTTGAAGGCCATACCATTTGCGCCCTGGGTGATGCGGCTGCATGGCCAATTCAAGGCCTGATGCGCCACTTTAGGCATGAGGTTGAAGCCCGTATCGACAGCTATCATGCAAAGGCAGCTGAGTAATGCGCGGAATTTATAAGTTTGTTTCGATCAGGAGTAGTCAATGCCTACGTTAACCATTGACGGAACCGAAGTAACCGTAGAGCCAGGGACGACAGTTCTCCAGGCCTGTGAAGAAGTCGGCGTTGAAGTGCCTCGTTTCTGCTACCACGAGCGCCTTTCCATTGCTGGAAACTGTCGCATGTGTTTGGTGGATATGGAAAAAGCACCAAAGCCGATCGCAAGCTGTGCAATGCCCGCAGGCGATGGAATGGTTATTCACACCAATACCGAACGTGTGAAAAAAGCGCGTGAAGGTGTGATGGAGTTTCTCCTCATCAACCACCCCCTTGATTGTCCAATTTGCGACCAGGGCGGTGAATGTGACCTTCAGGATCAGGCAATGGCATTTGGTCGTGGCCACAATCGGTTCGACGAAAACAAACGGGCAGTTGAAGACAAAGAAATGGGGCCGCTCATTTCCACCACAATGACTCGTTGCATTCACTGCATGCGCTGCGTGCGCTTTTCTGAAGAAGTGGCGGGCGTGCCGGACATGGGTGCGCTTTATCGCGGCGAAAACATGCAAATCACAACCTATCTAGAAAAGACGCTCGATAGCGAAATGTCTGGAAATGTTGTGGATTTGTGCCCTGTTGGGGCACTCACCAGTAAACCGTATGCTTTCACGGCACGTAGCTGGGAATTGAAGCATACTGAAACGATCGATGTCATGGACGCGCTTGGATCCAACATCCGAGTGGATACTCGCGGCGCTGCTGTTATGCGGATATTGCCGCGGCTTCATGAAGACATCAATGAAGAATGGATTTCTGATAAGACGCGGTACGTTTTTGATGGACTGAAGGCTCGCAGAATTGACACGCCATATGTTCGCAAGAGCAAAAAACTGACGGCTGCGACATGGGCGGAAGCATTTAAAGCCATCAAGTCGAAGCTCAAAGGCGTCAAGGGCGATGAAATTGCTGCGATTGTCGGTGATCAGGCTGATATGGAATCGATGGCGGCCCTCAAAGACCTCATGGCATCACTTGGCAGCACAAGGATTGAGTGCCGGCAAGACGGCAGTGCCGCAGACGCAAGTGTGCGCAGCGGTTACATTATGAACAGCACCATTGCCGGCGTGGAAGAAGCCGACTATCTGCTGCTCGTGGGGGCCAACCCGCGTCTTGAAGCGCCTGTTCTGAACACCCGCATTCGTAAAGCAGCGCGCCATTTTGGCCTCAAAGTTGGTAACATTGGCAATGCTGAAGACCTTACCTACCGTGTTGCCGAGTACGGCGATGACGCAGCTATCCTGAAAGCAGTTCTAGACGGCTCGCATGAAGCATCAGCAGCGCTCAAGAAGGCTGAAAAGCCAATGATTTTGGTTGGCCAAGCGGCATTGACAGGCGAGCAAGGCGCGGCGGTATTGAAGGCCGCACGCGACATTGCTGACAAATACTGCATGCGTGAAGGTTGGAATGGCTTCAACATGCTGCATAACGCTGCTGGACGTGTTGGCGGCCTGGATCTTGGTCTCACAGCAGAAGGTGGTGTAGACGGCATTTTAGATGATGCCGAAGCCGGAAAGTTAAAAACAGTCTTCCTGCTTGGTGCCGATGAGATTGACACCAGTGGGCTCAAAGGCGCAACGGTTGTCTACGTTGGAACGCACGGCGATGAAGGCGTTAAAAATGCCGATATCATCCTGCCATCTGCTGCCTATACCGAAAAGTTCGGCACATATGCAAACACAGAAGGCCGGTTCCAGCGCACGAGCAAAGCAGCCTTTGCCCCTGGCGAAGCCCGCGAAGACTGGTCAATCTTCAGAGCGCTGTCTGATGTACTTGGTAGCACTCTTCCATACGACAATATCACGCAGCTACGGGCACGTATTGCCAAAGATGTACCGGGTTTTGAGAACATTGATGTTATCCAGGTTGCCGAATGGGGTGACTTTGGCAAACAGGGTGACATTGCGTCTGGTGGCATTGCACCGGCAATTGAGAATTTTTACCACACCAATCCGATCGCACGGGCGAGCCAGATTATGGCTGACTGTATTGACGCGCGCGGCGGTTTGGTAGAGGAGGCGACAGGCACCAATGGTTGATGCGCTTTACACATTATTCGGTGGTGAAGGCCAGTTCCTGTATCTGATTGCCATTGTGGCGGCGGTACTGGCTATCGCGCTACCATTGCTCATCGCAGTAGCCTTTGCAGTCTACTTCGACAGGAAAATTTGGGCAGCCGTGCAAATGCGCCGCGGTCCCAATGTGGTTGGGCCTTTTGGGTTGCTGCAGTCATTTGCAGATGGCCTTAAACTTTTCCTTAAAGAAACCATCATACCCGCTGGTGCCAACAAGGTTATTTTCCTTTTGGCTCCTATGCTAACGTTCACCCTTGCGCTTATCAGCTGGGCAGTGATCCCTTTCGATGAAGGCATGGCCATTTCCGACCTGAATGTTGGGATTATGTACATTCTCGCGATTTCGTCGCTCGGCGTGTACGGCATTATTATGTCTGGCTGGGCTTCAAACAGTCGTTACGCATTTTTGGGTGCGCTTCGTTCAGCGGCCCAAATGGTTTCTTATGAAGTATCCATTGGATTTGTGCTCATTTGCGTATTGGTTTTTGCCGGTTCTCTGAACCTCAGCGATATCGTGGATGCTCAAGCAGGTGGCGCGCACAAATGGTACATGTGGCCGCTTGCGCCCATCTATGTGATTTTCTTCATCTCTGCACTGGCAGAAACCAATCGTCCGCCGTTTGACCTTCCTGAAGCAGAGGCAGAATTGGTTGCAGGATATCAAGTTGAATACAGCTCGATGGCGTTCGCGCTGTTCTTCCTTGGTGAGTATGCCAACATTCTGTTGATGTCGGCAGTGATGGCGATCCTGTTCCTCGGCGGCTGGCATTCCCCAATTCCCGGAGATGATATCATTCCTGGCTTTATCTGGATGCTCCTAAAAATTGGTTTTGGTTTCTTCATGTTTGCGATGGTGAAGGCATTTGTGCCGCGCTATCGCTATGACCAGTTGATGAGACTGGGATGGAAAGTCTTTTTGCCACTTTCGTTGGCGTTCGTTGTTTTTTACTCGGGCATTGCCGTTTACGGCGGTTTCTTGCCCTCCGGTAGTTAGAGAAAGGCATTTGTCATGACGGCAGCTTTACGTGCCCTCAATAGCTTGCTTCTGCGGGAGTTTTTCTCGGCATTTGTTTTGTCGATGAAATACTTCTTCCGTCCGAAAGCAACAGTGAACTACCCATATGAAAAAGGGCCACTGAGCCCGCGCTTTCGCGGTGAGCATGCTCTGAGACGCTACCCTAACGGCGAGGAGCGGTGCATCGCTTGTAAACTCTGCGAGGCAATTTGCCCTGCGCAGGCAATAACGATTGAAGCAGAGCCACGGGAAGACGGTTCTAGGCGCACCACACGCTATGACATTGACATGGTGAAGTGCATTTACTGTGGCTTCTGTCAGGAAGCCTGCCCGGTTGATGCCATCGTCGAAGGCCCGAACTTTGAGTTTGCAACCGAAACCCGTGAAGAACTCCTTTACGACAAAGACAAATTGCTTGCCAACGGCGAGCGTTGGGAACGCGAAATTGCGGCCAATTTGGCTGCAGACGCGCCGTATCGCTAGGACAAGGGCATGATGGAAATTGCACTAACTGATATGGTTTTTTATCTGTTCGCTGCTGTTACGGTGGCGTCTGGTGTGCTGGTGATATCAGCCCGAAACCCGGTCCACAGTGTGCTGTGGCTCATTCTCGCGTTTTTCTCAGCTGCAGGGCTGTTTGTTTTGATGGGCGCAGAATTTTTGGCGATGTTGCTCGTGGTGGTCTATGTGGGCGCTGTCGCGGTGTTGTTCCTGTTTGTGGTGATGATGCTTGACATCAACTTCACCGAACTGCGCCAAGGCATGCTTCAGCACCTGCCACTCGGTGGCCTCATCGGGCTGGTTCTGCTTGGTGAGCTGGTTGCATTGGCTTCAGCTTGGTATTTTGGTGAGGATGTTGCGAAAAACGCTGCATCGCCCACGCCAGCGATCGAGAGCGCGTCCAATACTGAAGCACTCGGTCAGCTGTTGTACACAGACTATATATTTATTTTCCAAACAGCCGGCTTGATCCTTCTGGTGGCAATGATTGGTGCAATCGTTTTGACCCTGCGGGACCGTCCTGGTGTGCGTCGTCAGAGCATCGCAGCGCAGGTTAATCGCCGCCCTGAAGAGGCGTTCGATCTTGTTGACGTGGAAACCGGCAAGGGCGTTTCTTTGCCCGGGAAGAAAGGTTAAGCGATGACTGTTGGACTTGGACACTATCTGACCGTTGCGGCCATTCTTTTTGTGTTTGGCGTTTTCGGTATTTTC
The DNA here is from genome assembly GCA_017640725.1 of Kordiimonadaceae bacterium. Classification (GTDB taxonomy): domain Bacteria; phylum Pseudomonadota; class Alphaproteobacteria; order Sphingomonadales; family Kordiimonadaceae; genus Kordiimonas. The sequence continues at coordinate 583,261 of JAEPQB010000003.1, read as the reverse complement.
CTAAATCGGAAAAATGTGATCATCATCCTGATGTCGATCGAGCTGATGCTTCTGGCTGTGAACATCAATTTGGTTGCATTTTCCACATTCCAAGGAGACATGGCTGGGCAGGTGCTTGCCATGTTTGTCCTGACCGTTGCCGCCGCCGAGGCGGCGATTGGTCTGGCAATTCTTGTTGTATATTTCCGAAGCCGCGGTTCGATTGCGGTTGAAGACATCAATCAGATGAAGGGATAGGGTTGATGCTCTTCAAACTCATAGTCTTTCTTCCGCTGGTCGGATTTCTAATTGCAGGCATGTTCGGTCGTCAAATTGGTGATCGCGCAAGCATGATCCTGACATCCGGCCTTGTCAGCATCGCAGGCATTCTTTCCTGGTTCGCTTTTTTTGATGTCACAGCCGGCGGGAACCAATATTCGGTTCACGTGCTTAGCTGGGTCACCAGTGGCACACTGACTTTCGATTGGGCCTTCCACATTGATACACTTACAGCGGTGATGTTGATTGTAGTGAACACGGTTTCGGCACTGGTTCACTGGTATTCCATGGGATACATGGAAGAAGATCCCCACAAACCACGTTTCTTCGCGTACCTCTCGCTGTTTACATTTGCGATGTTGATGCTGGTTACCAGCGACAACCTCGTTCAAATGTTCTTCGGTTGGGAAGGTGTCGGCCTTGCGTCATACTTGCTGATTGGTTTCTGGTACAAGAAGCCAAGCGCAAATGCGGCCGCTATCAAAGCATTTGTCGTGAACAGGGTGGGTGACTTTGGTTTTGCACTGGGCATTTACGCCGTATTCCTGCTCGTTGGTTCTGTTGAATTCTCAACCATTTTTGCGCGGATAGGTGAGTTTGAAACAGCGACTGTTTCTTTCCTTGGCACCGAGTATCATGCAATCACAGTTGCTGCTCTTTTGTTGTTTGTTGGTGCCATGGGTAAGTCAGCACAACTTGGGCTTCACACTTGGCTACCGGATGCGATGGAAGGCCCAACACCGGTATCCGCACTCATTCATGCGGCTACAATGGTAACCGCAGGTGTGTTCCTTGTGGCGCGCTTCAGCCCCTTGTTTGACCTGTCGCCGGTGGCACTGTCCGTCGTGACCTACATTGGCGCGGCAACGGCCCTGTTCGCTGCGAGTGTTGGGCTTGTGCAAAACGACATCAAGCGGGTGATTGCATATTCAACGTGCTCCCAACTGGGCTATATGTTCGTGGCACTCGGCGTTACTGCGTATGGCGGCGCTATTTTCCACCTGTTTACGCACGCGTTTTTCAAAGCGCTGCTGTTCCTTGGTGCTGGCTCTGTAATTCACGCAATGCATCACGAGCAAGACATGCGCAAAATGGGCGGCATCTACAAAAAGATCCCACTAACGTATATCGTTATGCTCATCGGTACCTTGGCTATCACTGGCGTGCCATTCCTCTCGGGCTATTACTCAAAAGATCTGATCATTGAGGCTGCCTATGCGGCTGATGCGCCGGGTGCACAGTTTGCATTCGTAATGACAGTTGTTGCGGCCCTGATGACAAGCTTCTATAGCTGGCGGCTCATATTCCTGACCTTCCATGGTCAAACACGTGCCGACAATCATACTTTTGACCATGCACATGAAGGCCCAGCGGTAATGACAATTCCCCTGATCATGCTGGCTGTTGGTGCACTGGCGGCCGGTGGTTATTTTGCCAGTTCCTTCATCGGTGACGGTCGTTTCGCCTTCTGGAACGGAGCCCTAGTTACAACTGCGGGTGACGTTATGGACCTGGCTCATGAAGTGCCAAGTGCCGTTGTTTGGGCGCCATTTATTGCTATGATCCTGGGCCTGTTCATCTCGGCCTGCTTCTATCGTCCGCAAATAAAAATGCCAGCTGTCGCTGCATTTGGCCTTGCGGTTGCAGCAGTTGCTGTCCTCGTTCTGGTGCCAAGTCAGTATGCTGGCTACGCTGCTGTGGCGGCGCTTGCCCTCTCGCTTTATGTTTTGTTTGGCGCCTGGGGCTGGCTGAGCGACGACTTGCCAAAGCGTACAGCCGAGACATGGGACGGCTTGTATGCATTTATTCTCAACAAGTGGTACTTCGACGAACTCTATGATTTCCTATTCGTTCGTCCCGCTTTTTGGCTTGGGAAAATCTTCTGGAAAAAAGGCGATGAGGCGACCATCGACGGCTTTGGTCCAAACGGTGTGTCTGCCCTTGTCGCAGGGGTTGCAGCGCGCGTTCGCAAACTCCAGACCGGTTACGTTTATCACTACGCTTTTGCCATGATTATTGGTCTTGCCCTTGTGGTGACCTGGTTCATGATGCAGGGCGGGGCTCACTAGGGCAGGGTTTAAAACATGTCATTTTTGCAAAATAATCTTCTGTCCTTGATGATGATCATGCCGATTTTGGGTGCGGCTATTCTTTTGATCATTCGTCACAACGATCCTGAAATTGAAAAGCGAAACATTCGTCAGGTCTCGCTCCTTATCACGTCGATCACTTTCGTGATGAGCTTGGTGCTGTGGGCTGGGTTTGACAACTCTACTTCGGCATTTCAATTCGTAGAGCAGCATGCCTGGTTCGGCGACATCAGTTACTATGTGGGCGTGGACGGTATTTCCATGCTGTTTGTGGTGCTGACAGCCTTTTTGATGCCGATTGTGGTGTTGGCTAGCTGGGACGCCATCCAGGACCGTGTCCGCGAGTATATGATTGCCTTCTTGCTGCTTGAAACGCTGATGATCGGGGTGTTCACGGCACTGGACATCTTCCTGTTCTATGTCTTTTTCGAAGGTGGCTTGATCCCGATGTACTTGTTGATTGGCGTGTGGGGCGGCTTGAACCGGATCTACGCCAGCTTCAAGTTCTTCCTCTATACGCTGCTCGGCTCGGTCCTGATGCTGGTTGCGGTCATGTATATGTACTTGCAATCAGGCACGACAGAAATTCCAGAGTTGATGAACTACAGCTTCAACGCTGATGTGCAATCATGGCTGTGGCTGGCATTCTTTGCATCGTTTGCGGTGAAAATGCCAATGTGGCCTGTGCATACATGGTTGCCGGATGCACATGTGCAGGCGCCGACAGGTGGATCGGTGATCCTGGCGGGCGTATTGCTGAAAATGGGCGGGTACGGTTTCCTGCGTTTCAGTTTGCCGATGCTGCCTGAGGCGACGATTGAGTGGTCGTGGCTGGTGTTTGCTTTGTCGATCATCGCAATCATCGTGACTTCGCTCATTGCGCTAGTCCAGGAAGACATTAAAAAACTTATCGCTTATTCGTCCGTTGCTCATATGGGATTTGTGACCATCGGCATATTCCTGTTGAACACCAACGGTGTTGAAGGCGCGATCTTCACGATGCTTAGCCATGGTGTGGTATCAGGAGCGCTGTTCCTGTGTGTGGGTGTAATCTATGATCGCCTGCATACACGCGAAATTTCGCGGTACGGCGGCTTGGCGACTAATATGAAAATTTATGCAACTCTGTTTGTGTTGTTCTCAATGGCGTCAATTGGTCTTCCGGGCACAAGTGGGTTTGTTGGCGAATTCCTCGTTCTTAATGGCAGCTTTGCCTATAGCAGTTGGATTGCTTTCCTTGCTGCGACCGGTGTTGTTCTGGGTGCAGCCTATATGCTGTATCTTGTCAGACGCTTGATATTTGGCGAACTGGATAAAGAGGACGTGAAGGCAATGCCTGACCTCTCGCTGAGGGAAAAGCTTGTGTTCGCGCCGCTGGTTGCTGTGGTTCTCTGGATGGGCATTTATCCAAACAGCTTCCTTGAGCCAATGCATGCCTCTGTTACCAACCTGCTCGAAACTCATTTTTCGACTGATGTCACCCATGCGGCCGCCAGTACTACTGGCGTACCAGCTGGTCGCTAAGGAGCCTACCGATGAACGGTGAAACACTGAACCTTTTGCCAGCTCTTCCAGAGCTCATTTTAGCCATCGGTGGCATGGCGCTGCTTATGCTTGGCGTGTTCCAGGGCGACAAGTCTTACCGCCAAATAGCCAATCTTTCGATCTTGCTGCTACTCGTATGCATGGTTGTTATGATCAATCAGGTTGGCGGTGACCGCGATGTGACCTTCAACGGTATGTTCGTAACTGATGCTTTTGCAGTATTTGCGAAAACACTGGTTTATCTTGGAAGCGCCGTAGCAATCCTGATTGCAGGCAAGTTTTTGAGTGAGCATGGTATCGCGAAATTTGAGTATCCGGTCCTGATTGTTTTCGCGACCCTGGGCATGCTGATCATGGTTTCAGCCAACAATCTGATGAGCTTGTACGTTGGTTTGGAACTTCAAAGCTTGTCGCTCTATGTGTTAGCCGCGATGAACAGGGACCGTTTGCGCTCCACAGAAGCCGGCCTGAAATATTTTGTGCTGGGCGCCCTGAGCTCCGGCATGTTGTTGTACGGTATTTCACTGATTTACGGCTTCTCGGGCACCACCGATTTCGATGTGCTAGCAACCAGCATCAAGGGTGCAGAAAGCATGTCTATCGGTATCGTGATCGGCATGGTGTTCTTGCTCGCAGGCCTCGCTTTCAAAGTTTCAGCAGTTCCTTTCCATATGTGGACACCTGATGTTTACGAGGGCTCCCCAACGCCTGTAACGGCCTTTTTCGCAGCAGCACCAAAAGTTGCGGCAATGGCGCTGTTGGTACGTGTTCTGATTAACGGGTTTCCCGGCATGGTCGCTGAGTGGCAGCAGATCATCGTGTTTATCTCTATTGCATCGATGCTCGTTGGATCGTTTGTTGCTTTGGTTCAGACCAATATCAAGCGCCTAATGGCATACAGCTCCATCGGTCACATTGGTTATGCACTGGTTGGCGTCGCAGCCGGCACGCAGGACGGTATCGAAGCAGTTCTTGTTTACCTCGCGATATATCTGACGATGACCCTCGGCGCATTTGCCGCAATCTTAACCATGCGAAAAAATGACGGCATGGTTGAAAATATCGAGGATCTGGCCGGTCTTTCGACGACAAATCTGCCAATGGCGGTCGCGATTTCGATTTTCATGTTCTCCCTTGCAGGTATTCCGCTCTTGGCCGGTTTCTTCGGGAAATGGTTCATCTTCCTGGCAGCAGTAGAAGCAGGCATGATACCGCTGGCCATCATTGGTTTCCTCGCAAGTGTCGTTGCTTGTTACTATTACCTTCGCGTGGTCAAAGTGATGTTCTTTGACGAATCCGCTGGTGCATTTGAAGGCGGTCAAGGACAGGCAGTTTCTGCTGTTGTGGGTGTTTCGGCTTTGGTCAATTCGCCGGTCAGTTTCCTTCTTATTGGCTCTCTGGGTAGTGCCGCAGCATGGGCCGCTAATTCGCTGTTGTTCTAGTGAGCAGCCTTATCCAACAAGAATGGCAATCGCTGGCTCCGCAAGGGGTCAGCGTTTGTTTTTTTGACGAATGTCGCAGCACAAATTCGCTGGCAACGGAGCAGGGCGCATTAGGGTTTGATCAGGCAACCTGGTTTGTTGCCAATCGGCAGACAGATGGTCGTGGGAGAAGAGGTCGTTCCTGGTTATCCAACGATGGCAATTTGTTTTGTTCGCTGCTAACGCGCCTCGAATTAAAAATGAGTGAATTGTCGACCCTGCCATACCTGGTTTCACTGGCTGTCAGAGACACTTTTATTCAGTTAGGTTGTGACACCGGTGCGGTCCAATGCAAATGGCCAAATGACGTTTTGATTTGTGAAAAAAAATCCAGCGGAATTTTAATAGAGACCAGCGCGGGAGATCACGGAACAATTGACTTTGTTGTGATTGGCATTGGGCTCAATCTTGCGCATTATCCGTCCGACGCACAGTTCCCAGCAACGTGCGTCAGCAAAGAAATTAGGGAAGAAGTTGCCACAAGTAAGGCGTTCAAGATACTGGCAAGTCGCCTTAAGGAACGCCTGGATAAATGGAACCCTTCCGATGTTGCACAGATGATCGAGGAGTGGGTTTCCGTATCATGGGGCCTAAGCCAGCGAAGGGAAATCCGGACGTCCGGAGAGACCTTTATGGCAACCCTGAACGGACTGGATGAAAAAGGTGGCCTGGAGCTCTTATTGGATGATGGCACCAGGCGCACATTGTACGCGGGCGACGTGTTTGGAAGCCCTGGCGCACACTGACAAACGGAATTGACTATGCTTTTGGCAATAGATGCAGGAAACACAAACACCGTATTTGCGCTGATCAAAGATGGCACCATTCTGGAGCAATGGCGGCTATCGACGGATGATCAGCGAACCATCGACGAGTATATGGTTTGGATAAGCCAGTTGATGATGCTTCATGGCCGCAACCCTGAAGATGTTACGGGCACAATTATTGCCAGCGTTGTTCCGCCAGTGGTTTGGCCGCTTAGCAAACTTTGCATTAATTACTTTAAGTCGCAGCCAATGATTGTCGGCGCACCCGACGTCGACCTCGGTATAAATGTAGACGTCAAGAACCCTCAGGAAGTGGGTGCTGACCGTCTTGTGAATGCTGTTGCTGCAGACCATGTGTATGGTGGCCCCCTGGTCGTCGTAGATTTTGGTACTGCCACAACGTTTGATGTGGTGGGCTCAGACGGGGGTTACCTTGGTGGGCTCATATGTCCTGGGATTAACTTGTCACTCTCTGCGCTTCACCAAGCCGCCGCTAAACTGCCCAGAATTGCTGTCACAGCACCAACAGCCAAACATATAACTGGCAAAACAACGCAAGAAGCCATGCAGTTCGGTATTTTTTGGGGCTATGTCGGTATGATCGAAGGGTTGGTAACACGCCTAAAAGCCGAACACAGCGCAGATATGAAAATCCTGGCAACAGGTGGTCTGGCTGCAATTTTTGCGAACCGCACCAGCGCTATTGACGAAGTTGCTGGTGAACTCACGCTTGAGGGCTTGCGCCTAATCTATGAGCGGAACACCTAGTTGGCTTACTTAAACCCATCCGACAAACGCATGTTTTTTGTGCCTCTCGGGGGTTCAGGCGAGATAGGCATGAACCTGAACCTTTATGGATATCAGGGTCACTGGATGATGGTAGATTGCGGCATGTCCTTTGCCGGAGATGGTTTTCCCGGCATTGACTTGATGTTCCCCGATCCGGTTTTTGCTGCGCGTGAAAAACAGAATCTTCTGGGAATGGTCATTACGCACGGACATGAAGACCACATCGGCGCTATACCACACTTATGGCGAAGATTTGAATGCCCCATTTATGCAACTCCTTTTACTGCGGCCCTCATCACTGACAAGCTTGTCGAGGCAGGGCTGGAAGAAGATGTGGAAATCCGCCTCGTTGAGGACGACAAAAGTTTTTCAATTGGGCCTTTTGAGGTGACCTATATTGCCCTTGCGCATTCAACAGCTGAGGGCCACGGCCTTGCTATCAAAACGGACCTAGGCACTGTGTTTCACACAGGCGATTGGAAACTGGATCCCAACCCACTCATTGGGCCAGTCTGCCCATCTGGCAAACTCGAAGCTCTTGGAAATGAAGGCGTTCTCGCGTTAGTAGGCGACTCAACCAATGTCTTTAATCCCGAAAACGCGGGATCCGAACTCGCGGTAAAACAGCGATTGACCGAGCTTTGTGCCCAAAAAGAGGGCCGGGTCGTGATCACCACTTTTGCTTCAAACGTTGCCAGGTTAGATACAGTAGGCGAGGTGGCGAAAGCGACAGGTCGGCATTTAGTTCTGCTGGGTCGGTCCATGAAACGAATATACAAGGCAGCCAAATCCACAGGGTATCTGCAGAATTTCCCGACCGTCCTGGACGAAGAAGATGCTGGCCACTTGCCAAGGGAACGTGTTCTTATCTGTTGCACAGGCTGTCAGGGTGAAAACCGGGCTGCATTGTCGCGTATAGCAAGAGATGAACACCGTTACCTCACGCTCGTCGATGGGGATACGGTAATATTTTCATCCAAAATCATTCCAGGCAATGAACTGGCGCTTGGCGAACTCTTCAATCAGTTGGCTGCTTCTGGTGTTCAGGTTATCACTGAAAAAGACGACTTTGTTCATGTCTCTGGGCACCCCGGTCAAGCCGACCTGAGAGACATGTATGGTTGGACCAAACCGAAACATGCCATTCCTGTTCACGGCGAATACCGTCACCTGTCAAAGCATGCAGATCTGGCAAGAAGTTTTGGCGTTGAAAGCACCCTGGTACCGCAAAACGGTGATGTCATCACCATTAGTGCAGACGCATTGGTCAAAGTTGATGAGGTACCGGTAGGACGCCTGGTCCTTGACGGGGAAAAAGTGATTGCGGCTGATGATCCTGCCATCGCGGATAGAAGGCGCGCCAGCTACCAAGGCTTCATAACGATTAGTCTTGTGCTTGCAGACAATGGTGACTTGCTGGCTGATCCACAAGTGGCGATGCTGGGTGTATATTCGGCTGATCCGTTGATGAGCCACGACATAATCATAAATCTGATAGAAGATTTGTTGGAGCGCATGCCACAACATGAACGAGAAAAACAGGAAACCGTCGGTGAAAAAGTGCGAATTGCTGTGCGCAGGCACTTCAGGGCGAACCAAGGGAAAAATCCTGGTGTTGCTGTCCTTGTAACCTATCTAGAAGACTAAAGTTGAAGAGTAATCGGGAGAATAAGACGTGATTGGAAATTTAAACCACGTAGCCATTGTAGTTCCTGACCTTGCTGCGGCCGCGGCTATATACAAAAAAACTCTGGGTGCAGAAGTTTCCGAGCCGCAAGACTTACCGGATCATGGTGTTACGACCGTCTTTGTGAATTTACCCAACACCAAAATTGAGCTGTTACATCCATTGGGAGAAGGCTCCCCAATTCAGAAATTCCTCCTCAATAATCCAAGTGGCGGAATGCACCATGTTTGCTACGAGGTGGAAGATATTTTCGCAGCGCGCGACAAGCTCGTGGAAGAGGGCGCACGCATTTTGGGCAGTCCGGAACCAAAAACGGGTGCTCACGGTAATCCAGTTTTATTTTTACACCCAAAAGACTTTGCCGGAACACTTGTTGAAATTGAACAGGTTTGATTATGAGTATTGTTACAATCCTGCTGGTTTTTGTTGTTATTTGGTGGCTGGTGTTTTTCGCCGTTTTGCCTTTAGGCGTTCAATCCCAGGATGAAGCAGGAGACGAGCTGGAAAAAGGGCATGACCCCGGGGCGCCCGCAAATCCAAACCTCAAAAAGAAAATGCTTTACACGACGATAATCGCAGCGGTTCTAACTGTGGGCTATTATTTTGTTGCAACCTCGGGTCTGGTCGATTTCAGAAATGGCTAGTGTCTGGTTCATAAAAAAAGCAGGGTCGAACCCTGCTTTTTAAATCTACAAACGGTGGTCTCTTTATTGCGCTTTTGCGCGACCTACCAAATGCGAAACGGCCTCCCTGAGCGTGGACCACTTCCACAAAGGCGCGATGTGCGTGTGAACCTATGAAAGTCGTTCGCAATTGTCATCCGGAATTAGTTCACCAAGATATAGTGTGACTGTCTTCTTTTGATCGTTGTGTCTCTGATGCAACAAATTAAATTCCTGACCAAGCCCAAGTAGACCGCTTAATCGAGCCTTAAGTTTTTGAAAAATAAAGTTGCCAATGGTGACTAATGGCTTCACAACAAGGCCAAGTTCAAATCGGCGCAAAAGCCGGACATTGCCAGGTGCATTATGCGTTTATCTCGATATTTTTTACCCACATTAAAAGAAACTCCTGCCGAGGCACAGATCGCTTCGCATCGTCTGATGCTTCGCGCTGGCATGATCCGTCAAGGCGCGGCCGGAATTTATAGTTGGTTGCCGCTTGGTCTCAAAGTTTTGAAAAAAATCGAAGCCATTGTCCGCGAAGAACAGGACAGTGCAGGTGCGATTGAGCTTTTAATGCCGACGATCCAAAGTGCTGATTTATGGGTGGAAAGTGGCCGATATGATGACTATGGCAAAGAGATGCTTCGCATCGAAGACCGCCATGAGCGTCAAATGCTCTTTGGCCCCACCAATGAAGAGTTGATCACTGATATTTTTCGTCGGGAAATCAAATCCTACAAAGATCTACCAAAAAATCTGTACCACATTCAGTGGAAATTCAGGGATGAGATCAGACCTCGGTTCGGTGTTATGCGGGGCCGTGAATTCCTGATGAAAGACGCATACAGTTTTGATCTGGATGCAGAAAGCGCTGTGAAGTCATACAACGCCATGTTTGTCGCATACCTGCGCACTTTTGCCCGGATGGGGCTGCGTGCAATTCCGATGCGCGCAGACACAGGGCCCATCGGTGGTGATCTAAGCCATGAATTCATCGTTCTGGCAGAAACCGGTGAAAGCGAAGTGTTTTTTGATGCTGGGTTCGATGAATTTGACCCTATGGCAGTGGAAGCAGCCGTTGGTTCTGACTTACAGCCCGTCGTCGATCAATGGACCAGCCTTTATGCTGCCACGGATGAAATGCATGATCCGGACAGCACAGAAGCGAAGGCTACCAAGCTGGTGCAGGGGAGAGGCATAGAAGTGGGGCACATTTTCTTCTTTGGCGACAAATACTCCAAACCAATGAAGGCAGAAGTGCAAACAAGTGATGGTCAATCAGTTCCTGTGCAAATGGGCAGCTACGGTATCGGTGTTTCCAGACTAATGGGCGCCATCATCGAAGCCAGCCATGATGAAAACGGCATAATCTGGCCGGAAGCAGTTGCCCCCTTCAAAGTCGGTTTAATGAACCTGACGACGAAAGATGAAGGGTGCACTGCGGCTTGTGAAAAGCTTTATGCAAAGCTTGGAGCAGCCGGTGTTGACGTGCTTTACGATGATCGCAATGTAGGGGCGGGGCAAAAATTCGCGAACATGGACCTGATCGGTTTGCCTTGGCAAGTTGCGCTGGGCAGTCGTGGCCTCAAAAATGGCGTAGTTGAATTGAAAAATCGCGCAACGGGAGAGCGCGAGGAAGTTGCCATTGGTGAAGTGGTCGCTAAGCTGACCTGATATAGTTCAAGCAATACGGCGAAGGAATAAACTTGCTGACAAAAGGTTTTGAAGCAGCCGTAGCACGGCGGTACTTGCGCAAACCGGGTGCAAAAGGCCCTATATCATTAAACGCAGTGCTGCCGACAGTTGCCGTGGCTATTGGCGTATTTGTCCTGATTTTTGTTATGGCAATTATGAATGGCTACCGGGTGAACTTGCTTGACAAGATCCTTGGTTACCATGGGCACGTTCTGGTCCAGGGCTTCAATGGCGAAATTCAAGACTATCAGATGCTTACCGATGAGCTTTCTGAAGTATCTGGTGTTGTTTCCGCTATGCCTTTTACCGAAGCCCAGGTGATGCTAACCAACCGCGGTAGAGCCTGGGGTGGCCTGGTACGCGGGCTTCCTGATGAGTTTTTTGATGAGAAAAAACTCAATATTAACAATGTAGAAGCTGGCGTACTTGAAGTTGCACCTGAAATGGGCGGCGTTGTTCTGGGAGTGGAACTCGCACGCAATCTGGGCATAGCAGTCGGCGATCAGGTCACCATCATTAGTCCGCGCACGGTTTCAACGCCCTTTGGTTCAACACTGCGCTACTTGGCGTTTCCCGTCGTGGCAATTGTTGAAATTGGTGTTTTTCAGTTTGACGAGAGTTTTGTCGGCATGCCCTTGGCAGAAGCACAGCGCTTTTTCCGATTGGGAGACACGGTTTCCAACATCGAGTTCTTTTTGGATGATCCCGAGAAAATCGACCTTGTAGCGCCACAGATGCAAGACATTGCCGGGGCACGCGGCTTTGTTCGCAGTTGGAAGAGCTTTAACTCTGCTCTATTCGGTATTCTGCAGTCAGAGCGGGTGATGATGTTCATCGTGCTATCCCTCATCGTTTTGGTGGCGGTATTCAATGTTGGGTCCAGTCTATTCATGCTCGTCAAGGACCGCCGCGCAGACATTGCTGTCTTACGTACCATGGGCGCCACTAACGGCTCTATCCGCCGCATCTACATCTATGTTGGATTGTTCATTGGTGCGCTTGGCATTGCAATTGGGTCCATGCTGGCAGCAATGGCCATCTATTTCCTTGATGAACTTAAAACAGCGGTTGAGTTTCTACTGGGCATCAACGTTTGGGATCCGTCTGTGCGCTTTCTGACTGAAATGAACGCGATTGTGGACTGGAACGAGACCCTGTTAACGGTTTTGCTAACCATGGCGCTGACATTCCTTGCGACCATTTTGCCCGCACGGAAGGCAGCTAAATTGGACCCTGTAGAGGTGCTTCGCTATGAGTAGCGTACTTTCTGTCGCTGGATTGAAACGATCGTTCACTCAAGGCCACAAGACGCTCGAGATATTGCGCGGCATTGATCTTGATGTGCAGCCCGGCGAATTGATTGGCCTTGTGGGTGTTTCAGGCTCCGGAAAATCCACCTTATTGCAGGCAATTGGACTTCTGGATCGCCAAGATGCTGGTGAGATAGAGATTGATGGTCAGGCAACCTTTGGCGCTTCTGATGATGAACGAACCAGAGTGCGCCGAGAAAAACTGGGCTTCATCTATCAGTTCCATCATCTTTTGCCGGATTTCTCTACTCTCGAAAATGTTTCGCTGGCACACAGGATAGAAGGCAAATCGTCCTCAAAGGCTACGGCGGAGACCAAAGAGCTTTTGGTGCAGCTTGGATTGGCAGACAGACTTGATCACATGCCTTCAGCGCTGTCAGGCGGCGAGCAACAGCGGGTTGCAATCGCGCGTGCTCTTGCAGGACCGCCTAAGCTTGTATTGGCCGACGAACCCACGGGCAATCTGGATGAACAGACAGCTGGCCGAGTTTTCGATTTGTTCGTCAAAACTGTGCGTGAAAAAGGCGTTGCCGCCATTATTGCAACGCATGACAAGAGCCTCGCGGCTCAAACAGATCGACAGTATCAATTAAAAGATGGTCTGTTGAGCTTGATATGACCATCAAGCTTGAGCCCATGCCCCTCCCATACTAGTCTGAATTTGGGAATGAAGGGGAGGTATTATGAATTCAATTTCTGAAATCAACTGGTTGGCGATACCCGTCGCCGGAATCATTACCATGTTTGTAGGCGGGCTCTGGTATGGGCCTCTGTTTGGCAAGGCGTGGATGCAAGAATTTGGCATCACAGAGGAAGAGATTAAAGCGAGTGGATCGCCAGCACCTGCAATGATCAAGAGTTTCATTGCAAGCCTTGTGCTCGGTATCGGCATGTCTTTAATCATCATCTGGTCTGGCATGCCGGCAGGTGATTGGGCAGGGGGTGCTGTTGTGGGCGGCTTGACAGCCGTCTTGGTTGTTGGCGGCGCGGTTTTCCCAAATTACGCATTCGAATCCAAGACCATCAAACACTACCTGATACATATGGGTAACATTACTGTCTCAATGATATTGATCGGCGCCATGCTCGCGGTGTGGCGATAATCTGTTTGGAGTAACCATTTATGTCCCACGCTGAGTTTGTGCACCTCAGGCTTCACACGGCCTATTCACTGTCAGAAGGTGCCATTCACGTGAAAGATCTTGTGAAGCAATGCGTGGGACACAAGATGCCCGCTGTTGCCGTGACAGACACAAACAATATGTTTGGGGCGCTTGAATTCTCGAAATATGCATCAGACGCCGGCATCCAGCCCATTGCTGGCGTCACACTCGATTGCTGCTACAAAACGGCGGAAAAATCGCCACAGCTGAAAAATGGCAAAAATGACACGCGGCCCAGCAAGCTGATCCTGTTGGCTCAAAGCCGAAAAGGCTATGGCAATCTAATGCGCATTGTCTCTCAGGCACACCTGACGAGCGACCCGCAATCCGGTGTTCAGTTTGACGTAAAATCGCTTGAGGGCCTGACTGACGATGTAATCTGCCTTACCGGCGGCGTGAGTGGGCCGGTTGGACAATTGCTGTTGGCTGACAAGCGGGAAGAGGCGCAAGCGTGCCTGGTGCTGCTCAGGCATTTCTTTGTGGACCGGTTGTATGTTGAACTTACGCGGCACGGAGAATCTGAAGAAGCGCAGGTTGAAGAGGCCATGCTAGACTTGGCCTACGAGCATGACCTGCCGATTGTGGCCACTAACCAGCCTTATTTCGTGGGCCCAGACATGTATGAGCCTCATGATGCGCTATTGTGCATGGCTGATAGTACATATGTTGCCGCCACAGATAGGCGCAAACTCAACGCAGAATATCGGTTTAAAACGGCGGAGGAAATGAATGCGCTGTTCGCTGACCTTCCGGAAGCCATTGAAAACACAGTAAACATTGCACAGCGCTGTCATTTTAAAGTCGAGGAAATTGCGCCTCTGCTCCCAAATTTCACCAGTGGTCTTGATGTGTCTGAAGCGGACATGCTGCGTGACGAATCCATAAAAGGACTACGGGCGCGACTGGACACAAAAGCTGGCATGGAAGACCTCATTGCAGGTGAAAAGGAGGAGTGGGAGAAGGAATATTGGGAGCGCCTGGATTTTGAACTTAAAATCATCAACCAGATGGGCTTCCCCGGTTACTTCCTGATCGTTGCCGACTTCATCCAGTGGGCAAAAGACCACGATGTGCCTGTAGGGCCAGGCAGGGGCTCCGGCGCTGGTTCTGTGGTCGCCTGGGCTCTGAAAATCACAGATTTGGATCCGCTCAAATTCTCACTTCTTTTCGAACGCTTTTTGAACCCTGAACGCGTATCCATGCCGGATTTTGATATCGATTTCTGTCAAGACAAGCGCGAACAAGTCATCAAATACGTGCAGGATAAATACGGCTATGACCGTGTTGCGCAGATCATCACTTTCGGTAAACTCCAGGCGAGGGCCGTTGTAAAAGCCTGTGGACGCGTTTTGCAACAACCCCACGGCGTCACAGACCGCCTGTCCAAAATGATCCCGAATGATCCTGGTAACGCCATGTCGCTTGGAGAGGCGATCGAGAGCGAACCGAGGCTGCGGGCCGAAATCGACAATGACGAGCTAACACGCAGCGTTATGGACAGGGCATTGAAGCTGGAAGGCTTTTATGCGCACTCATCAACCCACGCAGCGGGCGTTGTTATTGGCGATAGGCCACTCGATGAGCTGGTGCCGCTATACCGCGACCCAAAATCTGACATGCCAGTAACGCAGTTCAACATGAAATGGGTTGAACAGGCCGGTTTGGTAAAATTCGATTTTCTCGGTCTAAAAACCCTAACTGTTCTTGACCGTGCAGTAGCCTACGCCCGCGAAAGGGGTTTGGATATTGATATCAATAATCTGCCCCTTGATGACAAACCGAGCTATGAAATGCTGGCGCTTGGTGACAGTGCTGGCGTTTTCCAGCTTGAGAGCACGGGCATGCGCTCAGTTCTAAAAGGCCTCAAGCCCGATAAATTTGAGGATATTATTGCGATTGTGGCTCTGTATCGCCCCGGTCCAATGGACAATATTCCCACCTACGTAGACCGCAAGCACGGGCGCGATGTTGTCGAATATCCCCACCCGATCCTTGAAGACATTCTGTCTGAAACCTACGGCGTAATCATTTACCAAGAACAGGTTATGCAGATCGCCCAAGTAATGAGCGGGTATAGCCTTGGTGAAGCAGACATTCTGCGCCGCGCTATGGGTAAAAAGATCCAGGAAGAAATGGATAAGCAGCGGGGCCGCTTCTGCGACGGTGCTGTTGACCGCGGAATAGACGCGGAAAAGGCCAGTTACATCTTCGACTTGGTTACTAAATTCGCATCCTACGGTTTTAACAAGTCGCATGCGGCAGCCTATGCGCTGGTGGCGTACCAGACTGCCTATATGAAAGCCAATTACCCCGTTGAATTTATGGCAGCGATAATGACCTTGGATATGGGTAACACAGACAAGCTGGCGGCCTTCAAACAAGAACTTCAGCGCGCTGAGATTCCACTTCTTTTGCCAAACATCAACAAGTCGCATGTGGCTTTTGTCGTTGAAAAAGCTACAGAGCCGTACTGTGAAGAAGACGAACCACGGGCCAATTTCGCTGTGCGCTATGCACTTGGTGCCATCAAGGGCGTTGGTGAGAAAGCCATGGAAGCCATCATTGACGAGCGCACCAAATCGGGGCCCTTCAAGGATGTTTTTGATTTTGCGGAACGTATCGACCCAAAACTCGTCAACAAACGCCAAATAGAACGCCTGGCATCCGCAGGCGCATTTGATGGCCTATTGCCAGACCGCGCCCAAGCCTTCGCAGCGGCTGAAATCATCCAACGCATGGCACAAATGCAGGCCCAGGAACGCGAAAGCAACCAGGTGAGCCTATTCGCTGGTGATGCGGCAGCCGCTGCTGACAGACCTGCATTGCCGATTGTCAAAGGCTGGACTGCCACAGAACAGCTCGAGCATGAAAAGAAAGCGATCGGCTTCTATCTTTCCGCACACCCGCTGGATACCTATGCAACACTGCTTGAGAGAGAACGCATTATCCCTGCCAAGGAGGTAATGACGGACCCAGGCTTGATTGGTCAAACCGTACGTATGGCAGGTGCAATAGCGGGATACCGGGAAGGAACCAGCAAGCGTGGCAATAAGTTTGGACGCATTACGCTATCTGATCAAACAGATGCATTTGAGATGATGTACTTCGGGGACGACATCGACCATGTGCGCCGCCTCGTTGACGATGGAGCACCGTTGGTTGTTTCAGTGCAAATTCGTAAGCGTGATGACGATGACAGTGTAGGCCTATCCTGTCGGTCACTCGAATCACTTGAGGCTGTGGCGTCACAATCGTCAAAAGGCCTGTTTGTAGAGGTAGAAGATGCTTCGGCATTTGCTTCCATCAAAGCCGTGCTGGATCGGAAGTCCGGGGGTAGGGGCAAAGTGACCATTAAAGTGCCTGTCCACGAAGACGCTCGATTTGCCGAATTCCGATTGCCCGGCAGCTATAAAATCTCGCCGGAACTTTGCCAAGCAATAGCCGCAGAAATCGGTGTCGCGGTTGTGGAAGAGGTCTAGCGTGTCAAAAGAAGCCCCTAAGAAAATTGCACCCGCATTACCGGCCTCCAGTGTTCTTTTGATCCGAGATGGGCGTGGGGGCCTTGAAGTTTTGATGATCGAACGAGCCAAGACAATGCGCTTCGCTCCCGGTGCGCTCGTTTTTCCTGGTGGTAAAGTGGACGAGAGTGATTTCGATGTTTGGCGCTGGCAGCGCTATCTCGATAATCCGCGCAAAACGCTAAAAGACCAAGCGTTTCGGCTGGCTTCATTGCGAGAGCTATATGAAGAAACCCACATTCTTCTGGGCGATACAAAAAAGAAAGGCACCGCACCCAAGGGAATTCCCTTTCAAAAACTTCTGAAAACGCACGGTGTGAGACTGCATTTGGACAAAATGCAGCCGTTCGCACATTGGGTTACACCTGAGACGATGCCACGACGATTTGATACTTATTTTTATCTGGTTCCGGACGATGGCCACCTTGAAGATTTCGATGGAGAGGAGGCCGTTTCAGCCAAGTGGCTAAAACCGCGTGAAATTCTACGCGACTGGGAAACAGACAAAGTGCCATTGATGTTTCCAACCCGCCTCAATCTAATGAAACTGGCCCGTTCTTCGACAGTAGCAGCAGCGATGCAAGCAACGCGTCAACAGCCCGTTGTTCGCGTGCTACCGCGGTTGAAAATGAAAGAGGGCGGGGTGGACTTAACGATCCAAAAAGCGGCCGGTTACGGTGTGACCAAGGCCACTTTGAAGGAATTGCGCGTCGAAAGCGGTAAAAGCTGACGATTTTGGCAAGAAAACGCTTGCCATCCAAGACATTCAGGCTTATACGACGCGCGACTTCACACGCAGGGGTCGGTTCTTCACTGAGTTGGTGAGGCGCCATCCGGTGTCAGCTTTAGAGATAAAGCGACGCAACCCTGCGGAGGCGAAACCGGAAAAGGAGTAGTAATATGGCGATGCCCGTAGTCGACATGCGCGCCCTCTTGGAAGCAGGCGTGCACTTTGGTCACCAAACCCACCGTTGGAACCCTAAAATGGCCCCGTTCATCTTTGGTGAGCGCAACGGTATTCATATCATCGATTTGTCTCAAACTGTGCCTTACTTCGGCCGTGCACTTCAGGTTGTGCGTGACGTAGTAGCTGGCGGCGGACGTGTTCTGTTTGTTGGTACGAAGCGTCAGGCTTCGCCTATCATTGCAGAGTCTGCAAAGCGTTGTGGTCAATACTATGTAAACCACCGCTGGCTCGGCGGCATGATGACTAACTGGCAAACAATTTCTCAGTCAATCAAGCGCCTGAAGCAGCTGAATGAGAAACTTGGTCAGGAGCACACTGGTCTAACCAAAAAAGAAACACTCCAGCTTACCCGTCAACGCGACAAGCTCGAGCTTTCTCTTGGCGGTATCCAGGACATGGGCGGTCTGCCTGATCTGGTCTTTGTGGCCGACGTAAACCGTGACGACATCGCAATCGCCGAAGCTAACCGCCTTGGCATTCCTGTCATCGGCGTGATCGACACCAACTCTAAGCCAGACGGCATTGATTACCCTGTGCCGGGCAACGATGACGCAACGCGCGCCATCCGTCTGTACTGTGATCTGGTTGCCGACGCTGTTCTGGACGGCATTCAAGCGGATCTTGCTGCTAAAGGTGTTGACCTCGGTGAAGCTGAAGCAACTCCGGAAGAGGTTGTAGTTGCCGAAGAAGCGCCAGCTGAAGAAGCGGTAGCTGCTGAAGCACCAGCCGAAGAAGCCGCGACGGAAGAAGCACCTGCTGAAGAAGCAGCTGCAGAGGCTGCGCCAGCTGAAGCTGAAGAAGAAAAGAAGCCAGCTAAAAAAGCTGCAGCTAAAAAAGCTCCAGCCAAGAAAGCTGCCGCTAAAAAGCCAGCAGCAAAAAAAGCACCAGCCAAAAAGGCTGCCGCTAAAAAAGCTGACAAAAAAGACGCTGAATAAAGCAACTGTCATAAACCCGGGCTTACTGTCCGGGTTTGCCCCATTAACATAGTGTTGGTCCTTTCGACCGCCCCAGGAGACCTACGATGGCACAAATTACGGCCGCTCTCGTAAAAGAACTGCGCGAAAAATCTGGCGCAGGCATGATGGATTGTAAAAAAGCACTCGCTGAAAACGACGGCAACCTCGAAGCTGCTGTTGATTGGCTACGTGCAAAAGGTTTGGCGTCTGCCGGCAAGAAGCAGAGCCGCATCGCTGCAGAAGGCCTTGTCGCTGCAAAAGCAGAAGGCACCAAAGGTACGGTTGCAGAAGTTAACTCTGAAACGGACTTTGTTGCACGTAACGAACAGTTCCAAACGTTTGTAGCAGACGTTGCAGCGGTTGCTTTCGAAACTGGCGACGACGTAGACGCAATTGGTGCAGCGGCATATCCCGGCGCTGGCAAAACTGTTGGCGAAGTGTTGACCGACAATATCGCAACTATTGGCGAAAACATGAACATCCGCCGTGCAGCAACTGTAGAAGTAGAAAGCGGCATGGTTGCTTCCTACATCCACGGTGCAACAGCGGACGGCATGGGCAAAATTGCCGTTCTGGTTGGCCTGCAGTCTGACGCCGGCGCAGACGTGTTGGCGCCTCTCGGCAAACAACTTGCTATGCATATCGCTGCAACAAATCCAGCTTCTCTTTCTGAAGAAGATCTTGATCCTGAGATCGTTGAGCGCGAGAAGCAGGTACAAATGGACAAAGCCCGCGAGAGCGGCAAACCAGAAGCAATCATTGAAAAAATGATTGTCGGTCGTATGCGCAAGTATCTGGAAGAGGTTGTTCTTCTTCACCAGACTTTCGTAATTGACGGAGAAACCAAAGTATCCAAGGTGATTGAAAACGCCGCCAAAGAAGCTGGCACATCTATTGAGCTTACAAGCTTCGTCCGCATGGAAGTTGGTGATGGCCTTGAGAAAAAAGAAGACGACTTCGCTGCAGAAGTAGCAGCGGCAGCTGGCGTCTAATTTTTCAGCAAAGAAGCATGAAGCCCGGTGTCGTCACCGGGCTTTTTTTGCGTCTTTTTGGCGCCCGGCCAAATCTGTTATGGCAAACCTGAAATTTAGGGGATAAAGTGCTGCAAATGCGG
Source organism: Kordiimonadaceae bacterium (assembly GCA_017640725.1). GTDB lineage: Bacteria > Pseudomonadota > Alphaproteobacteria > Sphingomonadales > Kordiimonadaceae > Kordiimonas. The sequence continues at coordinate 563,256 of JAEPQB010000003.1, read as the reverse complement.
CGCGACGCCCGTATTTTGGGGGAAATTGAGGGGAGTTGTGCTGCACATGTCTGCTGCGCCTAAATACAATCGCATTCTTCTTAAACTGTCCGGCGAAGCATTGATGGGATCAGGGTCATATGGCATCGATCCAGAGACAGCAACGCGCGTTTCTAACGAAATCAAGCAAGCCCGCGAAATCGGCACGGAGGTTTGCGTAGTAGTTGGCGGCGGAAACATCTTCCGCGGGATGAAGGGGGCTGCTGAAGGCCTTGATCGATCCACGGCTGACCACATGGGCATGTTAGCCACCGTCATGAATGCGCTGGCTTTGCAAAACTCGCTTGAGCAAATAGGCGTGGATACGCGGGTTCTGTCTGCAATTCCAATGGCCAGCGTAAGTGAACCCTATATTCGCCGCCGCGCCATTCGCCATCTTGAAAAAGGACGGGTGGTGATTTTTGCCGCCGGCACCGGCAATCCGTTTTTTACAACGGACACAGCGGCAGCACTCCGTGCAGCAGAAATGAATTGCAACGCGTTGCTTAAAGGAACGCAAGTTGACGGTGTTTACGATTCAGACCCAAAAACCAACCCGGATGCAGTTCGCTATGAGTCGTTAGGCTTCATGGACGTACTTCGTCAGGACCTTAAGGTAATGGATGCGTCAGCCATTTCGCTTAGTCGCGAAAACAACATTCCAATTGTGGTATTTTCAATCCATGCAGAAAACGAGCTCGTGAATGTTCTGCAGGGCAACGGCACCTGCACTGTCGTGGGCGAGGAGGACTAAAATGAGTGATGATGACATTGATCTAGATGACATTGAACGGCGCATGAAAGGGGCGATTGAAGCCCTGAAATCTGAATTTGCAGGCCTTAGAACTGGTCGAGCAACAGCGAGCCTGTTGGACCCAGTAACCGTTGACGTTTACGGCGCGAACATGCCGCTCAATCAAGTTGGCACTGTAACCGTTCCTGAGCCAAGAATGCTGTCTGTGCAGGTTTGGGACAAGTCCAATGCTTCAGCAGTTGAAAAAGCCATTCGCAATTCTGGACTGGGCCTCAATCCGATGTTGGACGGCCAACTTGTTCGCATCCCGATACCAGAGTTGAATGAAGAACGCCGCACTGAGCTTGCCAAGGTCGCCGCCAAGTATGCAGAGCAGGGCCGTATTGCGATCCGTAATGTTCGTCGAGACGGCATGGACACTTTGAAACGCCTTGAAAAAGATAAGGCCATCAGTGAAGACGACCACAAAATGTATGCTGATGAAGTTCAGGAGCTGACAAACACCTTTGTCGCTGAAGTGGACGCTACTCTGAGCGCCAAAGAAGCGGAGATTATGCAGGTTTGAGTATGAGTGCGGAAGCTGCAGCCGTTTCTACCGACACTGGCGGCGCCAGTGCGCCGTCCCATGTCGCTATCATAATGGATGGCAACGGCCGGTGGGCGCAGCAGCACGGCGTGTCCCGAAGCAAAGGGCATCGCAAAGGGGCTGACGCAGTTCGCGAAGCCATTGAAGGGGCTGTTGAAAACGGTGTTGAGTTTTTGACGCTTTATGCCTTTTCGACGGAAAACTGGAATCGCCCGGAAGACGAAGTTCGGGACCTTATGGGTCTGCTGCGCATGTATTTGAAAAAGGAAGTGCGCACTTTGGCAAAAGAGGGCGTGCGCCTTCAGGTCATTGGACGCCGCGATGCGCTTAGTGATGACATTCGCCAAATGATTGAAGACGCGGAGAGGCGGACCGAGCATAACCGACGCCTTACTCTCATTATTGCGCTAAGTTATGGTTCCCGAGAGGAACTAACACTGGCGGCGCAAAACCTTGCTCAGCGGGTTGCCGCTGGGGAGATCAATGCAAGCGATATCGACGAGAAAACATTCTCTGCCGCGCTATATACAAATAAGCTGCCGGATCCAGATCTGATTATCCGAACTAGTGGAGAACAACGCTTGTCGAACTTTCTCATGTGGCAAGCAGCATATTCGGAGTTTCTTTTCCTGCCTACGCTCTGGCCGGACTTTACCCGCCAGATTTTTGCCGAGGCCGTTGAAGAATTCAAAAACAGGGATCGCCGCTATGGCGCTCGCCCTTAGAGTTTAAGTTCAACGAATGCCTTTAGGATTATCAGACAATCTGTTTAAGCGCGTTGTGTCCGCTCTAACGCTGTTACCGGTCGTGCTGGGTTTGATTTATCTGGGTGGCTGGTATTTTTTTGCACTGCTCGCCTCAGGTGGCTTTCTTATGTTGCGCGAATGGTTCACGCTAACTGATGTGTCTGATCGGGACAGGTTTGTTCCTTACTTTGCAGCTGTATCACTGACAGCAATTGTGACTGCGAACCCTAACGCCATTAGTGGTGCTGCAATTGCAATTGCGATGCTACTGATGAGCGGTGTCTTATTGGCGCATTCGCCGTCAAAAATTGCCAGAAGTTCAGCCACTGGCCAATCTAAGATGAACGCAGGAGCAGGCGCAGTATATGTCACCATGGCATTGATGTCCCTCGCTTGGTTGAGAGCACAGGATCAAGACGGCCTTATCGTCATTTGGTTATTTTTTGCTGTCTGGGCCATGGATGTGGGTGGTTATTTTGCCGGCAAAGGAATCGGCGGACCAAAACTGGCGCCGGTTATTAGCCCTAAGAAAACATGGGCGGGCCTAATTGGCGGCATGGTGCTCGCTGCATTGGTTTCCCTAGCTATTTCCCTGCTTTTTGACTTGGGCGATCCGCTTTTGATGCCTTTCGCTGCCGCCATTGTCGCTGTAATCGCCCAAATGGGGGATCTGTACGAAAGCGCAATAAAAAGAGCGTTAGACCAAAAAGACAGCGGAAACCTCATCCCGGGGCATGGCGGTATTCTTGACAGGGTGGACGGATTGATTTTCGCGGCACCAGCGGTTGCCGTAGCGCTTGCCATCCCTGAGCTGTCGCAGGTTAGTGGGTGATGCATTCATGAGTACCATCAAAAGCATCAGCATTCTCGGCGCCACGGGCTCGGTTGGGGCAAGCACTGTAGACCTTGTCCGCAGAAATCCTGATCGCTTCGCCATCAAAGCCCTAACAGCCAATAGCAATGTCAACGCATTGGCGGCTCTTGCCAGAGAATTTTCAGCTGAAGTGGCAGTGATCGCGGATGAAACTCTGTACAGCGACTTGAAGGAAGCGCTGGCAGGCACTGCCGTTACAGCTTTGTGCGGGACTGAAGGCCTGATCGCAGCGGCAGAGGTCAGTTGCGACCTGGTCATGGCAGCCATTGTTGGCGCCGCTGGATTGCGGCCGACCCTCGCGGCTGTGAGGCAAGGCAAAACCATTGCCCTCGCAAACAAGGAGTGCCTTGTCTGCGCAGGGGAATTGTTCATGCAGGAAGCCGAGAAGAGCGGGGCGCGCATTCTTCCCGTCGATTCAGAGCATAATGCCATCTATCAGGTCTTCGATTTTGAGCGCGCCACGACGGTTGAAAAGATAATATTGACTGCGTCAGGTGGGCCGTTTTGGCAAAAGCGTACCGATTGCCTCAAAAATGTTACACCCGCGGAAGCTGTTGCTCATCCCAACTGGGATATGGGTCAGAAAATCTCTGTCGACTCTGCCACCATGATGAACAAAGGCCTTGAAGTCATTGAAGCCTTTCATCTTTTCCCTGTTCAGAAGGACCAGATTGAAGTGGTTATTCACCCGCAATCTGTGATCCATTCAATGGTGCAATACAACGATGGCAGTGTTTTGGCGCAGTTAGGAAGCCCGGACATGCGAACTCCGATCGCCTATGCACTGGCTTGGCCAGACCGTATCGATGCGCCGGTACCGTCGCTTTCCTTACCGGAATTGGCACAACTGACGTTTGCGGAGCCCGACCTCGAGAAATTCGAATGTCTGAAGCTCGCTATGGATGCCTTGCATGAGGGTGGTTCGGCGCCGTTAGCGCTTAACGCCGCGAATGAAGTAGCAGTGGAAGCATTTCTTAAAGAAAAAATAGGCTTTATGGACATTTCATCCGTTGTTAAGGCAACTCTTGATAAGATCGACATGAAAGCGCCACATTCGCTTTCAAATGTGTTTGAGCAAGATCAGGAAGCCAGATTGATTGCGCAGAACTTGTTAACCCAGTTGGCCGCCTAGTTGGCCATGAAGTATACCGAGACACCCAATGGAAACTGAAGGCCCAGGACTCCTTTTCACCATAGCCGCATTTGTTGGCGGCTTTTCAATTTTGGTGTTCATCCACGAATGGGGCCACTATATCGTGGCGCGCATCTTCGGTGTGAAGATCGACACTTTTTCCATCGGTATGGGCAAAGAGCTGTTTGGCCGAACAGACAAAAATGGAACTCGCTGGAAGTTCAGCGTTTTGCCAATTGGTGGATACGTGAAGTTCTTCGGCGACGCTTCGGCAGCAAGCAATCCAGGGGATATCCCTGAAGGCCTAAGTCCTGAAGAAAGAGACGTCTGCTTTCATTACAAGCCGGTATGGCAAAGGGCTCTTATCGCCTTCGCAGGCCCGGCCATAAATTTGATCGCTGCAGCTTTGGTTTTTGCTGGCTTTGTTTTTATAAACGGTATCGCAATCGCTGAACCCAAAGTCGCTTCTGTACTTGAGGAGTCTGCCGCGGAAAAAGCTGGTCTACAGCAAGATGACACCATTCTTTTTGTCAATGGCGAAGCCGTCAGTCGTTTTAGCGACATTGGCGCAATTGTGAGGCTGTATCCAGCTGCAACCATACCAATTGTTGTCGATCGTGACGGCGAAACACTGACCCTGACACCAACCCTCGACATTCGTTACATGCAGGATCGATTTGGCAATCAATATCCCCTCGGCAGGCTAGGGATTGGCGGATACCAGGCAACCTATCATGAACTAGGACTTTTCGGCTCCCTTGCAGAAGGTGGTCGCCAAACAATCGCCATGGGTGACATGATGTTTACCACACTTGGCCAGATTGTTCTGGGCATCCGATCAGTCAAAGAACTGGGCGGGCCTGTTCGCATTGCCAACATGGTAGGCGAAGCCGCCAGCATCAGTTTGGCCAGCTTTATATTCTTTCTCGCTATTCTCTCGCTTAACCTCGGAATCGTTAATCTCCTCCCCATACCGGTTCTCGATGGAGGGCATCTCATGTTCTATGGATTAGAGGCTTTGAAGGGCTCACCCCTTAGTAAAAAGGCACAGGAAGCCAGTTTCGTTGCAGGAATGGCCTTAATGCTAATTTTTATGGTGTTTGTGACCTTGAATGACTTGCAATCCATGGCGCTCTAGGTCAATTTCACCGCCATTATGCACAAGACTATTTAGATTGGGCTTTAACTTGAGTTTTTTAGTGAAGCGTATGACAAAAACCTTGGCGATTTCGCTGGGGCTAGTCATCAGTATTTTTTCAGTTGTTCCGACCGTATCAGCCCAGCAGGCAGATGCCGTTGAGCAGCTTCCAGTCATTCGACAGATTTCTGTTTCCGGCAACGAGCGCGTAGAGCCTGAGACGATCGCTTCCTACTTGACTGTGCGCCCTGGTGACCCCTTTGATCCTGGCGCGCTTGACCAGAGCCTTAAAAACCTGTTTGCCACAGGTTTGTTCTCCGACGTCGAACTAACAGAGAGCAGGGGCGTTCTTATCGTTCGTGTGGTCGAGAACCCAATCATCAACCGCATTATTTTTGAAGGCAATAAGAAGCTCGATAACGAAGAATTAGCCGAAGAGGTTCGCCTTCGCCCACGGCAAGTTTTCACCCGTGCTCGTGTGCGCGCAGATGTTCAGCGCATGCTGGAGCTTTACCGTCGTTCCGGGCGGTTCGCTGCGATTATTGAGCCTAAAGTGGTTCAGCAAGACCAGAACCGCGTTGACTTGGTTTTTGAAATCCAAGAGGGACCAAAGACCAAAGTCAGTAAAATCAATTTCATCGGCAACAAAATATATAGCGATGGTGACCTTCGCGATGTTCTTGCCACCAAAGAATCCCGCTGGTGGAAGTTCTTCACGTCTAACGACACGTTTGACCCAGATCGTTTGGCCTATGACCAGCAAGTCCTGCGACAGCACTATTTGAACGAAGGCTATGCGGATTTCCGCGTTGTCTCAGCCGTATCCGAGCTGACGCCCGACCGTGAGGACTTCTTTATTACCTTCACCGTCGAAGAAGGCGAGATCTACAAGTTCGGTGAAATCGAAATTGAAAGCGAAATCCGCGATGTAAATGAGTTGCTGTTCCGTGCATTTCTTTTGATGCGTGAAGGGCAAAACTACAACGCGGAATCCATCGAACAGACCATCGAGCAACTTTCTAACGCAGCCGGTTTGTTGGGTTACGCGTTTGTAGACGTTCGCCCAGAGATTAATCGTGATCGCGAAGCCAGAATAATGAACATCAAGTTCCGTATTCTGGATGCGCCAAGGGTCTATGTTGAACGCATCAACATCCGCGGCAATGTGGTTACGCTGGACCGTGTTATTCGCCGCGAGTTCCGCCTCCAAGAAGGCGATGCTTTTAACTCTGCGCTTGTTAATCGGTCGGATAACCGCCTTCAGCGTCTTGATTTCTTCCGCGAGGTTGAAATTGAACAGCTGCAGGGGTCCCAGCCTGACCGGATGATCCTTGACGTAGCGGTCGAGGAACAAGCTACTGGTGAGCTAAACTTGGGCGCAGGTTTCTCCAGTCTTGAGAACTTTATTTTCGACTTCTCCATTAGACAGCGAAATTGGCGTGGTAGGGCACAAGACCTGAGGTTGGGCCTCCGTTTGTCTGGTACGCGTCAAGAAATCGACCTGGGCTTTACGGAACCATATTTCAATGGTCGGCGGGTCGCAGCGGGTGCTGATATTTTTGCCCGCCGGATCGACAGCTCAAACTTTGGTGCTGCCTTTGACCAGGACTCTCTGGGCTTCTCGCTCAGGGCTGGTATGTCTTTGAACGAATATTGGTTCCTCAGCACTCGCTATACGCTGCGTAGAGACAATGTTGAGGTACCAAACAGGATTTTGGAACCCAACTTCAATGCGGCCGTTGCCAGTATTCAGTCCCTTTTGGCTGATGGTGACACGTCAAATGATCAGGCGACGCTGGACGAGTTTGACTCGAACGGTGACGGCGAGATTACGAATGACGACTTTGACACTAACGGTGACGGAGAGTTTCAAGCCAGAGAGCTGGCTTTCGGCCTGGGCCGAGCATTCCAGGAATCGATCGGGACACGCTTTCAGTCAATTTTCGGATACACCGTGGGTACTGACAGCCGCAACAGTCTAATCAGACCCACACGCGGTAAGTCCTTCTCGTTCAGCCAGGATTTTGCCGGTTTGGGTGGCGATGTTCGCTATCTTCGCTCACAGGTTCGTACCGATAATTACTGGACGCCATGGGCCGGGTGGACCTTCCGGGCTAGTGCAGAAGGCGGATTTATCGAAGGACTGGGCCAGTCAGTGCTTCTTGCGGACAAGTTTTATATCGGTGGTCCCCGCATTCGCGGCTTCGACGTGGCCGGTATCGGGCCGCGCGACTTTAACGGCACCAATAACAGAACAAACTCGCTTGGCGGTACGGCCTTCTATATTGGCCGGGCTGAGCTTTTCTTCCCGCTGGGTGAAGCGGCACTCGAGTCTGGCATCAATGCTTCTGTATTTGTTGACGCTGGCTCCTTGTTCCGCGGGCAAATTAGTGATACTCCCAATTGCGAATTTTCACGTCGGGAGTTTTTGGACTTCGACGCCGCGGCAAGAGCTGCACAAGATGCTGGAGAAGAATTGCCAGTATTCCCGTTCAATACTAACTGTATTGCGGGTGATAGCGCTTCTCCTCGGGTTGTGGCAGGAATTGGATTTTCATGGCAGTCGCCATTCGGACCATTCCGCATCGACCTGACAAGGGCACTAAGACAGCAGCTGGGGGACAGAACTCAAACGCTGCAGTTTAATGTGGGAACAACTTTTTAGAGTACATGGGGTACAAACATGCGGAATATCGCAACAAAACTAATCCAGGCAGTGACAGGTCTAGCGCTTGCCACAAGCATTACAGTATCAGCAGCAGCTGATATTCTGATCATCGACCAAGAGCGCGTTCAGCGCGAAGCAGCAGCTTTTAAAGACTTTGATCTTCAAACAGCTAAAATTCGCGATGCCATCATCGCCCTTCGTCAACGCACGTCGCCAGACGGTTTCTGGGATCAAACTGCTGTTCAATTCCAGCAGCGTATGGTCGCGGAATTGGATGATCTTGAAAAAAGAAAATCCATCATTGGTAATGATGCCTATGAAACGGAGCGTCAAACCAAAGAAGCGACTTTCCAAACTGAAGGTCAGCAAATGCGCCAGCAGTTGCAGAATGAAACCAACCAGCTGCGTCAGCTCGAATTGTATTTCGACAATCTACGCCGCGAGGCCCAAACACAAGTGGAACGCGCGCGCAGCCCACTGTTGCGGGAAATCCTGAAGGAACGTGGTGCCGAGATCATTATGCGTAAGAGCCTTGCGCTTGAAACTGCTTCTGGCCTTGATGTGACGACAGAGTTTATTGAGCGTCTGGATGATTCGTTGCCAACAGTAACCCTTACGCTGCTTCAGCAGGCTGCTGACACTGGCGAAGCCACTGATGAAGTGCCCGTAAGCCCTGAGGGTCAATAAGCGCTTTTGCGCTTATTGCCGGAGGTCATCATGGAACTCTCTATTGCGGAAATCCTGGAATCCATTCCACACCGCTATCCATTCCTGTTGGTGGATAAACTGGTGGACATTGTTCCCGGTGAAAGTGCAACCGGCATCAAGAATGTCACAATTAACGAGCCATTTTTTCCGGGCCACTTTCCACAAAAACCTGTTATGCCGGGCGTCTTGATCTTGGAGGCGATGGCACAGACCGCTGGCGTTCTGGCTGTTCAATTCCTGGGGGACGACGCCAAAGGCAAGGTTATGTACTTTATGGGTATTGACGGTGCCAAATTCCGTCGTCCAGTTGTGCCCGGCGATGTTCTACACATGAAGGTAAACAAGACACGCGGTGGAAGCTCCGTATGGAAGTTCGACGCTGCTGCCTATGTCAACGACGAGCTTGTTACCGAAGCCAAACTAACCGCCATGCTCGGGGCTGAGTAACTTAGACGGCTCATCCGACAATTATAACCAATAAAAAAGCCGCCCAGACCGGGCGGCTTTTTTCGTTTAGATGGTTCTAAGGCCGTTAACGGCTTTCCAATGGCGCATAGTCGCGCTTCGGCGTCCCTGTGAACAACTGACGCGGACGACCAATCTTTTGCGTTGGGTCTTCAATCATCTCGTTCCACTGGGCGATCCAGCCACTGGTGCGCGCCAAGGCGAACAACACGGTGAACATTTCTGTTGGGAAACCCATGGCTTTCAGAATGATACCTGAATAGAAATCAACGTTTGGATACAGTTTCTTCGCAACGAAATATTCGTCTTCCAGTGCGATTTTCTCAAGTTCCATCGCCACATCAAAAAGTGGGTCATCCACACCGAGTTCTTTGAGAACCTGGTGCGCAGTATCACGCATAACTGTCGCGCGTGGATCGAAGTTTTTGTACACCCGGTGACCAAAGCCCATCAAACGGAATGGATCGGATTTGTCTTTGGCCCGAGCAACGAATTCTGGAATGCGGTCAACGGTACCGATTTCGTTCAGCATGTTCAGGCACGCTTCGTTAGCACCGCCGTGAGCTGGTCCCCACAAGCACGCAATACCAGCAGCAATACACGCAAAAGGATTGGCACCAGAAGATCCGGCCAGACGAACTGTAGAAGTTGATGCATTTTGCTCGTGGTCTGCATGCAGAATGAAAATCAGGTCCATCGCTTTTTCAAGGATTGGATTAACTTCATATTCTTCAGCTGGAACCGAGAACATCATTTTCAGGAAGTTACCCGCATACGACAGATTGTTGTCGGGATATACAAACGCCTGACCAATAGAGTATTTGTAGGCCATTGCTGCGATCGTCGGGATCTTGGCAATCATGCGATAGCTTGCCACCATGCGCTGATGCGGATCATTGATGTCAGTGCTGTCGTGATAAAACGCAGCCAAAGCACCTACAACTCCAACCATAATTGCCATTGGGTGAGCGTCACGACGGAAACCGCTGAAGAAGCGGTGCAATTGCTCATGCACCATAGTGTGGTGCGTGATGTCCCAGACAAACTTTTCTTTTTCGGCTTTAGTTGGCAACTCGCCAAACAGAAGAAGGTAGCAACATTCCATATAATCGCTATGCGCTGCCAATTGCTCAATTGGGTAACCGCGGTACTGCAATTCACCCTTTTCACCGTCAATATACGTGATTTTAGATTCGCAGCTGGCGGTAGACGTGAAACCAGGATCAAACGTGAACATGTCCGTTTGAGCATACAATTTGCGAATATCAATAACTTTTGGACCCACGGAGCCTTCCATCACGGGGAGATCGACTTCCAGACCGTCGCCGGTCAATTTCAGGGGATCGTTAGACATGGTCCATACTCCTTATAATAAATTCATCCAGTGTTACCACCAGACTAGGTCAGGCTTCGGTCAGATCATTTAACCGGGCAACCACTTCCTGCTGGCCTAGTATCTCCAGCAGTTCAACCAGATCCCCCGAAGGGGCACCGCCAGTAACAGCGGCTCTGATAGGTTGCATAACCTTTCCCAATTTCAAATCCCTCGCCTGTGCAAAGGACATAATGGCCGCTTTAATCTCATCCTGTTGCCAGGAAGTCAGAGCGGTCAGTTCAGTGGCAATACCGTTAAACATTGGCCCTTGGCCACCAACGGTATTTGCCGCTTTATCGGTAAGCGATACTGGTCGAATGTTACAAAAAAGCGACGCTCCCTCGATCACATCCGGTAAACGCTTTGCTCGCTCCGCAACAGCTGGCAGGGCGCGCAGTATTCTCGTGCTTTCTTCCTCAGATAAAGGAGACTGCACTGTCTTTTCTAGGTCGTTTTTAATCAGCGACAAGAGATTATCTGAACTCATTTGTCGCAGGTAGTGTGCATTAAGGCTGTCGAGCTTATCAAAATCGAACCGGGCAGGGCCTTTACCCACATTTTCTAGATTAAACCAGTCGATCGCCTGATCCGTAGAAATGATCTCGTCATCGCCGTGGCTCCACCCCAACCGCAGCAGATAATTACGCATTGCCTCAGCTACAAAACCCATGTCTGCATAGGCATCCACGCCCAATGCACCATGGCGTTTTGACAGTTTTTTGCCGTCCGGGCCGTGAATAAGAGGAATATGGGCAAAAGTCGGCGCAGTCCAACCCATTGCCGCATAAATCTGGTACTGGCGAAAAGCGTTGTTCAAGTGATCATCGCCTCGTATCGCATGTGTCACGCCCATGTCATGGTCATCAACCACTACAGCCAACATATATGTGGGCGTACCATCAGACCGAAGAAGGATCATATCGTCCAGTTCACTGTTCTGAACTGTAACACTGCCTTGCACCGCGTCTTCAATGGTGGTTTCACCCTCTCGTGGCATTTTAATGCGCACGGAATAGGGTTTCGTCGCCGTTTCACCGTCAACTATTTTGTCGCGCCACATATCACCGCGGAAAGGGACACCTTTTTCCCGCGCTGCTGACCGCAATTCCGCCGTTTCTTCAGGCGTGGCATAACACTTATAGGCGGAACCATTTGCAAGCATTTGCTCAGCAACTTCTTGGTGACGCTTGGCATTGTCAAACTGGCTAATTGCATCACCATCCCAGTCCAACCCGAGCCACTGCATGCCACTCAGAATTGCTGTGATAGCTTCTTCAGTAGAGCGAGCCCTATCGGTATCTTCTATGCGTAAAAGAAACTTTCCGCCATGGTGGCGCGCATACAACCAATTGTAGAGCGCTGTCCGTGCTCCTCCAATATGGAGGAAACCGGTAGGGGAAGGTGCAAATCGTGTAACAACGTTGGGCATGAGTAGGGACACGCTCAGTTCATAAATACTTATAAGTTCTAACTAAATTCAGCACTTTTCGGATTTGAAACGCGCTGTTTCAGAAGCTTGCGTGGCTTTTAGCACAAGATCGGCCTCAACACAAATTTGCTTTAAAATCTGCACTATTTAGGTTTGAGTGGTGTTTATGAGGCTTTCCAATATCTCTAACGCCATAAGTGAGGTGTTTGAACGAGGCCGCTTGGCAATCAAACTCCATGAAGATTGGCGGCTCATTAGCAGTGCCATCCTGTTCGCTGTCGGGTGTGCGAGTTCATTTACCTTTGAATTGCCGGCATACACAGGTTTCATCGGTGTGATCATTGGTCTTGTGCTGCTGTTAACCGGTTGGTTTGCGGCCGAAAACCGGAAATCACCAATTGTTTTGACTGCGTTTTTTGTCTTGGGTGCAGCAATCGCTGCGGTTCATAAGAACCAACTGCCAAATATCGAGATCGAAAGAGAATCCTTTGTCAACATAGCAGGTTACGTCCAAAGTATAGAGCATCGTATTGCCGCGCCCCTGCGCCTGCGGATCACCGTAATGGAGGCCAGTAAACTGCCGGAACTAGCTGGAGAAGACATCCAGATCACTGTGCGAACAGACTATCCTGATACTCTGGCAACAGGCCACGCCGTGCAATTGACAGCTATTTTGGAGCCACAGTCCGGGCCAATGGTGCCAGGAGGTTTTGACTTCGCACTCAACCATCGGCTTAAAGGCATCGCCCTAAGGGGTTTTGCAGTATCACCAATCGATTTTCACCCGTCATTGCCGCACAACAGCAGTTTTTTCACACGACTTGCCAACTATCGAAACAATCTTTCTGAGCGCATTTTGTCTACGCTCAGCCAACCCATCTCTGGTGTCGCGGTGGCATTGATTACTGGCCAGAGACAACATTTGGATAGGGCAACAGCCAATATATTGCGCGATGCAGGCTTAGCTCACTTGTTGGCCATTTCCGGCCTTCACATGGGCTTAATAACAGGTGTTGCGTTTTTCCTGCTTGAATTCCTTTTCGCGGCATTACCTGGCTTTGCTGCCCGCTATCCTGCTCGAAAACTTGCTGCTTTAGGGGCATGGGTAACTGCAGTTGTTTATCTTCTTTTGTCAGGAGCCGGCATAAGCACCTTGCGGGCTTTTGTCATGGTATCCATTGCGTTGTTGGCGGTTGTCACAGACCGCAGAGTACTGTCACTTAGAAGTGTCGCTCTTGCTGCAATGGCTATTCTAGTCATGACTCCGCAGGCAATTTTGTCGATCAGCTTTCAGATGTCCTTTGCAGCTACCATTGGACTCATAGTCTTCTATGAAAGTGTCAGCCGCGGCAGATCTTCGAGACAGCAACAAATTCAAAATTCAACAGTTCAGCGGAGATTTCATAATCTGGGTACATTCGTCGCAGCCACAGCCCTGACCAGTTTGGTTGCACAGGTCGCCATTGCACCCATTGCCCTGTTTCACTTTCAGGCACTATCGGTGATTGGCATCCTTGCCAATATACTTGCCGTACCTCTCATGGCCTTTATTGTGATGCCGGCTGCTTTTCTGTCGCTTGTTCTCATACCCTTGGGGTTGGATGGGGTGCTCTTGGCGGTCATGGGCTTGGGGCTAGATTGGATTATTGCCCTGTCTTCATTTTTGATTGAGGCCCCCTTAAGCGTGCTTCGGGCAGGGCCATTTCACCCAGAAGTCTTGTTGGTAACGTTCCTGCTGTTCGCTTTGCTAATGTTAATAAGGCATCGATTGATGCCAATAGCGATCAGCTTGACGTTCGTTGTTGCGATTGCCCTCATGCAAAAAAACACGGCAATCATATTGATAGACAGCGAAGGGCGCATCATTGCTGCAAAATCTGACAACCACGAATTTCGGGTGATAGGGGGCAGACGCGGTGGTTTTCGGGACGAAATCTGGATGCGCTACTGGAATATGCCCTTAAACGCGCCAAGCAAAAAACTCGACAGAAAATGTAATGACCGTGGTTGCCTAACTAATATTGCCGTCCCAAGCTCAACAGCGCAAAATCTGCGAATTGTCCGAAGCGTCTCACTTGAGGTCGTTAGAAACGCTTGCAACACAGGTCATATCGTCATTGCGCCCTATGACTTGCGGCGCCATTGTCGCAACCCAGCAGTGTTCTTAGCAATTGAGGACATTGCTGCCGCTGGTCCTGTCGGCTTGTATCTTGATGATATTCAGCCAAACAAAATGCGGGCTGAGTATGCCAGCCCGCACAGATTATTTTCAAAAAACAGCCCCAGTCCAGTGTCTGAGTAGCTTGAGGCTTAATGGTAATGCCTTACAAGCCCAACGAGTCTGCCTTGAACCTGAACCCTGTTAGCCGCATAGGTTTGTGTTTCGTGGCTCGCATTTGCCGGGACCAATTGAATATCGGAACCACTTTTCCGTAGTGTTTTTAACGTCGCTTCTTCACGGTCGACGAGTGCCACAACAACTTCACCATCTCGCGCCGTTTGCCCGCTCTCAATAACTACCGTGTCACCATCCATGATACCCAGGTCAATCATGGAATCACCTGAAATTTCAAGGGCATAACAATTACCACGACCAACCATGCTTGCCGGAACTGTGACATGACTATCAACGTTTTCCAGTGCTTCAATCGGCGTACCTGCAGCAATTTTGCCATGCATCGGAATTTCAAAAGTATCCGCAGTTGGCGTAGATGCCCCAAAATTACCGGCGACCACATTATCCTGTGCAATATCCTGGGAATCCGCAACAACTGTTCCTTCGGGCAGCTTCAATACCTCGAGAGCTCTCGCCCGGTTCGCCATTCTTTTGATGAAGCCCCGTTCTTCAAGAGCGCTAATCAATCGATGCACCCCTGACTTTGACTTTAAGCCAAGAGCATCCTTCATCTCATCAAACGATGGTGAAACGCCGCCGCTTTTCAGGCGGTCATCGATAAATAGCAAAAGCTGCTGCTGTTTGGCCGTCAACATATGGTATCTCCCTAAGGTGTGTTTACCTTATGTTCTCTTTTAGTTCACGATTTGATTGATTGTCAAGATGCTTAAGCACTTGGCTCAACTAAAAAGGCAAAAAGCTCACCAAATCCCCGGAAGATACGGCTTTGGCATTGGGGGCGCGTATGATCAAGCCATCGCACTGAGCAAGCACGGACGCGAGACTACTGTCTTGGCTCACCGCGGGATCTACCATTCTAGAACCAGGCTCACCAATTAGTCGCGCTCTCATATAATGCTGTCGCGGGCCATTTTCTGGAAAATCCGTTGCAGCTGGCAAAGGTACGCCAATCGGCAGCGGCGAGGGCCTACCCATCAGTCTGTCAATCAGGGGCCGCAGAAATATGAGCGCACAGACAAACGCAGAGGCCGGATTGCCGGGCAAACCCAACATATATTGTTTGTCTCGTTTGCCAAAAATCATAGGTTTTCCCGGACGCATGGCAACTTTCCAGAAGTCCAATGACATGCCTTCCTGCTTAAATGCATCCTGAACAAAATCCTTGTCGCCAACAGATGCGCCACCAATCGTTACAAATAGATCCGCCGCCGTATTTGAGCTGACACTTTTTGAAATCTGCTCGAGGCTGTCCCCAGCGTGCCCAGAGAAAACAAGCTCGCCTCCTGCGTCTGCGACTAGAGCCTCTAGCTGAGGGCGTACACTGTCGACAGTATCAAAGTCGGAGAATGATTTCTTCCCCGGCGCAGCTAACTCATCGCCGGTTGCCAAAATGGCAACCTTGGGTGCACGGTGCACCATCAAATGCGACTGACCGGCACTGGCGGCCAGGCCTATCGTTTTTGGAGAAATAAAAGTGTTGGCCTCCAAAACCGTTTGATTCAGGCCAAAATCGATACCCTTTAGCCTGATATTTGCGCCAGCCTCTGCAGGCTGACTGGTGCTGATATCGGCGCCGTCAACAGTCACATTTTCCTGAATGACAACCTGGTCTGCGCCAGCGGGCACAGCCGCACCGGTAAAAATACGAACACATTGGCCGGACCCCACAGACCCGCTGAATGGATGACCAGCCGACGACTCGCCAACCATGCTCAACCGTGTTTCACCAGTCAAATCAGCACTGTTAACGGCATACCCGTCCATTGCCGACAGATCAGCTGCGGGCTGGGCACGGCGCGCCTTGATAGGCGCTGCAATCACGCGGCCCGACGCCTTGGCTACTGGAACTTGTTCTGTATCCAGTGGCCTAGCTTCACCAACTATGCGGGCAAAAGCTTCTTCAACACTGATCATGTAGTTTCTCGCCTATATGTTCCTGACTTGCCGCCTTCTTTCGACACAAGCTGGACAGAAGAGATGGTCATGCCCTTGTCGACAGCTTTCGCCATGTCATAAACTGTGAGGGCGGCGGCACTAACAGCCGTAAGAGCTTCCATCTCGACCCCTGTTTTTCCAGAAACTTTCACTTCGGCAATAACTTCAAGCTCTGTATCCGAAATCCAGGCAAACTCAACAGACGCGCCAGTGATGGGAAGAGGGTGGCATAGCGGTATAAGGTCTGGTGTTTTCTTTGCGGCCATAATGCCTGCGACACGCGAAACGGCCAGAACGTCGCCTTTTTGAATGCCATTTTCTTTGATAAGCCGTGCCGTCGCCTTAAGCATATGAACAACTGCCCGGGCAGTGGCCACGCGCTTGGTCTCAGCTTTCGCCCCTACATCGACCATGTGAGCAGCGCCGGTTTCATCCGTATGGCTCAATCGATCAGTCATTTGGCGTCTCCAATTGTAACGCCTGAACAGCTTCTGCCACATCGTCTTCGCGCATGAATGTCTCGCCAATCAAAAATGTAGTTGCGCCAACGGCAGCACACTTTGCCAGATCGCTTGGCGTTTTCAGGCCAGACTCTGCAACCGCAATTGTTCCTTCAGGAAATTCAGGCACCAGAGACAGCGTATTCGACAGTGAAACTTCCATAGTTTTCAGATTTCGATTATTCACGCCAAGCAGTCGGCTTTTAAGGCTGGTTGCCCTTTCAAGCTCTTCTGCATTGTGGATTTCAACCAAAACATCCATTCCAAGATGAATGGCTATATCCTCAAGTTCGCTAGCCATCGTGTCTGAGAGTGCCGCCATAATCAGCAGAATACAGTCTGCACCCAAAGCGCGAGCCTCATAGACCTGATAGGGGTCAACCATAAAGTCTTTGCGCAATACTGGTAGAGAGCACGCCGCACGCGCCTCTTGCAAGAAACTGTCATGCCCCTGGAAATAGGGTTCGTCTGTCAGAACAGACAAACAAGCCGCACCGCCTTTTTCATATGCGGCGGCTAAGTCTGCCGGGTGAAAATCGGGTCGGATGAGCCCCTTGGAAGGACTGGCTTTTTTGATCTCGCAAATAAACCCATACTTTCCGTCCGCTTTCATGCCCTGCAGCGCAGAAACAAAACCGCGCGGTGCGTCCTTGTGCTCAATGGAAGCTTTCAACTGATCAAGCGATGTTTGCGCTTTTTTTACAGAAACATGAACGCGCTTTCGATCACAGATTTCCGCTAAAATATCGACCATATCTCTAAGTTCTCGCGTTCTTGGTAAATTCTACCCAGGAATTCAAAGCCTTGTGCGCAAGACCACCGTCCACCATTTCAGCAGCCATTTGGACGGCATCCTCAAACGAATTGGCTTTTCCACCCACCAGAAGGCTCGCGCCTGCATTCATGAGCGTGATTTCCCGGAAGGGAGAGTGTTCCCCTGCGAACATCGCACGAATAGCAGCAGCATTATGGTCAGCTGTACCGCCACGGATTTCATCAAGGCTTACAGTATTAAAGCCAACCTGACCCGGCGAGACTTCAAATTCTCGGATGGCGCCGTCCCGCAGTTCAGCAACAAACGTGGGGCCCGTGGTTGTAATCTCGTCCAGTCCGTCAGACCCATGCACGACCCAACTATGCACACTACCTAGATCACGAAGCACTTCAGCCAACGGCAGAACCAAGCGGCGGTCATAAACGCCCAAGACCTGACGCTTTGCATTTGCTGGGCTGGAGAGAGGACCCAAAACATTGAAAATGGTCTTGAACTTCAGCGCGGCCCTAACCGGAACAACGTGCCGGACCGCACTATGGTGCGCGCGTGCGAACAAAAAGGTGAAACCTGTTTCCGTCAACGATTTTTGCACTTGTTCCATTGGCAAATCGATGTTCCCACCAAGGGCCTCCAGAACATCGGCGGAGCCGGATTTTGATGACGCGGCGCGATTACCGTGCTTGGCTACCGGTATTCCGGCAGCAACTGTTATGAATGCAGCGGCTGTGGAAATATTAAAACTATCGATGCCAGAGCCACCAGTACCGCATGTATCTACAGCGTCATCCGGCGCTTGGATATGAATGGCGTGGGACCGCATCACTTCAGCGCCTGCCACAATTTCTTCAATTGTTTCACCGCGCTGGGACATTGACGTCAGCATAGCGGCAACTTGAAGAGGCTCTGATTCGCCGCTCATAATTGAACCAAACGCGCTTTTGGCTTCAGCGCGCGTCAAGGAAGCTCCGGATGTAAGTTTAGAGAGCAGGGGGCTTAGGTCATCCATGAGCCAACTCTTTGTCTGCCAAGTCGATGAAGTTTTTGATCAGCGCATGCCCATGTTCAGACGCGATGCTTTCGGGGTGAAATTGCACGCCGTGCAAGCAATAGTCCTTGTGGGCAAGGCCCATGATGATCCCGTCCTCAGTTTCAGCTGTTACCTCCAGGCAATCAGGCATGCTATCAGGTTCCACAGTCAGCGAATGGTAGCGTGTTGCGACAAACGGCGTTGGCAGCCCATCAAAAACACTCTTCGCTGTGTGTTTTACATCGCTGGTCTTGCCATGCATGACATAAGGGGCACGAACCACTTCAGCACCAAATACCTGCGCAATGGATTGGTGCCCTAGACAAACCCCCAATACAGGTATCTTACCTTTGCAGCGTTCGATCAGCTCCAGACAAATCCCTGCCTCGTTTGGAGTACAGGGGCCTGGGCTGATAATAATGCCAGAAGGCCTCAGCTCCAAAATTTGGTCGACAGAAATCTGGTCATTTCTATGAACAGCCACATCTACGCCCAAATCCGTTAGATAATGGTACAAATTGTATGTAAAGCTGTCGTAGTTATCGATAAGAATATACATAAGAAACAGTCAGATTGGGCGTCGTTCACTATGAGCAGTCTCGCCGGATTTGGCGCATTCTAAGCTTGGCGTTGCAACCGTGCAAGAAGTGCATAGCGTCTTGAAGTAATAAATTATTGAAGAGTAAAAATCTACGTGAGCAACAGCCAGATTCAACACCCAATTGCTAGAAGTGCCAAGGTCTATATTGGCATGGTTCTGATAGTGTTTGCTGGATTAATGGTGGCGTTATTCTCAAACGGGAAATCGGAGTCCACAGCCATCAAAGTCGACAATGCTGACTTGGTTGCCATCATCGAGGAGTACCAAGGCGACCGTGTTGCTCGGGTAACGGTCTCCATAAATGACCTAGAAGCTGTTGTTCCAGAGCCCGCCTTACCAGCGTGGGTTAGTAATGCTTCTGCTACAGTTCCTACCGCGGCAGAGCGCAAAAAACCAAAAATTGCGATCATTATTGATGACCTGGGGTTGGACAAAGAGGCATCCAAGCGCTTAACAGCGTTTCCAGGCCCACTGACCTTGGCATTTTTACCCTATGCAGAAGACCTAGCCCCGCAAACGGCTGCCGCAAAAGAGGCAGGGCATGAGCTCATGGTGCATTTGCCGATGCAATCACACCGATCATCGGCTGACCCCGGCAACAACGCACTTCTCGCCGGCCTGAGTTACGAAGAGTTCAGCAAACGCATAAATTGGAACCTTGCTCAATTTGAAGGATTTGTGGGCATCAATAATCATATGGGCAGTTTGATTACTGAAGACCCGGCTTTGATGGTCAGGGTAATGGCACGCCTCCGCAATGAGGGTCTCTTGTTTGTTGATAGCCTGACGACGCCAAACAGCATGGGAAAGCGCGCGGCCAAGGCATTGGGTGTGCCATTTGTGGCCCGGGATGTTTTTTTGGATAATGAACGTGATCGGGAGTACATCCTGCGGCAACTTGAAACGACTGAAAAGATTGCGCGGTTGCGAGGCTACGCCATTGCCATTGGGCATCCTTATGATGTTACTCTTGAAGCACTGGAAGAATGGCAAAAAACATTGGATTTCAAAGATTTAACCCTGGTCCCTATTAGCCAAATAATGAATGAGGCCCTAAATCGTGAACGCGAAGCTGCGGCGAGCTAGCCCCGGTTAGATGAAGCAAACCTGAGGGCCTCTTTAGCCGCCACGACAAGCGCACGCGCTTTGTTAACACACTCATTATATTCGTATTCTGGTACGCTATCCGCCACAACACCGGCACCTGCTTGGACGTGCATAACATTGCCTTTCACTATGGCAGTCCTCAGCACAATGGCTGTGTCCATCGAACCGTTCGCACTGAAATAACCCACGCTGCCGGCATAAACACCGCGCGCATCCACCTCAAGTTCATCAATGATTTCCATCGCTCGGACCTTGGGGGCACCGGATACCGTACCAGCCGGAAAGCCTGCCGAAAGTGCATCAATGGCATCATATTGGGGGTCAAGTTCGCCAACGACGTTTGAGACAATATGCATGACGTGAGAATAGTATTCGATCGTATTTCTGGCCGTGACTTGAACTGTGCCAGGATTAGAAACTCTTCCGACATCGTTTCGACCAAGGTCCAGAAGCATCAGATGCTCGGCAAGCTCTTTCTGGTCTGCCAGCAACTCCTCAGATAGCTGGATGTCTTCTGCCTGGTCTTTACCGCGCCAGCGCGTTCCAGCAATGGGGCGAATGGTGACTTCGTCATCCCGCAGACGCACCAGAATTTCCGGGCTGGATCCAACGATCGCAAAATCATCAAATGCCAGGTGATACATGAAAGGTGACGGGTTTGTCCGTCTCAGAGCGCGGTAAAGCGCAAATGCAGGCAATTCAAATGGCATGCTGAAGCGTTGGCTGAGCACCACCTGGAAAATATCACCCGCAAGGATGTAATCCTGTGCTTTTTTAACCATGCCTTCAAACGCGTCTTTTGGCGTGTTTGAAACAGCATCTGCAATCTCTGGAACCGCGACAGATGGCATCAAAGGAAGTGGAGCATCCAATCGATCAATCATCTGATCTATGAGTTCATGAGCCTCGTCAAAAGCTTGGCGCGCGTCGACAACAGATGGACGAACGGGCACAACAACTGTTACGAGGTTGGTTACGCTATCAAAAATCGCCATTACCGTCGGGCGGATGAAAATACTGGTTTCCATGCCCAACGGGTCGGATCGGGCAGGGCCGATGTTTTCCATCTGGCGCACGATATCGTATGCCATGTAGCCCACGAGCCCCGCCGCCATCGGTGGCAGTGGGTGGGGTAAGTCAATCAAACTCTCGGAGATCAGCTGTCGCAGGCAATCCAGCGGTGCGCCATCCATTGCCTGGAAACTCAGTGCGCCCGTGCGGCTAACATCGGTGCAAACGCCTGATTGCTCGCCAGTGTTTTTCCAAATTAGATCAGGCCGCAGGCCAATAATGGAATATCGTCCGCGGGTCTCGCCGCCTTCGACAGATTCCAGAAGGCAGCTATATCTCTCATCTCGCGTGAGTTTCATATACGCGGACACAGGCGTGTCCAAATCAGCCACTAAAGAGCGATATAGGACTTGCGGTGTTCCCGCTGTGTAGCGTTTTTCAAAATCTGGAAAATCGACTTCGCTGATCACTGCTGAAAGTTATCCGGGTTGAACAACTCCTGAATTAGGAGATTGTTGACTTCAGCAGGATACAGTTCCGTCAAATACGCTTGGTACTGCGCAAATAACTCTTCCTGAAAATCTGCGTTTAGCTGATCGAGCAATGCGTTCACTTGTCCTTCGGCGCTTTCAGCATCACCAGTCTGCTTGTCCAAAACTTTAACAACCACATAGCCGTTGCCATCGGCAGCAGCAGCACTTTCAACGTCACCAACCTCCAACTCAAAAATCAGTCGGCGAATATTCGCCGCGAGGTTGGAACTGTTGTCACCTGTGCGGGCAACATTCTTGGCTTCAAACGAAATACCACCCAGTTCCTCTGCCACCACTTCAGCACTTTCACCCGCTTGCAAACGGGCAACTGCCGTTTCTGCTATTTCACCTGCTTGTTCACGCTGGCGTTCCGCTGTCCAATCTGCAACCACACTTGCGCGAATGTCTTCCAGCGGTTGTTCTGCAGGCGACTTGATATCCGTCAGCTCAAACAGGTAGAAGCCCTGTGTGACATCTGTTGGGTTGATATCTGTGATTGTTGGCTCGGCACCAAGCTCTTCGCGGAAAGCCGCAGACTGAACGATATACTCGTTTTGCTGTGTAACAGCAGGAGACCCATCAACAGAGCGCCCCTGAGCATCAATATCTGACACTGTAGCGAGGGTCAGACCAACATTCTGTGCAATTTCAGCAAGGACACCAGTTGCCTCCATGGCCTCATCAATACGTCCTTGATAATCAAACATAATGTCGATGGCTTGCTCGCTTCGAAACTCTTGCTCAAGTTCTGCCTGAACTTCCTCAAAGCTTTTGCCTTCAATGCGCGTAACAGACGGCACCATAAACACACTCCAGCCGGCGATGTCTTCCGCTGGCGTGGACGGCGCATTTTCATCAAGGCCGAAAACAAGTTCGGCTGCATCGGCACCAAACTCAGCTTCGATATCAGCACGCGTGTTGTCGCCGAGGTCAATTTCGTTTGCAGCAAAGTCCGTCATTGCAACCGCTGTCTCAGCGAAATCAGCGCCAGAGTTTACAGCTGAAACAAATTCTTGGGCCTGTTGTTCGGTGTCAAATGAAACCTGGAAAACGGACCGGATTTCAGATGCCGCAAATTCGTCAGAGCGTTGATCGTAAATTCGCTCCAACTCGCCCTCTGGAATTTCGACGTCCGCTTCAAAGAAAGCGGGGGTCAGCATAAGATAATCATAGCTGCGGCGTTCGGGTGTCATGTAGCCAGTCTTATTGGCCTCATAAAATTCAACAACTTGCTCATCCGTTGGTGCCGCAATCTCGGGCAGTTCATCAGCACCAAAGTTGATCATGGCTGCGCCTCTGCGTTCTGCCTGCCATGTATAAAGCTCGTTCGCCATCTCACGCGAAATCATATCTTCCACAACAAAGCTGTCGATCAACTGTGTGCGGGTCACAGCGCTACGCAAATCCTGAAAAAGTTCCAGCTGAGAGATATTGTTGCTAATCAGTGCCTGCTGCATCAACTCGGGGCTAAAACCACCACCTGGCATTTTGAATGCTTCAATGTTGCGAAGTTCTGCTGCCAGCTGCTCGTCTGTGGCACGCAAACCGAGGCTTGAAATATGCTCTTTCACAGCGGCATCTACGATCATTTGGCCAAGGACCTGCTGGTCAAGACGCATCATCTGAACAAGCTGAGGCGTACTGAATTCGCCGCCGAACTGAATCTGAAGGGCCTGCGCCCGCTGCTGAACCAAGTTGAAAAACCGGTTAGTTGAAACTTCAGTGCCACCAACTTTTGCAACATACTGGTTTGAGCCAGATAGCATTCCAGGGCCAATACCCCAGACGGCGAAAGCCGCGATCAAAAGACCCAAAAGAATTGTCACTAAAAAATGGTTTAAACCACCACGCAATTTCAACAGCATGAGCGGGATTCCTCTTATCAAACTCACGCGGGTCTTCCGGTGTCAGACAACCCGCCCAAAACAAGCGCTCATCCTTAGCGCCCAGATCACTGAAAAACAAGCCTCTGGCGACAGAATAACGTTGAGTTGAGTGAATTATTTGCTTCTGTCTGGTCAGGCACATATGAATTTGCTAGGGACGGGCTCTCAGGTCCAACCGCTTCAAGGCGGAAAGAACATATTCAGGGGAGGGAAACCATGACGACAGCTCGGTCCATGGTCGCAGGCAATTGGAAAATGAACGGCTTGAAAGAAAGCCATGAGCAATTGGATGCACTTGCAGACATGCTCACCACTGGATCGGAGGCAGATTGCGATGTATTACTTTGCCCGCCGTATACCATAATTGCTTCATTTGCGGCTACATCCCCAACAAGGATATTGATCGGCGGACAAGACTGCCACACCAATGTTAGCGGCGCACATACTGGTGACGTCTCAGCTGAAATGCTGGCTGACAGCGGTGCTTCGCACGTGATTGTTGGTCACTCTGAACGGCGTGCTGATCATGGCGAGAGCAGCGAACTGGTTGCCCAAAAAGCCTCGGCAGCACTAGCTGCCGGACTGGTTGCCATCATCTGCGTGGGCGAAACAGAAGCCGAGCGTGACGCTGGCAATACTCTCGACGTTGTGCTGTCCCAGGTAGCGGCCTCCATTCCAGCTGATGCAGCTGCAGACAGA
This sequence comes from Kordiimonadaceae bacterium, assembly GCA_017640725.1. Classification (GTDB taxonomy): domain Bacteria; phylum Pseudomonadota; class Alphaproteobacteria; order Sphingomonadales; family Kordiimonadaceae; genus Kordiimonas. The sequence goes on along the minus strand of JAEPQB010000003.1, from coordinate 538,933 downwards.
ATCATCATAGCTTACGAGCCTGTATGGGCGATTGGCACGGGACGCACCCCCACAACAGGTGACGTGGCGGAAGTCCACGCCGCCATTCGTGGTGCTCTCGTTGATCGATACCAAGAAGCGGGTTCCTCAATTGCCATTCTTTATGGCGGGTCTGTGAAACCTGCTAATGCAAGTGAGCTCATGGGGGTTGAAAATGTTAATGGTGCGCTGGTCGGCGGCGCCAGCTTAAAAGCAGCAGATTTCAACGGAATCATCGACGCGTATCGCACGACGTGATTTTGCACTTGGCAAAGCTGTAGCAATTGATATAGAAACCGCGCTTTGGTATGGGTGTATTCGTGTTCACCCACAAATGTACGGATTACGACGATGGAAGCTATTCTACTGACCATCCATTTGATTGTGGCTGTTGCCATGGTTGCGACGATTCTCCTTCAAAGGTCTGAAGGCGGCGCACTGGGCATTGGTGGCGGTTCTGGCGGCATGATGTCTGCGCGCGGCGCTGGCGATGCTCTCTCTAAGACTACCAAATGGCTCGCGATCATATTTCTTGCAAACTCTTTGCTGCTTGGCTGGCATGCCGCACAGGACGACCGAGGCGCCTCAGTAATTGACCAGGCGCTGGAGCAGGAACTGGAGGAAACGGACAGTACATTGCCCGACGTTCCCACCGTCCCGCAGGACGGCGAGGGATAAGAGACTTCAAAGCGGGGGCCAAGAGCCCCCGCTTCTCTTTTATAGAGACACTAAGAATGCCGCAGGCATGAGATAATTTGAATTCAGAGGAATCTATGACGCGCTATATTTTCATTACGGGTGGGGTGGTTAGCTCATTGGGTAAAGGACTGCTTTCGGCATCTTTGGGTGCGCTGTTGCAGGCTCGCGGCTATTCTGTTCGCTTACGCAAGCTTGACCCCTACTTGAATGTTGATCCCGGAACCATGAGCCCGTACCAGCATGGTGAGGTTTATGTGACGGATGATGGCGCAGAAACAGATTTGGACCTGGGCCACTATGAGCGCTTCACAGGTGTGGCATCCCGCCAAAGCGACAACATCACTTCCGGCCGCATTTATCAGCAGATCATCTCAAAAGAACGCCGCGGCGATTATCTTGGTGGCACAGTTCAGGTGATTCCTCACGTGACCGATGCGATTAAAGAATTTGCGCTGGCTGAGCAGGACGGTATTGATTTCATGCTGTGTGAAATTGGCGGCACAGCTGGTGACATTGAAGCTGCACCATTTATGGAGGCCATTCGTCAGCTTTCAATCGACCTGGGTCGTGGGCGGTCCATATTTGTTCACCTGACATTGGTGCCTTACCTCGCCGCAGCCGGCGAACTTAAAACCAAACCAACTCAGCACAGTGTTCGAGATTTGCGCTCGATTGGTATCCAGCCTGACATATTGGTTTGTCGCTCAGAGCATCCCATTCCTGATTCAGAGCGCCGCAAAATGTCGCTCTATTGTAATGTTGCAGAAACCGCCGTTATTCCCGCATTGGATGCATCATCAATTTATGCAGTTCCCGTGAGTTACCATAATGAGGGCTTGGACGTTGAAGTGCTTAAAGCCTTTGGTCTTGCACACTCTCAAGGACCCGATTTGCGCCGCTGGGAAGACATAATGGACCGGGTTGAAAACCCGGAAGGTGAAGTGACCATTGCCGTTGTTGGCAAATACACGGGTCTGAAAGACGCCTACAAATCACTCAATGAGGCTATCGTTCACGGCGGCATTGCTAACAAAGTCAAAGTGAATGTGCGTTGGATCGAGTCAGAAGTCTTCGAAGATGACGACGCGATAACACAGCTCGAGGATGTGCACGCAATTCTGGTTCCTGGGGGATTCGGCAAACGCGGCACTGAAGGCAAGATTGCCGCCGCCAAGTTTGCCCGTGAACGAAACGTTCCTTATTTTGGCATCTGTCTAGGCATGCAAATGGCGACGGTAGAAGCCGCTCGTCACCTTGCTGGTGTGAAAGACGCGGGCTCAACGGAATTTGAAGCCCAAAAGAACCCCGTGGTGGGCCTGATCACCGAGTGGGTCCGCGAAGACGGAAGTGTCGAGGTGCGCACTGAAGACACAGACCTTGGCGGAACGATGCGTTTGGGAGCCTATGACGCGATCCTTGAAGAAGGCAGCAAGGTTGCAGAAATTTATGGCGTGACTGAGATATCCGAACGTCACCGCCACCGGTATGAAGTAAACATTGGTTATGTGAAACAGTTGGAAGAAGCCGGTGTGGTTTTCTCCGGTATGTCGCCAAACGGGGAACTGCCAGAAATCATCGAGTTGCCGGACCATCCTTGGTTTATTGGTGTACAATTCCATCCCGAATTGAAATCAAAGCCATTCGAACCGCACCCGCTGTTTGCTAGTTTCGTTGAGGCGGCGGTCACGCACAGCCGCTTGGTTTAGGCCCGCAACTGCACGGGCAAACAGACCAGGGGGCTTTTCGGCCCCCTTTTTGCATCAGTAGCGTCAGAATCGATTTTGCTGCATAATTTGCCTAGGGCAGATTGCTTAGCCAAAGGAACTGACATGCTGAGAATGCTATTGGCTCTCGCTATATTTTTAACTGCACCGGCCGCCTTTGCAGACCGCAAAGAGAAGGAGGCGGCGCAAGCAACTGCATACGCTCAGGCTGTTTTGAATCAGTTCGGAGGCACGGACGATAGCCTGACATTGTTTAACGCTGACCGGGTCATCGAACGCGCTTGGCGTGAATACACGCATTTTCACAAAATGGAGACTGACATAGGGCGCGACTTGGCGTTGTTGAGAGCTAAGTCCGCTTCAACCCGTAAGGAAAAGAAACGGGTGGCAGCAGCCTGGCAAATTGCGATTAAGCTTCAGCCCATTAATATCTCCCTCGAACGTCGCATGGCGCTGAGCATTCAAGCTGCAAATGCAACCGCGGCTTCCGGCGATTATTCGAGTGCGCGGCAATATTTTTCCGCAGCCAGAACATACGCTTTTGCTCAGGACCGCGACACTAAGATGCTGCAGCTCCAACTGCGCATTCAGGAGCTCAGAGCACTGGGGCCACAAATGGAATGGCGGCCACTGCGAGACACGCTTCTGGATATGAGAACATTCTCAGAAGGCTTCTCCATGTGGACAATTCCGCGTCTCGATGCGCTCGTCAGCGAAGCTGAGCTCCGACTCGAACTACAGCCTGAAACTGATGAAAAACGTGTTGAGCTAAGTGACCTCAAAACCAAGATCGAATTGATGATGAAGGGCATGGGTCACAGACTAACGCCGCAGTTTGTCAATCGCGTCCGCAGTTTTTACTACACCATTGAGGACGCATACGACCTTTAGTCCTTGTCCTTGCCATATCCCGCAATAACGGCAGCATATATATCAATTGCGTCCCACAGGTTTTGCAGGCGAATATTCTCGTTTCTACCGTGCTGATTATTGTCATGATTGGCGATTGGTAGAACAATGATCGGCGCTTCGAGCGCCTCTTCGAACAAAACTATCGGAAGGCTGCCACCCAATGTTGGCGTCAGCATTGTTGGCTTGCCGTCAATGCCTTCAAAAAGCGCGACCAGTTTGGTCGCCTCTGGCCCATCAAGCGGTGTTTTGAATGCGCCGTAGCCACCCGGGCGCCAATCAAGCCTCACAAGGTTTGAAGAAGCGCGTCTCTCATCTACTGTCGGTAAAGAATAAGTGATGTCAAAGCCCTGAGCCCGGATATGGTCTTCAATGCGTTTTTGCACACCTTCAACTGTCTGGTTCTTCACCAGCCGCAGGTTGAGTGAGGCCTTTGCCGTAGGCTGAATGATGTTTCGTGACTTGTTTTCGACACCGCCAGCCTGAAACCCCTTAACAATTATTGCTGGCTCCATCACCAATTCTTCAATCCGTTTAGCCGGCTGTTCGCGGCGGCCCAAGGCCAGCTCCTCTAACAATTGGTCCTCAATGGAAGGAATAGCCGCAATGGCATTGCGCTCAGCTTCGGTTAATGCAGGCACATCATCGTAATAGCCATCTATCGCGATCCGCCCGTCTTCGCTTTTGAGAGACCCCAGCAGGCGTATCATTGCGTCGGTTGGGTTTGGGGCGAAGTTTCCATAGTGGCCACTGTGAAGAGGGCGAATGGGGCCAAAAGTCTCAAGCTCCAGCGTCATTGAGCCACGCATGCCAAACACAAGCTGACGTTGTCCACTTTGATGCATGGGCGCGTCGCAGAATAGGATGAGGTCGGCGGTCAGCGCATCGCGATGCTCCGCCAATATCTGCGCCAGTGTTGGGCTGCCGATTTCTTCTTCGCCGTCGAGAATGAGCCGAATATTGATTGACGGGAGAATGCCATTGTCCTCCATGGCATCCAGTGCTGCCATGATTCCGATGATCGGGGCTTTGTCATCACCTGCGGAGCGTGCGAACAAACGCCACTCCGGATCGATTTCGCCGCCCTCAGCCGGCCAGGGCAAGGCATTTGCACCTGCTTCCACCATGCCATCTCTCAGGGTTGGCTGAAATGGTGGGCTGGCCCAGTTTTCTTCAATCACCGGCTGACCGTCATAATGAACGTAAAACAAGACTGTTTTGGTGGCACCTGCCGTCAATCGTTCGGCAATGACATAAGGCTCGCCCCCGGCTGTGACAGACTGTGCCTTGAAGCCGCGTTTGCCGATATAGTCGATGATCCAGTCTGCGTTACGCTGCTGCATCCCGGGCGTCGCGCCCGTATTGGGCAGGGACAAAAACTCCCTAAAATCATTGAGAATGCGCAGCTGGTTTGCCTGAACATAATCGCCTACAGGGCTGTCAGCCAAAACGGAACTCCCAAATGAAAGAGCAATTGTTCCCGCCAAACATAGCTTCAAAAACGATTTCTTCATGCCCCACCTTTCAGCACACGGATTTGTCAGGGCCTTAGTTGTGCAAATTTGTCTTGTTCAAGCAACCAGTATTACTTGCGGGGCTCGGCGAGCCGGGCTAAAACAGCCGGGAATTTTTCTCATTCATTTTCTTGCGAAAGCTTCTTGCCATGACAGCTATCATTGACATCATCGGCCGCGAAATTCTTGATAGTCGCGGAAATCCAACAGTTGAAGTGGACGTTGTTCTTGACGACGGTGCGATGGGACGCGCCGCCGTACCATCAGGGGCATCCACAGGTGCATACGAAGCCGTTGAACTTCGTGATGGCGGCGAGCGCTATCGCGGCAAAGGTGTATTGAACGCGGTTGACGCCGTTAACGGCGAGCTGTTCGACGCTCTCGTCGGCCTCGATAGTGAAGACCAGCTGGCGATCGACCAGGCCATGCGTGACCTTGATGGCACAGAAAACAAGAGCCGGTTGGGCGCGAATGCAATTCTCGGCATCTCGATGGCGATTGCAAAAGCCAGTGCCGAAAGCCTGGGCGTGCCGCTCTATCGCTACATCGGCGGCGCAAATGCGCACGTGCTTCCCGTTCCGATGATGAATATCATCAATGGCGGTGAGCACGCAGACAATCCGATTGATGTGCAAGAATTCATGATCATGCCTGTCAAAGCAGGCAGCTGCACTGATGCCATCCGTATGGGTGCAGAGATTTTCCATGAACTGAAAGACAAGCTTAAGGCTGCCGGCCACAACACTGCTGTTGGTGATGAAGGTGGTTTTGCACCGAATCTGGCTGGAACCGAAGACGCCATCAAATTCATTATGGCGGCAATTGAGAGCGCTGGTTACAAAGCAGGTGACGATGTGTATCTCGCCATGGATGCTGCAGCGTCAGAATTTTATGAGAACGGCAAATACGAGCTGAAAGGTGAGGGCAGGTCGCTCACCAGCTCAGAGCTCGTTGACTATTGGGCAGATCTTGTGGACCGATATCCGATCATTTCTATTGAAGATGGCATGGACGAAGACGATTGGGACGGCTGGAAAGCCCTCACGGACAAAATTGGCGACAGGTGCCAATTGGTTGGCGACGACTTGTTCGTGACCAATCCCGCGCGTCTGGCTGACGGCATTTCAAAAGGCGTTGGCAACTCAATCCTCGTAAAGGTCAACCAGATCGGCACACTCTCTGAAACCATGGCCGCCGTTGATATGGCGCACCGCGCGAACTACACCTCCGTGATGTCACACCGGTCTGGTGAAACCGAGGACGCCACAATTGCAGATCTGGCTGTGGCTCTGAATTGCGGTCAAATCAAAACCGGCTCGCTCGCGCGCTCTGACCGGCTTGCGAAATACAATCAGCTTATTCGCATCGAAGAAGAGCTGGGTGCGGCGGCGGTTTACGCCGGCGAAAGCATCCTGAAGGGCTAAAGGACTAGTTACGCGTTGAAGGGGCCTACATGCGCAGGCCCTTTAGCGTGCGGGGGCGATTTTCCTGATCCAGAAGTCAGCGGTATCGTTTCTCATGCTGCGAACACGGGTGCCCGCCATTACGATCGCGCCGTCGCTTGTTTCGATCATGCCGGCGAGATTGTGGAAGTAGTCGCCGCTGCTAAGGTCATGCCGCCAGAGCATTCTTCCTTCGGAGTCGTGTCTTGCGTCGCCGACCTGATAGCCGCCAGACCTTAGTTGCACCAGCATTGTGCCTGCGTAGTAACCCATCTGCTTTACCCAGTAGGTCCCGTGTCCATCCAAGGCTAGTTGCCCGACCTTGGAGCCGGAGCCGACCAGCGGACGCATGCCGTCAGTGCGTGTCACGAGGGGCTTCGGAAGATTGCCGAAACGGTAAGTGTTCTGTGGGTTGCCCCGCCGGTCTGTGGCGAAAATATAGCCATTTGCCTTGTCATTGGTTCGTTCTCCGGCGAGCAAAAACCCGTCATCGCCGCGCGACACGGCGCTGGTGCATCGGCACTGCAAAACATGATCCGCAAGAACACTACCACTTGGGTTCAGGGTAATTGTCCTGGTGAAGAGACTGCTGATTCTGGTATCTGAATTGTATCGGGAATAGGATCCAAGCACCAGCAGGTTGCCATTTGGGTCCAGCGCGGCGGTGGTGTCGTTATAGTCTGTGCGTGCCCGGTCAAAGAATTTGCGCCAGACGGTCTGGCCATTTTGATTCAACTTCAATACCTGGATCTTAGTGTTGCTGCCCATCGAGCCCGACCTGTAGACTTGACTCATTGAAGCAGTGACATAGAAGCCGCCGTCGTGGCTCTGGATGATGTCACCGACCGATGAAGGACCATCAAACGATTCAAATTTTCTGTCCCAGACCTTCTGGCCCCGGCGGTTGACCTTAACGACCCAGACATAAGTGTCTAAGCCCAGTCGGGCCTTCTCGCGCGCCATGCCGACAATCGCAAAACCGCCATCGCTCGCCGCTGCCAGACCTGTTGCACGGTCTTCATAACCCCTATGATTGAACACATTTTGCCAGACTGATTTGAAAGGCACTTTCTTGGCGGCGTCTGCCACTTGGTCTTTGAATTTGCCGTAAGGCCATTGCTGCGCGTGCCGCTCCAGCGCAACGGTGGTTTTGGCGGCCTGTGCCTCCGCCCAAGCCGCATCTTCAGTGCGGAAGCGCGCCTGGCCAAAGCCTTCGTCCAATTGTACGAAATAGCTTTGTTGGTCCGGATCAAAATAGATCGCGCCTTCATAGCTGAGCGAGACAGACAGGCCGCTCGTCACGCCGAACATCAGGACCGGCTCAGCCGCTCCCGGCGCTTGATAGTCGCCGATAAGCTTGTTGTTGCTCTGATCGTAGAAAACGATGCGGCCAAACGTCCCCGTGAACTCGCCGAGGAAGGAGGGCAGGGAGGTGCGTTTGAACGGCACCGCGCCTTCACCTTCAAAATTTACGGTAAAGTCGGCATTGGCCGACATTGATGTATTGAAGAAATAATAGCTGCCGTCGCGCTCGAACACGGCCGACAGCTTGATGCCTTTTATCTCGGCGCGTAGTGGAAACTCGCGCCCGCCATAACTTATGGTGCCAACAATTGTTTCGTCGGATGGGTAGAGGACAATTCGGGTCGGCGTCGGGCCACCGCTGCTGTCATAAATGCCGGAAAAGCGGTCGAGAAGGCTCGTTTGTGCATGGGTGGGCTGGGCTGCGACTGTGAGGACCCAAAGGCCGAAAATGATCCTTAGCATATGTGCTACCTTTCTCTCCGCGACATACCGGACACCAGCACCAAAATTCTGATCTACCATTCCCAACAAGCGGCACCTTCAAACTCGCGCCGCAGCCAATCATTCTGACGGATTTTTCGCCGAGCATCTTCCTGCCAGCCAGCGCAAAAACGCTTTAAAACAGCTGACAATGGGATTTCGCCAATAACAGACTCTCTGTTCATAATGCGCGGGTCTGATGCCCCGGCAATAATGGTGATTTTCGCTTTCAGGGTTCCTATGCCGGCAAAATAATAGCCCAGGACGCCGGCCCATTTGTAACCGTCGGATCGTACATATATCGGGTCGTGCGGAACAGCCGGTGCCGGGTTTACCTGATTTCCGCAATCCATATAGGGGTCTTCGGCTACGAGGACCAATTCGTTTGGGTCAGGTCGGTATTCAAAATCAGTCAGAAACTCCCGCTCAGCATATCCGCTCCGATAGTTACTATCGCTTTTGGTGACAATGATATTGCTCGTGAGAATTTCGACTATTTTTCGACTGTGGCTCCCGCGGGGCCGATCATATCGTCGACAGGAGTAGGTGAAGTAATTAAGTCTTGATCCCGGATCAGGATTAGCGGCAGGCAGCATCCTCGGCCGCAGGTCGCCTTTCGGTATCTTGGTCGAGAATGTGCGGCCATTGGCGGCGTATAGCTGCCGCATGGCCTTAATGTCTTCCGGCGCGCGCGAGCTGCGCACTTCGTCGCCCAATCGGTCCAGTTCCTGTGACTTAAAGCGGCGTTCGTTTGCCTCGCCTTGTTCTACGCGGGCCTTCAGATTCTCGAGATAAAAGGGGCTGCGCCGGCTGTCGTCCGTCTCAGTGCGCTTATCCGGGGAAGGAGCTGAATTACGCGACGCCAGCGCCGCGGCAAGGGCATCCTGGCTGCCCGCATCGCTGTGTGCAGTATCTGTTTGCTGCCGGGCAGCGAGTTGCGCCTTTAGGTTATCCTGCGCGGCGCCAACCGGCATGCTTTCCTGCCGCTCTGGAAGGGGCACGAGGGTCGCCTCAAGGACAGCCGATGCGCTATAGCTGAAAGGCGCTGTATCGGGCTGCTGGCGCACTTCGATCCGGTCCAGCGACCAGTTAACAATCTCCGCCTTTTGCCGGTATGCCTCTTTCTGAACTGCGAGTTCCTGATAGACGTCGGCTCGTTCGGCGACCTTGGCCTGCGCCTCCGCTCTGGTTTTGTAGGGCAAGGTCCACGGACCTGTAACGCTGTGAGAATCGTCGCCAACCGCCCGTTTCACTGCGGTCACGATGGTGTCAAAAGTGGACATCTCGTTGGATGCTTCAGCCGAGGCGGGTGAATTCGGAGCGGATTCCGGCGTGGGCGCACGGGCTTCCTGAATGATTTCTTCCTCGCTGGTCCCAGCCTGATAATCTTCGATGGCAATCTTGATGCTTTGATAAATCACAGCACCGAAGAAAGCGACGACAACAAAGCCAACCAGCACTGCGGCCGTTTTGACGAGAAGCCAGACCAGCCTGAGTAGCCCTTTGATTAGTCGCAAGATAGCCATGTGCCGTCCTTTGACGCTTGAACACTGACTAGCAACAATCACTATTCTTCTATCAGACAAGCGCTGTGCTGTACAGTAACGGAAACTGCGCCTGCCCAGTTGGATTAGACCGCACAAAAAGCCCAAAAATCGGCATGTGTCTGCCACAGTTTTGCCATGCCTTATTCCAACATTTAAGGCATGGCACAGTCGCAAACAATTACCCCCAATGCACGTGCGTTTCTTGAAGAACTCAGCTTCAACATGCGCGCCAACACCAATCGTATCGCCGCCTCCGGTGACCCGGACGCCGACAAAGATCATTTTGCTCTCATGGCCCTGCATAACAGGCTCACCGCCATCCCCCGCGATGGTGAAGACTGGCAAAGCTATGCTGATAATGTCATAGCAACAACCGAGGCCTACCAGCGGCACCTGGCCGTGGCGGGCCACTATGGCGGGCCGATCGTTGGCAGCATCATGCGGGATGTATTTTGCTTGCTTGATAAACACGCCCCGAAGATCAAGTCTTTTACCAAGTTGTTTCAGTTCCTGCGAAGGCGCGAAACGAGCAAATGAAGGTATTTTTCCTAGCTGCGCTTCTTAACTTTGACGCCGATCTCCCGCGCGCACAGCCACTAGAAACGGCCCCAGCTGCATTTCAGGAACTCTACCAGTCTTTGTGGGACGCAGTCGATGAACGACGAACCTCACCAATATATGCGGCCCTGGACACAGAGTTTGTTATTGAACGCGATTTCGGCGGCGTTTATCTGCGCGGCGCTCCGGCAGTCGAGAACTTTTCCGCCATATTTCAACTCGACCCCGACAAGCTCAGGAAAGGATACAAAGACAGGGGCTGGCAACGCCTCGCGGATCGCCTATCACAAACGCCTTTTGAGTGGAAGGCCAACGGTGACCTGTGCACGAATTTCGGCGGCATGGAGAGTGAACCGTTTCCAACAGGTCAGCTATGTTTCAGGCTTGTTGGCGCCAGATGGCGAATGTCCCGCTATATCAAAGGTGGTGACTAAACCCCTGTGCGTCAAATAATACTAACAATCTGAAAATAAGACTTTTTTTCGAGAAAATAGGTGAGATTTCGCTTGCATGCCCGAATCGGGTATGAGATGATTCGAATCATGAGGGGAATCGGAAATATTATCAATGGCGTGGGGCGGAACTGGATGGCCGGTTTTTGGCTTTTCCTCGTCGCATATTTTGTCTATCACGCATTCCATGGCGACAACAGCATTCATGCATTGCGCTCCCTCCAGCAACAGGAATTGGAGCTTCAAGCAATTGCGGATAAAGTCCGGCAAAAACGTACCTTTCTCGAGACCCAAACACGTGCCCTAAACCACGATGCTGTCGATCCGGATATGCTGGAAGAACAGGTTCGCACCAAACTTGGTTTTGTACACAGCGATGAAGTGATCATTTTGCTACAGTAGTTCGCTACCTTAACCATTCCCAGGTTAAGTTTTGTTTATGCTTTCTTTTCAATACTTTAGTGTCTATTGCAAAATGGACTAAATGCCGCTATCCATTAAGCAGTTCAACGCGTTTTGGGGTACCGACCCCACGACCTTTTCTGGAAGGCCGGCATGACCACAAAAAACTCTCCTCGAAAGGCGACAGCGTCGCCTCGAAAGCGCGCGACCAAAGCGCCGATTTACAAAGCCAGTAACGATGAGCTGGTTCAGTTCTACAAAGACATGTTAATGATCCGCCGCTTTGAAGAAAAAGCTGGCCAGATGTATGGCATGGGCCTGATCGGCGGCTTCTGTCACTTGTATATTGGCCAGGAAGCCGTAGCGGTAGGGGTGCAGTCTGCACTCAAAGACGGTGACAAGATGATTTCCGGTTACCGGGAACACGGTCAAATGATTGCCATGGGCACCGACCCGCGCGCCGTTATGGCAGAGCTAACTGGTCGCTCCGGCGGCGTGTCTAAGGGCAAGGGCGGATCAATGCACATGTTTGATCCCGCCAAAGGATTTTATGGGGGCCACGGCATCGTTGGCGCACAGGTCGCCCTCGGCACCGGTCTCGCGTTTGCCAACAAGTATCGCAAAACGGACAATGTTTCTGTTTCCTATTTCGGTGATGGTGCTGCCAACCAAGGACAGGTATACGAAAGCTTCAACATGGCGCAAATCTGGGATTTGCCAGCCATTTTCATCATTGAAAACAACCAGTACGCCATGGGCACGAGTGTAGCGCGTGCAAGTTCGCAGCCTGAGCTGTTCCGCCGCGGCGAGAGCTTCAACATTCCAGGCAAGCATGTGGACGGCATGAACGTGTTGGCTGTTCGCGGTGCGATGGACGACGCCGTAAAGCACTGCCGCGCAGGCAAAGGCCCCATCATTCTTGAAATGGAAACATACCGATACCGCGGGCATTCCATGTCTGATCCCGCAAAGTATCGTTCTAAAGAAGAAGTGCAGAAAATGCGCGCGGAGCATGACGCAATTGACCGCGTCAAAGACATGATCCTGAAAGCTGGCGCGATGGACGAAGCTGGCCTGAAGGAAATTGACAAAGAGATCAAGGCTGTGGTCGCAGATGCGGCGAATTTCGCGCAGGAATGCCCAGAGCCAGAACTGTCAGAACTGTACACAGATGTGTTGGCGTAAGGAGTAAGTTCGATGGCTATTCAAATTACCATGCCAGCACTATCACCCACCATGGAAGAAGGCACGCTTGCCACCTGGCTTGTCAAAGAAGGTGACACAGTTTCTTCTGGCGACGTGATTGCAGAGATTGAAACCGACAAAGCCACCATGGAAGTCGAGAGCATTGACGACGGTGTGGTTGCGAAACTGCTCGTGGACGCAGGCACAGACAATGTGGCCGTGGGCACATTGATTGCGGTTTTGGCAGAAGAGGGTGAAGACCCTGCAAACGTTGACGTTGGTGCGCCTGCAGCAGCGCCAGCCCCTGCAGCTGCAGAGCCAGAGGTTGCAGCACCAGCATCGGAAGCAGCTCCAGCTGCACCTGTTGAAAGTACACCTGTAGAAATGGACGTGCCGGCAGGCACGCCGATGAGCAATGTGACTGTACGCGAAGCACTGCGCGATGCCATGGCAGAAGAAATGCGCCGAGATGCAGACGTATTTGTCATGGGTGAAGAAGTAGCCGAATACCAAGGCGCTTACAAAGTGACACAGGGCTTGTTGGACGAGTTCGGTGCTGAGCGCGTGATCGATACCCCGATTACGGAGCATGGCTTTGCCGGCCTCGGCGCTGGTGCCGCTTTTGCGGGCCTGAAGCCGGTGATTGAGTTCATGACCTTTAACTTCGCCATGCAGGCGATTGACCACATCATCAACTCGGCTGCAAAAACCCGTTATATGTCTGGCGGCATTGTTGAATGCCCGATTGTATTCCGCGGGCCAAATGGGGCCGCGAGCCGCGTTGGCGCACAGCACAGCCAGAACTATGCGTCCTGGTACGCCAATGTGCCAGGCCTGAAGGTGATTGCGCCTTACGATGCCGCAGACAACAAAGGCCTGTTGAAGTCTGCGATCCGTGACCCAAACCCAGTTGTGTTCCTTGAGAACGAGCTGATGTACGGTGAAAGCTTCGACGTGCCGGAAATGGATGATTACGTGGTGCCTATTGGAAAGGCACGCACCTTCCGCGAAGGCACGGACGTCACCATCGTTTCCTATTCGATCACTGTGGGGCAGGCGCTTGAAGCAGCGGACCAGCTCGCGGAAGAGGGCATCAGCGCTGAGGTTATTGACCTGCGCACCATTCGTCCGCTCGACATTGATGCGGTGATTGAAAGCGTGAAGAAGACCAACCGCTGTGTGGTTGCAGAAGAGGGTTGGCCGCAATGCTCGGTCGCGTCTGATGTGTCTGCGCAACTGATGGAAAAAGCCTTTGATTGGCTGGATGCACCGGTAACACGCGTGAACAGCGTCGATGTGCCGCTGCCGTACGCTGCCAATCTTGAAAAAGCAGCGATTGTAAAAGCGGAAGACATCGTGAAAGCGGCCAAAGCCGTTTGTTACGCGGAATAATCCATAATGACAGTCCACACCTCACAGCCTGTTAAGCCGAGGTTCCTGTTTGGGGCCATCATGGGCGGTTGTGTTGCTGGGTTGATATCGGCGCTCGGCATGCTGTTGCTCATGTTCAATACTCAGCTTTCAACATTCCGCTTGGCGGGCGCCTCAGGCGCAGAGTCAGCGGTTCTATCGCCTCAAAGTCTCCTTTTGGTTGGCGTCTTTTTTATGTCCGCTTTTCCCGTTTGGTTTATCGGTTATGCAACGCTTGGAAGAATGATGATGAGCTATTCAATATCATCCGGAAAAATGTCAGTTGGCGGCTGGACTACCGCCATTATCCTTATCGGAGTTCTGATCGGAGTATCACTAAATCTCAGCACTCAGTATCAGACTATGTTTTCTGGCCCTTTTTTGCCAGCGGTTCTAATCCTCTCAGCCACACTTGGGTTTATGACGTTTTGGAAAAAGGCCGATCCCACTAATTTGCATCTTCAAGCGAAGCTTCAGGGCCAAGGCTTGATCGGTGAAAGTGACAAACCTGCTGATTGGGCAATCGCCGCCGCTCGGCGTATTGCAGAGAAGGACGAGTAATAATGGCTATTGAAATTTTCATGCCCGCCTTATCCCCAACGATGGAAGAGGGCACGCTTGCAACATGGCTCGTCAAGGAAGGCGATACGGTTACATCAGGCGATGTAATCGCTGAGATTGAAACCGACAAAGCCACCATGGAAGTCGAAAGCATCGACGACGGTGTTGTGGCGAAAATCCTGGTGGACGCAGGCACAGATAATGTGCCGGTGGGTCAAATTATCGCGATCCTCGCTGAAGAGGGTGAAGACGTTGCTGATGTGGAAGTGCCAACAGCAGCACCAGCCGCTGCGCCGGCTCCGGCCCCTGAACCCCAAGCTGCCCCTGTACCGGCGCCGATGGCTGCACCGGCTGCAAGCCCTGCACCGACCGACGCGACGAACTCCGACAGTCGGGTTAAAGCCTCACCACTGGCCAAGCGCATTGCAGCGAATGAAGGTCTGGACATCTCTGCCATTGCGGGCACCGGTCCACATGGTCGCATCGTAAAACGCGATGTAGAGGCGGCGCTTGCGGGTGGCACAGCCGTTGCCGCAGCGCCAGCAGCAGCCGCACCGGCAGCGGCCACAGCCTCAGCACCAGCTGCAGCTGTCGGCGATGTTTATCCGCCGCATAATGACATTCCGTTCCGTGAAGAGCGCCTCTCTAACATGCGCAAAACAATTGCCAAACGCCTGACGGAATCCAAAACAACGGTACCGCATTTCTATCTGACGATTGAATGCGAGATCGACAAGCTTTTGGCGCAGCGAAAAGAACTGAACGAAAAGCTTGCTGACAGCGGCATCAAGATCTCTGTGAACGATTTCATCATCCGCGCATCTGCGCTCGCGCTTAAGAAAGTGCCAGCCGCCAATGTGCAGTTCGCGGGTGACAAAATGTACTGGTATGAGCGCGCAGACATTTCAATGGCCGTAGCCATTGATGGTGGCCTTGTAACACCGGTTGTTCGCGGCGCTGACCAGATGGGTCTTGCAGATATCGCTTCCACAGCCAAAGAACTCGCCCTCAAGGCCCGTGATGGCAAGCTGATGCCTGAGGATTATGCTGGAGGCACGTTCTCCATCTCTAACCTGGGCATGTTCGGCATCAAGGAATTCTCTGCCGTGATCAACCCGCCACAAGGCGCCATCCTGGCCGTTGGGGCAGGCGAGCAGCGCCCTGTTGTGAAGGACGGCGCTTTGTCTGTCGCCACCATGATGAGCTGCACCATGAGCTGTGATCACCGGGCGATTGACGGGGCCGTGGGTGCCCAGTTCCTGCAGGCATTCCAGGGCTTTATCGAAGACCCGATCACTATGCTGTTGTGAGGGTGAGCGCATGGAAGCCATTAACCTGAAGCAGAAACTTGGGCTGTTCAATGACACCTGGACACCCAAGATTGTTAGCCATCTTGATGATAATCATGTGTATGTCGCCAAACTCGAGGGCGATTTCATCTGGCACGCGCACGACGACCAGGACGAAATGTTCCTGGTTATTGACGGCAAATTGAGGCTGGATTTCCGTGACAAACAAGTCTGGCTTGAGCCCGGTGAGATGATTGTTGTGCCCAAAGGCGTGGAGCACAAACCATACGCGCCCGATGGCTGCAGCGTTTTGATTATCGAAAAAGCGGCAACAGACCATACTGGCGGCATCGATGATCCGCTTCGCAAAGAAAACCACGACCATATTTAGGCATTCCCTGGCCTGAAGAATAGGAAGACAGACATGAGCAACGCATTTGACCTGATTGTTATTGGTGGTGGCCCTGGCGGCTATGTTGCAGCGATCCGCGCGAGCCAGCTTGGCATGAATGTGGCGTGCGTGGAGCGCGAAAACCTTGGTGGCATTTGCCTTAACTGGGGCTGTATCCCAACTAAGGCGCTGCTGCGGTCCGCGGAAGTGTTTCACCTTGCAAAACACGGTGAAAACTTTGGCCTCAAGATTGGACAGGTTGAGTATGACTTTGATGCCATCGTCAAACGCAGTCGCGGTGTGGCCGGGCAACTGTCAGCCGGCGTGAAAACGCTACTCAAGAAAAACAAAGTGACCCACATTGCGGGCGAGGCATCTTTCAAGTCCGCTAATACGCTCACGGTAAAAAGCGCGGACGGTAAATCAGCTGACTTTACCGCCAAAAACGTGATCATTGCGACTGGCGCCCGCGCCCGAGAACTGCCGCACCTGAAGGCGGACGGCGAGCTAGTCTGGTCATACCGGCATGCTTTGGCCCCCAACTCAAACCCCAAGAAACTTTTGGTTATCGGTTCGGGCGCCATCGGCATCGAGTTCGCGAGCTTTTTCAACGACCTGGGCACAGACGTGACGGTTGTGGAAATGATGGACCGCATTCTGCCGGTTGAGGACGCCGAGGTGTCTGCGTTTGCTGAAAAATCCTTCAAGAAGCAGGGCATGACCATCATGACCCAGGCATCCGTCACCGAACTGAAA
Organism: Kordiimonadaceae bacterium; assembly: GCA_017640725.1. Taxonomy (GTDB): domain Bacteria; phylum Pseudomonadota; class Alphaproteobacteria; order Sphingomonadales; family Kordiimonadaceae; genus Kordiimonas. The sequence goes on along the minus strand of JAEPQB010000003.1, from coordinate 522,291 downwards.
CGGGGGAAAGACACCGTCACTTGTGTTGTGGAGCAGAAGGGCAAAAAACAAGAGATTACAGTTGACCGCGTGATCCTTGCGATAGGCATTACGGGCAATGTTGAAAACATCGGCCTAGAGAAAATCGGTGTCAAAGTTGACCGCGGCCATATTGTTGCCGATGGCTATGGCCAAACCGGCGTGCCAGGCGTGTGGGCGATAGGTGATGTGGTCGGTCCGCCATGGCTTGCGCACAAGGCATCGCACGAAGGTATTATTGCCGTCGAGAAAATGGCCGGCATGAAAGATGTGCGCCCTATGGACACGTCGAACATCCCGGGTTGCACATACTGCCATCCACAAGTCGCGAGCGTTGGCATGACCGAAGCAGCCGCCAAAGACGCCGGGCACGAGGTGCGTGTTGGTAAATTCCCTTTCATTGGCAACGGCAAAGCGATCGCACTTGGTGAGCCCGAGGGTTTTGTGAAAACAGTTTTCGACAAGAAAACTGGTGAGCTATTGGGCGCGCACATGATTGGCGCCGAAGTGACCGAGCTTATCCAGGGCTACACAGTTGCGCGCACGCTCGAAAGCACAGAGGCAGAGCTGATGCATACTGTGTTCCCGCACCCAACACTCAGCGAAATGATGCATGAGAGCGTGCTGGACGCCTACGACCGGGTAATCCATTTTTAGGTGGCTTGCGCGATGCGCCTGCGTGTTCACCCTACGGTCAATCACCTGCGTGCCATGCTGGGCAGCACCGAAAAGCGCACTGGTAAGTCGCTACACGACTGGGCATCTATTGTTCAGGAGCTGGGAGAAAGGGATGTCAACGCGGCGGCCGCAAAACTGAAGGCTGAATACGGGCTTGGCAAGCCAACAGCCTGGATGCTGGCAAGCCACGCGCTTAAAGCCAATATGGAAGACTATGACGAAGCCGCCTATCTCGCAAAAGCACCGCATCTCGTTGACGCGCAGTTTGATGATAAACGCGCGCACTTGCGACCTTTGGCCGAGACTATAATAGGATTTGCCGAAGGTCTGGGAGAAGACGTTGCGTCTAGCCCCTGCAAAACCTATATCCCGCTCTATAGACAGCGGGTATTCGCTCAGGTAAAAGCTGCTACGCAAAAAAGGCTTGATGTCGGCTTGGCTCTTGGAGGCTATAGTGGTGATGGGCAGGATGCCTTGAAGGACACGGGTGGTGCCAAAAAGGGTGATAGAATTACCCATGCAATCTGCTTGAGCGCCGAAGACGGCATAACTGAAGACGTGAAGCACTGGTTGCAAATTGCTTATGAGTTAGACGAGTAAACCATGAACAAACCAGAAAACAGTGAACAGTTTCAGCGCAAACCCAAGTGGATTCGCGTTAAAGCCCCTGTCAGCAAAGGCTATCAGGAAACGCGCAAACTTATGCGCGACAAGAACCTGCACACGGTTTGTGAAGAAGCAGCATGCCCAAACATCGGCGAATGCTGGTCCAAAAAACATGCAACGGTGATGATCCTGGGTGATACCTGCACGCGGGCCTGTGCTTTCTGTAACATCAAAACCGGCCGCCCCATGCAAGTGGACCCGCTTGAGCCATTCCACACGGCCGAAGCCTGTGCGGCGATGGGACTCAATCACATCGTGATTACGTCCGTGGACCGGGATGACCTTGAAGACGGCGGCGCCGACCAGTTTGTGAAAGTGATCAAAGCCATCCGTGAGATGAGCCCAGCAACAACAATCGAAATCCTGACACCGGACTTTCGTAACAAGCCAGGTTCCATTGAAAAGGTTGCAGACGCCAAACCAGACGTATTCAACCACAATCTGGAAACTGTGCCACGCAACTATCCAAAAATTCGACCGGGCGCACGCTACTATCACTCGCTGCGGCTGTTAGAAACAGTCAAGAAAGTGGATCCATCCATCTTCACAAAATCCGGTATCATGGTCGGCCTCGGTGAAGAACGGTTGGAAGTTAGCCAGGTGATGGATGACATGCGCATGGCTGACATTGATTTCATGACGATCGGCCAGTATTTGCAGCCAACACCGCGCCACGCCAAAGTTGAACGCTTTGTGACACCAGACGAGTTCAAATCATATGAGCGAATGGGCCGCGGCAAAGGCTTCTTGCTGATTTCATCAACGCCGCTCACGCGCTCCAGCTATCACGCTGGTGATGACTTCGCCAAACTGCGCGCAGCACGCGAAAAACAGCTGGCAGCAAAAGCCTAAATAAACCTTTGACCGACACGCCCACTGGATAGTTAACTACTGTCATGGAGCGGGCTTTGACAAAACCAGAGTGTTGCTGTCGCAACTGCCATGTGAAAATGGCAGGCGAATACTGCCATGCTTGTGGGCAAAAACATGTGGAAGGGCGGCTTGATACTGCCGCTATGTTTTCCCAGCTGTTTGAAGCCTTAACAGAATCCAACAGTACAATCTGGCAAACCCTCAGGAAGCTGACACGCAACCCCGGTAAAGTCGCGCTTCAATATATCGATGGGGGCAGGGCACAGTATTTAAACCCTATCCGGTTTCTGCTTGTTACCTTCACTATTTATTTCAGCCTGATGCTGGTGACCGGCGCACAGGCCGACATAGCGGGCCGCATGTTCCTGTCTGCGTCGGATGATCAAGTCAGTGATTTTATGCAGGCGCTTTCTACATATGTGGTGCAGGTGTTCGCCACACAAATGGACATCGTTGTTTTCTTTGCCATTCCCTTGTTGGCGCTGTTGATCCGTTGGCAATATTTCCTTGCAGACCGCAACTATGCGGAAACATTCACATTCATCTGTTTCGTTTTCGGCCTTGGATATTTGTACGCGTCCTTATTGGTACCGTTTCAGGCACTTGCCGATATGAATACGGTTGGGCCCAAAAACACCATTACTGCAGCGCTGTTTTTGTATGGCGCCAAAACTTTTTTCAACATGAGTTGGCCAAAAACAGTTCTCTCAGGGGTGGTATCAGGTTTCGCTTATGCGCTGACAACCTCAGCCGTTTCGACGACAATTGCCATAGTTGAATATTATTATGATCGGATGACCTTGGCATGACGATGGACACTAGTTTGCCGCAAGCAGAAAACCAGACAATCGAATGCGCAAACTGCGGGGCAGCATTTATCGGTTCTTTCTGTCCCGCTTGCGGTCAAAAAGCGGATACCGAACGGCTTAGCCTCAAAACCATGGCAGGCAATCTCTTTCGCGTGATCTATGACATGGATTCAAAAGTCTGGCGCACCATTTTGGACCTGACAAAACAGCCCGGCCAAGTGGCATTGGATTATATCGCTGGTGGACGGGTTCGCTACATCAATCCCGTGAAATATTTCATTACCGTGTATGCCATCAGTATTGCGCTCTCAATGGCAAGCGGGGAACTGGATCAGAACCTGAGCTATACGACCCAAACAGACAGCATCGAAGAAATGGAAGCGGAGGTGCGTGCTGAGGTCGAAAAAGACATCGCCAAGGTAACAGAGATGCTCAGCAACCGAATGGACTTGGTGACATTTGTAATGGTGCCAATCCTCGCCATCCTGATGCGACTTCACAATTTCAGAGCTGGCAAAAACCTGGCGGAAACACTGTCATTTCAATGCTTCGTTTGGGGGCATTACGCCTTGCTGTCTATCCCCCTGATACTAACAATATACCTGTCGCCCTCATTCAACTTTTGGGTGAAAAACGTTTTGCTGATCGCCATGTTTTATTACGCGCTGAAAGTTTTCTATGACCGTACCTGGTTGCGCGCTGTGCTCAGCACCGTATTTTTTGTACTGTACAGCTTCATAGCGGCCATTCTTTCTGTGGAATTCCTCGTCGGTATTCAGAAGCTTGGTATTCTTTAATCCGGGCGCGACAAAAAAGGTCTTTACCCCAGGCACTTGTGTCGATACACCCGACAAACCATGCCAAAACGTTCCGAGAAAAAACTCCTGCCCTATAAGTCGAACCAGCTCTTCGATTTGGTTGCGGATGTGGGAAGCTACCCAGAGTTTTTGCCCTGGTGCATTGGTGCGCGTGTTTACAACAGACGCCCTGAACGGTTTGACGCTGATGTCATCATCGGCTTCAAAATGTTTCGCGAGCGCTTTACCTCAAGGGTGTCTCTCAACCCGCACAAGTCTGTCGATGTTGATTACATCACCGGGCCAATGAAACGTCTCTATAATCACTGGCGATTTATGGATCACGAACACGGCTGCATTGTTGATTTTGAAGTCGATTTTGAGTTCGACAATCCTGTCCTTGAAAAAATGATTGGTAAAATGTTCGCCGAAGCCACTGACCGAATGGTGGATGCTTTTGTCGAACGCGCCCACAGCCTCTATGCCGCTTGACGGCTGTCAAATACTGCTACCCTGACACTTGATACCATCTCCCTATGTCAACTTGATAAGGAGAAGGTTATGGCCACATTTCTTCATAACTTGATGGAAGGCCTTCGGGGGCGTGAACAGTTTTTGGAAGACAAACTGAGCGCGCTCGAGGAGGCCAAGGCCGACGAGCAATATGTTCAGGAATACAGGGATCTTCAAAATGACCTTGGCAACTTCAAAAAGCGAGTTGCAGACCTGCAAGCTGAGGGCAAAGACTTCGATGAGCATTTTGAACGCAAGATCAAAGACGATCACAGAGAACTGGAAGTGAGAATAGATACCTGGTCAAAAACCTGGGATACTAAGCACTGAGGCTTGTCTTGAGCATTGAAAGGGCATGGAGAACCGTTTGGTGCCTGACACCCTCACGCCCGATGTCACCAAACAGCTTCTGTTCTGCAATAGGTGGCATGCCAACCTGTGCAAGGCCGAACCATACCAGCCCAACAGGCTTTTCTGCAGTCCCGCCGCCTGGACCGGCAACACCGGTCACAGCAACAGCAACATCGGCCATTGAATTTGCAAGGGCACCGTAAGCCATTTCCTTGGCGGTCGCTTCTGCTACAGCCCCGACCTGCGCAATGGTTGATGCCTTAACGTCCAGCATTTGCTGTTTGGCTTCGTTTGAATAGGTGACGAAGCCACGGTCCACAACATCGGAAGAACCGGCAATATCTGTTAATGCACCGATGATAAGGCCACCGGTACAGCTTTCGGCAGTCGCGACTTTCAGGCCTTGTTCTCGTGCTAAAGACAGGACCAGCGTGGCTAATTCCTGTCGTGATTTTTCCACCATGCTTAAAGCACCAATTCCATTCCAACCAAGATGACAACCGCGAGCCAGAGCGTTTCCAATACCATCAGGATAACCGGGCGCGCCCCAACGTTCACCAGCTCTTTAAGATTGGATTTTAGTCCGATGGCAGCAATGGCTGTAACCAGCATAAACCTGGACGCGTCAACAAAGAAGCCCTTCAGTGCCGGCGGAATTGGAACATAGCTGTTGACGACAACCAACACTGCGAAGGCGATCAAAAACCAGGGCAACATCTGCCCGCCTTTTGCCTCTGACGAGTCGCCCCGAAACGCCAGCGCAAACATGAACACGACCGGCACGAGAAATGCGACGCGGATGAGTTTCACCAGTGTGGCATGGTCGCCCGCAGCCTCGGAAATCGAATAGCCGGCGCCTACCACTTGCGCAACATCATGAATGGTTCCGCCCAGGAACAGACCAGCGGCTTCATCAGAGTGCGCGAGGCTGCCACTGAGGATCGGATAGATAATCATCGCAACGGTCGACAGGGACGTCACACCGATTACGGCGAAAATGGTATTTTGTTCTTTGTATTTATCGTTGGGCATAACAGCGGACAACGCCAATGCCGCGGACGCGCCGCAAATTGCCACTGCGCCACCCGTCAACGCGCCAAACCGGTTTCTAAAACCCAGGGCACGCGATAATCCCATGCCCACCAAAATCGTGCTGACAATACCGACAGCCATGAGCGCAAGCGTTGACCAACCAACAGCAATAACGTCGCCAATGGCGATCCGCAGGCCAAGCAGGGCAACACCCAGCCGCAGAACTTCGCATCCCGCGAAATCAATTCCTGTGGTGGTGCGTTTATCTTCATAAAGAAAACCGAGCGCCATGCCGAGAAGCAGGGCAAACAACATGGTTGGAGCGCCGTAATGCTCACCTAAAAAGCTTGCCGCCAGACCAATCGTTACCGCTATGGCCAACCCGGGAAACAGATTGGCACCAGATGCTTTTAATTTGGAAAACACTAGGGGATCCTTGCTACGCTAAAACAGTTGTAAGGATGTGTATCCCAACAAGCGCGAAGATGCCAGCAACGATGTCGTCAATCATAACGCCAAAACCACCTGAAACACGTTTGTCCAGCCAACCGATGGGCCAGGGTTTGATGATGTCAAAAAAGCGAAACAGCGCGAAGGCCGCGGCAAACCCCCACCAGGTCGCAGGTGAATAATAAAATGGTAGCGTTGCTATCCAAATGCCCACGACCTCATCAATGACAATTTCAGGTGCATCATGAATGCCGCTGGCTTTTTCCACTTTGTTAATCGTGAAAGTACCCAGAATTGTGACGCCAACGATTGCAAGGGCGAATTCGGTGACACCGAGGACCTCAAGAAGACCTATGCCAACGATAAGCCCGGCAAGCGAGCCCCATGTACCCGGCGCGGGTTTTATAAGGCCCGAACCAAAGAAGGTCACCAACCAAAAATAGGGGGAGCTGTGACGGTCTTGCCATGTATCGAGGGTCTGCTTCATGCGCTTGGTCCTGCGGGTAGGGCAACCGTTGCGGTTGCCTGTGCTGCAATGCCTTCGCCGCGGCCGGTAAAGCCAAGCTTTTCGGTGGTGGTTGCTTGCACGCTCACTCTTGAAACATCGATACCGACAATCTCGGCGATGCGGGCCCGCATGGTCTCCACATGTGGTCTGATTTTTGGAGCTTCGCAGACCAGTAGCACACCTAATTGGTTGAAATCTCCGCCGAGAGCGTGCACCCGCGACGCTGCGAACGACAAGAACACATCACTGGGCGCCCCGCGCCATCGCTCGTCAGTTGGCGGGAAATGCGCACCAATGTCGCCGTCCGAAATGGCCGCCAGAATTGCATCGGTTAGCGCATGAAGGCCAACATCAGCATCCGAATGACCTTTCAGGCTTTTGGAAAAAGGAATTTTCATACCACACAGCCACACATGGTCACCGGCTTCGAAGCGGTGCACGTCGTAACCCGACCCCATTCTGATATCACTTAAAGTGGAACGGGTCATATGCTCTGCTTTCTCAAAGTCTTCTGGTCTCGTAATTTTAAAGTTGTCCGCAGCCCCAGGAACATGCGCAACGGTGCCGCCAGCCGCCTCGAACACGGAGGCGTCGTCGGTCAGCTCCTGGCCTGCCAGTTGTTGGTGTGCACCGAAAATCGATTTAAATTCAAATGCTTGCGGCGTTTGCACAGCAACTAATCCGGGTCGATCGACAGGGTCCCGACCGCCATCGACCTCTCGTACCAAAGTATCCACAATCGGGACAACGGGCACAGCGGCTTTGCTTCCGACGTCCAGAGCAGCAGTTAATGCGTCGATAACCGTGGGCGAAACAAAAGGCCGCGCCGCGTCATGGATATAAACTTGATCCGGCGCCAACTCCGTTAGAGCCTGCAAGCCATTGAAAACACTTTGCTGACGGCTGTCGCCCCCATGAGCAGGCGGCAGAATGTTTTCCAGCCCTTCGATGGCCTTTTCAAATAGCTCTTTGTCATCGGGGTGAATCACGACTTGAACATATGCATCTGGCAAGGCTGACTGCAACGCAAGGACCGTGCGCCGGATAAGGGGCACACCGCCAACCGCACGATATTGTTTCGGCAGGCCGTCCCCGGCGCGGCTTCCCCGGCCACCAGCCACAACAATAATGGCTTGTTTCCCCTGTTTTTCAGGCGTATCAGCCATGCAAAATCTCACTATAGATTTTTGAATCGACTTCTGGCATAAGCAGTGCCTAATTATTAGGCAGTTCGAGTTGAGTAGGTTGTCCTATGGCTATTAACATTGGTCCAGTAGAAATCAAAGACCCGGTTATTCTTGCGCCGATGTCGGGCGTAACAGATATGCCGTTCCGTCGCTTGGTGAAGCGTTTTGGTGCGGGTCTCGTGGTTTCAGAGATGATTGCATCTGAAGCCATGATCCGGGCAACAGAGCGCAGCATGAAGATGTCAACCAACTGCGCGGAAGAGTTCCCGATGTCGGTTCAGCTTGCAGGCTGCGAGGGCGCAAAAATGGCGCAAGCAGCTAAACTCAATGAAGACCGCGGTGCCGCAATCATTGATATCAACATGGGCTGCCCCGTGAAAAAGGTTGTTAACGGCCACGCGGGCTCCAGCCTGATGCGTGATCTGGACCACGCTGGTGAGCTTATCCACGCGACGGTTAACGCTGTTTCCCTGCCAGTTACGCTCAAGATGCGCCTGGGCTGGGATGACAACAGCTTCAACGCGCCAGAGCTTGCCAAGATTGCGGAGCAGGCCGGGATCAAAATGGTAACCGTGCATGGCCGCACCCGTTGCCAGTTCTACAAAGGCCATGCGGACTGGAAAAAAGTCGCCAAGGTGAAAGAGGCCGTAAACCTTCCTGTAATTGTGAACGGCGATATCAATGATTTCCCAGATGTGACCCAGGCACTGGCGGATTCAGGCGCTGATGGCATCATGATTGGCCGCGGCACTTATGGCCGCCCTTGGTTCATCAACCAAGCCATCCAGTATTTGCGCTCGGGTGAAAAAGTGGCAGACCCAACTCTCGACGTGCAGCTCTCAACGCTACTCGAGCATTATGAAGATATGCTGCATCATTACGGCGTTGAAGCCGCCGTCCGTATCGCGCGCAAACACATTGGCTGGTATACCAAAGGCCTGCATGGCTCGGCTGAGTTTCGCAACAGCGTGAACCGTGAAGACGACCCTGAAAAAGTGAAAGTGGCTATCACCGAATTTTACACACCCCTGTGTGAGCAAATGGCGGCCTAATGACCCTTCCTGAAGGCCTGCCGTACGCGTCTGAGAAAGACCACAAGATCCTGAGCGGGCTGCGGCAGGGCGTTCTTGCGATTGACAAGGACAATTGTGTTTCTGCGGTTTACGCTCACTCAGAATCGATCCTTGGCCGCAGCCGTGAAAGCCTTATTGGTAGCCCACTGATGGCTTTGTCTGGCGTCGGGCAGGCGGCCACAGACCTTGTAGAAAGGGCACGTCAGGAAAACGCCCCCCTCAATAGCTATGATGTTCGGTGCCAGCCAGCGCTCGGCGACATAGAGCTGGTCGATCTGCATGCCAATCCGGTTGAGGACGAAGGGGTCACCGTTCTTTCTGTATTGCCACGCAGAATTACAGCGTTTCTGGAGAAAAAAAGCGAAATGGACGCGGCGGCACGCTCGGTCAGCGGCCTCGCTTCCATGCTTGCGCATGAGATCAAGAACCCCTTGTCCGGCATACGGGGCGCAGCGCAACTGATGGGTCGGGCCCTCGACGAAAAACACCTCCAGCTAACAGAGCTAATCTGTAAAGAAGTTGACCGTATCAAAGACCTTGTTGATGACCTTGAAAGCTTCAATGCTCCGGTTGAACAGAATATTGAATCTGTAAATATTCACGAGGTGTTGGACCACGTGCTCAACCTGGCTGCTGCCGGGTTTGCATCAGACGCCGTCATTCGCCCCAAGTTTGATCCGTCACTGCCGCCAGTGCTCGGAAATTATGATCGACTTGTGCAAGTCTTTCTAAACCTTATCAAAAACGCATACGAAGCTGCCGAAGGCCAGGCAGACATCACTGTCACTACTGCGTACCGCCATGGCATCTGGATCCGCGGCGCGGACGGCAAGCGCAAACGCTTGCCGGTTGAGGTTGCCGTTATAGATAACGGACCTGGTATCCCCGAAAACATCAAAGGCCATCTGTTTGATCCGTTTGTAACTGGAAAGTCAGGTGGCACCGGGCTCGGCCTTTCGATGGTGGCCCGCTATGTGTCAAACTTTGGCGGCACAGTAACCGCAGACAACCTGCCTGGCGGCGGCGCAATTTTCAGAGTTCAACTCGCACTCTTTGAGGATGGTTCATATGACTAAGAACAAAGCCACCATCGTGGTCGCAGATGATGACCTAGCCATCCGAATGGTGGTTGGAGAGGCCCTACGTCAAGAAGGTTGGATGGTTGTCGAGGCGGAAGACGTGCCAGAGCTGAAACGCCTGGTGCGGTCAGGTCAGGGTGATGTTGTCATTTCTGATGTCCTTATGCCCGGCGGTAGTGGTCTGGACGCAATGCCGGAACTGTTGGAAGCCAGACCGGAGCTCCCATTCATCATCATGAGTGCGCAAAATACTTTGTCCACTGCAATGGATGCCACCAATAATGGTGCCTTTGAGTATCTTCCAAAACCATTTGATATTGATGAGTTAGTTGGCGTTGTTAAGAAAGCACTTAAGAAAACGTCGGCGCCAGATGCGGAACGCAAGGAGCCTGACCAGAACATTCTTATTGGTCGCTCGCCCGCTATGCAGGAAATCTATCGGGCGATGGCACGTGTGGTTCAAACAGAGCTAACAGTATTAATCACAGGTGAAAGCGGCACAGGTAAAGAGCTTGTTGCCCGCGCACTGCATGCCCACGGCCCGCGCCGTGACAACCCGTTTGTGCCTGTGAACATGGCCGCAATCCCGAAAGAGCTGATTGAAAGCGAACTGTTTGGCCACGAACGCGGCGCATTTACAGGCGCTGAAACAAGAACGCTTGGCCGTTTTGGGGAAGCCAAAGGCGGCACGCTTTTCCTTGATGAAATTGGCGACATGCCGCTCGAGGCGCAAACACGGCTACTGAGAGTACTTCAGGAAGGCGAATATAGAACAGTTGGTGGCGCTGCGAGCATTCGCACCAATGTCCGTATCATTGCAGCAACCAACAAAAACCTGAAGTCCATGGTGAACTCAGGTGATTTTCGGGAAGATTTGTATTTCCGATTGAATGTGGTGCCTCTTAATATCCCGCCGCTTCGCGAGAGGTCGGAAGATATTCCAGATCTGGCTGAGCATTTCCTACAAAAAGTCACGGAATCCGGCCTGCCATATAAATCACTGACGGCCGGTGCCAAAAAGGTTCTGCAGTCTTTTGACTGGCCCGGCAACGTGCGCGAGCTCGAAAACCTGATCCGCCGCCTGTGTGCCCTGCATCCTGGCAACCAGATCAGCGGAACTGCGGTGAAAGCAGAATTTGACAGGTCGACGTCAGACTTGGCCGGTGGCCCGATGAGCATCATGGCGAATGTTACGGGAGGAAATCTGTCTCAAACGGTCCGCATGCACCTGGATCAGTATTTCGATTTCCATGAAGATGGTTTACCACCCCCTGGGTTACACGCCCGAATTCTAAGGGAAATTGAACGCCCCTTGATCCAGAAAGTCCTTGCGGAGACCAATGGCAATCAAGTCAAAGCGGCGGATTTGCTTGGGTTGAATCGTAATACCCTTCGGAAAAAGATCCGTGAACTTGACATTCAAATGCCAACCAAGAGCGGTGTTTAACTGTCCCAAGCGCACAAAAGCGTAATGAATGCAGGGTGTTAGTATTTTTGCCACAATTTGTTTGTGATATATCTAGAACAATAGTGGCATTTATGCATCAATGACGTCGAATGAGCGCAAGTAAAAGACATACACGCCCCAATGTGATGGATGCTTCACCAAAGCTTCCCAACCGTCGTTGGGCAAAATTCATGCTTTGGTCTCGCAAGCTTAACTTGATGAGCAGGCTTGAAGTGCTGTTAGCATTTCTCGCAGTTGCATCAGCGGTTGCTACCTACATCGCAATGTCGCAGCGACCTTCACTTTCAGAAGTGACTTCTGGCCAAACCATGCGGGTGTTGCTCATTGTGAATTTGGCACTGCTGCTTGCCCTCGGTGTCGCCATTGGCCGTTGGTTTGTGCGTATCTGGACTGCCCGCAAGGGTATGAAAGCGGGATCGCGACTTCAAACACGTGTGACCAGCTTTTTCATCGGCATTGCTATTGTTCCTCCAATTATTATGACCGTGTTTTCGGCATTGTTTTTGGAGTTTGGCATCCAGTCCTGGTTCAGCGAAAAGGTGCGTTTCACGCTGAATAACTCCTTGGAAGTGGCTGAGACTTACCTGATTGAGCACAGGGTCAACATTGAGAAGGATATGTTGACCATTGCTTTTGCTTTCAATCAACTGAACTTTGCACAGCAGCGGGACAATGTGACCCTGCAAAGGGTCGCAGAAACCGCGCTGACAACGCGCATCCTTTCAGAAGTGGTGATTATCCAGCAGCTAGAAGGAGAGGATGGGAACATTCTCGCGGGCGCAAACGACGGCTTTTCTTTCAGCACCCCGCAGATTGAGCGCACTTTCCTGACGCGGGCTGCCTCTGGCGAAACTGTCGTTTCGACCAATCAGGACAGAAATAGTGTTTCGGGCCTCATCAAGCTCACGTCGTTTTTCCAGCCGACTTATCTTTATGTGTCGCGGGACCTTAGCCCCCAGGTGCTTGGATACCTGGATGCAACCCGCAGTGCCGTGGAGGACTATGAAAACCTGGAGGGGCAGCGCAGTGAATTTCAGCTGCAGTTCAATGTGGTGTTCATTATCGTCGCACTGCTTATTCTTCTTGCCGCAATCTGGATTGGCCTCTGGTTCTCCAGCCGGTTGGTGAACCCGCTTTCCAATCTCGTAGACGCGGCTGACCGCGTCGGACAGGGCGATCTGCAAGCCCGCGTGCCCACAGTGCCGTCGGGTGATGAAGTCGGCACTTTGAGCCGTGCATTTAACCGTATGACCGACCAGTTGGCCAAACATCAGGATGCCCTGATTGAAGCCAATAACGAATTGGATGAGCGACGCCGCTTCCTCGAAGAAGTGCTCGAAGGCGTTTCTGCGGGTGTTATGGGGCTCCAGAAAGACCGTAGCGTATTCTTGCCGAACCGTTCGTCGCTCAGTCTTCTCGGCCTTAGGCCCGAAGACTTAATGGGCAAAGAACTCACGAATGTGGTGCCCGAGTTTTTGGACATTGTGGAAGAAAGCGAGCAAGCGGAAGAGGGCGAAGCCAAAGGCGAGGTCCAGCTTGAAATTGAAGGCGAAATCAGAACCTTAATGGTGCGGGTATTTGCTGAACGCCAGGAAAGCGGCGCGATTGGCGGCTATGTGGTTACCTTTGATGACCTGACCGAGCAATTGGCTGACCAACGAACTGCCGCATGGGCAGATGTGGCAAGGCGCATTGCGCATGAGATCAAAAACCCGCTTACACCCATCCAACTGTCCGCAGAGCGTCTGAAGCGCAAGTATGCCAAAGATATCGCTGACGATAGCGGGGTGTTTGGTCAGTGCACCGATACGATCATTAGGCAGGTGGGTGACCTTAGAAGAATGGTCGACGAATTTTCGTCCTTCTCCCGCATGCCAGCGCCGCTTTACCGGGAAACCGACATTGCTGATGTTGCGCGGCAGTCTGTGTTCTTGCAGGAGGTGGCTGCACCTGACATCCAGTTCACCGCTGAAATTGATGAGCGACTTGAACTGATTAAATGTGATGGTCGATTGGTTGGCCAGGCGCTTACCAATGTCCTTAAAAATGCCGCTGAAGCTGTCGAAGCGCGTGTCTCAAAAGACAAATTGGATGGCGGCGACACCCTGGAGCCCGGGTTTGTGCGACTTTCCCTGATGCAAGCCGACGACAAGACCATCATCAGAGTGGAAGATAATGGTCTTGGCCTGCCTGCAGCACAGAAAGACCGACTGATGGAACCATATGTAACCACCCGCTCGAAAGGTACGGGCCTTGGTTTGGCCATCGTTCGCCGCATTATGGAAGAGCATGGGGGTTCCGTCCGCATAGCCGATAGGTCACCCATCGGCGCCAGGGTTGTTCTGACCTTCTCGCACCAGACGTTGGAGCGCAGGGCAGAACAAGCAGAAAACAACCAAGAGGCCGAAAGTCACCCGGCCGCAGCAGAGTAGACGTTTAGAGGAATTAGCTGTCTATGGCACTTGATATTCTTATCATTGATGATGAAGCCGACATTCGAGAATTGGTCGCCGGCATTTTGGAAGACGAGGGCTACGCCACCCGTACGGCCCACGATAGCGACAGCGGATTGGCTGAGATTGAAGCCCGTCTGCCATCCCTGATGGTTTTGGACATTTGGTTGCAGGGAAGCAAACTGGATGGCCTTGAAATTCTGGAGCTTGTGAAGTCTCGTCACAAAGACCTACCTGTTATCGTGATTTCCGGCCACGGCAATATCGAAACCGCCGTCGCGGCCATTAAGAAAGGGGCTTATGATTTTATTGAAAAGCCCTTTGAAGCGGACCAATTGATCCTGACAATTCAGCGTGCTACCGAAGCAGATCGGTTGAAACGTGAGAATGAAGAACTGAAAAAGCGCTCGGCCTTTTCTGTCGATATCACGGGTCGCTCCGCGATTATCAACAGCTTGCGACAAAGTATTGAACGTGTTGCGGCCACCAACAGCCGGGTGCTGATACAAGGCGCATCAGGTAGCGGTAAAGAAGTCGCGGCACGGCAAATCCATGTGCGGTCCAACAGGTCCGGTAGTTCATTCGTGATTGTGAGTGCGGCTTCGATGGAGCCCCACCGGATGGAGCAGGAGCTGTTCGGTGTTGAGCAAAACGGTGGTGTAGTAAAAACCGGCCTGTTTGAAAAAGCCCATGGCGGCACGCTGTTTATCGACGAAGTGGCCGACATGCCTTTGCCAACACAGGCAAAAATTCTGCGCGTGCTGACCGATCAGGCGTTCGAGCGCGTGGGCGGCAACACTGGCGTAAAAGTTGATGTGCGCGTTATTTCAGCGACAAGCAGGGATTTGGTTCATGAGATCGCTGAGGGCCGATTCAGAGAAGACCTGTATCACCGTCTAAATGTGGTGCCTCTTTCCATGGCGTCCTTGAGCGAGCGGCGCGAAGACATTCCAACCCTCGCACGCGGCTTTCTGGATGCCCTTTCTGCCGCAACCGGGCGCCCGCAGTTTTCTTTGGGTGAAGACGCAATCGCTGCGCTGCAGTCCTACGATTGGCCGGGCAATGTGCGCCAACTGAAAAATATCATGGAACGTGTGGTAATTATGGGCCCGGACGAACCGGGAGCGATTATTACATCTGAAGACTTGCCCCAGGAAGTTACAACAGGTTCAGGTGATCTACTGCAGACGGGTGGCAATAATTCGATCATGACAACACCGCTGCGGGAAGCGCGCGAAGCGTTTGAGCGAGAGTATTTGAAGGTTCAAATCAACCGTTTCAGCGGCAATATCTCGCGCACGGCTGCTTTTATCGGCATGGAACGATCGGCTTTGCATCGTAAACTTAAATCGTTAGGCTTGTCTGGTAAGCAAGATACAGACGCTTAGCGCACAAGTATTTGCCGATCAGGGGGATCGACAACGTGACACGAAAAGCAAACGGATAACCTGCGTATGAAAGTGATCGTATGTGGTGCAGGGCAGGTTGGCTTCCATATCGCCAAACACCTTGCGGAACAGCAAAATGACGTTGCGGTCATCGACCGGTCCGTAAAGCTGATCCGGAAAATCAGTGAAAGTCTGGATGTTCAGGCCTTGGTGGGCCACGGATCGGACCCGGACATGCTCGACAAAGCCGGCGCTGCGGACGCGGATCTGATTGTCGCCGTTACTTTATCGGACGAAGTGAACATGATGGCGTGTCAAGTCGCGCATTCCCTGTTCAGCGTACCAACAAAAATCGCCCGTATTCGCAATCAGTCGTACCTGAAATCCAATTGGCGCGATCTGTTTTCGCGCGACAACATGCCAATCGACGTGATTATTTCGCCGGAACTAGAGGTCGCAGAGGCTTTGGCGCGGCGCCTGGAGGTCCCGGGCGCTTTTAATATGGTGCCTTTTGCAGGCGGCAAAGTGCAGATGGTGGGTATGTTCCTTGAGGAAGATTGTCCGGTCATTGATACGCCGCTCAGGCAACTTTCAGAACTGTTTCCAAACCTGCAAACCATCGTTGTTGCAGTATTGCGGGGCGGCAAACTCTTTGTGCCAAGAAGTGATGACCAGTTGCAGGTCGGTGACGCCATCATCATTGTTGTTGAAGCCTCAACAACAGAGCGCGCCATGGCGGTGTTTGGTCATGAAGAGCAAAAAGCCCAGCGCATTGTGATTGTTGGCGGCGGCAACATCGGCCTTGCCCTTGCGGAATTGCTGGAAAAAAGCGAAAGAGCACCAAACCTCAAGATCGTGGAAATCGACCAGGACCGTGCTAAAAAGTTGGCTGAAAAATTGGAAAAAACGGTTGTCATCAATGGCGACGCACTCAACCGTGAAATCCTGCTAGAAGCTAACATCGCGCAAGTGGACACTATTGTTTCTGTGGCAGACGATGACGAGGTGAACATTCTGTCTGCCTTGCTTGCTAAACAGCAAAGCAACGCGTCGGCGATTACGCTGATGAACAACCCAATCTACGGTAACTTGGTCGGCTCGCTGGGCATTGACGTGGCGCTGGACCCCCGAGAAACCACCGTATCTTCAATCGTACGGCATGTCAGGCGCGGTCGCATTCGGGACCTCTATAGCCTGTTTGAAGGTCAGGCGGAGATGATCGAAGCCGAGGTACTTGCTGGCTCTGAAGTCGCTCAGAAAACTATTGGTGAGCTGCGCCTTCATGGTGACGTTAAGTTCGGCATGATCGTGCGTGATGACGAAACAATCGTCCCCGCAGCAGAAACCCAGTTGATGGCAGGTGACCATGTTGTCCTGCTGGCCATGGCGCATTCTGTGAAAAAGATCGAACAACTTTTCTCGGCGCGGGCCGACCTGTTTTAGAGCAAATCCATGTGGAAAAGCCGCCTTTTTTATCTTTTGGGTTCATGGATCCTGATGTTGGCGGCTTTGCAGGTTATTCCGCTGCTGTTCGCGCTTTTTGTCGGTGAGGATGCCGCAGCCGGCAGCTTTTTTGCCTCTGCAACACTTGCGCTACTGCTTGGCGGTGCCCTGTTCCTCGGCTTTCGCTCCACTGAACGTGTGCGTGTGCCAAGGCTGACGATATTTTTGCCATTAACCGGTGTAACGGCATTGGCTGTAATGGCGGGCTTGCCGCTGTTTTTGCTGTTTCCAGAAAGCGGATTCCTGCGTGCCTTCTATGACGGCATGTCGCAAATAACCACCAACGGATCCACAGCCTACGAAGGCAGCATTGAAGGCATCCGGTCGATCATGCTGTGGCGTGCATTATCCAGCTGGATAGGCGGTCTTATGGCCATCTCCTTCACGCTTTCCCTGTTGATGGCGATGAACAGCGGTGGACTTCAACTGCATCGTTCGCCACTTCACTTTGGTGACCGCGAAAGCGGCTACCAGCGCCTGCGCGCCACCACACGCGCTGTTGCGCCCATTTACCTTTTCGCGACCATGCTGGGCTTCATTCTATTCTGGCTGACCGGAACCGGCCGGTTTGATGCAGTGCTTTTGGCCCTGGCCAGTGTCAGCACGGCGGGTGTTGTTCCCGAAGCCACGGTCCACAACCTGGGCATTTTTTCCCAGGTTATTCTGATCATTTTCCTGATCATTGGACTTTCCAACTGGGATTTCCATCATTGGCGTGCGCGGACGTTTTCACCGCGCTTCAAGGAAGACAGGGAACTCAGGCTAAGCCTGCTTTGGATTGGCATCGGTGCTGCGCTGTTGTTCGCCTTAACCGACGCAACAGTTCTGGAACTGGTCTCTCTTGTCCTGGCAGCAGCGTCAGCCTTGGCCACTTTTGGCGTAATGCCGCCTGAGATTGCGGAACTGGGAATTAGAGAGGCACTCCCGGTTGCCATTCTCCTCATGATCCTGACAGTCATGGGCGGCGCAGTTGCCAGCGCTACCGGCGGCTTGCGGCAAATGCGTGTCTGGTTGATTTTTAAAATGGGCAGGGCGGAAGTTGACCGTCTTGCCCATCCTCACGGGGTCCATACCGTTCAATACGGCAATGCGACAGCGGAAAAGCGCGACCTGGACGCCGTGTGGCTGCTTTTGGGCTCATTCGTTTTGATCATGGCAATTGGCGCCATGGCACTCGCTGTACTTGGCATTCATTTCCAAGACGCATTGACCCTTTCATTCGCTGCTATGACACTTTCAGGACCGCTTGCAACGAGCGCAGACCCAAGCTTTGCGGGCTACAGCAGCCTTGCACAGGTTGATTATGCCATTTTAAGCGTGCTGATGTTGATTGGGCGCGTCGAAGCACCCATCTTCATGGCCATCTTCGCAAAGGCGCTTTGGCGGGGCTGACACAAATGCCTGTTGACCGATAACCCATTGGTCTGACATATAGGAATGCAAAGCGAGTTATCGACAGCAGCTACCGTCACACTATGGTAATCGGTCGCCAGGACAATGAATAAACAGCCCTTGGGACTAGGGCATAACGAAACAAGAAAAAGCAGACCATGTCAGACAAAAATCAGAATCTTCAAGACGTTTTCCTTAATGCCGTTCGCAAAACCAAAACGCCAGTAACCGTATTTCTGGTGAATGGAGTGAAGCTGCAGGGCGTTATCACCTGGTTTGATAACTTCTGTGTGCTGTTGCGCCGCGACGGTCATTCGCAGCTTGTCTACAAGCATGCCATCTCAACCGTAATGCCTTCCGGTCCGGTTCAATTGTTTGAACCAGAAAAAGAAGGACTAGAGGACTAAATTGACCAAAACCCCCAGCGGCACCAAAGCCGGAAACCAGCCTCAACAGCAAGGGGGAGGCGGCTGGTCAACGGACGGACTTGCTTATCTTCAAAAACAGCAAGTCCGGCAACGTGTTTATGTCATCCATCCACATTTGAAAGAAACTGCGTCTGATCCGTTGGCACGCAGCCCAGAGGCGCGCCTCGAAGAGGCCATTGGCCTTGCGGCAGCCATAGATATTGATCTTGTTGGCGGCGAAGTGGCGCCCATCCGAAACATCAAGCCATCCACCTACCTGGGGGCAGGCAAACTTGATGAAATCAAGGCCTTCGCGAAAGCTGAAGACATAGAATTGATTATCTTCGATTGCGAACTCAGCCCCATTCAGCAAAGGAACCTGGAACGCGCTCTGAAGGTCAAGATTATTGATCGCACAGCGCTGATCCTTGAGATTTTTGGCGACCGCGCCAGCACAAAAGAGGGTGAACTCCAGGTCGAACTGGCGCACCTTGTGTATCAGCGCAGCCGCCTAGTGCGGTCCTGGACCCACCTTGAACGCCAACGGGGTGGTTCAGGCTTCATGGGGGGGCCAGGCGAAACCCAGATTGAGGCCGACCGCCGGATTATCGCGGACCGCATCACCCGTATTCGCCGCCAGTTAGATTCAGTTACTCGAACCCGTACCCTTCACAGGGCGCGGCGCCAAAAAGCCCCGTATCCCGTCGTAGCCTTGGTGGGCTACACAAACGCCGGCAAATCAACGCTCTTTAACCGACTGACGGAAGCTGAGGTGCTGGCTGAAGATATGCTGTTTGCAACCCTGGACCCCACCATGCGGGCGATCACGCTGCCGAGCGGGCGCAAGATCATTATGTCAGATACGGTTGGCTTTATCTCTGAGTTGCCAACGACGCTGGTGGCCGCATTCCGCGCCACGCTTGAAGAAGTGCTTGAAGCTGACCTGATTGTTCATGTCCGCGATGCGTCGCACCCGGACACAGATATTCAAAAAGCGGATGTGGAAGCCGTTCTAGCTGACCTTGGCGTTGAGCTCGCCGCATCTTTGGAGGAAGACGGCGACGGCACGCCTGTCCTTGAAGCAATGAACAAAGCCGACTTGATGGCAAATGACGAACGAGAAGCGCTTGAGACCATTCAAGCCCGTTCAGACAGCGTCGTAACGCTCTCGGGACTGACCGGCGAAGGCTGCGCATCTTTCATCGAAGTTCTGGACAAAGCCCTCAGCCGCAAAAATCAGGAACTGGAAATTCTCGTTCCCTATTCAGACGGGCAAACACCCGCCTGGTTGCATGCCAATAGCAAAGTCCTTGAGACAGAAGCCGGAGAAGAGGGCACGCGGTACCGGTTTAGCGTGGACCCAATCGCTTGGGGCAAGTTTGCCAAGGGCAAATTCTAAACTTTTGCGATTTTGCTAAAGGTCTGAGCACGGCTTCATTCGCTCCATTTACACGCTTTTCCCTTTATGATAGATAATTTCCCTCTGGAGTTGTTAGTCGGGGGACAGCTTTGACAGATCATATCGCAATCCATATTGAGCCGTCAGGCTTGTCAGATGGCCAGCTGTCTGCACTTACGGCTGATTTCCGTTCGGCTCTTGTTCGCAATGGACTTGATGCAACATTTCACGAAGTCAAAGCTGCAGAAGGCCACAAAGGTGTTGAGGTAGAGCTGGGAACGTTGCTCCTGGCCGCTTTCACTTCAGGTGCCGTGACGGCAATGATCGAAGTTGTAAAAGCTTACGTTGCTCGGAACAAAAGCTTCTCAGTTGAAGTGGAAGGAAAGGGCGGCCAAAGCGTCAAAATTTCTGCGGAAAACATCGAGTCGGCCGAGCTAAAAGAGTTGCTCGCCGATATAACGAATGCGGCTCAAGGATGAACTCGTGGGCCAGCGCAAAGCAATATTGATCGGCTGTAGCGAGTATGAAGACAACGCGTTTCTGTCCCCGCTAAAGTATGCCGTCAATGACATAGAAAAATTCGGCGACCTGCTCGGCAATCCAGAGTATTGCGGTTTCAGCACCACTGTTCTTGCCAATCCAAAATGCAAGGATGCCGCGAGCGTACTTTACCAGGAAATTGATCAAGCGGGTCAGGATGACTTTTTGCTGTTTTATTACAGCGGACATGGAAAGCTCAGCAAAAGCGGTGCGCTGATGTTGGCTATGCCTGAAACCAGAGAGGTCGACTTAGGTGTTTCGGCGCTATCAACTGAAACAATTAAGCAATGGATGAACGACAGTAGCGCGGGCCGAAAGGCCATGATTTTGGATTGTTGTTACAGCGGGGCCTCCGCAAACGAAGGTTTTAAAAGTACGCTTGGCGATCAGTTGAACGTCTTTGCGAAGGATGGTGGCGGTTCATTTTTGCTGACAGCTTCTACGGCGTTTCAGACAGCCAAGGAAATCCCCAGTAAAAAAGCTTCTGCCCTCACGTCATGCCTAATCGATGGAATATCCTCTGGCAACGCAGCACCTGATGGCGCAAAGGCCATTACACTGGCGCAGTTAGCCAATTTCGTACAGGATGAGGTTCCCAAACTAAATCCCGGACAGCGCCCGCAGTTTTGGGCAATAGGTTCCAGCGGCGAAATCGAAATTGCCAGGCGGCGACTAGTGTTAGACGAAGCCAAGCGAGCCGCGCTTGAATTGCACTTTGCAGGCTTGTTTCACGAGCAGGAAATTGATGGATCCGTTCATGACTCTGTCAGGAGTGCCTTAAAACCCGATGCTCCTGAGTTGGACCAAGAAACTGTACGGCTCCTACTGGATTGTCTGGACAACAAAATCGCGCCAGGATTTTTTGTCGGAAAGTGGACAGGTTTGCTTGTGAAGGGAGGGGAGCCAACTCAACCCGAGGAACCTCAGCGACAGCCGGACAAGACACCGGAAAACGACAACCCTAGTGATGAGCACCAAAAAACTGAAACCGCGGTAGCAGAGGCGCCTTCAACAAGCAACAACCAACCATTGTCGGATATTCTTCGGAATTACGCCCTGGCGTCCTGGATAGGCGCTGCCCTATATTTTTGGCTTCTTGTCGCTTCGAACGCTTCAACCGGAAGCTCAGAACTTTTGCTCTATGGCACCGTTTCCTTGGCCGGGTTTGTCTTTATGGCGTTGGGTGCCGCCTCTCTTCAAAAAAACAGTGGGGATGGGCTCCAACGCGGGCAGGCTGCTATCTTGGCTTCTGTTATGTTTCCCGCATCCTTCATGCTGTGGTTGTCAGCACTCATATTTTTGGATTTTTGGCTAAATATTGAACAAGCCATTGTCCCATCGATGATTGTCTCATTGACCTTTGGCTATTGGCAAATAGGGGCAAGGGCCGGCGCTTTGCATAGAAAATGGAAAGAGAATGAAAACGCGTAATACCGGGCCAGCGCGCCACTAATCTTGCGTTTTCTCATCTCTTTTAACTTCGTTCCAAAGGGCATCCATCTCTTCAAGGCTGGACTCTGATGGCGGCTTGCCTTTTGCATGAAGTTTTGTCTCTACCCCTTTGAAACGTCGTTCAAATTTTGCATTGGCATCACGCAACGCTTCTTCCGGGTCGAGCTTCATATGGCGGGCTAAATTAGCCATAACAAACATCAGGTCACCGAACTCTTCTTTGAGGCGCCCATGGCCCTCGTTGTTTTGGTACGCCTCAACAAGTTCAGCGCTTTCCTCCTGCATTTTGTCCAGCACCTGAACGGTTTCCGGCCAATCGAACCCAACTCTTGCCGCGCGTTTTTGCAGTTTGACGGCACGCAAAAGGGAAGGCAGACCCACCGTTACACCTTCCAGCACCGACGGTATCTCGCCCCGCGCAGCCGCCTTTTGCGCTCGTTCTGCTTCTTTTTGCACTTCCCATGCAGCCGTCTGTGCGTCGGCATCTTCAACGGTGGCGTCCCCAAATACATGCGGGTGCCGCCTCACCATCTTGTCGCAAACAGATTGCACAACGTCTGAGAAAGCAAAACTTCCTTCTTCATCGGCCATTTGAGCATGGAAAACTGTCTGGAGCAGCAAATCGCCAAGCTCGTCCTTCAAAGAGTCCCTGTCACCGTCACGGATTGCTTCATCCACCTCGTACGCTTCTTCAATGGTATAAGGTGCAATAGTTTCAAAGGTTTGTTCCAGATCCCAAGGGCAGCCTGTGTTTGGTGTCCGCAGGGCTTTCATGATGGAAAGCAAATCTTCCATTGAATATTTTGATTGCATAGGGCAGGGCTCACAGAAATGCTTCATTCAAAGTTGTTATACAGGATCAGGTAACGGCTTTCTTCGGTCAAGGAGACATTGACTATGCACCTCAAACTTTTAGGGCTTTTGGCGCTATTAAGCTTCGCAACCTCTCATGCCGCCGCCGAAGATATACCAGCACCTGCCAACCCTGACATACAGCATGTCCTGACCATTCCCAGAGGCGGACTGGCTGAATTTCTGGCGCGCCCCGACAACCCCATACCGATGGTCAGCCATCATCGCGGCGGGCCCATGCCTGGCTTTCCTGAAAACTCCATGGAGGCCATGCAGAATGCGCTTTCATACGGCTACGGCCTAATGGAAATTGATGTTGCGCAATTGAAAGACGGCACGCTCATTCTGATGCATGACGACACTTTGTCACGAACCACCACGGGGGAAGGCGCAGTACGGCAAAAAACCTGGGAAGATGTAAAGGAGCTTTTTCTTAAGGATGAAAATGGCACAGTAACGACATTCCGCATCCCCAAGCTTCGAGATGTTTTACTGTGGGCCAAGAACCGCACAGTTGTGACATTGGATATCAAACGCGGTGTGGATTTCGCCAAAGTGGCTGCCATGGTCCAGGAAACCGGCTCGCAGGACTATTCAGCTGGTATTTCCTATACTTTGGACCAAGCGGTTGCGTTTCATCGCTTAGCGCCAAACATGCCATTGTCGATTGGCATAAGTTCTGACGAAGATATCGCCGCATTCGACGCAAGCGGCATTCCATCAAACCTTGTTCTCGCCTGGACTGGCACACGATTGAGAGCGCCAAGCTTTTACCAAAAGCTCCATGCCCGTGGTTGGCGTGTTTTGGTCGGTACACTGGGCTGGCGGGAAAGTTCAATTGACAACCAGATAAAGGCAGGACAATCGGAGTTCACATATCGCGATATCGTCAAAATGGGGGCGGATGTAATCGCGACAGACCGTTTTTGGGCTGTTCAAAAAGAGATTGCTTCATCCAATCTTTACATTTTCTCCGTACAAAGGGTGGCCAATTAAGCCAAACAAGCTATGTTAGCCTTGGAGTTAGGGGAGAATTGCGCATGGGTGTGATGCGTGATCATAGAGTTTTGTGTCTGTTCGCAGGCCTGTTTGCCGTTTTGGCCCTGTTGGTAACGCAGGGCCATACTGTGTCATTGGACGAATTTGGCGTTCTGCTGGTGCGCGGTGAAAACCAGGCCGAAGATATCCTGACCACACTTATCAGTAATCTTACCCATTTGGGCGATAGCATCACGCTGGCGATTGTTGCTCTGTTCACTGTTGGCGTATTGATCTGGAAAAAAGAACGATTGGCCGCCCGTTGGTTTTTGATGGCTGCAGCTGGTTCTTTCCTCATCACGGCGGTTTCAAAATGGGCCTTTGGTCGAGATCGACCTGAAGTCGTGGAACAGTTTGCCTCTGCCACCAGCGCAAGTTTCCCTAGCGGCCACACACTCCGGTCAGCGGTGGTGTATGCCTTGTTGGCCTTCATAGTGACGCGAACGGCTTCGCAGAGGGCTAATATGGTCATTTATTGTGCTGCCGCAGCCATTATCATCGCGAACGGCCTAAGCCGGGTTTATTTAGGCGTTCATTGGCCAACTGATGTGATTGGTGCATGGCTGATCGCAGGCTTCTGGCTTTTGCTGTGCAAAAACGGCTATGAGCGCAGTTGTGCCAAACGGGAAATCTCCGTCGATTAACCGCCCCCGTGGCCTTTCATTGCCTTTTTCACCAAGACCAGCTATCTAGGCTTGCTTGCTACCGCAGGGACACAAGGGTAGCAGCATCAAGTTCTGTGTACCCAGGGGCCAACAATGACAATGGATCAATCAGACAAGCAAACAAATGCAACTGTGACCGAAGCCCGGCCCGGTTCTGATGATCAATCCGGTCAGCCCAAGTTTACGGCTATTCTGCTGGCAGGAAAACGCAGTGGCAATGACCCGGTAGCATCCATTTTTGGCCTGGAATACAAGGCATTGGTGCCATTGGTTGGTCGCCCAATGATTGCCTACGCTCTTGACGCGTTGCGGGCTGCAAAGTCGGTAGGGGACATTCATATTGTTTTTGACGGTGAAGACGAGCTGTTCGGCTCTTGCGGCAAACTCAAACAGGAAATGGATGCCGCCGATGTAAAAGTGGTAGCAACCGCAAAGTCAATTTGCGAGAGCATCATGAAGGCCATGGATGAAACAGGGCGAAATTATCCCTATTTGGTAACGACTGCAGACCATGCGCTGTTGCTGCCAGAAGTTGTTGACTATTTTTGTGATCAGGCCGCAGAGCTAGAGGGTTTGGGTGCCGGTTTCGTTGAAGAAAAATTCATCAAGGAAATGCATCCAGAATCTAAGCGAACATACTTGCCGTTTCGCGACACAAATCTTTCGGGCGCTAATTTGTTTGCCTTCATGGGACCCGACAGCAGGAAAGTGCTGGAATTCTGGAAGAATGTTGAAAACGAGCGCAAACGGCCATGGAAGCTTTTTAAAGCGTTTGGGTTTTTCAATATGGTTGGATTGATGTTGCGTCAGCTTTCTGTGAAAGGTGCCTTCAAGCGTGCCTCAAAAGTGCTGGATGTGGAAACCGTTGCAATCCGCCTGCCTTATGCAGAAGCAGCCATCGATGTGGACTCGCCGCGGGACTATATGCAAGTTACCAAAATCCTGGAAGAGCGGGATTCCGCTTAAATTTCATTAGCTTAAGCTTTTTCTTTGTGAAGTTGATCCAGCCTGAAATGCGCTGCGTATCATGAAAAACGACAGCAATTTAGGATAAAGTTAATGAGATTTACATTGTTGGCAGGCATGATAAGCCTGCTTTTGACCTCAACAGCATCTGCACAACAAAACAACCAAACCGCTGGCGGGCCACCTCAAGGCCGACAGGGTCAGGGCAGACCGATGGCACAGCCCGACTTCTTCTCAGTCGGCATTGCGGCAGGCGCGGGTTGGACTGAGTTTGTTGACAGTGACATCGTGATCAACCCTTTTCCCTTTGTGGCCTTCCGGCAAGGTCGCTTCTATTCGAACCAGGCGGGCGTTGGGTTTGAGATATACAAAAACAATGGGTTTCGCATCTCTGCCGTTACAGAAGTCGCTTTCCAGGAAACCAACCGCAACCAGGTCGACAGCCTTGATGACATGCAGAGCCTCGACATTCCGCTCTATGCTGGCCTCTCTGTTGATGTGCCACTTGAGCGCTTTGTGTTCACCGGCACGGTGCAGCGCGAACTGGGATTGGCCAGCGAAGGATGGCGCGCCATGGGTAGCATTAGCCGGCCGATATTTGTGAACCGGAAACTGCAGCTATCGCCCTCTGTTACGTTCCAGTGGCAAGATGACCGGGTGACCGATTATCTGTATGGTGTGTCAGCCCGCGACGTTCTGCCGACCCGCGCGCTTTTCGAAGCTGATGACAGTTTCAAGTTAACTGGGTCTCTCACCGGCATTTATCGTCTGAGCGAAAAATTCACCTTAGTGGGGTCAAGCGGACTGACCTGGCACAATGACGAAATTGTCGACAGCCCGATCGTGGACCGTCGAACAGTTTTCTCAACATTTTTAGCGATTGGCTACAATTTCTGAGAAATCGAAGAGAAGAGGGTGCTTGCCCTCTTTTTTTGCGCAGAATTTGTAAATTTTTGCCTGGATCTCGTTAGTTTTGTCGGCTGGTTCGCCTTTTTTATCGTCAGCGAATGAAGAAGACCTATAATCACGATAAACATTCACTGGAGGGAGCAGAGCAGTGGCAACCGACAAAACTTATGACATCGTTGTTTACGGCGCGAGCGGATTTACCGGTCGGCTGGTAGCAGAATACCTCGCCAAAGAATATGGCATTGATGGTGATTTGCGCTGGGCTATGGCGGGCAGGAGTGCGGACAAGCTGGCCGCTGTTCGAGACGAAATTGGCGCCCCGGCTGAAACGCCACTTGTTGTGGCAGACGCCTCAGATCCTGCGTCTGTAGATGCGATGGTCAATGACACAAAAGTTGTTCTGACAACTGTTGGCCCATACCAGCTTTACGGGTCCGACCTGGTAGCGGCCTGTGCAAAAGCTGGCACAGACTATGTGGACTTATGCGGCGAGCCAGCCTGGATGCGCCAAATGATTGATGCACATGAAGAAACTGCAAAAGCTTCAGGGGCTCGCATTGTCTTTTCCTGCGGTTTTGACAGTATTCCATTTGATTTGGGTGTGCACTTTTTGCAGTCCGCTGCGATTGAAAAATTTGGCAAGCCCATGAGCAGGGTTCGTGGCCGTGTCCGCAAGATGCAAGGCACTTTCTCAGGTGGTACGGCGGCCAGCTTGAAAGCAACCATGGCCGCGGCAGCGCAGGACCCAAGCATTCTACAGCTTCTGAGGGACCCCTTCTCGCTGGCGCCGGGTCACGAAGGCCCTGAGCAACCGCGCGGCACAAAACCGCTTTACGATGAGGCGATCGAAAGCTGGTGTGCGCCGTTCATCATGGCCCCCATTAACACACGCAATGTGCACCGCACCAATTTCCTATCTAAGTACCCGTACGGCCAAGACTTTGTGTATGATGAAATGATGGTGACCGGACCCGGTGAAAAAGGCGAAGCCATCGCCAACAGCATTGCAAACAACGATAGCATGGGCAAAGACGGCGGACCGAAGCCCGGAGAGGGCCCAAGCAAAGAAGAGCGCGAAGCAGGTTTCTACGACGTGCTATTTGTTGGCACAGACGGCGAGCAACGCATTGAAGCTGTCGTTACCGGTGATAAAGATCCGGGTTATGGCTCTACCTCAAAAATGATCGCTGAGTCCGCGATTTGTCTTGTACAAGACCCCGTGAATACCGATGGCGGCATTTGGACATCCGCGCCAGCGATGGGCAATCACCTGATCAAGCGCCTTGTTAAAAGTGCAGGCTTAACTTTTGATATTACAGGATAAATAAGACGCAGGCCCAGCCCGTCATTGGCGAGCTGGGCACTTATATTTCTGTTGGCTTAATTCAACACGACCCCATCCACGGGGTCAAATGCCGCTTTGATCGCCCAGCCACCAAAAGCTTCTGTTACGGCGAAAATGAGTTCATTTTCACCGGCTTTGAGCGGTAGAAATACACTGTCGTACAATCCAACTGTTCCCAGGTGGCGGTAATCTCGGGTTTGGTAAGTGTCGTCGCCGTAGGCAATAGCTCGGCCGTTTAAAAATACGGTTACCCTGTCACTGAAACCATATTGAAATTGCACTGTTTTTGCGGTGTCCGCTGTCAGGACTTTGCGCACAAACAAGGTGTTCACCTCCCGCGTCCGTCCAGAAATTCTGGCTAAATTCGCGGCACCAGACTCGTCAATTTCCAAATTCTGCCAGACCTGGCCTTCCAGCAGCTGTTGTGGCAGGCGCGACTTGGCCTCAACGTCAGCTGCCGCAACAGCCGTGCTTCCCACACTGAACGAACGGATCAGATTATCTGGCAACTCAGCACGTGCCGCAGCAGCACCAACCGTTTCCACAGAACTGTCTGCAGTCACTTGCACATTTGAAAGGTGGAAATTCTGAGCCGCGCCAACAAAACGGATGCTGCCAGCTTCTTTTGGACCAAACAAATCATCCACGTGAAGTACGGGCTCGTCGCTGTCGATATAGACGTCCATCTTGCTGTCTTTCACAACCAAACGAACATGCATCCATTGATCAAACTTATAGCTTGTCGCCGCACTGAAGCGCGGGCTGTGATAAAGCTGCCATCCAGTTAACCCATTGAACCTAGGCGTATATTGATTGGCATCTGCCTTACCCGACATATGTGGCCGAAGGTAGAAATACTCAGCGTTATTATCGTTCCACCGAAAGTAGACACCGGCGAACCCACGCTTTTCCTCCATGGCGATATCAAAGCTGATAACCCCATCTTGAAAGTCTGCGCCGGTTAATTCCGCCATGCCACCTGACAGTTGAATGCTCTGTCGTCCCTCAAAATCGACAATAGCAGCACCTTGCTCAGACAGTGTCCACCGGTCTGGATTAATGTCCTGGGCCCATAGGGCGGCCCCATGCCAAATCCAAGTGATTAGGCCAACTATTGCAATGAATATCGTTCTCATTTCTTTTTCCTGCTGAAGTTTGAGTTGCCAAAACCATAGGAACGACAGCCATTTAAGGGTCCTTAAGAAACCTTAAATCTACGAGATCATGGATTTTCGAGCGGGTGCTCACTGGTCAAACACGGAAGGAAGGTAGTAAACTGAACCTGCACCATCACAGTGGGGACTGCAGGTGAATACAAATAATAACGATACAAGAGCTCGGATTGGGCCGTGGACATTCGACCCGGCTTCAGGCGAGATCATGCACAAAGACGGCCACCTGGTTCGGCTCGAGGATAAGATTTCAAAACTGCTCGACGCTTTGATTGCGCGTCGCGGCAGCATTGTCACAAAAGACGAACTCATCGCGCAGGTTTGGGCTGGCCGTGAGTTGAGCGAGCAAACAATTCCTGTAGCGATCTCCAAGCTTAGAAAAGCGCTGGGGGATGACATCAACAAGCCTACCATGCTGGAAACCATTCCAAGGCAAGGCTATCGTCTGTTGCCGCACGCCACAGTGAAGGCCAATGCGGAGCGCTCGAATGCAGCGCTTGGGTGGAAGTGGGCTTTCGCTGCAGTATTGCTCGCCATTGGTGGTGCAGTTTTTCTGATACCGGATGAGCCAGCCCAAGAACAAATCCAGTTTTTGAACACCGATAAGCCTCATGTCATTGTTACAATCAACGATGTAAGAGTGGCTGACGGCGACCAGGCAGACACCGGACTCGCAATCTCTGTTAGTGAGCTCGCCGCATATTATTTGGCACAAACGCCAGACCTTCTGGTCATTCGGCATTGGTGGAACCTGGACGCACCCGATCCCACCGGCGGCATATACACGCGATACGGTGAAGCCACACCAGTCTATTCACTCAAAGGCACACTTTTGAAAGAGGGAGACAGCCATCTGGTCACATTTGTACTGTCGGACCCTAAAACAGACGAAATCATTTGGTCTGGCTTGCACCCGGTTGACCGCGGCAGCCAGCGACTGTTTCCACTGTTTAACCTTATGCTTGCTGAGTTGCCCGTTGACACAGTACCGCAACTCGCCGAGGCACCGGCAGAAAGTAACGCTTATTGGCGCGCGCGGTACTTCTATGAACTTTCAAACCCAGGTGCCGCCAAAATTGCCGCCAATGAACTCAGCAGCCTGATGACATCAGCCCCAGTCAATCCAGCGATTAGTGCGCTGGCAGAAGGCCTTATCGCACGTTGGCAATCAGTGCCCGAAGTGAGTGACTTGATGGAAAAGGCCGCCTTGCCAACAGAGGACAATGGCGCCGACAGCAGCAATGAATCCAACACGCTTGTTGATCAGGCTACAAAGTCATTGTTTGGCGACAAGGATGCTGACCGCGCGTTAGAGCTTGCTGAGAGAGCACTTGCAATCGCTCCCGGGGATCATTTTGCGCATTCCATCAAAGCAGAAGCTCTCGCCTTTAAAGGCAAGCTGAATGAGGCGATTGCATCCTATCGTTTGGCATTTCGGCTGGCCCCATATGCAAAGGCATATGAAGTTCGCATGGCCGCACTTACCAGCGAAACAAACAACAATTAGTTTCGCATCGTCCGCATTGCCGTATTGATTCAGCCCCTATAAAGTTTAGGCCAAAGGGGAGGCATCATATGCGCAAATTTGCAATCGGCATTTTCATCTTTTGGTCCAGCTTGGCGGCACAAGCCAACGAGACCATTTTGCTGCCAGAAGCGATTTTCGATGGCACCAGCGATACTCTCGTTGAAGGCAAAGCTGTTGTTGTGAACAATGGTCGTATTCTGCGCATTGAAGATAAACGCGACACATATCCGTCAAGCAGCCAAGTGATCGACCTGTCGGGCATGACACTGCTGCCCGGTCTGATTGATTTGCACAGCCATGTGTTGCTGCATCCTTACGATGAAACAAGCTGGAACGATCAAGTTCTGAAAGAAAGCTGGGCCGAGAGAGCACTGCGGGCAGGCAACCACCTCAAAGCTTCATTGCATGCTGGATACACCACTTTGCGCGATCTTGGCAGTGAAGGTGCCGGTTATGTTGATGTTGGTGTACGGCAAGCATTGGAAAAAGGTGTCATTCAGGGCCCACGCTTGATTGTAGCAGGACGAGCCATTGTCGCTACTGGCTCCTATGGGCCAAAGGGGTTTGCCGAGCATGTTGATGTGCCATTGGGTGCTGAACCAGCAGACGCGGGGGATTTAGTCCGCGTAACCCGTGACCAGATCGGGCATGGTGCAGATTTCATTAAAGTGTACGCAGACTATCGGTGGGGACCAAACGGTGAGGCCATGCCAACCTTTTCGGTAGCCGAAATTCAAACTATTACGGAAACAGCGCGCGCTTCAGGTCGCTATACAGTAGCTCACGCTACCACCCCAGAGTCGATGAAACGGGCAGTATTGGGCGGCGTGGAAACCATTGAACATGGCAGTACAGGCGACACTGAAACTTTTGAGCTGATGAAAGAGAAAGGGGTTGCGTGGTGCCCAACACTGGCTGCAGGGGAGGCGATATCCATGTACCAGGGCTGGACCAAAGGAACAGACCCGGACCCAAAACGCGTATCTGACCAGAAAGCCGCGTTCCAGGCGGCCCAAGAAGTGGGCGTCACCATCTGTGCGGGGTCTGATGTTGGCGTATTTGACCATGGCGACAACGCCTGGGAACTAGAGCTGATGGTAGAGTATGGCATGAGCCCCATTGATGTGTTGAAGAGCGCAACGTCCATCAATGCTGACTTACTGCATATGAGCGACAGAATCGGCCGCGTGAAAGAGGGCTATTTGGCTGAAATGATTGCCGTTGAGGGCAACCCCCTACAAAACATTGGCGCATTGAAGAAGGTAAAGTTTGTCCTTCAGGGCGAAACCATCATCAAGAACTAGCCGTTCAACAGCGCCTTCACTTTTTCGGCAATGGCAAGGCATGAGGTTAGGCCAGGGGACTCCATCCCGAACAAATTGACCAGACCGGGGACACCGTGCTCATTGGGCCCTGAAAAAATGAAGTCAGTATAATCCTTGCCAGAGGGTTTGCATTTAGCCCTTATCCCGGCGTAGGCCGGTGTTAGTTTAGCTTTGTCAATCGCAGGCCAATAGTCTCGAACGGCGTGATAGAATCCATCCAGTTTTGAAACCGGCACATCATAGTTTTCGTCATGAACCCATTCAACGTCTGGGCCGAACCGCGCTTGACCAGACATATCCAGCGTGAGGTGCGTGCCAAGGCCGCCCGGCGTGGGAACGGGATAAACAAGGCAATTAAACGCATGCCGGCCGGAATAGGCAAAGTAACTGCCTTTTGCATATTCAATTCCTGGCACAAATGCCTGGTCCAGACCATCCATCTTTTTGGCGATTGGAATAGCCCCTAAGCCTGCACAGTTTACCAGCATGCTCGTTTTCAGCTCCATCAAGCCGTCGCTCTCGAGCAAGACAGTCATTTCATCGCGGGCGACAGCCATTTTGTGAACGCGGGTGTTCAATGACACCGTGCCACCAGTGTTCTCAAAATCCCCAAGCAGGGCCAACATCAATTGGTGGCTATCGACGATGCCAGAAGAGGGGGACCATATGGACCCAACGGTGCTGAGCTCTGATGCACGGGCCAATGTCTGAGACTGCGTCAACAAACTTAGATCGCTCACGCCGTTTACTTGCCCAGCGTGAAAAATTGCCTCCAGTTCGGCTTTCTGGTCATTTGTTGTGGCAACAATCAGTTTGCCACACTGCTTCACCGGCACCCCTCTCTGCTCGCAATAGTCATAGAGCTGCTGTTTTCCGGGTAAGCAGAGGGCAGCCTTTTCGCTATCTTCAGGGTAATAGATGCCAGCATGGATAACTTCACTGTTTCGAGATGAGGTTTGAGTTCCAATGTCAGATTCTGCATCTACAAGCAGCACGTCGTGTCCTGAGCCGGATAGCTCTCGTGCCACAGCAAGGCCGATTACGCCTGCACCAACAACAATACATTCTATGAAATCTGTTTGGTCTGCCAGCACAGATGTCATCACCTGGCCCTGGCAAGGCCAGGTTCAACCAACAGAGCCAGCTGACGCGCCCGCTCCAGCTGTTTTTTGGTGCCAGCAAAACCATTCGAATTATTGCTCTCAAGCTGTTCGATTTGGGCTGTTAAATTAACCGGGGCTTGGGGCATTGAGCCATCCAATAAATGCATGCTGGCTGCCTGGATTGCGAGCTCAAGCCCAACCATCTGTCCTTGTGTAGAGCGTTTGATTTCACCAGGCTCTCTATTCCAACGTTGGATAACAGCCGAATAGATATCTCGAGAGCGATCGGTTGCTTTTGCCTGCAAAGCCATATCAAGTTCCAGTAGCGCCCGGCGGTATCCAAAAAACCGATTGTGAACCTTAAAATGGTCTAGTGCCAAGGTGGTTTGAGGCTCAAAACAACCACTAACAAGCGTCTTTTCTGCTGGCGCAGCTTCACCGTGCCGCCAATGCAATTCCGCCAGCATGACAGAGCTGACACAGCCCTGATACTGGAAAGTTGTGTTCTGCGGTTCATAGTCCAGCAACTGTCGGTGCAAGTCGACTGATTGCTGAAGATGGTCGACCGCCGCCTCATTCAAACCCAATGCGATTTCTAATTCTGCCCGCCACCTCAGGCTGCGTGCATAGTTACCGCGCGCGCGCTGGTCATGGTCGTCCGCTTCAGTAAGCAAAGCATACAGTGTGTTAGATCGCTCAGCGTGCACAAGAGCTTCCTCATTGCGCCCCAAATAGGATAACGCCCATTGCACGTGATAGTGCCCGCCACCAACGGAATTTAGCCAACCAATTTCATCGGAAAAACGGGCGGCATTTGCTTTCCGTTGCGCTAATCCTTTTTCAAAGGCTGCAAGCGCTTCTTCATACTTCCCGATTTCCATGAGAGCCCAACCATGATGCACAGAATAATCTGCCATTCGGCTCCAGAAGAAGTAGGGGTGTTCGTCAGATTGCCATAATCGCTCGCCAACCTGAACTCGCTCGCCCCAAGCTTGTTCGGCTTCACCGTACCTTCCATTGAAGATATGATTTAAACCAACCCAATACAGGCTCTCAGCATGGTCAAAAATCAACTGGTCCACGTCAGGGTGACGCTCAAGGTTTTTGGCGGTTGTTTCATAGGCATATTCGAACAACTGTTGAGCGGGGTCACGCAGATCTTTACCTAGGTAAAGCTTCCCAAGCTGTTGATATGCTTTGACTTTGCGACCCAGCTCCTCAGGAGAGAGTGCGTCATCATCCAGTTGGCTATAGTGATCCACAATCTTGCTGACAACAGCATCGAGCACATCGGTTCGGCCAAGTTTTTGAAGTCCAACACCAATCAGGTCATCAAGCATGAAACCAACGAGGTCTTCGGCTCGTGCCTGTTCCAGTTGTGCTTGTTCTTTGGCTATTTTTTCGCTCTGCTCTGCATGGTTTGCGCGTAATAGCAAACCAACCGCAGTGAGTGTCATCGCAAAAGATGCCGCAGCCATGAAGGAAAGCTTGCGGTTTTTCCGTTTGAGGTCCCGGCGCAGCAACTCGTCGAGATTGACGCCTAATAAGCCAGCTACAATTTTGTTGACGGCGTTTTTGCGGCCATCACCCGTCGAGCGTGCATCAGCCGCCAACGGCGTCAGTCCGGTGACCAAACGCAATTTTCGCAGCTCCGGGGGTATACAGCTTAAGTTCTCACCAATGGCCTTGGATTCAAAACTTGGTTCACCATCAATGACATAACAGAGTATATTGCTGCTATCGCGCGAAGAGATGAAATGACGAATTTCGCTATTCACCCTCGAAGACCTGGCCGCGTCTCGTGAACATACAACAATCAAATATTCAGCGTCTGCGATGGCTCGTTGAATGTCGTCGTCCATACTGCCAGAAGCTGGCAGAACCTCGCGGTCCCTGAATATTCGTCCGATTGTTTCGCCGGGTTTGCCACGGAAATTCCGGGACGCATTCAGGTGGGGCGGAATGCGGTAGTTTTCTAGTTTTTTCAGCAACCATTCAGCCTGAAGGCTATTCTGATGGCTGTAACTGATAAATGCCTTAAAACGAAAATCCACCACGACCCAATCACTGCTTGCGCTAAAGAAGCCTACAACCTAAAGCCCCATTGATATAGCAACAGAGTTAGTACTTTTGTACAGTGGTTTCCAAAAAAATCGCCCTTTACCGGTCAAGCCATTGGCGAAAGTCGGTAACTCGGTCCCTGCTGACCAGAACAGGGGAAGGGTCAGCAGCCAACTTCAGTTGGTAGCGACCTTCATCAATTCGGATGTCTTCAATAGCATCGAATGCAACCAATCGCTGGCGATTGATCCGGAAGAACGCACTGGTTTCAAGCTTTCGTTCCAATTCGTTCAACGTGTCATCGATGTAAAAATCTCTACCATCAAATGTGTGAAGCGCAATGTCGCGGCCGCGCGTTTCAAACCAGGCCACTTCGTCAACATTGATGCTAAACAAGCGATTTCCGGCGCGAATTAAGAACCTTTGTTTTGCGGGGCCACTGCTATCAATAGAATTGACCACATCTCGGCTCGGTTTCACGGTCTGCCCGGACAGCTGTTTTTTTAATCCATCATAGCGCTCAAATGCTCTGGTAATATCTTGATCGCGAACCGGCTTGAGCAAATACTCAATCCCATTCGCTTTAAACGCCTGGATGGCATAGTCATCAAATGCAGTACAAAAAATCACCGGGCAGGGCGGGTCTACGGCCTCAAAAATGTCAAAACACAGTCCGTCTGCTAGCTGAATGTCCATGAATATGAGGTCGAAATTGTGCTCCATTATACGTTTGGCAGCACCCTCGGCCGTGCCCTCAATGGCATCAACAGAGGCGTCTGACCGTACCGTTTCAACCAAATTTTTGAGCCGTGCGGCTGCAATGGGCTCATCTTCCACCAAAAGTATCTTCATGACACTGCCATCAAAGGAGCCCGCACAATGAACTTGCTGTCAGTTTTCTGGATATCCAGTTTCGCTTTCAGCAAATGCTGCAACCTGCGGTCCAGGTTTTCAAGGCCAGTGCCCAATGAATGGCGGGTACGTTTGGGTTGAAGATTGTTTTCGACGACCAAAACATTGTCTGGGCCAAAATTAATGGATATCGAAAGCGGTCGTTCGGCAGACACCACATTGTGTTTCAAGGCATTCTCAACCAGGGTGTAAAGCGCCATAATCGGGATAGGGTGCGCTAAAGCCTCAGCTGGAATAGCAGTCTCAACAACCAACCCATCCGGCACCCGCATTTGATGAACCTTCAACAAGGCCTCCACGGCCGCTAGCTCCTCAGAAAGTGGCACCGTATCAGCTTCCCGGTTTTGCAGCACAAAACGGAATACGCCTGACAAATTCTCCAGAAATTCGGCAGCTCTTTTTGGGTCTTCTTCTATGATATGGGAAAGGGTGGCAAAACTATTGAACAGAAAATGCGGGCTTACCTGGTTGCGCAGGGCTTCAAATTCGGCCCGCAACGCCTCACGCGCGGCACTTTCCTTCTCAAAGCGTTCTGCCTGCCACGCGCCATGGTAATGGAATGTCTCCATCAATCCATTGATCACAAGCGGCATGCCAACCGAAAGCACCGCCATATCGACCAAAAACTCCGGTGATGTGTCAAATCCAAACAATAGGGTAAACCA
The DNA here is from genome assembly GCA_017640725.1 of Kordiimonadaceae bacterium. Taxonomy (GTDB): domain Bacteria; phylum Pseudomonadota; class Alphaproteobacteria; order Sphingomonadales; family Kordiimonadaceae; genus Kordiimonas. The sequence goes on along the minus strand of JAEPQB010000003.1, from coordinate 485,714 downwards.
GCCGTAAGCCGCGGCAGATACCGCCAGAACGCCAAAGGTCGCACAGGTGAAGTAGCGAATGGTGGCGGCAGACACCACTGAAAAACTGTTCTTGGTCAGCCGGTCGACCATCCGGCCAACAGCTTCGCCCCCAAAAACCAGAATGGTCGCCACGATGTAACCAAAAACAGCATCCAGCGAAAACATGGCAAACATGGTTGTCCATGGAAATTCGCCGCTGATAACAAAGCGCGCCTTATAGTAGGCCATCATACCAAAGACAACGAGCAGCCACACCGTTATCAACACAGTCAGTCTGGGCGTCATTAGGGCTTTTATTTTGGTAATTAGAGTGGTCATCTTCGGTCCCCTCCCTGTGGCAAGCCTAAGGCCCCCTTGAGGTTGGTGCAATCATCAAGTTTTCATGATTTATCGCCCCAAAACGTCACTGTGGCAATCGACCCGGGGAATGGTCAATCATCTGGTTTGAAGGGTATGATCAATGGGATAAAGCGCAAAAAAAGGGGGCGGATGGCCCCCTTCGTCGTCACAGATGTGTTTTCGCCATCAGAATTTGATACCAAAATCTATCGTCAAACGCGTCGTATCGGTGCCAAAACCGTCTGCGTTATAGTCGGCATACTTCACGAGGAAAGTCATGTTTTTCCAGTTTGCGACCGCAAGTAAATTGGTTTCAGTGCCGTACTTGAGCGAGACATTTTCAGCCCTGAAATCATGATAAGCAGCAACAAACCTAACCGAAGAAAAAGGCCCAACATTCTTGCCTGCCCAGCCGGCTTTGAAGTACAGGTCTTCGATCCCATCTGCAGGCGTTGCCAAAAACAGATCTGCAAAGCCCTGGAATTTATGCAGTGTCGCTAGCGGTGTCGCGAAACCCTTGGTGCCGTTACCGGTTAAGACTTCATAACCTGCACCACCTGTAAACCCGTTGGATCCAAAAACGCCCTCGGCAAAATAGTAATCCGTTGAAAAGTCGATCGGATTATTCTGATATTCGCTTTGGGTAGCGAATGAAGCGGCGTAGGCAAAGCTAACGTCATCGGCAACATTTGTTTTGCCAGTCAACCGGCCACCATAGGTTTGCACCGAGTTAGCAAGCGCTTCTTCAAGCTCCACCAAATAGGCAAAGCCGGTCAACTTACCAATTGGCGTTGGCTTGGAGACGTTCAGCAAAAACGTATCACCGCGGAAACGTCCAGCGGGCGAGTCCGGTCCAAAAATCCGGTTCACTCTGCGCAGGTAGGCGGTATCAATTTTGACGTCACCCCAAGAACTATTCTCAATGCGCACAGCGTCATAAGTCTGCTCATTTTGGCGCCAACCCACATTGCCAACAAAGCGCGCGTCATCAAAGATGATGCGCTGCCGACCAATAGTTATTTTTGTGTCTTCAATGGAAGTGTTGGTCAGGTAAAGCCGGTTCAATTCCGTGGCTTGAGGGTCACCCACAACAGGAAACTGCGTGCGTCCATTAATGGTGGAGTTGAAATCATTATTCAACACTTCAACCCAGTCCAGATCACCCGCAATTGTGGTGGTATCAGAAAGTTTTAGCTCAAGCCCCGCACGTATACGCAATGTCCATGAATTGGCATCAAGCGGTCGGCTGTCTTGGTCCACGGTTTCGTTGCGAAGACGCGCATCAACATAGGGTTTCAGCTTGCTCCAGAAATCATCGTCGGCATCTTGTGCACTGACTGATGGGGAGAGCAGGGCGCCTGCCGCCAGGCATGACGCCACGGTAAGATTGGTCATTTTCATGAGATTCCTCCATACACCGGCAAGACTGCAGTAGCCCTGCCGGTTTTTGCTTATGGAATTCAGGTTTAGTGCTTAAGCTGGCCTTGTGACGTCAGCTCGCCCAGGAAGTTGCTCACAGCGTCCTCAAGCCCGTTGCAGTGGTTCAGCAGCACCTCAGAGTTGCTGCGCACTTCCGCTGATGAGCTTTTGGTTTCGCCGGCAACTTGCTGCACTTTATCAACGCTGCTCATAACCTGATCAGCACCCATGCTGGCTTCCTGCATACTGCGCGAAATTTCAGATGTCGCAGCACTTTGCTGATCTACAGATTCCGCAATAGAAGAGGCAATATTGCTTGTTTGCTGAACAATTGAGCGAATTGATTCAACGGCATCGGTTACTTCACCCGAAACAGATTGCATCGTCCGGATCTGGCCAGCAATTTCATCTGTCGCACCCGCAGTTTGGTCCGCAAGGGCTTTCACTTCATGGGCAACGACCGCGAAGCCTTTACCTGCTTCACCGGCACGCGCTGCCTCAATGGTGGCATTGAGCGCGAGAAGGTTGGTCTGTTCAGCAATATCATTGATAAGGCCAAGCACACCCTCAATTTTGCGGGAAGACTCGGCAAGTTGCTCAACAGTCGCCGCCGTTTGTTCAGACTGCGTCAGGGCCTCACCAGAAATCTGGTTGGACTCTGACACCTGCCGGCTGATCTCACTAACGGACGAGCTAAGCTCTTCCGCGGCACTGGCAACAGTTTGCACGTTGGAGGAGGTCTGACGTGACGCGGACGCCGCATCAGCACCACAGGCCTCGTTTTCCTCCGCCTGATTGATCATCGCACCAGACGTTGCCTCAAGGGACCGTGCAGCGTTGGTAAGCTCGTTCACAACGGTGCCAACGTCCCGCTCAAACTTGTCGGCAAGCGCCTGCATTGCTGCATTAAGGCGACGTTGCTCGGCTTCTTCAGCTTCTTTTTGACGTCGTTCTTCTTCAGCTGCGTGGCGGGCTTGCTGCTCGCGCATTTCTTCTGTGCGCCACAAGTGCGCAATTTCGGCGCGCTTGGTTTCCACCTCAAGCAGGAAGCGTTCAATACCAGCATCTTTAAACTTGAGCACCGATTGCGCCATGTCGCCAATTTCGCTGCCATAATCCACGTAGGGCACGTCAACTTCCATATCACCACGTGCCAACTCATTCATAGTTTGTTGAAGAGTTTCCAACGGCGACGTTAGACTGCGCGCCACGAAGTACGCCAACGCGATAATCACAACTGAGCCTGCGGCAAATAGGGTAGTCATCAACCAGAACAAGGAGTTGGCCGACTGGTAGGTTTCTTGGGCAATTCTGATGATTTCCTGGTTGTTGCGGTCTTCCACGCGTTTCATCAGGTCGATTTTTGCTGTGATCTGCTCAAACCAATCTGTCGGAATTGGCTGGCCATCGTCCAGTGCACCGCGTGTGTTCAGGGCCTGGTCTCGCATGCGTTGCACATTGTCGACCGCGGCACCACGCACCGTGTCTTCATAGAACGCTTTTGTCTCTGGTGTCGCAAAGTTGTTGAACACGGACATGAAAGAGTCTTGCTGGCTGATCAGGCCAACAAAACGGTTATAAACCGCCTGAGGGAACTGCTGGTTATTGAAGCCAACGTTACCCATGGCACGCTCAAGACCCGCGCGCTCTTTCGCTTCCAGAATGCCGACATAACCGGTTAGCGCCTGCATAACCTCAGCGTCGCTGGCGCTGATGGTCATGAATTTCACGATATCCAACATGCTGGCGATTGTGCTTGTGTAATAGCCCGCCATTTGTGGAACTGTGCGATTGCCATCGTCAATTTGACGGCGCTGGCTTTCAAGCTCCTGCAATGCTTGTCGGGCTTGCGAAAGCTCGTTGCTGAAGCCAGCACCAAGTGACGCCGCATCAAATTCTTGGTCGGCGCGCCGGAACGTTCCCAAAGCTGCATCTGTGTCATCGCGCTGAGCGTCAACAAGGCGCTTTAGGTCTGTGCGCAAGCCTGTCCCGATAAAACCGGCGGTGCGGCCACGTTCTTTTTGCAGCTCATGCACGACGGCACTGACTGTCGGTGCAAAGCGCGCCATTTCTTCAATGGCTTTCGCTTGGTTCGACGTCTGCCGAGCGTCACCAGCGGTAATAAATGCAAATACTACCGCTACAAACAGCGGAAAAATGGCAAGCGCAATAACGCGTGTGCCAATGCCAAATTGGTTTAGAATTCGTTCCATGTTCGCTCCAACCCACTTCCAGGTTCTCGGACCCCTATGAGCGCACATTGGCGCTCGCATCGTTAAAATATGATTAAACTAAAAATGTAATTTCGGTTTTTTTCAACGTGTAATGACAACGTTAGTCCTTTTTCGAATTGCGTGGTCGTTCTGTTTCCGAAATAAAGTTGTGTTTACAATTTGTCTGATCGTTAGCAGCCAACATAGGGAACATACGGTCTGACCAGCCACCACCAAGGGCTTCCGCGAGGGCTCTGACTTCACGCTCTGTATTTCCGCTGAGTTCCTTGAAGGCGGGTAGGGCATGCGGCAATGCGCCGCACCTGTGAAGATAGTCCGCTGATAAGATCAAATCCCGCAAAAGACGCGACTGGTCGGTTTCCAGGTCAATATCGGATTTCACTTGTGCGAGCAGGGCAAGGCCGTTACGGCGCACCCGCTTTGCCGCGCGTTGCACATAAGGCTCTTGTCGGCCCTTCATAAGAAGAAGGCCACTAATATAAAGAAGCCGCACAAGATGCCTGTATGTCCCATACGGGTTTTTGAGACCGGTAACACTGTCAGTCATTGGCGGGACAAAAACTATTGGGGCTCAGGTCGCCCGACAAAGCATAGTGGGAGACATCACCGGTATAGATGGATTGATATCGATCCAGCGAGTTTCGGATATGGACCAGGCTGTACCACATCGCCGTCCGCGGCATGTGGAGTTGCATCATCGCGTTGATATGGCGGCGGAACAAACAAAGTCGGCGCAGATGATCTTCCAGGTCGGCGTCCGGCAGGTTGGTTTCGTTTGTGGGCAGGGGCGGTTCTTCTTTCATCATAATAACTCGGTCATTTAAACCATAGGCAGTATGAAACAAGAACAAAAAAAGAACAATGACGCAAAACACTCGTTTTACGAGATTTTCAAGTATTTAGATAATACGTATAATTTATATTATGGGAACTTTATAGTCGTCGTTTTATTAGCATATTTACCGCAACGCCAAAAAATACCGCAGAAGTGACCAGCGCAATGGTCTGCGCAATCGGCCAACCCTGATGCCCTTTGAGCATCACATCACGAGCTGCAGAGACAAAATGTGTCAACGGCAACGCCGTGCCGATGCCTTGCGCCCATGTCGGCATTCCTGAAAACGGAAACATGAAACCAGACAGCAACATCGACGGCAGATAAAAAGCAACAGCAGCTTGAAGTGCTTGCAGTTGGTTTTTGACCAAGATGGAAATGGTCAGACCAAGCAATAGATGCACCGCAGCAACCAGAATAGCCAAGGAAACCAACGCAAACACAGGTCCACGCAATGGCACATCAAAAACAAAAACCGCAGTTGTCACAACCATCAGAACTTGAACCAGCGCAACGACCAAGTATGGCCCCAATTTTCCAGTCAACAATTCAACCGATGAAACCGGCATAAACCTCAGCGCCTCCAGAGAGCCTTCTTCGCGCTCACGCGCAAAACACAGTGCACCCAGCATCAGCATGCTGATCATGATTACCACGCCAATCAGACCTGGCAAAAGTGTCCAAGAGGTCTTTTTTTCCGGGTTATATAGCCACTGAACATCTATATTTTTCAATCGGTTAAGCGAACCTTCCCTGTCTAGCCCTTGCGCGAGCCTTGTTGCGGCTTCAGTCCACATCAACCGCTCAAGCGCGGCGACAGCTGGAAAAACTGCCCCTGCATCAGCGCCATCTATGGCCACAACAACTGAACCCAATTCTTGTTCTGGATCGTCAAAGACATCGCCATCATCTGGCAAGTCAACTGTCACTTGCAATTGCCCTGAAGCAAGAGCGCGGCGGGCATCTTCAACGCCCTGGAAAAGCTCGGGATCGGCGAAATAACCAGAATTAACTATGACTTTCGAAACCTGCTCAATCTGTGCAGGTGAGCCGCCAGAAAGGCCAATCCGGACGTTTTTAGGATTGAGATCAATGGCAGCCCCAAATAAGGCTATCTGCATGGCTGGTACGAGAAGAATGAGAGAAAAGCTCATTCTGTCGCGTAAAATTCGCCAGCATTCCAACCTCGCTATTGCATATACCCGACGGAAATTCATTTGCCACTCTCCGCGAGTTTCAATGCGCAAGCGTCAGCAAGTGAGGGTTCCAAACGGCGAAACTCCACTCCTTCTTTGCACAGGGCCCGCTCTATCAATTCGCTCTCATCCCCAGCCAGCAAGACCTTAAATCCCCCCAAATAGTCCTGAAAAATGACCTGGCTTATGTGCTGACTTATTTTATTAATTTTGCTCTTTATTTCCTTGTTTTCAATGAATATTATTGAAACAGAAACCAGCTCAATAACTGCAATTGGTTCAGCGAACAAAAGCGGTTTTCCATCAGACAGAAACATAACTTTGTCGCACTGCTGGGCTTCGTCGAGATCATGCGTAGATATGACGACAGCATTGCCATCGTTCGAATATTCTCTCAAAAATGCCCAGAAACGCGACCGCATGCTCGCGTCCAGGCCTGCCGTTGGTTCATCCAGCAAGAGAACTTGGGGGGAATAAACCAGACTTGCCGCCAACTGTGCCACCCTCGCCCAACCACCGGACAAGTCACCAACCCGCTCGTCCAAATATTGATCCAAATCGAAGCGGCAGGCGACTTGATTGATTATCCGGTCCGCGTCTTCCACTGCGTACACGTCTGCATAAAACCTGAGGTTTTCCAGCACCGTCATGCCAGTATAAAGCGACAATTGTTGAGGAACGTAACCAATACGTTTGCGGGTCATATCATCATAAGGAGGCTGTGCAGACAGAACCGAGACCTGACCAGCGTCCGAAGTAAGCGCTCCGGTTAAAAGGCGCAAAAGCGTGGTTTTACCGCCGCCATTTGCACCCACAAGCCCAACTAGCTCACCTGCAGAGGCCTCCAACGAGACCTTGTCCAGAACAAGCTTGTTGTCATAAAATTTACTGACCGAGTTGGCTCGGACAATTGAAGGAGCGTTGGTGGCGGGTTTAACCGGCATGCTGATACAGGAAGCCACCAAACATGTATTTGGTTGCTTCGGCTCCAAGGGCCAAAAGACTTTGATCCCTTTCAAACCGCTCTTGCGCCATGGATAAAGCGAGCCAAATTGCTGCTGAACCAGTATTGCCAACCTTATCAGCATTGACGACTACCCTGCCCGCATCAACACCCAGATGTTCAGCCATCAAGGTATCCATGTGACCATTCGCCTGGTGGGGAAGCAGATAATCCATGGCAAATGGGTCGAGACCAACACTCCCGGCCGCTCTTAATCCTGCAATGAAGAGTTCCGGGCCATTTGCCCGAACATCACCGAACGCATGTGAAAACTCAAGCACCCCAGAAGGCGCAGCCGTACAGTCTGACCCACCGTGGGGCAAACTGAAACCTGGCTCACGTCCCGCACCAATCTGACCGTAATATATCTGGCTGAGAGAACCCAAGGGGCTTGCACTAGGCCGCTGCCCCGCGTTTCCACGGAGCACGATGGCCGCTGCAGCGTCACCCATCTGCACCAAGTTAACCAGTTGCCCGGCATCTTCTTTTAATCTGGCTGGATCAAAAAAAGCAGATCCGGTTTCTGAGCCAACAATAACAATGGGTGCGGTACACCCACTGGCAATCAATCCCGATGCAAACACCAAAGCATTGGCAAATCCTGTACAAGCCTGCCGGAATTCTGCATGGGGGCCTGAATACCGTAACTCGTCAGCGACCAGTGAAATATTAGAAGGAATGGGCAGTGCGGGTGTTGCGGTATGACCAATGAGATAACCAACCTCTGACAAAGCAACACCAGCTGCATCTAACGCTTTTCTGACGGCGGCGGAGGCCAGCTCTGGATTTCGATGGCCTGCGCGCGGGCCCTCTAAACGATTTGCTAAATCGCGGCTTAGATAACGTTGCTTAATATTGAGTTTCTCGGCATAAATACGCCCTTTTCGCGCAACCTCCGTACCAAACGTCGCATCAACATGCTTGAGAAGCTCGCTGGTTGACACAGGATCGCCTGGCAGCTCATGCGCCATCCCGAGCACGTCCAGTACTGTGTTGCTGCTCCAAACTGGCGGTAGTTCCGATTGTAAAATATCCATTGGCGCCCTGCCCTTACTTGTGATGGGCTAAAACAATCAAACTTTTTGGCAATCACAAACTCAACTAGACACACGTATGCGTTATCATCATGTCATCCGCGTACCTCTTCGTCTTTCACGGAATTGATTGACTTTCCATGCCAAGCGGCTAAATCCATGTCACCTTACTGGAGGGCGAAGATGTCTGCTGTAGAGAGTCCGTGTGTAAAGATATGCAAGCTGGATGAAGCCAAAAGCCTTTGCATTGGTTGCTATCGCACGGTGGAAGAAATTGGCGAATGGCGCTGGGCCACAGAAAGCAGACAAAAAGAAATTCTGGAGAATGCCGCAGATAGGCGGCCAGACTAGACCTTTAAGGCCGCAAGATAAGTGTGTCGCCTCTGAATTCGACACTCGCGAACCGGTCAAGCAACGTTAAACCCAACAAAGACCCTTGCATTTCAGCGCCGTTCACGGTTACGGGCACGTCAAAAAAAGTTTGGTCGCCAATACCAACGCTGGTGATCGTAGCGCGGGCAAAACTGACTGACCCGTTCGCAGTATCTGCCCTGCCTGAAAAATTGAGTTGCCCGGAGCTTAGGCCAATCTTTGTGGCATCTTCCGGGCTCAAAACCACATTGGACGCACCCGTATCAACCATCATTAGAAGAGGAACACCATTGAAGCGAGCACGTAGCCAAAAATGGCCATCCCTGCTGCGTTGCACGATCAAGCCTTCCCCAGTTGAAACAACGCCCGCGGGATCTAGCGACGCCATAAACCTGTCACCGAAATCGGAACGGAACAGGTAAAACCCCGAAATGGTGACGATGATGAGCATCCAAACGCCCGCCACTTTGAACAGACGTAGCAAACTTGACCGGCTCCAGAACGCAGCTGCACCGCCAAAAATAAACAAGATGATCATCGCACGCACAAGATATGGGTCGACACCACCCGTCAAAGGAAAGGCAAGTGAGAGCCCAAGCAGCAGCAACGCCATTCCTATGATAAAGGCGATGGCACGCGTCAAAGGCCGGGTATGGCCGCCATAGTGCAGATCACGAGCGGAACGAGATTGCCGCTGGCTTTTGGCATGATCAGGGTCATGGTCGGGTACGCGCCAAGGGTCGTTAGACACTAATTTCTCCGCTCGAGACAGTTTCTACGTACAAAGTAACACTATAGCGGTAACTAAAGCTGAATTTCCATACCGTCGAATGCTGGCTCCACCCCGGGCGGCAGCTCACGGCGCAGTGTCTCATAGTCCATGTCCCACGTCATGTGCGTGAGAATGGCACGCTCCGGCGCTACTTTTTTAATCCATTCAAGGGTTTGCGCCAAATGAGAATGTGTAGGATGCGGTTCATAGCGCAGGGCATCAACCACCCACACTCGAACGCCTTTCAAAGCATCGAAGGCGGTTTCAGGTAACCTGTCCAAGTCTGTTGAATAGGCCATATCGCCGAATCGATAGCCCAAACTTACGCTATTACCATGACCTTGCTCGAAGGGTTGCATCTTGATAGGGCCTATTTGTTTTGTGCCTTTCAAAACATGCCCCGAACAAATAGCAGGGTACCCATCCTGGCTTTTGAACACATAGGCAAAGCGCTGTTTCAGCGTTTGCAGCGTTTGTTCATCACCATAAACAGGCATTTTTTCTCGCCGGGAATGAAAGAACCCGCGCAGGTCATCAATTCCATGCACATGATCAGCGTGATCATGCGTATAAAAAACTGCATCCAGATTGCCAACACCAGCTGAAAGCATTTGCTCACGCAAGTCCGGGGTCGTGTCGATTAGAACTGAGGTGCCCTCTTCCTCAACAAGAACACTGGCTCTGCGCCGACGGTTTCTGGGGTTTTCAGGATCACACGCACCCCAATACTCAGGCATTTTTGGAACACCGCCCGACGTACCGCACCCAAGTATTGTCAGCTTCATGCCGCAAGCACCCGTTTGGGAGGCTGCGCTTTGTTGAAGAGCTGGAAGAAGTTCGCAGAGGTGATGTGCTGAAACTCATCAAAGTCCTCGCCTTTCAGGTCTGCAACAAATCGCGCTGTATCCATCACAAACGCTGGCTCGCAGGTTTTCCCGCGGTGCGGCACTGGTGCAAGGAAGGGTGCATCTGTCTCAACCAAAAGGCGGTCCATTGGGATAGTTTTGACTGTCGCTTGCAAGTCTTTGGCGTTTTTGAAAGTAGCGATGCCGGAAATCGAGATGTAAAAACCAAGCTCCAACACAGCATCGGCCAAAAATTGGCTAGCGGTAAAACAATGAATAACACCAGTAAAGGCGCCCTTCTCCATTTCCTCACGCAGGATTGCAACACAGTCCTCGTCCGCGTCGCGGGTATGCACAATTACAGGCAAGCCAGTTTCCCGCGCAGCAGCTATGTGGGATCGAAAATTGACTTGCTGCATATCCCGCGGTGCATTGTCATAGAAGTAATCCAATCCCGTTTCACCAATGCCCACAATTTTGGGGTGCTTGGCTCGGCTCAGAAGTGCTTCAAGTGCGACGTCGGGCTCATTTTCGGCCTCGTGAGGGTGAATGCCTACACTGCCGTAAACATCTGGGTATGTCTCAACGATTTCAACGATTTGCTCATACTCTTTGAGCTTGGTATTAATTGCGAGCATGCAGCCAACGCCTTGAGCACGAGCGCGCTCAACAACTTCAGCCTGTTCTTCAATAAGACCTTTGTAGTTCAGGTGGCAGTGGCTATCGACGATATAGTCAAACCGATCCACTATTCAGCTCCCTCTTCCGGCAACTCAAACTGCGGGAAAACGCCCTCAGGTTTATCAATTGGCGTGCCTGGAGCGAGCCTGTGGTCTGCGCCCAGCTCGGCGAAACTGCGGTCTTCGATCTTCAACATATCAAGGAATTTCGCTCCAGATTCAGGCATGATTGGCTGAATTAGAATTGCAAGTTGGCGAATAACGTCAGAAAGCACATACAAAACAGTGTTCATGCGCTCCGGATCTGTCTTCTTCAACTTCCAAGGTTCCTGTACCGAGATATATTTGTCCCCTGCAGCCGCATGGGCAAAAATCGCCTCAAGGGCTGAGTGGAACTCTTGCTGGTCCATGTGCGCACGAACGATCTGAATCAAATTGTCAGTTGTGGACAGTATCTCTTTGTCTTCATTTGTGAATTCCGATGGCACTGGTATCTGCGCTTCACAGTTTTTAAAAACCATCGAAAGCGTTCGCTGAGCCAGATTGCCAAGGCCCTTGGCCAAGTTGGCGTTGCAGGTCAGCACAAACGCCTTCCTGGAAAAATCACCGTCATTGCCAAACGGCACTTCTCTCAGCAGGAAAAAGCGAACAGGGTCGAGTCCATAGGATTCCATCAGCTCAAACGGATCAATCACATTGCCGAGTGATTTGGATATCTTCTGGCCTTCATTTGTCCACCAGCCATGCGCAAAAACACGCTTGGGCAACGGCAAGTCCGCCGCCATCAAAAACGCAGGCCAATAAACTGCGTGGAACCGTAGAATATCTTTGCCAACCATGTGCAAATCTGCCGGCCAAAAAGCCTGATAGTCAGCTGCGTCCACGTCCGGGTAGCCAATGGCTGTCAAATAATTGGTGAGCGCGTCAATCCAGACATACATCACATGGCCTTCGTGCTCCGGCACGGGCACACCCCATGTGAAGCTGGACCGTGAGATAGACAGGTCTTCAAGGCCGCCTTTGACAAAGCTGCGCACCTCATTAAGTCGTGACTTAGGCATCACAAACTCTTGGCCGTTGTCATACAGCGCCAGAAGTTGTTCTTCAAAGGCCGAAAGCTTGAAGAAAAAACTGGGCTCCTCAACCCATTCTACTGGCGCCCCAGTCGGCGCTAATTTCTGGCCATCTTCGCCTTCCGTGAGCTCTTTTTCAGCATAAAAGGCCTCGTCTCGCACGGAATACCAGCCAGCATAATTATCTTGATAAATGAAGCCTTTATCTTCAAGCACCTTCCACAGGTGCTGCACCGCTTTTTTGTGGCGCTCCTCCGTCGTACGGATGAACTGGTTATGCGAATAGTTCATCGCATCCGCAAGTTCCTGAAAACGTGCCGATACCTTGTCACAAAACTCTAGTGGTGGCACACCGGCGTCAGCGGCTGATCGCTCAATTTTCTGGCCATGTTCATCAGTACCCGTGAGAAACATCACGTCGTACCCGTCCAATCGCTTGAAACGTGCCATGACATCACAAGCAAGTGTTGTGTAGGCGTGCCCAATGTGCGGGACGTCGTTCACATAGTAAATCGGCGTTGTGATATAATAGGCCGGCTTGTCAGTCATATGGCTCTCTTATCGCTGGCCGCTGACTAAACCCTCACGCCCTAACAGTTGCTTTTAGGGAAGAGAAGACTGAAACGATCACCTGTTTTCGATCAAGGTTCACTGCGTCAGCGCGTGCTGTTAAATGGCCCACCTTTTCCCACAGGTCCAGCCACTGATCAACCCTCGCCAAAGCGGAAATTCGTGAAATTTGCTCACTTTCACCTGCCATGATGTCGGATGATGCCTCGCCAGACACTTGTTGGCGTATCAGGCGTTGCAGCCACGACTGTAACATTTCAGAGAACAGGCGATATTCGCCGTCTGCTTTGGCAGCGCCCAGTTCTGCTGCCAGGGCGTGAACGCGGGGCATATCAACGGATGGCAACGCAACAAGCAGAGTGGCAAGCTCCCGGTATAGGTCGATACCAGCACGGCCAATGAGTTCAATCGCTTTTCCCGGGGCACCAGCAGCCATTACCGCTGCCGCATTCATGTCATCGCTTCCAATTTCTGGAAAACGTGCAGCCAAGACAGCACGCACACTGTCGTCAGGCAACGGTTTAAGTGCAAGCTGACGGCAACGACTTTTGATGGTGGGCAATAACCGGCCGGGTGAGTGTGCGATTAGCAGCAGGATCGATTTTTCCGGTGGTTCCTCAAGAATTTTCAGCAAAGCGTTGGCTGCACTCACGTTCATCTCATCAGCAGCGTCAATAATAGCGACCCGCCAGCCACCTTCACTGGCGGTCTGGCTAAAAAAGCCACTAAGCTTACGGATGTCGTTGATGACAATATCTTTTCTGATTTTGCCGGTACTTTCGTTGACACTGCGTTCAACGACGGAAAGTCCACCGTGACCACCGGCTTCTACCCGCCTTGCTGTTGGATCGTCTTCATCGAGCGACAGAGTTTCATGCTCAACAGGCGGCAAATCTTCACCAAATAGGCCCCCAGCGCCCGCGTCATCGCCTGGATTGTTCGCAAGCAGGAATTTAGCGATACGCCAAGCAAATGTGGCTTTGCCGATGCCTTTTGGGCCAGTAATCAACCAGCCATGATGAATGCGATTTTGATTAACGGCCTCCAGGAACAGACGCTCGGCACCCTCATGGCCAAACAAATTGGCGCTAAATCGTGGATGCTCAGTATCTGTCACCGCATCAACCATGGTTACTCCAAAGGACCAAAGCGGTCGACAATGATAGCACGAAGGTCTTGCTGCAAAGCATCAATGCTTTTGTTTGCATCTACAACAACGCACCGGTCCGGCTCTTCAGCCGCTATTTCCATAAATACTTCACGCGATTGTTCGTGAAGCGATTTTCCCATGCGCTCAATACGATCTTCTTTAACGGCTTTGTCGCCTTCGCGGGACATCGCCCGCTCAAGGCCAACTTCAATGGGAATGTCTAAAATCAGCGTTAAGTCCGGCTTCAAATCACCCAATACAAGCCGTTGCAGGTCCTTGACACGCTGTACACCTACACCGCGCCCTGCTCCTTGATAAGCAACGCTCGAGTCTGCAAAGCGATCACAAAGAACCCATTTCCCGCTCTCAATTGATGGCACAATCACGCGTTCCACATGGTCTGACCTTGAAGCTGTGTACAGCAGTACTTCAGTCATCGGCGTCCAGCGGTCGACGTCGCCAGTCAAAACCATGGTGCGGATTTCTTCCGCGCCTGGTGCACCGCCAGGTTCCCGGGTACACACATGGTCGATATTGTTTTCTGATAACCAGGCAGACAGCAGTTTGATCTGCGTTGATTTGCCTGTGCCCTCACCACCCTCGAGGGTGATAAAGGGCGCATTACGTGATGGTTTTGTCATTGGGCAGGGTTTTCCGCTCCCGCTGAACCGAACAGTAAATATTCGAATGCGGCACCAATCTTGCCAAATCCGCCAACATCATCAACCGCCTGCCCTGCAAGAAGAGGAAGGCGAATAGGCTCGCGACCACGAAGTTCAATAATCAAATCACCCACTTGCTGTCCGCGCGCAATTGGTGCGGAAACAGGGTTCAAGTATTCGACAGAAACCTTCATTTCGGCCCGCTGGCGCCGAGACATCGTAATCGCCAGATCTTCACCAATCACCATGGGAACAGTTGGCGTTTCACCCAGCCACACCTCGGCATAATCGACAGTTTCTCCTGCCCGGAACAAGGGATAATGGCTGAAGTTGCGGAAACCATACTGAAGAAGCCTCTGGCTCTCGCGTGTGCGTTCACTCGTTGAACTGAGGCCACCAACAACCAGCACCAAACGGCGACCTTCGCGCTCGGCAGAAGCCGCCAAACCGTATCCGGACTCTTCGGTGTGGCCTGTTTTTAGGCCGTCAGCACCTGGGAACCGGCCCAACAGTGGGTTACGGTTATAACGGTTCGACGTGAAATTCTTATAGAGGTATTCTCGTTCAGCGAACATCGGGTACAAATCAGGGAAATCTGTTGAAAGCCTGTACGACAGTGTCGCCAGGTCGCGTGCAGACATCACGTGCCCCTCGGCCGGCCAACCATTTGCGTTTTTGAAAACACTACTGGCCATTCCAAGGTCGACAGCCTTGGCATTCAACCATTCAACAAATATCTCATGACTGCCAGCCATATGCTCTGCAAGCACGACACAAGCGTCGTTGCCAGACAGAACAATTATGCCGCGTAACAAATCTGCGACGGTTACTGTGTCACGGGCCCGCAGAAACATGGTTGAACCGCCACGACCGATTGTGCCGGTGTCTTTGTTCCATGTGCGCCATGCTTCGTCCGACACGATAACTTCATCGTCAAGCTGCAGTTCACCTTGTTTGATGGCGTCAAACGCCAGATAAACTGTCATGAGTTTACTCATCGACGCAGGCGGGAAAGCAGTATCAGCATCCTTTTCGAACAGAATGGAGCCCGTACTGGTGTCCAGAAGAACTGCTTGGCGCGCTGGCGTCGCCATTGTTTGCGCAGAGGCGCCAGCACTGACAATTCCACAGGCCAACGCTAAGCCCAATACAAGTTGCTTAATTCCTACTACAAACGTCTTCATCATTTACCCTTTGAGTGAAGCCCTGAAAAAACTGCTTAACGCGTCTTCTCAGTAAAAATTCGTGCGTCATAAAAACCATCAGCCACCACGCGGTCAAGCCTATCTTGCGCAAGCAACCTTTCAATGAATGGACCGATACGAACGCGCCAAAATGTTCTGCCATTCTGCACCTGCCGCTGCACGCGCGCAGGGTGCCCGGATTTTCTCAGCTGGTTGGCCTGAATGGCGGCATTTTCCTGACTGCTAAACGATCCGATCTGAACGAAATGTGTCTCGGCACCCGCTGCAGTGTTGGAAGATTGCTGACTTTCACGTCTCACGGGCTGCTGAGGGGCCCTTGCCACCTGTCGTCTTGAAGAACCGCGGGCCACTCGGCCGCGTTCATCCGATGCCTGGATCCTTACCCGGGTAACGCCTTGTTTTTGAAAACCCAACAATTGTGCACCTCTGCGCGAGACATCGATCAATCGACCAGACACAAAAGGTCCGCGGTCATTGACACGCAAAACGATTGAGCGGTTGTTTTCAAGGTTCGTAACTTTGACATACGAAGGCATCGGCAGCGTTTTGTGGGCGGCCGTGAGTGCGTTCATATTATATATTTCACCGTTGGCCGTCAGTTTGCCGTGAAAGTCCTTACCGTACCAGGAAGCGAACCCAGTTTCGTCGTAATAGGGTTCTTCCTTCGGGTAATACCAAACGCCCGCGACCTTGTACGGGTTTCCAACCTTGCGCTTGACGCCCTGCGTACCAGTCGGCAATTCATTGTTTTCCGGCATTCGGCTGGTTGTTCTCGGCCCTGAACCAGAACACGCAGCAAGCGTAACCGCCAATCCCGCCGCAATCAGATATTTCAGCCCATCATTCATGATTACCGTGAAGAAATTTCGTTAGCGCCAGCTTGAATAGCGTCCGACAACAAACCAACCGAAAGAGCGTATTTGAAAGATGGGTTATAGCGCATGATTGAACAGAAATTGCGATACACCAGGTACCCTTCACCATCACCCTCGTCCCCAACAATTAATGCGGCCGGAATTGAGCGCGAGGGCAAATCAGTACCATCCAGACGACGCACCCCTAAAGCCTGCCAATCCTGCAGGTCTCGCCACACGTTCATTGTTTTGAAACGCTTGCATTGTCTGTCAGGTTCAACACCGGCTTCTTGCGGTGCGATCAAACTTGTTTCACCGCCAGCCGGCAACTTCACTTTACGCCCCCAAGTCTGGTCATCACGCCAACCGAACGACTTTAGATAGTTCGCGATGGAACCCTGTACATCAGCCCGATTTTCCCAAATATCGCGCTCGCCGTCTCCGTCCATATCGACTGCGTACTTCAAATAATTTTCGGGCATAAACTGCGGTTGCCCCATGGCTCCTGCCCAAGAACCCTTGAGTTTGTCAAAAGATGTCATGCCCTTATCGAGAATTTCTAAAGCCGCGAAGAGTTCACGGCGAAACCTGGGGCCGCGGCGTTTGTCATATGCGAGAGTCGCCACGGCATCAAACACGGAATATGTCAGGGGCACCGTGCCATAATTGGTTTCAACTCCCCAAATCGCGGCGATAAATCTTTCCTGAACACCATATTTTTGCGCAGCAGCTGAAAGTGATTCGGCATTATCGACAATTGCCTGTGCGCCTTTGGATTTGCGCCAATCGCTTACCCGCGCTTTCAGGTACCGCGCATAAGTCTGTTTCACTTCGGGTTGGTTCCGGTCGCGCTTGATGACACGAACAATGGGTGTAACGTCAGTGAGCGCGGCTTCAATGGTGTTTTCAGAAATTCCGCGGTCGCGAGCTTCCACTCGCACCGCTTCCAGCCAGGCCTCAAATTCCGGGTCTTTTTGCTGCGCTTCTGTGGCCTCTTGGCCTGCAACGGCATAACTCAAACCAAAACATGCCAATACTAAAGCACGCAAAAACGACGCAAAACTCATCGGTCTAATTCTCCCCGAAATCATTGCCGATAGACTAGGCTGACTGACAGTTAGAAACAACCCTGCAATCACGTCATTTTCAAGGCAAAGCAAGGATTTGCGCTATTGATGCGCTAACGAAAGTTCTAAAAATAAAAAAGGCCGGCGCCAACGCGTCGACCTTTGGAAATGGTGAGCCCGACAGGGTTCGAACCTGTGACCTACTGATTAAAAGTCAGTTGCTCTACCAGCTGAGCTACGGGCCCTCAATGAGGGTGTTCATAGGGCTTGCCCTCGAACGCGGCGGAACATAGGTGGATCATCTCACCCGGTCAAGCAAAACTATCACTGGACGCACAAAAAAATGAAATATTTCTCGTGCATAGCTAAATTGTGCAGGTTTGCGCCCCTAAATTGGTTCGATGTCGCCCTCGGCATATCTTGTCCTGAAGGCATTAGCATGCTCGGCCAGCCTGCCTTCCGCAATTGCATCACGCAAACCAGCCATCAAATCCTGATAGAATTGCAGATTATGCCACGTCAGTAGCATCGCGCCCAAAATTTCACCCGATTTAATCAAATGATGCACATACGCCCGGCTGTACTGCGTGCATGCAGGGCAACTGCACTCTTCATCAATCGGCCGCGTATCGTCTTTGTGGCGCGCGTTTTTCATGTTGATTGCGCCGCGGCGGGTGAAGCCCTGCCCAGTACGACCAGAGCGGGTTGGCATAACGCAATCAAACATGTCGATACCGCGCTCTACCGCCCCAATGATGTCATCAGGCTTCCCCACCCCCATCAAATAGCGCGGCGTCGCTGTCGGCATTTTCGGCATGGTGAAGTCCAGCACGTCAAACATGGTCTCTTGACCTTCGCCCACTGCCAGACCACCTACGGCGTACCCGTCAAAACCAATGTCTGTCAGGGCGCCGATTGAACGCTCACGCAAATCCTCGTAGACGCCCCCCTGCACAATGCCGAACAATGCTGAGCGAGCGGCATGTTCTTCTCCAACATCAAACCCTGTCCTGGATCGCTTCGCCCAACGCATCGAAAGTTCCATAGACTTTTCAGCCTCTTCATGCGTGGCAGGGAAAGGCGTACATTCGTCGAAGCACATTACGATGTCAGACCCCAGAAGCCGTTGGATTTCCATTGAACGCTCTGGCGTGAGCATGATTTTGCTGCCGTCCAGATGAGACTGAAACTTCACCCCTTCTTCACTCATCTTTCTGAGTTCGGTGAGCGACATAACCTGAAACCCGCCTGAGTCTGTCAATATTGGACGGTCCCAGTTCATGAATTTGTGAAGCCCACCCAGCTTGTGAACCCGCTCCGCCGTAGGGCGCAACATCAAATGATAGGTGTTGCCAAGTAATATATCGGCGCCCGTTGAACGGACATTTTCCGGCAACATGGCTTTTACAGTACCTGCCGTTCCAACCGGCATGAATGCTGGCGTACGAATGTCTCCGCGCAGCATCTGAATTCGCCCGGTACGGGCGGGACCGTCTGTTGCATCAATCTGGAAGTTGAAGCGCTGGCTCATGAATTATCTCGTTTCATCGTCAAAAGGCTGCTGTCGCCATAAGAGTAAAAGCGGTAGCCATGCTCAATCGCATAATTATAGGCAGCGCGCATTTCCTTCATGCCAGCCAATGCTGATACAAGCATAAACAATGTAGACTTAGGCAAATGAAAATTGGTCATCAACATATCAACGGCTTTGAAGCGATACCCTGGCGTAATGAAAATATCAGTATCGCCTGAAAACGGTTCCACTGTTCCCTTTTCAGTTGCCGCGCTTTCCAATAATCGAAGTGATGTCGTTCCAACCGATACGATACGGCCGCCATTCTCTCGTACCTGATTGAGCAGGCTTGCCGTTTCTTGGGAAATCTCACCCCATTCACTATGCATTTTATGGTCGTCTGTATTTTGCACCTTCACGGGCAGGAAAGTACCAGCTCCAACATGCAACGTTACATGAGCAAAATGAACGCCTTTGCTGCGGAGCCTTTCCAGCAGTTCCGGTGTGAAGTGCAGGCCCGCCGTTGGGGCTGCTACGGCCCCATCATTCTCTGCATAAACTGTTTGATAGTCTGCTTTGTCTGCTTCATCGACAGCTCTTTGGGCAGCAATATAAGGCGGCAGCGGCATTACGCCATGGCTTTCAAGCGCTGCGCTCATAGCATCGTTTTCGAGCTTAAAAGCCAGTGTGCGTTCCCCGTCTTCGCCTACCGCAATCACTTCAGCTTCAAGGCCATCGAAGTCGATCACGTCTCCCAATCGCGCCTTTTTGGCAGGTTTGGCAAACACGCGCCAAACGATGTCCGTTACCCGCTTATGCAAGGTAACTTGTATCTTTGCTTCGCCGCGTTTGCCAGTCAGCCTTCCCGGGATGACACGGGTATCGTTGAACACCAACACATCACCTGGCAACAGCAACTGTGGCAGATCACTTACATGGGCATCATCGATAGCATCACCGTCGACGAGCAGCATTCTAGCGCTATCCCGCGGCGAAACAGGGCGCAATGCAATTTGCTCATTGGGCAACTGAAAGTCGAAAAGCTCTATATCCATGGCGCGGCTTTTAGCTCACTGCTCTATTCAGGGCAAGCCAAGCCTTACAGCGATTTGAATTTTCTATTTGGGTTCGAACCAGAATTCGATTTCGTCGGTTTCGACCTTAAAAATCGCTGAGTGTACTGCACCCGCTGGCACATGATACCAGTCGCCGGGACCGTGTCGCGTGATCTCGTTTCCTATCGTCAGGATGAGTTCTCCGCGTGTAATAACACCATAGTTATCAGTGTCATGAGTATGTGGCGGGATATTTGTTCCCGCCGGATAATTTGCAAACAGTACGTCAGATTCTTGGGCGGATAGTTTGTACGCGTCAAACCTGCCGTCGTAGAGAGGCAGCTCTTTGAAGCGATTGGGGTACTTGCCCGCCATCAGACTTATTCCTTGGCGTCTGCCGCCACCTGCATTTTTACGATGGACGTTGGATTGCGTGGTGGTTCACCGACAGCAATTTGATCAACGAACTCCATACCTGCAACAACTCGGCCCCAAACCGTATATTCATAGTCCAGAGCTGCACAGCGTACGAAACAGATGAAGAACTGGCTGTCAGCACTGTCGGGGTCTGTTGCCCGCGCCATGGACGTTGTCCCTCGCACATGCGGAAGGCGGCTGAACTCAGCCGCGACATTTTGCCCGGACCCCCCTGTACCATTACCAAGTGGATCACCACCTTGAGCCATAAACCCTGGAATCACTCGGTGAAATGCAAGCCCGTCATAAAACCCTTCACGGGTAAGTTCCTTGATGCGCGCCACATGCTTTGGCGCCACATCGGGTCGCATTGCAATCACCACCCGACCAAACTCAATATCCATGTACAGGGTATTCTCGAGGTCAAGTTCTTGGGCTTCAGTTTCTTCGGTCATACCAACCCCTATCAAAAGAGTGAGAAGTGCAAACAGTCTAATCATCATACAAATAAAACCAGCTTATGTCTTTGAAATGGCTTGAACTTTTTCGACAACTTCAGACGCCACCTGTTCTGGGACAAATGAGGCGATGTTGCCGCCGTAAATCGCCACCTCTTTAACAAGTCGTGACGCAATCGTCTGGAATTTCGGGTCGGCCATCAAAAACACTGTCTCAATGTTGGGGTTGATTTGATAGTTCATTCCCGTCATTTGGAACTCGTATTCGAAGTCGGCCACAGCTCGCAAGCCACGAATAATAAAGTCTGCTTGAACTCGTTCAGCAAACTTCATCAATAGTTCGTCAAACTGCACAACTTCGATATGAACCCCAGCTTCTTTGCCCATCTCCCGCGTCTCGCGTTCGACGACTGCGACGCGTTCTTCCAAAGTAAACAGTGGATTTTTGCTTGGGTTGGTTGCCACACCAATAACCAGCCTGTCTACGAGGCCTAGGCCGCGCTTAATAATATCCAAATGGCCATTGGTGATGGGGTCAAAGGTTCCGGGGTAGACGCCAACGCGTTCTTTTGCCATGGCTTTCCTCATGCGAAAGGTGCAATTTTGCTTATTGCTTTGCGGCAACATTCCCGAATATGGGTAAAAACTCAAGGCAAATCGGTGCCGTAATTGTGAGTGGACAGATTCTGCAGTGACAATAGACCCCACACTTTGGTTGCTTTTTGTGGCAGCAACGGTCGGCTTTATCTTCACACCAGGCCCAATCGTCAGCCTTATTGTGGCGGAATCCTTGCGAGATGGGCCAAAACATGGTGTTGCAGTCGTGGCCGGTGCAACGTTGGTTAGCCTGATTTACCTTGCAATCAATTACTTTGGATTTGCCGCTGTTGCAGAACTGCCAACCCATGTTCTCACCGGTATACGGTATGCTGGCGTCTTGTATTTGTTGTATTTATCTGTTCAGGCTTTCCTGAAACCGGTGGATATTGGCCATACCGACTTGCCTCCAGCTGCTGCGCCCTTGTGGATGAGCTTCAGCAAATCGGCCCTCATTTGCTTCACCAGTCCAAAAACTATCCTGTTTTTTGCGGCTTTCTTTCCGCAATTCGTTAGTAGCGACCTACCTGTAAAACCTCAGCTATTAGTTTTGTCGGCAACTTTCCTGACCGTTGCTGCGGTGCTTGACATGACGTGGGTTCTGATAGCGGCAAAAGCCAAGAAGTGGCTGACGCAAAAAAACAAACTGTCCCTCGCCAACAAAATCGCCGGCAGCGTGCTGGCTGCCGGCGCAATTACTCTTCTTTTGATAAATTAACAAAGCTTTTTAAGAAGCTGATATTACTCAGTTTCAGAGGATGCTTCTGCCTCCATGTTCTCCGCGTCGGCTTCGTCAGAAACATCTTCTTCTTCGGTTTCCTGAAGCTTGGCCACTGACACAATTGTTTCGTCGTCAGCGACTTTAAACAGCGTCACACCCTTTGTGTTTCGACTAGCAATCCGAACATCATGAACAGGCGTGCGGATCAGTTTGCCCTGGTCCGTCACCATCATGAGCTGTTCAGCTTCTGTGATCGGGAATGCGCCGACCACAGCACCAATTTCAGCCCTCATATCCTCACTTGACGGCACGTTCCAGATACCCTGCCCGCCACGATTGGTAAGACGATATTCATGGCTGCTGGTACGCTTGCCAAACCCGTTAGCAGCGACCGTGAGCACAAATTGTTCGGTCGCCTCTAGTTCGGCCATGCGCTCGTCGGACAGTGTCTGCTCACCAGGCTCTGATTTCCAAGGTGCCGCCCGCAGATATGCGTTCCGCTCATCAACAGAAGCGTCGGTGCCGTTGATGATGCACATGGAGACAACTTCTTCATCATCACCGAACTTCATACCGCGAACGCCCGTAGACGTTCTGCCAACGAATAGCCTTACATCGGTGGCTTTAAACCGAATAGCCCGGCCGCCGCTAGCGGCCAACAGCACGTCGTCGTCTTCTGTGCAGACTTCAACACCAATAAGCTTGTCGTCTTCATCTGCGAACCGAATGGCAATTTTACCATTGGCCATAACGTTAGAGAAATCGGACAATTTATTGCGGCGCACGTTGCCTTTCGCTGTTGCGAACATAACATGCAGGTCTTCCCAGCTTTCTTCGTCTTCTGGAAGTGGCAAAATGGTGGCGATCGTTTCGCCCTGCTTCAATGGAAGCATATTTATAACTGCCTTGCCTTTGGATTGAGGTGTGCCCAGTGGCAGCTTCCACACCTTCATTTTGTAAACTTGGCCAAGGTTAGAGAAGAACAGAACTGGCGTGTGCGTGTCAGCAACAAACAATGTAGAGAGGAAATCCTCTTCTTTGGTTTGCATGCCAGAGCGGCCTTTGCCGCCCCGCCGCTGCGCCCGATATGTGGAAAGCGGCACTCGTTTGATGTAACCCGAGTGCGTGACCGTCACCACCATGTCTTCGCGCGCGATCAGGTCTTCATCCTCAAACGCGCCAACGGCGTTCAGATCAATCTCTGTGCGGCGCTCGTCTCCGAATTCGTCGCGAACGTCCTGTAGTTCTTCACGGAGAACTTCAAATAGCCGGTCACGCGACTGCAGAATTTCCAGATATTCGCGAATTTTCTGAGCCAGTGTTTCAAGTTCGCCGCCTATTTCATCGCGGCCGAGAGCGGTCAGGCGGTGCAGGCGTAGGTCCAGAATCGCCTTGATCTGAATTTCTGACAGCTGATAGGTGCCGTCATCGTTCGCACGCCCCGCCTCATTGATCAGCTCAAGATACGGCAACACATCGGCTGCATCCCACTTTTTGGCAGCCAAAGCCTCGCGCGCAGCTGCTGGTGAAGAAGCGCCACGGATAATTGCGACAACTTCATCAATATTGGCAACAGCCGTGACTAGGCCAACCATAATATGGGCCCTGTCTCGTGCTTTATTCAGCTCAAACTTGGTGCGCCGTGTGATGACTTCTTCACGAAAATCGATGAAGGCCTGTAGGACAGCCTTAAGCGTCATTTGCTCCGGCTTGCCGCCATTGATCGCCAGCATATTGATGCCGAAGCTGGTTTGGACCGGCGTAAAACGATAAAGCTGGTTCAGGATCACGTCAGGAACACCGTCCCGCTTGAGCTCAATAACAACCCGAACGCCATCGCGGTCACTTTCGTCCCGAATATCGGCGATACCTTCAATGCGCTTGGTTTGAACACACTCCGCAATTTTTTCGATCATCGAAGATTTGTTCACTTGGAACGGCACTTCGGTGATTATGATGGCTTCGCGGTCCTTGCGCACTTCCTCGATATGAGTTTTGCTTCGGATCGTGATGGAGCCTTTGCCGGTCTCATAGGCCTGCCTGATGCCGCCAGCACCCAAAATGCTTGCACCAGTAGGCAGATCAGGGCCTTTCACATGCTCCATCAAACCGAGTGTGTCGATCTCAGGGTTATCGATCAGCGCAAATACACCGTCGATAACTTCCGTGATATTGTGCGGCGGGATGTTGGTTGCCATACCCACGGCAATGCCCGTACCGCCGTTAACCAGCAGATTTGGAAATCTCGCCGGCAAAACAACGGGCTCGCTTTCGCTTTCGTCGTAGTTGGGCCGGAATGCAACGGTATCTTTCTCAATATCGTTAAGCAGTACGGACGCCACTTTGTCCATTCGCGCTTCGGTGTAACGCATGGCCGCCGCATTGTCGCCGTCCATGGAACCAAAGTTACCCTGCCCATCGACGAGCGGCGCCCGCATGGAGAAGTCCTGCGCCATGCGCACAAGGGCGTCATAAATCGCGCTATCACCGTGCGGGTGATATTTACCCATAACGTCACCGACAATACGGGCAGATTTGCGGAACGGCTTGTTCCACTCGTATCCGTTTTCATGCATCGAATAGAGAATACGGCGATGGACCGGCTTGAGGCCATCTCGCGCGTCCGGCAGAGCGCGTGACACGATGACGCTCATGGCGTAATCGAGGTACGATGCCTTCATCTCGTCTTCAATTTTAATGGGCTGGATATCTCGCTCTTCTGGCGGAATGGGTGTGTTATCGCTCACCAGCAAAGACCCCTTTGAGTGGGCAGGCACGCCTGCGTACGCTGAAACAAAGATATAGCCCCAATTGCCCCCGTTACCCCCGAGATATTGTGGCTACAGACCCATATTTCTAACAAGTCACGCCCCCCATAGCAAGGCGAATGACGCTGAATTACACAGGTTTTTTGCAGCATTTTCACGATCTGCAAAATTTAGACTGGACGGCAGCAAAAACTGCCGCTAAAACCCCTCGCAGCTTCATCGCAAGCACCTAAGGGCAGGTGGCAGAGCGGTTGAATGCACCGGTCTTGAAAACCGGCAAGGGTGCAAGCCCTTCGTGGGTTCGAATCCCACCCTGCCCGCCACCTTCTTTACATTCATCCCATTCTGTCCATAAGCTGGTCCTGAACGAACACACTGTTTGGTTTTGGTGGGAGACATTCGTCGTGACAGAACTGCCTGAAGCAGCTGAAGAAGAAATTCAATCAAAAGGCAAAATGACACCTACGGCCTATATGTCGATGCTCGCACTTGCCTTCTCGTTCCTTGCACTTCTTGTTTCGCTCTATGAAGCACTTGCAGTTCGAGCAGAGCAAAAGGCCGACGTGTGGCCCTATATCTCCATCAGCCAACGATACAATGAAGACGGTTATGCCATTGTGGTGGCCAACAAGGGTGTTGGCCCTGCTCGCATCCAAAATCTCCAGGTGACATTCAACGGCCAGCAATTCAAAGAGTTGGACAACGTTATTTTGGCAACTCTGGGCAAAGAAAAGGCGTTCAGCTACGAACTTTATCGCACGAGTGTCATTGATTCCGGTGTTATGTCTGCCGACGAAGAAGCCGTTTTCTTTTCGGTGCCATGGGAGCCAAGAACACAACAACTTGCTGAATCCTGGGAACAAGGTTTGGATGTAAGTATTTGTTATTGTTCAATTTATGAAGACTGCTGGCAGGCATCCAATAGAACCACGGAACCAAGAGAAATCAACGCCTGCCGGGCGCGGTAGCAACCACAGGGACATTGGCATGTCAGGCGAATACAACCTAGAAACCCTCATTCGGTCCATGGAGCCGGTTTTGCATCCACAAACCTATGTGTTTGTTACGGTTCCTAAAGATTTTGATACGAAACCGGTAAAAGCCCTAATGCAATTCGAGGAACAGGAAGGTACGACACTTATCCTGGAACAAAAAGTGGCAGTTCAAGCGGGTCTGCCATTTGAGTTTCCCTGCCGCAAGATCACCTTGAATGTGCACTCAGCTCTGGATGCTGTCGGGTTTCTCGCTAGGGTCACCACAAAATTGGCCGGCCTGGGAATGGGGGTAAATCCAGTTTCTGGATTTTACCACGATCATCTTTTCATTCCTGAAGACCGAGCAGAAGATGCTATGACGGCCTTGTTAGAGATGACCAAATCTTAAGCGCAATTGAGCGCCGCTTTAACCCTTGGCACCCACGCCCGAACATTGGGTCTCGCTTCAAGAGAAAAACCTGGCTGTTCGGCAAACTGGGTGTATGCCACGAGCGCAACGTCTGCGAGAGAGAGCCTTTCACCTACAAACCATTCCTGGTTGATAAGATGCTTCTCCATCAAATCAAGTGCGGCGTTGCCCTTAGCGACCAATTGCGGATCCAGATCTTCGACCGCCTGCCCCTGATAGATCACCCGAAACCTTGCAACCGCTATGGCAGTCTCATGGCTGTATTGCTCCCAAAACATCCATTCCATCATTTTTGCGCGCAGGAATGGGTCTTCAGGAATCAAATCAGACTCTTCTGCCAAAAATTGTATGATCGTGTTTGATTGGGACAGAATTCTGCCATCGTCAAACTCAACAAAGGGAACCTGGCCGGCAGGGTTTTTAGACAACATTTCGGGCGTTCGCGAACCACCCGCAACAATGTCAACATCTATCCATTCGTAAGAAAGCCCCAGATAGTCCGCAACATATTTCACCTTCAAACAGTTGCCGGATATTTCTTCGCCGTAGATTTTCATATGCAGTCTCCCTGTACTTTCAGGAAGGTATCAAACGATCAGGAATAGTCGCGGCATTTTATCTGTTGAATTGGGAAAGAAATCCTTCAAACTTTTGCCGGCCCAGCCATTCGGCGCCGATAAAAAAACCAGCTGACCCAAAGCGTTGCTGAAATACCAAGCGCCGTGAACAGCGCAGGTTGGGGTTCATCCAATGTACTGATCGAACCAGCAAATGTTGCCACTAGAACATAAGGGACAGAATTCAGTGTCCATGCCAGTAAAAAGCGCCCAAATGGCATCCTGGTGGCACCCGCCAAGCAGGCGGTAACTTCCGGCAGAATTGGAGCCGCTCTCGCCAAAATAATCATGCCAAACCCATGAGTTTCGAAACTTTCAATGGCGTGCTGTCGTTTTGCTGGTTCCTTCAAAAGCAGCGTCAACAGACGGTCACCGATTTGCCGACTGATCGAATACCCCAGACAGCCCGCCAGATATAACCCTGACAATGCTGCCGCAGCGCCCAACCACTGCCCAAGCAGAAACCCGGATAGCAGCGTGATTGTTAATGTCGGAACCGAGACCAAAAGATCGGCCACCAAAAGGGCTATCACCAGAAGAACGACATATTCTGCAGAAATTTCCCGTGCGTTCCGCAACCAATTTTCTACGTCGGCAAATGACAAGCCTGTCACGCCTTTGATCAGAAGAAATGTTGCAGCAAATCCGATGAACAGAATCAGCATGATGCGAAGAAGTGGAGGCATGCGCCGTTTACCCTGCTTTCCGCATAATTCTGTAAGCAACTGAAGGTGCTATTCGCAGCATCCGCCTCAGCAGCTTGACTTTTCCAATATCATTGTCAGGCGTAAGGCTATGCAAACCTTGGACTATTTTGTCTGCAGCTTCATCTGCGCTGATTTTTCCGCTGCCTCGACCTTCAGTCATTGGCGTTGCCACCATTGGCAACAAAGCTTGAAGCACGGAAATGTTTGTGTCGTCGAGTTGATACCTGAGCGATTGGCTAAAAATATTAAGTGCGCCCTTACTCGCGCAGTAAATCGCTGAAGCTGGCTTCGCAGCCAACCCAAGCCCAGAACCAATATTCAATATGGCTGATGGAGTATCTTTGCGAAGTGAAGGTAACAGCCCATGAATTAGGTAACAAACGTTGGTAAAATTCACGTCCATTTCTTGTCGGATCATTTCTGGATCAAATTCGGCACTTATGAAATGAGGCTCATACTGGATGGCGGCATTATTGATTAATACGTCAATCGCTCCACACTTTGACGTTATTTCTTTTGCTGCAGTTTCCACAGATGCACGTTCAGCAAGATTTGCAATGATGGTTTCAATGCCGGGAAACTCAGCCTTCAGTTTGTCGAGTTTTTGGGTGTCCCTACCCACGACTATCAAGGAAGCCTGAGGAGCCAAAATTTTTACGAGTTCAAGCCCAATACCTGACGTGCCGCCTGTCAGAACAATACGCTTGTCAGTAGTTTCAAATCTCATGCACAGCTCCTGCAGTTATTGATCACATTTATCAGTACGCAGGCAGGCAGAAGCAAGATTGAAAACCTGATAGCTTCGATGGATTAAAAGGCCGCACCCTGCCTTCCATATCGTGATGCCTAATTTTTAATCACATTCTATATTTTGTACATTTTCCGCGCACTAATACTCGTATCCATTTC
Source organism: Kordiimonadaceae bacterium (assembly GCA_017640725.1). GTDB lineage: Bacteria > Pseudomonadota > Alphaproteobacteria > Sphingomonadales > Kordiimonadaceae > Kordiimonas. The sequence goes on along the minus strand of JAEPQB010000003.1, from coordinate 457,217 downwards.
CCTTACCCTTTGATTTTCTGCGCCTTTTCAGTTTGGCACGGATGCTGCTGTATGGCGCCTTACAAGTAAATTTCTGCTTGAGACTATGGGAGTACATTCAGTGAGGGAGAGGTCATGAAATACATTATTGCGGTCATAAAGCCTCACCGCCTAGATCCAGTGCGGGATGCATTGGCAGATATTGGTGTTACCGGCATGACAGTGTCTGAAGTCCAAGGGTATGGGCGTCAGCGAGGTCAAAAAGAAATTTATCGTGGCGCCGAATATGAGGTTCATTTCCTTCCAAAAGTAAAACTTGAAATCGCCACAGACGATGATCTGGCCGAACAGGCGATTGAAGCGCTGCAAGCCACTGCTCAAACCGGCCAAATCGGTGATGGCAAGGTATTTGTGCTGGATTTGGCTCAGGTCATCCGTATTCGGACCGGCGAAACCGATTCTGAAGCACTTTGATTATTTTCAACGAGTTATAATACAATGTTAAACAATAAATTTATAAATATTGGAGTATCAACCGCTCTTCTTGTCGGCGCAATCAGCACTCCTGTGTTTGCAGGATCCCCCGAAACCGATACGTCTGTCATCTTCAATTCTTTGCTGTTTTTATTGGGCGGTTTTTTGGTGATGTGGATGGCCGCAGGCTTTGCGATGTTGGAAGCAGGCCTAGTACGCTCCAAAAATGTCGCCGATATCTGCCTTAAAAACGTTTCGCTGTTCGCCGTGGCGTGTTTGATGTGGATGCTGATGGGCTACAATCTGATGTACACCGGAGTGGAGGCCTATTTCGGAACATTTTTCGATTTGTGGTCACCTGATGATGTTTCTTTAAAAGAAGTTGCAGGTGCTGCGGGAAGTGATCCAGCTGCTTACAGCACTGGCTCTGATTTCTTTTTCCAAATGGTTTTTGTCGCAACCACTGCCTCGATCGTGTCAGGCACAGTGGCAGAACGCATAAAAATTGTTCCATTTCTTATGTTCACCGTGGTGCTAGCCGGAATCATATACCCAATCCAAGGATCCTGGGAATGGGGCGGTGGCTGGTTGGATCAGATGGGTTTCTCAGATTTCGCAGGCTCCACACTGGTTCACTCAACAGGCGGCTGGGCTGCTCTTGTTGGCGCGCTAATTCTAGGGCCACGTGACGGCAAATACATTAACGGGCAAGTTCGTCCTATTCCGGGCTCGAGCATGCCCCTGGCTACTCTTGGCATGTTTATCCTTTGGCTGGGTTGGTTTGGCTTCAATGGTGCCTCACAACTCGCCATGGGTACGATCAGTGATATCGTGGATATCTCCAACGTGTTTGTAAATACCAACATGGCCGCCTCTGGTGGTGCTGTTGCTGCGTTTGTCACAACCAAAATAATGTATAAAAAAGTTGACCTAACAATGGTGCTAAACGGTGCATTGGCAGGCTTAGTATCGATTACCGCCGAACCACTCACTCCCCTCCCAATTGAAGCCACCCTTATTGGTGCCGTGGGTGGAGTGCTGGTTGTTTTTGCAGTGCCGTTTTTTGACAAACTCAAAATTGACGATGTTGTAGGCGCAATATCAGTCCATCTGGTTTGCGGCATATGGGGCACTCTGGCGGTGCCCATCACCAACCACGCCGACGATGTATCTTTCTTAACTCAATTGATTGGCGTCGCTTCCATCGGCCTGTTTGTGACCTACACCAGTGCGATTGTTTGGTTCCTGCTCAAAAAGACTGTTGGCATCCGGCTGAGCCCTGAAGATGAGGTGCGCGGTGCCGATATTTCCGAGCTTGGTATGGAAGCTTATCCTGAATTTGGCAAAGGCTCGCAGAAGTTCTAAGCCCACGATCTCTAAACTGGAGAGGCCATCTGGTCTTCTCTTCCCAACCTTACAGCCGCCTTGTGCGGCTGTTTTTTTAACCTCGGTTTAATTGACAATTTTATCAACTAGGTAATAATGGATTCCATTACGGCTGCGAGGGCCGAACGGTACTGGGGAACTACAAGGGAGAGAGCCGTGGCTATCGATCCACTCTATTCAACTGCACTCGAAGAATCCGCCTGGGAAGTGCCCCAGGACTATGAGACATTATTCAACTGGAACTACAGCGACGATCGAAAAGACCTGCTAAGCCTCTACAATAAAGGCAAAACAATGCAGTGGGACACTGATAGTCGTATTGATTGGTCCAGAGAGCTTGATCCTGACGACCCATTGGGCATCCCGATGGAGTTTTTCCCCCTCTATGGGGCTGACTTCTTTATGAAGATGTCGCCCAAAGAACAAGGCGAAGCACGCCGCCATCAAGCAGCCTGGAGCAATTCACAGTTTTTGCACGGCGAGCAAGGCGCCTTAATCTGTTCAGCAAAAATCGTGCAGAATGTCCCGAATACCGAGGCAAAATTTTATGCATCGACGCAGGTCATGGACGAAGCACGGCATGTCGAAACATATAAGAAATTTGTTGAAAAAATTGGTGTCGCCTACCCTATTACCGGCCCCCTGAAAACCCTTCTTGATCAAGTTCTTAGGGACAATCGCTGGGACATGACCTACCTCGGTATGCAGGTCGTGATTGAGGGACTGGCGCTTGCGGCCTTCGCCAACATCCGTGACCATGCCAAAGACCCCCTCGCAGCGGCCGTCAACGCCTATGTGATGCAAGACGAAGCGCGCCATGTGGCGTTCGGACGTTTGGCACTCAGAGAATATTATCCGGAACTCACGCAAGCAGAGCGCAATGAACGTGAAGAATTCCTGATCGAAGCCTGTTACCTGATGAGAGACCGCTTCTCGAGCATCGAAATGTGGGAAAACCTCGGATTCCCGATCAAAGAATGCAAGGAGTATCTGGAAAATAGCGAAGGCATGAAAATGTTCCGAACGAACCTGTTCAGCAGAATTGTGCCTATCGTCAAGGATATTGGGCTGTGGGGCGACAAAATTCAGTCCGCATATGGCGACATGGGAGTTCTCGGTTTTGCCCAGCTCGATATCGATGCAATGCAAGAACAGGATAACGCTATAGCGGAAGAACATGACGCCCGCAGAGATCATGTAGATGCCGCAATTGAAATTGGCCGGTCTGCCGCCGAATGAGTAATAAAAAGCCTGGGCCCGGAAACTTATTCGTTCATGGCTCGGAAGTCCTCCGCCCAGGCAATAATATCGGGATATAGCGCTGCAATGTCCACAACCCCTGTCTGAATTTGGTAACGCTTGATTAGGGCATCCCGAAAATCGGCATAGTGAATGAAGCGTCGCTGCAAGGTCATCTTTGGCGCCACACTAGAGGTAATTTCAGTTTGCATGGCCTCCGGATAGGTTTCTCGGGCCCATAGCTCAAATACTGCCCAAGTCATGTATTCCGTGAATACCCGGAAGCCATCATCGTAAACTCCATTCTCCGACTTAAACCAAAAGTCACCACCGAATGCATTTGCCGAATTCAACCTTGCTCGATACTGCTCTGCAACTGCGTTAACGTGGCTATGGTCAATCTCAGTAAAAACAATTCGAGCCGCATTGTAGGCGTCAGAGATCGGTTGGTCGGATACGGACTCCAAATACATCACGCGAATGGCAAAATCCCCGTCCTCATAGCCTTGAGTTGAATGCCAGCCATTTGTGAGCGGAGAAAAAACAATACCATAGTGGTCTTCGGAAACAGGGAAGCGGGCCTCAAGCCAAACCTTCATGGCACCAACATCTACCCGGTCTTTCCAAGCTCGAATTTCGGCTTCATAGAGACTTTTATGTTCGACATAGAAAGCACGAAAGCCGCTGACCCGAGCAAAATCCGCTACCAAATCAATATTGCGAACAAAAACGTTGGCCTGCCTGCCCCATACATGTGAATAGGGTTTGCACCGAACAATTAAATCCTCATTTTCACTATCAAAACAAAACGCGGCAGCATTTTCCCGGAATTCATAGGCCGAAAACCAGTCGGTTTTACTGGAATTTATTCCGAGCCGGCTGATCAATTCATGATCGGCATATGGGGCAAAATGCTGGGCCACAGCTTTTGCGTAATCACTGTCTGCAGTTAAGTCTGGCCCAGCAGCCGTGAGCGATATGACAACCATAGCCAACTCGTATACTTCCGGCACTTCAAAAGCGGTTGTTCCTGAAAGGGTTTTACGCTGATCCATTGGGATCTCAGTGAGAATCGGGTCCCAGCCACGATCAGCCGTCGACTGCCCATACGTGGCAGTCGAAAAGAAAATAGATAGAAATATCAATACTATGCGTTGCATGGGTGCCCTTTTTTGAAGCGCGTTTTTCCAACCTTGCCAACGGTTGGCAATTCATTGATTCAAAACGTGCTCAACTGGTGTCAAAGGTGCAGAGAAATTGCATTCGTGCCGCAGCCGTGACACATTTAGGACATGACCAAGAGCAACTGGAAACAAAAACTGATTGAACTCAAGAACGAGTTGGAAGCGCTTGATGGAGAAGCTGCCGATGCCCGCTCTACAGTGGAGCTGGATCAGTCTCGTGTCGGTCGTTTGTCACGCATGGACGCGCTGCAAGGTCAAGCCATGAACAATGCCATTGCCGCCAGACGGCGCCATAAGCTGGTGGCAATAGAAGCGGCCCTGGACCGCCTTAACGAAGATGAATTCGGATATTGCGTTATGTGCGGCGACGAGATTGCGCTTAAGCGCCTGGAGCTGGATCCAACTGTCGCGGTCTGCTCAAGCTGTTCAGCTTAAGCTTTTCGCTTTTTGGGGCCCTCAAAACGTTCATCCCATACATCAAACTCATGGTTGATGCTGTAATCGATCAGAAAACGATAAACGGACTCGATATAAGCCAGATCTCCGCCACTTTTGGCCGCTTCTGCTTTAACTTTGCTGACAACGTCTTCAATCCGCCATTCGTCCCTGACGGCGTCGCGGTCCGCTTTGATGTGACCAGCTTGCGCAATATACTCTATGCGTTCCAGCAACAGCGGCACAATCAACCGGTCGACACGGTCAATCTCTTCTCTGACTTCGGCCATGTTGGCGCAATTCTTCAAATTCTGCATCCCTAAGTGAAGAGCATGGTGCTTACAAATGATTGCTTAGACCGCTGCGCGTGCGGGTTCAAGAGTCAATTCGTCGCATTCTGAAGGAAACGGGCAATAGTCTCATTGGGTATCCGGTCAAAGAACAATGCAGCGGCCTGCTCCTGCTTGGAAAACCGGGGCAAATAGCGAAAATATGGCTCCAACCGTTGCAGTTCCTCTGGGGGCAAAATATCTCTGGCTAGACGAAGTGCCAACTGTCGTTGGCCGGACAGTGCGTAGACCAATGCCAAGCCTTGTTGGGCACGGGACCCAAAAGTTGGACGGTCCAGAGAGCGCCGCAATAATGCGATGGACCCAGCATAGTCTTCGATGAGTGCAAATGACAGGCCGGCGTCTGTGATGATACCCGACTGATTGGGCATCAAATCGAGTGCGCTCATAATATCCGCATGTCCAGACTGAGACGCACCCGTCAAATGACGCAATTTGCCCCTGAGAACCAACTCCATTGCGGTCAGTTCGTCGATCGCTTTCAACTGCGTCAAGGCTGTTTGGTAGCGTCCGTCGGTGGCGTGTATTTGCGAAAGCGTGACTATCGCTGTGCGATTGCCTGGGTCTTCTGCCAGCAATAAGGTCAAATCTGCAATTGCGCTGTCACTCAGGCCCAGTTTTGCGTTGGCCCGAGCCAAACCTATGCGCGCCTGCTGCAACCCAGGCAAGGCAGCAAGCGCCTGCGCATACAGGGCTCGTGCGCCCGCAAAGTCACCTGACCTCTCAAACCCCTCTGCGATACGTATTAACCCGGAGGGGTTTTCAGCGGCCATTGAGTTTCTAGCATAGGAAGAAACGGGCCCAACATCTTCTGACGCTTGCTGCCCCGGTGGTCCTGAACAACCACTCATACCCAATACCGCAGTAGCGAAAATGATTCGAATGGATAAAATTTTAAATATTTTTTGCACTCAAATTTCCATAATTTTCGGTTTTCAGTAGGCAAATATTGCCGGAAGTGCCTGAAAACATGCGAAAAATGCGAGAATCAATGGAAATTTAACCTCTAAACGACTATATTATCAACGACTGAGAGAAGCCGTGCGTCAAGGGTAAACGCATGGCGTTGGAGATTAGATGTGGATATTCAAAGCACAGCTGCAACAAGTGCAGAGTCAATTGGTGCTTCTGGTCGCTCGGGCTCGCTAGAGTCAGCAGCGCAAGAACGTAAAGTTGCTGATGACAGCTCTGTAGAGCGGAAAGAAGTGGAAGCTTCTTCTACTGGTCCAGGCGTCGGCGAGCAGGTCGATATTCAAGCCTGATCAAACCATACTCTAAAAATGCCTGCCTTTGGCTAAATGCTAATGGCGGGCTTTTTTGTGCCTGAAGCCAGTATTCCTAACCCAAATTAGTCTTAAAACTTGCTTTAAATAGGCTCCAAAGCCTGTTGAACACCCCAATCTCCTGTGCCTTGAATGGGTTGTTATGGGCGCGGCGCAGCGCAAGCAGATTGGACTGCACCAGCACTAACGGAAGAAAAACATGTTGTGCTGCCGGAGGGACTTTGCATTGCGTCGAAGTCACCTGGCCCAATTCGTCTGAAACAAATGTCAGCATTTTCTCGATTGATGGCGCCGCAAGTTCAAACATCTTGTCCGCATCAGTCGTTGCAAGGGAGGCCCGACCTTTATCATCTGGCAGGTAGTTTCTGTTGCTCGCCCAGTGAAAAGGAATCGCCCGCACCAAGCCAAGCATCGCCCACGCTTTGCCAACAGACCGGGACCGAGCAATCAGAGGGTTTGCATCTTCCGAATTAACGCTTAACCGCAGAGCGGCCTCAGAAAGAATGCCGCCAACACCATCGGCATAGGAAACCAGCGCGTCAAAATCAGCTGGGCCGTCGTCATACAAATCCTGCTCGCGCGCATCAATCAGTCGGTCAAGCAAATCCAAAACATCAGGATTGGTCAATTCCCGCGACATTGCCTGTACGACGGGGTGATCACGGGTAATCCCTTCGCGCAGTTCTTGCACAACGTCGCGCCACCATTGAAGGCGAATTTGCCCCAAAGCCTCTTCAGATACATTTTCCCGAGTCTTGGCGATTTCCTGATTAAATGCATACAGCGTCCAGAGTCGGGGCTGCAGCGAAGACGGTGCGAACAAGCAGCAATCGTACCGTTCCCTGTCGTCTTCTCGGACCATTTCACGGCAAAACGATATCGGATCTAAATCAGTCATGGAGCGGCAAACTGCCCGTCTATGGCTAAATTTACAAGGCAAATCATCTGGCGACAGCAAATGCTATGATAAACCTACTCTATCACCTATCATCCCCTTGAGACTGTTACGATTTTTTCACTTTTACTTGTATGGCATTCACAACATGCGTACTGTGCCGCCTCAGGGACAGTCAGATTTAGGGAGCACAAATATGGGAAAAATTCTGGAATCATTGCAGAACACGGTGATCGTTGGTGTCATCGTTATGGCAATCCTCATGTTTTTGGCTATGCAGGGCGGCAGCCCATATGACCTGAGCTTTTATGCTCGCTACATTCACGTTTTGTCAGGTGTGATGTGGATTGGTCTTCTTTGGTATTTCAACTTCGTTCAAATTCCAACGATGCCTGAAATTCCAGACGAAATGAAACCAGCAATCGGCAAGCACATTGCACCACGTGCACTTTGGTGGTTCCGGTGGGGCGCAATGTTCACGCTGCTCAGCGGCCTCGCGCTGGCAATGTTTAACGGTTACCTGGTGGAAGCACTTACGCTTGATGCAAGCGCACGCCTTATCGGCATTGGCATGTGGTTCGCCATCATCATGTGGTTCAATGTTTGGTTCATCATTTGGCCAAACCAGAAGATTGCACTTGGTATCGTAGAGGCTGACGCAGATGCAAAGCCAGCTGCTGCACGCAAAGCAATGCTTTTCAGCCGCACCAACACGTTGCTTTCCATCCCAATGCTCTATGCAATGGTGAGCGCGCAAAATGGTGCTATGGGCCTTTAAGAGCCAAAACAAACAGAGACTTTTTGAAGGGCCGGTTTTCCGGCCCTTTTTTATTTTTCCGCTAAGTTAAACGGATAAAGAACATCCGTCGTTTCGCCTCGGCTGTCCGCATCGTGCTGAACTGCCAAACGGCGATAGTGTTCAGCCATACCCCTGTTTTTCTCCAATTCAGCATCTTTGACGAATCGAACAAATTTGGCGGGGCTTCCAGCCCACAGCTCGCCGCGCTTGATACGCTTACCCGGCGTCAGCATTCCGCCAGCGGCCAGCATGCCATCTGGCTCAATAACGGCATTATCCATGACGATGCCACACATGCCCACAAAACTATTATCCTCAAGCTGGCAGCCATGCAGCATGGCTTTGTGCGCCACAAGAACATCTTTGCCGATGGTGGTTGGATAGGTGCGCGTGCTTACATGGATCATCGTTCCATCCTGGATGTTACTCCTGTCCCCAATCACGATATGGTTGACGTCACCGCGTAGTGTGCAGTTATGCCAAATGCTTACACCTTCCCCCAAACTGACCGAGCCAACCAGTTGGGCGCCGTGAAAAACAAATGCGGAGTCTGGAACAGTCGGCCAGATTTTTTGAAAAGGTGTCAGCGTTCCACCATGCTTGGTGGTTTTGGAAAGGGGAAATTCACTCATAATACACTCTTATGGAAACATAGGGGCCTGTTGAAGTCCTGTGCCTTCATCGAGACCAAGCATCAGGTTCATATTCTGCACAGCCTGTCCGGATGATCCTTTAACCAGATTATCAATAGCGGCGACAACAATTGCTCGGTCTGCTTGCCGATCTTCGAACACATTGACCACACACCTGTTTGAGCCTCTCACCATCCGTGTTGCAGGCGCCGCGGTGCCTTCAAGAACAGTCACAAATTGCTCGTTGGCGTAAGTCTCAATCAGTTGCTGCTTCAAATCCGCAGCAGTTTGGCCTTCGCTCAAGCGAACATAAATCGTCTCCAGCTCTCCCCGGTTCATGGGAACAAGGTGCGGCGTGAAGCTAATAGAAACGTCCTCGCCGGCAGCAACAGCCAATTCCTGCTCAATTTCCGGCATATGCCGATGAGCGCCCAATCCATAGGGGTGCATGGCCTCAGCCACTTCAACAAACAGGTTTTGCTCTTTCAAAGAACGCCCTGCCCCGGATACACCGGACTTGGCGTCAATGATGATGTCGTTGGTGGAGATCAGGCCAGCCTTCAAGAGAGGCACCAGTGCCAGCAGGGCTGCAGTTGGGTAACATCCAGGGCAAGCCACTAATTGTGCTTGCTTTAGTTCTTCGCGGTAAAATTCGGTTAATCCATAAACCGCTTTTGGCTGAACTGATTGCGCGGTGTGCTCGCGGCCATACCATTCCGCGTAGGTTCCAACGTCTCGCAGTCGAAAATCAGCGCTGAGGTCAATAATTTTGATGTCAGCTTTTGCCTGACCTGCAAGGTCCGCCTGGGTTTCAACAACCAACTCGTCCAAAAGACTGTGTTTGGTTTCATGCATCAGGCCCATAATAACCTGTTGGCTTGTAGCGTGGGGTAGCGCGCAAAAAACCACGTCAATGTCAATCGCCGGCCATTCTACTTCATCAATACTGATCAAATCTGGCAGGTCATATGCAGCAAGGTGCGGGAATATTGCGCTTATGGGTTGGCCCGCTTTGCGTTCAGCCGTCATCAACACGATTTCAACGTTAGGATGAGCTACCAACAGACGTACAAGGTCTGCACCGGTGTAGCCGCTGGCCCCTAGAATGCCGATCCGAAACTTTTGTTCGCTGCTCATGTCATTCCCCAATACTTACAAACAAAAACGCGGCCCAGATAAGCCGCGTTTCAGAACTTTTCACTTATATGCCGCTTGGCGTCAGGTTTAAATGTCTGGCGGCAGTTCCGCAATAGCTTCTTCAAGCTCAGTAAACGTTGGCATCAATGCCCCTGGAACGTTTCGTCGACCAAGTTCCACTGACACTTGAGGTGCGTTGCCCTGCAAATGCGCCACCAAAACAATTTTGATGATTTCGAAGAACTGCGATTCTTCCGTCAAAATTTGGTTCAGGCGACCCGCAATTGGTGCCACCATCAGATACGAGAGGAAAATACCAAGGAAAGTCCCCACAAGTGCGCCACCGACCATGCCGCCCAATACTTCTACAGGTTCCGCAATGGCACCCATGGTTTTCACGATACCCAAAACCGCTGCAACGATACCAATAGCAGGCAAGCCATCTGCCATGGTTTGCAGAGCATGCTGGGGTTCATGTTCTTCTTTGTGATGCTTGTCCAGGTCCGCGTTCATCGCGTCTTCCATCTGGTTGGGATCATCAAAGTTCATCGTAAGCATTCGAACATAGTCGCAGATGAACTCCACAACGTGATGATCTTCTACAATGCGCGGGAACTGTTGGAATATTTTGGATTCTTCGGGATTTTCAACATGGGCTTCAATGGCCACGACACCCTTGGTCCGAATAGTTTTTATGAGTAAAAACATCAGGCACAAAAGGTCGCGGTAATCATCCGCTTTCCATTTGGGCCCCTTCATCGCTTTACCAATGCCGCCCAAAGCACCTTTCATCACGTCGGTGGAGTTACCGCTGATGAAAGCACCCAAAGCGCCACCAAAAATCATCATCAACTCATATGGCAAGGCATACAGAATAATGTCGAACTTGCCGTTCGCCAGCGTGAAGCCACCGAACACCATCACCATGACGACGATCAAACCAATAATTACAAACATTGTTCGTTCTCACCCACTCCGGTTCGAGACACAACTACGATAATTGGGTTTGAGTTTTACGCAATAGGCTTAACAAGCTATTAAGACTGTTGAGAAAAAAACTTTTCGGCTGCGAAACGTCTTCCCGCGTTATTGAGCATACTTTACGCTGCACCCATAAGGTTTGGTCTGTGCTGTTTTTATTTCTTCGCCAGCCGAGAATTCTGCCCATGCAGACAGCACATGATTGGTTGCCCCTTCAAGACTGCGCGGATTCGCTGAAGGCTTATCATCAATCGCGCCTTGATACTTCAGCACACTTTCCTGATCGATAAGAAACATATGCGGCGTTGTTTTGGCTTCATACAAGCGACCAATTTCACCTTCGGGATCCAAAATTACGTGGTCTGCATAAACGCCGCGTTCTGCGGTCAGGCGCTGGGCTTCTTCAGCGCCGACAAAGCCTTGTTCGCCTGGAGCTGATGAAATAATCGAAATCCATATGGCGCCTGCTTCTGTTACGGCCCGCTGAGTTTTCTGCATATTGCCACTGCCATAATGCTTGCGAACGTATGGGCACTCATGATTGGTCCATTCAAGGATGACGGGTTGACCACGGAAGTCAGCGAGGCTGATTGTTTCTCCCGTCATGGTAACACCGGTAAAACCGGGAGCTGATTGGTCATTCACAGGCTTGGCCGCGATTGCGAATGTGGCCGCCAGTGTCACTGCAATTCCTACAATCAGTTTTTTTACCATGTTAAGGCCCTCTCAGTTTCCTTTAAGTATTTTGTTCAATCGCATCCTTGATAATGCCTGGCGTTAGAATTTCGGGCAACACCACTGCCTCATCAGACCCTTTAGGGAACAACAAGTACAATGGTACACCTGCGCGGCCATAGTCCGCGAGTAAGGATGCGATTTCGGCGTTCCTGTTGGTCCAGTCGCCTTTCAGCATTACAATTCCCCGGTCGGCGAACAACGCCTGAGTGTCGTCGGTGAACAAGGCTACTTGTTCGTTTACCTTACAGGTGATGCACCATTCTGCGGTGAAGTAGGCAAAAACAGTTTCTTCGTCGGCCAAAAGCTGAGCAAGATTTTGCTCACTGTACGCTTGAATTTCGCTGCTTGATTGTGTTTGCGCCGAGCCTTGACCGCCAAATGGCTGATAAATAATGCCTGCGAGCGCCCCGGCCAACAACACAACCGCCACTATGCGGGAAACCTGACCAGCAAAAGACTGCCAAACCCAAACACCAAAGATTGCGGTAATTATACCGACCAAAAGTGCCAACGTGGCAGTTGCACCCGCCTGCAGATTGAAAACATACAAGAGCCAAGCGGCGGTCAAATACATTGGGAAAGCAAGCGCTTCCTTGAGCTTTTCCATCCATGGGCCAGGTCGCGGCATCATGCGCGCCAGTGACGTGCTGTATGAGAGCGCCAAAAGAGGCAGCGCCAACCCAAATGCCAAAAGGCTGAATACAAGGAACACAACTGGCGCTGACTGTGTCAGCGCAAAACCAATCGCCGGGGCCATTAATGGTGCCGTACACGGCGTAGCCACAAGGGCAGCCAGCACACCCTGGAAAAAGGCACCTTTGTTGCCGGATTGGGCAGCAAGGCCCTGTCCCGCACTTTCGACACCCACGGTAATATTAAACATGCCGGAAAGTGAGAGCGCCACCAGTACCATGAGAAGAACAAGCGAACCGACAAATGCAGGCTCTTGCAGTTGGAAACCCCACCCAATTGCAGCGCCACCCGATTTGATGATCAGGAGCACCGCCACAATCGCCATGAAGCTTATCCAGATACCAAGTGTGTAAGCCCACCCTTCCTGGCGGCGTTCAGAGGCGGTCTTCGCATTTGCGGAAATGAACGAAAACGCCTTCAATGACAGTACCGGGAACACACATGGCATAAGGTTCAACACCATACCACCAAGCAGCGCAAAGATGATCGCCTGCCAAAGTGGGAGCGTGGCTTCAATCACGGGCATGCCCGTCTCGGCGCCTGCATCAGCCATCGCTTTTTGAACTTGCAGCTCCGCATCAATCTCAACTGCGCGTTTACTCCCATCTGCAAAGGAAAGCAGCAAAACGCCCTCGCCGCCTTCGGCTTCCAGCCCGCCGACTGTTCGTTTCATGTCAACGAACAGGCCTTCGTCGGTCAAAGACCATTGCTGTTCCGCAGCGTATTCAGTGATGCCCTCGCCTGCCGGGAAGAAATACGCCTCCGATAGATTTGGCGCCTCAGCCTCATCGAGAAACACTTTTAGACGAGACTGTGCTTCATAAATGCTTAGGGATGCTGACCAAATGGGTAGCTCGGGCAAGGCCGCGCGCGCGGCAGCGAACAAGCCACGCGCAGCGTCGCTGGGTTCCATGTCGCCGACGGCCAGTTGACCGGACCAGGACGCATCTTGAGGTACGCATTCTATTTCGCAAACCAGCCATTCGACATCGACGGAGAAGTCAATCGCATTTCCGCTGAAGGTCTCATCAATTTTGAGAGGCAGCAGAAGAACCGAAGGCTCTTCATAGCCATAGTTCATAAGCGGCCCGATTGGCATCCGATGAGGAATTGGATAAAGCGGCTCACCAACCGATACACCGTCTGGAAGCGTCCAGTAAAAGAGTGGCGCAGCCCCGCTGTCACCGTAATTCTTCCAATAGGAATGCCAGCCTTCACGCGGCGCAATGCGCAGGCCCAGCCAGTGTGATTCACCTGCACCGAGCACTTGATACTCTGAATGCAGCGAAGCGGAGCTATGGGAAACGTCGACCGTGCCCAAGTCCAACGCTTGCGCCTGGTTTCCGAACGCTGTGAAAGCAAGCACCAAAAGTGCGAATATAGCTGATGCTAGGCCCTTAGCCACGGATGCCAGTGAATTCGTCACACGCCGCCCCTGTCAAATACGCTGTTACAATGCTGAGAAAGCCCTGCTTCTTTCTCAAAAGTTGCCGTTAGGTACCGCAAGCAACGGCGAAATGCATATCACATGTATGTCAGCGGCTTTCACCAGTGTGGCGCAAAGCCGCACAATACCTATTCCTCTTCCGGCACTGGCGCCTCGAATGCACCCATCGGCCCTGGGAACACCACGGGGCTTTCGAGGCCATCATTGGCTACGGCTGCCACGCCGAAGAAATAGTTGTCGATAACAATATTTTCGAGCGTGAGTTCACGCGCATCTGCAGCAACGGTGCGGCTCCAGCGCCACTGAGAATCCGTCGTAAGTCGCCAGTACACTTTAAAGGCCCTGAGGTTCGCCGTTTGGCGCTCATCACCGCGGACCTGCCATTTGATGGTGGTTGAAGGGCGAACGGCACCCTCCAATGTTACGTCCGCAGGAAATGGCGGCGCACCCGCAAATGACGCCAGTGTCACCACGTTAAGAGCCGTCAGCTTTCGCGCATAGTCGAAATCCACACCCTCGACAACATCACCGTACTCTCTGCCGTTTTCGGTTCGAATATCCTGGTGTTGCCGATCATAATGCTCGTTGGTTTCCATAATGCGCACACCGGGCATGCCAGCTTCATTAAACGGTCGGTGGTGTCCGCCGCGGCCAAAACGGTCCAAGCGGTAAATCATCATTACATCCAGGTTAGGAATGTATTCATCGGCTAGGCGATCCACCAAACGCGCAATGTTGCGACTCGGGCTGTCCACTTCACCGCCCATGAAACGGCGCATACGGGCCTCGCGTTCGGTCTCATTATCGCGTGTACCTTCAGAAAAAACTCGCGCTGTGGTGTTGTTGACAACGCCGTTGATGCCGGCACTGTTGCCGATCATATCGTTGTTCAGGACACCCATCACACGCCAACCTTGCTCTTGGGCGTGGGCGGCGAGAATTTGCCCGCCATAAAGACCCTGCTCTTCGCCAGACAAACCCGCATAAACAATTGTGCCAGGAAACTTGGTTTGGCAAAGAACACGCGCTGCCTCAATAGTGCCCGCCATACCCGACGCATTGTCATTGGCACCAGGGCTATCAGCAGTGCTGTTCATCACATCTGAGACACGGCTGTCGATATCACCAGACATAACGACGACGCGGTCCGGATCCAGAATTCCGCGCTGAACCGCAATGACATTGACGATTTCTGTTGGCTCAGGAATACGGCGCCCTGTTACAGTGTCAGAAATCGTATACACGTCCACATCCGCGACGCAGCCTTCCGCAATTCTATTGAATTCGGCTTCGATCCAGCGGCGGGCGGCACCTATTCCGCGTGTTTCTGAAACGGTGTCTGACATGGTATGCCGCGTTCCGAACCCTGCCAGGCGACGAATATCGCTCTCTATCCTGTCAGCTGATACGTCTTCTACAAAGCCGTGCAACCGTTGAACTTCTGTTGGCGGATTTTCATGATCGTTGGCAAGAACACCGGCTGACAAAGCTGTCGCCACTGCCAGCGGTACAAGACGACCGTACATTTTCATCGAACCCTCCCCATATGGTGCAAAACCCAGCTACAGCTGGCTCTTGGTATAAATATCGCTATCCAAGTCTCTCACGTCGACGCTCACCGAAATCACTTCCGGGTCCAAACGCCGTAAGCAATCATGAATAGCTGTTGCTAAGCGCTTTTTCGTTGGTTTGTCGCGCCCGTCAATTAAATAAATTGTGACATGAATAAAGCTGGCTGGCTCGCCTGCAACCAAGACGTCGTCATACTCGCGAACGCGCACCTTTATTGTTTTCTCGTTAAAGATGCTGGTAGAAACCGCGGCCTTATGTATTTCGGCCATCAAAGTTGAAACACTTGGACCAGTCGCGCCTTGCACGGTTCGCTCTACAATAAAATGAGGCACAATCAGTCCCCTGAACTACTCAACAACTGTAATCGTGATCTGGCTTGAATAGACCGCTGGTTTGTGGGGCAAATGGTTTTGATCACCCAGCAGCAGCTGCAACGTATGCTTGCCCGGAGGCAACGCCAACGTTGTTTCCGTCTGGCCGCCACCAAAATGCAGATGGTTTTCGTCCATCACGATATTGTATTCAAGTTCAGGCAAAGGCACGTTTACCAACAGATGGTGGTGCCCCGTACCTTCTTTTTCCACACCAGCAGGTGCAACGCCCATACCTTTCAGGCCAAATTTTACTGTCACTGGCCCTTTGATAGTTTCCCCGTCAGCAGGGCTAATAAAATATAGTACTGTATCCGGATTGGAAGGTGTTGTGAAATCGTCCTGAGCGGTCAGGGCGCTCAGGGCAAACACACTTAGTGCTGCTGCAGCCAATGTATTCCTAATTTCCATGGCGGAACCCCATCTCTTTGTAATGTTTGATACGCGCTTGCAGCTTTCTAGATCTCGCTAGGCCCGATATTTCCCCATTCACGGAGTTGCTTCACGCACTGGCGGTATACGCCCCGAGGCTTGAATTTGATGAAGTGGGCAACTGAAGTGGAGTGCTTGACCCACCCTTTGGACAAAAAGCGGCCTAAAAGAAAGTAACCCTTACTCTTTTCCATCTCGCTGATGTTTTTTACTGGATCATAGTTAACCGCTCTCGACATGTATGTCGTCACCATCAACGAGCCTTCTTCTGCAGTATATTGTGCAGGTTCCATCTTCATTTTGCCCATGGCAGCCCCCCATACCGGCTCGTCTGCAATCTGGGCGTTCATGTCTCGATGTTGAACAAAAAGGACTTCCTGAGCATTGTCCCTGAGATCCTGAACAACGTTGAGGAACTGATCCAACTCTTTGCCTTTTCGGAAGTACATAACCCCGCTGTTCATATGCACCATATAGTCCAGGCTTAGTGCGCTGCACACGTCGGCAATTTCAAAAGTATACCACGGTCCTTTTGTCTCTTTGCTGCCGGCAACATTAAAACAATGCCCCGAAAGCTTGTCCCAGTGTCGATCCATATCCTTTTTGATGATCAGGCAGTCTGAGTCTAAAAATATTGTTTCGTCGTAAGGTAGAAAATCAGGAATATCCAGTTTTCCTGCACACCCCACACCGAGCGTTCCTGGCAAAGCCACAATGATGCGATCGAACAAGGCGCGCTCGTCGTCCGTCAATTTTGCGGGGTCATCACAAACCAAACTAATCGGCCGCTTTTCGTCATTCATTCGAATGCTAAGGGCAACATTGGCGGCTGCATCAAAATACTGCCTGTCTCCAGTTGCCAAAGTCACATAGCCTTGCGACATGTTGCTTGCTATTCCTTGCGATGCGCACTAGATAGCGCCATTAAAGCTTTTGATACACTTAATACTGCGCAATGGTAAAAGGAAAGTTATAATAACACAGTTAGCTTTAGTCATGGCTCCCGACCCTATTTTTCGCCAAAAAGCGAAACCTGTCGTGGCGTTTGACAATCAACTCAAATCCACCATCGCAGAAATGCTAGACCTAATGTACGAGCATCGGGGCATTGGCATGGGTGCCAATATGGTAGGACTGCTTGAACGCATCATTGTCGTTGACCTGCAAGAAGACGGCAAGCGTTCCCCGCTGGTTTATGTTAATCCTTCCATCACAGCAAAAACAGACTCCAAAATTGAGCGGGAAGAATCTTCCCTTTGTTTTCCTGGTATCCGAGCCAGCATCAGCCGACCTGAATCCATAGAAGTTGCCTTTCAAGACGTGGAAGGCAACCACCACACGATGACGGCAGAGGGTTGGCTTGCAACAGTCATCCAACACGAAATGGACTATCTGGAAGGGAAAACATTTCTTGACCATATTTCCAAATTGAAACGGGACCGACTGATGAAAAAGATGGTCAAAGGCTCGGTTCAAAAGCACAACGCCTGCTGCGCAGACCCTGAGTGTAGCAACAACCATTGAGGTGGCACAGGCGCCGGTCAAACTTTCGCAATCGATAGCAAGGAATTGTCATGCTCATTTTCTACGCAGATAAGCACGCCGCTCATGATTGTGCAGGGGAAATCAAGGACGGTGAATTAAAGCCATGCTTTGAAAATCCAACACGCGCGGACGCCATTGCAGCTGCGTTTAAATCAGCTGGTTTCACTAACATTCAAGTGCCTGCAGACCATGGCAAAATGACCATCACCGCCGTGCATGATGAGCAGTATGTTGCTTTTTTGGAAACCGCATGGAACGATTGGACCGCGGCTGGCAGGTCCGGCGACATAGTGCCTTTGGTTTGGCCGGGTAAAGGCATGCGCGTCGACGTAGCACCCCAGACCATTGACGGAAAACTGGGGCTGTACTGTTTCGATTCTGGCACGCCTATTTGCCCCGGCACATGGGAAGTGGCTTATCAAGGGGCACAATCAGCCATTTCAACCGCCAAAGCGGTTTGGAACGGACCGGAACAGCATGCATTTTCGTTTTCCCGCCCGCCAGGGCATCACGCGATGCCATCACAGTATGGTGGCTATTGCTTTTTAAACAACGCGGCAATCGCGGCACAGACCCTTCGGGACGAAGGGGCCGCCCGGGTGGCTGTTCTTGACGTGGACTATCATCATGGCAATGGCACCCAAGCCATTTTCTATGAACGCAACGATGTGATGGTAGTCAATATCCACAGCGACCCGACTAGCGAGTATCCCTACTATTTGGGACATGCGGAAGAGATAGGTGATGGGGTAGGCTCTGGCTACAATTTGAATTTACCCCTCCCTAAAGGCACAAGTTGGCAGACTTATTTGCCAACTCTCGAACAGGCCATCCAGAAACTGATTGCGTACGCACCCGAAGCGTTGGTTCTATCCTTTGGGGCAGACACCTTTAAAGAAGACCCCCTTGGCTTCTTTGAGCTTGAGACAGAGCATTATGTCGAAATTGGCAAACGTGTTGCTGCGATAAACTTGCCAACTGCGATTATTCTGGAGGGCGGCTATGCAATTGATGAGCTAGGGACCAACGTGGTTGCCCTGCTATCGGGGTTTGCTAGCAACTAATGGACTCACGCACTGGAACCCTTTCAGGCGACTGATAGGCAAGCCATTTAATTTTGCAGCAACACCCAAATATCTGTGCAAATTTGCCGTAAATGTCGAAAAGACGCCCACGTCATGGACTTATTCTAAAACTTCCAAATCACTGAAATTTTGGATTCTTTGCAACTAGCTCATTGAGAACTTCCAAGCCGATCTCTTGCCCCATCTGCTCGCCAACAATTTGTGACTTTTCCATAAGCGCGGGAACCATGTCCGTATATTTTTTGTACTCGGGCTTTTCCATCACTGAAATCAGGAAGTCCAAGTCAGCAATTGTGAGGTGCTCCCTATAAACGTCAACAATCAGTGGGACCAATCTTGCCTCAATTCGTTTCACAAACTCTTGGCGCCACTCTAATAACAGTTGGTCTACATCTTCCTTCGTAACATCCTTCCCCGCCGCGGAATACTGGCGGAACATGTTTTCCGACAGCACTGGGTCCATTGTCTCAATCATTCGATCCATCGCCTTAAGCGTCGGCTCTACTGAGTTAGACAAATGCAAAAGTTGGCTGGCCTTTTCTTCGAATTCATCCGCGAGAGCTATCTGCTGCGTACAAAACATAAGGGTGAGGACGAATAAGAATTTTTGCATGCTAAACCTTACCGATTGAGACAACTAAAGAGAAAAATCACTAAGTGACACTAACTAATCCGAAGTGAACGCCGCAAACAAAAAAGGCCGCCCCTGGGGGCGACCTTTTGAACTCAATACAAAATTTGTTGGTACTCGGAACAGATACTCGAAACAAAAACTTTGAAGTAGTATTAGCGCTTGGAGAACTGGAAAGAACGACGGGCTTTTGCCTTACCGTATTTCTTCCGTTCAACAACACGGCTGTCACGTGTCAGGAAGCCAGCAGCTTTCAGCGCACCGCGCAGCTCAGGTTCAGCAAGCTGGATCGCTTGTGAAATACCGTGCTTAACCGCACCGGCCTGACCAGAAAGGCCACCACCTTTTACTGTTGCAACGACATCATACTGGTTTTCACGGCCTGCAACCTGGAAAGGCTGGTTAACGATCAAACGCAGCGTTGGACGTGCGAAGTAAACTTCTTGGTCACGGCCGTTAACAGTGATCTTGCCAGAACCAGGCTTGATCCAAACGCGAGCAACAGCGTCTTTACGCTTACCAGTAGCGTAGGAGCGGCCTTGCTCATCTTTAACTGCTGTGCGCTCAACTGGAGCAGCTTCCGCTGCTGCTGTTGCTTCGCCAGTCAGTTCTTTAAGGTCTTGAAGGTCTGCCATGTTGCTTACCTCTTATTCTTCGGGTTCATCGCAGCAACATCGAGCACAGCTGGCTCTTGCGCGGCATGTGGGTGTTCTGTGCCAGCGTATACACGCAGGTTACGGAGTTGTTGGCGACCGAGCGGTCCTTTAGGGATCATGCGCTCAACAGCTTTTTGAACAACGCGCTCAGGGAAGCGACCATTCAGGATCTCGCCAGCAGTTGCTGATTTGATGCCGCCTGGGTGGCCAGTGTGACGGTAGTAAACTTTGTCAGACAGTTTTTTACCCGTCAGCTTCACTTTGTCTGCATTCACAACGATTACATTGTCGCCGCAGTCCATGTGAGGCGTGTATGATGGTTTGTGCTTACCGCGGAGAACAACAGCAATAGCTTGAGCCAGGCGACCAAGAACAACGTCCTCGGCGTCAACAATCAGCCATTTCTTTTCAATCTCCGAAGGTTTTGCGGAATAGGTTTTCATCGCAATGGTACCTTTGGTTTCAGCCGGCAACATTGCTCCGGCTATCTGCTTCAATTCGCGAAACTCGCCCAAAGGCGCTTCTCGCATGTCATTAAGCCGCGGAATATAGGCATCCCCGCTTTGAAGTCAACACCAAAAATACTCAGTGTTCCTGATAATATTCAATAATTACAGTGATTTAGATTTACGGTATTTATTTACCCCATATTTTCAAAAGCTTTATTTGCACCTTTAAGCGTCTAAATATTGGACCAATCCCAAATTGATTGCCCCAGCCGCCACCAGACCCATATCACTTAAAAGAAAATGGGAGCACACTATGTCCAATAAACAGATACTGCTTAAAAGTCGCCCAACAGGCTGGCCTGTGGCTGACAATTTTGAACTCGCTGAAACAACCGTGCCAGAACCTGGGCCCGGTCAAATCGTGGTAGAGGCGAGTTATATGTCCGTCGACCCCTACATGCGGGGCCGCATGAACGATGTCAAAAGCTATGTACCGCCGTTCCAGATCGGAGAACCTTTGCAGGCAGGAATTGTTGGCAAAGTGGTAGCGTCCAATGGCGGCGCCTTTGACGTTGGAAGTTACGTTGTAGGCATGGGTGATTGGGCGAACTATACGGTTACCGATGGCGAAGGGTACCATGCTGTGGACCCCAATCTGGCTCCCCTCTCCTATTATCTCGGCATACTCGGAATGCCTGGTATGACTGCGTACGTCGGCCTGAAGGGTGTTGCAGAACTGAAGGAAGGTGAGAATGTCTTTGTGTCTGCGGCATCTGGTGCTGTGGGCCAAGTTGTTGGCCAAATCGCAAAAAACATGGGGTGCCATGTGGCGGGCAGCGCCGGGTCTGACGACAAAGTTGCCTACTTGAAAGACGAACTCGGTTTCGACGAGGCGTTTAACTATAAAAACGAAGATGTTTACAAAGCGATGCAGCGCTGCAACCCAAATGGCATCGACGTTTACTTTGAAAATGTTGGCGGGCCTCAGCTTGAAGCCGTAATCGCCAACCTGAATTTCCACAGCCGCATCGCGCTCTGTGGCATGATTTCCATGTACAATGCGACACTGGATGACATGCCGCCTGGCCCACGCAATATGGCTTTACTTGTTGGCCGCAGCGCAAAGATGCAGGGTTTCATTGTCTTCAATTATCCTGAACTTGGCATGGAGTGGATCCAGGTAGCTGCAGGTTGGCTCAATGAAGGCAAACTCAAATATCATGAAAGCGTGGCTGAGGGCATCGAAAACGCACCACAAGCTTTCATCGACATGATGCAAGGCAAAAACTTTGGCAAGCAGGTCGTGAAACTCTCAGACGCCTAGAGTGCAACTCATAATCTGAATTTACTTTTGAACGACGTCTGCAGACGTCGTTCAACACTCCATACTTTCCAGGCAATCGTTCCGCTATTTGCGGCTCCCTCAAATCCGCCTATGCTGTTGGCCTATACCGGCGTTGCACGGGGGATCAGCATGAGGACATTTTTAATCGCACTATTAATTGCACTGTCGCCTAATGCTACCGCGCAAGGCGAGGTCAACTCGCCTGAGTTAACCATAGCCTCGCCAGCATTTGTTGCGCTCAGTGTTAAAGACCTGGATCGCGAAATAGCTTGGTTTAACAGCATGTTCGGTACAACAACACAACGTGTTGCCGACATTCCTGGCGGCCGGGGGCGCGTTGCTCTGCTATCAAATGGACCGTTACTGGTAGAGTTGATTTCTCTAAACGGTAGCTTCACACCACTGGAAAAGGGGAACAGCTCTCCGCGCGCCTTGGTTCTAGGCCCTGTGAAAGTTGGCATATTTGTATCGAACGCAGCCGACGCGCGTGCAGCACTAGAGAGCGCAGGTGCAGAATTATACGGTAACCTATTTGAAGACCCAACGTTTGGAGTACTTGCCTTCCAGATCAAAGACCCTGAAGGCAATATTATTCAAATATTCCAACCGAGAGACTAACAAGTACCGTTCAAAACAGCTTTATACGGGGTGCCTTGTGCAACTGACCAGATTCAGCCCTTGGTCTGCGCGTTTACCCAGTCCAGATAATCTGGATTGCCATCCTCGATCGGCAACACAGTGATGCAGGGCACTTGATAACTGTGCATTTCCTTGATCATTGCAATCAGTTCCGGGACACGCTGCCGCGAGGTTTTCATGAACAAAATCACCTCTTTTTCGAGCTGAATAATGCCATCATACTCATAGATAGAACGGCTTCCCGGGCACACATTTGCACACGCAATCAATCGTGATTTCACCGCTGCCGTCGCCATATGAACAGCAACATCCTCGCTCTCTGCCGTTACATAAACAGTTACATAGTCGCTTTGTTGTTGGTCTTCTTGTGTCATTAAGCTGCCCTCTCCCGACGCTGAATATGCATCAGGTATGTTATTATTAATAGTAGTATAGCGCCGCCGCCTTGATGCGCTGTTCCCCAACTCACCGGGACCTCAAGCAACAAAGCCACAATACCCAGCGTCATCTGCAGAATTACCCCCACAAACAGCACTAGGCTTGCGCCTCTAATAAGTGGGTTTTGCGCCCGGCCTTTCAATACCAGCACGCATACAAACGCAAAAAGGAGATATGCCCCAATTCTATGGTCGAACTGGACCGTGACAGCATTGTCAAAAAAGTTCTGCCACACTGGATCCAGCGATAGTAGGCCCGTTGGCATGAACCCCTCTCCCATCAATGGCCACTCATTGAAAATCAGCCCCGCTTTCAGTCCTGCAACTAAAGCACCCATGACTATTTGGAACACCAATATGGTCGCCGTGATGTGTGTCAGGATTTTAAATTGTTTATCACCAGCCTGAGGTGCGGGTCGCAGCAATGAAAGCGCTGTCCAGAATAGTGCAGCCATGATGAAGAGAGCCAAGCTTAAATGCGCGGTCAGCCGGTAATGGCTTACTGCGGGCTCATCTACGAGCCCCGACATAACCATGTACCATCCAAGCAGTCCTTGGCTGCCACCCAAAAGCAACAAAACCAGCAGTTTGGGTTTGTATCCCGGCGGAATTCTGCTTTTTAACCAGAACCATGCAAGTGGCACGACAAAAAAGATGCCGATCAACCGCCCCAGCAACCTGTGCCCCCATTCCCAGTAGAAAATTCCCTTGAACTCTTCGACCGTCATGTCGCTGTTGCGAAGGCGGTACTCAGGGCTTGTCTGGTACTTGGCGAACTCATCCTGCCAGTCAGCATCGGTGAGCGGTGGCAGTGTTCCTGTCACAGGTCGCCAGTCCACCATCGACAAACCTGATTCAGTTAAGCGCGTTGCCCCACCAACCATCACCATAAGAAGGACAATGGCAGTCATGAACAGCAGCCAGTAGCCAACAGCTCTGCGATTTGGATCTTCTGTTTGAACAATCATGGCGACTAGGTAACCGGCTTCCATAGGTTGCGCAAGCAACAAACGGTCGCAGTGCTGACGGCCATTAACCTCTGTTTTTCAGAAGTTGCCGTTCCAGCAAAGCAAATCCATAGAAAATCAGCATGCCCAGCACTGACAAAAGCAATAGGCCCGCGAACATTTTCTCGATTTGCAGCCTATTGCCGGCTTCGATTATACGCCATGCCAACCCGGTCGCCGTGCCAGACCCTGCGACAAATTCTGCGACAACACCCCCGATCAGCGCCAGACCGCCGCTGATTTTCAAACTGGCCAACAGATAAGGCAGCGCCGTCGGCCACATCAGAAGCCAGAATTTTTGTAATGGTGAGGCACCATACAGTCTGAACAAGTCTGACAAATTCGCGTCCACCGATTTCAGGCCTGCAGACATGTTTGCGAGGATGGGAAAGAACGCCACCAACCAAGCGATGATCACCTGCGCCCGCTCCACATTGTCGATGCCAACCCAAATCAACACCAACGGCGCAATCGCGATTACGGGCGTCACTTGCAAAACTACGGCAAACGGATAAAGCGTCGCTTCAAATGTCCGGCTGAGACTGAAGCCAAGGGCAAAAAGAATTCCACTCAATGCAGCTGCCAACAAAGCCTGCAGTGTTACCCATAAGGTTGACCAAGCCGCTTCGCCCCACAGTGGCAGGTTGTCAACTAGTGCAACGCCAACGGCGCTGGGTGCAGGCAAAACAAATTTGGGAACTTCATTCGCGGCGACATAATATTCCCAGAAAAGAAGCGCGGCCACAAATGCAATGACGGGTAGGTAAACTTGCCTCATGTCGCGCTCGCTTTCATCAGTTCGCTCAGTTGTTTGACAGTATTGAGAAACTCGGTTGACGCGCGCTGCTCTTCTGCTGACAGAGAGCGGTCCAGTGCCGGCTCTACCCAGCCTGCAATCTTGCCTTCTCCCATCACGGCTATTTTGTCAGAAAGATATGCCGCTTCAAACAGACTGTGGGTCACAAACAAAACGGAAAACTGTCTCGTTTCACGCAGGTTTAATACCAGTTCATTCATTTGAAATCGCAGGACTTCGTCCAATGCGGCAAAGGGTTCATCCATCAGGAGTATGGACGGCGACGCCGCCAAAGCCCTTGCAATTGAAACCCGCATACGCTGCCCCCCGGACAGTTCCGCAGGGAAGCGTTTTTCAAACCCTTGCAAACCTACGGACGATAGCGCATCCAACAGCTCTTTTTCATTTATTGAGCCTTCCAGCTTTTGGGGCAAGGCAACGTTCCCAAGCACGTTTGACCATGGCATCAAAGCGTGATCCTGAAAAACAAACGCGATGCGCCCGTCATTGGCCAAAGCAATATCGCCTTTATCTGGTTCCAGAAGGTCCGCTACCAGCCGAAGAACGGTAGACTTTCCGCATCCACTCGGCCCGAGCAGCGAAACTATTTGGCCTTTATTCAGGTCAAAGGACAGGTCATCGACAATCGGCCGTTGCTGGTCATAGCTGAAGGCAAGATTTTTGACCGAAAGCATCAGTTTCCGGCGCTTCCATTTACAAATTCCAGGGTGAATGCTTTTTCAACATCAACATCTGAAGTGACGGCATTTAGCGCACTCATTTCCTCATAAAAAGCCTTCCATCGCTCAGAAGTCATGCGACCAACCGACCCCTTATCCCCAATCATTTTATTAGACTTCATAGACTGGATGGCGAACGCGAGCAGTTCTTCAGTCATTTCGGGGTTATCCTGCAAAATCAGGGCGTTACCAGCTTGCGGATCCCCCCACAGGTAATCTGTCCAACCTTCAATGCTGGCATCAACAAATGCCTGCACTGCTGATCGATTGCCCCTCAAATACTCACCGCGGACCATCACCATGCCTGCGTACCCCGGGTATCCAGCGTCCGCGAACAAAAACACCTTTGGTGTCACACCTTCTTTAGAAGCAGTGAAAGGCTCAGACGACAGATAACCTTCCTGCACTGTGTCTTTATTCACTAACCACGGTGCGAGGGAATAATTGTATTTGCGCACTTGTCTTGGTTCAAACCCAAAACGTGCCTCCAGCCATGGCCAGAAAGCTGCCCGCGCTGCATCAGAAATGAATACCGGCATGCCCTTCAGGTCTGCAATTGAACTTGCCTGAACATGGGGATGTACCATCAGGACCTGAGGGTCCTTTTGGAAGGACGTCATAACAACTTTTACATCCGCCCCTGACGCGATCAGATTTACTGGCTGGAAGCTATTTGACGCCATCGCAATATCAAGAGCGCCGGCGGCTATCAGTCGCGGATTGTCTGAACCAGGGCCACCCGGTCGTATTTTCACCTTTAGCCCGCGTTTTTCGTAAAACCCTTTGGCAACCGCCTGATAAAACCCACCATGCTCAGCTTGGGCTTTCCAATCTGTAGCAAAAGTGATTTCGCCCAGTTCCTGTGGTGATGCACTTGCTGCAAAAAACAGAGCAGCCCATGCCGTCGATGCAAGAATTTTGATCAGCTTGTTCATGGAAATCACTATAGATTTCGCAAACGGGCCGTCAACGTTCAGAAACGGAAAATCAGGAGGTCGCTATTTTTGGCGGCGCCGGCGTCTACCTTCATAAGGGTTTTCACCCTTGCGAAGCTGCAGCCTTAGGGGAACACCTGGCAAATCAAAGTCGCGGCGCATCTCGTTCTCAAGGTAGCGCTTGTAACTGTCCGGCAAATCATCGGGACGATTGCAAAACAGCGCAAATGTTGGTGGTCGGGTCTTAATTTGCGCGCCGTAGCGAATTTTGATGCGGCGTCCTGCGACAGATGGAGCCGGGTGCTTTTCCATTGCGTCAGTAAGCCAGCGATTAAATCCGGCTGTTGAAATGCGCGCATTCCAAAGCTCGTAGGCCTCAGCAACCAGTGGCATGAGCTTTTGAGTGCCCTGCCCGGTTAGTGCGGAAAAGTTGACAATTTTTACGCCCTTGAGCTGAGGCAGGCTCTTGGTAAGAGCATCCTTCAGCTGTTGGTGAACTTTCAGCCGGTCGTCCACGGCATCCCACTTGTTGAGCGCGATCACCATGGCGCGGCCCTCATGCACGACCTTTTCAGCAATCTTCAGGTCTTGCCGTTCGATACCGATCTCAGCGTCTAAGAGCAGGACAACAACTTCAGCGAACTGAACGGCACGCAGTGTGTCGGCCACCGAGAGCTTTTCGAGTTTTTCGGTAACGCGGGCGCGTTTTCGCAGCCCCGCAGTGTCAAACAGTTTAACGGGCAACCCATCCCATTCCCAGTCGACGGCGATTGAGTCGCGTGTCAGGCCAGCTTCTGGGCCGGTAATCAAACGATCTTCACCGACCAGATAGTTGATGAGAGTTGATTTTCCTGCGTTGGGGCGTCCAACAATCGCTAAACGTAGGGGCTTTTCGTCATCAGGTTCATCGTGATCGACAAATTCATAGTCCAAGTCGCCTTCAACAGGCCCTGTATCAATATCGCGCTGCTCTTTGAACTCGTCGTCGGCATCTTCGTCCTCATAGGGATCAATTCCAACTTCCTTCAGCCCTTCGACAATAGCCTGATACAATTCGCCCAAGCCCTCGCCGTGTTCGGCAGAAAGACCAATAGGCTCGCCAAGGCCAAGGCTGTAAGCCTCATATATGCCGTCAATAACAGCATTCCCTTCGCACTTGTTGGCGCCGAGGATAACGGGCTTGTCCATTTTACGCAGCCAGTCCGCAAAATGCTCGTCTGTGGGTGTTACACCTGCACGCGCGTCATACAACATGAGGGCGATATCGGCGTCCGACAGGGCTTGTTCTGTTTGAAGACGCATGCGGTCAGGCAAAGACCCTGCCTCACCCTCTTCCAGGCCTGCTGTGTCCATCAACGTAAATTCGAGGTCTGCAATACGTCCTTCGCCCAGCCGGCGATCTCGTGTAACGCCCGGCGTGTCATCAACAATAGCGATTTTTTTGCCAACCAATCGATTGAACAGCGTCGATTTGCCGACATTTGGTCGGCCAACAATTGCAAGCGTGAAAGTCATTTATTGCTCTCCAGCGGCTTATCTGTAAGCCACTAGCTCTCCTGCGTCAGTGAGCACGAGGAAAGTACCATCAACCACAACTGGCTGTGTGCTACTTCCATCGGGTAACTCAATTCCGCTCAAAACTTCACCCGTGTACGGCGACACTGACAATGCGTATCCGTGCGTGCTTGTCACAAGCAGGCG
Organism: Kordiimonadaceae bacterium; assembly: GCA_017640725.1. Classification (GTDB taxonomy): domain Bacteria; phylum Pseudomonadota; class Alphaproteobacteria; order Sphingomonadales; family Kordiimonadaceae; genus Kordiimonas. The sequence continues at coordinate 429,224 of JAEPQB010000003.1, read as the reverse complement.
ATCACCAGCCAATACAGGCCCATTCCATTTAATCAGGCCACGGCGCTTGTCTTGATCAAGGAAACGCTGCAGCTGTGTAACCCAGCGCACGCGACCATCTGCGAGTGAAACGCACACAACTTGGCCGTCAATCGTAGTCAAAAACGCAAAGTTCCCTGCGATCCAAGGCATATTTACACCAGCAATGTCAGCCTCCCATGACCGTTCACCGCTGCGCATGTCGATTGCAACCATGCTACCTGCATGGCTAAGCGCATAGACTTTACCGCGGTCGATAACAGGGTTGCCATCAATGTCCGCCAGTGTTGCCAGCGGGGTTAGACGGCGGGAGCTGGACAAAGTGTCTTGCCACAAGATGCGACCGTTACCGCCCAGCATGGCGATCAATTCACCCGAAGACAGAGCAACGACCAAAGTGCCGTTATCAAAGGCTGGCGTTGCCGCACCCAACATACCTGCGTTTTCCGCAATGCCCACCTGATCCCACAGCAGAGTTCCGTCCTGAGAATTCAGCGCAATCATCTGATTGTCGTGGGTGATTGCAAAGACACGTCCTGAGTCCACTGTAGGGGCACCGCGGAAAGGCACAGTTGCATCAAACCGCCACAACTCATTGCCCGTGGCAGCGTCAAACGCGCCAAGCAGACCAAATCCCGAAGTTGCATAGATGACGCCGTTCGCGTGTGCGACACCACCGCCGAAGCCCACATCACTGCGCTCATTTTCGTTTCTGAACTCAACGCTCCACAGGATACGTCCACTGTCCAGTGAAACAGCAAAAACATCACCTTCAATGTCAACGGCAAACACGCGACCATCTGCGGCTACCGGGCCAGATATCACACGCTCGTATTTTTCGTTGCCGCGACCAATCCGAGTTTGCCAAACGGGTCGAATGGTGTCGGAAATTTGAAGGTGCTGGATGCTGTGAGCTGCATTACCTCCAGGCAAAGACCAATTCTTATTGGTATAGGGACGTGGCAAAACGACGGCCAGATTCGCGATCGAGCTATCGGCGTCAAGCGTTTGCGTAGACGTCAGAATTGAAATGCGTTCACGCCCTTCGTCATCGTAACTCTGTTCTGGCTCATCGTCATCGCCACCAAACCAGCCGCACGCTGACAAAGACACGGCCAAAACTCCGGCCGTAAATAAACGCAAAAACTTTGAACCATGGTTAGGTAAAACAGGTGCGCTCATTATTCGCCACCTTCTTCGGCTGCAATGCCTTCTTCCTCAAGAGCGAGTGGATCAATACCCAGTTCTGCTTCAATGGCTGACCTCAGTTGACCAGCACGCGTGCGGATGCTCTGAGGTGTTTGCAGATCATCTGTTAGCTGAGTAAACCCCTGAAGCGCAGCCTCTTTGTCGCCCAACTTGATATCAACCAGCGCAAGTTGCTCGAGCGCTGAGTAGTACCAAGGCTGTCCCTGAATGGCGACTACAGACAAGCGTGCCCGTGCGCCCTGCAGGTCTTCACCGTCCCGCGACATCAACATGCCAGCAAACAGTTGCGCTAACCCTTTCAGGCTTTCATCCGTATTCGGGTCTGCGGCGACCGCATCATAAGCTGCAATGGCTGCAGCAGTGTCTCCATTGGCATCAGCTGACGCTGCCAGACGAAGCTGGGCCAAAGCATTGTAGCCACCGTCAAAACTGCTTAGTGAATCCTGCCAGATTTGTGCTGCGTTCGCGGTATCTCCTTCCGCTTGCTCAGCAGCGGCTTCAAACGCAGCGGAACTAGCTTCTTCGCTACTTTCCACATAGGCGGTATAGGCCTCGCGACCACCGACCAGAATGACAATGCCTACCGCGAGGCCAATCAAATATCGGCCGTAAGCGCTCCAGAGCTGGCGCATACGCTCGCGGCGTATTTCCTCGTCAACTTCTTGCGTGACCAGATCGGATTGAAGGTCTGACACACTATACTCCTCAGAAAAAGCCGCCCAGATCAAGGATGTCAGGCGGCATCAATAGCAAGTTCCACGCAGTCGCTGACTGCCCAAATTGGCGCGTACATTAGCCAAAGAGACTGGCAGAAGCAATCGCCTAAAAGTGCCAAACGCACTGCTTTGAGCCTGTTTCTGCGTTAAATGTGGTGACAGTGCGGCAAAGCCCGATGGTTAACCGCTTACTTTCCGCATTTTATAGGTGTGTTCTTCCCCTGGGAACGCGCGTGAACGCACGTCTCGGGAATACTCTTCAATTGCACCTTCGATATCCCGACCAATTTCAGCAAATCGCTTAACGAACTTGGGATTTATGGCGAACAGACCCAGCATGTCTTCAGTTACCAAAATCTGGCCATCGCAAGCGTTTGACGCGCCAATACCAATCACCGGACACGGAACGGAAGCTGTCACTTCACGGGCCAGTGGCTCTGCAACCCCTTCTAAAACAACGGCAAAGGCACCTGCATCGGCAATCGCCTTGGCATCATCGATAATTGGCTGCCACTCATCTTCCGAGCGCCCACGCGCGGCATAACCGCCATGCGAATGAACACTTTGCGGCATCAAGCCGACATGCCCCAGGACTGGAATGCCGCGATTCGACAAGAAGGCGACAGTTTCAGCCATCTCACGACCACCTTCGAGCTTAACAGCCCCTGCCCCGGTTTCAGACAAAGCCCTCGCGGCATTGCGGAACGCCTGTTCTTTCGATTCTTCATATGTGCCGAAAGGCATATCAATAACAACCAGCGCCTGTTTTGCGCCCCGGCAAACGGCGCGGCCGTGGCGAATCATTGTCTCCAGATCGACGCCGAGCGTCGATTCCATGCCGTAAAGGACCATGCCAACACTATCGCCAACCAGCAGAAGGTCGCAGTGTTTGTCCAGTCGGACCGCCATAGGCGTGATGTAAGCTGTCAGGCAAACGATCGGCGTTGAGCCTTTCATTGCCGCAATATTCTTCGCAGTAGCCTGCCGCTTTGGGCGGGCATCAATCACTGATTTGTCGGTAGTCGACATACTCTCTCTCCTCGCTGACGTAGAGGTATATTTAGGCCGGTTTATTGTCCAAATTGACCTAAAATTCAACTCGCATTGCTGTGAAGCAGTTATTCGAAAACTTTGTAACCCCAAATTTTTGCGCTAGCTTCATGTCAGACAAGGGGTACCTAGGGAGATATTGATGCCTGAAATGACACCATTTGGCTGGTTCCACACAATCGTGGGAATAGCCGCCATTCTGACTGGAATATATTCGCTTTTTACATACAAGGTCCTGAGATGGGACGACAAAAGCAGTAAAATTTATCTGATTTTGACCTTCATTGCCGCGGCGTCCGCGCTTGGTATTTACAGAGCGACTGGTGCATTTAACGCCGCTCACGGACTGGCTGTACTGACCATTATTGCCCTCGCCGGCGGCCGTCTGACAGAAGCCACCAATTTGTTCAAAGGATTGTCACCCTACCTGCAAGCAACAGCGTACAGCGCAACATTCCTTTTCCACATGATTCCGGCAATCACAGACGGGCTGCGCCGCCTGCCGGTTGGGGACCCAATAGTGACTGAGCAGGAAGACCCTCTTCTGCGCGGCTTCTATCTTGCGTTCCTCATCACCTATGTGGTGGGCCTGATCGCCCAGTTCATATGGCTCAGACGCCAGGGCAAAACCGAATAGCCACGGACTATTCCCGAACAATGGTTCCTGGTGGTTTGGATGTCACATCATAAACCACCAGGCTGTTGATCCGTGTTTTGTTAATAAGCCAGCGCTCAAACAGATCCTAGATTAAGGACGTTATGCAATATCTCCTGCGTTTCATCTTGGCGTCCTACGTCGTCTGGTTTCATACCGGAAGCTACTATTTTCCAAGCGCAGGGAAATATGCCGTCTTCGGCTTCTACACTTTATCAGGCTTCATCATAACAAAGGTTCTGAACGAGGTTTATTACAAGAAAACCTCACCCCATCGGGACTTTTTTATCAATCGATTTTGGCGCCTTTATCCCACTTTCCTCGCGGCTGTCTTGTTTGGTCTACTATTGGCATTTTTCACCCCGGACGAGGCAAAATACTGGAACCCCGTCATCCGAATGCCTGAAAGTTGGAACGACGCCGTTGATGCGCTCTCCAACATCACTATCATTGGCTTACATCATGGTATTCCCGGTGCCAGTTCGATCCGCTTTGCTCCCCCAAGTTGGAGCACTGCAATCGAAATATATTTCTACATTTTTCTGTTCATCATTGGCGCGCGCTCCATGCGAACGGCCCTCATATGGACCGGGCTGTCCGCTGCATCAGTTCTTGCGATCATTCTATATCTCACACTAGACCCTGCGCCGCGGTTTGCCCCCGGCGAGCTAATCTACAGTAGTGTATTTGGCGTTTCTTTCTGCTTCGCCATCGGCGCACTCACGTACTTTTTGGCGGAAAAAAAACTAACCCCACGCCCTTATTTGGGCCTGATCGCTTATGCTCTGGCCGTTATTGTCCCGCTTATTCCGTGGAAATACCTTGTGGCCCCGGCACTCATTCAGCAGCTTCTGTTGTATACTGAAAGTCTGCTGATCGCGATTTTTCTGCTTTACGAGGGGAACCGGCAACTTTGGCGCTGGAGCATTCACCTCGGAGATATATCTTACCCGCTGTTCCTAATTCATTGGCAAATAGCGATCCTTCTTACTGCCCTGGGAGCAGGCACGATAAAAAGTGACGCCATCAGCATGGTCATTATTTATGGTGTGTCTGTAGCCATAGCATTCGCCATGGTGCAGCTGGTTGAAACCCCGCTCAAAAGGGTAAGAGCGAAGGTCAGACAACGCGCGTAGCAGTTGGCTCAAATGAAATTTGAGGGACTAACCTACTCCCACTCGATGGTGCCCGGTGGCTTAGAAGTCACATCATAAACCACTCGATTGATGCCCCGCACTTCGTTGATGATGCGCGTTGCAACCCGGCCAAGAAATTCATGCGGGAACGGGTAATAATCTGCGGTCATCCCATCGGTAGAATTCACCGCCCTGATCGCGCAAACATGATCATATGTGCGTGCGTCCCCCATCACGCCGACTGTCTTGACCGGCAGCAGGACTGCAAATGCTTGCCAAATACTATCGTACAGGCCAGCTTTGCGGATCTCCTCGAGATAAATCGCGTCAGCTTTTCTGAGAATATCCGCTTTTTCACGCGTAATTTCCCCTGGAATTCTTATCGCAAGGCCTGGTCCAGGGAATGGATGACGACCAACAAAGTCTTCATGCAACCCTAGTTCGCGGCCCAATGCACGGACTTCGTCTTTGAATAACTCCCGCAGCGGCTCAACCAAGTCCATATTCATGCGTGCTGGCAGTCCACCTACATTGTGGTGTGATTTGATCGTCACCGACGGGCCCCCAATGAAGGAAACGCTCTCGATAACATCCGGATACAAGGTGCCCTGTGCCAAAAAGTCTGCACCACCTACTTTGTTGGCCTCTTCTTCAAATACATCAATGAACAGCTTACCGATGGTCTTACGTTTCACCTCCGGGTCTGTAACACCGGCCAGTTCGCCCAAGAACAAATCAGAAGCGTCTCTATGCACCAAATTGATGTTGTAATGCTCGCGGAACAGGCTGACGACCTGATCGCTTTCGCCTTGGCGCATCAGGCCATGGTCGACATATACACACGTAAGCTGTTCGCCGATTGCCTCATGGATCAAAACCGCAACAACTGAGCTGTCCACCCCGCCTGAAAGGCCACAAATCACCCGTTTGTCGCCAACTTGTTCACGAATCTCACGGATTTTGGTTTCGCGGAAACTCGCCATTGTCCATTCGCCGGAGCATCCACATATTTTCAGGACAAAATTCTCCAGAAGCTGAGCGCCATGGGGCGTATGAACAACTTCAGGGTGGAATTGAACACCATACATTTTGCGGGCTTCGTCGGTGATCACGGCAAACGGCGCACCTTCGCTGGTTGCTACAATCGAAAAGCCATCTGGCAACGCATCGACGTGGTCGCCATGGCTCATCCATACTTGTTCGCGGTCGCCCTTTGCCCAAACGTCATCAAAAAGTGCGCTGTTTTCTTTTACGTCCACAAAAGCTCGGCCAAACTCCTGGTGATCCGAGCTTGTCACACTGCCACCCAGCTGCTGCACCATGGTTTGCTGGCCATAGCAAATGCCCAAAATCGGCAATCCCATCTCGTACACTCGGTCCGGAGCACGCGGCGTGTCTGAATGCGTCACGCTGGCTGGTCCACCTGAGAGAATGATGCCGGCCGCACCAAAATCATCCAAAATCTCATCAGCTTTATTGAAAGGCACGATTTCGCAATAAACCCCAGCTTCGCGCACTCGGCGGGCGATCAATTGAGTAACCTGCGATCCGAAATCAATGATGAGAATATTGTCGCTCATGGGCAGTTCCTGTGGTTCTGAGATTAAAAGCAAAATGGAGCCGTCAGGCTCCATTTTCTGGTTGTTATTCGCCCTCTTTCTTCGGAGGCTCAACTGTTCGGATGTGAAGTTCGCGAAGCTGCTTCGGTTGAACATCACTCGGTGCACCCATCATGAGGTCTTCCGCTTTCTGGTTCATCGGGAACAGGATGACTTCACGGATGTTCGGCTCATCAGCAAGCAACATGACCATGCGATCAACACCAGGTGCCAAACCACCATGTGGTGGTGCGCCGTACTTGAACGCGTTCAGCATGCCACCAAACTCCTGCTCAACAACCTCTTCACTGTAACCAGCGATACCAAAGGCCTTGATCATGATGTCCGGGCGATGGTTCCTGATAGCACCAGAAGACAGCTCAATACCGTTACAAACAATGTCATACTGGTACGCGAGCACTTCAAGTGGATCTTTGCTCTCAAGCGCTTCCATACCGCCCTGTGGCATAGAGAATGGGTTGTGAGAGAAGTCGATGTTGCCTTCTTCTTCGTCCATCTCAAACATTGGGTAGTCGACGATCCAGCAGAATTTGAACTCATCATCAGAGATCAGGTTCAGGTCCTCACCAACCTTCGTCCGCGCTACACCTGCAAGCTTGGCAGCACCTGCTTCCTTGTCACAGGCGAAGAAGACACCGTCGTTATCGCCAAGACCAAGTGTCTCAAGAAGCTCTTTAGTCTTCTCTTCACCAAGGTTCTTCGCGATCGGACCACCCGGGACACCGTCTTTGATGTTGATGTAACCAAGGCCGGCAAAGCCTTCTTTCTTGGCCCAGTCATTGGTACCATCGAAGAACTTGCGGCGGGACATCTGACCAGCACCAGGAGCTGGGATTGCGCGAACAACAGATCCGTTTTCGATCATCTTCGCAAAGATGCCAAAACCGGAACCACGGAAAATCTCCGTCACATCCTGGATCTCGATCGGGTTACGAAGGTCCGGTTTGTCATTACCGTATTTTAGCATCGACTCTTTGAATGGAATGCGCGGGAACGGCGCTTCGGTGATCTTCTTCTCAGAAAACTTCTTGAAGACGTTCACAAGAACAGGTTCGATCGCATTGAACACATCATCTTGCGTAACAAAGCTCATCTCAACATCAAGCTGGTAAAACTCGCCAGGGCTGCGATCCGCGCGCGCATCCTCATCACGGAAACAAGGCGCGATCTGGAAGTAACGGTCAAAGCCAGACACCATAATCAGCTGCTTGAACTGCTGAGGTGCCTGCGGCAGCGCATAGAACTTGCCGGGGTGCTGACGTGCCGGCACCAAGAAGTCACGTGCGCCTTCGGGGCTGGACGCTGTCAAAATAGGCGTTTGAAACTCGTTAAAGCCCTGTGCCGTCATTTCGGTACGCAGCTCTGAAATCACTTTGGAGCGTAGAAGAATGTTGTTGTGAATGCGTTCGCGGCGCAAATCCAGAAAACGGTATGTCAGTCGAATGTCTTCGGGGTATTCCGTGTCACCAAACACTGGCATTGGCAATTCACCGGCAGCCGACAGAATTTCCATCTCGTCGACATATACTTCAATCTCACCGGTCGCCAGGTCTGCATTTACAGTTTCTTCGCTGCGGGCCTTAACCCGACCATCAATCCGGATCACGCTTTCAGCGCGCACAGCTTCCGCTTCAGCAAAACAGGCGCTGTCAACGTCAAACACCAGTTGCGTCATGCCATAGTTGTCGCGAAGGTCGATGAATAGCAAACCGCCATGGTCGCGCTTTCTGTGTACCCAACCAGAAAGACGAACTGTTTCGCCAACGTCTGCTGCGCGCAGACCAGAACAGGTGTGTGAACGATACTCGTGCATGATGTCCTACGTATATTTGTTAGGTGAGACTTACTCACAATTTTGGGCGGAAAAGCGCATGAAACATGCTGCTTGTCAAGACCGCAAACATGATATCTAACAGAAAGCGTGACCTTGACCACTGAACTGTGTATTAGAGGCGCCAAACAATAATGGGACATGGCATGCAGCCGATCACAACCACCAACGAACTCTTTGCTCTGTGCGACCGCCTGAAATCAGCAGAATTTGTTACCGTCGATACCGAATTTCTTCGGGACAATACCTATTATTCAAAGCTGTGCCTGATACAGATTGCGGATGACAATGAAGCTGTAGCCATTGATCCACTGGCAGATGGTATCGATCTGACACCGTTTTTTGACCTGATGGCCAACAAGAATGTGATCAAAGTTTTGCATGCATGCCGGCAGGACCTGGAAATCTTCGTCAATATGAACGGCGAGGTTCCGGAACCGATTTTTGACACCCAAGTCGCGGCAATGGTTTGTGGGTTTGGTGATTCGGTTGGGTACGAAACCCTGGTGAATAAACTTTCCGGTGGTCAACTTGACAAGTCGGCGCGTTATACCGACTGGTCCAAACGCCCACTGACTGACGCTCAGCTTTCCTATGCCCTTGGGGATGTAACGCACCTGCGAACAATATACAGGAAGCTGAAGCGTGAGCTGGAAAACACCGGGCGCGAAAGCTGGGTTGAGGAGGAATTAGCCCCCCTTAAAGACAAGAAGCTGTACACCATCGTGCCAGTAGATGCTTGGCAGCGCCTTAAGGTCAGAACCAACAAACCTCGGTTTCTTGGCATATTGAAGGCGCTGGCTGAATGGCGGGAAATAGAAGCCCAGCAGCGCGATATTCCCCGCAATCGGGTCGCAAAAGATGAAACCCTATTTGAAATAGCCGCTCATCCCCCAAAAGATGCCAAACATCTTGACCGTATTCGAGGTGTCCCAAATGGTTTCAGTCGCTCCCGCGCGGGCAAAACACTGATGGACGCCCTACAGATTGGTCTTAACATGCCAGAAAATGAGCTGCCCAAGATTGCCAAAGCAAAGCCGCGCCCGGCAACGCCGCCCATGGCTGACTTGTTGAAAGTGTTGCTAAAGATCAAGTGCGAACAGGCCCGCGTCGCTACCCGTATGGTTGCCAGCGCCCAGGAACTGGAAGCATGGGCTGCAGAACCCCACAAAACTGACCTGCGCGCATTGCACGGTTGGCGTGATGACATTTTTGGCAAGGACGCCAGAAAGCTGATGAAAGGCGACCTCGCGCTAACGGCAAATCGCGGCAATATTGAAATTGTTGAATTGGAAGAAGAATAGCCTCAACCAACTGAGGTATCATTCAACTCCGGCGGAAATTCTATCGCGGACTTACGTCCCATAAGTTGGGCCAGATGAGATAATCGTTTGGCAACAACTTCGTTCGCAATGTCAGCGTAGCTGGATGGCACCCCTAGCCTCAATTTCGTTTTGGTTACCCTGAGCTGAGACACCATCAGGCCGCTTACAGTGCCACCGGACAGGCGCTGCGCCAAACGCAAGGCCGCGCCCATCATGCGGGCTTCCAAAATATCGTTGATTTTCAAGAGTGTAAGCATTGGGGAAATATGGGGCGCATCGATTGCTGCGCCGTATGCCTGATTAAGCGCCACAGCGATATAAACACGCTCGGCGTGCGTAATGCCGACGAAATTGCCATGCAGGATCGACTCAACCGCTTTTTCGGCGCGAAAGTCAGGGTGACCACGCCAAGCAATGTCGCCCAACAAGCATATTGCCATATGGAGCTTCCGACGTTTGGGCGATTGCTGCGTTGAAGGCCTGAAGAGCGGACTGCTCCAATCAAAAATGACAGAGGCATGCTCAGCAAACCTGCATCTTTCTTCGGCCAACACCTTGCAAATGTGCAAAAACGGGTCTTCTCTGCGGGCTTCAGCTGACAGTGTATCGAATATTAGACCTTCACGCAGGCCATAGCTCGATAGAACGCCATTCTTGGCTCGAATAGCCCGCAGGAGTTCCTGCAGAATTATTGCAGCAACAGGCAACACCTGAAGGCGCCTGACAGGCAAGCTGCCACCAAAAGGAATATTGCCAGGGTCAAGATTGCTCAGCCGTTTGCAATAGTCGACGAGCTCACCCCGGCGACAGGAATAGCCATGTAAAATCGGCAGTGGGTTTGACTTCTCGCGCATCATGAGTTTGGCAATATTTCGCCAAGAACCACCCACCATGTACAGGTTTTCGCCAGCAGTTGCTTTGATCCAGTCGATCGCAGCAAACTGCTCTCGCAAATAAGCTCTGATTTTACGTGGATTGTTGCCAAACTTGCTTATCAGGCGCAAAGGGCCCAGCGGCAGGCTCTGTGTCTGAATTACCTCGCCGTTTTTTACCTGAGCCAATTCAAGAGAACCACCACCTAGATCGCCAACTAAACCTCTGGCATCGGGCTGGCCCGAAAGAACACCCAGTGCCGACAAACGCCCCTCTTCGCCGCCGTCTATCACCTGGATATCAAAACCAGTCTGTTTTCGTACTTTTTCGACAAATTTTTGTCCATTTTTGGCGTCCCGGACTGCAGCTGTGGCAACAATTCGGACATCCCTGACCTGCATTTGTTCGCACAAGGCCTTAAACCGGCGCAACGTCGAGAGGGCCATGTCGATGGCCCCCTGGGCCATCTTACCGGTCTTGCCAACGTCGGCGCCCAAACCGCACATCAGTTTTTCATTGAAAATGGGTGACGGCACTCTGGTCTGGCCAGAAAACACCACCAACCGCACGGAATTCGACCCGATATCAATTACGGCTAAGTAGCCTTGCTGATCTTTCTGGCGATCAAATGGCATTTAATCGTCTGCCTGTCCGTAGTCCATAAGCGGCATGATTGGCGCACTCTCGCCAATAGCGGTGCCACGACCAGACAGAGAGGAATTATTCATGAAGTAATGGTGCGCGATGAAGGGATCTTCCCCCTCCGGAATTTCAACTTTATTGAAAGAACCATCTGCATTCATTGTCCATGATTGTTCAGTGTCTTTTAAGTTAGCCGCCATAACCTGCCCCATGATCTGGTCATGCACCGTTGGGTTCTCAATTGGTACCAAGGTCTCAACACGGCGGTCAAAATTACGGGGCATCCAATCGGCTGACGAAATAAACACCTTAGCCTGGCGTGACGGCAATCCATGCCCATTCCCAAAACAGCATATGCGTGCATGTTCGAGGAATCTTCCGACAATCGAACGCACTCTTATGTTCTCGCTAAGCCCCTGAATTCCGGGTCTGATCGTGCAAATACCCCGCACAATCAGATCAACTTGGACACCATTTTGCGACGCCTCATAAAGCTTGTCGATGATCTTGCTATCCAACAAAGAGTTCAGTTTAACCCATACAGCCGCCGGCTTGCCTTCCCGGGCAAACTCAATTTCTCGCTCTATTAATTCCTTGAGATGGTCCCTTATATTGAAAGGCGACAACTTGAGTTTCTCAAGAGCAACCGGTTCAACATAACCCGTTAAATAGTTGAACATTTTGTTGGCATCGCGGGCCAGGGCCTGGTCCGCAGTGAAAAACGACATATCAGTGTAGATTCGAGCAGTAATGGGATGATAGTTGCCAGTTCCAAAATGCATGTAGCTGGTCAGCTTCCCTTTTTCGCGCCGAACAACCATCGACACTTTACTATGGGTCTTTAGTTCAATGGAACCAAACACCACATGCACCCCTGCCCGCTCGAGGTCGCGGGCCCATTTAATGTTTTGTGCTTCGTCAAACCTGGCCTTCAATTCTACAACTGCCGTTACAGACTTTCCAGCTTCGGCAGCCTCAATGAGTGCACCAATAATCATGGACTGCGATCCTGCGCGGTACAGGGTCTGTTTGATCGCAACTACATTGGGATCCCTTGCTGCCTGGCGTAGGAAAAGGTGCACAACCTCGAAAGACTCATATGGGTGGTGAACCACAAAATCTTTTGCCGCAATAGCCTTGAAAATGTCGCCACTGAAATCTCTCACGCGTTCTGGATAGCGGGGATGGTAAGGCTTAAACATCAAGTCTGGTCGGTCATCGGTGATCAATTGGTTGGTCTCATTGACACCTAAAATGCCCTGCACCACAACAACAGCATCGTCATCAGCACCGAGCCTAGCGACCAATATTTTTCTGAGCGATTTGGGCATGGCGGCCTCAACTTTCAGCCGTATGACACGCCCCCTTTTGCGGCGCTTGAGTGCACTTTCAAAAACGCGAACAAGGTCCTCAGCTTCTTCTTCAATTTCGATATCGCTATCGCGAATGATACGAAATACGCCGCTGCCTTTGATTTTATATCCAGGGAAAAGATCGCCCAGAAACATGGTAATAATCCGCTCCAGCGAGATAAAGCGAATAGAGTTTTCACTGGGCAAGCGCACAAATCGCTTTAAGTGAGCCGGCACTGGCAAAAGTGCCACCATCGCTTCGCCGTCATTTGAACGCTTGAGAGAAAGCGCCATCGTAAAACCCAAATTGGGTATGAAGGGAAATGGATGCGCTGGATCTACTGCTATTGGTGTCAGAACTGGCAGGACGTTGTTCAAGAAATGATCTCGAACCCATGTTGTTTCGTCCTTGGACAGCTCTTCAGAAGCCAAAATGGAAATGTCCTGTTCTCGCATTTCGTCACTTAAGGCCGCCCAAATTTGCTGCTGCCGCGCCATCAAGTTTTCAGCAACGTCATTGACTTTTTTGAGCTGCTGCAAAGGCGAATGGCCATCATCCGAGAGGATTTCCACGCCAGCATCAATTTGGCCCCTCAATCCAGCAACCCGAACCATATAAAATTCGTCCAGGTTGTTCCCAGAAATAGACAAAAATCGAACGCGCTCAAGAAGCGGGTGACGCTTGTTTTCGGCTTCTTCAAGCACGCGCATGTTGAACTGAAGCCAACTCAGCTCGCGGTTTAAATACTTGTCCGTCGGCTTTAGTTTTTTGATAGCGTTGACAATGGCCTTTCGATCACCCTCGCAATGCGGGGTCTGCTCAATGTCACTATTTGTTCCGCCGTCAGCCATGCTCAACTCCTACTCCATACAGTTGTGCCGTATATACATCATGCCGTACAAGAGCTTTGTTACGCTTTGCTTACGCAAAGATCCTCACGCGCCTCAACGATTTGCGGAGCTGAAGCGTACTTCCGCAACCAACAAAGCTACTACTTCGAAAGCTGCTGGAGACACCGCCTGGCCAAATCTTTAGTGATCCTACGCTTCTCTGCCAACGCCATATTATCCAAGTCATTTGCCAACTGTTTGGCAGCGGCATACGTTCGCGGCATACGACCCAATATATAGTTTATTACTTGAAGATCGACCTGTAACTGTCTGTCTGAAAAAGATTTAATTAACATCACAGAAAGTATTTGGTCATCGGGCTGGTCAATGGAAGCAATGGGTACAGTCCCTAAACGGGAAACCAGGTCTGGTAGCTGCCGTCCCCATTGATTGGGCGGGGTACGGGCGCTGACCAACACTTTCGCCCGCTGTTCTTTTGACCAATTAAACATGTGGAACAAGAGCTCATCTGAATAGACATGCTCACCATTTTTGCCCACCTGGTCTATGTCGTCTGCAACATAAAGACCGCCAGGTTCAACGTCAGATAACTGGGCTGTTGGCAAAAGTTTGGTCGCACCATGCTCCCTTAACCATCCTCCAAGTAAGTGAGACTTGCCCGAACCTGATGGGCCAATGACGGCGCCAAAATGAAATGGACTATCCAGCCAACGGTCAACAAAGGTAAAAGCATCCGAATTGCACGGAGCCACGACAAAGTCATTCAAATCGAAGCTGACGGGCTGGATAAGGTCAAACGGAATTTGGCGGGAACTGGCCAACGCTATTCTTCTTTCTGTACCGAGGTTTCGTCTGTCTCATCAGGTTCAGTCACTGCAACGGTTCCATCTGCGTTCACCTGATAGTGTTCCAAGTAACGGTCAATCCAATAACGCACAAGTACGGCAATAGCCGCGGCTGCGGGCACTGCGATAAGAACTCCGACAAAGCCCATAACTTCTCCGCCGGCGAAAACAGCAAACAACACCCAAACAGGATGAAGGCCCACGCGCTCCCCGACCAGTCGGGGCGTTAAAAAGGCACTTTCAACTGTTTGCACCACAAAGAAGACGGCGGCCACCAACGCGATTTGCACAGGATCGAAGCCAAATTGACCGAATGCCATCGCCACAGCCACTATGGCCGCAAAGAGAGCGCCTACAAACGGGACAAACGACATGACGCCTGCCAAAAGTCCAAGTACGAGCCCAAAATCCAGACCTGCCAAAGACCAGCCAATACCGTACATCACGCCCATTGAAGTACTTACAAGCAGTTGACCCCGGACAAAACCTGCCAAGACCTCATCAATTTTCTTCAGCTGTTCTCGCATGACCGGGCCGCCTTGAGTTGGCAGCCAGCTGTCTACCTTAGCAACCATCAAGTCCCAATCTCGAAGCAAATAGAACGCGACCACAGGTGAGATCAGCAGGAGTGACAACAGCGAAAAGAAGGCCAGGCCCCCTCTCACTGCGCCGCTAAACGCGGCTTTTGCCTGTGTCATCAACCCGTCGGAAAAGGTTGCAAGCAAACTGTCCACATCGGAACCCAAGTTGACGCCGTAGTTTTCCGTTAGGTTGACCAGCAACTCATTCAGCCACGGTCGGAAATTCGCGAGCGTCTGCGGCAATGTAGTTGCGACTCCAGCCAATTGGCTTTGCAAAATCGGCCAGAACGCCAATATCACGCCAACAATGATCAAGAAAAACAGTGTGATGACCAGCGCGGCAGCGATGCCCCGTGGCACTTTCCGTTCTTCAAGGAGGTCGGCTACTGGATCGAGGAAATAGGCTATGGCCAATCCGGCAAGAAAAGGCAACAAAACCCCGCGGGTCAAATAAATGAACAATGCAGTGACAGCAACACTGATAATCAAAACCCAGCGATTCATAGCTTCCCCCTAAAATGTATGAACATGCAAAGATGTAAGTATTAGATACTAAGGACGCAACTCAAGAATCATTTGATTGCCGTATGGTTTCAAATCCAGTCCCTCAAACCTCAACGCCATGGCCAATTGATCCGCCCTTCCAGTGTAACTTATCTGAAGGCTACTAAGCGGCAGTGCAACGGAGACTGTCTCCACAGATTGTACCAGGGTCACGCCGGCAAGGCGCTTCTGGACTTCCACAAACTCGTTTAGGGAGCGGCTTGGCACCACCACCGTGAGATCACCAGAGCTAGCGGTATCAACCAACAGTCTTTCGCGCCATGCCCCGTCAATGACTTCCAGAATATCATTGTACATCGAAACAAGGGCAGCGGCCTCATCTTGGTCTTTGAGGGCGATTTCACCCTGCCCTTCGACCCCACTGTCGGTGGCCAAATATCGATATTTCAGTACAGTCACACCGTCGTCATTTTGCTCAATTTTTGAACCAATGAGAGTTGTCGCTCGCAAACCGTTAAGTTCGGTGATTTTATTTGCCTGCTCCAGGTTGAAATCAAAAACTTCGGAAGCGGTCATTATTAGCCGTTCTTGAATGGATCCTTTGGCAAACAAATACCCTCGAATTCGATTCAACCAATCAACTTCGCTCCTCGCCTCCGCGAGGGCCAGGTCCAAATCCCACAAATACTGTCTGAGGCCCTTTTGGTGCGCGTGGACCACCAACACCGGGCGGCCAGTGCCCAGAACGTGTGGCACACCATAGTCAGCCAAATACTGGCTAACCCTGTCAGGTTCGAACCGAACATTGAGGGTCGCAATGTACCTGCGGCTGGACGACTGCTCATCAACAAACTCGATACCGCTAATCAAAGCTTGTCTTTGTTCGTTAGTTAGCTCCGGCAAAAGCTCTCTGTCTTCTTGCTGCGTAATTTTTTGCAACAACTTTATGTAAGCTTGAGATTCCGCCCCCAGCAAAGCCTTGCGTCTGGCCCTGTCAGCGCTGCGATCTGTCTCATCTACTTTGATCGCCCGTATGGTAAACAATTGGTCCAACGGCGTATCGGCCAGATCTTGTGCGGCCAAGAACGGAGAGATACCCACGGCAAGCATTAGTGCGGCGAGACTTCTAGTAAAATTGCGAAACAAGCACATAAATTGAACACACAAACGGATAAGGGCTTTCATAACCGAATGCGCGCCACTATAACGCCCATAATGGCAATTGCGAGGCGAAACACCAATAAATGTAGTGTGGATTGCCAACAACATGGTGCATCTAGAGCGAACATAATGGCTACTTCCAAAAACTCTTACACGTACAAGCAAGCAGGTGTTGACATTGATGCCGGTGAAGCGCTGGTCGACAATATTAAACCGCTGGCAGGCAGCACACGAAGACCAGGAGCAGACGCAGACCTTGGCGGATTTGGTGGCTTGTTTGATTTGAAGGCAGCAGGATACGCTGACCCTATCCTCGTTGCAGCAAATGACGGCGTCGGCACCAAGCTGAAAGTCGCCATCGACGCACAAAAGCACGACACAGTGGGCATCGATTTGGTGGCAATGTGCGTGAATGATCTGGTGGTACAAGGTGCTGAACCGCTTCTTTTCCTCGACTATATTGCGACAGGCAAACTCGATGTGAAGCAGATGACTGAAGTGGTTGCGGGCATCGCAGAAGGCTGCCGTCAGGCGGGTGCAGCGCTTATTGGTGGTGAAACCGCTGAAATGCCCGGCATGTACCAGGGCTCCGATTATGATCTGGCCGGATTTTCTGTTGGCGCTGCGGAACGCGGTGAACTGTTGAACGGGGCCGACATTGCAGTTGGCGACATTATTTTAGGCCTTGCATCCAGCGGCCCGCATTCAAATGGTTATTCTCTTATTCGCCGCTTGGTCTCAGGTGAAGGTCATTCCTACGCGGACAAGTCGCCATTTTCTGATCAAACGCTTGGGGAAGCACTGCTGGCCCCAACAAAAATATACGTTCGCAGCTGTCTGGCTGCTGTCAAAGCTGGCTATGTAAAAGGTCTCGCCCATATTACAGGTGGCGGTTTTCTTGAAAACATCCCGCGTGTGATGCCCGAAAACACCGTGGCAAAGATCGACACAACGTCATGGTCCTTGCCCCCAGTTTTTGAATGGCTTCAAGAACAAGGCAATATAGCAACGCGTGAAATGGCGCGCACATTCAACTGTGGCATCGGAATGGTAGCGATCGTAGGAAAAGACAATGCCGCAGCAGCTGCCGAGCTGCTGACGGCGCATGGCGAAACCGTATATACCATTGGTGAAGTGGCTGCAGGAGATGGCGCCCCGGTATGCGAGGTTTCTGGTGTGGCGGGAACGTGGGGTTCCGACATGGACTGGACAGCTGAGACAGGTTCCGAATAAGCCATGCGAAAACTTAAACTGGCAGTATTGATCTCTGGCGGCGGCACTAACTTGCAAGCCTTGATTGACGCATGCAATGACCCCAGTTACCCGGCGGAAATTGCCGTTGTCGTGTCAAACCGCCCAGACGCATATGGCCTCGAACGTGCTAAGTCCGCCGGGATTAGCGCAGAGTGCGTCGATCATAAAGACTATGAAACGCGCGAAGACTTTGAAGACATCCTGCATGACCGCCTCAAAGACCATGATGTGGAGTTAGTTTGCCTGGCCGGCTTCATGCGGTTGCTGACCGCTACATTTGTTGGGAAGTGGAAAGACCGGATGATTAACATCCACCCGTCTCTGCTTCCTTCATACAAAGGGTTGCACACCCACGCGAGAGCGATTGAAGATGGTGTTCGATTTGGAGGTTGCACCGTGCATTTCGTGCGACCTGAAATGGACGATGGCCCTATCATAATGCAGGCAGCAGTGCCTATTGATGCCAACGAAACCGAAGACTCTCTGGCAAAAAAAGTACTGACTTACGAGCACACACTTTATCCAGAAGCCGTTAGATTGGTCGCAGAGGGCAAAGTGAGGGTTTCCGGGCAGAAATGCGTCTTCAAAGACACCGACTTAGGTTCTGTGGGGCTGATTAGCCCAGTACCAGCTAACTAGTATCGGATAAAGCACACTTTATAGTCCTTGAATTAGCTTTCGTTTCGCCCCTAGACTGTGGTTCAGGAGGGGCAAAATGGCCGTTTTGGATTACATTCATCCAGATTTGGTGCTGTTTCTTGCGGCCATTTTTGTTCTTGTCGTTTTCATTCGACTTTATCGGCAAACGGATATCGAAGTTCGCGGCTTTCGCTGGATTTTCGGCGGAATCACCCTGTTTTTGCTCGCAAGCTTTTTCAACTGGTTTGAAGAAACCCCGCTTGGCTATCTCATGCTGGAATTTACGGACGAGGAGGGCTGGGACTTCATCGTGCCGGTTTATGGATACGCGCCAGGCGGAATTATGTTCTGCTTTGGATTCGCTGAATGGCTTCGCATGTCATTCATTCTTAAGAAGGAAATTGAACAGCGTTTGGTTACTGAACGCGAATTAAAAGCCGCTTTGGCCGCCGCAGAAAGAGCCAATTCCGCCAAAGACAAGTTCTTGTCGATCATGAGCCTTGAACTGAAAACCCCGTTAACCGCTGTGATCGGCTTTTCAGAAATCATGTCAGACCCCAGGAATCGCAAGCTCTCGCCCGCCGAATATGTTGAATACAGCGACATTATTTTGAAAAGCAGCAACCATCTGCTCGCGACCATCGACGATATTCTTTCACTCGCCCAAATGGACGCTGAAACGTATGAATTGGATGAAGTAGAATTTGACCCGACAGAAGTTGTCGAGGAGTGTTTTTATTTGATGGCAGTCGAGGCTGAGAATGCCAATGTAAAGCTGGAAAAAACCATTCAGGGTTCCTCGCGCCTCACAGCGGATCGCCGCCTGATCAAACAAATCGCCCTGAATTTGCTCTCTAACGCTATCAAGTTCAATGATGCAGGCGGCACGGCAACAATGTCACTCGTCCACGACCCCACACGCGGATTTGTGATGTCTGTTGCAGACACAGGTGCCGGCATGACCCCTCTGGAAGCCAAACAAGCACTTGAACCATTTACCCAATTTGAAGAGACCATGACACGCAAAGCGTCTGGCGCAGGATTAGGCCTTCCTTTGGTGAAACGGTTTGCTGAAATGCATGGTGGCAAACTGGAAATTACATCTCAAAAAGAGGTTGGCACCGAGGTCCAGGTGATTCTGCCGCCAGAGCGGGTCCAACGGGCATAAAAAAAGCGTGCCACTTGTGGCACGCTTATCAGGTTCGACTAAGAATTGATTAGCCAACAATCTCATTGCCAGAGAAGAACTGGGCAATTTCAATTGCCGCATTCTCAAGGCTGTCAGAGCCGTGAACCGAGTTTTCGCCGATTGAAAGCGCAAACTCTTTGCGCACAGTACCCTCAGCAGCTTCAGCAGGGTTAGTCGCGCCCATGACTTCACGGTGGTGCGCAACAGCATTGTCGCCTTCGAGAACTTGAACAACAACCGGAGCTGAAGTCATGAACTCAACCAGTTCGCCAAAGAACGGGCGTTCGCTGTGAACAGCGTAAAAAGTTTGCGCTTGGTCTTCAGTCATGCGAATGCGCTTTTGTGCAACAACACGCAGACCAGCTTTTTCGAAGATTGCATTGATCGCACCTGTCAGGTTGCGGTTCGTTGCGTCGGGCTTAATGATGGAAAATGTACGCTCGAGAGCCATGGGGACATCCCTTTTTGAAAATGCAGTAATCTGCGTTAGTGATTGATTCGCGCGCCTTATAGCCACAATCCGCAGCCTTGCCAAGCTTTGCTTTGCAGCGTTGAGGTACCTGTGCTAGGTGCCTCGGCATGCTGCATATCAACGACATTACCTACCGTATCGGTGACAGGCTCCTTTTTGAGGAAGCAACAGTTGCCATCCCAGCAGGCCACAAGGTTGGCCTCGTGGGGCGCAACGGCGCGGGCAAATCAACACTCCTACGTATGATTTTGAAAGAAATCGGGCCAGAGAGTGGCGAGATAAATGTTCAGCAAACTGCGAAAGTTGGCCACGTGGGCCAAGAGGCCCCTGGCGGACCGCAAAGTCTGCTAAACACCGTGTTGCAATCTCATGCTGAGCTAACGGATCTGAATGCGGAAGCTGAAACCGCAACAGATCCCAACCGCATTGCCGAAATCCATACGAGGCTTGCCGACATTGGTGCACATTCGGCCGAAGCGCGCGCCGCCTCTATTTTATCTGGGTTAGGATTTGATACTGAGGCACAGTCTCGCCCCTGCTCCAGTTATTCCGGCGGCTGGCGCATGCGGGTTGCACTTGCTTGCGTTCTCTTCAATGAACCAGATTTGCTGCTATTGGACGAACCAACAAACTATCTCGACCTTGAAGGCGTGATGTGGTTGGAGACGTTTCTTCGTAGCTATCCATACACGGTTTTGATCGTGAGCCATGACCGAGACTTGCTGAACAAAGCTGTAAGTCACATCGTTCATCTCGAGAATGGAAAACTCAATAGCTATACCGGTGGCTATGACCGGTTTGAAGACATGCGCCGGGAGCACATGGAACGGCAGATGGCCCTGAAGGCCAAACAGGAAGCTGAAAAACGTCACATTGAGGCATTTGTGGAGCGTTTTCGGTACAAGGCAAGCAAAGCCAAGCAAGCGCAAAGCCGGATCAAAGCACTTGAGCGAATGCGCCCCATCGCGACTATGGTCGAGGCGCATACCGTACCGTTTAACTTCCCCAAGCCGGAGCCGCTCTCCTCCCCTCTAATCGTTCTGGAGGAAACCAGTGTTGGGTACGAGGCTGAAAAACCCGTCCTGACCAAACTGGATTTGCGGATCGACATGGATGACCGCATTGCCCTTCTGGGCGCAAACGGAAACGGTAAATCGACATTCGCAAAGTTGCTGGCCGACAAGCTCAAACCCATGCTGGGGAAATTGCGCAAATCTCGTAAGCTCGAAATCGGCTATTTTGCCCAGCACCAGCTTGATGAACTGATGCCCAAAGCGTCGCCATTCAACCATTTGGCCAAATTGATGCCGGATGCCATCGAGGCAAAGGTCCGAGCGCGCCTGGGGTCTTTTGGGTTCGGGGTCGATAAAGCAGATCGTCCCGTAGAAAGCCTGTCCGGCGGAGAAAAGGCCAGACTGATGTTCGCAATTGCGACCTTCAAGAAGCCGCAACTGCTTATCATGGATGAGCCAACAAACCACTTGGATGTGGACAGTCGCGAGGCTCTCATTCATGCCATCAATGAATATGATGGTGCTGTCCTTCTCATTAGCCATGACAGACATTTGGTTAATGCTTGCGCGGACCGTTTGTGGCTTGTGGAGAATGGCGATGTGGGACGATTTGATGGAGATTTGGATGACTATCGACGTCATCTGTTGGCGCTAAGAGCCGGTGAACGCGCTGAAAAGCGCGGCCCCAAAGTTGCTGACACGCGAAAAGCAGCACGTCAATCCGCTGCGGAAGCGCGCAAGCGACTGGCGCCATTTAAACGCGCCGTCGAGAAGGCAGAAGCTGCGGTAGAAAAGCTCGAAAAAGAAAAAGTTAAAGTGGAACAGCGGCTTGCTGATCCCTCGCTGTATGAGGAGCAAAAGCCGGAAGCCACCCAACTCGTCCAGAATTTGCAGCTCAAGCTGGCGGACATAAAGCACCGATTGGATGATGCAGAAACTGCGTGGATGACTGCTGAAGACGCCCTCGGGACTGCAAAGGCAGCTAACGAATAACCGAAAATCGGCGGTGGTGACAGTTCCGTATTATTATGTTATATTGTTTCCTTCATTGCTCGAGGGGGAAGCAGCCATGAAACGGTCTTTTGTTGGACTATCATCTGTTCTCACAATCTGTTCTTTAACTTCACTTGGACACGCTGAGCCCAGGCTGGAGCAGTCCACTGACCCATCAGGCTGCATTCTGGAACACGTTGCGGTGGAGGCAGGTGTCAGGATGTTTCAGAATGATAGTTTGCTCCCCGATGGGAGCGGCATCGCTATTGGTTGGGACAAAGCTGATGGCACCCACGGAACCTATTTGCTGAACCTCACAACGTTAGAGCGGACACCGTTGCATAGCGCCCTCGATAACGGCGCTACCTTTTCGCCCGACGGCAAGTGGATCGTAAACGCCGTTTATGTCTCTGAAAACAATACAGATATTGTTTTGATAGACCGCGAAAAAAATGAACTATCCTATATTGCTGCAGACGAATCCTGGGATTGGTTGCCATCTTTCAGCCCTGATGGAACTCAAATATTCTTCAATAGCTATCGTGCTGGCAGTTCAGACATCTACGCCTACACATTGGCGAATGGCGAATTGCGGCAATTGACCTCAAACCCCACTTATGAGGCACATGCGAAACTCTCTCCGGATGGAAAGTTCATGCTGTATCATGAGCAGGTTGATGGACCAGACTTCAACATCAATTTGATGGAACTGGCGACTGGCGAAGTTCGCCAACTGACTTCCAGTCCGCGCGAAGAAGGTTATGCCAGCTGGTCACCTGATGGCAGATACATTGCTTACGCCGATGATCGAGACCGGGACGTGGGCAAACCTGATATCTATGTCATGGATCTGGCGGGCAATATGGTCAGCCGCATAACTGATCATCCAGAAAAGGATGCGTATCCTTTTTGGTCACCTGATGGCCAATACATATACTTTAACAGCTACCGCGGCGACAGCGGGGTTTACCGCGCGCCCATGACAAACATGGTGCACTGCAAACGGGGTTGACCCGATTTGGGATTGACCGCACTCTCCCGCGAGGGGAGAGATATATGCATTCATTGATCAACCGGATTATGCCATCGGCATCAGGTGCGCATCTATTCGCCGTTGTGGCTCTCGCGGGCCTTTTCATTTGGTTTGGTCTAATGAATCTGGCGGGCCTGACTGAGGCAACGGTTGAAAGGTGGCTCCAGCCTCATCCCCTCGCCTATCTAGTCACTCCTTATAAGACTTGGTTGCCGTACGCCCTTGGGGCCATTCAGCTTTTTGCGGGTGTTATGATCGCAATCTACGCCGTGCCACAACGATGGAAACGCGTCAGTTACGGCCTGATTGGTGCAATTTCCATTGCCTCGCTAAGCTTGATGTTCACTAACCCGGTATGGATAGAAAGCCTCGGCGGGTTTCCAGCCATTGGCTCTGGTCAAGGGCTCATCAAATATGTTGCAATATTGGGCGTTGCGCTTTGGTTTTTGGGCACTAAAGGCGCCAACGAAATCATGCTGATTGGATTGATCCTCGTGCTCGGTTGGATTGGCGCCATGAAATTCACCGGCCCGGAAGCAGAAGGCGTGTGGCCTCTATTAACCGGCAGCCCCGTCTTCAACTGGTGGCTGACCGACTTTGGCAAACAAATGGCTTCCAACATTATTGGAGTTGTCGAACTGATTACGGTTATTTTGTTGACGGGCCACTGGTGGAACAGAAAAGCCTATGAGGTTGGCCTCTTGATAAGTGCGGCCACTTTCGTAGTGACGTTGTCGTTCCTGCTCACCTTCCCACAGAGTTGGTCAGGGGGTTTTCCAAACCTCTCCGGCACCGGCCATTTTCTGTTGAAGGACGCTGTTCTATTGGCGGCAACTTTCATTCTGTATCGAGACTGAAAATGAAAAACCTATCAAGACGCGGTTTTATTGGAAGCGGGCTTTCTTTGGGTGCGACAGTAGCCTCCCTATCGGCAACGTCTGCGGCTCCAATTGCAAAGCCACAAAAAACCGCCAGTGAGTTGGCTGCAGATGAAAATTTCTGGCGATCCGTCGCAAACCACTATGACGTCACACCAGGCATCACCAACCTGGAAAACGGCTACTGGGGCATTATGGCAAAACCAGTTCTGGCTGAGTATTTGCGCCTAACCAATTGGGTTAACAAGGAAAACACGCACTTCGCACGATTCGACTGGGGCAAAACATATCGGACACTTCATCAGACCGTGGCGGAATTCCTGGGTGTATCCGTTGATGAAATCGTGCTGACACGCGGCGCAACCGAAGCGCTGCAGGCACTTATTGGCGGCTATAACAAACTACGACCTGGCGACACAGTTTTGTACGCGGACCTCGACTATTCCGAAATGAAGAATGCCATGGCTTGGTTGGCGGATCGTCGCGGCGTAAATCCGGTAAGGGTGAATTTCCCGGAGCCAACGCGGGAAAAACCACTAACCGAAGACGATATTATTTCCTTCTACGAACGAGCTCTGGATTCGAATCCAGGCACAAAACTCTTGTTGCTCACGCACCTGAACAACTGGACAGGGCTTATCATCCCTGTGGCAAAAATTGCGGCAATGGCAAAAGCGCGGGGTGTGGACGTTATTTTGGATGCCGCCCATTCAGTTGGTCAGGTGGATTTTTCAATTTCGGATATGGAGTGTGATTTTGTCGGTGTGAATTTGCACAAATGGGTTGGTGCCCCCATTGGCTGCGGCGTTATCTACATTCGAAAACCGCGGATCGCGGACATTGACACATATATGGGCCGAAACCCGGGATCAGACCGTATCACCGACAGAATTGACACTGGCACATTCAACTTTGCCGCTCATATGGCGATACCGGCTTCCTTGGAGTTTCATAAGCAATTAGGAACCCCAGCCAAGGAAGCAAGACTCAGATATTTGCGAGATTTGTGGGTCAGTGAGGCGCGCAAACTGCCGGGCTTAACCGTGCTAACCCCGGATGATCCGCAGATGGTTGCGGGGCTAACTTCTTTCCGGCTGGATGGCGTGACCTCAACGGAAGCAAACAATGCCTTGATGAAGCAACTTGCTGAAAAATATGGTGTTTTGACCACTCGCAGAACCGGGCCAGCGGCTGGCGACTGCATCCGTGTCACGCCATCGTTTTATAACTCTGCAGAAGACATGACGAAATTGGTGCAGGCTCTCAAGCAAATTGCGGGATAACGCCGCGTCAGCTTTCCAGTTTTTCCATTAATCGATCCGGGCGCGAAAGTTCGGCATACCCATACTTTGCATACAGGTCGTGGGCATCATGTGTTGCCAGCATTTGCCGCCGCAAGCCCTGTAGGTCGGGATGGCTGGATATCGTATTCATCAAAAGCTTTCCCACGCCCTGCCCTCGGAACTCTGGATCGATGAAAACATCACCCAGGTAAGAAAACGTCGCTTTGTCTGTCACGAGGCGTGCAATGCCAACCAACCGTAATTCCTCGTGAAAAACGCCGAACGACAATGAATTTTGGAAAGACTTAACCACCAACTCCCGCGAAATGCCTTTTGACCAATAGGCGTCTTTTGAAAGCCAAGCATGCACGAGATCGAAGTCCAGTTTCTCTGTACCCTCAATAACCGTGAACTTGTTCTCTGCCACACGGGTCACGCTTTTTGTTCCCAGCCACCCATTTCTTTTTGTTGCCAATAAGAAATGGACCAGTCGCCGTCTTTCCAGGCTTTCCAGTCTTCTCGTGCTTTTGAGACAATGTCCTCGTTTCGACCATCAAACATATAGAGGCATCGGGAATACTGCTCAATGCCGCCGCATTCGACAGCATCTACCAGCACCAATACCGTGGCATCATTCGGGTTTTTGTCTTCTGTTGTCAGGTAAAAAGCCTGCTCTTCAGGGAAGTCGCACCCGTCTTTATCGTGAGGCAAGAAACTTGCGGGATCGAAATCCCACAAGACTTTATCGAGTGAGTCGAGTGTCGATTGGTCATTTGTTTTTATCACGGCTTTAAGGCCAGCTTCGGCAACCTTCACCATGAGGTTGGGCAATGCCTCCTCAAGTGTTTGACGCTGCAGGTGATAAAAACGAATATCGTCCAATTCGACCGCCTTAGTCTTCGTAGTTGTCCGCAACGAAGCGATCTAACAAACGGACACCGAAGCCCGTGCCGCCTTTCTCCGATAGCGGCAAGTCTTTTTCTGACCACACCGTGCCAGCGACATCCAGGTGAACCCAAGGGACATCGTTGGTGAAGCGTTTGAGGAACTGTGCAGCTGTAATGGAACCGGCGGCCGGTCCGCCAATGTTCTTCATGTCAGCAACTGCGCAATCAATCAGTTTGTCATAGTTCTCATGAAGTGGCATGCGCCAGACTTTGTCACCGGTGTCAGCGCCAGCTCTGGCCAATTGTGCCGCCAGTTCATCGCTGTCACTGAACAAACCTGCATGTTCATGGCCCAGGCTGGTGATAATAGCACCTGTCAGCGTCGCCAAGTCGATCATAAATTTGGGGTTAAAGCGATCTTGCGTATACCACATTGCATCCGCCAGCACGAGGCGACCTTCCGCGTCTGTGTTTAGTATTTCGATAGTCTGGCCCGACATACTCTTTACAACATCACCAGGGCGCTGAGCTGTGCCGGACGGCATATTTTCAACGAGGCCAACAGACGCAACCACGTTCACTTTCGCCTTCCGCGCCGCCAAGGCTTTCATCAACCCGACCACAATGCCAGAACCACCCATGTCCCATTTCATCTGTTCCATGTTGGCGCCCGGCTTCAATGAGATGCCACCGGTATCGAAAGTCACGCCTTTACCGACAAATGAGATTGGTTGAGCATCTTTATCGTCTGCCCCGTTCCAGCGCATAATCACAAGCTGGCTCTCGTAGGCTGATCCAAGTCCCACACCCAAAAGTGAGTGCATGCCGAGCTCAGTCATCTTTTCTTCGCCCAGCACTTCCAATTCAACGCCCAACGCTTCAAGCTCTTTGATGCGGTCAGCATAACTTTCGGGATTGAGTTCGTTTGCAGGCTCAGAGATCAGGTCACGGGTGTGGAAAACGCCGCCAGCCACCTTTTCTCGCGTATCAAATGCTGATGCGGCTGCACCATCATCGGTTGCAACAGCAATTGACTGCAGTGTCGGCTTTTTACTCTCGGGTTCCTTGGTCCGATATTTGTCAAATCGATAGGATCGAAGCAAAGCGCCTTCCGCAATAGATGCCGTGTCAGCAGCATTGATCTCAACCAAGACAGTTGCTTCTTTGCTTCCGCTATTCGCGAGCGACGCATAAACAGTGCCACCAAGCTCGACCCATTTCGCCTCGGAAAGGCTATCAACATCGCCCAATCCAACGAGGACAACGCGGTCAACTTTCATACCTGCTGGCGCAACGACTTCAACCGTCTGACCACTTGCACCAGTAAACCGACTCACATCCCTTGCTTTGGACAATGCACCTGAAGTTAATTTATCTGCCTCGGCTGCAAGCCCAGAAAATGGCTTGTCTTTTTCAACAAAGAAAACCGCTGCGCCACTTTGTGGCATTTCGATAGACGCAAATTTGACTTGCATGGTGTCCCTCTACTCAACTTTGGTGATAATGCGCTTTCACCGCAGACGCGGCCTACACAGACGTTTAATGCCCCCTTTCTTTATTCTTGGCAAGTATTGCCCCTCAAATCGCCATATTTAGCGCACACAACGCCAAAAGTTTGGTCGAGGGCGTTTCAGCAATTGCGTATACTTCTGAAGCTGGCTATCAAGGCACAATCAAGTAATTAAGAGACATTCGGGTGCAAAAAAGAAGCTGCAAGCAAAACCGCCTGCGTCCCATGGGGTGCAAGGCAGCGCTCCTTGCGTCCACAATGATTGTGCCGCTGACTTTGCCGGCGTTCGCCGAGTCCGTCAAACAGTCAGATGCACCTAATGCCCCTGAAGTTAGAAACAGCCAGATCGAGCTGGAAGCCGACCAACTCACCTATAATCCAGAGACCGGAGAGATCAGGGCACTGGGCAATGTCTTGCTGGTGCGCGAGGGTTACAACCTAAAAGCTGGTGAAGTATTCTATAACGAAAATACTGGCGAGGCGCATGCGGTTGGGGCTGTTGAACTGACCTTTCCCAGCGGGGACCGCATCATTGCGCCCGAACTCACGCTCGAAAACGAATTAAAAGACGCTTTTGTTGAAAACATTAGACTGATCATGGCAGACGGTGCCCAGGCAGTCGCTGCGTCTGGTGAACGGATTGACGAGACAGGCCGTACTACGCTTCGCCGCGCTGCTTATAGCCCTTGCGAGGTGTGCGCTGATGGTAGCGGCAAACAACCGCTATGGCAGTTGAAGGCTGTTCGGGTAATTCATGACAAGGGAAAACGCCGACTTTATTACAAAGACGCTTTTCTGGAGGTGCTGGGCATTCCTATTTTTTGGACGCCCTATTTTTCACATCCTGACCCAACGGTTGACCGTGCGAGCGGCCTTTTGCCGCTGGAGATGCAAACAAGTCGAAACTTGGGCTTTGTGGCGGGCGTACCCTACTACCATGTGTTTTCAGACAGCATCGATGCCACCTTCACGCCGGTATACACTTCTCGCGAAGGCTTTGTTTTAAAAAGTGAATATCGTCAGCACTTGGGGTTTGGTGAGTTTAAACTTGATGGCAGCATCACCCGCGCAGACCGTCGCGACATCAACAACAACATTATCGGCGGAAAAGAAATCCGCGGTCATATTTTTGCGGAAGGCAACTTCCAACACAGCGACAACTGGCGCTCAACGGTCAATATTAACTATGCATCTGATGACACTTATTTGGGCCGCTATGAAATTTCAAACACGGATACGCTGGTCAGTGAGTATCTGCTTGAAGGCTTTTTTGGCGCCTCCTACGTGTCAACGCGGGCGCTCGCCTTCCAAGGGTTGCGGCTTGAAGATATTGCTGGTCAGGCTGCATTCGCGCTGCCCCTCATAGACGCAGAATTTATTCCAAAATACAAACCGCTTGGCGGCACATTAAGTTTGCGCGCCAACGCACTTGCCCTTCATCGGACGGACGGCCTTGACACACGCCGACTTTCGCTTGTGGCCAATTGGCAAAAGCGTTGGATCACGACAAAAGGGTTAGTTGTTGATGTTGATGCGCTCGCACGATCTGATGTTTACGACTTGGATGCAGCAAACCAGCCAGATGACTTGGCTTTTGCGGGAACATTTGGTGGCACATCCGGAAGTGAATGGCGCAACCTCACCCGCCTGACCGGCACGGTGAGTTGGCCACTTGTGAAATATAGCGACACCGGCTCCCACACCATCGAACCAATCGCAGAAATAAGTGTTTCGCCGCGCCGGGGAACCCCCGACAGTATCGTCAACGAGGACGGCCGCGCATTCGAGTTATCGGACCTGAATTTGTTTTCTGCTGACCGAACAACTGGCTTTGATTTGTGGGAAGAAGGCAGCCGAGCCACTTTTGGTTTCCGTTGGCGCTACGAAGGCGAGAAGTTGTCAACTGACGTATTGATTGGTCAGTCCTGGCGCATTAGCGGCAACGATTTCGTTTTGGCAGACGGCGTTGGTCTGGAAGGAGATTTTTCCGACATCGTTGGCAGGACAAATATCAACTTTGATGGTTGGATCGATCTTGAACACAGATATCGCCTGGATGATAGAACTCTGGATGTAAGACGAAACGACATTGATGTAACTTTCGGGGATGACATCAAAAGCCTGCGCATGGGTTACACCAAACTCAATCGAGATTTGAATTTCATCAACCGTGAAGACCGTGAAGAAATCAGGTTGAGCGGCTTTTATAAGGTGGCCGAAAATTGGCGCTTGACCGGGACATGGACACGCCGCCTCGAAGGCGCCAACTCAATTGCACTTATAGAAAATTCCGGCCCCGTCGAATACAGCGTTGGTCTGGAGTATGAAAACGAATGTATTCAGCTTGGACTAAGGTTACGTGAGACATTTACCCGAGACCGTGACGTAGAACCCGGAACAACCATTCTATTCCGCCTGAAATTGACGAATTTAGGCTAGTCTCGCTGCATGAAAGTCGCTAAAAGACTAGGCTGAACCGAGGGAAGCCAGGAATTCCATAAGACTATGTTGAGTATGAAGTTAACGCGTAAAATTAATAGCAGAATATCCGCCCTCATCTTGGCGGCAAGCGCAGGAACCGTTGCGCTTACTCCTCAAACATCGGCACAGCAGCAACCTGCGCCTGAGTTACAGCAGCTCAATGCGATTGAGGTTTTGGTGAATGATGAGCCAATTTCTTCCTTCGATATTAATCAGCGTTTGCGGCTGGTAATTGCGATTTCTGGAGGCGTGCGCACGCAGGAAGAGTTTCTGCAAGTGCGTGAGCAAGTTATCCAGTCCATGGTTGACGAAAAACTGCAGATGCAGGAAGCCGCTGAAGTTGAACTGGAAATTCCCGACGAACAGCTTGAACAGTTTTTTGCACGACGTGCGCAAGGCGTTGGCCAAGAACCCGAGCAATTTGCCGATGCGCTTACCTCAATCGGTTCCAGCAAAGAGACTATGAAAAAGCAAATGGAAGCTGAAATAGCCTGGTCTCAGCTCGTGCAAGGACGTCTTGGCGCGTTTGTAAGCGTCTCTGACGAAGAAGTTGAAGCCTTCATTCAGCGCATTTATGACAACCGCGGTAAGTTTGAGTATCGCCTCGGCGAAATTGTTCTACTGAGCCAGTCACCCGAACAGTCTGCAGCAGTGGAAGCAAACGCCGGCCAGCTCGTTGAACAAATTAACGCTGGAG
Organism: Kordiimonadaceae bacterium; assembly: GCA_017640725.1. Taxonomy (GTDB): domain Bacteria; phylum Pseudomonadota; class Alphaproteobacteria; order Sphingomonadales; family Kordiimonadaceae; genus Kordiimonas. The sequence goes on along the minus strand of JAEPQB010000003.1, from coordinate 398,526 downwards.
CGCAGTTTGGCCAGATTGCACAGCAGCTATCTGCCTCTTCTACTGCCGCCGTTGGTGGCGACTTGGGCTGGGTAACGATTGATGACCTGGACGAAACATATTCGCAACAAGTTCAAGACAGCGAGGTAGGTGCAGTTTTAGGCCCTATCCGCACTCCCGGTGGTTTCATTATCTTGGCAGTGTCCGATCGACGCAGGATTTTGACGGTAGACCCCTTGGATACTCAAATCCAATTATCTCAAATATTTTTGCCAGCTGACCAGATCGAATCAGGTCTGGATCAGTTCATGGCGGTGGTCGAGCCCCTTCGCTCAAAAAGCACGAGCTGCGAAGCCGTTCCTGGTCTTGCGGCCGAAGCGGGCGCGTCGCCGCGTGTTGAAATTTCGCCACTAAGATTGAGGGACCTCAATGCAGCCTACCGCGAACGGGTAGAAAACTTGCAAGCTGGCGAAACAACTAGCGTACTTGAGGATGAGGATGGTCAGCGCGTATTGGTTGTCTGCGCCGTTCGTGCCCCCCAAGTTCAAGAACCAGATTTTGACGAAGTGTATAACCAGCTTGAACAGCAACGACTTTCCATGATGGCTCGGCGATACCTCAGGGATATCCGCCGCGACGCGATCGTCGATTATCGATAGGTAGACTAGCCAGTGCCAGAACGCCCAATGCCTCCTCTTGCTGTGACCATGGGTGAACCCGCAGGCATTGGCCCGGAACTCATTGCCCGAATATGGCGCGATCGCGCTCAGCTTAAAATCCCGCCTTTTGTGTATGTAGGCTCCAGGGAAGCGATCTTGGCTGTTGATCCAAAATTGCCAACTGTCATGGTTAGCGAATCTGATATTGGCAGTGCTACATCGGGCTCAGCTCTGCCCATATTTGATGTTCCATTGAGCGAGCCAATTGAGTTTGGTCAGTTGAACGTGAAAAACGGATCATCCGTCATCCAAGCAATAGACACTGCAGTTCGCCTTACCGAAAACGGTGTGGCGTCTGGTGTTGTAACATCACCTATCCACAAAGAAGGTTTGTACAAAAGTGGATTTGATGCTCCAGGGCATACTGAATATCTTGCCAGGCTAGCCGGCTTGCCCGATGACCATTCTATCATGATGCTCTCAACTGACGGACTGCGCGTTATTCCGGTAACTGTTCATGTGCCGCTCTCTGAAGTTGCGACAACTCTTACAGCTGACCGCATACTTCACGCAGGTTTGGTAGCCGCAGAAGACTTGAAGCATCGATTTGGCATCGATAAACCCCGTTTGGCCGTTGCAGGCCTTAATCCCCATGCTGGCGAAGGCGGCACCATTGGCATGGAAGAAGGAACACATATCACACCGGCCATTTGGGCACTACGAGATCACGGCATTGAAGTGGTAGGCCCTGTTCCCGCAGACAGTTTGTTTCACGAAGAAGCGCGTGCAAGTTATGATGTTGCTTTGTGCATGTATCATGACCAGGCACTTATCCCACTGAAAACTCTGGACTTTTGGGGCGGGGTGAATGTCACGCTTGGGCTACCCTTTGTTCGCACAAGCCCTGACCATGGCACTGCCCTTTCGCTCGCAGGCACTGGCAAAGCCAGAGTTGACAGCATGGTGGCAGCCCTTCGCACCGCCGATGAGATGGTCAAGAATTCGGCGGAAACGGCATGAGTGAGCTCCCTCCTCTGCGTGAGGTCATAAATACCTATGATCTGAGAGCAAAAAAATCGTTTGGCCAAAACTTTCTTCTCGATTTGAATTTGACCAGAAAAATAGCACGCATTCCCGGCGACCTATCCGAATCCATTGTTTATGAAGTTGGGCCTGGACCCGGAGGACTAACTCGGGCGCTATTGATGGAGGGTGCGAAACGGGTGTTCGCCGCGGAAATGGATGAACGCTGTCTCCCCGCATTATCGGACGTTTCGGCTGCGTTTGATGATCGATTAACAGTCCAACTTGGTGACGCATTAGAAATCGATGAACCGACTCTCCTTCGCCTAGAGCCATCTAGCGATGCGCGAATCGTAGCCAACCTGCCCTACAATGTTGGGACGTTACTGTTCATCAAGTGGCTAACGCTGGACAGCTGGAAACCGTGGTACAAGTCACTAACCCTTATGTTTCAGCAAGAAGTGGCCGAGCGGATTGTTGCCTCACCTGGAACTAAAGCATACGGCAGGCTTTCAGTTCTTGCTCAGTGGCGTGGGCGGGCTCGGATCGCCATGAAAGTTCCCGCAGCCGCATTCACACCACCTCCAAAAGTCGCCAGCGCAATCGTTCATTTTGAACCATCAGAGCCGCTCGACATGGACGTGGAGTTGGGTGACCTTGAGAAAGTAGTTGAAAAAGCATTTGGACAAAGGCGCAAAATGTTGCGAGCCAGTTTAAAAGGTTTGGATGTCAGCCCAACTGATCTTCTGGAACGTGCAGAACTGGAACCGACCCAGAGGGCGGAAAACGTGAGTGTGGCCCAGTTTGTCAATCTTGCGAAGTGTTACAGAAAACTGAAATCGACTAACTAGAACGTTCTTGCATCAGTTCTCGAACGAAGTCTGACATGCCAGGTCGACGCTCGCGGCGCGACCTCTCGGCCCGCACTATTGCTTTCAGGTCTGAATATGTCTGTTCCAGGTCATCATTCACCAGGACATAGTCATAAGCATCCCATCGGCTTATTTCGCTCTCGGCTTCTGCCATTCGTTTTTGCACCGTCTCTTCGCTGTCTTGAGCCCGCTTGCGCAGACGTTCTTCCAACGCCTTTACACTGGGGGGCAAAATAAAAATCCGAACCAGATCACGAGGCGCGCTCGAGACCAGCTGCGAAGCACCCTGCCAGTCGATATCGAATATAACGTCCTTGCCTTGTTGCAGCGCGTTGAGGACTGGCCCCTTCGGCGTGCCGTAGCGATTTTCAAAAACCGTTGCATGCTCAAGCAATTGCCCGTCGTCGGCCATTTCCTTAAATCGCTCATGAGAAACGAAGAAATAGTCTTTGCCGTCTTCCTCTCCGGGCCTTGGTTGCCGCGTAGTCGCGGAAACAGACATCTCAACGTCGCTATCTTCGGAGAGCAAACGTCGGGTCAATGTGGTTTTTCCCGCACCCGAAGGGGACGACAAAACCAACATAATGCCTCGGCGCTTTTCGAAAGATCTAGACTGCATAAATTGCTGTTCCTATTCGATATTTTGAACTTGTTCGCGGAACTGATCTATCAGAACCTTAAGGTCGACACCGACCCGTGTAACCGCTGTATCACCTGACTTCGAGCAAAGTGTGTTGGCTTCGCGGTTAAACTCTTGGCACAGGAAATCCAGTCGCCGGCCAACTGGTTTACCAGAAGAAAGTAGTTTCTCAGCCTCTTCAAAGTGGCTTTCAAGGCGGTCAAATTCCTCTTGAATGTCAGATTTAACTGCCAGCAACGCAATTTCTTGAGCCAGTCTGTCGTCTGGGACTGGCTTATCCAATTTGGTCAGTTTTGCCAATTGTGCTTCAAATCGGTTTCGCATCGCCACATCACGGTCGCCAACTGCACTGCGAGCCTTGTCTAACAAACCTTTCATGTCTCGCAACTGACCTTCCAAAACACTCTGCATACGTTTTCCCTCGGCAGAACGTGACTCCACCAGGTCGTTCAAAAGTGCCTTAAGGTCTTCTTTTAACTGACTTTTCAAATTCTTTAGATCGTCATCACTTGGTTCCTCCGATACCAGTTCAACAACGCCTTTTACGGCCAACAAGCCGTCTATTCGTGCTGCTTCAAGGCCGTCTATATCCTCCAGTTCACCTACAGCGTCGACCAATTTATCGAGCCGTGATTGATTGACGACAAATTGCTCATCTTCTCCCACCCGACTGGTGTGCAGATTCAAAAACAAAGACCCCCTGGTCACTCCTTTGCCAATGACTTTCTTGAGTTCGATATCAAATCCATCCAAAAAACCCGGAAGCTTTGTCCTGATTTCCAGACCTTTGTTGTTCACGCTTTTGAGCTCCAGGTTCCACCGAAATGAGCCCAGTTCGCCTGAAGATCGGGCAAAGCCCGTCATACTCTTTAAAGACATTGAATTCCCCTGAAACGCAAAAGGCGGCTAGAAACTTTGATTGTGAATGCCATACACGCGATACCTCTGCAAGGCTAGCGTGAACCCTTTTGAATTTGGCGCCAACGTGCGACGTTTTTATTATGCTCTTCAAGCGTTTCAGCGAATGCGTGCCCGCCAGTACCATCTGCAACAAAATACAGGTATGGCACCGAAGCCGGATTGATGGCTGCTTCAAAAGACGCTAGTCCAGGATTTGCGATTGGCGTGGGAGGCAGTCCTGATCGCCGGTAGGTGTTGTAGGGCGTGTCCTTCCTCAAGTCAGCGCGAGAAATTGGCCGGCCAAGAGGCATACCTCTTGTTATCCCGTAAATTACTGTTGGGTCTGATTGAAGACGCATGTTTTTCTTCAGTCGGTTCACAAAAACCGCAGCCACCTGCCCTCGCTCGCTGGCGACACCGGTTTCCTTCTCGACAATGGAGGCTAAAATCACCGCCTCTTCCATTGACTGGTATGGCAGGTCCAAAGCGCGCGAGGCCCAAAGGTCTGAGAAGGCTATTCTTTGGGCCTGTGTCATGCGCTGAATGACGTTGGAGGAAGTTTCCAATCTCTCGTAGAAGTACGTCTCAGGCAGAATGCTGCCCTCTTCTGGCAATACGAAATCAGACACATCCAACCCGAAACTTGCGCGCAAAATTGCCTCCGCTTCTTTTGCAGACGCCCCCTCAGGCACAACAAGGCGCCGTTTATGCGTCTGTTGGTATTCAATTTTTGTAAGAATGGAATAAAGATTTGCACCGGGTTCAACCAAATATTCACCGGCGAAAAGCAACCTGTCCAGGCCGCGCCAACGTACGATCAAATTGAAATGTGATGGCGTCCGCACCAACCCGATCGAAGTGGCTTTCTGGGCAGCAACAGCCACGCTGTCACCTGACTCAATGAATAAAAATTCGGTTGATGTATTTTGGCTGGGAGCAATTGAGATGTAGCGCATAAGTCCATGACCAACCCCAAAGGCAATCAAAACGAATGCAAACGCAGAAAAAGAGACAACAAAAAACCGGTTCAACGTCATGAGTTTACCCTAACAAGGAAACCCAAATTGCAAAACCGGTCTTTATAATTTTTGGCGCTGATTAGCCCTCAAATTCCTGCACAACCACAGAAGCATTCGTCCCACCAAATCCAAAAGAATTGGACAAAGCAGCCTTCACTGTTCTCTCTTGAGCTTCAAGGGGAACAAGGTTGATCCCATCACAGCCTTCCGCCGGGTCATGCAAATTAAGCGTTGGCGGCACAACACCTGTTTCAATTGCTTTCATACAGAATATAGCTTCTACGGCCCCAGCCGCACCAAGCAGATGACCAATTGAGGACTTGGTAGAGGACATGGCGGCGTTCGCTGCGTGGTCCCCCAGAAGTCGTTTCACTGCACCAAACTCGATAGGGTCACCCACCGGTGTGGAAGTGCCGTGCGCGTTGATATAGTCGATGTCTTCAACATTCAGGCCTGCACGCTTGATAGCCGCCTGCATGGAACGGAAACCACCGTTACCATCCGGCGCGGGTGCCGTTACATGGTGAGCATCACCCGACATGCCGTACCCGGTAACCTCGCAGTATATTTTTGCACCACGAGCTTTAGCGTGCTCCAGTTCTTCCAGAATTACGACGCCAGCGCCCTCGCCCATTACAAAGCCATCATGGCCTTTGTCCCAAGGCCGCGATGCCTCAGTCGGCGTATCATTGTATTTGGTGGAAAGTGCCCGCGCCTGACAAAATCCAGCAAAACCAATGTCACAAATGGAAGCCTCGGCACCGCCAGCAACCATAACGTCAGCGTCGTCCAGTGCGATTAAACGTGCCGCGTCACCAATGGCGTGCGCACCGGTTGAGCAGGCAGTCACGACTGCATGGTTGGGTCCCTTAAAACCGTACTTTATGGAAACGTTTCCAGAGACGAGGTTAATAATGGACCCAGCAATAAAATGCGGGCTTACGCGGCGCAGACCACGCTCGTGAAGGGTAACAGCGGTGTCAGCAATCCAGCGCAGGCCACCAATACCAGAGCCAACCATAACGCCGGTGCGCAAGCAGGCTTCTTCACCGGGTTCTTCCCAGCCTGAATCTTTGATCGCTTGCTCTGCAGCGGCCATACCAAAAAGGATGAAGTTATCCACCCGGCGTTGGTCCTTTGGTGCCATATAGGCGTCAGGATTAAACGTTCCCTCGGAACCATCCCCGAGCGGCACTTCACAAGCCACTTTGCAAGGAAACTGCTCAGTATCAAATAACGTGATTTCTCCGGCACCGGACTGTCCCGCAATCAAACGGTCCCATGTGGTGTTCACGGTGTCCCCCAAGGGCGAAACCATGCCCATACCCGTAACAACAACTCTTCTCATCAGATGATCCTCGTATCTGTGCCAACCCGATCGGCATTTTAGTCGCTAAAACTGATTAGGCGAAGCTCAAATATTCGCATAAAACCCATTCTGGAAAGGAAAAAGGGTAACAACCAAGGCGAATTGCCGGCTGTTACCCTTTCCAATAAATCTGAACCCCGGTTAGGAATTCGCGCTGATAAAGTCGATCGCGTCTTTAACGGTCTGAATCTTTTCAGCGGCGTCGTCAGGGATCTCGATTCCGAATTCTTCCTCAAACGCCATTACCAGCTCAACAGTGTCCAGGCTATCTGCGCCCAGATCGTCAATAAAGCTTGCGGTATCGGTTACTTTGTCTTCGTCAACACCCAGGTGCTCGACTACGATTTTTTTCACCTTTTCGGCGATATCGCTCATTGCTATGTCCTCGTTTTTAACACCGTTAAAACGGAGATTACCTAATTATCAGTGAACCCCCGGCTGTACGGTTTTCAGTCTGTAAAGGCTGAAGTCACCGTGTCGTCGGTGCTGGTATCACAGTTTGTTAGCTTTGAGAAGCCTGAGAGTTCCAATTCCCCGTTTCGGCTAATCAAGCCACGTATGTAGCTTTTTAATTAAACCTACGCAACCCCTCCCTTCGTCAGTCGGAATAAGCGTTTTAGATCATAGCCATGCCACCATTAACGTGAAGGGTTTGACCTGTGACATACTGCGCTTCGGAGCTTGCAAGATACAAAACGGCAGATGCAATGTCTTCGGGCTTGCCAAGTGTTCCAGACGGAATCCCTTTTGTGATTGCGGCCTGCTGATCTTCTGTCAAAGCATCAGTCATTGGCGTTGCAATAAAACCGGGCGCGACACAGTTAACAGTTATGCCGCGGCTGGCGACTTCCTGCGCCACAGATTTGGACATCCCGATCATGCCAGCTTTGGATGCTGCATAGTTTGCCTGGCCAGGGTTACCTGTCACACCAACCACTGACGTGATGTTGATCATACGCCCCCACCGTGATTTCATCATGCCACGCATGACACCCTTCATGAGGCGAAAAGCACTTTCGAGATTAACCTGCAAAACGGTATCCCACTCTTCGTCTTTCATCCGCATAGCAAGGTTGTCTTTGGTTACGCCAGCATTGTTAACAAGAATATCAACGCTACCCATGGCCTCTGTCGCGGCTTTGGCAAGACCATCGACACTTTCCCGGTCAGACAGGTTTGCCGGCACCACATGAACCCGGTCGCCCAGTTCTGCGGCCAGTTCTTCCAGTTTTTCCGCGCGCGTGCCAGATATGGCAACTGAAGCACCTGCTGCATGCAGTGCCTTTGCTATCTCGGCCCCAATTCCGCCTGTAGCGCCGGTTACCAGTGCGTTTTTTCCAGTTAAATCAAACATTGTTTCCCCCTTATAGCGACGCTGCAAAAGCTTCGATATCCGCTGGTTCCTGCAGGTTGGCTGTTTCCAGCGAACGGTCGATGCGACGCACCAAACCACTCAGCACTTTGCCAGCACCTACTTCAACCATTTGATGAATGCCAAGCGATGTCATGGAAGCTACACTTTCGCGCCAACGGACTGCTCCCGTTACTTGCTCAACCAGCAAGTTGGCTATGCCTTCTGGTTCACTGACAGGTGCAGCAAGAACGTTAGCAATCACTGGCAACACTGGCCGATTAATCGTTACATCGGCAAGGGCTGCTTTCATCTCGTCTGCCGCAGGTTTCATCAGCGGGCAATGGAACGGTGCACTTACAGGCAAAAGCATGCCACGTTTGGCGCCTTTGCTTTTTGCAATCTCAATCGCGCGCTCAACCGCTCCTTTGTGACCTGAAACGACAACTTGCCCATCTGCATTGTCGTTGGCGGCAACAACGATTTCGCCTTCTGCAGCCTCAGCGCAAGTTGCTGCTACATCTTCCATAGACAGTCCGAGGATGGCCGCCATTGCTCCCTCGCCGACAGGAACAGCACGCTGCATAGCTTGTCCACGTAGCTTGAGAAGACGGGCAGTGTCCGCCAGATTGAAAGCACCAGTTGCGGCAAGAGCGGAATACTCCCCCAGCGAATGACCCGCAACATGGCTTGCTAGCTCTTCGATTTTCACGCCACCAGCTTCAAGCGTTCTAATGACCGCCATGGAAACCGCCATAAGTGCCGGCTGGGTATTTTCTGTTAGGCGCAGGTCCTCTTCTGGGCCTTCCCACATGATCTTGGACAGGTCCTGCGAAAGCGCGTCATTCACTTCTTCAAAAACCAACTTCGCAGCAGGCTCGGCATCTGCCAATGATTTGCCCATGCCAACAAACTGGCTGCCCTGTCCTGGAAATACGAGTGCTCGGGTCATTCATCCCTCCTGACCTGAAAAATAATTGTCCCGCACATGCCATGCGTGCGCAGGCGGTGCAAGAAAAATGGCGTGTGCATAGTCCAAATTGAAGCGCCTTAACCAATCAGGCGCTTGCCGAACCCAGTGCTTTAGGATTGGCCGTGTTGACGGATTGCAATCGAATCTACTGTTGCCTACACCTCAGTAAAAGTTAACTTTCTTTTTTCCAAAACTCTGACCTAAGAAGCAACGTACCTAGTTTGTTGCTTCAATATCAATGAGTACTCGCGTGCCTCTCCATATCCTAAAACCCGCAGCCGGAATTTCCTCGATCGATCAACTGAAAATGGTCGTGGAGCGATATTCGTACCATGACCCCGATCTGGGCCACATCATGCACATGTCATCTCGTAATACACCGAAGCGGGCAGATGAATTACTAGACGGTGGCAGTGTTTATTGGATTATCAAGCGCGCGATTGTTGCGCGTGCCCCCCTCATCGCCATCCGGGAAGAAGAGCGAGTAGATGGACGTAAGGGCTGTCAAATGTGCATTCGGCCCGAGATTGTATTGACGACGCCACAGCCCAAACGCGGCTTTCAGGGCTGGCGCTATCTCAAAGGCAATGAAGCGCCAGAGGACTTGTTGAGTTCAAGCGATAATACAGGTCAAGGTTCACCGGAACTAGCTATGGAACTCAAGGAGTTGGGTCTTCTTTAGTTAAGCCGACTTATATCCATTTGCAAAACCTTGATAAACTTTTGTTATGATATATCATGCTGACTTATTGATCAGGGAGAAGGTTATGCGATTTCTGATACTAGCGTTGATTTCCTGCTGGTCTGTTAGTGCTCACGCTGACAAGCCAACAACTCTTGAACTTGAAAAAGCCCTGGCTTCTTACCGTGACTCAGCTGCTCTCCTGCACAAAGCAGATAGTTTCATCTACGCCAGGCGTGCCTATACTATTGCGAGGCAGTTATACGCCGATAAGCCTGAAAGTCTCGGACCAATCGCCTATACGTACGCGCTGGCGGCTTCGCGCTACCAAGAGCCAGTGGCGTTGGAGCAATTTGAAATTGCAATAGAGTTAATGACCAAAGCATTTGGGCCTCGAAGTGAGAAACTTGCCCCTGTCCTTGTCGATGCAGCCGAGGAAAGTATCCGCCGCAAAGAACCTGAAATGGCTTATTTGTTCACCAAACACGCAAGAGAATTAATTAGCCTTCACTCAATGGAGAACAGTTTTCTCGCCGCGAGAGCCCACATGTCTCTCGCTCGCCAATATTGGGCGTCCGGGGAAATTGAACGGGCGGAAAAGCATGCTAATCGGGCCACACAATTGGCAGACACGACTAGCGAAATCGCAGTCTACCCAGACGAAGCAAATTTGCATTTTTGGAACGGGCAGTTGATGCGCTGGATGCACAACTTCGAAAAAGCCTCCATTAGCTATGAGATTGCCCTTCAGGCATTTTTAGAACGCGAACCCAGAAACAGAAAAGTTTTGTCTATCCACAAACATATGGTCGAAGTTTCACACCATTTAGACAATTTCGACCGCCTTGCTTATCACTGCGTTGAAGCCCAGCGGTGGCAAAACCTGAGGGGCATGAGCTTCTATTGGCCAATTTATGACCCAACCGGAAGCATTGACCAACTAAACAGAACCAGAAAAAGCCAGTTTATCGCCAGCTTCACTCGCGATACCGATTGCAAAGCTAAAGACATCGTTATCCTGAAAACGCAGGGGATTAGCGATAAAGATGCCATCAAAATTGTGACTGAGGGCTATTTTGCACCCAGAATGCGTAAAGGCAGGATGACTGCTAACCAAAGAGACGATGAACTTCACTTTAGCATCTACGACGAGTTCTGAGTCTCGATTCCACGCTTTTCCTTGCATTCCATGGCGTTTCCCTTTAGGTAAGCGCGTCCTTTGCTGATGGTGATTCGATCATACGAACCGCAGCGAGGGTTTTGAAGAAAGCTGGAGGCCCCTGCTCATGGTGACTGGGGAGCGATCAGCACAAGGAGTGAAGCATGGCTTTATACGAGCATGTTTTCATTGCGCGTCAGGATGTATCCAACACGCAAGTTGAAAGCATTACAGCCGACTTCTCGAAAATTATCGAGGAGAACGGTGGCAAAGTTGCCAAAAATGAATACTGGGGCCTTAAAACCCTAGCTTACCGCATCAAGAAAAACCGCAAAGGTCACTATGTTCTGTTGAACGTAGATGCGCCGCACGCTGCTGTTGCAGAAATGGAACGTCAGGCACGCCTGAACGAAGATATTCTGCGCTTTATGACTGTGCGCGTTGAAGAGCTTGAAGAAGGTCCATCGATCGTACTTCGCGCCAAAGCGGACAAAGAAAACCGTCGGGGCCCTCGCCCAGACAACCGCGGTCCACGCGGTGATCGGAAGGAGGCATAATCATGGCTGCACGTCGTCCATTTTTCCGCCGTCGCAAGACTTGCCCGTTTTCCGGCGATAACGCACAGACCATCGACTATAAAGATGTGAAACTGCTGCAAAAATATGTATCCGAACGGGGCAAGATTGTTCCAAGCCGCATCACTGCCGTTTCTGCCAAGAAACAACGTGAGCTTGCTAAAGCAATCAAGCGCGCACGCAACATTGCGCTGCTGCCGTTCATCGTTCAGTAACGCCTAGAGAGAAGGAGACATAAAATGGAAGTCATTCTCTTGGAACGCGTTGAGAAACTTGGCCAGATGGGTGATGTCGTCTCTGTGAAAGACGGCTTTGCACGTAACTTCCTGTTGCCACAGAAAAAAGCCCTTCGCGCCACTGCAAACAACAAAGCGGCGTTTGAAGCTGACCGGGCTCGCCTCGAAGCTGAAAACCTTGAGCGCAAAACTGAAGCTGAAAAAGTGGCTGCTGCCATGGCTGACGTTAAGGTCGTTATGATCCGCGCGGCTGGCGAAAGCGGTCAGCTGTACGGTTCTGTATCATCTCGCGATATCGCTGAAGCTGTTTCAGAAGCTGGTGTTGGCATCAACCGCAGCCAGGTTGTTCTGGACCGTGCGATCAAAACTCTTGGCCTGCACGACGTTGTTATTCGTCTGCACCCGGAAGTCGCTGAAACTGTTGTTGTGAACATTGCGCGCAGCGCTGACGAAGCTGAAACTCAGTTCTCAACTGGTGCTGCTGTTGTCGCATCCGACGACGAAGACGATTTCGACGCTGACAACGAATTCATCGAAGACGTTGCGGACGAAGATGTTGCAGCTGCTGCCGGTGAAGAAGTTGAAGAAGCAGCTGAAGAAGTTGCGGCTGACGAAACTGAAGAAGAAACTACTGAAGCTTAGTTTCGACTCCATCAAATTTGAAAAGGCGGCTCATCGGGCCGCCTTTTTTTGTGTGCGAATTTCCAACTTATCCCCGAAGTTATCCACCTGTGGATAAAACAACGCGCATAAATCAGATTTTCTGGTTTCACAAAAGCCACCCATCTCGCATGATGATGAAAATACAAAATCTGGGTCAGGGTAAATGGAAGCAATGCGTACGGACGAAGCCGCCAACGATGAAGATGGCGGCCTGGGTTATCGTCAACCACCACACAATTTGGAAGCGGAGCAAGCACTTTTGGGCGCCATTCTGGTGAACAATGAAGCAGCGCAAAAAGTTCAGGGGTTTTTGATGCCTGAGCATTTCTTTGAGCCGGTACACGGTCGTATTTTCGAATCTGTGCTCAAGTTGATGGACAAGAACCAGATTGCCGACCCTGTTAAGCTCAAACCCTATTTCGAAAATGATGAAGCTCTCACAGATGTTGGCGGCGCCCAATATCTTGTAAGATTGGCTGCAAGCGCCGCCACCATCATTAACGCCGAGGACTATGGCCGCACCATCTATGACCTGGCCACCCGGCGGGCGCTCATTCAAATCGGTGAAGGAATCGTTATTGATGCCTATGACGCACCAGTTGATTCAGAAGCCACTGAGCAGATTTCAGACGCAGAAAAACAGCTGTTTGATTTGGCAGAACTCGGCCAGTCCGAATCTGGTGCACAATCTTTTTCTCGCGCTTTACGGACGGCTGTCGAAAATATTGAAAGCGCCTACAAAGACCCAGATAGTTTGTCGGGTATCACAACGGGTCTGACCCAGCTCAACAACCAGATCGGTGGTTTGCACCCATCAGATTTGATCATCCTCGCTGGGCGCCCGGCTATGGGTAAAACGGCGCTTGCAACCAATATTGCCTTCAATGCAGCAAAACGCTGGACCGATGATCTGGTGGCAGGGCAGGACATGGAACGCTCCAAGGGCTCTGTTGTATGTTTCTTCAGTCTTGAGATGTCAGCCGACCAATTGGCTGCCAGGATATTGTCAGACCGGGCTAATTTGCATTACCAGGGCCCCGACCCCATCCAGTCTCACGCCATGCGTCAAGGCAAGCTGACGGAAGACCAGTTTCAAGCCATTGCCCGCGCTTCCATTGAGCTTGAGGACATGCCGCTCTTCATCGACGATACGCCTGCCCTCACGATTGCAGCCTTAAGGACGCGTGCACGCCGCCTGAAGCGGCAACATAACTTAGGTCTGGTGGTGGTGGATTATCTGCAGTTGCTGCGCGGCTCGGGTAAAGGAACCGCCGGCGAAAACCGTGTGCAGGAAATTTCCGAAATCACGCGCGGTCTCAAAGGTTTAGCAAAAGAACTTCATGTTCCGGTAATTGCCTTGTCGCAGCTCAGCCGTCTTGTTGAACAGCGAGAAAACAAACGACCAATGCTCTCTGACCTCCGCGAATCTGGCTCAATTGAGCAAGACGCAGATATGGTGATGTTTGTGTTTCGCGAGGAATATTACAAAGAGAAGGAACAGCCCTCCGAAGCGGAGATAGAAAAACACGCTCAGTGGCAAGCCGAAATGGAGCTTCTGTACGGCAAAGCAGAAGTGATTATCGGTAAACAGCGTCACGGACCAGTGGGCACCGTGAAACTGGCTTTCAAGAAAGAAGTGACTCGCTTTACAGACCTAGTCGAAGAAGATCACCTGCCCGACCATCACTAGGTCGGGCATCGTCTTAGCTCTCCGCTAGCAAGCGATCCGTGTCTCGGAACCGTCTTTACGAGTGATGGTAATGGCGTCCTGCCCCTCAGAGCATTCAACTTTGCCATTTTCTGTGTAAACGACGGTTTTCCCACCGACCGACTTGATGATGATTTCATCTCCGTCTACGTCGATATCTACGTCCATTCGCCAATCATCACGGTCATCGTGGCGATAGCTGCGATCCTCATCTGAAAATAAGCTGCCGATGGTCATGAACGCCACGATCGCCGCAACGCCTGCACCAAATATTTGATTTCTTGTCATTGTTTTCCTCTTCCCCAAAAGGATTTGCGGGAACCTTGTTCCCTTATCCCATATGGTAAGAAGAAAATGATTTGCAAGCAACGGGCTGTTAAAGGCCCATCATATTGCGGCTTTCCCTAGGCACTTCCAGGCGCATACCGTCAACAGCCGGGCTCACTTCAATCTGGCAGCCCAGGCGGGAAGTCCGCTTTAAGCCCGTAGCAAGGTCGAGCATTTCTTCCTCGTCTTCTGTGGGTTCCGGCAGGCTTGAAAATGAAGTTTCATCAACAACCACATGGCAAGTAGAGCACGCCATATTGCCTTCACATGCCCCTTCTATTTCCACGCCGGCAGACTGTGCGAGCTCCAGCACAGTACTTCCCGCAGCGCCGGAGGCCTCAATCTCTTCTCCATCGTGAAGAACGAATGTCACGGTCACAGTGCTCATGCACCAACCCCCTGGTTTCTTATGGCTTGACTAATTTTCTCAATCGCGAAGTCAATTTCTTCATCAGTCGTCATTCGGCCAATTCCTATTCTAAACGACGCTTTTGCGTCCTTTTTGTCAACGCCAATGGCATCCAAAACATAGGAAGGTTCAGCGACTGCTGATGCACACGCCGCGCCCGAAGAAACCGCCAAACCACGGATGTCTGCGAACAAGCGGTCACCGTCCAGGTCAGGGAAACAAACATTCAAGTTACCAACCCAACGACTGTCTTCATCCCCATTAACCCTCATAGCAGGTAAAACCGAAGCCAGTTCGCGCTTGAGGCGCGCCATCAGACCGCGTAACCGGCCCTCTTCCTGCGCCATTTCTGCAGCACATATCGCAGCGGCTTTCCCAAGGCCTGCAACCAGCGCCGGCGCCTGGGTACCAGCTCGCAGGCCATTCTCCTGGCCTCCGCCATGCATTTGCGGTGCTATCACCGCACCGTTGCCGGGCCGGCAATACAAAGCGCCAACACCCTTGGGTCCATAAACTTTGTGACCAGAAATACTCATCAAGTCGATGTTCATCGCTTCTACATCGAGCGGGATTTTGCCAAACGCTTGCGCAGCGTCCGTGTGGAACAGCGCGCCTTTTGCATGGCAAATCGCGCCAATCTGTTTGAGCGGTTGAATAACGCCAATTTCATTATTCACCGCCATCACCGACACAATCGCCGTTTCGCCGGTCACCGCATCTTCCAGAACATTTAGGTCCAGCAAGCCGTTTTGCTGAACTGGCAAAACTGTCAGACCGTAACCCTGAGACGCGCAATATTGCGCAGCCTCCAGCACACATTTGTGTTCGGTAGCCACTGTCACCAGATTGGGTTTGTCGTGTCCCAACCGTTCCATTGCACCTTTGAGTGCCAGGTTATTGGCTTCTGTCGCGCCAGAGAGAAAGGTAACGCTTTCCGGTTGGCCGTTAATAACAGTTGAGACCTGTTCGCGCGCAACATCTAGCGCAGCCTCGGCCTCCCAGCCATAATTGTGTTCAGCTGAGTGCGGATTGCCGAATTTAGTGGTCAAAAACGGCAACATTGCGCTCAGCACCCGCTCGTCCAGCGGCGTGGTTGATTGATAGTCCAGATATGCGCGCTTGATCGCCATTCAGTTGCACTAACGCGCCTTCGCGCGCTCATAGAGGTTGCGCCAAGCCTTGATCAGGGCATCTATATCATCATCCGTCGTCAATCGACCAAGAGACACGCGGATGGATGCTTCTGCAACATCGTCAGTGTACCCCATGGCGGAAAGAACATGACTTACCTTCACTTTTCCGGAAGAACATGCCGAACCAGACGACACACAAATACCGTTTAAGTCGAAGTGCATCACTTGAGTTTCACCTTTGACGCCAGGCATTGCAACGCAACTTGTGTTAGCGGTTCGCGGCGCGTCCGCACCAATCAAAATGGCTTCATTCGATATCTCGCTAACCGCTTGTTCGAACCTGTCGCGTTTTGCGGCCAATTCCTCAGCCGTACCGAGTTCAGCCATGGCTTCCAGCACTGCCTCACCGAACCCTACGATGCCTGCAACATTTTCCGTTCCAGAACGCCGTCCCAATTCCTGCCCACCACCAGCAATTAGGGCCGCCAACGGCGCCGTAGGCGCAGTAATGATGGCACCAACACCCTGCGGCCCCCCAAGCTTGTGGGACGATATGGTCAGATAATCCACCCCCAAGTCATTGAAATTAATATCGATCTTGCCAGCTGCCTGCACAGCGTCTGTATGCACTCGCGCTCCAGCGATTTTGGCGAGTTCTGAGATTTCTTTAATGGGCTGGATGACGCCGGTTTCATTGTTCGCCAACATGACGGATACAAGTGCTGGCTGGGGCGCCTTCTCGAGGAGTGCCTCAAGCGCATTCAGATCAACGACGCCAGACGACGTTACGGGCAATGAAAACTCCGACTCACCTGCCAATTTAGCAGCCGCAAGGCTACAGTCATGTTCAACAGCAGAAACGATAACGCTGGCTGCGCCACTGCCCCGAATAACGGCATTGTTCGCTTCAGTACCGCCTGAGCAAAAAGTAACGTCGCGAACCCGCGCACCAACAAGGGCCGCAACTTTGCTTCTCGCTTCTTCAACCAGTTTCCGTGCCTGACGGCCAGCCGCATGAACAGAAGAAGGATTGCCCACATGCTGCATCGCGGCTGCCATAGCGTCGATCACGCCGGGTCGAATCGGCGCAGTCGCGTTGTAATCTAGATAGATAACTTCTCTCATAGCTCGTCAAATAGGCGGAATATGATGTGCGTTCAATTGATTTTGCACCAAATACACAAGATCGCTTGCGATTCGCCTAAAAAGTTCGATATATCGTTGCAGATCAATGTGAAAGCCATGCGGCCTTTCACCAACAATATAGCGCAAAGAACAAATTCTATGCCCGAGATTATTTTCAGTGGCCCTGCCGGACGGCTTGAGGGTCGCTACCAGCCCGGAAAAACCCCCACAGCACCCCTTGCTCTCATTTTGCATCCGCATCCGCAACATGGCGGCACAATGGACAACAAAGTCGCTTATTATTTGTTCCATGCATTCACGCACCGCGGGTTTGCCACACTGCGTTTCAATTTCCGCGGCGTTGGCAGAAGCCAAGGCGAATTTGACAGCGGCGTTGGCGAATTGTCCGATGCGGCAGCTGCGCTTGATTGGATGCAGTCGATGAATCCTAATTCTACGGGTACCTGGATCGCCGGATTTTCATTTGGCGCCTGGATTGGCATGCAACTTTTGATGCGCCGACCCGAAATCAAGGGCTTTATTTCAGTTGCGCCTCCAGCCAACCTCTATGACTTTTCGTTTTTGGCGCCCTGCCCGTCTTCGGGATTGATCGTTCAAGCGGACCAAGACGAATTGGTGACGCCGATTTCAATCGTGAAGCTTGTTGAAAAATTGAAGACACAAAAAGCAATCACGATCGATCATGATGTGATCAAAGGCGCGACGCACTTTTTTGAGTCTGAGCTCAATGCCCTGATGGCATCGGTGAACAACTATTTGAACAAACGATTAGCGGCTGACGACTAATCCCACAAAAAAAGGCGCCTAACTGGCGCCTTTTTATTACGAGTATCTGATTCAGCTTGTGTAGCTGACGATTTCAAACTCGATACCATCATCATCATGAAAATAAAACCGACGGCCCGGTTCATAATCACCGTGGTTGTGTGGCCTATAGCCTGCATCGACCACGCGCTTTTCGATACCATCAAGGTCGTCCACAACTATTCCAACATGGTTCAGGCCACCCTTGGTTAAATAGCTCACATCTTTGCTGTTATTGCTTTTGCCTGTCGAATAGATAGCCAGATAATGGCTGTCAGTACCCACATGAACTGTGAACCCGTCGTCTTTTGCCGGGCCTTGCCATCTTACCTTCCAGTCAAACAGGTCACACATCAGTGCTGCTGTTTTTTTGGGGTCTGAAACTGTGATGTTTACATGCTCAATGAAACTGTTTTGCATTGGTAATTCCTCTTCTAACTGACGTCGTTTTTTGTTGATTTTCGTTAGATAGGACCTCAACCTTACTTGAGGTCAAGGCTTGTGAAGGATTTTTTTATGCATATGAATGATCTTATTTCGATTGGGCAATTGGCAGAACGCACAGGCCTCTCGGTGTCTGCTATTCGTTTCTACGAAACTAAGGGTCTTGTAACCCCCATGCGCAACTCTGGCGGCCAACGCCGCTTCCTGCGCTCTGATATCCGCCGCTTGTCCTTTGTTCTTATTGCCCAGCAATTGGGGCTGCCGCTGCGTGAAATTGAAACCGTTCTTTCGAAACTGCCAAAAAACAGGACTCCAACTCAGAAGGATTGGACTGGCATAAGCAAAGCAATTCGAGCCGCCCTCGACGACCAGATTGCGAGGCTACAAAGGACCAGGGAGAACTTGGACGGCTGCATCGGATGCGGCTGTCTTTCCCTCAAAAAATGCAAGCTTTACAATGCCGACGACCGAGCCTCTGCGAAAGGCCCGGGGCCACAATATTTGCTGCGCGAGCGATCTGAAATCGATTAGCGCACCAGTCGGCGGCGTTGCTTGGGCAAATGTGCCGTACCGCCGACAGTAGGGCTTTCACAACCCGTTGTTTGTGGAAAACTACTGGCAAGACCTCGCTCGCTGCGCACCGCCAAATAAGCAAACGCCTCGGCCTCAAGGGCATCACCCCGCATCCCCAGCACTTCCACAGGGTCAACCAGCACCGGCATACGTCGCCTCAGCCTACGCATCAGTGTTGCATTGTGGCGACCTCCCCCACACACATACCAGGCCTCTGGCGGCACCGGAAAGTGGCTCTGAGCCGCCACAACCGATTCAACAATAAAGTCTGCAAGTGTGGCCGCACCATCTTCAGCCGACAGGCCACGGACGGCCTGTGTATTGAAGTCGTCCCGGTCCAGAGATTTTGGTGGTGGGTCGTCAAAATAGCTGGTTGCCATCATGCCCATGACGACTTCTTCGTGGCTAATGCCCCGAGCCGACAAATTGCCGTTTTCATCATAATTCTGGTTGGTGTGAAGCTGCGCCCAATCGTCAAGAACGGCATTTCCTGGTCCGGTGTCAAATGCCAACATCTTCGGCTCTGTTTCTGAGTCCTCGAACGAAAGCCATGTAACATTAGCGACACCGCCCAAATTGAGAACTGCCACTGTTTTATGGCGCTGCGCACGGGCAAACATCGCCGCGTGGTATATTGGAACCAGAGGGGCTCCTTCCCCTCCCGCAGCCATGTCTGCAGACCTGAAATCATTGATTACTTTGATCCCGGTTTGTCCGGCGAGCCGGCCACCATCACCAATCTGCCAAGTCCAACCGCGTTCCGGACGATGGCTGATGGTTTGACCATGGAAACCTATCAAATCCACCGTTTCTGACTTTTGCCCTGTTACTGACAAGAGCTCATATACAGCTTCAGCATGCCAGTCGGTTAACTCTTGCTCGATTAACTTGATTTCTGCTGGTGTATCGACCGGGATGGCTGATGCAGAAGCGATACGGATCGCTTCTTTAAGCGCCTCTCGCATTTCAGAGGAATATGGAAGAGTGAGTGAGGGACCCAGTCGCTCAACGCGAACACCGTCTGTATAGACCAGCGCCGCATCCACACCGTCCATCGATGTGCCACTCATTAGCCCAATCGCACATTTTATTTCGCCAGGTTCGCCAATTTCCGCCATTTAGCTGCCTTTTTGTCTCATTCGGTCCACATTGCATCGTGAACTCACAAATCACGCACGAAACGGGCTTTGTGTTTACTCTGCCGCGTGCTACATCACGCCGCTAACCTTTACCTAATAACACCTTAAACCCTGCAGATACAAAGATGACAAGCTTGAAATCAGACTTTCTTCAAATCCTGACAGAACGGGAATTCATCCATCAGGTAACCGACCTTGAAGGCTTGGACGCAAAAATGGCGGCCAAAGAAAAAGAAGGTCCAATTTCTGCTTACATTGGTTTCGATTGCACTGGCACAAGTTTACATGTTGGAAGCCTTGTTCAGATTATGATGTTGCGCTGGTTGCAGAAATGCGGCCACAAACCGATCGTTCTTCTGGGCGGCGGCACAACGCGCATTGGCGACCCATCAGGAAAAGACGAAAGCCGCAAGCTCCTCACAGACGCCGACATCGCCAATAACATGAACGGTATCCGCACGATTTTTGACCAATTTCTGACATTTGGTGACGGCACTGCTGATGCCAGCATGGTTAATAATGCGGAATGGTTGGACGAATTGGAGTACATCAATTTCCTGCGTGATGTGGGCACTCATTTCACCATCAACCGCATGCTGACATTTGACAGCGTGAAACTTAGGCTTGACCGCGAACAACCCCTGACTTTCCTCGAATTCAACTACATGATCTTGCAGGCTTACGACTTTATGGAGCTCGGCAAACGCTACGATTGTTCACTGCAAATGGGTGGCTCCGACCAATGGGGGAATATCGTTAACGGTATGGAACTCGGCCGCCGTGCGGCTGGACTGTCTTTATTTGGCCTGACAACACCCCTAATCACCACTGCCGATGGCAAAAAAATGGGCAAGACCGCAGAAGGAGCCGTGTGGCTGAATGAAGAAGCCCTGCCCGCCTACGACTATTGGCAATTCTGGCGCAATACTCAGGACGCCGACGTCGGCAAGTTCCTTCGATTGTTTACCGAATTGCCTCTCGATGAAGTGCGGCGCCTAGAGGCGCTGGAGGGCAGCGAGATCAACGAGGCAAAAATTGTGTTGGCTAATGAGGCGACCAAAATGTGCCGCGGTGAAGACGCGGCCCGGAAAGCTCATGGAACGGCAAAAGAAACCTTCGAAAAAGGTGGCGCAGGTGCTGATCTCCCAACAGTGAATTTGGATCGTGAGCAATTCGAAACCGGCACAAACATCGTTGACTTGTTTGTTGAAGCCGGACTTGGTGCGTCAAAAGGCGAAGTCAAGCGTTTGATCAAGCAAGGCGGCGCAAAGCTTAACGACACAAGGGTCGAGAACGCAGACGTTTCGGTGGACTTGGGTTCTTTTGAAGAAAACCAAATCAAACTGTCTGCAGGCAAGAAACGTCACGCACTTGTTAAGATAACTTGAGCTTAGTGCTTTGCATCTCCTAAACTCCCGGTATGGCTACAGGGAGTTTAGGCATGATCACACCAGTTTTGCTCACATTGCTTTTAATGGGCGCGGACGAAAACCCTGCCCCCAGGTTGGATCAAGTTGAGCTTGTTGACCTGAGCCATACCTATGATCATTCCACGATTTTCTGGCCAACTTCTCCAATAGGATTTGAGCATAAGGTGCTTGCATTTGGCCCATCCGGAAATGGCTATTTTTACTCCGCCTACACTCTCTCCATGCCTGAGCATGGCGGCACTCACCTTGACGCGCCAATCCATTTTTCCAAAGACGCGAAAACGGTTGGGCAGCTGCCATTAACGGACTTTTACGCCCCACTTGCGGTTATTGATATTTCCGAGAAAACAGCTACCAATAGAGACTATCGCTTGTCCCCAGATGATATCGCCGCCTATGAGTCAAAATTTGGTCAGTTGCAGCCTGGAACTGCCGTTGCTGTTCGCACCAATTGGTCACGTTTCTGGCCGGACGTAAAAGCATATCTGGGCGACGACACACCTGGCGATGCCAGCAACCTTAGCTTTCCGGGATTTGGCACCGCTGCGGCCAAATTTCTTGTTGACCGCGGAGTATCCATGATCGGTATTGACACTGCTTCCATTGATTATGGCAAATCCAAGAATTTTGCTGTTCATGTGGTGATTGCTGGATCGAACATTCCAGCCTTGGAAAACCTGACCAATTTGGCTGACTTGCCAGAAAAAGGTGCATGGATATTGGCTGCCCCAATGAAAATTGGAAGAGGTTCCGGCGCGCCTGCCCGTGTGGTCGCTTTCGTGCCCAAGAACCTTCCCGCTGATTAGCCGCCATCCCCCGATGGGTCAAGTGGGTCATCTTGTGTCTGACTTTCTGCCTGGACTTCTGGGGCCTCAACGTCCGCAACCCGTCCTTTACGACCTTCAAACAGCAGTCGAAGGAAACCCGGCGCCAGTCCCGACAATGTGTTGACATTAACGTCCGGCTCGTCGGTGGTTCCCTTCACACGGTAGGCCACGCCAAACAGGCCTTTACCATCACCGCCAGAAAACAAACCACCAACAATGGGAATGTTGCCCAGCAACGAGTTAATGCCGTAGGCGGGCACAACGACCCCGTTCACATTAATCAAACCCTGTGCCGTGGCAATCTCACCTTCCATGGTCAGACCGAGTGTTGGCCCGTTGGCCTTCAAGTTGCTGAGTTCCAAAATATCGCCATTGTAGGAGAACGGCACTTCTAATACGTCCAATTCCAGCCTGCCGTCTGTTAAAAATTCGTCCAATCCGGCGATTACCCCTTCAGTGACATCCTCACCGAGCAGCTCCTTGGAAAGCAGCGTAGAGCTTCCAACATTCAGCACCCCATCAATTTGCCATGTATTGCCCCACCCAGAGGTTGTTCCATCGAGGGATAGCTCACCACCATCAACATGAGCGAAGAACCCTAAACCACGAAGCACTTGGCCTCCATTGCTTGTGCTGGCTTGAAAGGGCCTTATACCCGAGGTATCGACTGGTTCATCTACAATTGAGAGCTGAATTGGTGTTTGATCATCTCCAATAGTTGCGTCCAGATGAAGGTTACTTGGTTCCCCGTCGCGGAATTCCAGGGATAGCTTCCCAGCATCCCACTGTTCTCCATTTTCAAGAAGAATAGCATCTGCGTTCAAATCCAGATCAAAATTGGTTTGCTCATTAGATACCTGCGGAGTTCCCGTTTCCGCACCTGCCCTTTGCGAGTTTTCCTGTGCTAAGAACGCACCCAGATCA
The DNA here is from genome assembly GCA_017640725.1 of Kordiimonadaceae bacterium. Lineage (GTDB taxonomy): Bacteria > Pseudomonadota > Alphaproteobacteria > Sphingomonadales > Kordiimonadaceae > Kordiimonas. Next base: position 375,562 of record JAEPQB010000003.1, on the reverse strand, counting down.
AACGCCTCAGCTTCAACTTTCACACTTAGAGGTACACCAGCTTCTTGCGAAAGAGTGGCAATAAGTTGGTTCCTGCCAACCTGACGCGCCTGAATTTCAGCGTCAAAAATCCCGCTGTCTTTGGGTCCAAAATTGATACTTGCGAGAAGATCAATCTCTTCCCCTTCCACCTTCAATGGTGCAACTGTCGAACCATTGTCAGTGAAAACAACCCCACCTGTAATGGTCGCAGGACGCCCCACGGGTTTCGACCAAGCCAACTGTGGAATATTCAATTTGGCGGTACTGGCATCTGCGCTGAAACTACCCCTGGTAAATTTAAAGTTTCTGCCTTGAAATGAGGCTTCTGCGTAGGCTTTACCATCCAGAAAGTCTTCGACGTCAACGCCAAGCTTTTGCAAATCAGAGGCATCCATATCCCCGTTCATAACAATCAGAGTGGTTTCAGAACCCGGGTCTTCGCGGCCTAAGACGAAGTTTTCGTGCCACCGCAGACCCAACGGCACTCCATTGACAAACCCGGTACCTGCGGCTGTCAGTTCATCTTGGGATAGCGAAACTGAAAGTTGCCCATTGCGAAGTCCCTCTCCGTCCAGCAAATCATCCACTCTTGCATCGGATATTTGTGCTGTAACATCATACAATGTGCTGCCCGGAGGGGGTTGTTTGAGGAGAGGTGCCGTGACAACAGCTTTCACGGCCGCTGTGCCTCCCAACCGACTTATGTCCAAATTGGCTTTCTGGGCTACCCTAAGCGGCGGATTGTCCACAAGCGACATGACTGTTTGAACATCACCGCGGGTAAATATGGTGAATTCGCCGACGGCCCCGTCACGAATATGAATATTTTTGAGTTTGGCCTGACTACCGTCTACCGGCATTCCCAACAGGGTGCCGGACTGAACGTTTATGTCGAGTTGCTTCCGCGTTAAGTTGGCCGAGCCTTTGGCACCCAAAATTGGTGGCATGGTTCGCATGAACAATGTGTCCAAATTGTCGAACTCAAAGGTTAATTGGTATGTGCTGCCATCTGCAAAAGCCCCTTCACCTGACGGAGCAACATCAACATTGAACATGACATCGGTGGTATTTCCGGAAATCATGTGTTGACTGATCCAGGCGCGCGCCCCGCGCTCGCGGCCATCGGGGTGTCTGGCAATGGGCCAATAGTCCAGGACATTCAGAACCGGCAAATCCGTTGTTCGCAACTCGAACTGCATTCCTGGCTTGGCATTTGTTTGATGCCAGTACATCAGTCCTTCACCGTTGATAAGTTGGTTTTTTAGATCCAACCTAATTTGGTCAAAGACCAATATATTTTCGGCCACATTAAAAGTAGCGCCAATCAAGCCATAGGTAACCGGAGCACGGTTTGGGAATACGTCTCCACCGAATATTTCCCCTTCACCTAGCACCGCCTCAATCCCTGCTGATTGCAAGCCAACCGAAGCATTCATATCCAACTCAAGGCTAAGGTCGATCGGCACTTGAATATACTGAAGCAAGGCCGGCAACCCGGTGTCCGCAGGGATTGCTGACGGATTGAAATCGTTCACTCCCAACAGGATTGACAGATCACCACGCGTGGGATTGGCGCGCCCAGCAAGACGTGTTTTGATTGGATTGCCACCCACTGCCGCCTCCAACTGAGCCGCCAAAGTGAGGTCCTCACCAGTTTGGCGCAGATCGAAAGAAGACACCGCAATTTGCGCTTCTGAGAGGTCTTCTCCCCGATAAATGCTGACAGAAAGCCGGTTAAAACCAACACGACTGAGTGCCGGCGCATTATCAAGCAAGCGAAGGGTAAAGCGATTAAATGCCTCTGTTAGCGGAATGAATACTTCTGGCTGTGGGATGCCGCTTTCGCCAAACAGATCGTCAAACAAACTGTCATCTGTGGTATCACTGAAACCACCAAGGTCTGAAATTCTTACGTTCGCATTTTCGATTTCAATGGTTGAAACACCCAGGCCAGACAGTATGCCGGCAAACCCAAGTCCTACTTCTGCTCTGGGGAGTGAAGCGGTTAACCGATTGCGTCGATCAACCAATCTTACATCTTCCAGCACCACCCAAGGACGTACTTCTCGCCAGTCCCAGCCAACGCGCGCTTGGGCAAAGCGGACATTCCATCCGGGCAAAACATCGGCGGCTCTTTCTATAATTTGTCCGCGCGCGAACCCAACATCAATGGGCGCGAAGAACAAGCGCCCTAAGAGAATGCAGGCTAAAAGGACCGTGGAAGTGGTTATCCACAGGCTGACAGATACGAATGCGCCACCAACTTTTTTCAACCGTACAAGACCTTCTGGCAGCTATCCAAAACCACAGCTTTCAATGTGCGAGCGCAACAAACCTCTTGCATTTTGTTAGAGCACGCCATTGACCCTACGTCTACACACAAGGGTGTTAAGGCCTTTAAATGTAGCCCAAAATGAGGCAATTACTTGTTTTAGGTCAAAAATCAGGGAAATTGCCTCGGTTTGGACAAGTTGGGAGCATCTGGGATTGAATCTCCGTTTTGAATTAGGCCAACGACCACGGGTTGTAGAAAAATCTCGGCTGGAGGCACATGCGGCATTAATCGGAGAGTTTTTGTCTGACACGAATGCATCCACCGAGCATATTTCAGAACTTGCACTAGCCACTGCACACAGTCCTTATTTAACAAGCCTCGTTCGCAGATACCCGGCTATTGCACAGCAGTTTCTGGAAGGCCAACTCGAAGCCGAAATGGCTAAAATATTGCAGGTGCTCGAAGAGCCCAGGCCTGCCACGGAAACGATCGATGAGTTTATCAGTTACTTGAGGGTGCAAAAAAATTGTGCCGCGCTTTTGATAGCGTTAGGAGACATCAATTCGGTTTGGTCCTTAGAAAAAATAACCTGCTATCTAACCAAATTGGCCAAAGCGTGCCTGGAAGCTTCAATTGCTCGTGCCCTTCGCCTCAGAATGGACGCTGGCGACCTCCCCTGGCCAGAAAACACGAATACAGGGAGCCCGATTGACATTAAGTTCAATACATCATCCGGCTTTTTTATTCTTGCGCTTGGCAAAATGGGCGCCAGTGAGCTCAATTACTCTTCTGATGTCGACCTGATTGTCTTGTATGACGCAGACAAGATTACTTACACGGGTCGAAAGTCACTTTCTGACTGTTTCGTGAAACTGACACAGGACGTGGTTAAGTTCATGGATCAGCGCACGTTCGAAGGATACGTGTTTCGGGTTGATTTACGGCTGAGGCCCGATCCTGGTGCAACCCCTGTCGCCCTGCCTGTCGAAGCGGCTCTTGGCTATTATCACAGCATTGCCGCCAATTGGGAACGGTCAGCGATGATTAAAGCTTCATTTGCCGCAGGCGATCCAAACGCTGCCAGACAGTATTTGCAAGAGCTGGAAAGCTGGGTATGGCGCAAAAACATGGACTTCGAAGCGTTGAAGGACATAGGGGCGATCAAGAATCAAATTAATCGCCATTTTGATGTTGAAGATTCCAAATTCGCAGGGTTTGACGTCAAACTTGGTTTGGGCGGCATTCGGGAAATCGAATTTTACGCCCAGATCAATCAGTTGCTTCATGCTGGACGAAATCCGTCGCTTCGGGTTCGCGGCACGATAGAAACTCTTCAAGAATTAGCTCGCCTGGGATTAGCGCCGAGTGATGTAATTGAGGACCTGACCGACGCGTATCGGTTTTTGCGCATGGTTGAACACAGGATCCAGATGATCAACGACGAGCAGACTCATTCTATTCCTAGCTCAGATGACGCACTTGACAGGCTTTCAAATTTTCTAGGGTACGCAAGTTCGGATGATTTTGAACATGATATTCTAAGCATTACCAAGAGGGTGAAAAGGCACTATGACACGTTTCTGCCTGACGCCGGCGATGGTGGTGCATCAATCTCAGACGAGCAACTGTTGAAGTGGCTTGATCGGTGCGGACTGCAGGACAAGAACGCCGCCTTCGAGACGATTAGTGCTTGGAAGTATGGTCGACACCGAGCGCTAAGGACAGCGCGGGCAAGGTCATTGCTCAATCAATGTATCCCAGAATTACTTGCTGCTTTTTCGAAAGCGCATTCGCCAGACTCTGCCCTTGTCAGGTTTGACACCTTTCTGGCGCAACTACCTGCAGGCGTTCAGCTTTTTTCATTGCTGCAAGCAAACCCAACTCTTCTTGGGTTGCTGGCTCGCGTCATATCTCTTGCGCCAGCTCTTGCAAATATGCTCGCTAAAAATACCGGTCTTTGGGACTTGGTTTTGGGGCGCCACTTTTTTGCCCCCCCTCTCAGCAAAGAAGACCTCAACGAAGAGCTGAACATCCAACTATCTACTGCACGCGATTACCAGGACGTACTCGACATAGTTCGCCGGTTTGCAGCCGAACAAAAATTTCGCACCGGTGTCCTGATGCTAGAAGGTATCGCCAGCGTGGCGGAAATTGGCGATGCTCTGAGTGACATGGCAGACGTAATTCTGTCAGCCCTCATTCCTGTGGTTGAGAAGGACTTCGCCAAAAAGCACGGTGTGTTCTCGGGGACTGAAAGTGGACTGGCTGTATTTGCGCTAGGTAAGTATGGGGGACGCGAGCTAACGCACACGTCCGACCTCGATATTGTTTTCATTTATGAAGGAAATGTTGATGGCGCTTTCTCTGATGGTCCTAGGCCCTTATCACAAAACGTATACTACACTCGCCTTGCTCAACACATAATAACGGCCATAACCGCATTGACGCCAGAAGGACGATTGTTCGAAGTTGACACACGGTTGCGACCATCAGGAAACCAAGGACCTCTTGCAGTTTCTTCTCAAAGCTTTCGTGACTATTATCAAGAAGGCGCATGGGTATGGGAATTTATGGCTTTGACCAGGGGCCGAGTTGTGTACGGCCCTTCTTATTTGGCCAAAAAGATAGAAAAAATAGCATTCAGTGCCCTCAGTCTTGGGCCAAATCGTGAAGACCTGGTAAGCGATGTCCTGGAAATCCGAGACAAGCTAGCTAAACAATTTGCCAAGGAAAATATCTGGGACGTTAAACAGGTGCGTGGCGGCCTTGTTGACATTGAATTCATTTGCCAATTTTTGTCGCTTCGCGAGCGCAAGAGGCTGGACGTTGCTTCACTTCAAAGCACAAGCGACTGTTTGAAGCAATTGTATGACAAAGGGGCTTTGGAAGAAGCCAGCTATCAGAAGTTGGTCAATGCATTTATGTTACAAAGAACCCTGCAAGCATTGCTGAGACTGTGCCTTGAGCACACCCCAAGCGATGCAACTCAAATACCTGCTGGATTGGTTCAGGTAATTCTGGAAAACACCTATTTTGACAGTCTAGACGCATTGGAAGCAGGCCTCCAGTCAGCGCAGCGGGAAGTTCTGACCCAATTCAATCTTACTCTGAACTGAAACTGCAACAAAATCGTACATTGAATACACTTTTGGAGGCTTTTTCAGACTCCATTAAAACTTGCATCTCATAGTGGTGGCTGTAGGGTCGCCATCAACTCGAATGGTCCATTCGGAAAGGAAAAGGCATGACACTCACGGTTGGCGACAAAGCGCCTCAGTTTTCTTTACCTGGCAACGCAGGCTCCACACTCAGCCTTTCTGATTTCGCAGGCAAAAATGTCGTTTTGTATTTCTACCCGAAAGACGACACACCAGGCTGCACTACCGAAGCAAAAGATTTTACGAGCCTGGCTAAGGATTTTGAGGGTGCCAATACAGTTGTCATCGGAATGTCAAAAGACACGGCAGCAAAGCACGACAAATTCATCGCAAAGCACGACTTGACGGTTTTGCTCGCGTCTGACGAAGACGGCACTGCACTTGAAGAATATGGTGTTTGGGTCGAAAAAAATATGTATGGCCGGAAATACATGGGCATCCAGCGGGCTACTTTTTTGATTGATGCACACGGTGTTATCAAAAATATTTGGCCAAAAGTTAAGGTCAAGGGACATGCTGAAGACGTATTGGAACAAGCAAAGGCAATTTAAAGACTAAAACCTATGGCGCAGGATTGGAAAAATATTAGTGAAGCAGCATGTGCTGTCTTGAACACCGAGAAAGCGACGGACAAAGCGACAGTGGCGCGCCAAGTTGCCGCAAAATGGCGCACTGAAACGCTGGCTTTCAAATTCACAGAGACCCCGCCAACAAGGCCTGCGCGACCAAATCGCCCAGATTTGCTGGCGCCAAATGAAATGCCTAGGCGCCGCAAAGGCGGCAACGAATCTAATCGCCGTGCTTTGTTGCATGCTGTCGCGCACATCGAACTGAACGCAATTGACCTCGCCTTTGATATCATTGCCAGATTTGGTGCAAAAATGCCGCGCGGTTTCACGGACGATTGGATCGGCGTTGGCGACGATGAAGCGCGTCATTTCATGCTTCTAAACAGCCGCTTGAAAGCGCATCAGAGCTACTATGGTGATCTGCCTGCACATGACGGCCTGTGGCAGTCGTCTATGGACACAGCCACTAATTTACCCGCGAGACTGGCTGTGGTTCCGATGGTGCTTGAAGCCAGAGGGCTTGACGTGTCTCCCGCCATGATTGAACAATTCAAAAGCACCGGAGACGCAACCTCAGCTGACGTGCTGCAAACCATTTACAATGATGAAATCGGTCATGTCGCTGTTGGCAGCCGGTGGTTCAAGTTCTTGGCAGGAAAACTCAACCGAGAGGCTGAATCCTGGTTCCAAGAACTTGTTTCAAAGTACTTCCATGGACAATTAAAGCCACCGTTCAATACTCACGCTAGAAACAGAGCTGGAATGCCTGCAAGTTTCTATGAGCCCTTAGCCAAAAAGGCCTAAGACCCAATTGCCACAATTCCTTTCTTGACGTTACCGCCAAAAATGGGTGGAATGCGCGAAATTTAATCGATTGTTGGCATTTTGATTCTATAATGCGCAACGGAAACAAAAAATGCTTTTCTAACAAGCGTTTGAAAAGCATGACCAGGGTTGAGAATTCGTTGACTGCACTCACAAGCAAATTGACAGCTTTTGCAAATCGATTTCATGCATGGCGACTAACCTATTTTCCAGAGCGGCAATTGTTTCTGCGCTCAGAAGGACGTGTGCGCTTTCTGACAATTCATAGCTATGTCCAAATGGGCATCGCCGGCAGCCTGTTGTCAGCATTAATCTGGGGTTCAATCACCAGCTATGCTTACCTCAGCCGCGACCGTGTTCTTGAGGGCAAAAACAGAACCATCTCAACCATGTCTAGCCAGTATAAGACGCTTTCAAGCGACTTCTCAGCTCTGGAAGCTGAAGTTGAAAGGCGGGCACAACTCCTTGAGGAACGTCAAAGATTTCTGGAGGAAATGCTAGAAGTTGAACCATCTGAGGCAGTGGACGTGGACCGTTCAGAGAGCACTGCGCCCAAGACTGAGCCAGTGGCAGAGCCTCAGGCATCTTTGATAGATCAAATTTTTTCCGAAGCGTCTGTGACAGCAAGCACTCCCGGGAACTCTGAGAGGCGTTCCGGCCTGCTGGCAAGGCTCGAGTCATTGGACAAGCGGCAACAGCAAGTCGTTGGACTGATGCTATCAGACATTGCGACACAAATGGCATTTGTTGAAGAGACCCTGGCACCGACGAATATTAGCTCAGAGGATTTGATCCCTGAACCAAACTCAGCGACATCGGCAGTCGGTGGCCCATTCATCCCCGAGCGAACATTTGATGGTGTTTTTGCGGCCAATGACGGCGTGCGCTACAAGGCGCTGAGGGATAATACACAACGCCTTAAGATGGTCACAAATGCACTGAATAGTTATCCCGTCGGCACACCAGTTGAGAAATACTATATTTCAGATCGTTTTGGCCCGCGTATTGATCCGTTCAAAAAGATCAGGTCTCAGCACTATGGTCTTGATATGGCTGGGTGGCCGGGAAGTTCGATCGTGGCAACTGCGCCGGGTACGGTAGTATACTCTGGCTGGTACGGTCCATATGGAAATATGATCGAAGTCGATCATGGAAACGGCTTCCGCACCCGATACGGGCATATGCGGAAACTGTCAGTGAAAAAAAATGAGCAAGTAGAACTTGGGCAAAAATTGGGGGAAATGGGTAAAACAGGCCGGGCAACCGGTACCCACCTTCATTATGAAGTATGGTTTGCAGATAAAGTCCGTGACCCAATGCCCTTCTTAAAGGCAGCAGAGAATGTTCTCAAAATCCAAGGAAGACATGAAGAAACCAATGAATAACAACACACCAACGCCTCGTCCTGGTTCTGCACCAACACCTTCGATTGTCGGTGCAGACGTGGAAATTGAAGGCAATGTGAAAACAGTTGGCGAATTGCAGCTTGATGGCTCGATCACGGGCGACCTCGCTTGTGGTAGCCTCGTGATGGGAGAAACTGGAAAGGTCAACGGCACCATTGCCGCTGAAACTGTGACTGTTAGGGGCTCCGTCACTGGTGAAATACGCGCCAAGTCTGTGCGCTTAGAAAAAACGGCTGTTGTTGAAGGCGACGTTTATCACGAAAGCCTTTCCGTTGAAGCTGGCGCCAAACTGACAGGCCGCTTTGCTCACACATCTGGCGCACTGACCGCTGGCAGCAAAAAAACGCCTGCTGAAACACCTTCTTTTGTCGAGGCAAAAAAGCCTGCTGCTGAATGACCGCAGCGCATATCAAAACAAAAAAAGGGCGCCACGAGGCGCCCTTTTTTTCTATTACTCGATCAATTATCCGAGTTCCGATTCACTCTGGATAATCTTGCCAACAATTCCGTACTTTTTGGCATCTTCACATTCCAGCCAGAAATCACGGTCAACATCGGCTTCAATTTTCTTCAAACTGTTACCCGTTGCCTCAGCGAAAATCTTATTCAGGCGCGTCCGCATTTTAACAATTTCCTGGGCCGCAATATCGATGTTGGTCGCATCACCGCGTACACCACCGCTTGGTTGATGAAGCAAGAACCGCGTATTGGGCAGCGCGTAACGATCTTCTTTGTCAGCTGCGACATAGATCAATGCACCCGCACTTGCTACCCAACCAGTTCCCAAAACGCGAACCTTAGGCGAGACAAACTTGATCATGTCATGAATCATGTCGCCTGATTCCACATGCCCGCCCGGTGAAGACACAATCACCGTGATCGGATCATCAGAGACATGAGCCATTGCGAGCAGTCGCGCACAGGTATCGCGTGCAACGTCCTTATTGATTTCCCCAGTAATGAATATTTTGCGAGCATCAAAAAGAACTTTTTGAATCTGCTCGCTTGCGCCTTTTTCGTTTTTATTATCGTCGTTTTCTTCGTTCATAATTGCTCTCTGCACTAAAATTAATCGATATCTGAAACGTCGGTCGACTCGCCATGCACCCGCGCCGCAAGCGCCGCCGCCATGAAACTGTCGAGGTCACCGTCCAAAACTTTGTCAGGTTGCCCAGACTCTTCGCCGGTGCGAAGGTCCTTCACCATTTGATAAGGCTGCATCACATACGACCGAATCTGATGCCCCCATCCAATTTCGGTCTTCTGCGCATTAACTGCATTGGCCTCTTCTTCCCGGCGCCGCAACTCTTCCTCATACAATCGAGCTTTCAACATGCTCATGGCAGCAGCGCGGTTTTTATGTTGAGATCGCTCGGCCTGACATTGCACCACAATACCGCTGGGTTGGTGGGTAATTCTGACCGCACTATCCGTGGTGTTCACGTGCTGACCACCAGCACCAGACGCCCTGTATGTATCTACTTTGAGGTCACTTTCATTGATATCAATGTCGATTGAGTCGTCAATGACGGGATAAACCCAAACCGAGGCAAAACTGGTGTGCCGTCGAGCATTGCTGTCATAAGGTGAAATACGGACCAGACGATGCACACCGGATTCGGTTTTTAGCCATCCATAGGCATCCTCACCTTTCACCTGAAGCGTTGCGGACTTAATCCCCGCTTCTTCTCCCGGCATATATTGTACGGTATCCACTTTAAAACCTCGGCGCTCTGCCCAGCGGGCATACATGCGAAGAAGCATATTGGCCCAGTCCTGGCTTTCCGTACCCCCTGCTCCTGAATGTATTTCGACATACGTGTCATTGCCGTCGGCCTCACCAGAAAGCAAAGCCTGCAACTCTGCCTTCTTGGCGGAATCTGCCAAACTCAACAGCTGCTCGACCGCTTCATCCTCCATGTCACCGTCGCCTTCCATCTCGGCGAGTTCCATTATTTCGAGGGTATCGGTGAGGTCACCTTCAATGGACAAAACGGCCTTGATGGAGTCATCAAGCTTCGTCCGCTCCCGCATCAATTTTTGGGCGTTTGTAGGATCGTTCCATAAGTCTGGGTCTTCCGCCAGAGCATTCAGTTCTTCCAGTCTCAGGTTCGCCTGATCCCAGTCAAAGATGCCTCCTCAGCAGCGCCATTGACTGCTGGAGTTGGTCTACGGTTGCCTGAGCTTCCGCACGCATAAGCTTCATCCTCTGCATGAATGAACGAAATCAAGTTGCCGTAGACTGGCTCAGTAGATTCCGCCCGTGCCTTTTCGAATTGAGCTTTTCGTTTTACCGATTGGGAGCGAGCCGTCAAGCACTGCGAGCTGACCAGCTCTGGGTTCTGTGCCAGGTTTGAAAGCCTCGAGGATAATTCGGGCATCGCCAACGCTTGCAGGAGCGCCCGTTTCAGCGTTTACGCGGACAAGCCTGATGCCCGAAGGTGTTCTAAATGGAACACCTGGCTGACCGTTCATTGCTTCGCGCATAAAGTCCCGGAAAACGGGTACCGCAACGCTTGACCCCTCTTCACCGCGCCCCAGGGAGCGTGGGCGGTCAAAACCGGTGAACACACCGACAACCAGGTCTGGAGAGAAGCCAACAAACCATGCATCATGCTCGTCATTTGTTGTACCAGTTTTGCCTGCCAAAGGCTTACCAATGGCCCGGATCTTTCTGCCGGTACCATTCTCCACAACGCCTTGCATCATTGAAACCAGTTGGTATGCGGTCAGTGGGTCAAGTATCTGCTCTCTGTTGTCTGGAACGGGTGGTTCATCAGAGTTGAGCTGCCAAGTCAGTTCACAAGCGCTGCAAACTCTGTCGTCATGTTGGTAAACTGTGCGACCGCGACGGTCTTGAATGCGATCAATCAATGCGGGCTGGATCTGCTTACCACCGTTCACAATCATGCCGTACGCAGCAGTGAGCTTAAGAAGTGACACTTCCCCTGCGCCCAAGCTAGCTGCAAGCGAAGGCTCCATGTTTTCATGAAGGTTGAAGCGCTTGGCATAGTCCATGATTGTGCCCATGCCCAAATGCTGCGCCAAGCGCACAGTCATCAAGTTCCTGGACTTTTCGATACCCAGACGCAGTGTGCTTGGACCGTAAAACTTGTCAGAACTATTCTTTGGCTTCCATTTGCCAAGACCTTCACCCTGGTCAATCACAAACGGCGCATCCAACACCAAACTCGCTGGCGTGAAATCACGGTCCAGCCCCGCTGCATAGACGAACGGTTTAAAGGCTGAGCCCGGCTGCCGCTTGGCTTGCGTTGCACGATTATATTCGCTGGATTCGAAATCATAACCACCGGCCATTGCAAGAGTGCGCCCGGTGTGCGGATCCATCGCAACGAGAGCACCCTGAATTTCGGGAATTTGACGTAGTCCAAATTGTGGGAACAAGGTGATCTCAGTCCCGTCAATATCATAAAAGTCTGCAATGGCGACTAGTTCGCTATTGGGAATAGCCTCAACAGCAATGACATCACCCATAGACAGAACTTCGCCGATGTCTTTGATTTTGGGACCCAGCCGTTCTCCGGTTCTCCAGGCACGTGCCCACTCCACCTCAGCGAAGGGTATGAAACCATACTCGCCGGTTTTCAAACCAACGACTGCACCTTCGGCACGAACTTCGTGAACGACAGCATGACGCCAACTGGGCACACCCAATGGGGTCTTGATGGTAACCAGTCGTTCTTGCCAAACGTTGTCGACATCCAAACGGCCGAGTGGTCCGCGCCAACCGTGCCGGCGATCGTAGGCAATCAAACCATCTCTCAGTGTCCGTTCAGCGACCGCCTGAAGCCGCGGCTCCAGTGACGTGCGGACAGACAGTCCGCCCTCATACAACACCTTGGTGCCGTACATGCGGCCTACACGACGGCGGACTTCTTCCGCGAAGTAACCCGCCTCAAAGCGCGCATCGCCGCCACGCTTCCGCATAACGATCTCTTGGCTCGCGGCTTCCCGATAAGTGTCAGCGTCTATGTAGTCCAGCACCAACATTCGAGACAAAACCCAGTTTCGCCTCCCCATCGCACGCTCACGGTTCCGAACTGGGTGGTAGTTATTCGGCGCCTTTGGCAAAGCAGCCAGATACGCCATTTCATCGATCGTCAGTTCATTGAGCGACTTGTTGAAATAATTCAGAGCAGCAGCAGCAACCCCGTACGAGCGGTTTCCGAAATAAATCTCGTTCAAATACAACTCGAGTATTCGGTCTTTGGAGAAGGCGCGCTCGATCCTCAACGTCAAAATCATCTCTTTGATTTTGCGGTCCAACCGCTGATCGAGCGTCAAAAGAAAGTTTCTAGCTGTTTGCTGAGTAATGGTCGAACCACCCTGCAACGGGCGCCCTAGAATGACGTTCAGCACATTCCTGAGGTTACCGCGCACCATGCCCATATAATCAAGCCCGGAATGCTCGTAGAAGTTCTTGTCTTCCGCCGCCAGGAAAGCATGGATCAGCTGCTCCGGCACAGCTTCAATGGGCACAAACAGTCGCTGCTCTCTGGCGAACTCTGTCAGCAAGCTACCGTCGCCCGCATGAATGCGCGTCACAACGGACGGTTCATAGTTCGCAAGCTGGCGATAGTCAGGCAAGTCGCGCCCATAATGGATAATTGCCCAAAGCACGAGCAAAGCTGCGGAAACAACACCAACACCACCGGAAATCAATGCGAATTTAAACAGTCGCCGCCACAAAGGTTTTTTAGCCTTCGTGCGTTCTGGTTGGTTATTCTCAATGTCGGCTTTTTCCGTCATCGGATCGGTCGGTTCCCAATTCATATGTTATGAGCACTAATGCCCTATTCTCACATGACAATCAATTGTGACAAGGATAAGGCAATTAGCGGCTTTGAATGACAATAGTCGAGAAGTATTTATCGATAGCGCGGCGAGTAGATTCGGCGATCAACTTTTGACCTCGGCTGCTGTTCAAAAACTGGGCATTCGAACGATTGGTTAAATACCCGGCCTCTAGCAGAACAGACGGCACGTCTGGTGCTTTTAGAACGCCCAAATTTGCGAACCGATGGGCCCTCTGCAGTGTGGGAACACGCCCTTTCATCTCGCCCACCAATATTTCGGCGAACTGTGCGGAATAATTCATGGTTTCCCGCTGCGCCAACTCGATCAGGATGCCGGAAACATCATCTTCAACCACATCCAAGTTAACTCCAGCGATTAAATCTGACTTGTTTTCGCGTGCCGCTAATCGTTCCGCTTCTCTGTCAGATGCTTTTTCCGACAAATTATAAACGCTGCCGCCCCTCACCTTTGAGTTCCTGATCGAGTCAGCGTGTATGCTGATAAACAGATCTGCGTTCAGGCGGCGGGCGATTTGGAAGCGTTCCCGAACTTTGTGGAAAATGTCTCTGTTCCGGGTCATGTGGACTTCATAACGACCAGTTCTTTTAAGTTCGTCTCTGATCGCTCGAGCGATTTTCAGCGTGATGACTTTTTCATGCACACCAATCACACCCAAATTGCCCGGGTCAACGCCGCCATGGCCAGGGTCGAGAACGATTACATGCTTGCCGTCTTTGCGCCGGGTATTTGATACCGCCGGTGCCGACTGCACAGTGGTGCGATATTGCGACCGCTGGGCCTTGGAAGACTGAACAGCCGCGAGAAACTGAGATCGATTGGATGGCTTTATATCCACAACATAGCGGCGCTCACGACCATTACTTGCAGGTAAGGTAAATGCGTTTGCAACTACAGCCGGGTTTTTGAGGTCCAGAACTATTCTGTACATGCCATCGGTGAATAGTCCATGCCGATATCCATCTACGATGCCCATCGTATTTACGGCACCGCCCCCCTTCCAACTGACTTCCGGTAGGTCGATGACTATTCTGTAAGGGTCTGCGAGAAGGAATATCTTCGGCTGGGTATCACCAGACAGATCCACAACAAAACGGGTTGTGTCGCCATTTTGACCAAATCGCACACCGGAAACGTCGACTGCATATGAAGAAGCGGACCCAAACGCGGCTAAACATAAGACCAGCGCGCGAGCTTTTTTTAGCAATTGCCTGACAAAACGCGATTTTTGCAACATCAAAAAATCTTCACTCAATTCGTACCGGCCAGCTGAAAATCTTGCATATAGTTGTGTGCTTACCAACAAATACTAGATGCAGGATGAATCGATCTCAAGTTAAACTGTTACTTTATTGCAATGGCCCATGACTTCATTGCGCATGACCCAACCAGAGCAATTGAAACTGTCGCAATTATTCGTTTGTAATCAAGAAAAATGTCCCCTATCTTGGCGACGCGAGTTTACCGGCCTGCCGCCAGATGAGCGGCGGACCGAGGCTTCCACAAGATCGAGGCATGCGACCGAAAAAGCGATCGCGCCCCTGATGAGAAGCCAAATAAGGATAAGAACAGCAATGGCCAAAAGGCTGTGCGTTATTTTTATATCTGCAGCATTGCGTCTAGCAACAGCTAGTCGTGACAGCTTTTTTGCGTTTTGCAGCACATTTCTTGTCCGCTCCATCACCACAAAATCAATATCATTATCGGCACACGCCAGCGCGCCCCTTACCTTAGGGAACAAGACAGCGCGGCAAGCCGTTCGGAGTACTATATTATGTCAACTAGAATGCTTATTGACGCGCGTCATCCTGAGGAGACGCGGGTTACAGTTGTTAAGGGAAGCCGCGTAGAAGAATTTGATTACGAATCTGCTTCCAAACGCCCACTAAAAGGCAACATTTATCTGGCACGCGTCACACGGGTTGAGCCGTCGCTGCAGGCAGCTTTCGTAGAATACGGCGGAAACCGGCATGGTTTCCTGGCTTTCAGCGAAATTCATCCTGACTATTACCAGATTCCTGTTGAAGACCGGCAAGAGCTGATCGAGGCAGAAACAAAAGCCGCGTTGGAACGCGCACAGGAACTGGACGCAAAGCTCGAAAAAGAAGCCGAAGAAGCGGAAAAAAAGAAAAAACCGCGCCGTCGTCGTCGTCGCAAGAAAGACGATCAAGTCGAAACCTCGGACGCCAACACTGATGACACAGAAGCTGCTTCGACTGAAAAAGCTGATACAAGCGATGAGGCTGCTGCGGAAGCCGCATCGACCGTGGGCGAATCAATAGTTTCTGAAGATGCGGCTGCAACAGACGAGAGCGTATCGAAAGATGAACCTGAAGAAAAAGCCTCAAATGAGAGTAGCGAAAGCTCGGACGCTGACGAGACAGCGGACTCGGATGATGAGGATGCGGACGGCAAAGAAAGCGATGAGGCCGACAAAGACGCCGAGATTGCTGAGGCAGCTGCACGTCGCCAAGCTTTGCGCGCACTGAAGCGGCGCTATAGCATTCAGGAAGTCATTAAACGTCGGCAGGTTCTTCTGGTTCAGGTTGTAAAAGAAGAACGCGGCAACAAAGGTGCCGCCCTAACAACATATATGTCACTTGCAGGCCGTTACTGCGTGCTTATGCCAAACAGCACGCACTCTGGTGGAATCAGTCGCAAGATTTCTAATGCGTCTGACCGAAGAAGCCTGAAAAAAATCATCTCTTCCCTTGAAGTGCCGGACGAAATGGGACTGATCGTTCGCACAGCAGGCATGGAACGCACGAAAACTGAAATCAAGCGGGACTATGATTACCTGTTGCGTCTTTGGAATGGCATTCGTGACCTGACCCTCAAGTCAGTGGCGCCTACCCTCATCTATGAGGAAGGCAATCTGATTAAGCGCACCATCCGAGATTTATATACCCGGGATATTGATGAAATTCAGGTGGAAGGTGAAGCCGGCTATCGCGCAGCGAAGGACTTCATGAAGCTGTTGATGCCCAGCCATGCTAAAAAAGTTCAACATTACCAAGACCCTATTCCTCTCTTTCACAGATATCAGGTCGAAAGTCATCTGGAGGCGATGTACCAACCAGTAGTTCAGCTTAAGTCCGGTGGATACATCGTTATCAACCCGACCGAAGCATTGATCTCCATCGATGTGAACTCTGGGCGAGCCACTAAAGAACACAATATTGAAGAAACCGCAGTCAAAACGAACTTGGAGGCCGCGGAAGAAGTTGCGCGGCAATTGCGGCTTCGCGATATGGCAGGCTTGGTTGTCATTGACTTCATTGACATGGAAGAGCGCTCCAACAATCGTGCCGTTGAACGCCGCATGAAAGAAGTCTTGAAGTCAGACCGGGCTCGCATCCAAGTAGGTCGCATTTCCAGCTTTGGTCTGATGGAAATGTCCCGACAGCGGTTGCGTTCCAACTTGCTTGAGGTGTCGATGGAGACGTGCCCGCACTGCAGTGGCACCGGAATTGTTCGCTCCACGGAGTCGGCAGCTTTGATGGCGCTTCGGCTTCTGGAGGAAGAAGGCATTCGTACTCGCAGCTCTATTGTGCGTGTATCTGTTTGTCCTGAAGTTGCGGTCTATCTGTTAAACACTAAACGCCGTATTCTGACTGATCTGGAAACTCAATATAGTTTTGAAATTGAAGTGCTGGCACAGCCTTCCATGGGACCGTCAGACATCGAAATTACCCGCGAGGCGAGCAGCGGTGCGTCAAACAACAATACCGCTCAGGTTGTTAAGCCTGACACCAGCGCCGATGATATGCCCGCGCCTGCAGCGAGTTCGGATGACAACGAAGATGGTGAAAAGCAACCACGGAAACGTCGTCGTCGCAGAAGACGCCGCAGAGGTGGCGGCGATCAAGCTGAACGTGCAGCAGCAGCCAATGAAAACGAGACCAGCGAAGTTGAAGTTGCTTCTGACAAGTCCGATGAGGATAGCTCAGAGGGCAATAGCGAAGAGCGTAAACCACGTCGCAGGAGAGGCAGTCGCGGCGGGCGCCGACGCGCAGAACGTGGCCCACAGGACGAAGCTGCCGCAGACGCTGAGTCTGCAGGCGATCCTGAGGCAAACACCAGCGATCCTGCGCCTGCCGAGGAAGACAAACCAAGACGCCGTCGCCGCGTGAAGAAAAAAGAGACTGCTAGCGACGAAGATACTGGTGGGTCTGAGGCTGCGGAAACACAGCAAACCGAGACGGAAGAAAAGCCAAAAGCGCGTCGCACCCGTCGCCGGAAGCCTGCAGCGGAAGCAGACAAATCAGACAGCGCAGATATTGAGGCAAAAGACGAAGCGGAAAAAAAACCGCGCCGTCGCCGCAAAACGGCCGAAAGTGAGCCTGCTGAAGCTGTCACAGATGCTGGCAAGACGGATGAAGAGAAAAAGCCGCGTCGCAGGACCAGGAAAAAGGCTGAACCAAAAGCCGAAGATGCTGGCAACCAAGAAGCTGAGGCGGACAAACCAAAACGTGGCCGACCACGCAAAACCACCGCAAAACCGGCGACAGATGAGCCAACGCAACCTGCAGAAGCTAAGCCTGACTCTTCGAAAACCGCGGCAGCGGAACCTAGCGACACCGGGGACAAACCCAAGCGCCAAGGTTGGTGGCAGCGCACCTTCGGATAAATATGAAAACGCGGTGATCCTTCACCGCGTTTTTTTCTTCTGCCACCGTTGTAAAATCACCATAGAAAAACGGATGATTCGCCCAACAAACACCGTATTTTCATCACAGGCTTGTTAAGCAAAATTCATTGACCGTTCAGCCACTGGCGCATAGCGTGGCTCCCGAATTGGAGATTATGTTGTTCAAGAGCTTCAAAAAACTTCTGACTGCTGTGATTGCGGGCGCTTTCTTTTCTTTTCAAGCGCAAGCCCAATCCATTTTGAGAGACGCGGAAACGGAAGCTTTCTTCAGGCAAGTATCTTATCCGGTTTTTGAGGCCGCTGGACTGACACCTCAGTCGGTACACATATATTTGTTGAACGAACGGTCGATCAACGCATTCGTGACCGGCGGGCAGAATATTTTCTTCCACTCCGGACTGATACTCGCTGCCGATGATGTCGATGAATTTATGGGCGTACTTGCTCACGAGACTTGCCACATTTCATGCGGTCACAGAATTCGCCGAGGTGAAGCAGCTGGGCAAGCTGGTACGTTCAGTATCTTGTCACTGGTTCTTGGCGCCGCTGCCATTGCCTTGGGCGGTGGTGACGCTGGCATTGGCATATTGTCAGCAGGTCAAACCGTGGCTCAAAGACAGTTCCTGGCCTACACGCGCGGCGAAGAAGCTGAAGCAGACCTGGCGGGCGCCAGATACCTTGATCAAGTCGGTGTATCGGCATCGGGTATGATCCGTTTTTTCGACAAGTTGCGGGATCAGGAAATCCTGGCACAAGTCAGACAAGACCCATATGTGCGTAGTCACCCGCTGAACAGAACCCGCATTCTGAATTTGCAGGAAGACACCGCAGATGCGGTACACATCAACAGTCCGCCGGACGAGTTTGTGAACGAGAGATTTAAGCGTCTTCAGGCAAAATTGGCCGGCTACCTGATGGAACCACGTCAGACGTTGCGCAAGTATCCGCTTGGGGATCGCAGTATTGCGGCCAGGTACGCACGCGTTTACGCCTACCACAAAGCATTAGATTGGGATTTGGCTATTGCAGAAGCCGACGCACTGATCGCAGCTGAGCCCAACAACCCCTACTTCTATGAAATCAAAGGACAAATCCTTTTTGAAAACGGCCGCGTAGAAGAGAGTGTGCCGGTTCTTAGACAGGCCGTTGAATTGGCACCGCGCGAACCCCTGATTGCCACAGCGCTTGCTCAATCGCTGGTGTCCTTCGAAGACACAGATCGCATGCGGGAAGCCGTGCCTATTCTGGAAACAGCAACACGGCAAGACAGAGGCAATACATTTGCGTGGTTCAATTTGGCGAAGGCCTACAGCTGGCTCGAAATGCAACCAGAAGCCAGCCTGGCTACAGCAGAACGGTTTTATTCCGGGGGCGCCGCCTCACAAGCCCTAGTTCACGCCCGGCGTGCCATGGATGGTTTTGATACTGGAACACCGCAATGGCTTCGCGCGCAAGACATCATGATAGCGGCTGAGGATGCTGCACGCAGACAAAGCCGTCGCGGTGGACGGCGCCGCCTGCAAACAAGTTTCTCTGTTGAGAGCAATAGTAACGAGTAGTGAAATGAATCGATTTAGCTTAAACATCATCGCGGTAATGTCCCTTGTTGGAACATTATTTTCTCCTGTTGTCGCCCAAGACAAAACCATCGATCCTGAGGAACGGGAGAAAATTGAACAGATCGTTCAAGACTACCTGTTGGAAAACCCCGAGATTATCGCAATCGCCTTCCGCGAATTACAGCGGCGTCAAACGCTGGCTCGCATGGGCCCACAAATTGAAATGTATCGGGGTTTTCTTGAAAACGAACAGAATGCTGCTGTTCTGGGCAATCCCAATGGTGACGTGACCATTGTTGAATTTTTTGACTATCGGTGTGGCTTTTGCCGAAGACACTTTCCTGAGGTTATGAAGCTGGTAAAAGACGATGGCAACATTCGCTTTTTACCGCGCCAATTCCCAATTCTTGACCGTCCTAATGAAAACCCTGTTTCCTATATTGCCTCGCGCGCCGCACTAGCTGCAAAACGCCAAGACAAATTTGAAGAGTTTCATGTTGCTGCGATGACTTCTGAGGGCTCATTAACAGAAGATGGCATCTATGCGATTGCGGCTCGAGTGGGCCTTAATATTGCGAAGCTCAAGGCAGATATGAATGATCCTCTGATCATTAAAAACGTGCAGAACACGTTGGCAATTGGCAAGGACATCGGTTTTGAAGGTACGCCTGGTTACATCATCGGTGATGACGTTGTAACTGGCGCAGGAGGATATGGCCGATTGTTGCAGGCTGTTAACCGTGCTCGTAAAGCAACAAGTTCGGCAACAGCTGGCAACTAGAAAACAGCCGGAAAACTAATCCTTGGACATAAAAGACTGATGGCTGGTAGTTAAATAAGGCCAGAGAGTGGTGAACTGGGGTCTGCGTATTTCTTCTTGGGCATACGACCGGCTTGATATGCCAGTCGCCCGCTCTCTACTGCCAATTTCATGGCTTTCGCCATTTTGATGGGGTCTTTCGCATCTGAAATAGCTGTGTTCATCAGCACGCCGTCACAACCAAGCTCCATGGCAATAGAAGCGTCTGACGCGGTGCCGACACCCGCATCGACCAGAAGCGGAACATTTGCTTGCTCGATCATTAGCCGAATTTGCACCGGGTTTTGTATCCCCAAACCGGAACCAATGGGTGCACCGAGTGGCATTATCGCTACGCAACCCAGATCTTCCAGTTTCTTGGCGGCTATGGGATCGTCACTGCAATAAACCATGACTTTGAAGCCGTCTTTGATCAATGCTTCCGCAGCTTCAAAGGTTTCAAGCATATTTGGGTAAAGTGTCTTTTGATCTCCCAAGACTTCCAGCTTGACCAAGTCCCATCCACCCGCCTCTCGCGCCAACCGCAATGTTCGAATGGCGGATGCCGCATCAAAACAACCAGCGGTGTTTGGCAGGTAAGTAATTTTCTTGGGATCAAGATAATCAACAAGCATCGGCTGATTAGGGTCTGAAACATTAACGCGGCGAACAGCAACTGTGACAATTTCTGCGCCAGAAGCCTCAACTGCTGCCGCAGTTTCTTCAAAATCCTTGTATTTACCCGTACCCACAATCAGGCGTGAGCCATATGTTTTGCCTGCGAGTTCCCAGGTGTCATCAATTTGAGGAGCGCTATTGTCCAAAGGTGCCATGAGTTTCATCCTCCGCCGATAAAATGTACAATTTCGAGCTGGTCCCCCTCCTCGATCGTAACGTCCCTGAACAGAGACTTTGAGACAATTTCCAAATTGCGCTCAACAGCCACCTTCTTTGGATCAAGCTGCAAGCCTTCTAGAAAAGACCATACGCTTTGGCCCGTCTCTGTAGTTTTGGCTTCGCCGTTCACTGTTATGGAAATACTCACACCGGGTCTCACTGACTGGAAGTGCCGATTGGCAGCAGAAATCGCATTATAATTATGCTGTTCCTGCTTTGCACGTCTTCATTATGGCATTATACAGGTTGCTTCAAGCGATCTGTCAAAAGGTGGTCCACTCATGACAAAAAAAATTGCTGTGCTCAATGGCCCAAACCTCAATCTATTAGGGTCTCGCGAGCCAGATACATACGGATCAACCACCCTTGATGAGATCCAGCAAATGGTTGTTGACCAAAGCAACAAGTACCAAATCGACGTTGATTTTCGCCAGACGAATATCGAGGGTGAGCTTGTGGACTGGATACAGGAAACGGGTTCTTCGTGCGATGGCATTATTTTGAATGCTGCTGCTTACACCCACACTTCGATAGCAATTCATGATGCGGTTGCCGCGATTGGTGCACCTGTGATTGAAGTCCATTTATCCAACGTTTTCGCGCGGGAGGAGTATCGACATCACTCCTACATCTCGGATGTAGCTGTTGGCGTCATATGCGGATTTGGGGCAAATGGATATGTGCTTGCGGTTGACGCAATTGCGAGTATGCTGCGCGCCAACTGATTGGGCGATTCTAATACTTCGTGTGGTACGATAAGGGGAAGACTGAATGTCTAAGATCAAAGATTACAAGGAACTGATCCGCGAGCTTGCAGAGCTTTTGGATAAATCCAGCCTTTCGGAAATTGAAGTTGCGGAAGACGACTTTAGCATCCGCGTTGCTCGCGAAGTACCCGCTGCGGTGAATTATGCAGCCCCGGCGGCAGCACCTGCCCCGGTTGCGCCGGCTGCACCTGTTGCAGCTGCCCCAGCGCCTGTCGCTGCAGCACCAGAGGCTGCGGCTGTTTCAGCGGCTGATCACCCTGGCATGGTGCCTTCACCAATGGTGGGGACCGCTTATGCGTCGCCAAGTCCGGATGCCGCCGAGTTCATTAAGGTCGGCGACAAAGTTAAAGAGGGCGACACTCTTTTGATTATTGAAGCTATGAAAGTGATGAACCAGATCGCATCACCTAAATCTGGCACCGTGAAAGAGATCCTGTTTACAGACAGTCAGCCGGTCGAATTCGGCGAACCTCTTTGCATCATTGAGTAGGATCAGTTCGATGGTCAAAAAAGTTCTCATCGCAAACCGCGGCGAGATTGCGCTGCGGATTCACCGTGCCTGCCATGAAATGGGCATTAAAACTGTTGCTATTCACTCTACGGCCGATGAAGACGCCATGCACGTTCGCTTGGCTGATGAAAGTGTTTGCATCGGCCCGCCAGCCTCAGTTGACAGCTATCTGAACATGCCAGCCATCCTGTCGGCCGCTGAAATTACCGGGGCAGACGCGATCCATCCTGGCTATGGCTTCCTATCAGAAAATGCCCGCTTTTCAGAAATCGTCAGCGAACATGGCATAACTTTTATCGGCCCATCACCAGAGCACATCCGCATGATGGGGGACAAAATAACCGCCAAAGAAACTGTTAAGAAACTTGGCATCCCCGTAGTTCCTGGCTCTGAGGGCGGCATCACCGATGATGAAGAAGCCTTTAAAGTCGCCAAAGAAATTGGACTGCCAGTAATTATTAAGGCTTCCGCAGGCGGTGGCGGCCGCGGCATGAAAATTGTGCGCGAGGAAAGCGAGCTTTCTGACGCCCTCAATGCCTGCCGGACAGAAGCTAAAGCAGCCTTTGGTGATGACGCAGTTTACATTGAAAAGTTTCTGACGAAACCGCGGCATATCGAGTTTCAGTTGATCGGTGATCAGCACGGCAATTGTATTCACCTTGGTGAGCGGGACTGTTCGCTTCAACGCCGTCACCAGAAAGTGCTTGAAGAAGCGCCCTCACCCGTCATTGACAGCGAAACTCGCGAACGCATGGGTGGCATTGTTGCCAACGCCATGGCTGAGTTCGGATATTGCGGCGCAGGCACAATCGAATTTCTCTATGAAGACGGTGAATTCTATTTCATTGAGATGAACACGCGAGTTCAAGTGGAACACCCTGTGACAGAAATGATCACAGGTATCGACATTGTGCGCGAACAGATTCGTGTCGCTTCCGGTGAAAAACTCTCCTACACGCAGGACATGGTGCGCTTTTTTGGCCACGCTATTGAATGCCGCATCAATGCAGAGGACCCGTTCACTTTCATGCCCAATCCTGGCCTCGTGACACAGTATCACCCTCCAGGTGGCTTGAATGTACGATGCGACAGTGCCGTTTATGCCGGGTACCGGATACCGCCATACTATGACAGCATGATCGCCAAGCTGATCGTGTCTGGTTACACGCGCGAGGGATGCCTTCTAAGGCTCAAACGATCGCTTGAAGAATATGTAATTGATGGCGTTATTACCACAATTCCATTGCATCAGGCACTGATGGACAATGACGAGTTCCTATCAGGTGATTATGATATTCACTGGCTCGAAAAATTCCTGGAGGACCGGGCAGATTAAGTCTTGCCTGGCCAAGAAATAAGGATGTTGCGTTCATGAGTGCACGCGACATCACACCCGAACTTCTGCTTAATGCCTACGCATCAGGCGTGTTCCCCATGGCCGACAGCCGTGATGATCAAGATGTTTTCTGGGTCGACCCCAATCAACGCGGTGTGCTTCCCCTCAACAGTTTTCATATTCCAAGGTCGCTCAAAAAACTGGTGCGCCAAAACCGCTTCTCGGTAACTGTTAACCAGTGTTTCCGCAGCGTAGTTGGCCGCTGCGCTGCACCCGCCAGAGGACGCAGTAACACCTGGATCAGCGAAGAGATCGAAGACCTTTATACTGACTTGCACAGATATGGCTTTGCACACTCAATTGAATGCCACTTGGGTGGGAAGCTGGTTGGTGGACTGTATGGTGTATGCTTGGCAGGTGCCTTCTTTGGCGAAAGTATGTTTCACACTGAGACTGGTGCCAGCAAGGTGGCGCTGGTGCATTTGGTTGCTCGCCTAATCAATGGTGGTTTTACACTTTTGGACACACAATTTGGCACCGAGCATTTGTCGCAATTCGGCGTTGTGGAAATACCCCGCGTGACTTACCACGAACGACTGGAACAAGCGCTGCAGGTAGAAAATTCAGATTTTCACCGGCTTGAAGTTGGGCTGTCCGGTGAAGCCATTTTGCAGTCTATCACCCAAACGTCGTAAACCGCGTGCTCGAGCGCATTGAGTGCGGGACTGGAAGCGACCATCCAGCCTTCAAATACACGCGCGCGCTCCCCCGATCTCTTCACATTGTCGATTTCCAAATATGCAAAGGTTTCGGGTGTTTCGATTGGCGGTCGAGTGCGGCAGTATTTTGCATTTATGACGAGGGTTCCGAACCGCGTTTCAGACTCAAGCGGCAATTCAATTTCGGTAATGCGCGCAGTAATCTTGTCCAGCGCCCGCAAAACAACAATATCTCGCGCTTCTGTGGCCGATGCATCAGGTAGCGGAACGTCTTGCGCTGCAACCGCCACAGTGCAGTAGCCTGCAATTGCAACAAGCAGTAGCGCCTTAATTGCCTGAGTCATCATCGCTGTAAATAAACTTGCTGATCAGACCCAGCAGGTCGACTGCATCCTGTGTTTCGCCAATTTCGTCACCATCTTGCAGCACATCGTCCATGCCGCCCGGCAGTAAGTTCATGTAAGTTCCGCCCAGCAGACCCTCTGCCGTGATAGCAATTGCAGTGTCTGATGGCAGCTCGATCTCATCGTCCAGAGACAGCGTAACAACCGCCTGAAAGGTTTGTGCGTCAAGGCGGCTTCCTGTGACGGTTCCAACTTTGATGCCGGCCATGCGCACATCGCTTCCAATACCAATACCATCAATACGGTCGAAACGTGCGGTCAGGGTGTAGCCATTGCCGGCTCCCATGTCTGTACGCTCATAGGCGAACACCAGGAACCATCCTGCTACCAATAGAACAACTGCACCGATTAGAGACTCAACAAGATTACTGGACATACTTAATTCCGAAACTGGTATGCAAAACGCTTATGGACGCCACGCTTCATAGTCTGACGCTGTTGCAGCGCGTTCGCCGCCCGACTGCGCACCTGAAGGAAGGTATGCATCCGAGGAACCAGTGAGGTTTGGCAGATGGTCTTTTTCCCAGTCTTTGGTTGGCAGCGGCTTTTCAGCGGGAATATCATCCATGGTGTAATGCAGCCAGCCATGCCAATCCGCTGGAACACGCGATGCTTCTACAGGTCCGTTCTTGTATATAACCCAACGACGGCGGCCACCTTTTTCCTGATAGTAAACATTACCCTGGTCGTCCTCTCCAACTTTAACACCCTTGCGCGATGTAAACAGAAGCGTGCCGAAGGTGGCACTGTTCCACCATGTGAATATTGGGGAAGAGAATATCTTAGAAATCAAACCAGCCATAAACTTTGTCCGTTCGGTTCTCGCGTGGTCGCGTTCTGTGCATATGACGCACAAGACCACTAAGGGATTTGCGCCCGTTTATCATGTTTATTGAGCCGAGAAAAGGCGCCCTTTTTAGGAACTCGCCGATTCTGTACATTTTGTGCCAACTTTACCATCAGCGCCGTTATCGACATCAATGTATATGACTAAAGCTGATAGTCCGGCATTATGGGCAGATTAAGGCAATATTTTTGCGACTCATTGCACATCAACGATTCGTGAGATCGCCACTTGTGCCATCGCTAATGTCAACCACAACATATTGAAAAAATGGCTTGAAAACCGCGGATTTTCGCCCCTATTCTTGTGCCCAAGTTATCTGGCACCCCAACATATTGTGTTGTCGAAGCTGGATATCAAACGGGAATTTCCCGCCGAAGACTGGGCTTTCTTCGGAATTAAAAAGCTGGCTGGCAATACCAAAAACTATCGAATGCCAGACCGATAAGAGTACCGCTTGCAAGGGGGAAACGCATGCGCATCGAACGCCGGTTCACGAACGATTATCCATGTCCGTACAGCGCACTGGAGTGGCGTACTGCCGTGAGCGAAATCCGTAATCCTGACGGATCAATTGTGTTTCACATGGATAATGTTGAAGTTCCTGAGAGCTGGAGCCAAGTGGCAACAGATATTATTGCGCAAAAATACTTCCGAAAAGCGGGTGTTCCACAAGCACTGAAGCCCGTGAAAGAGAAAGATGTGCCCAGCTGGCTGTGGCGTAAAGAGGCTGATAAAAAAGCACTCGATAGCATGCCAGAAGAAAAGCGCTTCGGTAGTGAAAACTCCAGCAAGCAGGTATTTGACCGACTTGCCGGCACTTGGACCTATTGGGGCTGGAAAGGCGGCTATTTTGACAGCGAAGAAGACGCTCGCTCTTTCTTCGACGAAATGCGGTTCATGCTTGCCAATCAAATGGCCGCCCCCAATAGCCCACAATGGTTTAACACTGGCCTGCACTGGGCCTACGGTATCGATGGTCCTGCTCAAGGCCACTATTTTGTTGATTTCGAAAGCGGCAAACTCACACGTTCCAAGAGTAGCTATGAACACCCGCAACCACACGCTTGTTTCATTCAGTCAGTTTCCGATGACCTCGTGAACGAAGGCGGCATCATGGATCTCTGGACGCGTGAAGCGCGCTTGTTCAAATACGGTTCTGGAACCGGTTCCAATTTTTCCAATGTTCGCGGTGACGGGGAACCTCTCTCGGGTGGTGGAATGTCGTCTGGCCTCATGAGCTTTTTGAAAATTGGAGACCGGGCTGCCGGCGCTATCAAGTCAGGCGGTACAACACGACGCGCCGCTAAAATGGTCGTGGTGGATATTGATCACCCGGACGTAGAAGAATTCATCAACTGGAAAGTTGTTGAGGAGCAGAAAGTTTCTGCGCTGGTTTCTGGTGCAAAACTCAATGAGATTCACCTGAACCGCATCATGAAGGCCTGTCATGATGCCGTTGACGAACTTGCTGACGCCGCTTTTGAGCCCAAAGCAAACAAAGAACTGAAGAAGCAGATCATCGCCGCACGCAAAGTGATGATCCCGGAAAACTATGTGCAACGCGTTATTCAGTTTGCCAAACAGGGTTATGCGTCAATCGACTTCAAAACCTACAATACAGACTGGGATTCGGATGCTTACTTGACCGTCTCAGGCCAGAACTCCAACAACTCCATTCGTGTGTCGGATGAATTCATGCAAGCCATTCAGGGCGAAGGCATGTGGGCGCTGAAAAACCGCACAAATGGAGACGTAGCGCGCGAGATAAAAGCGAAAGACCTTTGGCGGGATGTGGGTGAAGCGGCATGGGCTTGTGCGGATCCGGGCATCCAGTTCCACACCACAATCAACGATTGGCACACCTGCCCTGCTTCCGGAAACATTAGAGCGTCTAACCCGTGCTCGGAATACATGTTCCTGGACGACACCGCGTGTAACCTCGCCTCACTGAACCTGATGACGTTCCGCAACGAGGACGGCACCTTTGCAGTTGAAAACTTCAAACATGGTGTCCGCCTGTGGACGATGGTGTTGGAAATCTCTGTCCTTATGGCGCAGTTCCCATCCAAAGAAATTGCCAAACTGTCCTATGAGTACCGCACGCTTGGCATCGGCTACGCCAACATTGGCGGTCTTTTGATGAGCAATGGCCTTGGTTACGACAGTGACGAAGGCAGGGCCCTTTGCGGTGCAATCACGGCATTGATGACGGGCGAAAGCTATGCGACCAGTGCAGAAATGGCCTCTGAACTGGGCGCCTTCCCGGGGTATGACAAGAACGCCAGCCACATGTTGCGTGTAATCCGGAACCACCGGCGCGCGGCTTATGGACAAAAAGACGGCTACGAAGAACTGAACACAAACCCAGTGGCATTGGACATCACAAACTGCCCTGACCAACTGATTACAGTTGCCGCTGCAGACGCGTGGGACCGCGCCTTGGAAATTGGTGAAGTTCACGGGTTTAGAAACGCTCAGTCGTCCGTTATCGCACCAACCGGCACCATTGGGCTGGTGATGGACTGCGACACAACCGGCATTGAACCTGATTTTGCC
Source organism: Kordiimonadaceae bacterium (assembly GCA_017640725.1). Classification (GTDB taxonomy): domain Bacteria; phylum Pseudomonadota; class Alphaproteobacteria; order Sphingomonadales; family Kordiimonadaceae; genus Kordiimonas. The sequence continues at coordinate 347,426 of JAEPQB010000003.1, read as the reverse complement.
CTCGTGAAATTCAAAAAACTCGCGGGTGGCGGTTATTTCAAAATCATCAATCGCATTGTTCCGCAGGCGCTAAAGGTTCTGGGCTACAAAGACACGCAGATCGACGACATAGAAAAATACGCTGTCGGTCATTCAACTCTCGCGGACGCACCGGGTATCAACCATGCCAGCCTTATGGAAAAGGGGTTCACAGATCGGGAATTATCCCTTGTAGAAGAACAACTTGCCAATGCTTTTGATATCAAGTTTGTGTTTAACCACTTCACTCTCGGGTCAGACTTCTGCAAAGAAGTTTTGGGTTTGACGGATGATCAGTTGAACGACTATTCGTTCAACTTGCTGCAGGCAATCGGCTTCACCAAACGGGACATCGATGCGGCAAACTTATATTGCTGCGGCGCGATGACCTTGGAACGGGCGCCGCATCTCAAAGAAGAACACTACAATGTTTTCGATTGCGCCAATCCGTGTGGGAAAATTGGCAAGCGTTCCCTCTCTTGGGAAAGTCATATTCGTATGATGGCAGCTGCGCAGCCCTTCATTTCAGGTGCGATTTCAAAAACCATTAATATGCCTGGCACCGCCGAAGTCAGCGAGTGCATGAAAGCCTATGAACTTAGCTGGTCATTGGGCCTGAAAGCTAACGCGCTGTACCGGGATGGCTCCAAGCTCAGCCAGCCGCTCAACGCTTCGCTCCTGGACGATGAAGACCTTGTCGATGAGCTTGAAGACAAAACAATCCATGAGAAAACAGAGATCGTTACCGAGCGTATCGTCGAGCGCATTGTTGAGGTTGAGAGAGAAGCCGCGCAGTCTCGCCGCCGTCTGCCGGAGCGTCGCAAGGGCTACACACAAAAGGCCATTGTCGGCGGTCACAAGGTTTATCTGAGAACTGGGGAATATGACGACGGTTCGGTTGGCGAAATCTTCATCGACATGCACAAAGAAGGCGCCGCGTTCCGTTCCCTAATGAACAACTTCGCAATCGCGATATCTATCGGACTGCAATACGGTGTGCCACTGGAAGAATTTGTCGACGCCTTCACTTTCACGCGCTTCGAACCATTCGGGCGTGTGGAAGGCAACGACACGATCAAGATGGCCACGTCACTTCTGGATTACATCTTCCGTGAGCTTGCAATCTCCTATCTGGGCAGGGAAGATCTCGCGCACGCAACACCAGCCGACCTTTTGCACGACACAACGGGCCGCGGTGACAAAAATGATGGGCTGCCAGAGCTGGACGACGATGTTTCCCAAGCTCTGGAGCGCGTACAGAAGCTGGCATCGTCAGGCTATGTGCGTGGCAGCAACTTAGTGGTCTTGAACCCACCTAAGGCAAAATCACCTCAAAGCGATGAAGACACTGAACTCGAAACTGTTGCTATTGCGGCATCTGCCAGCGCCAGCACATCGGTTTCGATGGGGTCAGCCATGACTAACGGTGCAACAGATGCAACGCCAGACGCCCGAATGGCCGCCAGGATGAAAGGCTATGAAGGTGACGCTTGCGGTGAGTGCGGCAACTTTACACTGGTGCGTAACGGTACCTGCATGAAATGTGACACCTGCGGCTCCACAAGCGGCTGTAGTTAAAGAGTTTTTATAAGTATCTACCACCCACTAACCCGTCCCTGTGGGTGGTCATCTCGGGGAAGGCTTGCCTTCCCCAATTTTTTTGCCATCGGTCAAAAATCGAGAATTAGTTAACAAAATGGCGCGCTTTTTTACCAAATATTTACCGGCTTAGTCGAAACTCTTGGCATTCGGTTGAATCACAAGTTGGTTGGGTTGGTAAAGTGGACGGTCACGTGGGACAAGAAATGTCAGAATCCGCGGCAAATGTTTTGTCCTCGCACGTATCTGATCGCCCAAACAGGGTAGCAAACTCAAGAATGGTAGACGCCACACAGGTTTTGGAAGCCCTGCCCTTTGGCGTCATCTGTTTTGACGTCCGAGAAGACGGCGAAGTGATGATCAGCGAAGCCAACGCGCAAGCGCTTTCGCTTTTTGACATCATCAATCAGGATGCCCTCCCTCTGGCCATCAGCAGTGTTTGGCGTGAAAAAGATGTGGAAAAGCTTTGTGATTCTGTTCGCAGAACGCAGTCCCGCCGGCAAGCGACCACGTTGGAATGGATTAAGACACGCGACAATCACGAGCACTATTTGACCAGCCACTTCAAACCGATTTTCAATGATATTTTGGGCACTTACCAAATACTCTGCACGATCGAGGATCACACAGCAGAGAAGCTTGCCGAAAAAAATATTATGCATCATGCCTTCCATGATGCGCTCACCGGCCAGCCGAATCGTGTGTTGTTCAGAAACAAGCTCGAAGAAACCGTAATGAACGGCCAGCGCAGCGACCAGCCATTTGGTTGCGCGGTTCTGATTGTGAACATCGACCGGTTTCAGCAAATCAACGAAAGTTTTGGTCATAGTGCTGGTGACAGGTTCTTAATTTCCATGGCTTCGACACTTCGTCGCTGCATTGACAGCGGCGACATATTGGCGCGGCTATCCGGTGACGAGTTCGCGGTTTTGGTGCCCCGGATGACGGCAATCGAGTCGGTTATCAGCACATGTGAACGCATTCATGATGCGATGAGGCAACCCTATGACCTTGATGGCAATGAAGTATTTACGTCCGTCTCCATCGGGGTTGCCAGCACTATTTCAAGTGCAACCCACCCTGAAGATTTGATCCGGGATGCTGATTTTGCGATGCACCGAGCTAAGCTAGCAGGTAAGGCACGAACGGAAATTTATCAGCGCGAATCGCACCAGGAGGCACGGTCCCAATTCCATTTGGAAACCGAGTTGCGCCGTGCGGTCGAGCGCGAAGAGCTCCAGTTGTACTATCAGCCCATTATTGATGTGCGCACGGCTGAGCTGCATGGGTTCGAGGCACTTACACGCTGGAAACACAAAGATCATGGCTTTGTCTCGCCCGTAGAGTTTATCCAGCTCGCCGAAGAAACAGGCATTATTGTGCCCCTGGGTCGATGGGCGTTTGAAGCCGCCTGCACTTGCTTAAAGCACTGGGAAATGGAAGTTGGTCAGGACAGACTGGTCCCCATCAATGTAAATGTTTCTGGTGTTCAGTTCGCACGCGACGATGTTGCCAAGGTAGTGGAAGAAGTTCTTGAAAAATACGATTTGCCTGGTCACTTGCTCCGCATTGAGCTCACCGAGAGCTCAATCATGGCGAACCCGGAACGTATTTCCGAAACTCTTAAGAAAATCAGGGCACTAGGCGTTAAAGTCGCGCTTGACGACTTTGGCACCGGATATTCTTCGCTTAATTATCTGCATCAGTTTCCCATGGACATCATCAAAATTGACCGCGTTTTTATCAACCAGCTGGAGCGCGGCAATCCACAGCACAAAATACTGGATATGATTGGCATGCTGGCGCGCAGTCTGGGCCACGAAGTGGTTGCAGAGGGCCTGGAAGACATGGATCACATTGACATGGTTACCGAAATGGGTTTCGCGTTTGCCCAGGGCTTTTATTATTCAGCGCCTGTTTCAAGCTCTGACGCGTCAGAAATGGTGCGCGGAAAACTTCCCTGGGCCAAGCCCCCCACCCCTTGACGTGCGGCACAGTCCCTCCCAAATACTAAGAAAGCCCTTAGCATTACGAGGAAAAGCATGAGCGAGGAAACCGGCGGCACAAAAAAACCAGCTGCATCTACCACAAAGAAAACAACTGCCCGCCGCAAAACAACAAAAACGGGCTCAGCCGCGGCCAAAAAACCTGCGGCAAAGGCCACCACTCGCGGCAAAACGAGTGCAAGCAAGGCGTCTGCTTCCAAAACAACGGCTTCGAAAGCCAAAGCAGTCAAATCGACGCCAAGTGCACCAAAAAAAGCAGCAGCCGCAAAAGCAACTGCGGCAAAAGCGACAGCCACAAAACAAACAGAAGCTAAACCAAAAGCTTCGCAACAAGAGGAAACTACAGGAGCTAGCACAATGAATACAGAAAACACTTCGCAATCAGGCAGTCAGCAATCAGCCCAAATATTGGAAGATTTGAAGGGACGCGACTGGCCCAAAATTCTGACGCGTGCACTTCTGATGTTCTTCTTTGGCGTATTGGGTTCGGCCGCGCTTTGGGTTGCCTTCTTCCTGGCTGCAACACAGGTGATCTTCACTATTTTTGCAGGTGAAACCAACCCAAGCCTCACGCGCATCATCAAGCAGCTAGCGAATTTCATCCATGATGTTTTGGATTATTTGAGTTTCGCTTCTGACGAGACGCCGTTTCCTTTTGAGCGGAAATGGCCTGACGCCAGCTAATCAAAAGCGACCTACCCGAAAGTGAGTTCCGCCGTGGCTATTGAATGCCCACGGCGGAGAACAGCATCTGCGACGCAACATACAAAATGATAATCGCAAATACGGCGGCGATCATTGCTTTGGCCAAATCAAACATAGCTGCCCCTAGTTTGTGTTCGCGTCGGCGACTTCAGCCCTGATTTTGACGGCTGTGCCGGGGAAGTCGGTGAACACACCGTCAATTCCTGTCGCAAACAACATCTTAAATTCTTGCTCAGGCGTTTCAACGCCCTCCGGCAGCGCATCGTTGCGCGCCGTCCAGATATGCACGACTTTTTCAGCTTGATGCAGTCGTTGCACGAGCCCATTGGGCTTCAAACTACTATCGAACAATAGCGCTTTATTGAGACCAAACCCGTCAACATAATCGTAATAGTCATCAGGATTGATTCCCAAGTCAAACCACTGGGTTTGCTGGTTGTAAGTTCCGCTCACTAACAAAACGATAGGTGCATCAGTCAGTGGGGCAATTTCCCGGACAAAATTGCCGTCAAAGCATTGAAAATACATTGGTATTTTATTTTCCAGAATGCGCGCAAATTCACCGGAAAGCCTGGATGCCAAACTGGCTCCAGCAGCGCCTTGAAACAGGTCTGGCCGCTTCATTTCAATATGAAGACCAACTGTGGTTCCCGCCGCCTGCTGCTCCAAAACCAACGCTACAATTTCATCCAGCGTCGCAATTTCCAATTGATCGTCGAATGACTTGTCCCGACCCGGAAATGGTTGCCTTGCCCGAAGGGTTTTTAGCTCAGCCAGAGTGAAGTCCATCACAAACCAGTCGGTCTTATCACCAATGGTACGTTTGCGATCGGCAAACTCTGGTTTGTTTGAGACATTGGTTGTTGTGGAGAGATAAATATCATGGCGCGCAACAAGAAATCCGTCTTTGGTCATCACCAAGTCTGGCTCAATATAGTCAGCACCCTGCTCAATACCGAGTTTATAGGCTTCCAGTGTGTGTTCCGGCAAATAGCCGCTCGCCCCTCTGTGTGCGATCACAATTGGTTCTTCGGCCTGTATATTCATGCTTGAAAACAACATAATCGCCGCAGATACCAGTGCCACTTTAACTCGGTTCATATCGATCCAACCCATTGCTTTATATAGACTTAAGTTTCCTGCTCGGTGAGGTACTGTATTGCACAAATAGCGTTTACTCACCTTATATGAAGCTTGACCGTTGGCCAATCATGCATTCAATTAATGTCAGGAGAGTGACATGGACTTTGTACAAATTGGCGGTTCGCTTGCGGCCATAGTTATTTTGGCATTGATTGCCAGATGGTTGTATCCGAATAAGGCGGAACTAACAGAAGACCGTGTCATCAGAAATGTGGCCCGCTACTGTCCCGACACGGAGTTGGACGCCCGTGCAGACAAAACCTATCTGAGCCAAGACAACAAAAATGCAATTTTCGTTTTTGGCCAAGCCAGGTTTGGTATTGCAACCGCTACTGCTTTGGGTGACCGCGTAGTCGTGCGGCACTATGCCGATACTTCAGAGGTGGATTTCCGCCTCGAAAATGGCAAACTAAGCCTTGTGACCGACGATTTCACACAGCCTTCTTTTACTGTAGCGCTAGGCGAGGACGATGTATCAAACCTATTGTCTGCAGTGAATGACACGACCGCAAAGGATGCAAACCACGCTCATGCTTGATTTACCGGCCCCAACTCAACTTGCTGTGCCTGCATTTGTGCTGCTCGTTTTAATCGAAATGATTTACGGCTGGAAAACTGGCCGGTCACGCTTTGAGGGCAAGGATACCTTCACGTCTCTCATCATGGGGCTAGGCAGCACAATCTCCGGCGCACTAACTGCGGCTCTTTCAGTTGGACTTGGCTATTGGGTTTGGCAAAATTTTGCTATTTTTGACATGGGCGCTGCATTGTGGGTGTTTGTACTTGCCTTCATCCTCGATGATTTCACTTACTATTGGGTGCATCGCATGGGGCATCGCATGCGGTGGATGTGGGCGGCCCATGTTATCCATCATTCGAGCCAGCACTATAATCTGTCGACAGCCCTGCGACAGACATGGACCGGCAAGTTCACACCTGGTCTTCTATTCAGCATGCCGCTCTACGTGCTCGGTATCGAACCTGCAATCGTGTTTTTTGTTTCAGGTATGAACCTCATTTATCAGTTCTGGATCCATACAGAAGCCATCGACAAAATGCCGCGCTGGTTTGAATATTTATTCAATACGCCAAGCCATCACCGCGTTCATCATGCCAATAACCCCCGCTATTTGGATGCCAACTATGCAGGCGTACTGATGGTTTGGGACCGCATGTTTGGGTCATTCATTCCAGAGGAAAAGGAAGAGGCGTGCCGATATGGGTTGGTGACAGATTTGGGCACCTTCAATCCGCTGCGCGTCGCGACACATGAATGGGTAGGCATCTTCAAAGACGTCTGGTCCGCTAAAACGTGGAAAGACAGAGCCTTGTTTTTGCTCGCACCACCCGGCTGGACGCCCGACGGGTCCCGTATGACAAGTGATATGATCCGGCAGGCTTGGTTAGAGCGGAAAAAAGCGCAAAAGCCGTCAAACACAGCGGCTTCAGAAGCAGTAGTTCCTGCGGAATAATGCAGGCGTTATCCGCGGCTATTCCGCTTGTCGATGGCAAAGCCGACTAGACCACCGATGATGCCGCCACCCAGTGCTTCCAGGCTTGGGATAAATGGCAACCAAGTGCCAACCAGTACACCGCCAAGAAGGCCTACAAACACCAAAATTCCGGTTACTGTCGGTTTCTTTTCCATCGTATTTTCCTTCCGCGCTCCGTTATAGAGTTCCTTCACGTTCGGTCAAACAATTATCACTTGCGAAACTGCGGCATTTTGGCCATTGTCCCGGCAAATTATTATGCCCTGTTTCGAGGGCCGGTCCGGGCGCATTCCCCAGCGCTCTTCTTCAGTAGGAGAGATTTATGTCTCAGGAAAAAATCGTCATTGTGGGTATGGCCAGAACGCCAATGGGTGGCCTTTTGGGTGACATCTCATCTGTACCAGCATCAGACCTGGGCGCCACTGCAATCACCGCTGCCATGAATAACGCTGGTGTTGATGGCGACACAATTGATGAAACCATCATGGGCTGTGTACTGCCGGCCGGCCAAGGGCAGGCCCCTGCCCGCCAAGCCAGCAAAAAAGCCGGCATTCCTGACGGCACTGGCGCTGTGACAGTTAACAAAGTTTGTGGCTCTGGCATGAAATCCATGATGCTTGCCCATGACAGCATTAAAGCTGGCTCCACAGACGTTGTTGTTGCAGGCGGCATGGAAAGCATGTCCCAAGCACCGCACATGATGCCAACAGCCCGCACAGGCATTAAGTTTGGCAACGGCCAACTCGTGGATCATATGGCGTTTGATGGTTTGACAGATGCCTATGAAGGCGGCCCAATGGGCAACTTTGCCGAACTGTGTGCTGAGCGGTACCAATTTAGCCGCGAAGCACAAGACGCCTACGCAATCGAGTCATTGAAGCGGGCGCAGCGTGCGATTGAGGACGGCAGCTTTGAAGGTGAAGTGACACCAGTACTGGTAAAATCCCGTCGCGGCGACGTTGAGGTGGCACAGGACGAACAACCCATGAAAGCCCGCCTGGACAAGATCCCTGGCCTTCGCCCCGCTTTCAAAAAAGACGGCACGGTAACTGCAGCCAACGCCAGCTCCATCTCAGACGGTGCCGCAGCAGTTGTGATGATGTCAGATGCAGAAGCACAGAAACGCGACCTTGCGCCACTGGCAACAGTAGTTGCGCACGCAAGCCACGCCCACGAGCCAGAGTGGTTCACAACCGCGCCTGTTACTGCCATGAAAAAGGTGGTTGAGAAAGCGGGTTGGACCATGGAAGACGTTGACCTGTTTGAAATTAACGAAGCTTTTGCCGTGGTGCCAATGGCTGCGATGCAAGAACTTGGCATCAGCCATGACAAAGTTAATGTCAACGGAGGCGCATGTGCGTTGGGGCACCCAATTGGAGCGTCCGGCACTCGCATTTGTGTGACGCTGATTAACGCGCTCAAGAAACGCGGACTTTCCAAAGGTGTTGCAAGCCTTTGCATCGGTGGCGGCGAAGCGACAGCCCTCGCGATCGAAATCGCCTAAAACAAAACCCGGAGAATGGTCATGCTCAGCGAAGAACAACGGATGGTTCAAGATATGGCGCGAGCTTTTGCTCGCGACGAGATTGCGCCGCGCGCCGCTGACTGGGAAAAAGCGGGCGAAGTCCCCATGGACTTCTTGCGCCAAATGGGCGCGCTCGGTTTGATGGGTATGACGGTTCCCGAGGAATGGGACGGTGCCGCCACAGACTATATGTCATACGCTTTGGCGCTGATTGAAATAGCCGGCGGCGATGGCGGCCTGTCCACGCTCATGAGCGTGAACAACGCACCGGTTTGCGCCGCTATTCTTGCCAACGGCACAGAGGTGCAGAAAGAACAGTTCCTGAAACCGCTTGCGCGCGGTGACATGATTGGCGCTTTTTGCCTGACAGAGCCACAAGCCGGTTCTGACGCGTCGCAATTAAAAACTCGCGCGGCGCGTACTAATAGCGGCTGGAAGCTCAATGGCACCAAGCAGTTCATCACATCTGGGAAGATTGCGGGCGTGGCGATTGTCTTTGCTGTCACCGACCCGGACGCTGGCAAAAAAGGCCTTTCGGCGTTTTTGGTGCCAACCGACACACCCGGCTACACCGTCGCGAGCGTTGAACACAAGCTTGGCCAAAAATCCTCTGATACGTGCCAGATTGTTTTTGAGGACATGGAAGTGCCAACCGAATGCTTGTTGGGCGCCGAAGGCGAAGGCTACAAAATCGCACTTTCGAACCTGGAAACAGGCCGCATTGGTATCGCGGCGCAGTCTGTTGGTATGGCAAAAGCCGCCTATGAATATGCGCTTTCGTACGCAAAAGAGCGTGAGACGTTTGGCCAGGCCATCATTGACCATCAGGCCGTTGGTTTCCGTCTGGCCGACATGGCAACCGAACTGAAAGCGGCTGAGCTGATGGTGCTCGATGCAGCGTCCAAGAAGGACGCCGGGCAGCCCTGCCTGCAGGAAGCCTGCATGGCAAAACTATTCGCCAGTGAAACAGCGGAAAAAATATGTTCCGCCGCAATCCAGGTATTGGGCGGATATGGCTATCTGTCTGAGTATCCGGTGGAGCGCATCTACAGGGACGTAAAAGTGTGCCAGATTTATGAAGGCACTTCGGACATTCAACGCATTGTTATCCAGCGCCAGCTCAAGGCGAGCTGACGCTGGGCTAAAGCCTAGAAGCTGAAAAACAGACCAGCGCCGACGTTAGTTATATCGGCTTCATTGCTGGCGGTGTGATACTGTCCGCGCAAGCGCAATCCAAACCAGCTGCTGGGCATATATTCAACACCAGCTTCAAACACGACGCCGTCCGCGCGATCCAAATTAACAAGCTCATTTACCACGTCGACCGATGTATACCCTACGCCGCCATACCACATAACGCGGTTATCGGGGGTGTAGCCAATTTTGCCGATCACGCTGTTGTAGCCGTCAAAAAGGTCCAGGAATGGCTCTCGAGACTCTGAGTCTGATATTCCCAGGACACCTTCGATGCCGTAAACCAACCCGTTATCGGATTGCAACCGGCCTCCCAAGAAAAAATCGACGTTCGCGCCGTCCCCGCCGCTGCTAAAGTCACCGTAGCCAGCGGTTATACCGCCATATACACCTTGGAAGTGTTTGTCTTCTTCACTGGCATCCTGCGCGAAGGCAGACCCCGAAAACAAAAGAGCAAATGGTGCAGCCAATGCTGCAATACTTTGAAACTTCATAATATTCCTCAACAAGCACAGAGTTAACCTCGCGGCTGGATGGTAACTGTGTAAATGAGACAGGAATATGGCAGGCGCTTAATCTCTTTGCAGCATGCATTCGATTTCTGTCAGCATGTCGTAAGTTGCTTTTTTGCCTAAGGCGATGAGTTCGTCTGCCTGCGTAAAGTCAGCCATATCGATATGCCCAATCCTGGGCACAATGGTTACGTCAGGACGGTCCGCCGCCAAATTAGCCTGACTGAGTGACTTGAGGGCAAGGGACCACCCTGCCCGAGCGGTCTTTAGCGCCGCCATCGCGGGTTTGCCGTTTATAGGGTCGAAGCCCAAGCGTCTTGAACGACCCTCATAGTCGCCTTGCAAATCCACTGCGATTATCTTGTCAGCGCCCAGCTCCCGTGCAGCAGCTACTGGCACCGGGTCAACAATACCACCATCAACCAACAAAAGGTGCTGGGTTTCCACTGGCGGCAACATGCCGGGAATAGCCGATGATGCGCGTAACGCGGTAACAACATCCCCTGCATCCAGAACTATGCGCTCACCAGAGTAAAGGTCGGCCGCCACAGCGGCAAAGGGCAGTTGAAGCTCTTCAATCGTTGCGGTGCCAAAATGATCACGCAGCCTGCGTTCAATCCGCCCACCGCCGATTAGGCTCCCTTGCGAAAACCCGAATTCCCCCATCGACAACATTTCCTTGAGTGTCACCTCGCGCGCAATAGTCTCAAGTTCATCAATGATATCTGCAGCCACGCAAGCACCAACAATTGAGCCAATGCTGGTACCTGACACGACATCAATGGGTATGTCTTCTTCCTGCAACACATTGATCACACCGATATGGGCCCATCCAAGCCCCGCACCACCGCCAAGCGCCAATCCTATTGTCATAGTTTCTCCTCGCTTTCTTTTTGACGTAAGCACGCTGGGAGAAACTGCAAGGGTTTCGTCCCTGATCAAGGGTCGTTGGGCAATATGTCAAAACCTTGGTTTGACCCGCCGGCATGCACCCCCAATAGTGCGCGCACAAAAACACAGGGAAACAGCGATGAAAAAACTACTGCTATTAGTGTTACTTCTCAGTCCGTGGTCGGTAGCGGCCCATGGACAGGAAAATGTACCTGGACCGTCAAAAGAACCTCTTGCTGCAATGGAGCAGTTGAAAGACATGTTGGGCACTTGGCAAATGGTCACCGATTATTCGCCAGACAACGGGAAAACCTGGCAAAAAAGCCCGCCCGCACGGTCAGAATTTACCCTCCGCCAAAAAGGTATGATGCTGGTTGAAACCCCGCTTGATACAGACCAGCCCGGTTTTCATCTGGAAACCATCTTTGGATATGATCAGTATCGGGACGTGTACCGACTGATAGCGATTGACGATTATTGGGGCATTGTAGACCTTTACGAAGGCACCATTGAAGACAACAAGCTCGTTGTTACAAACCTGAAATCCGGTACGTTTTTCCCCATCAACGAAACCACTTCTCGGGCCTTCCAGATCGCAATTGACCTGACCGGAGACACGAGAAAAATGGTTATTCACAAGTCTGATGACGGCGGGAAAAGTTGGCAACCGAATTTCACAATAACCTATACAAAACTGTAGGTTATTGATTGTTAGTTGATGTGTTACTTAAGGGGCTCGATACCAGTGAGGATGCGTATCAGCCCCTTTTGTACTTGTTAATCTCGTAACAGGTCCACCGTCACTTTTCACCGAATAGATATCCACATTGCCCTCTTCCTCATAGTCCGCCGTAAAAGCAATAAATTGGCCATCTGGCGACCAACTGGTTCCATATTGCCAATGCTGAATTCTGTCGCCAATTGGCGCATAGCCTTTCGCGCGACTCTGTGTGAGGTTGCGAGCGCCGGAACCATCCGGCCTCATAACCCAAAGATCAGTGTATTCGTCTTCAGCCTGCCGCAGATGGGCAATCCACTGGCCGTCTGGTGACCAGCTTGGGGCAAAGGCGTGGCTCTGGCCAATTTCGATGCGCGCTTTAGCACTTCCGTCAGCCTTTACGGTGACGATGAACAACTGTTCTCCCACAAACGCATCATACACAATCGATTGCCCTTCCGGGGCGAATGACGGATTGCGGGCATGCTCAGTGTCGTCATTCGTGATGTTACGATTTCCGGTGCCGTCCACATTGATCAGGAAAATATCGCCATTGCCTCGGAAATACGCGCCGCCATGGTTTACAATGCGCCTGTACACCAACTGCGCTCCGTCTGGAGACCAACTGGCGTCGTAAACATATTGTGGGTCCGCCGTAAGCCTGCGCACATTGCGGCCATTCGTATCGCTGATAGCAATTTTCCATCCGCTATAGCGATAGGTGGTGAAGGCGATGAATTTGCCATCGGGCGAAACGCTGGGTTCATATTCACCGCGCCGGGCTACAGCCACAGGAACATGTTCGCGCAAATCAGAGCCATCAGCGCGTGCGCTCACGATCGACAAGGTCGCTCTTGTGCGCTCAGAGGCATACATTAAGCGCATTTCGCCGCCGGAGACCTCACTGGCAGTCACTTGAGTGCAAGCCGCTGATAAAATGAGAACCAGTGTGAGTGAAGAGCGTTTTATTGACATCGGTTTTTCCTTATTGAGCAGCGCACTATACCGAAACATTGGCTCATGAAATTCAATCTAGGGAGAGTCGCTCAATGCCTGGCATCAGTCGCCCCAAAACCTGCATGATCCGGCATTGGCATAAACATACCGTGAATTGCTACCGCCTGCCGGCCATGCAAGTTTGTCCAAATGGCTGAAAACTTTAAGAACCTTGTTGGTGATATCCACTCGTGCACAATTTGTGCAGACAAACTGCCGCATGGCACTCGCCCTGTTCTGCAGGTGTCTCAAAAGGCAAAAATCCTGATCGCGGGCCAGGCGCCTGGTCGCCGTGTGCATGAAAGTGGTATTCCATTTGATGACCCAAGCGGCGACCGCCTGCGGCAATGGCTCGGCGTGGATAAATCTGTGTTCTATGACCCAGACAAGATCGCAATTGTGCCGATGGGTTTTTGCTACCCAGGTACGGGCAAGTCCGGCGACTTGCCACCACGCAAAGAGTGCGCGAGCACATGGCACAGCTCACTGCTCGAGCAAATGAGCCAAATAGAGCTGACGGTTGTTATCGGTCAGTATGCCATTGATTGGCATGTTCCCGGCGCAAAGCGGCAAACCCTAACCGAAACCGTAAAAAACTGGCGGGACCACTGGCCCAGCAAACTGGTGTTGCCTCATCCGAGCCCGCGCAACAACATTTGGCTAAAGAAAAACCCTTGGTTTGAAGACGAACTTCTGCCGCCACTGCGCAACAAAGTTCAGGAGCTGCTGAACAACCCCTGATTTGCTCTGGTGGCTAGCGCGGACGCGGGTCAACCTGTGTTCTGATTTCGCCTTTGCCCATATCCAAAATATGTTCACTGGCCAGAAAATCATGCGGGAACCCTAGCTCAATTTGTGAAGCCTTGCTGAGTAACTGCAGGTGGTCCTCGGTCAGCTGCACCTGCGAAGCCCCGATCACATCAATGATTTGTTCAGGCTTGCGTGCACCTACAATCGGTATCATGTGATAGCCCTGCGCCATAACCCATGCGGTTGCTACTTGCGCGGATGTTGCGCCCAATTCGTCAGCTATTGCATCTACTTTTTGAGCAATCGCAAGGTTGGCAGCCGATGTGCGCTGTTTTTCGTCATTGCCATTAACACGCAGACTGTCGTTATTGCCACCGCGCGTATATTTGCCGGACAGAACACCACCAGCTAGCGGGGCCCAGGCTGTAACGCTCATTCCAAAATGCTGTGACATTGGTATCAGGTCGCGCTCTGGCGTGCGCTCCAGCAGGCTATACTCACACTGCATGCCAATAAACTGGCTCCAGCCACGCAGGTCAGCAAGTGTATTGGCTTTGCTGGCAATCCAGGCAGGCGTGTCACTGATGCCCACATAATGCACCTTGCCCATACGAACCAGGTCATCCAAACCACGCATCGTTTCTTCGATAGGTGTATCATCGTCGTAAGCATGCACCCACAAGAGGTCGATATAGTCAGTTTTCATGCGGCGCAGGCTAGCTTCGACAGACTGCATCATGTTTTTGCGCTGGTTACCGGCGGCATTCGGGTCCGTGTGGTCCATCGCGAGCGAATATTTGGTCGCGACAACCATGCGGTCACGCTGATTGGCTGCCATCCAGTTGCCCAAATATTCTTCTGTTTCACCGTTGTGATACTTGTTTGCCGTGTCCAGAAAATTGCCGCCATCTTCTGCATAGGCGTCCAGCACCTTGTGGCTGGTTGCCTCATCAGCGCCAAACGGCCAGTCCTGACCAAAGCTCATGGTTCCCAAGCAGATTTCTGAAACTCGAAGGCCAGACTGGCCAAGCATTTTGTAGCGTAACATGTGTCTTTTTCCTCTCGAATTAAGCAGATTGAATTTGTTGGATGATGGCGCGCCCAACACCGGCAGCTGAAGCCGGGTTTTGGCCAGTGATAATGCGCTCATCCGAAATGACATGCTCGCCCCACGGGCCAACTTTGCTGTATTTGCCTGCTGCGCGCGCCAGCTTTTCTTCAAGCAGGTACGGGATATGTTCGATTGTGTTAAAATCGATCTCTTCCTCGCGGGTGAAACCCGTCACCGATTTGCCGGAGAGGATGCTGTTGCCGCTAGACAGCTTGATAGGGAGCAACCCGGCAGGGCCATGGCACACTGCGCCAACCGGGGCGCCAGCCTCATAAAGGCCAGCAACTGCCGAGCCCACGGTCTCATTGAAGGCGAGATCATAAAGCACACCGTAGCCACCGGGGTAAAAGACACCTGAATAGTCAGCGGCATCAATGTCTTCGAACGCTATCGTATTTTGTACCTGCTGTTGGAATTCGGCATTGGCAAGAATGACGTCATTAATGCCATCCTCAACTTCAGCGCCATAAATTGGCGCAGCGCCACCTTCGATAGACACCAGGTCATAGGCCACACCCGCGGCATCAAACTCATGAACCGTATGGGTGAGTTCAGGGGCATAGGTGCCATTCGCTTCGCCCGTGTCACCGAGTGTCGCGTGATTGGACAGTAAGATCAGTATTTTTGCCATCGGATGTCTCCTTCGAATTGCTTGCGACATACCTAGGCCATTGCCCATAAATTGATAATTGGCTATTTTGTTAATTAACTATTACTCAGGTGTAATAATGGATAAATTTGAGGGCATTACTGAATTTGTTGCAGTTGCGGAATCTCAGGGTTTTTCGGCAGCTGCCCGGCGATTGGGTGTTTCCACCGCTCACGTTAGCCGGCGAATAGCGGCTTTGGAGCAATCTCTTGGTATTGCGCTGTTTGTCAGAACGACCCGCCAAGTTCGCCTGACCGATGCCGGCGAGACTTACTACCGGCATTGCTCTGGGCTTGTTGATGGGCTGGAGGAAGCAAATGAAGCGGTGTCTAATGAAACCATAAGCCTCACTGGTACGCTGCGAATTTCAGCTGCGGGCAAGTTTGTCTCTGAGTTCGTGGCCCCTTTGCTGACTGAATTTGCCCAAATGCACCCCAATCTCTCCATCGATCTGGACTTTAGCGCCCGTGTGGCGAACTTTGTTGAAGAAGGTTTGGATCTCGCCATTCGATATGGGCGCTTGCAGGACAGCAGTCTGATCGCACGCAAACTCGTTAACCGGAGAATCGTGGCCGCAGCTAGCCCGGACTATCTCGCTAAACATGGTGTTCCCGAGCACCCACAAGATTTGCGCCAGCACAACTGCCTGATCACCAATAATGATCTTTGGCTTTTCGATACGAGGGATGGCCCCATGAATGTGCGCGTGCGTGGCCGCTGGCGCTCCAATGATGCTGACTCGCTCACTCACGCCTGTTTGGCGGGGCTTGGCATCGCTTATATGCCGAGCACAAGTTACCGAGGCGCTATTGAAGACGGGCGATTGATACCTGTGCTGGAACCTTATTGGACCAAAGGTATCGGCACCTGGCTATTGTACGCAAACAGACGCCATATGCCCGCAAGAGTGCGGCTTGCTGTTCAGTTTTTAACCGACAAATTTCAAAATTGGGCAGAGTGAAGAAAGGGAATGTCGCTGCTTCTGCGTACTAGCTGAGAAACAAACACTCACTATGACACAGGAGCAACAAATGGCACGCTCAATCACAAAACTACTTCTCGCAACTACCGTAACAGCAACGCTATTGAGCGCATGCGCCAGCAGCCCTGCTGAGGCTCACAGAGTGCATGCTGTTGGCGTATCGGTGAATGTATTGCCGGTTGGTCATCGAACCGTTGTCGTCGGGAAAAAACGCTATTTTGTGCACAATGGTGTTTACTACCGCGGACAAGGCAGGAACTTTCGGGTAGTTGCCGCGCCAGTTGGGCTTCGGGTTGCCACCCTGCCAGCGGGGTTTGTAGCGGTTAACCTAAACGGCACCCGATACTATAGGCATGGAAATACCTATTACCGCTCTGGTCAAAAGGGTTTTGTTGTCGTGAAACGGCCTCGCGGCGCCCGCGTTGTTGTTGGATAATTGACGGTGTACAATAAGAAAAAGCGCGACCTGCGGGCCGCGCTTTTTTTATATTCGCTCAACAGAGACAAAATCAGAATGGGATCTCGTCGTCCAGGTCCGCTGGCCCAGCCGCTGGCGCCGCCTGGCCGCCGCCAAAACCGCCACCTTGTGATTGTCCGCCATAGTTTGACTGGCCATCATTGAAGCCACCGCCGGCACCCTGGCCATCGCCGCGCCCATCCAGCATTGTCAATTCACCACGGAAACGTTGAAGAACAACTTCCGTGGAGTATTTTTCCATGCCGGATTGGTCAGTCCACTTGCGTGTCTGAAGCTGACCTTCCACATATACCTTGGAGCCTTTTTTCAAATAATTTTGCGCAACCTTGGCCAGGTTCTCATTAAAGATCACCACCCGGTGCCACTCAGTTTTCTCGCGGCGTTCACCGGTGTTGCGGTCACGCCAGTTTTCAGACGTTGCCACAGACAAATTCACCACAGGATTACCATCCTGCATGGTGCGAACTTCTGGATCACGACCCAAATTGCCAACCAAAATTACTTTATTTACACTTCCAGCCATTAGGGCCCCCTTACTCAATTCTTCTTGCCGATCAGGTCGATTGCTGTACGTGCCTGACCGGTTTGTGAACGGCACCTTAGACCATTGTCAGGTGTCGAAGCAAAGCCTTATGTAACTAAATATGTTCTATTTTTGTTCTCAACGCAAGTTTAAGCACTTGTTCAATTCACCGATGGCATACCCCAACCCATCGCGCGGGGCTGGAAACGGTCGGCGGCAATCATAGGATATTGCTGAGATAATTGACTTACGGAGGGGATAGTCATGACATTTTCAAATACGGTAGCAGCTGCCAGCCTGGCAACACTATTGCTGGCACCCTTGGCGTCAGCCCAACAGGAAAGCCAAACACCGCCACCACCACCCTGCACCCAAGATGACAATTTTCGTGCCTTTGACTTTTGGTTAGGTACCTGGGAGGTAACACCCTGGGCCGGAGGTGCTGTCGCAGGGAAAAACACCATTCGCTCGGAAGAAGGTGGCTGCGTATTGACCGAACACTGGACGAATGTGCAAGGCGGCACGGGCCAATCCATCAATTACTATAACCCCAATACGGGCAAATGGCGCCAGGTTTGGGTTGCGGGTGGTTATGCAATTGACATTGAAGGTGGTCTGAAAGAAGGCGCCATGGCGCTTGAAGGCACCATATATTACTACGCCCAAAAAAATTCCATTCCGTTTAAAGGCACCTGGACACCTCAGGAAGACGGCAGCGTGCGCCAGCATTTCGAACAGTTTAATGCTGAAAACAAAGAGTGGGCCACCTGGTTCGACGGTCGCTATGTGAAAACTGCTTCGGCGGAGTGAGGCACCACCGCTGATGCCTGTGGTTGAATCGCCCAACACCAAAGCTCGCATAACATCAATAGATGCGCTGCGAGGACTGGTAATCATATTGATGGCGGTGGATCACACGCGAGACTTTTTCACCAATGTGCGATTCGACCCTGAAGACTTTACGCAAGGTGGAACCGCCCTCTTTTTCACGCGCTGGATCACTCATTTCTGCGCACCGATTTTTGTTCTTCTGGCCGGTGTCAGTGCGGGCTTGATGGCCGATAGAAAAAGCACCAAAGACCTAAGTGTCTTTTTGCTTAGCCGTGGCTTATGGCTGATTTTTGTTGAACTCACCATTGTTTCATTTGGCTGGCAATTTAACTTGGGGCCCAGCTTCGTATTTGCCCTACAGGTTATCTGGGTCATTGGCGCCTCGATGATCGCGATGGCTGCCTTGGTGTGGTTGCCGTTTTGGGCAATCAGTGCGGTTGGGCTGATTATTGTGTTGGGCCACAACCTTCTCGACTATGGATTATTTCCGGCGCAAAGCTGGTCCGGCCCACAACCCATCTGGCACATAATCCACAATCAGGGTTTCACCACAGACCTTGGCATACCAAGTTTAATGCTCTACCCCCTGCTGCCATGGATAGGCGTGATGCCCCTTGGATTTGCGCTCGCGAAACTATTTATGCTTCCCGACAAACAGCGGTCCTCTGCACTGGTTCGCCTCGGGCTTTTCTGCATGGCGATGTTTGTCGTGATCAGGCTATTGAACGCGTATGGCGCACCCCAAAACTGGGAACCGCAGTCCTCAATCTGGTTCACTTTGCTGGATTTTGTGCACGCCCTCAAATACCCGCCTTCCCTAACTTTTCTATTGATGACCATAGGGCCGGGGCTGTTATTCCTGGCGTTTGCTGATAGATGGCAGCATCCCATGAAAGATGCACTCATCGTCTTTGGTCGCGTACCGTTCTTTTTCTATATTATTCATATCTACTTCATTCATGCTCTGGCGGTTGGTGCCGCCGAACTTCAAGGTGGCGCATACCAAAGCTTGCTTGTCGGGTTTTGGCAGTTGCCACAGGGCTATGGCTTTGACTTGTGGGTTGTGTGGTGCGTTTGGGCGCTGGTAATCGCGACATTGTTACCGGCATGCAAGTGGTTCTGCACTTTAAAATCGCGACGAAAAGACTGGTGGTTGAGCTATCTTTAACCACTTGCGCCCAAAACTCCCCTGCTCCTGACACTTTATGTCAGGAGAGATCAAATTGTTCTTTCTTTGTTCCAAGCCGCATAATAGTGTCTCAATGCTTGACAGCGGGCCATTTCCGGCCCACTTGATGGGTGCGCCCTCCCCTTCGGCGCAGATATCTGTGAGACACGAGTATGCTGACCGAAATTTCTGTGCGCGGCGCCCGCGAACACAATCTGAAATCCGTGAATGTGGACATCCCGCGCGACCAGTTGGTGGTGATTACGGGGCTTTCAGGTTCGGGCAAGTCATCCTTGGCGTTCGATACCATCTATGCCGAAGGCCAACGCCGTTACGTGGAAAGCTTGTCGGCTTATGCACGCCAGTTTCTGGAGATGATGCAAAAGCCGGACGTTGACCATATTGAAGGACTGTCACCTGCGATTTCGATTGAGCAGAAAACAACAAGTAAGAACCCGCGTTCAACTGTGGGCACCGTTACAGAGATTTATGATTACATGCGGCTTTTGTGGGCACGAGTTGGTGTGCCCTATTCTCCCGCGACCGGATTACCCATTGAAAGCCAAACGGTTAGCCAGATGGTGGACCGTATTATGCTGCTGGATGAAAGCTCCAGGATCTACCTGCTGGCGCCAATTGTGCGCGGCCGCAAGGGAGAATACAGAAAAGAGTTTGCCGACCTGCAAAAACGTGGCTTTCAACGCGTCAAAGTGGACGGTGAATTTTACCTGATCGAAGACGTGCCGGCGCTCGATAAAAAATACAAGCATGACATTGACGTTGTTGTGGATCGTCTGGTGTTGAAGCCAGGGCTGGAACAGCGTCTGGCAGACAGCGTTGAAACCGCACTGGACCTGACAGACGGCCTGGTTGCCTTCGAAACTGCGACTGATGACCCAGAGCGTCACCTCATGTCCGCAAAGTTCGCCTGCCCCGTGTCTGGTTTCACCATTGAAGAAATCGAACCGCGCTTGTTTTCCTTCAACAACCCATTTGGCGCCTGCCCTGAATGTGATGGCCTTGGCAGCAAACTCTATTTCGACCCTGACCTTGCGGTGCCTGATAAATCAAAGACCATTCGCCAGGGTGCGCTTGCCCCTTGGGCGAACAAAGCAAACAACCCCTCGCCCTTTTATTTTCAGGCGCTTGAGGCAGTGGCGGACCATTACGGCGTTTCGATTGATGCGCCTTGGTCAGATCTCCCGAAAAAAGCGCAAGAGGGATTTCTATACGGCACCGGCAAAACGCCCATCACGATAGTTTATGCCGACGGCAAGCGTCGGTTTGAGGTAAACAAACCATTTGAAGGTGTTTTGAATAACATCGAGCGGCGCTGGCGCGAAACCGACAGCAATTGGATGCGCGACGAGCTTTCCAAATATCAGGCCTCAACAACATGCACGTCTTGCCATGGCGCGCGACTGAAACCAGAAGCGTTGGCGGTAAAAATCGACGGCACCCATATCAGTGACGTGACCGCATTGTCTGTTTCAGCTGCCTATTCCTGGTTCCAGGAACTGCCTGGCCGGCTCACGGAAAAACAGCAGCAAATTGCAGAGAAAGTCCTGAAAGAAATTCAGGACCGGCTTGGCTTCCTCAACAATGTAGGGCTGCAGTATCTGACGCTAAGCCGGTCGTCTGGCACACTCTCTGGCGGCGAAAGCCAGCGTATTCGTCTTGCTTCACAGATTGGTTCCGGCCTTACGGGTGTACTCTATGTGCTCGACGAACCCTCCATTGGCTTGCATCAGCGCGACAATGACCGCTTGCTGGAAACGCTTAAAAACCTGCGCGATATTGGCAACACCGTACTGGTTGTGGAGCACGATGAAGATGCCATCAGAACCGCTGACTATGTCATCGATATGGGACCGGGTGCAGGTGAGCATGGCGGCACTGTGGTTGCTGAGGGCAAGCCAGAAGCCGTCATGTCAAATAGTAAGAGCCTGACAGGCAAGTATTTGAATGGCATCAAAGCTGTCCCTATTCCAACAGACCGCAGGCCGGGCAAAGGCAAATTTGTCACCGTTAAGGGCGCAACAGCGAACAATTTGAAATCCGTTGAGGGCAGCATCCCGCTGGGAACGCTCACCTGCATCACCGGCGTGTCCGGCTCAGGCAAGTCCACTTTCACCATTGAAACTCTTTATAAAGCTGTTGCGCGGCATCTGAACAAAAGCAGGGTTATCCCGGGTGCGCATGAGGCGGTCGAAGGGCTGGAGCACCTGGACAAAATTGTCGACATTGACCAAAGCCCGATTGGACGTACGCCGCGTTCGAACCCAGCCACATACACTGATGCCTTCACTCCCATTCGGGATTGGTTCGCTGGTCTTCCAGAAGCACAAGCACGTGGCTACAAACCCGGTCGCTTTTCATTCAATGTGAAAGGCGGGCGCTGCGAAACATGCCGCGGTGATGGCATGATCAAAATTGAAATGCACTTTTTGCCAGATGTGTATGTTCAGTGTGATCAGTGCAAAGGCAAAAGATATAACCGTGAAACACTGGAAATTCGCTTTAAAGACAAATCGATATCAGATGTTCTTGATATGACAGTTGAAGATGGCGTTCAGTTTTTCAAAGCGGTTCCAGCCATCAGAAACAAGCTCGAGATGCTCGAAAAAGTTGGACTGGGCTACATCCGCGTTGGTCAGCAAGCGACTACCCTTTCAGGCGGTGAGGCCCAGCGTGTGAAACTGGCCAAAGAGCTTTCCAAACGGTCAACCGGTAAGACACTTTACATCCTGGACGAGCCCACCACCGGCCTTCACTTTGAAGATGTTCGCAAGCTGATGGAAGTGCTTCAGGCACTTGTCGAGCAAGGCAACACAGTCGTTGTGATCGAACACAATCTCGAAGTCATCAAAACCGCTGACTGGATTATTGATCTTGGGCCAGAGGGTGGTGATGGCGGTGGCGAAATCGTGGCCGTCGGCACGCCTGAAGATGTTGCCCGCAGCAAGAAGAGCTACACGGGCCAATATCTGGCACCCGTTCTTGCGCGCCAGGCGGCAGAGTAAACCGCCTCACTCTCCCTCCCCCAACTAAACACCCTGTTCAGCTCAGCTTCATAGAAGCTGGGCGACTATGCTTGTCACAATGCTGACATCAAAGCACGCATGATGGTTACAGCACCAAAGCGAGGACAGGAGGACGGCGTGAAACTAGTTCAATTGAGCGGTGTGGCGGCAACTTTGGCAGCCCTGATGGCATCAACTTCAGTCATTGCAGAAGATTTTGTGCCGGATGCACCAATCACAGGTGTGAAGATTCATCGCAACTTTGGCGCCATTGTAACCCGCAGTTTCTCGCTTAACCTGCCCATTGGCCAGCATAGGATCAAAATCTCAGATCTTACAGACCAACTTAATGAAGACTATGCACTACGCGCGTCAGTCGTGTCCGGAAACGCCGCCATCAACCAAGTGCAGCTCGATGAAGTTTTTCTGCCCAATGTTGGGCGCGAGGCACAAGCAAATCTGCTCGCTCAACTCGAAAGTCTCGAGACAGCACAGTCCAATGACCGAACGGCGATTGAAGCCATCACCATGCAGCTCTCGTTCATTCAAGGCATGGCCAAAGAAGCGACGAAAAGCGGCGACTATTCAAGCCCAGCAGACTTGATGGAAGCACTTCAACAGACATTTGATTTTGTCAAAGCCAATAGCGGCTCGCTTTTGAACGAACGTCAATCGCTGGAATCAGCCATGAAGGACCGAGCGGACCAGATAAAGGTACTGAAACGTGAGCTCAGTCAGCTTGGCGGCACCCGCGAAAGCGTGATGGAAGGCACGCTGGTTGTGTCGTCTTCGGCAAGTGCGCCAGTGACTATTGCAGTAAACTATCTGGTGGAAGATGCCACCTGGGATATTGACGCTGAAGCCAATTTGAATACGGCATCAAATGAAACCGAGCTCAAACTATTCGCTCGCGTAAGCCAGGAAACGGATGAAGACTGGAACAATGTACCGGTGGCCCTGTCGACCACGCGGCCGAGCAACAACATCAGTGTAAACTCCCCGGTTCCTGTATATTTCAACCTGGAAGACGCGGGCAAAGCTATAGCGGGGTTACTTGATAAGGTTCGCTCCGGTCGGATAACCGAGTCTGCACGACTGGAAGAGATCGTTGTGACAGGTTCGCGCCTCAAGCAGTACAACTCATCCCAGTTCGATGCCGAATTTGAGTTGAGTGGCACGATTTCTTTAGCCGCTGACGGTTCAGAACAACGTTTCTTGCTGCAGGAACATGCTGCAAAGTCTGATCACACAATCCGGGTAGTACCACAGTCATCACGTAGCGGTTTCATTTACGCCAATGCAGCGTTCGATGGCATTCCTTTCATTGAAGCTCCCTATGTCTCAATTGCCCGAGACAATAATTTTGTAGGAAACGGTGCTTGGCCTACCCTGCAGTCAGGCAAAAATTTGCAGCTTCCGTTTGGTGTAGACACCAAGATTGATGTCGAGGTTGTAACAGTTCCTTCCGAGGATGGTGACGAGGGCATTTTCAATCGCAAACAGGTGGACGAAACCAAAAGACGGTTTATCGTCACAAACAATCATGATGTGGCCATGACAATCGAGGTGCTGGACACCCGCCCCAATTCGATGAATGAGGATCTTGAAATTGAACTGTTGCGCGGCTCTACACGTACAACAGAAACAGATTATGATGACCAGCCAGGCATTGTTATGTGGCGGAAAACCGTTGCGCCTGGTGAAAAATGGGAGATTAATCACTGGTACCGCGTCAGTTTCCCAACTGACATGTCAGTTGTACAACAATAGCGGGTTGACTAGTCTGTTTTAGATAGGAAAGCTTTAACTCTCGTATGCTATTGAATTGAATCATCCATTGTTCAAGCGACTTGGGACCAGTCACCAATGAATTTTCAACTAGGGACATTTGCCACTTCCAAGCTGACAGGATTGGCTTCAATGGCAATGCTCCTTGCTGGCGGCTTTTTTCAACCCACCAAGGCCCAAGAACAAGTGGACATAGCCATTCGGTATGATGTTCGACCCTATGTCGCGAACCAGGGTTCGGGCGGAATGGAGATTGATATCGTCAAGGCAGTGTTTGCTGAGATGGACTATACTCCCAACTTTGTGCAGATGCCGCGGGTGCGGATGATCCAGTCGTTTAATGCGGGAGCTATGGACGGCGTACTCACCTCAAATGTGACGGTTCCCGGCGAAGGTTGCTTAACCAATTGGTATATTCAGCACCAAAATGTAGGCTTCACTCTCACATCAAGTGATGTGGCGTTTAACAATTTGTCCGACGTAGCCCAACATTCAATCATCACTTTTGATGGAGCGACACGATTCTTGGGCAGTGCATTTGCATCCGCTGCGTCACTCTCACCGAGATATGTTGAGTCATCCGATCAAAACACACATGTCTCGCTATTGTATGCGGGGTATTTTGATGCCGCGATCGGTGATGAATGGATTTTGCGCCTTGCTCAAGTAAACCAACGAGAGCTTTCGGGTGAGTATCAACCGCTTACAATCCACCGCATTCTGCCCGTCACCAATTATGGCGCACGGTTTCAAGACCAACGTATTTGTGATGCCTTTAACATTGGATTGGATACGATCCGTAACAACGGCATCTACAATATGATCACGCGCAGCCATCTGGACCGGATTTCTGCCCAGATAACAATCTACGACACAGAACTTGCCGAGGCCGAAAACGGCGGTTCAGCGATTCAAGACTAACTCCACTCTCAGAAACTGCTGCCCGGCTGTTTCAGGAAAGCAATTTCTTCGGCGGTACTCTGTCTTCCTAAAATCGCATTGCGGTGAGGATAGCGTCCAAATCGCTCAATAATAGCTTTGTGAGCAAATTCAAACTTCAAATTGTCTTCCAAGCCAGGCTCACTGAACAGTTCCACAGCCTGTTCATGCACCCAAAGGCTTTCGCTATGCATGAACGGCATATAGAGGAACGACTTGAAGTCAGGCGGCCAATTGGCATGCACTCCCAAACCGACCGCTTCTTGCGCCAGCACAAGCGCTATAGCGTCATACGCGAAGGCCTGCGGCGTGTCACGGTACATGTTGCGGGAAAACTGGTCCAAAACGATGACCTCAGCCAGGCGTCCTTTTCCACGCGTCCGCCAGGGGGCAAGCTCTCCTTTTGTCGCCGCTTCATGAACTGAACCAAACCTTCTTTGCAGGCGGGCATCAAATGACCTGGATTTTTGCCACCAATCGCTTTGTGCACATTCGGCAAACCAAAAGTTCAATATATCTTCGGGTCTCAATGGAAGCCCTCCTTGCCTAGCGCCTGCCGCTGCCAGGCGTCATTCGTACCAATGCCTCAGCAAATTTGGCCGCTTTTGCTACTTGGCTGAGGTCGACCTTTTCAGCCGTGTCAGCCATTGTGTGTATTGCTGGCATAAGCGCATGTTTGTTGTATGAGGCGATCGTGATTGCTGGAATTTTGTCTCTGTGGAACCAAATGCTGTCAAAGTCACCCACTTTGTGTGTCCCAGCTTCAATGCCCGAAAAATTTGGATTGGAAGACGCAGCCACGAAGGCGGCGTCGGTCAGTGCATTGTCATAGTGTGAGTTGGTGAATGTGCCGCTGTTTTTCACATACTTTAGCTCTTGACTGCCAACGGTATCGATATTGATCAAATAGGTTTCCCGCGCCTTCAACTCATCCCGGTGGGTTTGCCAATAATGTTGCGCCCCTAACATGCCGGCCTCTTCCGCGCTTGTTAAAACCAAACGTACTTCAGCATCTTCAGGCATATGGCGCCACAAATGACTTGCCGCGGCGGTTGCTGCGACAACGCCCGACAAATTGTCGTTTGCACCCGGCGTGTATCCCAGTCTCCAAAAGTCGATAGAGGCCAATAGCGCCTGCCCCAGTATTGCTGTTGCAATAACCAAACGCGTTGTCAGGTCTATCCCGGCGCCAAAGCCCGCAACTAACGGCACAAGAACACCGCACCCCAACAAAAACGTTGCCACATGTACTGAGAGAGCAAAATTCTGCACCTGCCCAGGCCGGTAAGCAAACGATGCGGGCGCACTATCTAGATGAGCCATTAGAATATAGAGTTTGCTCCCGCGGCCTTTTCTAGCCACCAAGTTCGCCGTAGGCGTTTGCGCCCCCCACCATATAAGCGGACTGACGCGCCAATCTATGAAGAGGAAGTGGCTGGCAAAGCCAAGTAAGCCGACCAACACCATTATTGCCGGCATAAGGTTGGCGCCCATCACTGCAGCCGCACAGACACAAGCATTCAGCCAAAAAAAACGGATGTACGTGGGTGGGGAATCAAACCCTTCTTCGACGATGTCGACCTCATACTCTGCGGAAAGCAACGTGATCAGCATTTCCCGCGCCTCAAGCTCTTGTTCCGTGCCAACGCCGCGGTGAGGCCATTCTTTGAGCTTATTGAATATGTCTGATGCCTGAAGCGGCATTGTCTCTTCCCCTCGCCACACACATAGTGCGATTTTTCTTACATTATCGTCTCGGCTTCGGTAAACAAGCGCCGAACGCAATGGAGCAAACGTAATGAGTAAACCAGTTCACATTATTGGCGGCGGTCTGGCCGGTTCAGAGGCCGCCTGGCAGATAGCGAGCCGGGGTGTACCCGTTGTTCTGCATGAAATGCGCCCGGAACGTAAAACTGACGCTCATCACACCGATGGCCTCGCAGAACTCGTGTGCTCAAACTCGTTTCGTTCTGATGACGCAGAAAACAACGCGGTCGGCTTACTGCATGAAGAAATGCGGCGCATGAACTCGCTTATTATGTCTGCCGCGGACAAACATAAAGTACCCGCGGGTTCTGCACTTGCGGTTGACCGTGATGAGTTTTCTCAAGAAGTCACACAAACGCTTGAAAATCACGAGCTGATTTCAATTGAACGCGGCGAAGTCGTCGGCCTTCCACCAAAAGACTGGGACAGTGTGATTGTTGCGACGGGTCCTCTTACGTCACCGTCGCTTTCAGAAGCAATTCTTGAACTTTGCGGGGAAGACAGTCTGGCGTTTTTCGATGCCATTGCACCGATTGTTTACAAGGACAGCATTGACTTCGACATCGCCTGGTTCCAAAGCCGTTACGATAAAGGCGAAGGGGCTGACTATATCAACTTGCCGATGAACAAAGAACAATATGAGGCCTTCATAAATGCTCTCAACACCGGTGATAAGGCAGACTTCAAAGAATGGGAAACAGACACGCCCTATTTTGAAGGCTGTATGCCGATTGAAGTTATGGCCGAACGTGGCCCAGAAACGCTCCGGTTTGGGCCCATGAAACCCGTTGGGCTGCAAAGCCCTCACATGGAGGGGCCATGCCATGCGGTGGTTCAGTTGCGCCAAGACAACAAACTGGGCACGCTCTACAACATGGTTGGTTTCCAAACCAAACTGAAATACGGCGAGCAAACGCGAATTTTCAAGACTATTCCTGGCCTTGAAAACGCGCAGTTCGCACGCCTTGGCGGCTTACATCGCAATACGTTTATAAATAGCCCATTGGTTCTGGATGGAACCATGCGCATGAAAGCCGACCCCAGACTGAGGTTTGCAGGCCAGATCACTGGTGTGGAAGGTTATGTTGAAAGTGCCGCTATGGGTCTTATGACAGGCATTTTCGCGGCGACCGAACGCCTTGGCGGCACCCCCGTTGTGCCACCCTCTACTAGCGCTTTTGGTGCGTTGATCAGTCATATCACTGGTGGGGCAGATGCAAAAACCTTCCAGCCGATGAATGTGAACTTTGGTCTGTTCCCGCCACTTGAAGGGCGGTTTAAACGCAAGGACCGTAAACCGGCCAAAGCGAAACGTGCGCTCGAAGACCTTTCAACATGGATGGAAAGGCTTGACGGCGCCGCCTAGCTCAGCGATTTTGCACCCCGTCACAGTTATTCGGGGATAAAAATGTCACTCAAAAATTCCTTGGTTGCGGCTGCGTTCGCGGCAACCAGTTTTTCGTTTATTGGTTCCGCGCAAGCACAAGAACCCATTCCAGTTGCCGCCGCTACCATTGAAACTGCAGCGATGCTGCGCGACGCAGCGCTCAATGATGATACGGCGTATGAAGTTCTGGAAGAACTGACAACTGAAATAGGCCCCCGCCTTGGTGGCAGTGCCAAAGAGTTGGAAGCCATCGCTTGGGCCGTCAAGCGTCTCAATGAAATGGGTTTTGACAAGGTTTACACAGAGCCGGTTCAGGTAGAGAAATGGGAACGCATCAGCGAAGCCGCGGCCGTCGTTGGCAACTACAATCAACCGCTTGAGATCACGGCTCTTGGCAAATCTGTTGCCACGCCTGATGGCGGCGTGACCGCAGAAATCGTTCACTTCAATACCTATGAAGATTTGGTCGCTGCTGACGCGGGTCTCGTTGAGGGAAAGATTGTCTTCATCTCCAACCGGATGGAACGCTTCAAGGATGGTGCAGGTTACCGGCCAGCCGTGCGCGCCCGCGGCCAGGGCGCCAGTGAAGCAGCGCGCAAGGGCGCCAAAGCAATCATCATTCGCTCCATTGGAACCGACAGCCACCGGCTGCCTCATACCGGTGGTTTGAACTATGCTGCGGACGCACCAAAAATTGCAGCAGCGGCCCTTTCCAATCCGGATGCCGACCAATTGGAACGCCTGCTTAAGCGCGGCCAGCCCATTCAAGTGCATTTGGATATTCAAACCAAATTCCACGGTGTGGTCGAAGTAGCCAACGTAATTGGTGAAATTGCCGGCCGCGAAAACCCGGAGGAAGTCGTGATTGTGGGCAGCCACATTGATAGCTGGGACCTGGGAACCGGTGCCGTGGACGACGGCGCCGGTGTCGCCCTAAACATCGCAACAGCTGACCTGATCAAGCGGCTCGCACCACAGCGTCCACGGCGCACCATTCGCGTCATCTTGTTTGGCTCAGAAGAGCTCGGCTTGATTGGTGCACGCCAATATGCTGCCGCACACAAAGACGATTTGCCAAATCTTATAATTGGCGCGGAATCAGACTTTGGCGCGGGCCCCATATGGGCGCTTGCGTCCCGCGTTGGGCCGGGGGCCACACATGTTGTGGATGAAATGGCGAAACTGATGGGCCCACTCGGGATTGTGCGGCACAGTCGTATTGCCATGGGTGGTCCTGATGTCGGGCAATTAGGCCTGATTGGAATGCCCGTTATGGACTTGATGCAAGATGGAACGGATTACTTCGACTTGCATCACACAGCAGACGATACGCTCGATAAAGTTGACCCAGCCAACTTGCGCCAAAATCTGGCCGCATGGGCCATATTCGCATACATGGCTGCTGAATGGCCTGGGCGCTTTAACTAAGAGCCTCAAACAAAAAAAAGGAGCCGGCTGGCTCCTTTTTCTCACGAAATCTGATTGAATTATTCGTCTTGACCGTTCGATGCGTCGGCAACAATCGCGTCTTTGGCGGTGTAACCGTCTAAAGCCGCCTCCACGTTGCTGAGCGCATCACATCCCGCGGTGCAAAGACGCGCGAGCTTGTCTCGATTAGTCTCTGCGCGGTCTTTCATATCACGCTTGAGAAATGCCAGCGCTTGCGCTTCGAGCGCGGCATGAGCATTTGGGTCAATCGACAGCGCCTGCCTGTAATATTTCAGGCCACGACCAACACGACCTTGCGCTTCGTGGGATTTACCCAGGCCAACAAGCGCTTCCAAATTAGCCGGGTCGGCTACAATGGCGCGCTCAAACAACAATTGGGCGTCTTCCGCTTTTTCTGAAGCAAGAGCCATGGAGGCCTCGCTAACCAATATGCGCGAGGTATCTTTGTATTTGTCACTGGCAAATGCCGGGCCCGAAAACGCGACGACCCCACCAACAGTCGCAGCAGACAAAAACCCAATTACTTTATTCATTTCCCATTACTCTCACTTGTTTGGTGGCCACACTATAACTGCAATTTGTTAATTGTCTGTATGTTTTCGGCAGAATTACTCGGTAGGACCTTCACGTTTTTGCCAGTGCGCATGCGCCACCAATAGCAAACTGGCAACCAACAAAACGCTATACTCCATGCCGTTACGCCCCAACCCCACGACGAACCATCCTTCTGCAGCATGCACCAGAGCAATACCAACGATGTAAACTGTGGCAAACACCAGGCACAGTATTGATGTGTGCCTGGAACCGACCATGACCAAGATTGTGCCTACAATTTCGAGAAGGGTGATTGCCCAAGCAATCGCAATTCCAAAAGGAAACCCCTGTGCATCGAGAAAACCACCAAAGGGATAAATGGCATCAGCTAACAAGCGAGCCCATCCGTGAACGCCTATAAGAGCAGCAACTAGCACGCGAAACAAAACCATTTGTAGCGGCGTTTGAAGTAGAGTTGATCTGTTTTCTTGGTCTTGCATGTCTCGTTTCCAGTGGCTTTCAGCCCCTTTGGTGTATCAAGACAAGCGTCGCTCCAAAATCGCAACAAAAAAGCCGTCGGTCTGGTGCATATGTGGGACGAGTTGCAGGCACGAAGGGTTTGAAGAGGCTGTTTCAGGCGGCGTACCGGGAAGCACTCGTCGCCAAACGTCTTTATAGTCGACCGCAAACCAATCGCTTCCAGCTTGCTCTAAAAAATACTCCACCACCCTCTCGTTCTCCTGTGGCAGAACCGAACAAGTCATATAGACAATCCTCCCACCTGGCTTGACCATTCTGGAAGCCTCTTCTAAGAGGGACGATTGTTCCATGCGAAGGTTTTCAAGCCCCATCCCACTCATGCGCCAACGCTGATCAGGATTTCTGCGCAAAGTTCCCGAGCCTGAACATGGAACATCAACCACCACGCGGTTTACTTTGCCAATAAACCCAGACAAAATGCTTTTTCGAGCATCGGCCTCTCTCGGCAGAACCTTGGTTTGGATGTTCCGACAACCAGCCCGATCGATTCGCGGTTTTGCTTTTTTGAGACGATTTGCGGATGTGTCAAATGCGAATATCTGACCTTTGTTTTTCATAAGCGCAGAAAGAAGTAACGTTTTCCCACCGGCACCCGCGCATAAGTCCATTACGGACATATCTGAATCCAAATCTACAAGGTAACAAGCCAGCTGAGCTGCTTCATCTTGAACCTCAACGTATCCTTCTCTAAAAAGTGGGTTGCCATTGAGATTCAGCTTCGATGCCAACCGATATCCAATTGGAGAAAACACTGTTTTTTCTATGTTTTCTTCTAGTTCCCTCAATCCTCTGCTTAGATTTTTTTTTGGCTTGATAGGATTAGACCTGATGTCCAAAGGTGCGGTTCCGTTCAATGCTGCCATCGCCTCATCAAACTTTGATCCAAATCTTTCCCTAAAACCCTCTGCCAAAGGATATGGAACCTCATGGGTAGCAAAAAGAGGCGCACCCTCTAAATTCTTGGGCATCATCTGCGCAGCCGACTGCTCGGTTTTCGTCAGAGCCGACGGTGCATGAGGAATATCTGCACCAAAATAACTGGCTAAATTCGGTTCGTTTAACGCCGAGTGACTTATCGCCAGATTACGCCCGGTCAGCGACAACCCAGTCTCGGTCAGTCGCCAAATATGTCGACCGCGCTGACGAACAATTGCGTACACAAGATCGATAATGGCACGGCGGTCCTTGGAGCCAATGTAGCGCCTTGAACGCGTGTAACTGGCTACAGCGACATCGGCTGGCACGGATAGCCATTGGATACCTGATTCAATCTCATTAAGTATTTCTATGACGGCCTGAAGCCGCGCCGCCGGCTGCATTGCTTACATCACTCATTTTGAAGGATAATTGGGTGACTCGCGTGTGATCGTCACATCATGCACATGGCTTTCTTGCAGCCCGGAGTTGGTAATACGGACAAACTGAGCACCTGTGCGCATAT
The DNA here is from genome assembly GCA_017640725.1 of Kordiimonadaceae bacterium. Taxonomy (GTDB): domain Bacteria; phylum Pseudomonadota; class Alphaproteobacteria; order Sphingomonadales; family Kordiimonadaceae; genus Kordiimonas. The sequence continues at coordinate 315,266 of JAEPQB010000003.1, read as the reverse complement.
CATCGATTGTGCGGCTTCCTGTGTAGCCCATGCTTGCACGAAGGCCGCCCACAAGCTGGTGCAGAACATTTGACGCCAATCCTTTATAGGGAACCTGCCCTTCAACACCCTCTGGCACAAGCTTGAGCGTGTCCTTGACGTCGTCCTGGAAATAACGATCTGCAGACCCGCGCGCCATGGCACCAACCGAGCCCATGCCACGGTACGCTTTGTAAGACCGGCCCTGATACAGGAACACCTCGCCTGGCGCCTCTTCGGTGCCTGCGAGCAGCGAGCCAACCATGCACAGGCTGGCGCCAGCCGCGATTGCTTTCGCCACGTCGCCTGAGGTGCGCAAGCCACCATCCGCGATAACAGGAATATTCTGTTTTGCAGCAACTTCTGAAACATCGTTCACCGCTGTCAACTGCGGAACACCAACCCCAGCAACGATCCGCGTCGTACAAATCGACCCCGGTCCAATACCAACTTTGATGCCGTCTGCGCCAGCGCCAATCAATGCCTTGGCCGCTTCTGCCGTAGCGACATTTCCTGCCACCAACTGCGCGTTGCCGTAAGCTTTTTTGATTTTCTGCACCTGTTCGATCACGCGTGCAGAATGGCCATGTGCGGTATCAAGAACAATCAGATCGCACTCGGCGTCCACAAGCGCGCCTGCCCGTTCAAATCCAGCATCGCCCACAGTTGTCGCAGCCGCTACGCGCAAGCGACCCTTGTCGTCCTTGCACGCATTCGGGTGCGCAACCGCTTTTTCCATGTCTTTCACGGTCACAAGGCCCACGCACTGGTGGTCCTCGTTAACAACGATCAGTTTTTCGATACGATGTTGGTGGAAAAGCCGTTTTGCTTCCTCGGAGGACACGCCTTCTTTCACAGTAACAACATCTCGAGTCATCAGCTCGCTTGCCGGCTGGTCCATTTGGGTGGCAAAACGAACGTCGCGGTGCGTCAATATTCCAACCAGTTTTTTAGGACCTGTTCCACCATTTCGTTCCACCACAGGAATGCCTGAAATTTTGTGGCGTCGCATCAGGTCCATGGCGTCGGCGAGTGTCTCGTCCGGATACATGGTAACAGGGTTCACCACCATACCTGATTCGTATTTCTTGACCTGGCGAACCATCGCCGCCTGTTCTTCGTCGGTCATGTTCCTGTGGAGTACACCCATGCCACCTGCCTGCGCCATGGCAATCGCCATTGGAGCTTCTGTCACGGTGTCCATAGCTGCGGACAGCAGGGGCATATTGAGGCCAATTGATTGAGTAACCCGTGTACGCACATCAACTTGCGCAGGCATTACATCACTGGCAGCGGGTTGGAGGAGAACATCATCGAAAGTCAGGCCAAGGCGAATGTCCATAGCAGTTCCTTAAACTGAGGCTGCCGCCATGGTTTGAACGCCAGCCCTGCCTCTCAACTTATGTGGGAGAGGCATTTCCACAAGGATCCAGGGTTTGGATGTTCGCCGTTCAATAACCCGAAGCGGCATCAAAGACAATGTGAATCTTTCCAACAGGCCAAATCTGTCAAAAAGACGTGGAAAACAATGGATTTATGAGCTCTGCTTACCTTTGAACCCCTGCGCCAAAACGAACCATTCTTTTGAATCGGCACGGCTTGCAGGAGGCTTGGCGTGTTTCACTGATTTGAAATGCTGCTGCATGCGTGTCATCAATGCATTGTCACTGCCGCCCTGCAGCACCTTCGCAACAAATGTTCCGCCCTCGCCCAACACTTTGATCGCGAAATCCAGCGCCGCTTCACATAGCGCCATAGTCCGAATTTGATCGGTCTGGCGGTGACCCGTCGCCGAGTTCGCCATGTCTGAGAGCACCACATCAACCGGACCATCCAGCGCATCCATCAGTCGCTCTTCTGCGTCTTCAGCCAGAAAATCCATAACCCATATGTCCGCGCCTGGAACCGGCTCAACTTCTTGCAAATCAATACCAATGACCTGCGCTGTTTCCGGCAGTTTTTCAGTAACCACCTGCAACCAACCACCAGGTGCGCATCCCAGATCCACAACTCTTTTGGCGCCTTTCAGGAACTGGTACCTGTCATCCAGTTCGGCAACCTTGAAGGCCGCCCGCGAGCGATAGCCCAATCGGTTCGCTTCGGCCACATACGGGTCATTCAACTGGCGCTGCAGCCAACGTGTTGACGATGGTTTGCGACCACGCGCCGTTTTAACGCGCACCTTTGCACCGCGGGCACGACTTCTGGTTTGTGACTGCCTGTTCCAACCCTTTGCCATCAGCGCAACTCCTGCTGCTTTTTGCTTTGCCCCGCCTTCATTGGCACGTGTCGAGGTGGTTTGTCGAGTTCCATCAGTCCACGCAGAATGCCCTCACGAATTCCACGATCCGCCACACGCAAACTTGGCACCGGCCACATGCTGAGGATTGCCTCAAGAATGGCGCAGCCTGCCACTACAAGGTCTGCGCGTTCTGACCCGATGCAGGGTTCCGCGGCTCTTTGTTCTGGCGTCATCTCTGCCACACGGCGGGAAAGTTTCCGAATATCTTTCGATTTCATCCAGGCGCCGTCCACTCGTTCTCTGTTATATTTGGGCAAGCCTAAATGCAAACTGGCAAGTGTTGTAACAGTGCCGGATGTGCCCAGGAACTGTGTGTGCCGACCTTTTAGAACTTTGCTAAGTTCGTGGGCTTCCTCGAAGGCCTCCAGCTGTTCGCGCATGGTGGCAATCATTTTTGAATACTTCTTTGGTTTTGGCGTCTTGCCGGGTTTAGCGAATTGTTCGGTCAAATTCACCACGCCCCATGGCACCGACATCCACCCCCGAATTTCATTAGCTTTGCCTGGGCGCACTTTCACCCAGATAAGTTCTGTGCTGCCTCCACCAATATCAAAGACAAGGACATTGCGTTTGTCCGGCGCAATCAGCGACTGGCATCCCAGAACAGCCAACCTCGCTTCTTCGCCGGCTGAGATGACATCCAAATTTATTCCGGTTTCTTTTTTTACCCGTGCGACAAATTCATCAGAGTTTTCTGCAATTCGACAGGCTTCAGTTGCCACATGCCGCATGAACATTACATTTCTGCGCGCCAGTTTTTCGGCACATACCTTAAGAGCGTCAATGGTGCGATCCATCGCCTCTTCCGACAGACGATTGTCTTTTGCAACGCCCTCACCCAATCGAACTATGCGCGAAAATGCGTCAACTACGCGAAACCCATGCTTGGTTTGTTTCGCGATAAGCAAACGGCAGTTATTGGTGCCCAAATCAATGGCACTGTATGTGAAACTTTTGCGATGACGCGGGGCGCGTTTTTGTTTGACGGGTTTAGCCGAATTGTCCGCAGGGTGTTTTTGATCTTTACCAGACGAACTTTTACTGGATGAGCCACCATCATCATTGCGATGGCCAGCGCCTTTGTTATTGCCAGATCTGAAAGATTTTCCGCGCTTTCCAAACTTGGAGCGTTTTTCGGAACTCTTGTTCTTGGCGCGGGAGACATCTTGGTCTCGGTCGTCAAATGGGGCCTTATTGGGTTCAGCTTCCCTGTTTTTGGCCCTGTTCTTCCGGCTTTTATCTGTCTCGCCGGACTGACGTTCCGCGCTCTGGTTTACTGTTGTATCCAGAGACATCAATTTTCTCGTTCATTCTTTTCGCTGAAAGATCAGCTCACTTGCCCCCTTTCTATCAGCAAAAACGCGCTCTGCCAATGGAGCAGCTGGAATTTATGCTGGTCCCCAATTCGCAATATTTGGCCTTTTGTTCTTTTTTTGTTCTTGACAAAACATATAATCGAAAATAGAACATAAACAGAACATGAGGGGCACACGATGACTATTGGCCACATTTTTATTCTTGGATTTTTTGTATTCTTTGGTAGCTTAGGTTTAGCGTCTATGCAGACGTCTTTGTCACTTATTTTTTCTACCTTTAAAAGGTCCAACCCCGTTGGTAAGGCTAGTGTCTTTGCGTTGACGTCTACTGTCGATAGCCAAAAACTGTCCTGGAAGTAGCACCCTGTTTTTCGGTAAAATGTAGCCAAGCGCTTAGCTTTATAGCCAAGCGTTTTCTAATTTTTTGGGTTGTAAAAAAATAAAGGCGCGGTGCTTTGCCGAATGGCATTGGCACCGCGCCTATTCCGAGCGAAACCCCCAGGTGAAGCCCGGTGTCAGGACCTTAGGCGGCTGCAATTTCTTGCGCCTTTCGACTGACATCACCTCCCCAAGTTCGTCAATCATAAGCCTAAATCGCCCGACGGATTGCCATCGAACTGTATTCGAGCGCTGCTGTCAAGTTTCCGTTCACAAAAAATTAATAATTCGCAAATTCGGTGTAATTCTGTGACCAAAAAACAGCACAAAAAAAGCCCGCCAACCGGCGAGCTTTTTCACGGTAGTTTTTTTAGCCTAGCCGATTGGCTCGCCCTGATATTCTGACACGCGGCAATATTGGTCAGGACTAACCCGTTTGATACGGGTACACAAAGCATCCGCTTCTTGTTCGTTGATCAACGGACCAGCAACCAACCGCATGAAAGTTCCAATACCTTCTTGGCTTTGGATGTAGAGCAATGGTGTCAACCCTTGCAAGTCGCCAGCAAAGGTTTGTGCAAGATTGCTCCAGCCACTGTCGACCTGATCCCGACTGCGGAATGACGCCAGATGCACACCGAAGAATGATTCGTCATTGCGTTCCACATTTGCAACAGGTGTTGCATCATCTGCAATCACTGGAGAAGACGTGCCGGCGTCGGCTGCTGTTTCAGCGCGGCCTGTTGGTGCAGCTTCCGCAACAAAAGCTGGTTCACTTGCGTCAGCCATCTCCATTGAAAACAATCTGTTCTCGAGTTCCTTGAGCTGGTCACGAATAACCGTCATGTCATTGCGAACTCGATTGACAGACGCCTCTACTTGCGGATCTTTTTCCACCGTCGCCATTTTTTGGCTCATCGCAGAAATTTGGGTCTCCTGTGCCTGAACATGGCGAACCAGTTCAACATACAATCGTTCTAGAGCGTCAAATCTGTCTTTCAGTTCCCGATGATCTTCGGACACAAATCCAACGTTCTGTTCGAGCGCTTCTTGCCGTGCCTCAACAAGGACTTCCTCACCCTGCCAAAGGTTTTGACTTCCGCATGCAGAGAGTACCAATAGCGCTCCTGCAGTCGACGCTAATCGGGCAATTTTCACCAGTTTATCAGTTGTTCCACGATACACCTGTACCATTTTGCCTGCCTTTCATGCGCTTAAGCATCTGATTTTCCGCGAAAAACTTTTCTCGCCAAAAAAATGCTGATTTTCGATGAATAACTAAGCAAATGTGATGCCAATAGCGCGAAAAGTCTTACCGGCGGCGCTCGTCTTTTTCCGCACTTCGCCGCTTGAAGCCGAAAATGGTGAACGGCAGACTGATTAGATAGAACACTCCTATCCCGAACATCACGGCCCATGTTCTGACAAACAGACCTGTAATAACAATGCCAATAATCAGCATAACAGGTACAAAAAACGTGCGCCTTACTCTCAGAGCTTTCAACGACAATGTAGGGATTGTCGACACAATCAACAGGGCCACCGTCACGCTATAAAGCGCCACAAGTTCGCTATAGTCGCGGATAGTTTGGCCCGGCAATGCCAAGTCCAGCATCATGGGCATCAGCAGAAGCCCTGCCCCCATCGGCGCCGGAACACCCGTCAAATAGCCGAGGCGTTTCTTGGGTTCTTCCTCATCTTCAAGACGCGCGTTAAAGCGGGCCAACCGCAGAGCCATTGCCGTCGCATAAATAAGAGCAACGCCCCACCCCAACCTGTCCAGGCCTTCCAACGTCCACAAATACAGAATGACAGCCGGAGCAACGCCAAACGCAACAACATCTGAAAGGCTATCGAGTTCTGCACCAAACTTGCTGGTACTTTTCAACAACCTGGCGACAGTACCGTCCAAGCCATCAAATATGCCTGCCAAGGCGATCGCCGCAACGGCAAGTTCCCACTTGCCGGCCAGTGCAAACCTAATGGACGTCACACCGGCCATGAAAGCACAAAGTGTCACGACATTTGGCAAGATCGTCCTGATGGATATGGCCCGCATGAAATCTGCTCCAGATTAGGCTGGTGGTAGCTATTCGCTACGCGCGATAATGGTTTCGCCGCCTATCATCGTTTGGCCAACGGCGACCTGAGCACTCAATCCCTTGTCCAAATATATGTCTGTCCGGCTTCCAAATCGAATAAGGCCAAAGCGGTCGCCTCGGCCTACTTCATCGCCCTCTTTCAAGTCACAAATAATCCGGCGAGCAACAAGCCCGGCTACCTGCGCGAATGCGATGTCGTGACCATCCTCTGTTGTCATGCGTACCAGTTGCCGCTCGTTCTCCTCGCTCGCCTCGGACGCCGCAGCATTCAGATATTTGCCTGGAACATACGCCAAGCCCGTCACCTTACCCGCAGCCGGTACACGGTTCACATGCACGTTGAATACTGAGAGAAATATGGATACGCGCGTTCTCGGCTCGTCTCCCATGCCAAGTTCAGCGGGTGGAACAGCGTCAACTACGGCACATACAGTGCCATCGGCCGGGCTGACAAGAACACCTTTGTGGTCCGGCACAACCCGGTTGGGGTCACGGAAAAAGTAAATGCACCAGGCGGTCAGTACAATTCCGACCCAACCTAAGAATGGTGAAATGAAAAAATGCAGTGCCAAAGCTGCGGCAAAGAAGATGGCAATATAGGTGTGCCCTTCTTTATGAATGGGTGTCAAAACGACATCAGTTGCTTTCATTATACTCGCCTCACTGTTGACGCTGTCTGGCTATCCTGCCGACTGCGACTGAATTTTCGCACACACTGGCGATTTTGTGTCCCAAGGTCAAGCAATTGGCCATATCGACTGCATAATATCATGAAAGATTTTATCGTGTTAACGCTTGTTTAAGCCTCGTCAGCGATGGTAGGAAAATGAACGTCAGTTAAAGGCACTTCAGGCAATCAAATGAAACTTCAGGACCAGCTCCAGAAAGTCGAATCGCATCTTCAAGCCCTTGAAGATCAAAAATTTGACCAGCTGTCTTTTGACTGGGAAGGCATCCGTTTCAAGGCGAGCTCCGAAGACAAAGCTGGCGGTGGCTTGATCAGGCTGCAGGCAAACTTGGGGCGTTTGTATTTTACGATTGAGAATTCTGCCCACAGAACCATGGCAATTGAACGCCTGTATTCGAATAACCGGGCCGTCGACGGCGCCTATTCAGTAGACAATTCCGGCCAAGTTCTTTTTCAGTGCCTGACAAAAACTCAGGAAAAGCTTGTTGGCAAAGCTCTGGTAACAGCGGTTACCACCATTCTGTTGCAAACCGAAACGCATCTACGCACGCTGAAATCCCACCTCAAGCCGAACGAGCTGGCTGCTTAAAAACACAAGTCTCTAGAGATCTTAGCTTTTGGGCGGCAGTTTGAATACTTGACCGGGGTATATGAGATCCGGGTCGGTAATTTGCTCGCTGTTTTCACCGAAAATAAGCGTGTAGCGAACGCCCGAGCCGTACAGCTGGCGCGCGATCTGCCAAAGCGTGTTGCCTGGGCGCACAAAAACCCCACCTTCAGCAAGCGACTGGTCAATGGGTTCTCCTGTGTTGAAGGGCTGCTCAACACGCAATTGCACTTGACCGTCTCCAACGGTCTGATCAACACGAATAATGTGATTGCCAGGCGCGACAGTGATGCCCTCTAGCGCAATTGACCAACGACCACTGTCATCGGCGCGAATACTGTTGACAAACTGCCCATCAAGATAAAGCCGAACATCAACACGCGGCAACGAGCGACCGGTAACAACGGCGCCTGACCCTGCACCATAATCAATGGTGTCCACACTCAAGCTCTCGCCGACCTCAGCAAATGCAGCCACACCTGGCTTTTGCAACACCTGGCTGGCGCCCTCGCCGTCCTTCGGCGACAACACGGCAACAACGCCGTTTTGCCGACGCTCCACGAAACGGTCGGTTTCGCGCTCCGGCACCGACACCACAACAACATTTTCTGCTTCTGTGGATTCTTGGGTCGCTTTATCTGTGGCCCTCAAATTGAGCTCTACAGACCCGGCTTCCAAGGGCTCATCAAGAATGATGACCCACTCGCCATCCTCGTTGGCAACGACTTCAGCGATTTTGACGCCGTTGGCAAATAAAGCGACATCAGCGCCGGCGGCCATTCGACCGGCAATAACCCCTGTGCCGCCGCGTGAAATGCGCACCAAATCAAACTCAGGGGCAACCTGGCTCACTTCTTCTTGGTTATCTGCGGTTAGTTCCGGTTGGGCAGGTGGTGGTGTTAGAGTTTCTTCACCGCCTGTGAACACGTACGCAAGCACAAGCGCCAGTCCCAGAAGAACTGCGAAGAAAGCGATTAAATTGTTGCGTCCAGAGGCGTTTGCCAGCAAGGCCATATTGTCTCACTACTCACATAGGACGAGCGCTGTCGTTGGCTCTCTTCCCGGTTTATGCCAAGTATTATCAATCTGGCTTTTATTATTATAGATAATTTTATCACAATCGTGTCAAAAGTTTGACCTACCGTGCTGCATACATTTCAGGAGTGTCCGAATGAGCCTATCAACGACCATAAAAACAGTATGTGTTTATTGCGGGTCAAGGCTTGGCAACAAACCTTACTATCAGGAACAGGCGGATGAGCTGGGGCAACGTATCGCTAACGCAGGGCTGTCGCTCGTGTACGGTGCGGGCAGTGTCGGATTGATGGGCGTTGTGGCAAGGTCAGCCCGCGAAAACGGCGCTGATGTTATTGGTATTATTCCCTCCCACCTTGACGATGTTGAAATCACTCAGGACGGTTTGTCAGAACTGCATGTAACTGATGATATGCATCAGCGAAAAAAAATGATGTTCGAAAAGTCAGATGCTTTCATCGTGCTTCCCGGCGGTCTCGGAACACTTGATGAAACTCTGGAAATGATGACATGGGCCCAACTCAGCCTGCACGAAAAACCCATTATTATCGTGAATACCAACAACTATTGGTCGCCACTTCTGGAACTTGTCGAGCATGTTGTAAGCGATGGATTTGCCGCGCCGGAAAACGCCAACTTGTTGTCGGTTGCCGACGACCCTGAGGGTGCAATTAAACTGATCGAGCAATTCAACACAAACCGTTGATTTGCAACTGTTTGAGGTCGCCCTAAAATTATGACAACTTTGGTCAGTTTGCGCTTCAACTCTGAAGGGTGAAGTGTTAGGGTGCGCGCAAATTATCGACCCAGGCCTTTCTGGCCTCGCCTTCCCCACCGGTTAAGGCGCTGAAACTAAAAAGAGTTGAGGGACATATGAGTAAAATCCTAGTCAAAAACCCGATTGTCGAAATTGACGGCGACGAAATGACCCGCATCATTTGGCAATGGATCCGCGAGCGCTTGGTCCAGCCTTATATGGATGTGGATCTACTGTATTATGATCTGTCCGTTCAGAAACGTGATGAAACTGACGACCAGATCACTGTTGATGCTGCGAACGCCATCAAAGAACACGGCGTTGGTGTTAAGTGTGCGACCATCACACCCGATGAACAGCGCGTTGAAGAGTTTGACCTCAAGAAAATGTGGCGCAGCCCGAACGGCACCATCCGCAACATTTTGGGCGGTACCGTATTCCGTGAGCCAATCATCATCAAAAATGTTCCACGTCTGGTTCCGGGCTGGACCAAGCCAATCGTGATTGGCCGCCACGCATTTGGGGACCAGTATCGTGCCACAGACTTTTTGGTACCCGGTGCTGGCAAGCTCACCATGAAATTCGAACCTGCAGATGGTGGCGAAGCTATCGAGCGTGAAGTTTATGAATTTGCAGACTCTGGTGTCGCCATGGGCATGTACAACCTGGATGAAAGCATCCGTGACTTTGGTCGTGCCTGCATGAACTATGGCTTGGACCGCAAGTGGCCAGTTTATCTGTCTACCAAGAACACCATTATGAAAGCCTATGACGGCCGCTTCAAAGACCTGTTCGAAGAAGTGTTCGAAAATGAATTTGCCGACAAGTTCAAAGATGCCGGCATCACCTACGAACACCGCCTGATTGATGACATGGTTGCCTGTGCCCTCAAGTGGGCTGGTGGCTTTGTTTGGGCATGTAAGAACTATGACGGTGACGTACAGTCTGACACTGTGGCACAAGGCTTTGGCTCACTCGGCCTGATGACTTCTGTTCTGATGACCCCAGACGGGAAAACCGTTGAAGCGGAAGCGGCGCATGGCACGGTGACACGTCACTATCGTCAGCACCAGGAAGGCAAAGAAACGTCAACCAACCCTATCGCTTCGATCTTCGCCTGGACGCGCGGCCTGAAGTATCGCGGCATGATGGACGGCACGCCTGAAGTGACCAAATTTGCGGAACTGATCGAACAGACTTGTATCGAGACTGTAGAGCAAGGTTCCATGACCAAAGACTTGGCGCTGCTGATTGGCCCGAACCAAAGCTGGATGACGACTGGCCAGTTCTTTGACAAGATCGACTCTAACTTGAAAGAGCGCATGGCTTAATCAGGCCAACACCCAACGATCGAAAAAGCCGCTCAAGTTTGGGCGGCTTTTTTTGTTGGGTGCTCTCTTTCAATTAGACTAGCCCCGATCAATTTTGCTCCGGAGTTGTTCCAGAATTACTGATCGTTCTTCTGCATCCAGACAGCCACTTTCAACGAAGTCAGCCAGCCGTTTGTTGGCATACTCCAGTACGCTTGATGACATCTCAGGAAACACCGATAGCAACGTATGCAGATCAACGCTGTCAAGTTTCATCAGACGCACCCAACTTCTTGTAATAGTTGACGGCTGGTCCCCATCCTCTGATACAATGCCAAGTTCACCGAAGAAGTCTCCGCCCTGTAGTTCAATCGGTCGATGATGGTGAAAGGCGACAACGTCACCAGAAACTATGCAATAAAGCCCATTGTTGACGTCCATCTTATGCGTGACAACCGTACCCGGAGGCACATTCAATGTGCGCAAATGGTTGGCAATTTCTTTAGCGACACTTGGGTCAAGCCCTTGAAATATCGGCACATTTTCAATGAGCCTCACTGGGACCACAAATGCGCGTTGATGCACTTCATCAGCAAAGCCGGACGCAATAATGCCAATGGGAACCGCATAAAAGGCAAAACCCACCAACATGACAAACGCGCCGAGTATGCGCCCCAAATCAGTTATCGGCACCACGTCACCATACCCGACCGTGGTGAGCGTGGTGAGCGACCACCACAAGGCGTCCGGTATGGTACCAAAGGCTGCTGGTTGTGCTTTGCCTTCAATTAAGTGAGCCAGCGTCGCAGTCACAAACAAAATGCCAATCATGATCAAAAAGGCCGCGAACAGGGCATGCCTCTCTCGCACAAAAACGCGCGATAGTGACGTAATTGCCGGGGAATAACGCACCAGTTTGAAAAGGCGCAACAGCCGGAATATCCGGAGTGCTCTTAAGTCCAAGTTTATGAAAGCGCCTAGATAGAATGGTAATATCGCAAGCAAATCAACGACTGCGAGGGGCGACACAATATAGCGACATCTCTTTTCGAAGTTAGTACGTCCCTGCGCGCCGACATACTCCGCGCTTGACCAAACTCGCAAGAGATACTCAGCGGTGAAAATAGCTACAGAAACCATGTCAAAGATGAAGAAAACATGACTGTACCGCGCCCAAAGGCCAGGAACGGTTTCAAGGGCCACCGCAGCAACGTTGGCCAAGATCAATACAATCATGAAGTATTCAAACGCAGCCGCATATCGCCCAGCGAAACGGCCCAACTCAAAAAAGTCAGATGTTCGCCGAATTAAAGTACGATTGTCATCGCTGCGTTTAATCAGGTCCTCCTCAGACTAGGCATTAGCCTAGCCTGCCAAAACCGCCTCAACCGCGTCAAGCGCAGCTTGGGCTTGTGCACCGTCCGGCCCGCCAGCCTGTGCCATATCTGGGCGCCCGCCTCCGCCTTTTCCGCCAACGGCTGCTGATGCAGCACGCACCAGGTCGACGGCACTAAACGTTCCTATCAGATCGTCTGTCACGCCAACCAGAACAGCGGCTTTGCCATCATTGACCGCCACCAGTGTCACCACGCCGCTGCCCAGTTTGGACTTGGCTTCGTCAGCAAGACCCCGCAGGTCCTTGGGGCTGACGCCGTTCAGCACCTGCCCAAGGAATGACGTTCCATTCACGAACTTTGCTTCGGGGCCAGAGCTTCCGCCACCCATCGCGGCTTGCTTCCGGGCTTCAGCTAGTTCTTTTTCAAGGGTTTTGCGCTCAGCCTGGAGGGCTGCGACACGGTCAACCAGGTCATCGGGGCTGGCCTTGATGGTTGCAGCGGCCTGCTTCAAAAGCGCCTGCTGGTGCACCAAATGTGCATGAGCGGCCGCCCCGGTAAGCGCTTCAATTCTGCGAACACCAGAGGAAACTGCACTTTCAGATGTGATCGTGAACAGGCCGATGTCACCAAGCCGATCAACGTGAGTGCCACCACAAAGCTCAACAGAGAAGTCTGAGCGTTGTGCGTCGCCGTCGCCCATGGAAATTACGCGTACTTCGTCACCGTACTTCTCTCCAAACAGTGCCATAGCACCAGCTTCAATCGCGTCGTCGTAGCTAAGCAAGCGTGTTGTCACGTCCGTGTTTTCACGCACAAGATCATTGACAGCCACTTCGATGCGCGCCAGTTCGTCAGCCTCAATCGCTTTGGGGTGCGAGATATCAAAACGCAAGCGATCGGGCGCCACAAGGGAGCCCTTCTGTGTGACATGCTCACCAAGTTCGCGGCGCAGCACTTCATGCAACAGATGAGTCGCAGAGTGGTTGGCTTTCAACTGACGGCGACGAACGCCATCAATTTTCATGTCGAGCGCCATACCGACGGAAACTGACCCCTGATCAACAGAAGCAACATGCACATGCATCGCGCCTACTTTTTTGAGCGTGTCAGAAACAGAAACAAGCGTGCCATCCGCCACCAGCGTGCCGGTGTCACCCATCTGACCACCAGACTCGCCATAAAATGGGGTTTGGTTAGTCACCAGCAAAACATCGTCACCAGCGTTTACTTCTTCAACGAGTTCACCGTCCTTCACCAGTGCTACAACTTGGCCTTCAGCTTGCTCTGACGTATATCCAACAAACTCGGTCGCGCCCTCTTTGTCGTGCAGGTCAAACCATACGGTTTCTGTTGCTGCATCGCCTGAGCCAGACCAGGCGGCGCGCGCTTTGGCGCGTTGCTCTTCCATGGAGCTGTTGAACCCATCAACATCCACTTTCAGGTTCTGAGCCCGAAGCGCATCTTGAGTAAGATCGAGCGGGAAGCCGTAAGTGTCATAGAGTTTGAAGGCCACGTCCCCTGCGAGGGTATCGCCTGAAAGCTTGCCAACCTCGTCATCCAGGAGACGAAGCCCTTTTTCAAGCATCGCACGGAATTTGGATTCCTCAAGTTTCAGCGTTTCTTCGATCAGTTTTTCGGCCCGTCCCAACTCAGGAAATGCCGCGCCCATTTCCGCAACCAATGTCGGCGTTAGGCGGTGCATAACCAGGTCTTTTGCGCCGAGCAAATGCGCATGCCGCATGGCACGGCGCATAATGCGGCGCAGAACATAGCCCCTGCCCTCATTGGACGGGAGAACACCATCAGCGATCAAAAAACTACAAGCGCGTAGATGATCTGCGATAACCCGGTGTGATGCGCGCGTAATATCTGTTTCTGCGGCGCCTGTTGCTTCAATTGAACTGCCAATCAGGCGCTTGAAGGTATCTGTTTCATAATTGTCATGGGTGCCTTGCAAAAGTGCAGAGATCCGCTCCAGACCCATGCCTGTATCGATGCTGGGTTTTGGCAGGTCTACGCGATCACCAGGGCCTCGTTGCTCATATTGCATGAAAACAAGGTTCCAGATCTCAACGAAGCGGTCGCCGTCTTCTTCCGGCGTACCGGGAGGGCCGCCCCAGATGTGATCACCGTGATCGTAGAAAATCTCTGAGCAAGGACCACAGGGGCCTACGTCACCCATCGACCAGAAGTTGTCACTGGTTGCGATGCGGATGATGCGCTCTTCCGGCAGACCAGAAATCTTGCGCCACAGGTCAAATGCAGCGTCATCGTCGTGGTAAACCGTTACGGTCAGACGATCAGCGTCGATACCATAGTCTTTGGTGATCAGCCTCCAGGCCATTTCAATTGCCTGGTCCTTGAAATAGTCACCGAATGAGAAGTTACCAAGCATCTCAAAAAACGTGTGGTGGCGCGCTGTATAACCAACATTGTCGAGGTCATTATGCTTACCACCCGCACGGACACATTTCTGAGACGAAGTCGCCTGCGTATAGCCACGAGTTTCGGCGCCAGTGAACACATTCTTGAATGGCACCATGCCCGCGTTGGTGAACATCAAAGTTGGATCATTGATGGGTACCAAAGGCGCTGATGGCACAACCTCATGACCATTCGCCGCAAAAAAATCTAGGAATGTTTTGCGTATCTCATTGGTGCTGTGCATTGAACCGGTTGTCTTCGAAGACATAGTTGGCCTCATAAACTCAAATCCTGGCTGCCCAGCTGGCAGCTTTCTTAAGCCGACTATGTAAAGCAGGCGGCATATTTCTCAAGGAAATTGTGCGGTTTACTGGCTTCGTCCATAAAAAAAGGGCGCTTGCGCGCCCTCCAGTCGATTTCCGGGTATCGGGACGGAAAATCTAGTCGTCGCCATCATCCATGGATGGGTCCGTCAGCATCGCCTCATTCACAAGGCCAGCATTCTGACGGATTGAGCGCTCAATCTCGTTTGCAATATCTTCGTTTTCCAGCAAGAACCGCTTGGCGTTTTCTCGACCTTGGCCGATGCGCTGGCTTGAGTAGCTGTACCAGGAACCTGATTTTTCAACCACGCCGGCTTTCACGCCAAGGTCAATAATCTCGCCCATCTTGGACACGCCAACGCCGTACATGATGTCAAACTCAACTTGTTTGAATGGTGGTGCAACTTTGTTCTTCACCACCTTCACTCGGGTTGCGTTACCGACAATTTCGTCTTTTTCCTTAATCTGGCCAATGCGGCGAATGTCCAGCCTTACGGAAGCATAGAACTTCAGCGCATTACCGCCTGTCGTGGTCTCGGGGCTACCGTACATCACACCAATCTTCATACGGATCTGGTTGATGAAAATAACAATAGTGTTGGACTTTGAAATAGAGGCCGTGAGCTTCCGCAGTGCCTGGCTCATAAGGCGTGCCTGAAGGCCCACATGGCTGTCGCCCATCTCGCCTTCAAGTTCCGCACGCGGCGTCAGTGCCGCCACACTGTCCACAACCAAAATATCAACAGCTCCAGAGCGCACGAGCGTATCTGCGATCTCAAGCGCCTGCTCACCCGTGTCCGGCTGGCTCACGAGAAGTTCGTTCACATCAACACCAACTTTACGGGCATAAACGGGGTCAAGTGCGTGCTCTGCATCAACAAATGCGGCGATGCCACCTGCTTTTTGCGCTTCTGCTACTGCATGAAGTGCCAATGTCGTTTTACCAGAGCTTTCAGGCCCGTAGATCTCGATGATCCGGCCTTTGGGAAAACCACCAATACCAAGAGCAATATCCAGGTTCAGCGAGCCAGTAGAGATGGCTTCCACCTCGATGCTGCTGTCCCGCTGGCCCAGTTTCATAACTGACCCTTTACCAAACGCACGGTCGATCTGACCAAGCGCAGCCTCGAGCGCTTTGCTCTTGTCCATGGATGCTCCTTTAACCAACTGAAGTTCTGGCGATGCCATTGTCGGGTCTCCTTATTCCATAGCCGCTTGATGCTTGCAATGGAATGTTTGTACACATTTTGTTCTCCTTTGCCAAGAAAAAATATTCACCTTTTGTTCTCATATACTTGTGTATGCATCGAACTAAGGCTAAGCACTTGAAAATATTGAGAACTTGGGAAAGCCGTCTATCCCAGAATGTCCTTAACAGTCTCAGCAAGTGCCTTCAGGGTGAAGGGCTTGGGCAGGAACTGGAACTCTTCAGCTTCCAGGTCTTTGCGGAACATATCTTCTGCGTAACCTGAGATGAAAATCACCGGCATGTCTGGGCGCTTCTTGCGCGCCTCATTAACAAGCGTCGGGCCATCCATATTGGGCATGACCACATCACTGATCATCAGGTCGATCTTGTCTTCTGTGCCGTTTAGAACTTCGAGACCGGATTCGCCAGAGTCGGCTTCCAGCACCCTGTAGCCTTTATTCTCGAGCGCGCGTCGCGCGAACATGCGCACAGGGTCTTCGTCTTCTACAATCAGGATTGTGCCCTTGCCCGTCAGATCTTGAGCCGGGGCGTCAATTGTCTTGGCTGCTGCACTGGCCGCTTGCTCTTCGCCCTGATGCGCTTTCAGAAGCAGCAGGAAGGTTGTGCCCTGCCCCACTTCCGACTCCACAAACACAAAGCCGCCAGTTTGTTTGACAATGCCGTAAACAGTAGCAAGGCCCAGGCCCGTGCCCTCCCCAACTTCTTTTGTTGTGAAGAAAGGTTCGAAAATCTTGTTAAGGTTTTCTTCCGGAATGCCGCACCCCGTGTCTTCCACTTCAACAAGAATGTATGTGTCAGGAACCAGCACATCATACTTCTCCACCAGCGGATCATCATCGGCGACCACACGTGTGCGCATCTCCAGGCGCCCACCGTTAGCCATGGCGTCGCGCGCGTTAACAGCGAGGTTGATGATCACCTGCTCCAACTGGCCCTGGTCAACTTTCACACTCGGCAGATCGCGACCATGGATGACCTTGAGCTCAATCGTTTCGCCAATCAGCCTGCGGATAAGGCTCGACAGGTCCGCAAGCACATCGGTTACTTCAAGCACCTTCGGGCGCAGGGTCTGCTGCCGAGAGAATGCCAGCAGTTGCCGAACCAGGTTGGCGGCACGGTTGGCATTCTGCTTGATCTGAATGATATCGGAAAAGGACTGGTCGCCCGCGTCATGCCGCACCAGCAAAAGGTCGCAGAAGCCAATAATGGCCGTTAGCAAGTTATTGAAATCGTGCGCCACACCGCCAGCAAGTTGGCCAACAGCCTGCATTTTCTGCGCCTGAACAAACTGGCGCTCAAAGCTCTTTTCCTGTGTTGTATCAATCAGATACAGGATTGCGTACTTGTCTTCACCTTTGGTGATCGAGGTTGACACCACCTGCCCCACCCGCTCCGGCTGACCGCTGTAAGTCACGTCAAGCGGCACCGACGCTGGTCTGCCATCATGAGCAAATTCAATCAGCTCCTTAAGGGCATCACGGTCTTCGTCCACAACAATGTCGGTGATGTTCGAGCCACCGCGAATACGAACACCAGAGGGGTGCAGTTTAAGCGGCTGGTTAAACTCCTTCACGGCCCCTTCGCGGTCCACAATCGCAATGGCAATTGGCGCAGCGTCCAGAATGGGATCTATCAAAAATTCTCGCTCAATGGGCACAAGGCTGCTGCGAAGCTGGTCTAGTCGCCGGATAAAACGGTATTGACCAATTTCGCGCCCTTCTTCGCGCGCACTAAGCGGGATATTTGTGACCTCGACATCGATCCGCTGCCTGCCGCCAACAATCAGTTGGCTGTCCTGCGCCTTCAGCTGGATCTTGAGCGGCAAGTTTGTTCGGTCTTCGATACCGAGCCAATCCAGTAGAACGTCATTGGCATAGTGAACTTTGCCGTTGGAGTCCTCGAGCACGACGCCGCATTCCAGCTTTTCAAAAACCGGCTCTGCCCAGCCGGACACCATAGATTTCTCCCGGTCCAGCCGCGCTTTTTGGTTCTGCCGAGATACTTGCCAAATCAGATGGTTGCCAACCCGTTTGCCAACGAGAGTTAGTTCGTCATCCTCATCTTCGGAAAGATCAATTTGCGCGGCGCCATTGCCTGCTTGGCGCACGGTATTAAGTACCGTGCTGACCGACTGCCGGCCCTCGTCACTCATCACCATGTCCTGCAAACGCTGAACAGGTTTCTCGTTAAGGGCCTCAAATGCACGGTTGGCGGCCAGTGTGACACCGTCCAATTGCGTGACGATCAAAGCACGCCGGTCCATTGATACCAAATTCTGCAAAAGTTCGCGGTCGACCCTTTCCCCCGTGGCGACCGGACGGTCCAAATTTCGGAGAGCCCGGATAAGAGTGAACGCCGTAATAATCAATGTCAGCCCGCCAACCCCAACGGCAGCCGCATCGCCCCAAAACAAATAAACAAGAACGGAAACCCCGCCGGCACCAATCAAGCCTGACAGGGCTAGCGCCAAAAGTCGAAGCCCCGATTTGACCTCGTTATTCATGAGGGCATCACGGATGGGCAGTGGTAGCTGACTTTCCATAAAGGTATTCCCGGCAAGCGTTCTAGCGTGATGGGCAAAGCTTAACCGGGATCAAACGCAATGTGCAAGGATTGCTAACACACCGAATGGGCAGGCAATTTTCTTCACCCAACCAGGCGTGATGGTTCAGGAGGCTTTGGCCCGAGGCGCCAAACCTGAACGCCGTAATTTCATGACGTAACTGATCACTTCTGCGACGGCTTTGTAGTGATCTGGCGGTACTTCGTCATCAATTTCGACTGAGGCAAACAGTGCGCGCGCAAGTGGTGGATTTTCGACAAATGGTACGCCGTGCTCCTGCGCCACTTCACGGATACGCATGGCGACATCATCCACACCCTTGGCAATGAGAACGGGCACGTCCATTTGGCCGTGTTTGTACTCAAGAGCGACGGCATAGTGCGTCGGGTTGGTGATAACAACGTCGGCACGTGGCACCGCAGCCATCATGCGCTGAACGTGGCGTTCCATCCTAATAGCGCGAAGCCTAGACTTAACCTTTGGGTCGCCGTCCGTTTGCTTGCGTTCGTCTTTGACTTCTTGCTTGGTCATGCGAAGCTTTTTGGTGTGCTGATACTTCTGATAGGAAAAATCAGCGGCGGCAATAATTGTTAGCAAAATCAGTACACCCACTATCAGCTTCACAGCCATTAAATGGATTAACTGGAGGATCTCAATGGGTGGCAAAAGCATGATGGTATCAAGCTTGGACCGCTCCGGATATACTATAAGAAATACGATGACGCCCAACGCCACCAGTTTGCCCAACGCTTTGGCCAAATCGACCGGGATTTTTGAAGATCCAAACTTCTTTAAACCATTAACTGGATTGAGTTTGGTGATATCTGGTTTCAATTTTTCGAGGGTAAACACACCAGAGTGCTGAATGCGGTTCCCCACTATTGCCGCTACAATGAAGACACCGAGTGGAATCATTAAGATCAGCACGATATCAACAAGCAAAGTTATCATTGCTGAAAACGTGCCGGGGCCATCCACTTCAATTGCGTGAACGCGCCCCATATAGCCGCGGAGTGGATCACGAATGCCTGCACCAATTCTGTTTCCTGCGCCAGCCAAAACCGCAGCGCCAGCGGCCAACATAAACCAGGTCTTTAATTCCTGACTTTGAGCCACCTCACCTTTTTTCCTGGCTTCCTCAAGCTTTTTCGGCGTGGGTTCTTCGGTTTTCTGACTGTCGTCTTCTTCGGCCATGCATCACCCCAGGAAAGAAAGCAGATGACTTTCAAACCTGTCCATAAACAATTGCATCAATGAGCCGATCAGCAAGCTCATCAATAGAAAACCCATAAATAGATTCATGGGCATCCCAATGAAAAACACCTGGAATCCCTGTATCATTCTGGCAATCAGTCCCAGGCTAATATTGAATATCATAGCATAAACAATGAATGGAGACGCCAACTGAAAACCGAGCGCAAAACTGTCTGATACAAACCTGGTTATGAGGGTAGCAAAATCTTCAAGCGGAATTGGCTCGCCAACAGGGAATTTAACATAGCTGTGCGCAAAGCCTTCGATCATAACGTGATGCAGATCAGTCACGACTATCAGTGTGATCGCCGTCAACGAGACAAAAGAAGCTACAATCACACTTTGGCTGCCTTGGGCAGGATCGAAAGACTGAGCGGCCGCGAGCCCGGTTTGGAAGGCGATAACAGTACCCGCGGTGTGTGTCGCCGAGAGAAGAATACGGGCTGTTAACGCCAACATAGAGCCTACGAGCAATTCGCGCACCATTAACGTCAGCATTTCGAACGTTTGCGCCGGCATGGCAGGAATTTTGTCGGCATGCATACCGTAGATTATTACCGTAAGCAGTAACGCCAGGCTTGTTCGAACACGCGTTGGAATGGACCTGTCCCCGAGCACCGGCATCAGCATCACCAGTGGGGTCATGCGCATCAATATCATCAAAAAAGCAAAGGCTTCCGCCGGCAATACCTGCCCCAGCATGGCTAACCGCCTGCTGCGATACGATCAGTGATCTGCACCATCAAGTCGGCAAGGTTGCGGCCCATATACGGGAACAAAATCAGTAGAGACGTGAAAACGGCGACAATTTTCGGAACAAACGTCAGGGTCATTTCCTGCAGTTGGGTGATCGTCTGAAACAGGGCAATTGACAAACCAACAGTAAGGCCAATTGCCAGAATTGGACCTGATGTGCTGATCAACGTGGTCAGCGCAAGCCGGGCGATGTCCAGAACTTCAGGTCCGGTCATGCCAAAATCCCCCAAACAGGCCTAAATAGGCATTTTCAATATGTCGTTGTAAGCGCCAATAACTTTGTCGCGAACCGTAACGACCGTTTCAACCACCATTTCTGCATTAGAGACCGCCGTAGCCACATCGACAATGTCTGCTTGATCTACCAAGGCTTTGGCCGTTGTCACTTCCAGGTTCTCTGAAGACTGTTTCACGTCACCAAGCGAGTCTGTCACCAAGGTCGAGAATGCTGACTCGTTTTTCAAACCATCTTCTGCACCGTCTCTTGCGCCGGTCAAACCTTGCTGAAGCTGCTTCGACGCTTGCGAATAAGCATTTACGGCATCAAGTTGTTTTACGTTCATAGCTTAACTCCCAGCACCCAGATCATATCACCGCAAAAGTTCGAGCGTAATCGACGCCATGCGTCTGCTTGCCTCTAAAGCATTCAAGTTGGATTGATAGGTGCGCTGCGCCTGGCGCATGTCCATCATTTCAATCAATCCGTTCACATTGGACTGTTTCACGTACCCAGCCTCATCCGCAGCAGGATTACCCGGATCATATTTTTTGGTGAATTCCTTCTGGTCAAATGCAATTTTGCCAGGTTTGACCACTTCCACACCATTCACCCGGTCCAGTTCCGTTTGGAACGTAACAATTTTGCGGCGATACGGGTCTTCAAGCGGGCTTGAGGACAGAGAGTTCTGGTTTGCGATGTTTTCTGAAATCACCCGCATCCTGACGGACTGAGCCCGCAGTCCAGATGCAGAAGCAATCATTGCTTTCTGTAGATCCATTTTAACCTCAGCACAGCGCCAACGCGCCAAACGCTAGTAAGCTTTTCTAAGCTCCACCGCGACCTTTACCCAAAGCTATTTTCAATAGCCCCATGTTCTTTTTATAGAGGTTAACCACCATGCTATATTGCATTTGGTTATCCGCTACTTTGATCATCTCTTCTTCCAGAACTACAGAATTACCTGTTGGTGATTCTTCCCCACCCTTCAACTCTTGTGGGTCTGGAGCATCTGCCATTGAACCACCCGCTGCCATGTGGCCAGCGCTGGTTGCCTGCATCTTAATTGTTGAAGGTGTCCGCTGGTTGCTACCACCGCCGGACAAGTCATCAACAAGGCCGGAAAAATCTTGTTTTTCAAGCTCTTGCGCTTTGTATCCGGGCGTGTCGGCGTTGGCCACATTTTGGCTGAGCACGGATTGGTTTGAGTGCAACCAATGCATCCGTTTCTTGAGAGCCGCCATCAGCGGGATCGAATTCAAATCCATGCTTTTTCTCTTGCCAGCAAGCGCCAGCCATCCGGTACAATTTTTTTCAAGACTAACATGACATAAATAAGGTTAACAAGTTGCAAACGCCGGTTTCTAAACTCGGTTAATCAAACTGTATATATTCGACCGCATAGCTTGCATTTTTTGTTGATCTGTCGCTCTATGCTTCCATGAGTGGGACGGATAAACAAAGGACTGACGGCACCAAAGCTGTTGCCATCAAGGGCACAGACCCATTGTCCGACAATGCTGCTCCCAAAATAATTGCCAAAGGCACTGGCGATCTCGCGGAGCGAATCCTGGAAATTGCTTTTGCGGAAGGAGTGAAGGTCCGGCAGGACAAAGACCTTACCGAACTCCTTGACGCTTTTGATGTAGATAGCCCTGTCCCGCTGGAGGCGCTACACACAGTGTCTCTGATCCTTGAGCGGGTTTACGCGGAAAACCAGCGCATGGCAGAATCAGGTGACGAGGACTTGGTCGACCCAAGCGCAAGTGGACCGATCAAAAACACCACTCTTGACGGAAGCACCGGCGACCCGATACCAGTCGAGGATAGCCAACCACCAGCCGAACCAGAGGGGTTTAGTTAATGCTGGACGAAGCATTTGGCGCGTTTGCTGCCCTGATTTTTGTGATTGGCCTGCTGGGCTTGTTCGCCTGGAGCCTGAAAAGATTTGGGTTCATGCCGGGTCAGCCCAAGTTCGGCAAAGGCTCCAAAGAACTGGAAATCATCGAAAGCCGTATGATCGACGCCCGAAGTAAACTCGTTGTCGCTCGCTGGCGCGGTAAAGATTACCTGCTGGCTTTTGGCGCAGACGGCATCAAACCCATCGCATCAGAAGACACACCCTCTAATGTGGGAGGGCTTGATGACCGTACATAATCCACCTGTGCAATCACTAAAAGAACGGCTGGCCCAATTGAAGCCAACGAAATGGTCGCTATTGAAGCTGGCTTTGTTCTTTCTTCCGCTGTCCGGCGCGCTGGTGACGTTCGGCGCAGGCGACGTGTTGGCGCAGTCGATCAATCTGGATTTGGGTGACGAGGGCAACCTGTCTGGCCGCGTCGTTCAAATGATCCTGCTGATCACGGTTCTCAGTTTGGCGCCCAGCATCCTGGTAATGATGACCAGTTTTATTCGCATGATTATTGTGTTTTCCATGCTTAGGAGCGCTATGGGAACGCAGCAAAGTCCACCAAATATTGTGCTGGTTTCACTGTCATTGTTTTTGACAGGGTATGTCATGGCACCAACCCTTACCGCGGCTTGGGAACAAGGCGTCAACCCATTGATTGAACAACAAATTGATGAAGTAGAGGCCTTCAATCGTGCAACTACGCCCCTGAAACAATTCATGCTGACACATGTGCGTGACAAAGACTTGGCCCTGTTTATCGATATGTCTGGGGGCGACAGCGCCACAGCAAATCCGGCCGATGTGTCTCTGACGACAATCGTGCCAGCGTTTATGATCAGCGAAATCAGACGCGCGTTCGAGATTGGCTTTTTGCTTTACGTGCCTTTCATTGTGATCGACATGGTCGTGGCTTCGATCCTTATGTCGATGGGAATGATGATGCTGCCACCTGTCATGATTGCCATGCCGTTCAAGCTGATATTCTTTGTGCTTGTGGATGGCTGGAATCTGGTGGTGGGGTCACTTGTTCAAAGCTTTGGAACGGCACCACCCGGGACAGGCTAACTAGTCCAACTGATCCAGTCTAATCCGAGCAACAAACGGTGCCTCGAGACTGCCGAGGTACAGGAATTCGCCTTCTTGCTGAACCGAGGTGACCATATAAACGCGTTCCCCTTCTGGGTCGTGATAAGCCCCGGTTACATTGCCAGCTTCATCTAGCGAGACCACCAAGCCGCGCTTTATCGCTCCCGGCTGCAGCCAAGTTGGAAGTTTGGTCACCAGGCCTTTCATAAACGGCGAAGGATGCATGTTATCCATTTGAGGATTGCGCGGCGACGGGATCGCGAGCCAAAACGTCCCCTCTCTGTTGGCGGAAACGCCGTCAGGAAACCCGGGCAGGTTATCGATGAAAACATCGCTGGTGCCTGCTTTTTCGCCTTTGAGCCAATAGCGGGTGATTTGATACCGACCTGTTTCGTTGACCAGGACAAAATCTTCATTTTGCGAGAGAGCAATCCCGTTCGCGAAATAGAGCTCATCCAACAGCATGTCCGTTTGTCCGGTCGCGGGATCATAAACCAGCAATCTGCCATGCGGACGACCTTCAACCAAATCCAGCAAATAATCTGGCTGGTTATAGGTATCGCTCGCGTCGGAGAAATATATTTTGCCGTCTGACGCGATATCAAGGTCGTCGGCGAAAGCAAAGGGCCTGCCGCCATGCTCCGTCGAGAGCACCGTTATCTCGCCTTCTTCCGAGACAGAAAGAAGTCCCTTCCAGGCGTCAGCAACAATCAGATTGCCGTTTGCGTCGAAATGCAGGCCCAAGGGGCGACCGCCTTCAATTGTCACGAATGTTTCCTGAAGCACGCCATCGTAGCTGTAGCGAACGATGCGCCCATCATGCAGCCCTCCAAAAATCCGGCCATATCTGTCAACAGCAACGTCCTCAGGGCCGGCACCATCAACTAGCGGGAAAATTTCTGCATCCGTTAAAACGCTGTTTTCCGCAAATGGACCTATGAAACCCTCGTCTTCTGGGGGCTGCCAGGCAACTGGGTCAATCGGTGCCGGGCTCAGCACAAACCAAGCTAGAAAAACGACAATGACAACTGCAATCAACTTTTTCATCTAAGGCATCCCTACCCTGACCCCATTTGCGGGCAAAGCATACCCAACTGAAGACATTCATTCAAATCTTGTCATTTGAGCGTGCCCGTGGGAGGCTTATCAAGGTCGGCATGAAGCGTGCATCCACATTATCACGCTGAATTGCATAGGAGATCGGCACATGAAAATCTTGTTCGCTGGCTTTGTCGCCATTCTGACGGCATTTCCTGTGGTGGCACAACAAAACGCCGCTGGTTTTGAAGCCTTCACAGATCAACTTGAGCGTATGTGCAACAAAGAGTTCGTTACCCTGGAGCAATCTCGAGCTTGCAAAACTGGCGGCATGCTGGTTTTCGGCGCGCCTGCCGCCGACTCAATGGATGCATACCTGGTGTTGCTCGATCAATGCACAGCGACCTATCAGGATGCCGGATCGCAGTTTGCACCGGCAATTCCGTTTTCGGAACTCAGAGCCGCATGTCAAACCGGGCTGATTTGGGCCAGAATCAGTAGTTCAGGAAAAGTAAAATGAGCATGAGCATTGAAACGATCATCGCCTACGCATTTGCAATGGGCCTTTTGGCAGCAACCCCAGGCCCTGGAGTATTTGCAACTGTGGCGCAGGCGGTTACCAAAGGCACTGCGCCCGCCTACGCCATGCTAACCGGGCTTATTGTGTCAGATATCATTTATCTTGTTGCAGCAGCCACCGGTCTTGGCCTGCTGGCACAGCAGTTTGGGGAAGCATTCACGCTGTTACGATATGCAGGCGCCGCTTACCTTATCTGGCTGGGCTGGACCAGTTGGAGAGCGCCCAAAACAATTGACCATACAGCCCCGTCGCCGGCAAAGGCTCGCAGCTTCATCGCCGGCTTTTTGATTAGCCTGTCCAATCCGAAAGTTATCGTGTTTTATTTGGCATTTTTGCCGACATTTGTGGATCTGCAAGCCATTAATGCGACCGACGTTGGCATCATGGCATTCATTACGGCGGCTTTGTCTTACATCATATTGGGTAGCTATATTTACGGCGCCCGACGTGTTGGCCAGTCTTTGCGTCAACCCACCATCAAAAAACGTTTTGACCGCGCGGCAGGCACACTATTGATCGGCACTGGTATATTTGTGGCGGCTAGAAACTAAACACCCTCAGGGTTGGTCTCAGGCACTGGACCCACCTGCTCCCACAGTTCAAGTTTTGTGCCGTCGGGGTCTACGATCCAGGCAAATTTGCCATAGTCGTGGCTTTCTCGGGGTTTCACTTCTTTGATGCCAGCCGCCAGCAGGCGTTCCATCAAAGCGTCCAGGTTTTGTACGCGCAGATTGATCATAAAATCTTTTTTGGAAGGCTCAAAATATTCGGTGTCTGCTTTGAAGGGACCCCAAACATTGTACCCCTCTTCTTCAGGGTTTTCATGCTCTCGCATTAGAAAGCTTGAGCCATAACCATCAAAGGGAAACCCCAGTATTTCGCGGTACCATTTCACCAGCGCGTCTGTGTCTTTGCTCTTAACAAAAACGCCACCTATCCCGGTAACTTTGCCTTCATTTGACATGCTGCCCTCCTCTTTTGCCATACCTGACAGTAGCACAAGAGGGCTCGATTTGGCTCACCCGAAAGGGTGAGGTTGGAGTATTACCACAATTAAGTCGACACCTTGATCATGCTTTCAACTGTTCTTGTTTGATCATCAGAGCTAAGGTTGTGGAAAATGCAACGGGAGTAGCTGATGAGTTTGTTTGGACGACTGACAAAACTGCTGTGTTTGCTCGCACTTTTTGCGCTCCCCGCAACAGCGGAAGATAGGCCCAATATCGTTCTGATGTATGTCGACGACCTGGGATACGGAGACTTAGCTTCTTACGGGCATCCGATCATAGAAACGCCCAACATCGATGCGCTTGCAGCCGATGGTTTGAAGTTAACGTCCTTTTACGCACCTTCGCCGCTTTGTTCTCCCTCACGCGCCGCGTTAATGACAGGCCGCACTCCCTACCGAACCGGGATAAAGAGTTGGATACCAGAAAACACACCAGCCTATTTGTCGGAAAATGAAATCACCATTGCCACTTGGCTAAAAGACACTGGCTATCAAACAGCCATTGTAGGAAAATGGCACTTAAACGGCGGCCTGTCTAACGAAGATCACGCGCAGCCAAGAGACCATGGATTTGACCATACCTACGTATTGCATGCCTTCCCTCTACCCCACCAGAACAATCCGACCAATTTTTACGCGAACGGTGAACCATTGGGGGAAGTGAAGGGCTTTACGGCACAGATTGTGGCCGATGAAGCCATGCGCTGGATGGACGAACGGGAGGAAGACGCACCGTTCTTTCTATATGTACCCTTCATCGAGCCCCACGGTACGATCCATAGCCCTGAGCATTTTCTTGAGAAATACGAGCGGTATACCAAGGGTGAACCAATTCCTGTCGTGAACGACCAACCTGGTTTCCCGGAGGGCGTTGAAGCCCGTGGCCCGGGCGAATATTACGCCAATGTGAGCTTCCTCGATGAACAAGTTGGGCGCTTGCTTGAGTATCTTGATGCAAACGGTTTACGCGACAACACCGTCGTTATGTTCTTCAGTGATAATGGCCCCGTTACGATAGACTGGCGAGCCTGGTGGGAAGTTAATCTGTACGGTGACACTGGCGGTTACAGAGGGCGCAAGGCAGATCTCTATGAAGGGGGCATTCGTGTGCCTGGCATGATCCGGTTTCCCGGTGTAATCGACGCCGGCCAAGTGTCGGACTATCCGGTCAGTGGTTATGACATTTTCCCCACCTTAACCGCGCTGTTAGGCCTAGACATGCCAACTGGCCGTGCGATAGATGGGATCGACATATCGCCTTTGTTTGAAGGTCAGACACCCAGTAGGGAAAAGCCACTTTTCTGGGCCTTCCCGGCCGCAAAAGGCGGGCCTCATTATGTTGTATTGCAAAACGGGTGGAAACTTTTGGCGACCGAAGACGTGCAGCCCATGGCCCTCTATAACCTGGCCGCCGATCGCTATGAGATGAACGATTTGCGCGCCTCAAACCCTGAGAAAACCGCTGAACTGCTCCTGCTGATGCAAGACTATATTGCTGATGTAGCCGCGGATCCACTTCGCCCTGAATGGGACACCCAGTGGCGCCCCCAAAACTGAAGAAACTTAAAAGACTTCTTCTTTTGTTTTCAGGAACTTAAGCGAGGGATAGTCTTCTTTAGCCTTGTCCAGGTGCCAGTTATTGCGTGCCAGATAAACTGGTGCACCAGCATGGTCAGTGGCCATGGACGCCCGGTTCTGGTCGGTGAATGCTTTTACCTCGCGCGCTTCACCTTCAATCCATTCCGCGGTCATCAAGGTTGTTGGCTCAAACTTGCAGGGAATTTGATACTCCGTGCGAATACGATCGGAGAGAACATCAAATTGCAACGGACCAACCACGCCCACCACCCAGTCACTGCCGAGGAACGGCTTGAATACGCGAGCGGCGCCCTCTTCCGCCAGTTGCTCCAACGCGCGGCCAAGGTGCTTTGCTTTCATCGGATCGTCCGCCCGGACTTTCTGCAGGATTTCCGGGGCAAATGACGGCACGCCGGTATAGCGCACAATCTCGCCTTCCGTGAGCGTATCGCCAATGCGCAAGTTGCCGTGGTTTGGCAGCCCCATAATGTCACCCGCAAAGGCCTCTTCTGCTACCTCGCGGTCCTGGGCCAAAAACAGCTGCGCATTATGGATCGCCAGGGTTTTGCCGCTGCGCACATGCTTCAGCTTCATGCCTTTTTTGAACTTGCCCGATACAAGGCGCAGAAACGCAATGCGGTCCCTGTGCTTGGGGTCCATGTTTGCCTGAATTTTGAAAACGAAGCCTGTTACCTTGTCTTCATTGGGTTCCACTTCGCGCTCAAGCGCTTTGCCGGGCCTTGGGTTGGGCGCAAACTCTCCAACACCCTTCAATAGCTCCTGCACACCAAAATTATTGATGGCTGAGCCAAAGAATACTGGGGTTTGCGTACCATCTAGGTAGGCCTCAAGGTCAAACGCGGGGCACAGTTCGCGCACCATCTCCACGTCTTCGCGCAGTTTTTCGACGGCGTAATCTGGCAACAGCTCATCAAGTTTTGGATCATCAAGACCCTCGCACTTGATGCCTTCGGCCAGCTGATCACCCTTGCCACGGTCAAACAATACAAGCTGATCCAAAATCAGGTCATAACACCCCAGAAAATCACGTCCCATACCGATCGGCCAACTGGCGGGCGACACGTCAAGCGCCAGTGTTTGCTCAACTTCATCCAATAGCTCAAACGGGTCTTTCGCTTCCCGGTCCATTTTGTTGATGAAGGTTGTGATCGGCATGTCACGCAACCGGCAAACCTCAAAAAGCTTGCGGGTTTGAGTTTCGATGCCCTTCGCAGCGTCGAGTACCATGACGGCGCTATCTACCGCAGAAAGCGTACGATATGTATCTTCCGAGAAGTCTTCGTGACCCGGAGTGTCGAGCAAGTTGAAGGTGTTGCCTTCAAAGTCGAAGGTCATAACGGACGACGCAACAGAAATGCCGCGCTCTTGCTCCACTTTCATCCAGTCAGACCTGGCACGCCTGCGCTCACCGCGGGCTTTCACCTCACCGGCCGCTTGAATGGCACCACCAAACAAAAGCAGTTTTTCCGTCAGCGTGGTTTTACCCGCATCGGGGTGAGAAATGATCGCAAAAGTGCGTCGTTTTTCAATTTCCTGGTCAAAAGCCATGCCAGCAAGCATCCATAAATCAGGTCAGTTGTTTGCGCGCACCCTAGCGATTTTTTCTGCATTGGAAAGAGGAAAGTCGTGCCAAAGGACGGCGCGAAATTTGAAGTCCCAGGTAATTGCCTCCAAACTTTTCGCCTTCTCCCCTTGTTTGGAAAGGCGCAATAAGCCTAAGCTCATGCTTTGATTACATTTTGTGATGACAAAGGGTCAAATGGGGGCACAGGTGAAATTCTCGAAAACAACACTTGAAATGGGTATTAGCGTGATTTGCATGCTCCTTTTGGCGGGCACATCAAATGCGGATGCCCCGCTTCTGCTACATGGAGGAACCATTCACACGGTTGACGAACATACTCCAACCGCAGAAGCCATGCTGATAACAGACGGAAAAGTGTCAGCGGTGGGAACCTACTCTTCCGTGTCGGCACTTGCGCCGGAGGCACAGCGTTTAGACCTCGATGGCAAAACTGTGTTGCCCGGCTTTATCGATAGCCATGTGCACGTCCGTGAATTGGGCATGGACGCCAACAAGGCGAATTTGGTTGGCGTTCGAAGCGCAGAGGACATTGTCGAGCGCCTGCAGGCTCGCTACCCAAACCCCACACCCGGCGAGTGGCTGATTGGCCAGGGTTGGGATGAAGGATGGTTCGGCAGCGAAGGCTATCCTGATCGCGCAGCACTTGACGAGGCTTTTCCAAACAATCCCGTCTATCTTGAGTCCCTGCATGGGTTTGCCGGGTTCTATAATGGTGCTGCCCTTGACGTTGCTGGCATCACCGATGAAACACCAAATCCCGGTGTCGGGCAAATCCTGCGCCGGGAAGATGGCAGCGCAACCGGCGTGATGCTGACGCTTGCGCAAAACCTTGTCACGCGCCATGTTCCCGCCGCTTCAGTTGAAATGCGCAAAGATGCGATCGTCACCGGCCTTGAGATTATGCGGAAAGCTGGCGTCACCAGTGTTCATGAAGCTGGCATGATGAAACCTGACATCGAAGCCTTTATGGCACTGGCGCGTGAAAACAAGCTACCAATCCGGGTTTATGGCCTGTTAAATGGCAACGATAAAGAGTTGATGGATCACTGGTTTGCGCGTGGTATCCACGAACAAGCTGATGCCATGTTTGCCGTGCGATCCATTAAAGTATTCTACGATGGCTCACTCGGGTCTCGCACCGCCTTGATGCTTGAGCCCTACAGTGACCGGCCTGGGGCGGCCAACCCCACCGAGCGAATAACGCCAGAAAAGCTCACATGGTTGGCTGAAAATGCGGCAGAGAAAGGCTTTCAGATGGCTGTGCATGCCATTGGCGATGAAGGCAACAATCGCACTCTGTCGATATACGAACAAGCGTTACAGCCCTACCCTGATCAGGATCACCGGTGGCGTATCGAACATGCACAAGTGGTTTTGCCAGACTATTTTGAACGTGCGGCCAATCTTGGGGTGGTTTCAAGCGTTCAGTCGTCCCACGCGGTCGGTGATAGTGGCTGGGCAGAAGACCGGGTTGGCCCCATGCGCATTCAATATGCCTATGCCTGGCGGAAAATGCTGAACGCTGGCGCGCCAGTCATTCTGAACAGCGATTTGCCCGGCGAGCCATGGGAACCGATGGAAACGCTCTATTTTGCTGTGACGCGCAACAAACTTGATAACCCAACAGGTGAAGGGTGGTACGCTGAGGAAGCCCTCACCTCGGCGGAGGCTGTTTACGCCATGACCGCGGCCGGTGCCCATGCCGCGTTTCAGGACACAAATATTGGCAGTCTGAGTATTGGCAAGTGGGCCGATTTCGTGATCCTGGACGCAGACCCCTTTGACGTGGCCCCAGCCTCTATTAAAGAGATCAAGGTGCTTTCAACCTGGGTTGCAGGAAAGTCCGTCTTCACTAGCGGTCAATAACGTTCACACCCTGACTAAACGAAAAAGGCCGGAGCGAATACATCCAGCTCCGGCCTATCGTATCATGTCTGTCTGCCCCAAGTCGACTGAAGGGGGAGGGGGGAGGGTCGGACCCAAAGCAAACAAACAGATTCTGTTATCGTCAACACCCCCAATATGGGTGTTAACAAAGGGGTTTCAAGGCCCATTCCTAACTTTTTAGTCAAGAATTATTAAGTCACTGTTTCCGTTGAGCTAAAATCAGTAAAAAGCGTCATTATTCTGGTGTCTGAGGAATTGTTTCACGGCCCTCACCGCCATAGCGCGTGCAAAGGAAGCCAATTAGCAGCCCAATAAGTGCGCCTTCAAGAACAACCCAGAAAGGAGACGCTGTTCGACCGCCGTCAGATAAAATTGCGCTCATATAAGTTCCAAGTTTGTCGAATGTAAACAGAGCCAATACGAAATTAAACCAGGCGCCAATAATGGGTGCCCTCACCCACCAAGGCATCGGCAATTTCAGAATTGGATGGTAAGTGAACACACCAAACACACCAATTACAGCACCGATTGAGGCGTACCAAAGCAAAAGCCCCCATCTGAAATAGATGTCTATGTCGGGTATCATTGCCGGGGCCAAAAGAAACCCGAGCAAACCGATTACCAGTCCAACCGCCTTGCCGATGGCGATCCGCGTTATCAGGGACGGAGATGTGAATGTTTCGCTCATGCTCATGGCGCACCCTCCATTGTTGGTGGATGGGCGACGGTCCCGCTCTAGCTCGCGAACTAGGGATTCCGATGCGCTGGAACGGGGCTCTGTGCACCCCCGCCGCCCAATCATGGCGTAGCCAACTCGTCCAGTAGAGTGTTTGACTATTGTCAATTATGATCGACGAACATAAAAAAAGCGCCGCCCTGCCCTGCAAGACGGCGCCTTTTTGAAGTGGTTTGGACTACTTCAGTTTACGATTGAAGAAATCCAGCGCTTGGTTCCACAAATGACTACGGGTTTTTTCGCCGCGAATGCCATGCTTTTTGCCCGGGTATGTCATCAGCTCAAACGGTTTGCCTTTGTTTTGCAGAACTGAGAGCAACTTGACGGTGTGATCAAAGAATACGTTGTCATCTGCCATGCCGTGGATCAGCAGTAGATCGCCTTTAAAACCGTCTACATACTTGAACACGCTTGTGTTTGCGTAAACGTCACCCGGTGCATTTGGGTGGCCAAGATAGCGTTCTGTATAAGCAGTGTCATACAGGCGCCAGTCAGTAACAGGGGATACGGAAACACCAGCTTTAAAGACATCAGGCTCTTTGAACATGCTCATCAGCGTCATGTAACCACCATACGACCAGCCCCAGGTGCCGATGTTGTCGCCATCAACGTATGACAGCGTCTTGAGATATTCAGCACCAGATACCTGATCCTGCACCTCAACCGTGCCCATGGCGTTTTTCACATGGCCCTCAAACTCAAGGCCACGGTTCCACATGCCGCGGTTGTCCAGCACCATGACAACAAAGCCATTGCGCGCCAGAATGTCGTTAAAGTTCACGGACCATTGGTTGCGGACCCTCTGACCGTGAGGACCACCATATGGTGCCAAAATAGCGGGATACCGCTTGCCTTCTTCCATATTGAGCGGCGTGTACAGGCGGTAGTACAGCTTGCTGCCATCAACGGCATCGATTGTACCAAATGTCTGGTTTGGAGTGCTGTCTTTGAAATCAAAATACGGATGGTTTTCATCGAGTGCATTTGCAAGCACAACCGACCTTAAACCACCATCAGCAAGGCTTCTGATCGTCACCTGCGGCGGTTGCTCCGGGCTTGAAAAATTATCGATGTAAACTTCGGAACCAACGGTCGCATTGTGCCAGCCACGTTCCTGGCTAATGCGCGTGATGTCGCCGCCAGCAAGTGGCACAGCATACAAATGCTGTTCAATCGGCGTGTCTTTAAAGCCGGAAAAATAGATGGTACCCGCTTCTTCGTCGATTTTTTCAATCGCACTCACCACCCAGTCGCCGGACGTAATCGCGGTTGCCTCACCCGTTTCCATGTTGTGGCGAACAATATGCTTAAATCCACTCGTCTCGTTCGTGCGGATCATCGTGCCATCGCTCAAGAAACGCATATTGTTGTCGAGATTAATCCAGATATCTGAACTTTCGCTCACAAACGTGTTTGTGGCGCCACTCACGTCAGACATCAGGATATCAAGCGTGGTTTGCTCGCGGTTAAGACGCTGCACAGCAACCGCTTGGCTGTCTGGCGTCCAGTTTACACGGGCGAGGTAAATGTCGTCATTGTCACCCAGATCGACCCAGCTGACCGATTGGTCCGCGACAGTTACAATGCCCAGTTTCACTTCAACATTTTGGCTGCCAGCTTCAGGGTACCGTTGCTTCAGCGTCACGACACCGCCGTCTGGCTGCACTTCGTAGCGGTCTTTGACAAGGACCCTGCTCTCATCAAATTGTTCGAACGCAACACGGGTTTCATCTGGTGACCACCAGTATCCTGTGAAGCGCGAAAGCTCCTCTTGCGCCACAAACTCAGACATGCCGTTCGCAATAGTGTCTGTTGAGCCGCTCGTCAGTTTGGTCTCAGCACCACTTGCGATATCGACCACATAGACTTCACGGTCGCGAACGAAAGATACATATGTGCCTTGTGGACTGAATTTGATGTCCGTTTCATACTGCGGCGTATCGGTTAAGCGTTTTACAGAACCACCAAGTGGCAACACATAAACGTCGCCACTGATTGGAAACAACAATGTGCTGCTGTCCGCGGACCAGAAATAGCTGACTATACCGGTCTTTCCGGTGATGGCGCGGTTGCGTTCACGGCGCGCTTTCTCTTCTTCGCTCAGCACTTCGCTGCCACCTTCAAGCAGGCTTGCCGAATCAACAAGCAAGCGCGATTCGCCCGAGTCGATATCAAACTCCCAAAGATCAAGCTGCGCCGCGTTTTCCGCCTTGCCCCGCAAAAAAGTGATGCGTTTACCATCAGGCGCCATTTTAAGGCCCTGCACGCTCGCGCCATTGATGTTCGGGCTCGCTGAAAGCCGCTCAATGGTAAATTCCTGCGCTGCAGCAGGCAGCGAAAGCAACATGGCAGATGCCAAGCAATATTTTATCATGGATTGTCCCCACTCAGACTAACTGTGACCGACTATTGTTCTAGCTTGTTTCAGGGCGTAGGCAAGCCAATTCAGCGCTCAGAAAGGGTTTAGTGTGTAACCAGCCTGCTGCAATAGCGCATGCGCGGTCATGGCAGACACAGCAAGTTCTACCCCAGGCAGCAGATCTTCTTTGCCAACATTCTGGAAGGCGGCAGACTGCCCGCAAACGATGAAACGCACGCCATGCGCTTGTAAGGTTTCAATCATGTCGGCATTTGGGTTGGCGCCGCCAAACCTGGCAGCGCCTGTTAAGTCCAGAACAGCCGGGCCGTGCACAACAACAGCAAGCCGCATATTGTCAGCCTTCACCCCAACGGCAGCATGCATGTTCAAAAAACGGGCCGCGCTTTCAAACTTGCGATTTAATGCGCCCTCAGCACCGCGAGCTGTCACGTCAAAAGCAACACTGAAACCGGTATCCGCAGGCAGCGGCTGGGCGCCATCAACAATAACGACCGGACCATATTCAGTAATAAGCGGGCCCTTTTCAAATTCAGTCGCCGTTGCAACCTGAGTGAAGTGAGTAATGAGCAATATCAATCCCAACGCCACAGAGCGCATTCTCATAAAAAACCTCCAATTATAAAGAACTATTTGTCGCACAAACGCCGGAAACCGGCTGCAACAAAAGGCACCATGCGTTCATAGGCACCGACCATGTCTTCTGACTTGGCGATGCCGTCTGAGAGCTGATCGATCCGGCCAGTGTGCGCGAACGTGAGTGTCAGCGCCCCGGAAAGGAAATGGTAGCACCAATAAAGGTCGGCCGGATCCGCGTTTGGCAGCGCCACCTTAAGCGCGTCAATAAACTTGCGTACCAGTGGGTCAAAATATTTGGTCATCAACTGACCGCCCCATTCGAACGAACTGTTCACCTGTGCCACAAGTTCGAAATAGTGGCGCCAGCCTTCGTCTTCCTGATAGCCATGCGCCAACATAGGCTCGAGAAACGCATTGATGATGGCTTCGACTGTCGGGCCACCCTCGCCTGCCTCTGCCTTACAGCGCTCTAACGCAGCTAGGCGTGTTTCGTTGAGGACTTCCGCTCGGCGCATTAATACTGCGTCAAACAGCCCGCGTTTGTTGCCAAAATGATAGCTGGAAAGCGCAAGGTCCACACCGGCTTCTTCCGCAACCTTACGCATGGAAACGCCGTCAAATCCGTGTTTGGCGAACAGGGCTTCTGCTGCATCCAGAATACGGTCTTTGCGTTTCACCTTGGAATTTGCCCCACCATCGGCCATGGGCTGCTCCTCGTTACCTGTTGATATTATTAGCCAATCCACCGGCTGGCGACAACGCACTTTTTATAAAATTCAATGATTGTTGAAATTTCTATTGACTTTCAACATTTGTTGAAATTAATTGAATGCGAATTGGGAAAGTGCATCGGTATGGGAGCTGGTGCGCCGTGCCCTTGGGGAGAGAATAATGAATTCCAAGAAAAGTATTCGTGCAATGTTACTTGCGGGTGCCGCATCAGGTGGTCTGATTGCTGGAGCTCCAACCGTTGCGCAAGACAGCGAACAATCAACCGTGGCCCTTGAAGAAATCACTGTCACTGCACGGCGGCGTAGTGAAAGTCTGCAAGACGTACCAATTGCCGTAACCGCTGTGACGGGCGCAGAACTCGCGCGGCTGGGTGCAACAGACATCACCTTCATTGCACAGACCACACCCAACATCACGTTGGAGGTTTCTCGCGGCACTAACACCACCATCACCGCTTTCATTCGTGGTGTGGGTCAGCAGGACCCGGTCGCTGGATTTGAAGCCGGCGTTGGCCTTTATATTGATGACGTCTACTTAAACCGTCCTCAAGGCGCGGTGCTTGATATTTATGATGTGGAACGTGTTGAGGTCCTGCGCGGTCCGCAAGGCACCCTTTATGGGCGCAACACGATCGGTGGTGCCATCAAATATGTCACCAAGCGCCTGGGCGAAGACCCTTCGTTTAAGCTGCGCCTCAACGGCGGCACCTATGGCCAGCACGACATTATCGCAACCGGTGAAGCCCCGATCACGGATACTGTTCGCGTGGGTGGCTCCGTCGCTTACCTGCAGCGCAATGGCTTTGGTGAAAACCTTGAGACTGGCCAAGAGCACTATGACAAAGACATTCTGGCTTTCCGCGGCAGCGTGGAACTTACGCCGTCACCGGAGCTGTTCATTCGTTTGTCAGGCGACTACCTGGAAGACAAATCAAATCCGAAGTCAGGCCACCGCCTGATCCCGGGCCTGTTCGGCGGCGCACCGGTTTTGGATGACGTGTATGATACCCGCGCTGGCATCCAGGGCCGCAATGAAGCTGAATGGTATGGTGGTTCCGCTCTCATTGAGTATGAAGTGAATGATAAAGTCACCATCAAAAACATCCTTTCTTACCGCGAAGACGAGAGCTTCCAACTGATTGACTTTGACAGTCTGCCCGTTGTGGATGTTGATGTGCCTGTTCTTTACAAGAACGATCAGTTCAGCGAAGAGTTCCAGGTTCTATACACCGATGATGCCGTCAGCGGTGTGTTTGGCTTCTACTATCTGGACGCCACTGCCTTTAACGAATTTGACGTAGTCCTCGGGCAAACGGGCGACCTGATCGGCCTACCCGGTCTGAACGCCAACACGCTCGGCGATGTTGAAACAGAAACCTGGTCAATCTTCGGTGACTTCAGCATCGATCTTGATGCCGCATTCGGCATGGACAGTAATCTGGAGCTGAATATCGGTGGTCGTTATACAGAAGACACGCGCAACTCCACTATTCTGCGCCGTACTTTCATTGGCGGCAACTCTGAGACATTTGGCGGCAGTGCGACACAGATCGCCACGACGTCTGATTTTAACGGCGAACAAAAATACACCGACTTTTCGCCGCGTGTGAGCTTGTCCTGGCAGCCCAACGACGACCAAACACTGTACTTGTCCTATAGTGAAGGTTTCAAAGGCGGCAGCTTTGACCCACGCGCCCAAAGCACCGCTGCCCCCGACCTGAACAATGATGGTGTTACTTCTGATCAAGAGATCTTTGATTTCATCAATTTTGACCCGGAAGAAATCACCACCTACGAGGCAGGTGCAAAATCCACTTGGGCCGAAGGCAAACTGACCACTAACCTGGCGGTCTTCTACAG
This sequence comes from Kordiimonadaceae bacterium, assembly GCA_017640725.1. Taxonomy (GTDB): domain Bacteria; phylum Pseudomonadota; class Alphaproteobacteria; order Sphingomonadales; family Kordiimonadaceae; genus Kordiimonas. The sequence continues at coordinate 277,690 of JAEPQB010000003.1, read as the reverse complement.
TGACTATACCAATGTGCAGGTGCCCGGTTCCATTGGTGTGGACACCACAGGCGACGGCATCAATGACAGCTTCTCTGGCATCACAACAAACGCCGGTGCAGCCGACTTCTTTGGTGTAGAACTTGAGGGTAGTGCCATTCTCGCCGAAAACTCCGGGGTGAATGGTGACAGTGTTGTCGCTGACTTCGCCCTGGGCTGGATTGATGCCGAGTATGACGAGTTTATCACCGCGGTAACCGATCCAGTGAGCGGTATCACAACCCTGCAGGACGTTTCAGACCAGCGTGTTATTCAAAACACACCTGAGTGGAGCACGAACCTGCGGCTTTCATACAACCGCCCAACTGAATTGTTCGGTGAAAGTGGCTCGCTCTCCATCATTGGTGCATGGTCTTACAAAAGCCTGACGCATCAATTTGAGATTGCCAGTCAGTTCCTGGATCAGCCGGGTTACTCCCTCTTTGACGCCAGTATCGTCTGGGTTTCTGACGACGGCAAATATGAGGTTGGTCTGCACGGTAAGAACCTGACCGACAAAGAGTATATTGTGGCTGGCTATAATTTCGCCAACGCGACGGGGACAGCGTCCACGCTTGGTTTGGAGGGTATCGCTTCCGCCTTTTACGGACCGCCACTCACAGTCACGGCCACCGTCGGGCTTCGTTTCTAGACTTTGGCGCAGCTTGGCCGGAGGGCTCCCCATGAGCATTTGCTCCCCTCTCCCTCCGGCCAACACCCCTGAATTTCAAGGAAAATCAAATGAATGCATTTGATGATCACGCTCCACTATTGCCTGAAATTCTGTCGCTTCACGGAAAATGGAAGGCAAACAAACCTGCCCTCGTCTGCGGTTCAGAAACGCTGACATGGGCAGAGTTTGAAGCCGAGACCAATAAAATTGCCCATGGACTTATTGCTCGCGGTATCAGCCGTGGCCACATGGTGGGTGTCGTCATGTCAAACGGGCGCGCTATGGTCGAAACGCTGGTGGGCATCATGAAATCCGGTGCATGCAGTGTGCCGATCAACCTGTCTGTTACCGATGACGCCATGAACGCCATGCTGGAAGATGCCAAGGTTTCCGCTATCGTTGCGACCGAGGATCAAACGACAAGGTTATCGACTTTTCTCTCAAGACACACCGATGTAAACGCCATTGAAGGCGAAACAGGCCTCGCGAAACTAAAAGAAAACAGCTCAAGCTCATCACCCAAGATAGAAATAAATGCCGATGACCTTCTGAATGTTATCTACAGTTCCGGCACCACGGGCATGCCCAAAGGGATTGTGCATACCCATAAAGGACGGCGAGACTGGGCTTACGACCTCGCAGTCGCACTCAGATACAATGGCTCTGCGCGCACGCTTTTCACAATCGGCTTGTACTCCAACATCAGTTGGGTCGGCATGCTGTGCACGCTCCTCGCGGGCGGCACAATGGTGGTTGAAAAGTCCTTTGATGCCACGCGTGCGCTTGACCTGATCCAGGCCGAAAAAATTACCAATTTCGCGATGGTCCCCATCCAACTCCAGCGCCTGCTTGAAGTGCCAGGCTGCGATGATTTTGATCTATCGTCCGTTCAGGCGATCATGAGCTGCGGCTCACCTCTGCATGCAGACTTAAAAGAACGCCTTTTTGAACGGCTGGGTCCTTCCTCAGTCATAGAGCTGTTTGGCCTGACCGAGGGCATCATTACGACACTCGAACCGGAAGAGGCTGAAGGGCGCATGGCGTCAGTCGGCAAGCCCCTGCTTGGCACAGATATCAAGATCATCGGTGATGACGATAACGAAGTGCCCGCAGGGCAATCCGGTGAGGTGGTTGGCGTGGGCCGCATTGTTATGCCCGGTTACCTAAACCGGCCAGAAGCAACGGTGGACGCTACCTGGACGAGCCCTGATGGCCGCCAATGGATGCGCACGGGTGACATCGGTCTGCTTGATGAAGAAGGCTACCTCTATATCGTTGATCGCAAGAAAGACATGATCTTGTCTGGTGGGCAAAACATCTATCCGCAAGACATAGAAGCAGTGCTTGTCAAGCACCCCGCCGTCAACGAAGTTGCCGTGATTGGCGTACCGAGCGACAAATGGGGCGAAACCCCGCTTGCCATCATTGTCTGTGAAGAAGGCAGCCGAGAAAGCGAGGCCGATATCATCGCTTGGGCAAACAGCAAACTTGGTAAGCAACAACGTGTTGCGGGCGCCGTGTTCACAGAATGCTTGCCTAGAAATCCAAACGGGAAAATACTCAAGCGCGACCTTCGAGAAACCCACAAGGATTGGCAGCATGGCTGACTATACCGACGAGTATTTCACCAACACAGATGGCCTTAAGCAGCATTACCGCGACTATAATGTGGCCCCTGACGGCGCACCACTGGTGCTGTGCATGCCGGGTTTAACCCGTAACGCCAAAGACTTCGGGTTTATTGCAGATCACCTGAAAGACCGGTGCCGCCTGATTTGCGTGGAGCAGCGCGGGCGCGGCTGGTCAGAGTGGGACCCCGACCCAAGCCGCTATGCACCAAATGTCTATGTGGAAGACATGATGGCCCTGCTGCAGCATCTGGATGTTGCAGAAATCATCACGATTGGCACCTCACTTGGTGGCCTGATGACCATCATGATGAATGCCCTCTATCCCGGTGTGATCAAAGCAGCGGTTATCAATGATATCGGCCCCGAAATTGACCCAGCCGGCATTGCCCGCATCAAGTCTTATGTTGGCGTTGGCACGCCCCCTGCCACGTGGGAAGAAGCCGTGGAGGCGGTTAAGTTCGCAAACCGCGGTGTTTACCCCAAGTTTTCGGACCAAGACTGGTTGATGGTCACACATCTTCTCTATGAAGACAAAGACGGCAGGCCAGCGGCGCAGTATGACCCCGCGCTCCGGAAGAACTTCGATGAAAATGACGACCAGGCGGCGCCTGATTTGTGGCCGCTGTTCGCACAGATGCATTCCATACCGATGGTGGTTCTGCGCGGTGGTATTTCAGACATTCTTTCAGCCACTACGCTCCAACGCATGGCGACGGAACACCCGGATCTGGTGCCGGTCACTGTGCCTGACATGGGTCATGTGCCCCTGATGCGCGAGCCAGAAGTGCAAGCCGCCATTGATGGACTTATTGACCGGTTTCTTTAGAGGTTTTTTTCTCGCAAGCGCTGTTCCTTGAAGCTTTTTTCTGGACAGGCGATTGAGCCTGTGGCAATGCTCGCCTTCTGTAATAAAGTTTCAGGTGCATTGTTATGGACGAAAGAAAATTACAAGAAATGTCTGCGCTCGCGATCAGCGCTGATGACGTCTATGCCGCGCAAACCGCCATTCAGGACGCGGTAGTGCGCACTCCCCTCAATCACTCCAAAACCCTGTCCTCAATTACCGGGGCGGAGTGCTATCTGAAATTCGAGATTTTCCAGTTCACCGCAGCCTATAAGGAGCGCGGTGCGCTCAACCGCCTGCTCGCCCTGCCCGCTGATACCAAGGGCGTGATTGCGGCCAGTGCAGGCAACCATGCGCAGGGTATCAGCTACCATGCGGGCCGGCTGGGCATTCCCGCGACGATTGTCATGCCTGAAGGTACACCTTTCAATAAAGTGAAACGCACCGAAGAACTTGGCGCGCGAGTTGTGTTGACGGGTGCAGACTTTGAAGCCGCGACGCAAGCCGCTTACAAAATGGCTGACGATGAAAACCTCACCTATGTTCATCCGTTTGATGACGCCCGCGTCATGGCAGGGCAAGGCACTGTCGGCCTTGAGATGATGGAAGACGAACCGGACCTCGACACACTTGTGGTGCCCATCGGCGGCGGTGGCCTGATCTCTGGCATTGCAACAATCGCCAAACATATCAACCCCGACATCCGCATCGTCGGTGTGCAAACCGAAGCTTTCCCTGCGATGAAAGAGCGTGTTGATGGCTCCAAACTGAAGGGCGACAATATCTCCATCGCGGAAGGCATCGCTGTTAACAAACCCGGCGAGCGCACGCAGGCCGTGGTCGAAGAACTGGTGGACGAGATCGTAACGGTCTCGGAGCGACAGATTGAACGCGCGATTGTGGCCATCATGGAAATCGAGAAAGTGATTGTGGAAGGCGCCGGCGCCATCAGCCTTGCCGCCGTAACGCAGTACCCCGATTTATTCAAAGGCCACAAAGTTGGCATGGTGCTCTCTGGTGGCAATATCGACAGCCGCATGCTGGCGAGCGCGATCATGCGCGGCATGGCCCGTGATGGACGCCTGGCGCGGTTGCGCATTACCATGATGGACCAGCCCGGTGCGCTTGCAAAGGTGACCGACATTGTGGCCGCCATTGGCACCAACATTCTTGAAATGCGCCACCACCGCGAGTTTGGCGCCATCAGCCTCAAGCAAACTGAAATGGAACTGGTGATTGAAGCCAAGGACCAGGAGCATGCTCAAGCGCTGGTACACGCGCTAGAGGATGCCAACTTTAAAGTGGATTACGCACTGACGGTATAACTTTGCCGCAGGTGTCATTCGCTGGTTGAAAATCTGTTCAGCCACTGCCAAATGTATCTTACCGACGACCATAACGATAAGCGCCGGCGAATGATCGGCGTACTATGACGACAGGGGGGAACATGCAGCCATTTGGGCCAAAGCTTCCCTAACAATATTGCCCATGAGGGCACAATAAAACGGTGAGCGACAAAGAAATGCTCGCGGTAAATAATGAGCTGTGGTCCTATGATGGCCAGCAGCCGCTACATGTGGAGGAAGTGAACAATGAACCTGCAAAAATTTGGAGGGCTCGCCGCCCTCTTTGAAGCCGCAGCTTACATATTCGGCTTTTGGCTGTTCCTAGGCTATCTGGACCCAACCGGTTATGAAAAAAAGGTCGCATTTCTGGCGGAAACGCAAACGGCGCAATATATCGGAAACATCGTCATTTATACGCTGTTTGGCGTGTTTCTGGTGGTGCTTGCACTCGCGCTCCATGAACGGCTGAAAACAGGCGCAGAAGCACTGATGCAAACCGCCACTGTTTTTGGATTCATCTGGGCCGGTCTGGTGATCGCAACAGGTATGATCGCCGTTGTGGGCGCAGACGCAGTTGTCGCCCTGAATGCAACGGACCCGACGGGCGCGGCTTCACTGTTGCAATCGATCTCAACTATCCAGGAAGGCCTTGGCGGCGGTGTTGAGGTTGTCGGCGGCATATGGTTGTTGCTGCTGAGCATCGCAGGCCTGCGCGGTTTAAGGTTGCCGAAACCATTGAATTATCTTGGTATTCTTGTGGGCGCCGCAGGCACCCTGACAATCATTCCCCCAATCAGCGAAGTTGGTGCGGCCATCTTTGGACTTGGCCAGATTGTCTGGTTCTTGTGGGTGGGCATCGCCCTATTGCGCGGCAAGTAGAGTGTTACAGACTACGCATGCACGGTCTCCGTGCGTGCCTAGTAGCTGCTGTCTATATCGTGGGTCGATCGTCTGGCCCGACAAAGCCTGCTATAGGCCTCTGTTAATCCACCATTGATCAGAACGAAACTCCGTTGGAATTATTGCGTCTCCAAATGGATCGTCTATGCCAAGCTTTTCCAGTTCTCCAAACCACTGCTCAGTCAAAGAATCGGGAAATTCCTTTCCACTCCAGGGACAGTATTTGAGAGTAATACAAGAACCATCCGTGGAACAAATGATCGAAAACTCCCGAAACTCAGGCACAAACTGAATAGCGGCTTCGCCTTCTTCGAGATAATAGAAAAACTCGGAAAACTCCACTCTCAAAACTTGTTCAGACATACATGAACTACCAAATCTTCACCCGATCTTTTGGCGCCAGGTACATGGCGTCACCCGGTTGCACGTCGAACGCCTGGTAAAACTCGTCCATGTTTCGCGCCATGCCGTTCACGCGCAGATACATCGGGCTGTGCGGTGCGCTGAGGAGCCGCTGACGCAAGCTTTCTTCCGTACGTTTGAAGCGTCTGCCTTGCGCGCGGCCAAGGAAGAAGCGCTGCGCGCCAGTGAAACCATCCAGGACTGGCGCCTCCGCACCGTCGAGTGAGCGCTCATACGCATGAAAGGCGACAATCATGCCCGCAAGGTCGCCGATGTTTTCACCCAGCGTCTGACGACCATTCACATTCAATCCTTCAAGGGGCTGATACTGGTCAAACTGCGCTGCCAATCCGTCACCCAGCGCATTAAACGCCGCCCTGTCCTCTTCTGACCACCAGGCCTGCAGCACACCGTCGCCGTCATACTTGCTGCCCTGGTCATCAAATCCATGGCCGATTTCGTGGCCGATGATGCTGCCGAGCGCCCCGTAATTCAGCGCCGGGTCCGCGTTCGGGTCAAACAGGGGTGACTGGATGTAACCCGCTGGAATAAAAGCTTCATTCCGGGTTGGGCTATAGAAAGCATTCACCGTTTGCGGCCCGCGGAACCATTCGGCCTTATCCACCGGCGCACCAAGGCGGGCAAGCTCGCGCTCATGCTCAAACACCCGCATGGCAACCACATTATCCATCAGGTTATCCGCGCCAATGGTAACGGGTGAATAGTCAGTCCATTTGTCCGGATACGCGATCTTGGCACTCATTTTCGAAAGCTTCACGCGCGCAACGGCCTTGGTCGCGTCGGTCATCCAGCTGAGGTTATCAATCCGTTCCCCAAGTTCGGCGCGAATGTTCTCAAACATCTCGGCGACAAGCTCTTTTGACTTTTCAGGGAAAAAACGGTCGATATAGATTTTGCCGACAGCCTGGTCCAGCTGATCATTCACAAACAGGATCGCCCTGTCTTCTCGGGCGCGTTGCTGCTGTTGCCCCCTCAGGACCGTGCCAAAGAAGCCAAAAGCTTCTTCTGCGATCTCGTCAGAAAGATACCGACCATGGCTCGCGATCAGATGGAAGGTCAGATAATCCTTCCACACGTCCACACTCGTGTCCGCAAACAAAGCGGCCATTCCAGGGAAGCTGGTGCTTTCGCGCACCACGATTTTTTCTACATTTTCAACACCATAGGCCTGAATGGCCGCCGCCCAAGGGAAACCCGGCGCGAACTCAGCGAGTTCCGCCAGCGTCATCGCATTATAGGTGCGGTCCGCATCACGGCGCTCTGCGCGTGTCCAGTGATTGGAGGCAATCGATTTTTCCAGCTCAAACACCGCCTCTGCCGCACTGCGCGCATCGCTCCGGCCCAAACGGGTGAATACAGCTTCCATATAATCAACGTATGATACACGCAGCGCATCAAGGCGCTCGCTCTCGCGCTCATAATAGCTTTTGTCGGGCAAGGCCGTGCCAGCGTGCGTTGCATAAAGCGCATAATCAGTCGGCTGCTTGCTATCAATCCCGATAAACAGGCCAAACAGCGAGCGCGCACCCAGCTGCGCATCCATCATCGCGGTGGCGACACCTTCGTGGCTCGAAATACTGGCGATACGTTCCATCATCGGCGTAATTGGGTCCATGCCCGCCGCATTGATAGCCTCAATGTTCATGTAGGACGCATGCAAATCACGGATTTTCTGCTGGTCACTGCCAGCGGCCAATTCAGCACCCTGCAACTCAGCGATGACTGACTTAATGCGCTCATCGTTTCGGTCCCGCATGCCCTGTGAGAAGCCAACACCGCTGCGGTCGCCGGGAATGTCTGTGGCAGCCAGCCAGCCACCATTTGCAAACTGATACAGATTATCCTGCGGGCGGGTTTCGCGGTCGAACGCATCGAGCGGATAACCCCATGGCTCGATCATGGGCTTTGCAACTTCAGTCACTGCCGCTTCCGTGTCACTTGCAGGCTCACTGCAGCCAGCCAACATTACCCCAAGGCTCGCGCCCAGCATTAGTGTAGATAATTTCATGAAACCCTCCCCAAAGACATGCATAGTTGCCCGCAAACTTAACGGGCAGATTGCACTTTGGGAAGTCTGCATTTGGTTTGGTTTATCAGCCGGTTACGGGCGCTGTGCAGACACAGAAAACAGCGTTTCAGCGAATGTGGCCATTGAAGCCATAGAGTTTTGCTATTCCGCCGGAATACCCTTTGCCTCTTTGTCTTCAAAGTCAGACAGCTCATCAGCCAACGCACCGGGCGAGCGTGTATATTTCGCCAGCGCGTCATAAAACACGGGCACGACAAACAGCGTGAAGAAAGTGGCGATCAGCACGCCAGAGAATACCGTCACGCCAATTGTACCGCGGCTGTTTGCACCTGCGCCTGTTGCCATCATGAGAGGCACTGCGCCCATCGCAGTTGAAAGACCAGTCATCATGATGGGGCGAAGGCGTGTTTTAGCGCTGTTAATGAGTGCATCACGTACGCTTTGGCCTTCGTCCCGCAGCTGGTTGGCAAACTCCACAATCAGGATGCCGTTTTTGGCCGCGAGGCCAATCAGCATGATCAGCCCAAGCTGGCTATAGATGTTGAGCGTGCTGCCCGCCATATAAAGCCCGAACAGGCCGCCCAGCACCGCAAGCGGCACTGTAAGCATAATGATGAAGGGGTGAATGAAGCTTTCAAACTGTGCGGCAAGCACAAGGAATACCACCACAAGCGCGAGCACAAAGATGAAATAGACGTCATCGCCCGCCTCTTTGTATTCGCGCGTGGCACCCTTGTAATCGATGCTTGAAACATCAGGCAGCACTTCGCGCACTTTGTCTTCCATCCATGCGGTAGCTTCACCAATGGTGTATCCCGGCGCGAGGTTCGCAGAGATCGTCAGCGCCCTCACCCGGTTAAACCGTCGCAGTGCGCCTGCGCCCGAGTCTTCCGTCACCGCAACCAGGTTTGATAGTGGCACGAGCTCACCGGTGCGCCCAGAGGCCACATGAATGTTTTCCATATCCAGCGGCTGGCGGCGGTCAGACTTTTTCGCCTGCAGGATCACGTCATATTCTTCGCCGTCCTGCACAAATGTTGTGACACGCCTGCCCCCCATCATGGTCTCGAGCGTGCGACCGATGGACTGGATCGAAACGCCAATGTCTGCTGCACGTTCGCGGTCGATCTGCACCTTGAACTGCGGCTGGGTTTCGCGGTAATCCGCATCCACATTCACAAGGCCGGGGTAATTCCCCATTTCTTCAAGCATCACCTGCTTAAAGCGGCCAAGGTCTTCGTACGTATCGCCGCCGATCACGAATTGGAACGCCTCGGCGCCACCACCGCGGCGCGAGAGGCCAGAGCCTTCAATCGGAATAGCCAGCGCACCTGTGACATTGTTGATCAGTTTGGGGCGCAGTTCATTGAGGATTTCGGTCGAGCTGCGGTCCCGCTCTTCCCATGGTTTCAGGATCATGAAACCGAAGCCGCCGTTGCCGTCAACGCGCACAAGCAGGCGTTCCATCTCGCCGCCTTCAACATAGGGCATGACCTGCTCTTCGATTTTCACCATCTGCTTTTGCATGAAAGTATGGCTCGCGCCCTCAGGGCCGCGCAGGCGCATGAAGAAGCTGCCCCGATCTTCAACGGGGGCGAGTTCCTGCGGCACTTTTTCGAACACAGCAGCAATGAGGATAAAGCAAGTGAGGAAGCTCGCGACCACGAGCAGCTTGTTGTTCACGCAAACTTCGAGGAAACGGCCATAGCCTTCCTGAATGCTGTGAAACACTCGGTCCAGGAACTTGGCAAAGGCCGGCTTTTTATTGCGGCGACGAACGAGCTTCGAGCACATCATCGGCGTGAGCGTCAGCGCGATAAGGCTTGAAAAAGCCACCGCAGCTGTCATGGCGATGGCAAGCTCGCCGAACAGTCGGCCGACATTGCCTGTCAGGAAGAAGATCGGCACAAATACGCCGATCAGCACCAGTGTTGTCGCGATCACCGCAAAACCCACTTGGCGCGCGCCGCGGTAAGCCGCCACAAGGCCGGGCTCACCCTCTTCCACGCGGCGGTAAATGTTTTCCAGAACAACAATCGCGTCATCCACCACGAGGCCGATTGCGAGCACAAGCGCCAGCAATGTGATCAGATTGATCGATACCCCCGTCAGTGACAGCACCCAGAAGCTTGCGATAATGCAAACAGGCACTGTTACCGCAGGCACAATCACTGTCTTCACATTACCGAGGAACAAATAAAGCACCAACACCACCAGCGACATTGAAATCGCGAGCGTGAAATACACTTCGGAAATCGCCTTTTCGATGAAGATGGAGGTGTCGTAAGCCACCAACAACTCCATGCTTTCCGGCAGTGTTTCGCGGATGCGTTCCATCTCTGCTTTTACGCCCATCGCAACCGAGAGCGTATTGCCAGTGGACTGCTTGATGACACCCAAACCAATGACGGGTTTGCCGTTACCACGGAAGGTGCGCTCTTCGCGCTCGGCGGCGAGCTCGACGTCGGCCACATCGCCAAGGCGCACAAAACCACCGTCGCCGCCTTCGCGGATCACCATGGTTTCAAAGTCTGAGGCGCTTGCATATTCGCGGTTTAGGCGCACGATGGTGTCGCGCTGGATGCTTTCAATCTCACCAGCGGGAAGCTCCACGTTTTCTGCCCGCATGACAGTTTCAATATCGTTGACTGTGATGCCGCGCGCGGCCATGGCTTGCCGGTCCAGCTGAACCCTGATGGCATAGCGTTTCTGGCCACCAATGCGCACACCCGACACGCCGTCCACCACGGACAAGCGATCCACGATATTGCGCTCGGCATAATCCGTTAGCTGCAAAACGTCCATCACCGGGCTCGTTAGGTTAAACCACATGATAGGCTGCGTGTCGTTGTCGGCTTTGGCGACCTCTGGCGGTTCAACTTCTTCAGGCAGATTGTTGAGCACCCGGCTCACGCGGTCGCGCACGTCATTGGCACCAGAATCGATATCCCGGTCCAGGTTAAATTCGATGGTGATATCAGAGCGCCCGTCCCGGCTGGTGCTTTCGATGGTTTTGATACCCTGCACACCCGCGATGGCGCTTTCGACAATCTGAGTAACGCGGGTTTCAACCACCGCCGCATTTGCGCCCGGATAGTTGGTGCGCACGCTCACAATCGGCGGATCAACATCCGGGAGTTCCCGGACCGGAATATTTCCAAACGAAATAACGCCAAAAGCCACCAGCATAAGACTGATGACGGTGGCAAAAACGGGGCGCTTGACGGAAACGTCAGAAAGGATCATTGGCCTGTTCCCCCTGATTGTCCGCCACCCGGTCGACGGCGTCCAGTGCCACCACCGCCATCACCAGTGTTTTCGCCCGCTTCCCGAATACGAATGCCCGCACGACCAAGCCGAAGCGTGCCTTCAGTCACCACACGCTCGCCTGCACTAAGGCCTTCCAGAACTTCCACATATCCCGGACGCCGAATACCTAATTCAACCTGGCGACGCTCGGCCACGCCCTCATTGGAAACAAACACATAAGCATGTCCGCCAGATGGAACCACAGACTCTTCAGGCACCGACAGCCCCTGCCATGTGCGGCTGATCACCTCAACAGCCATGAGAAGGCCCGGGCGGAGTGCACGGTCATCATTTTGCACTTCGGCGCGCACGATCACTGAGCGCGTCACGGGGTCAACTCGACTGTCTACAGTTTTGACAATGCCTTCAAAAATACGTTCCGGGTAAGCCTCGACCCGGGCGTTGACTTTCTGTCCCGGTGCCAATGTCGCGATAAAGCGCTCCGGCACGGAAAAATCCAGATTGATAATATCGATCGCATCAATGGTGGTGATCGGGTTGTTTTGGGTGACAAGCGAGCCTTCACTGATCTGCCGCAGGCCCAGCACACCGTCAAATGGCGCCACAATCCGCCGGTCGGCAAGACGAGCTTCGGCAGCTACAAGCCGATATTTTGACTCTTGAACCGCGCGGCGCTGCGCGTCCAGCGCTGCTGTTGACGCATTGCCGCGTGTCACAAGGTCTTCAGTACGGGCAAACTGGCTTTCCGCTTCAAACAGGTTCGCGCGGGCTTCTTCAAGCTGGGCCTGCTCTTCCGCGTCTTCAAGTGCCACGAGAAGGTCACCCTTTTTCACCATTTGACCGTCTTCAAATGCGACCTGACTAACAGTATCAGAAACCCGCGGGCTTAAAGTTACGCTTTCGCGCGCTCGTGCCGTGCCAAGCGCTTCAACAATGTCGCTGAACTCGCGGTTTTCCACTGGTTCGGTCACGACAGTCACCATGCGGCCACCAAAGCGCCCACGCTGACCCGATTTATTATCTTGCGTTAAAAGCCACGCTGCTGATCCAACAAGTGCGATCAAAACAGCAACAAGCACGATGCGCCCAGACCCCATGGCACAAACCCTCTTCACGTTAACAATTTTTCCTAGCGCTTTCCTTTACGCAGGAAACGCGTGCTAGATCATTGAGATAGAACAATTATCACACCATTGAGCCCGTGTGGATTATTCGTATTCACTTTAGCGTGTTATGCTGTCAGGCCCATTTATCACGCACATGCGATTTGAAAGCTTCTGCCGCAGACAGTGTCTCAGTCGGCAGATCGCTGCGCGGCAAAAACAGGCCGATGCGGCGTTCATGCTCAAAGCCAGTAAGTTTTACGGCTCTCACCCGTTCATCAACCAGGCTTTGCGGCACTACGGTACCCCCAACGCCTGCTGCGACCATCGCGACCGCTCGGCTGTCGTTGGGCGTGCGATATACCAGCCTGGGTCGCACATTTCGGTCTGTAAAATACCGACTGGTTTCAGACAAAACTTCGCAGCGACTTCGCACGATCATATAATCTTCTGCCAAATCCTGGGCACCAACGCGGGTGCGACCAGCAAGCGGATGGTCGGTTGGCAGTATAAATACATAGGGTTCTGATCCCAAAGGTATGGAGCGATCTTCAGGCTCCCCCCGGTACACAGAAAGAGCAAAATCCAGGCTTCTGTCTTCAAGCCTGTTTTCCAGCTCCTGCTCCGTGCCATCAACAATTTCAACCGCAGCATGCGGCGCCTTCTCCCGGAAAGATGCCAGCAAACTGCCAACTTTGCGATTGGATAAAGTTGTCAAAACCCCGATACGCAACAAGGGTGAATTCCCTGCCTCATCCAGTGCTTGCTGCGCCATATTACACTCGTGCAATATAGCCTTTGCACGCGGTAAAAAGCGGGTCCCGGCATCTGTCAGGAAAACGCGCCTGTTTGTTCGCTCAAACAGAGTGTGACCAAGCTGTTGCTCAAGTTTCTTGATGCCCGCTGATAACGTCGGCTGAGTGACAAAAGCACGATCTGCGGCCCGCGTGAAGCTACCGGTTTCCACCACCGCCAAAAAGTATCTCAGTAGGTATATATCCATTATAGACACTGTCTATTGATTGTATTTTTGTGTTCGATTGTACCAATAACAGATGAAACTGTATGCTGCCAAGCTGTTTGGGCATTTATCCCCACGACCAAGACACGCCACGGCGACAGTGTCGCCCGGCCAACAGGAGAGACATATATGTCTGTGCTGCAATCGGCGTTGGACACAACGTCAGAGGCCTTCCGTAACAATGCGGACCATATGCAAACGCAAATTGATGATCTGAATGCAACAATTGGCAGTATCGCCAAAGGTGGCTCGGATCGTGCCCGTGAAAAGCACCTGTCGCGCGGTAAGCTGCTGCCCAGGGACCGGGTAAATGCTCTCCTCGACCCTGGTACCCCGTTTCTGGAACTGTCACAGCTGGCCGCCCACAATATGTATGACGCGGACATCTCCGCTGGCGGCATCATCACAGGCATCGGCCGGATTGAAGGCACCGAGTGTGTCGTTGTTTGCAATGATGCGACGGTTAAAGGCGGCACTTACTATCCTGTGACAGTAAAAAAGCACCTGCGCGCGCAGGAAATTGCCCGCGAGAACAAGCTGCCCTGCGTTTATCTTGTCGATAGCGGCGGCGCCAACCTGCCGAACCAGGACGAAGTGTTCCCGGACCGCGATCATTTTGGCCGCATTTTCTACAATCAGGCGCAACTTTCCTCAGAAGGCATCCCGCAAATTGCCGTTGTGATGGGCAGCTGCACCGCTGGCGGTGCATACGTTCCCGCCATGGCAGACGAAAGCATTATCGTACAGAACCAGGGCACCATCTTCCTTGGTGGACCACCCCTGGTGAAGGCAGCCACCGGAGAAGTTGTTAGCGCAGAAGACCTGGGCGGCGGTGACGTGCACGCGCGCACGTCTGGCGTTGTGGATCATCTGGCGAAGGATGATGAGCATGCGCTTGGAATGGCACGCCGGATTGTCTCAAACCTCAACCGGACAAAAACACCGGGTGTTGCCATGCGCGAGCCTGTTGCGCCCCTCTACGACCCTAAGGAAATTTACGGTCTCATCCCACAGGATGTGCGCCAGCCCTATGATGTGCGCGAAGTGATCGCCCGCCTGGTAGACGGCAGCGAATTTGACGAATTTAAAAAGCTTTACGGTGAAACATTGGTGTGTGGTTTTGCCCACATCCATGGCTTCCCTGTTGGCATTGTCGCCAACAACGGCGTGCTGTTTGCTGAAAGTGCCCGCAAAGGAGCGCATTTTGTTGAGCTTTGCTCCCAGCGCGGCATTCCGCTGTTATTCCTGCAAAACATCACCGGCTTCATGGTCGGCCAAAAGTATGAAAATGGTGGCATTGCCCGCGATGGTGCCAAGATGGTGACCGCAGTTGCCTGTGCCAACGTGCCCAAGTTCACTGTGATCATTGGCGGCAGCTTTGGCGCCGGCAACTACGGCATGTGTGGCCGGGCCTACCAGCCGCGCTTCATGTGGATGTGGCCAAATGCACGGATTTCCGTAATGGGCGGTGAGCAGGCAGCCGGCGTTCTCTCGACCGTCAAGCGAGACGGCATGGAAGCACGTGGTGAAAACTGGTCCGCGGACGAAGAAGAAGCCTTCAAGGCGCCGATCCGCGACATGTATGAAGAGCAAGGCCACCCCTATTACGCAAGCGCGCGCCTTTGGGACGACGGCGTCATTGATCCAGCGGACACGCGCCGGGTGCTGGGCCTCGGCCTTTCTGCCGCGATGAACGCCCCCATTGAGCCGACCAAGTTCGGCGTGTTCCGGATGTAAGGGCAGATTATGGCTGACAATCTTCTTATCAGTATTGATGCACGCGGCGTGGCGACTGTCACAATAAACCGCGCAGAAAAGCACAATGCCTTCAATGATGCAGTGATCGCTGAACTCGACGACGCATTTGCCACACTCGGCGCCAACGAAACGGTTCGTGTGATCGTCTTGACCGGGGCAGGCAAAAGCTTCTCGGCTGGCGCTGACCTGGGCTGGATGAAACAAACAGCAACCTATAGCACTGACGAAAATCAGGCCGACGCGATGCGCCTGTCTGGCATGCTGTCAACGCTCGCCAATTGCCCAAAACCCACAATCGCGCTTGTGAATGGTGCGGCGTTTGGCGGCGGCGTTGGCCTGACGGCTTGCTGTGATATAGGCATTGCGCTCTCAACCGCCATTTTCTCGCTCTCAGAAGTCAAGCTTGGCCTTACACCGGCGACTATCTCGCCTTACGTCGTTCGCGCAATCGGCGCACGCGCGGCCCAGCGCTATTTCCTGACCGGCGAGCGCTTTGACGGTATTGAAGCACGGCGGATTGGTCTTGTGCATGAAATTGCGCAGTCGCCCGACGAAGCAGACATGATCCTGAACGGCATCATCACGCAACTCCTGTCTGGCGGGCCGACCGCGCAGGCGGACTGCAAGGAGCTGATTACCTTTGTCGCCGGCCGCGACATCGATACATCTGTTCGAGAAGAAACGGCAAAACGCATTGCAGCGCGCCGCACAAGTGACGAAGGCCAGGAAGGCCTGACAGCCTTTTTTGAGAAACGCAAACCAAGCTGGAGCGTGGACCATGACTAATGACACCCGCAAAATCCGTAAGCTGTTGATCGCCAACCGGGGCGAGATCGCTTGCCGTGTGATGATGACCTGCCAATCGCTTGGCATCAAAACCGTGGCGGTTTATTCGGAAGCCGATAAAAACGCCATGCATGTGGCGATGGCCGACGAAGCCGTGCACATCGGCGCGCCTGCCGCCACCGAGAGCTATCTGGTGATCGATAAGATTATTGGGGCTGCCAAGGCAACAGGCGCGGACGCTATACACCCAGGCTATGGTTTCCTGTCGGAAAACCCCACATTTGCAAACGCCTGCGCACAAAACAACATCATTTTCATTGGCCCAAGTGCAGCCTCGATGGAAGCGATGGCCTTGAAGGGTGCAGCCAAAAAACTGATGACCGACGCCGACGTGCCCGTGGTGCCCGGGTATCATGGTGACGACCAGTCACCAGAACTGCTCGCGGCAGAAGCCGAGAAAATCGGTTTCCCTGTACTCATCAAGGCGGTTGCTGGCGGTGGCGGTAAAGGCATGCGCATTGTGAACGACGCCAGCGAAGTTTCTAGCGCCATTGAAGCCGCACGGCGCGAAGGCGAGAACAGCTTTGGCAACGGCAAGTTGTTGATTGAAAAACTAATTCAGAAACCGCGCCACATTGAGCTGCAAGTATTTGGTGACCAAAATGGCCATGCCGTTCACTTGTTTGAACGGGATTGCTCGCTGCAGCGTCGTCACCAGAAAGTGGTTGAAGAAGCCCCTGCCCCCGGCATGAGCAGTGAGATGCGTCGCGCCATGGGTGAAGCAGCGGTAAAAGCGGCGCAGGCAATCAATTATGTTGGCGCTGGTACGGTTGAGTTCATCGTTGATGTCGCGGACGGCCTTGATGATGCACCCTTCTATTTCATGGAAATGAACACCCGCCTGCAGGTGGAACACCCGGTGACGGAAATGATCACAGGGCAAGACCTTGTTGAGTGGCAAATTACGGTTGCGGAAGGCAATGCCATTCCATTGTCACAGGACGAAATTGATGTGCTCACGAACGGTCATGCGGTTGAGGTGCGCCTGTATGCAGAAGATCCGTTTAATGGCTTTTTGCCTTCAATCGGCACAGTTGGTCTCTTCAACCCGTTTGCTGAAACGGGCGCCAACACCCGCATTGACGCTGGCGTTCAGCATGGTGACGAAGTTTCCATCCACTATGACCCAATGATCGGCAAACTGATCGCTTGGGGTGAAAACCGCGATGATGCCATTCATGCGCTCGCGGGCCTGATTTCAGAAACGCCGGTGATTGGCCTTGCCACGAACCGGGATTTTTTACTGCGTGCGCTGACGCACCCAGAGTTCATCAAAGGTGACGTGCACACGGGCTTCATCAGCCAGTTTGAAGAATACCTGTTGACGCCACATGACGTTGGTGCACCTGAGTACCTCTTGGCTGCCCTCGCGATTTTTGCAAATCGTGCTGCACATGCAGAAGCGTCAAACGACCCATGGTCGGCGCTGGATGGCTACCGCATGAATTTGCCCCACGGCGAAGACCTCAAGTTTGAGGATGCGAAAGGGGACTTGGTTGTGGTGAACCTCACGCAAGAGGAAGACGGCATTAGCGTTTCGGCCGGTGAAGTATCACTTCAAGCTTCAGAGGTTGCCCTGCACGGCAGTGTTTTGAGCTACAGCGAAGGCGGCCTTCGCAAGCAGCTGTTTGTGCATGTGACAGACAGCACCGTCGACTTGGTGGACGCAAGCCGCACACTCACTCTGAAGCGCCACGCGCGTGACGGTGGCGGTGGTGACGACACCGACGGCCCGGGCACAATCGTTGCGCCCATGCCCGGCAAAATTCTTGAGCTCAAGGTCAGTGCTGGCGACACAGTCGCCAAAGGCGACGCGCTCCTGGTTATGGAAGCCATGAAAATGGAGCAAACCATAACGGCGCCGCGCGACGGCAAGGTGGCATCCATTGGTGCCAATACTGGCGATCAGGTTGGTGACGGTCATGTGCTGATCACCATCGAAGATACAGAATAACACTAGAAATCAAACAGTTAGGGACAGGTTATGTTTGAGTTTCCGCATCTACAATTTAATCACGGTGAAGACGTGGACATGCTGCGAGACATGGTTCAGCGCTTTGCCAAGGACGAAATCGCGCCGCGCGCGGCTGAGATTGACGAGAGCAACCAGTTCCCCATGGACCTGTGGGAGAAAATGGGTGAACTCGGCCTTCTGGGCATGACAGCCCCGGAAGAATACGGTGGCAGCAACATGGGGTACCTTGCCCATGTTATCGCGATCGAAGAGATCAGCCGCGCGTCTGCGTCAGTTGGCCTGAGTTACGGTGCACATTCAAATCTGTGCGTAAACCAGATCGTGAAGAACGCGAGCGCCGAGCAGAAAGAAAAATATCTGCCCAAGCTGATTTCGGGTGAACATGTTGGCGCGCTTGCCATGAGCGAACCCGGTGCAGGCTCTGACGTTGTTTCCATGCGCCTCAAGGCAGAGAAAACCAATCGCGGTTATGTGCTCAACGGCAACAAAATGTGGATCACCAACGGACCGGATGCCGACACACTGCTGGTGTACGCCAAAACCGACATGGACGCAGGCCCGCGTGGCATCACGGCGTTCCTGATCGAAAAAGGCATGGAAGGTTTCTCCACAGCGCAGAAGCTCGACAAGCTTGGCATGCGTGGCTCCAACACCTGTGAACTTGTATTTGAAGACTGCTTTGTGCCGTTCGAAAATCGCATCGGCGAAGAAGGCAGCGGTGTTCGTGTTCTTATGTCGGGCCTTGATTATGAGCGTGTGGTGCTCTCAGGCGGTTCGCTGGGTATCATGAGGGCATGCCTGGACACAGTGATGCCTTACGTGCACGAGCGCCAACAGTTTGGCCAGCCGATCGGCACGTTCCAGCTTATGCAGGGCAAAATCGCGGACATGTACGCCACATGGGCGTCCACACGTGCCTATGTTTACGCCGTGGCGCAAGCCTGTGACCGCGGTGAAACCACCCGCAAGGATGCGGCAGCCTGCATTCTGCTCGCAGCAGAAAAAGCCACCTGGATGGCGGGCGAAGCCATCCAGTCCCTTGGTGGCAATGGGTATATCAATGAGTATCCAACTGGCCGCCTGTGGCGCGATGCCAAGCTTTACGAAATTGGCGCCGGCACCAGCGAAATTCGCCGCATGCTCATTGGCCGCGAACTCTTTAACGAGACACGCTAAGATGCATCTTGTATAGGTTCCGCTCATGAGGAATTTGTATTTTGCATTGACATGGCTTGCGATCGCCCTGGCAGCTCCTGCCAAGGCGCAACCCACTGTTTCACCAGACGAAATTGTCGTTGAGTCCACCAAAACTTTTGTCCAGACATACCAGAGCGAAGGGCTCACTCACGAACCCATTCTGGTGGTTGCATTGCACGGTGATTTGCCTAATGCATCGTACCAGTATGAGTTTGCCAGAATTGTTGCGGAAAACTCAAAAAACACAATCAGTGTTGGCATGTTGCGTCCGGGCTATTCGGACCGAGAGGGTAGAAGCTCAGACGGTGTTATGGGTGAAACCGTTGGCGATAATTATGACGCGACACGGATCAACCAAATTGCTGCGGCTATCCAGCAACTGGCCGCACACTATAACGCCAGCGAAATTATACTCGCTGCCCATTCGGGTGGGGCGGCAATCGCCGCTAAGTTGGTTGCTGTGTACCGAGACCTGGTTGATCATGCGGTTATTGTGTCCTGCCCGTGCAATGTCACGAAATGGCGCAAAGATATGTATGAAATGACTGAATTCGAGGGGTTCAATGGTCCATTGGATGTGGTCTCGCCCGTTGATCTTGTTTCTGACATATCAGACAAACTGACGATCTCCATATTCGTTGGAAGAAGTGACAACGTCGCCCGGCCCTATCTCAGCCAGGAATATTTGGAAGCGCTGCGCGCTCAAGGCAAAACGGCGGAGCTGACCCTTCTTGAAGGTGAACACAACATATTCCTGCACAGACAGATTTTCATCTCGCTCCTAGATAAAATATCAGAGATGAATGGCGAGCTATCTGCGGAGTCCGCAGCACAGTAACCGCAACG
The DNA here is from genome assembly GCA_017640725.1 of Kordiimonadaceae bacterium. GTDB lineage: Bacteria > Pseudomonadota > Alphaproteobacteria > Sphingomonadales > Kordiimonadaceae > Kordiimonas. The sequence continues at coordinate 257,810 of JAEPQB010000003.1, read as the reverse complement.
CCTCAAGCCGACGCAGGGTGCAATTCCACGTCCGTTTTTGCGAAATGTGGCCCGGCGCACAATAAATTTAGCTCCCGGTCCACTGCGAGCGCATAAGCGTAGCAGTCGGCGAAGTTGAGCCCGGCTGCGTGCCGCCCCCTACCCCATGTTTGGAAAGCGTTGGCGACTTGCTGCGCCGCGTCTGCATCAACCGGCGAAATCCGCACGCCCAAGTCTGCTACAAACCGCTTTACGGTGTCAGCCAGGCCGCGGTTAAGCGCGACAACCAAAAGTTCGCTGTATGTGCCGGCGGACATGATGAGGTCTTCTGAGACAACCGCGTCCGCAAGCGCATCCGTGCTCTCGTCTTCAAGCAACAAAGCCATAACCGCCGACGTATCAAGAACGATCATGACGGCATCCCATCCGGCCCATACAGGTTCTTGCCGGCGTTTTCACCGTCAAACCCGGTGGTGCTCACTTCGGCGGCTTCCGCCAGAATTTGCTTCAGGGCGCGTCTTTTCTGGTCCTCTGACTTGTAGCCCTCCACAGGTTGGATCTGCGCCACCGGTTTGCCATGCTTGGTAAGAAGCACACGTTCACCTGCAAGCGCACGGTTGATGAGCTCAGAAAGGCGCCCTTTTGCCATTGCCACCGACATTTCAATCATAATTCGTCCTTTTTTGGTCCAAAAGGTGGTCCATATATCTTGAAATTCCATTATGGACCATTATATGGACTATATCAAGGCACATGATCTGAAACGCGGGTGGGACAACCAGGCGTGGCTGGTCTGGGGCCTCGTATAATCAGACGAGGAAAGGGATTTTTAATGGCAAAATTAGAGACCAATTCAAATGTAGGTAAAATGGGCGGTGTCGCTCTCGTGGCTGCCCTCGGTTTGGGTATGGCCGTCAGCAGCTTTTTCACGGTTGAAGAAGGCCATGTCGGAATCGTGAAACGCTTTTCGGAAGCCAAACAACAAGTGAACCCTGGCTTGCATTTCAAGGTTCCGTTTGTAGACACGGTTGAAGAGATCGAGGTGCGGACCCGCAAAAACATCGAAAAGATGCAATCCAGCACAGGCGAGCAAATGCCAGTGACGGTGGAAGCATCGGTGAACTGGACCGTGAACAAAGAAGCAGCAATTGATTTGTTCCGCAAATACGGCGGCCTGACCCAGTTCGAGCAGCGTATTCTTGACCCACGCTTCCGTTCGGCAACCAAGTCGGTAATACCGAAATATACTGCTGAGCAGCTCATTCAGGACCGTGCAGTCGCCATTGCTGGTATTGAAACCGAACTGATCAAGGAAATGGAGGCCTTCCCGGTGAAGGTGGACAATATCCAGATCGAGAACATCGTGCTGCCGCGCAAATACCTGGAGAGCATTGAGACCAAACAGACCGAGAAAAACCTGGCTGACGCCGAGAAATTCCGTCTGGAACGTCAAAAGCTTGAGGCGCTTCGCGAGGTAAACACCGCGGATGCACAAGCGCAGGGTATCCTCAAAGTTGCCGAGGCTGAAGCCAAAGCAACGGAAATCAAAGGCCTGGCGGAAGCCAAAGCCATTGAAGCAAAAGGTAAGGCACTTAAGGATAATCCGCTGATTATCCAACTCACCCAGGCTCAAAACTGGGACGGTGTATTGCCAGCCACAGTGATGGGCAGCAACGGTGCCCTGCCGATCCTGAACCTGAACAAATAGGTCGAGTCTCGGCAAATCGATCGAAAGGGGCGTTCTGCGCCCCTTTTTCTTTGCGCAATCAATTCGGGCGACATCTTGTTTCAAAAACCGGCGCCAAAATCACTATTCGTTGCTCAATTGCGCAATATTCGAAAGTTCATTTCGCTTTTTAAGTGCCATACTGCCTGCAGTTCGCGGGGCTGGTCCGCCCTGCACTTCCACATGCGGCATAAGCGAAGAGGGACGGTTCATGCCAGTGTTCGATTCAAGAAGTTTCCAGGATCACGAACAAGTGGTCTTTTGCTCAGACGCAGCAACTGGCCTGAAGGCCATCGTTGCCGTGCATTCAACAGCCTGCGGCCCTGCGGGCGGTGGTATCCGTTTTTGGGATTACGCAGCAGCACACCGCAACAATGCGCCCAGCGATGTGGCTGAAACCCGCGGTGAACAGGATGCAGTTTATGATGTACTGCGGCTGTCGCGCGGCATGTCCTACAAAAACGCCATGGCTGGCCTGCGCCTGGGTGGCGGCAAGTCTGTAATCATCGGCAATCCAAAAGAAATTGGCACGCCAGACCTGATGCGCGCTTTTGGTCGTTTCGTTGATCGCCTGAGTGGCAGCTATTATGCGGCAGAGGATGTGGGTACAAGTCCAGCCATGCTCGCTGCCATGGCGGAAGAAACAAACTATGTTTCTGGCCTTGATGACGGTGAGTTTGCAACAGGCGACCCTTCCCCACACACCGCCCTCGGCGTATTCGTGGGCATCCAGTCTGCGGTGAAGCATCGTTTGCAGAAAACCGACCTCTCAGGCGTGCATGTTGCCGTTCAAGGTGTTGGCCATGTCGGCATCTATCTTGTTGAATACCTGTTGAACGCAGGCGCCAAAGTCACCATCACTGATATTGTTGCAAGCAACATCGAAGCGGCAAAGGCCAAGGGCGACGTCACCGTTGTTGAGCCAGCGGCCATCCACGCTGTGGACTGTGATGTGTTTGCGCCTTGCGCGCTTGGCGGCGGTTTGAACCCAACAACTATCCCGGACATTAAAGCCACCGTGATTGCCGGCGCCGCCAACAATCAGCTGGAGCACGAAGGCGTGCAAGACGAGGACCTTCGCCAGCGCGGTATTCTGTATGCCCCTGATTATGTCATCAACGCAGGTGGCATTATTTCGGTTGAAGCCGAAGTGCACCGAGAGAAAGTCTCAGATGCAGACCGTGAAGCCAAAGTACGCCGCATTGGAGATACGCTGACCCGCGTATTTGAAGCGAGCGACCGAGAAAGCCGTCCAACCGGCACAATCGCCAACGAAATGGCGGAAGACATCATCGCCAAGGCTGCAGCGAAAAAAGCCTAACCAACACGAAACAACAAAAAGCCCGCTAGTCATAGGCTTAGCGGGCTTTTTTTATGTATTGATTCAGTTTTGATCAGATATGCAGCGCGTGGCCAAGCGCCTTAAGGGCTGCTTCCTGGAAGCCTTCGCTTTGTGTTGGATGGGCGTGGATCGTGCCCGCCACATCATCAAGTGTTGCGCCCATCTCCAGCGCCAGCGAAAACGCCGCAGACAGCTCTGAAACACCTTTACCCACACCCTGAATACCAAGCACCAGATCATTGTCTTTGCGGGCAACGATACGGATGAAACCGGTTTCACCTTCCATGGTCATGGCGCGGCCGTTGGCAGCAAACGGGAAGGTTCCCACGCGGGTGTCAAAGCCCTGCGCTTTCGCTTCGTCAGGCGACAGGCCTGTTGTGACAATCTCAGGGTCAGTGAAGCACACCGCCGGGATAGAAACTTTATCGAATGCGCGGTTCTTGCCGGCAATAATCTCGGCAACCATCTCACCCTGTGCCATCGCACGGTGCGCCAGCATCGGCTCCCCGGTCACGTCCCCGATCGCATACACGCCGGTCATGGAGGTCTGGCACTTGTCGTTGATCCAGATAAACGGTCCGTTCATCGAGAGGTCGAGCTCATCGAGGCCCCAACCATCGGTTTTGGCACGGCGGCCCACAGTGACGAGGATTTTGTCGGCCTCAAGCGTCTTCTCACCGTCGCCGTTCACTTCCACAAGCAAGCCCTGGCCGTCATCGGTCAGGCCTTTGGCTTTGGTGTGCAGCATCACCTCAATGCCAAGCGCCTTCAGGCTTGCCATAACCGGCTTGGTGAGGTCTTTGTCATACTGCGGCAGGATACGTTCCATCGCCTCAACAACAGTGACCTTGGCGCCCATCTTGGCGTAGGCGATTCCAAGCTCGAGGCCGATGTACCCACCACCAATAACCACAAGTTTGCCCGGCACCTTCTCAAGTGCCAGCGCCTCAGTGGAGGAAATCACATTGTCGCCAAATGGCAGGCTTGGGATTTCAACGGCAGTGGAGCCTGTCGCCAGAATGACATTCTTTGCCTTGATGGTAACCGTTCCGTCTTTGGTGGTCACTTCGCAGGTTTTGCCGTCAATCATGCGGCCCCAACCCATAACAGAGCGAACTTTGTTCTTCTTCAACAGGCCACCAACGCCGCCCGTTAGGCGATCAACGATGCCGTCTTTCCATTCAATAGTTTTGGAAAGCTCAAGCTTTGGCTTGCCCGCTGAGATGCCAAGCGGGTTGCCATTTGCAAAATGCGTGGCTTTTTCAAACTCGTCTGCGGCGTGAATAAGCGCTTTAGACGGAATACAGCCAACATTCAGGCAGGTGCCACCATGGGCTTCACCTTCAACGATGACGGTATCCAGGCCAAGTTGCCCTGCCCTGATTGCGGCAACATATCCACCAGGGCCAGCCCCCAGCACAAGTGTATTACAGGTCAAAGTTTCCATTTAACCCTCCATAAAGAGCGTTGCGGGATTCTCAAGAAGCCCACGGATGCGCTGGATAAACTCGGCAGCGTCCCAACCATCAACGATGCGATGGTCGAACGAAGACGACAGGTTCATGATCTTGCGCGGCACAAATCCACCATCTTTGTAGACAGGCTGTGTCATCACTTTGTTGACGCCGACAATAGCCACTTCTGGGCTGTTGATAACCGGCGTAGAGACAATGCCACCCATCTTGCCAAGGCTTGAGATGGTGATGGTTGAACCTGTGAGTTCGTCACGGGTGATCGACCCATCCCGTGCCGCGTCCGCAAGGCGTTTGCTTTCCGCCGCCAAGCCCCAAATGTCATGGGTTTCAGCATGCTTGATCACTGGCACCATAAGGCCACCTGGCGTTTGCGCCGCCATGCCGATGTGGGCCGCGCCGTATTGGTACAGAAGATCATTGCCATCATCATAATGCGAGCTGAGCTTTGGATAATCCCTCAGTGCAACAACCATCGCCTTCATGATGAAAGGCAGGATCGTCAGCTTGTGCTGGCCTTCCTTGCGGTTGGCGTTCAGGTGTTCGCGCAAGCTTTCAACCTCTGTCACATCCACTTCTTCAACATAGGTGATGTGCGGAATGCGGCTTTTGGCATCCTGCATGCGTTCTGCGATCTTGCGGCGCAGGCCAATCACCTTGATTTCTTCAACACTCATGTTTGGGGCACGGCTCGCCATGCCACCGCCAACAGGCGCTGATGCGCCAGCCATATAAGCATCTAGATCATCGTGGGTAATGCGGCCCGCAGGGCCAGAGCCTTGAACGTAGGCAAGCTTAACGCCTGCCTCCATGGCACGTTTGCGCACGGCTGGTGATGCGATTGGCTTTTCACCCTCGGCGCGTCGGCTGGAGGCAGCAGGCGCCTTGCCCGTAACAGTCGGTTTTTGCACAACTGCGGCTGCTTTTGGAGCGGCAGCCTTGGGGGCTGGCGCTGGCGCTGCTTCAGGTTCTGGGGCTGGTGCCGGCGCAGGCTCTGGAGCGGGTGCCGGCGCGCTGGCTTCGGCTGAAATCTCAGCTTCATTACCCTCGCCCTCAACTTCAAGGCTGATGATTACGGTACCAACCGCCACCATTTCACCGACTTCGCCCGTGATGGCCTGAACAGTTCCATCAACAGGGGACGGGATTTCAACGGTGGCTTTGTCGGTCATGACTTCTGCAAGAACGTCATCCTCGCGCACCACGTCACCAACCTTGACGTTCCAGCCAACAACTTCAGCTTCGGTGATACCTTCACCGACGTCTGGCATTTGAATTTTATGCAAACCCATTAGACTGCCTCCATCATGGCTTTAAGCGCTGCACCAACGCGCGCCGGACCAGGGAAATAATCCCACTCCTGCGCATGTGGGTACGGTGTGTCCCAACCGGTTACACGCTCAACAGGCGTTTCCAGGTGATAGAAGCAGCGCTCCTGCACCTGTGCCGCCAGCTCGGCGCCAAAGCCGCTGGTGAGTGTTGCTTCATGCAATACCATGCAACGGCCAGTTTTCTTAACAGACGCTTCGATTGTGTCGATATCAAGAGGCAGCAATGAGCGCAGATCAATGATCTCGGCGTCAACGCCGGTTTCTTCTTTCACTGCTTCTGCCACATAGACCATGGTGCCGTATGTGAGGATGGTAACGTCAGAACCCTCGCTCACCACATCTGCCTTGCCGATTGGCACGGTATAGTGGCCCTCTGGCACGTCGCCCTTTGGATGCGAATTCCAGTTTTTAGCCGGACGGTCATGGTGACCGTCGAACGGGCCATTGTAGAGGCGTTTTGGTTCAAAGAAGATGACAGGGTCGTTGTCTTCAATCGCGCTGATCAGCATCCCTTTTGCGTCATACGGATTAGACACAATCACCGTTTTCACACCAGAAATATGTGTGAACAAAGCCTCTGGGCTTTGGCTGTGCGTTTGACCGCCAAAGATACCACCACCACAAGGGGTGCGGATCACCAGCGGTGATGTGAACTCCGCGCTTGAGCGGTAGCGCATGCGCGCGGCTTCAGAAACGATTTGGTCATAAGCGGGGTAGATATAATCCGCGAACTGGATTTCCACACATGGACGCAGGCCGTAGGCCGCCATGCCAATCGCTGTACCGACGATGCCGCTTTCGTTGATCGGGCTGTCGAACACACGGGACGTGCCGTACTTTTCCTGCAAGCCGTGAGTACAGCGGAATACGCCGCCGAAATAACCCACGTCTTCACCAAACACGACCACATTGTCGTCTTCAGCCATTTTTACGTCCATCGCATCACGGATGGCTTCAATCATGTTCATCTGTGGCATGGGTTACACTCCCATCTTCTGGCGCTGTTCCCGGAGATGCGGTGGCATCTCTTCAAACACGCATTCGAACATTTCTTTAGGGCTGGCGCCCGAACCCATCGTGCCGTGGCTTTCTGCCTCTTTGGTGGCAGTGCGCACTTCTTCGTCAAACTCTGTTTCGGACTGTACCTGGCGCTCTTCGCTCCAGAGGCCGCGCTTGATCATATAGTTTTTCAAGCGCAGGATCGGGTCACCCAGTGGCCATGCCGTGCTTTCTTCTTTCGGGCGATACTTTGATGGGTCATCCGACGTAGAGTGCGGTGCAACACGGTATGTCACCCACTCTATGAGGGTCGGACCATGACCGCGGCGTGCACGCTCAATCGCCCAGCGCGAAACCGCGTATACTGCCAAATAGTCATTACCATCTACGCGCAGCGACGGAATGCCGTACCCGTGCGCACGCTCCGCGAAGGTGGCGCTATTGCCTCCTGCGATGCCCTGGAAGCTTGAGATCGCCCACTGGTTATTCACAACATTCAGCACAACCGGCGGCTTGTAAACGGACGCATTAACCAGCGCTGCGTGGAAATCACTCTCAGCTGTAGACCCATCACCGATCCAGGCCGCTGCGATTTTGGTGTCACCCTTGATCGCTGATGCCATTGCCCAGCCAACCGCCTGCACAAACTGCGTACCGAGGTTGCCGGAAACAGTGAAAAAACCATAGTCTCGCACAGAATAGAGGATCGGCAGCTGGCGGCCCTTCAGAGGGTCTTTTGCGTTCGACAGGATCTGGTTGATCATATCAACCATAGGATAGTCCTGGGAAAGCAGGATGCCCTGCTGGCGATATGTCGGGAAGTGCATGTCGCCTTTGCTGAGCGCCTGCTGGAACGCAATTGCGATCGCTTCCTCGCCGGTGCATTTCATGTAAAAGCTGGTTTTACCCTGGCGCTGAAGCGTCATCATGCGCTCATCAAACGCCCGTGTGCGGATCATCGACTTGAGGCCATGCATCAGCACATCTTCAGGGATGTCTTCCGCCCACGGCCCAACGGCATTGCCTTCTTTGTCCATCACACGAATGATGGTGCGTGCAAGGTCCTTAATGTCGTTTGGATCAACATCGATGTCTGGTCGCGGGGCTGAGCCCGCTGATGGAATTTCAATGCCCGTGAAATCAGGTTCATCGCCCGGGCGCCCAGTGGGCTCCGGCACGTGAAATTGAAGGGGTTTATAATTCGCCATTATATGTCCCGCCCCTATCTGTGACTTTTGAGAAAATATGGCAGTACTTATGACGTATTTTGGGTGGGTTAATCAATCACACTTTGCTGTGAAAAATGAGTTCGTAACATCCTGTTTCAAAAATACGTGATTTTTGTCAGGAAAGGTCGCAGGGGCCAGTTATTCTTTAAGAAAATTTCAAACGTTAATTTTGAACGATTGTTGACTTTGTGCAGAAGCGGCTGGCTTTCCCTTTTTTGCCAGTTTTCGTACATTTTTTGCGAGTACGATTCGTTTTTGACGCCGCAGAAGCACATTTTCTGCGGCGCCTTTGGTTTTTTCACTCTTCAAGCGTTATTCACTGCCGGAATGCTTTTGTTCCAGCTTTTTGCGAATTGGCGGGTAAAATTGCGTGAACACATTGTCAAAAGCTGCATTTTCTTCATGGCAAGAAACGCAGATATTGTCTTCCGGCATAGCTTCTGCTGTCTTCTGTCCAGCAGGAAAAAAATAGAAATTGTAACCGTTTTTCGGGAACCGCTTGCTGTCCTTAATATGCACTTCAATGCCCAATTCATCGCCCATGAAAAACCCGCCACCTTCGGTGAGCGTTTCTTTCACCGACTTCACAAATACTGTGCCATCTGCAAACTCTCCATATTTTTCAAAATGCTCGTAAGCTTCAGGCGCTATGTAAACGGAGGACATTAGCCCTGGGTCCTCTGGGTTTGGCGCTTCGTCGAAATATGTCATGCCCATGGTGGTGCCCAAAAAGACCCAGCTTTCGAATTTTTCGGGCCAAATCAGCAGGTTATCTTCTTCAAATTTCGCTATGTGTAACTTGATTGGAACTGTTTCTTCAGCGGAAGAACCAACGACCGTTCCGCCTATCGCAACAGAAACGATGCCGACTGTTGCAAGTATTGCTTTTATTTTCATTTTCGCTGCCTAACTATCTGATATGAATGCAAAAATAGTTAATGGGCGCTCAACCGCGGTTGAAGGACAAACATTCGTGGGAAAAGGACAGAATAGCATTGAACGTGATCGGCGCAGAATAGCTGTGCTTGTGTATCCCGGCATGGTGGCGCTCGATATGGTTGGGCCTGTTGAAGCCTTCAATTACGCTTCCCGGTTATCAGCTGCCACAAGCTATGACATTGTTTTGGTTGGGGAAAACACAGGACCCCAAACGTCGTCATCTTCCATAGGCATCACACCCCACCAGACATTTTCACAAGGGTGCGAACAAGCTGAAATTTTACTGATACCCGGAATGATGCACCCAGAGGACAAATCATATCTAACGCCGGCCTTAACAGAATGGGTGCGGTCCCAAGCGGCCATAAGCAACAAATGGGTATGCATTTGTTCCGGCATATTTGTGCTCGCAGAAACAGGCCTAGTCGATACGCAGCCGGTAACAACACACTGGAATGATGCGTTTTATTTACGCCAGGCATTCCCGGCCCTCGACGTCAAAGAAGAACGCATTTTTGTGCAGTCCGGCAAATTATATTCTTCGGGTGGTGTTACTGCAGGCATTGACCTTGCCCTGCACATCATCACCGAAGACTGCGGTAAAGACGTGGCTTCCAGAGTAGCCAAGCGCATGCTTGTCTATTTGCAGCGCTCTGGTGACCAACGCCAGTTCAGTAGCCTATTGCAGGCGCAGTCTCGGGAAAGCCGTTTTCATGGTCTGATCAACTGGATTGAGCAAAACCTGCATCGGGAAATCAGTGTTGACCTGTTGAGTGATCGTACCGCTATGAGTCCGCGAAACTTTTCCAGAGCCTTTAAGGCCGAACTGGGATGTTCACCCATGGCGTTTGTGATTGAAAGAAGGTTGGAAACCGCAAGGCTTATGCTCGAGAGCGGTGATCAACCAATCAGCAGCATCGCCAACGCCTGTGGGTTTCGATCACTGGATCAGTTTGGCAAGGCGTTTGGCAATAAATTCTCCGTTTCGCCGCGACATTACCGCGAGCGATTTAATGCTGAGAAATAGCTTTCAACTGGCTTCTTTTGCCAGTCGTCCGCCCGCGTTTGCATAAGCCTGTGTGCCCACATTGTGGACCGTATCGCCGTCCAGCACGGTATCGACGGCATAGCTCGTATCATCAGCTTCCAGCTTATCATAAATGGGTCCAAAATCTTGATACGTCGCTTCAAGAAGTTCCTCAAAGCTATTGATAACCCAGTAAGTTTGCTGAAAGTCATCAATCCGGTAATTTGTCTGCATCAAGCGAACCAAATCAAAGTGAATGCGGTTCGGGCTGGGGTCTCTCAGGCTAAACAAACTCTCCGTTTTTGAGCTCAGAATGCCGGCGCCATAGATGCGCATGCCATCCGGTGTGTTAATCAGCCCAAACTCAACCGTGTACCAGTAAAGCCTGGCCAGGTTTTGCAAAACACCGCGCCCCATCGCCCGTTGGCCACCCTTGCCGTACGCTTCCATATAGTCAGCGAATACCGGGTTCGCGAGCAAGGGCACGTGACCATAAACATCATGGAAAACGTCGGGCTCCTGCAGATAATCTAGCTGCGCCTCGGATCGAATAAAGCTGCCAGCGGGGAACCGACGATTAGCTAGGTGATCAAAGAACACCTCATCTGGCACAAGGTCTGGCACCGCTACAATGCGCCAGCCCGTGCGCTTCTCCAGTCGGTCAGAAAGGCGTCCAAAATGGGGAATGCCGCTTTCGGAAAGCCTCAGGTCGTCAAGGCCTTGTATGAACTCGTCGCAGGCGAGACCCGGAAGCAGCTTTCCTTGTCGTTCGTAAAGCCGGTCCCAACGGTCGTGCTCTTCCGCGGTGAACTGTTCCCAATTCTGATCGACCGTATAGTCTTCATTCACCTCGACTTTGCGGCCCAAACGCGTGACGATTTCCATGGTGAACTTCCTTTCTGTGGTACTTCACAATTACTCTTGCGGCGCATCCGGCTGGTTTTCCGGTGCAGCTTTCTTGAAGGGTTCCAATGCATTACAGGCCGCATCTACTTTTTCAATCAGCGGAAATGCAGACAGCGGCACTTCAAAACGGCGGGCATTCCAAACCTGCGGAACTAGATAGATATCCGCGAGTGTTGGACTGTCGCCGAAACAGAACTCACCGGCGGTATTGGCTAGTAAGGCCTCCAGCGCACCAAACCCTTCTAATATCCATTTATGATACCAGCCATCGACCGCGCCTTGACTGGCGTCAAAATCATGCTTGAGCGTTTGCAGCACCGAAAGATTGTTAAGCGGATGAATGTCGCAGCCAATCAAACTTGCGAGTTGGCGAACCACTGCCCTATCCGCCGTACCAGTTGGTAACAGTGGCACTTCCGGAAAGGTCTCTTCAAGATACTCGAGTATCGCCGGTGACTGGCTTATGGCAACGGCACCATCTTCAAAAAAAGGAACCCTGCCCTGCGGATTGACCGCGCGATAGTCTTCACTTTTTTGCTGGCTGACACCTGGCACCAAGTTGATGGGAATATTTTCGAACGTCAGCCCCTTTAGCGCAAGCGCAATACGCACGCGGTAAGCAGCTGACGATCTGAAATACCCATATAGTTTCATATGGTTATGCCTTTGTTACCGTCTGTTCGATTGCACCGAAAATTGACGCCCCAGCGGCGTCCATCATCTCAATGCGAACGGTATCACCAAAGTCCATGAATGGTGTGGTCGGTGCGCCCGCATCGATTGTTTCGATCATGCGGATCTCCGCAATGCAGCTGTAGCCAACGCCGCCTTCACTAACCGGCTTGCCCGGGCCGTCGTTCAACTTATTGGAAACGGTGCCCGAACCAACAATCGCACCAGCACCAAGCGGGCGGCTTTTTGCAGCATGTGCCACCAATTGCGCAAAGTCGAAAGTCATGTCTATGCCAGCATCAGGCTTGCCGAACATGTCACCGTTCAAGTGCGAAATCAGCGGCAGGCTTAGTTTGTTGCCGGACCACGCATCACCGAGCTCGTCTGGCGTCACGCACACGGGGCTAAACGCGCTCGACGGTTTGGATTGGAAGAAACCAAATCCTTTACCCAGCTCGCCCGGAATGAGGCCACGCAGCGACACGTCATTCACCAGCATCAAAAGCTTGATGTGGTTGCCAGCTTCTTCAGCGCCAACGCCCATCGGCACATCGCCGGTGATCACAGCAATCTCTGCCTCGAAATCAACGCCCCAACCTTCCGTTTGCGGCATCAAAATATCGCCGCGCGGGTCAAGGAATGTGTCAGAACCACCCTGATACATCAGCGGGTCAGTCCAGAAACTGGCTGGCATTTCGGCGCCACGCGCTTTACGCACAAGCTCAACATGGTTCACATACGCTGAGCCATCCGCCCACTGGTAAGCCCGCGGAAGCGGAGACGCACAATCCGCCTCATCAAAGGCCTCGCCTTCCATCGCTCCAGAATTCAGGGATTCGTACAATCCACGCAAGCGTGGCAAAACGGCATCCCAATCATCAATTGCTGCCTGCATTGTCGGCGCGATAGCCGAGGCATCCGCCATGCGGCTCAAGTCTCTTGACACGACGACCAGTTTGCCGTCTCGGCCATGTTTCAATGATGCAAGTTTCATAAGTATCCCTAGCTTCTAATCTGCTAATCGTTTGAAATTATTTATCATTCACCAGGCGCGGTGAACTCACCTTCGCCGTGCAACCATGCTGCGTGTTTGGGCGCTTGTTTGGTTTTTGACCATTCTTCAAGCATAGCCGGCGCTACCCGCTTCAACTCATCCAACATGCCTGGCTTTGCGGTATTGGCGGCAAGTTCAAGCCGGTGACCGTTGGGGTCAAAAAAGTAGATCGACTTAAAGATTGTATGCTCGGTCGGACCAAGCACATCAATGCCCGCAGCTTCAAGGCTATCTTTCGCTGCCAGCAGTGCGTCCATGTTTTCCACTTCAAAGGCAATGTGCTGAACCCACTCTGGTGTTTGCTCGTCGCGGCCCATAGCCGGCTGCGTCGGCAATTCAAAAAACGCCAACACATTGCCGTTTCCAGCATCCAAAAATACATGCATATAGGGGTCTGGTTCGCCAGTTGACGGCACAGCATCTTCTGCAATCGCCAGCTGAAAATCCATATTCAGGTGCTTCTGGTAAAACTCGACTGTTTCCTTGGCGTCCCTACAGCGATAGGCAACATGATGAATGCGTTTGAGTTCCATAGCGGGTTCCCTGGTTTGGGACGCAGCTCTAAGCTGCGTCTTCCTCACTTTTGTCGCCAATCACACCGCGAGCCAATTGGTCGCGTTCGATCGATTCGAACAATGCCTTGAAGTTACCTTCACCAAAGCCTTCATCTTTTTTGCGCTGAATAAACTCAAAGAAGATAGGGCCGATCGCAGTTTCAGAGAAAATCTGCAACAAAAGACGCGGGTCGCCATCTTCAGTTGATCCATCCAGCAAAATACCACGCTGCTGCAGTTCATTCACGGGCTCACCGTGGCCTGGCAGGCGCTCATCAAGCATCGCATAGTAAGTTTCCGGTGGCGCTGTCATGAAGGGAACACCCTTCTCTTTCAAGCGGTCCCAACACTCGATCAAGTTATCACATGAAAAGGCAATATGCTGGATGCCTTCGCCATTATACTGCATCAGATATTCTTCGATCTGGCCATTGCCGCCACCTGATTCTTCGTTCAGTGGAATACGGATCAAGCCGTCAGGTGCAGTCATGGCGCGCGACAATAGCCCGGTGTATTCGCCCTTAATGTCGAAATAGCGGATCTCTTTGAAGTTAAAGAGCGTCTCGTAATAGTTCGCCCAGTAATCCATGCGACCGCGATACACATTGTGCGTCAGATGGTCGATCACGTTGAAACCACAGCCCTTTGGATTGCGATCCACGCCTTCGAGCCATTCGAAGTCGATATCATAAATACTGCGACCTTCTTCAAAACGATCAACCAGATACAGCATGGCGCCGCCAATGCCCTTGATGGCAGGCAGTTTCAATTCCATTGGGCCGGTTGGCACGTCAATTGGCTGTGCGCCATGCTCAATCGCGCGCTCGTAAGCGGCACGGCTATCTTTTACGCGGAACGCCATGCCACAAGCGCATGGTCCGTGCTCTTCCGCAAAGTAAGCTGCCGGAGACTTTGGCTCATAGTTGGTGATAAAGTTGATGTCGCCTTGACGCCATAATTCAACATCTTTGCTGCGGTGGCGCGCAACCTTCGTGAAGCCCATCATTTCAAATACAGGCTCCAGAATACCTTTTTCTGCAGCCGCGAATTCAACGAACTCGAACCCGCACAGGCCCATCGGGTTCTCAAACAGATCCGCCATGGTTCAACTCTCCAAAAAAACTTATATAAAAGAATGGAAGGCACGATTCACTTGATCAGTGCGCTTGACTGTTCTTATATTAGTTTCATCCGAAACTAATTGCAATAGCTGAACGGTCACTGGGAGGAAAATGTGACAAAAAATGACAAACCGTCGGACGCTCTGTTGCTGGCCGATTTCCTGCCCTACCGTCTTTCAGTGCTTTCAAACCGCATCAGTCGATCAATCGCTGACGGATACGAAGGCAGATTTCAGCTGACGCTGCCGGAATGGCGTGTGATGGCGGTTTTAGGTGAAGAGCCGGATTTATCGGCAGGTCAAGTGGCAGACCGAACCGCAATGGACAAAGTTGCTGTCTCGCGCGCAGTCAACAAATTGCTCGAAACCGGCCGAATTGAACGTCATTTTGCCAATGAAGACAGGCGCCGCTCAGTTCTGGCGCTCTCCGAAATTGGAAACGAAGTTTACAGTGAAATTGTACCCATAGCGCTCGGCTACGAAGCGAAATTGTTGGAGCATTTCTCGGAAAAAGAAAGAGGACAGCTGGAAGCCCTCCTCATGAAACTCAACCAAAGCCAAATTGAGGTAGCAGAGGATTAAACTGCGATTGGGGCGCGTGTAACGGGCTGATCTTTGGGGAACCCAATATGATATCCCTGCAAATAATCGACACCAATACTGACAAGCTTTTCAGCCGTTTCAGCATCCTCGACACCCTCCGCGATCACCTCAATGTCCGAACTTTTGGCGGAGTCGACTAAGCTGGCCACAAGATTGCCTTTTCTGTCATCTTTCGACAGGTCATCAATTAGGGACTTGTCGATCTTGATGTAATCGGGTGCCACCTCAACGAGGCCAACCAGGTTATTGAACCCACTTCCAAAATCATCAAGGGCAACTCGGATGCCTTGATGATGTAATTTCTCAACCAGATTTTTGAGCGCGCTTGCATCACCCAATTGCTGGCTTTCAACAAGCTCAAAAACGATTTGCTCCGGGCTTACTTCAGCAGCAGCGAGCACAGCCTGCAACCAGGCATCCAAGCCTGCTTCGTCGCCAATGGTACGCGGCAGAACGTTTACAAAGACGTCTTCCTGAATATCGTGCAACCGCGCTGTGCGCGTCGCGCTCTCGCCTGCTGCCATATCAAGCGCATAAAGCATGTCACAGCTCTCCGCTGTACCAAACAATGTGGGCGCAGGGATATCGGTTCCATCTGTGTGCAAGCCCCGGATCAAAAACTCATAGCCCATTATGTCATGCTGGTTGCTTGCATGCACAATTGGTTGCATTAACGACCGGTACCGTCGGTCCATCAGCATATCACCAAGCCATAACGCCAGCAGTTGAGTTTCATGCTGCGCGATAGTTTTGAGACGGCCAAATTCAAAGATGTTTGGTCGCGTCGTTTCGGAGGCTAAAACCGAAATCTGACGTTTTTCTCGCTCAGTGAGGAAGTTTGACAGGATCGGCAAACAGGTTTCCAGGTCATCGCACAGGAAGCAATGAACGCGGTCATCATCCAGCGGGCACTCAACAAAACCATTGGCAACCATGCGCGAACGCACACGTGCCGCCAAACGCCAGTTGTCGTACCAGAAGAATATATGACCCAAGCCCCTTACGGGCTGAACATCTGTCATCAATTGCACTCGAAACCTCTTGTCGTCATCACTTTGTTTTTATTGTCAGGTTCAAACCTGTTTGATGACCTGAACAAATTCTGCCCGCCAATCTTCGAGCCCAAGCCCCAAAATCAACGACAATAGTATGCGGGCTTTACGACCACTTAGCCTGCCCGCAGGAACCAAGCCCTTGTTAAGAAGATCGATTTCGGCACCCCTGTAACCATATGTGCGCTCAAACACAGAACCTGCGCGCACTCTGGAAGACAGGATAACGGGAATATCCTTTGCAATAACCGCCAGTTTTTCGGCGATTGCTTCAGAAACATGCCCGGCACCGAATCCTTCGACAACAAGTCCAGCGTATCCTGCACCCAAAATGGTATCAAAAAGGTTACCATCATCATCAAGAAGGGCGCTCAAGAGTGCAACTGGCGCAAACTTCCGCGGTTTCTGGAATAGTGGTGCGGGCCTCACTGGGTGAAAATTGACTGTATTTTCAGCGACTTGCCCGATCGGCCCTCTGATGGGACTCTGGAATGCTGCCACATTCGACGTATGTGCTTTCGTGACGTAATAAGGGTGATGTATCTCATCATTCATCACAACGCACACACTCGGTGCATCGGGCGACAATGCCGTGAGGGCCGCTGCAAGCAGGTTCGCTCTACCGTCTGCACCCGGCTGGGTTGGAGACCGCATTGCGCCAGTAAAAACAAGCGGTGCAGAACCCTCATAAAGTAAATTTGCGAGGAAAGCCGTTTCCTCCATTGTGTCGGTGCCTTGGGTTACGATAACCCCGTCTGAGCGGCAGTTTTCCGCACGCTCACAGAGTGACACTATTTCCTGGAAAGAGAGATTTGCACTTCCTTTGAGCGAAAGAGTTTCTGCCCGGATTTGCGCAATGTCGGAAAGCTCGGGGGCGGCTTTGATCAAATCATCGGCTGTCAGCGAAGGGCGTACGCCGGCGCCTTCTTGATGGGGGGCCATGGCGATCGTACCGCCAAGGCCAAATATCTGTAGCTCAGGTTTATCGTTCATGCCTGAGCTTGTACTCTAAAAACCTTTATCCGCCAATGGCTTCTGTTGCAGGTACGTAGTCCAGGTTTTGGTCCCGCGCCACGGCTTCATAGGTAATTTGACCCGAAATGACATTAAGGCCATTGAGCAAGTGGGCGTCGTCCGACAGGGCCTGTTTCCATCCCTTATTGGCAATTGCGATCGCATGACCCAGCGTCGCGTTATTCAGTGCCAGTGTCGACGTGCGCGCGACGCCGCCGGGCATGTTAGCAACACAATAATGAACAACATCATCAACCACATAGGTCGGCTCTTCGTGGGTCGTCGCTTTGGAGGTGGCAAAACAGCCGCCCTGGTCGATTGCAACATCCACCAGTACAGAACCGCGCATCATTTTGGAGATCATTTCACGAGACACCAATTTTGGCGCCGCGGCCCCAGGGATCAAAACAGCACCAACCACAAGGTCTGAGCTCAGCACATTCTCTTCAACCGCGTCTTGAGTTGAGAAAATGGTCTTAACCTGCCCTTTGAAGATATCGTCCAGCTGCTGCATGCGACGAATTGAACGATCCAGAATGGTGACATCTGCTCCCATGCCGACAGCCATGCGTGCCGCGTTGGTGCCAACCACGCCGCCGCCGATTATGGTTACTTTAGCAGGCGCAACACCCGGCACACCGCCGAGCAGCATGCCTCTGCCGCCCTGGCTCATCTCAAGGGCGTGCGCGCCCGCCTGAATGGACATCCGCCCAGCGACCTCAGACATTGGAGCAAGCAGCGGCAAGCCACCGAAATCGTCGGTCACAGTTTCATAGGCAATCGCGACCGCACCAGACTTGATAAGGCCCTGCGTTTGCACGGGGTCCGGCGCCAGGTGCAGATATGTATATAGAATTTGCCCTTCGCGCAGCATTTCACATTCAACTGGCTGGGGCTCTTTCACTTTTACGATCATATCCGCTTGCGCAAAAACATCGGCGGCTGTTGGCAGGATTTTGGCTCCCACCGCCACGTACATTTCGTCAGGGAACCCAATCGCCAATCCGGCGTTGGTTTGAACGACTGCCTCGTGGCCATGAGCGATCAGTTCGCGAACTGATGCTGGCGTAAGACCAACGCGGTACTCGTGATTTTTGATTTCTTTAGGCACGCCAATAAGCATGATGACCTTCCCCACATAAAGGGTCGCAAAGCGACAATTACTGAACTTGTGTGGCCGTCCGTGACGTGAACGGCGGGAAGAGAATACTGCAACGACCGAAGCATGTCCTTGCATTATCAGTTGTCAATTACTCTATTCTTGCAATATTCTGCGTATATGGATAATTTTTTTCGGATAATCTGCCATCATGTTTGATCAATTTGACGCTTCGATTTTGAACGAACTTCAGCGCAACGCCAGTCTCAGTAACGTAGACTTGGCGGATAGGATTGGCTTATCCGAGTCAGCCTGCCTTCGGCGCGTGAAAAATCTCGAATCCAAAGGGGTGATCACCCACTACGCTGCCCATCTTGACGAAAAGCAAGTGGGCCTGCCCGGCACAGTTTTTGTGCGCGTTTCGTTAGTGAGCCAACGGGAGGAGCAACTCCTCACATTTGAAGAAGCCGTGTCCCATGTGCCAGAAGTGATGGAATGCTACCTGATGAGCGGCGATGTTGACTACATCGTCCGGGTGGTGGTGCGCGATGCGCCCGACTATGAACGCATTCACCACACACTCACCAACTTGCCGGGTGTTGACCGGGTACACTCAAGCTTCGCTCTGCGCACCATTCTTCGACGAACCCGTCTACCAATTTAATGCTGTGTCAAAACACAATGGCGAGTTGGCCAAAGCTCGTAACATCATGAATAAACAATTGGTCACCATCACCCAAATCGATGAGGAGCCCGATTTGACCATCAATTGTAGTCGCCTGACTATTTGACGCCAATTCAGTTGCCGAAGCGAAACGCTCACTATAGGCACTTAGGAAAATGACATCTTCCCTGGGGTCATAGTCTGTGATTTCATCCGCACCCGAGCCTGGCCTGAAATAGAAAGTGTCTGCACCGCTACCGCCTCGCAACACATCATTACCCGTTCCGCCGTACAGGTGATCAAAACCGCCATCCCCATTGATGGTATCGTTCCCAGCTCCACCAAACAAAGTGTCATTGTCCGCACCGCCCGACACGGTGTCATTGCCAGCTGAGGCAAACACAACATCATTGCCCTCTTCACCGTCAATATTGTCGTTTATGCCTGTAGCATCAGTGTCGCCCCGGCCGCCAAAAAAGGTGTCATTTCCGGCCCCGCCGCGCAGCATATCATCGCCTTGACCTCCACCAATGGTGTCCGCACCAAATGAGCCCTGAACAAAATCATCGCCGGTTCCAGCATATAAAACGTCAGAGGCAATGGAGCCGAAGTCTATTGGAACCAGCGGACCATCATCGGTTGCTGGCCGAATACTGCCGCCATAAATGGTGTCATCGCCTGCACCACCAAAAACAGTATCCGAACCATCAAAGCGCGTTTCGCGAGCTCGCAAGGTTATAGACTGCGCATCCTGATCCATAAGTTGACCACCGAAGATCAAATCATCTCCGGCACCGGCAGCGATCAAGTCATCTCCCGCTCCACCAACTACTGTGTCGTCGCCCGCGTCATTCTGGCCCGCAAAAGAAATGTCATCGCCCGCACCCAGCAGCAGGCTGTCATCGCCCTCGCCGCCAATGACTGTGTCGTCACCAGCACGCGCCACAATAACATTGTTCGTGTCGTCGCCGCGCAGCCGATTGTTCGCTATGTCGCCAGCTTCGCTGTTAGTGACCGTCAAGGTCATGTCATCCAGGGTAACGTCTTCACGGTTGAATGCCGCGTCATTGACACTGAGCCGCTCAATGGTGAACTCGCCCGCAGGAAAGTCCCGCGGCAGCTCAAACGAAGCCTCACCGTCTCCATTTTCATCAAGCGTCACCTCTGTGAACAACTCATAGCGGCTGCCAAGAGAATTTGTCAGTACCAGCGTGAGGGATTGGACACCTGTCGCTCCAAACCCCTCGTCACTTGCGTTCAGGGATACCGTAAGCAGTCCGCCCTCTGCACCTATGGTAACGGTATTCGCACCCAGAGAAATTGTTTCTACGCTCGGACTTGTCGCGTCCTGCAAATCTTCTGGCGTGACGATTTGAATAGCGTTTTGGAACCCCAAGCCCGCCAAGTCGTCAGCTGTATATACTGTAGTATTGCCTTGATCATCAGAGACTCGAATGAACTCAAAAATATACCGTCCGGCGGGAGATTCAGTGTTGAAAGCAGATAGTTGTTGTGGGCCCTCATCAAGGTCGCCGAATATTCCCACCTCTGCACCAATAACAGCAGCAAATCCAGGCCCAATGTCGAACTCGAATTCAATCACATTCAAGCCTGAATTATCGTCAGTGATTGTCGCGCCAAATGTGATTTCGGCGGAATCACCGCCACCCAGCCCAAGTGGCAGATCATTGTCCACCAAGATGGAACGAACGGGCAGCAATATGTCCGAAATTTCTGGTGGCGTTAGATCTTCGTCGGCGTTGGTGAGTTGAATAAACCTGCCGTTTATCAGGCTTGAGATTTCATCGGCGCCAAGAGTTAATCCGTTTGCTGGCAAACCCGTTACCTCTGGGTCGCCTTCAAACTGCACTACAATTTGACGGATGGCGTATTCGCCGCTGACAGACTGAGCTCTAAGCCGAACTTCCAGTGCTTCGATATCATCACCATCGCTCGCGTCCGCAAACTCTGAAACAATCTCACCGTTGGGCGAAACCAGATCAACACGAACCGAAGCAATCTGGGAGAAGATCGCGTCCGAATAGCTTAAGTTAATCACGACCGATGGCGCGTCCCCGCGCCCGCCGGCATCGATGATGTCGCCAAATGATACGCCCGTAATTACGCTTGTTGTTGTATCCGGAATGGCACCTGGGTCAGGCGATGCTGCAGCCAAGGTCACCGCATCAGAACTTACTATAGACATAAAATCCCCAATCAACTTTTACTTCAGCATCAGAATGGGGTCATTTGTGGTATAAATGTGGCAATCACAAAAAGTGTGATCAGGCTTCAAGCCATTCAGGAACCGGCAAGTCCTTGCTACGCAAAAATTCGGGATTGAAAAGCTTGGATTGGTAGCGCAACCCGCTATCGCACAACAGAGTCACTATGGTATGTCCTGGACCCATTTTTTGCGCGAGTTTGATGGCGCCTGCTACGTTGATGCCAGAGGACGCACCAACGCAAAGGCCTTCCTTCCGAAGCAGGTCAAATGCGACAGGCAATGCTTCCTGGTCGGTTATTTGGAATGCTTCATCGATGGGGGCGCCTTCCAGGTTTGCTGTAACCCTGGACTGTCCTATGCCTTCAGATATTGAGCTACCTTCTGACTTCAATTCACCTGACGTAAAATAGCTGTACATGGCAGCGCCCATTGGGTCAGCCAGGCCAATAACAATGTCTTTGTTGTGCTCTTTAAGGCCCATGCCTGTTCCAACAAGAGACCCACCTGAACCAACAGCAGTGATGTAAGCATCCACCTTGCCATCTGTTTGACGCCAAATCTCCTGTGCTGTTGTTTTGATATGAGCTTCGCGGTTGGCGACATTATCGAACTGGTTGGCCCAAATGACACCATGCTGTTCGGAAGCCTTGAGCTCTTCCGCCATGCGGCGGGCAACATGCTGGAAGTTGTTCGGGTTGGAGTATGGTGCTGCCGGAACAAGATTGAGGCCCGCGCCCAGTACTTTTAGCGTATCTATTTTTTCTCGGCTTTGAGTTTCGGGCATAACGATCAGCGTACGGTAACCCTTTGCGTTCGCCACAACCGTTAGTCCGATACCTGTGTTGCCGGCCGTGCCTTCAACAATCAGGCCGCCAGGTTCCAGCTGACCCTTCCGTTCTGCTTCTTCGATGATGTTGAGCGCAGGGCGGTCTTTAAGAGACCCGCCAGGATTAGCATATTCCGCTTTACCCAGAATGGTGCACCCTGTTAACTCAGACGCATACTTCAGCTTGATCAGCGGGGTGTTCCCAATTGCGGCCAGCGCGCCTGTTGTATCAGGCATAACATTCTCCAAAACATGCATACGATAAAATACGGACCATAAGTGCGCACCAAATCGACCATTTCAATGGCATGATCAACTAATATTTTTGTGAAAAAGAAAAAATAATCTAATCGCCAGGATTGGGCGGTCACGCTGTTTGTACTATCCAAGCTCGTCCAGCAAGGCATCCAAGGGGTCAACATCGCCGCCGTTCGCCATTGGGCCAGTTGATGGGCTTGCGTCTTCCGGCGGCAAACCCTCTACAAGAGCTTTACCGCGCCCCTGGCTTGGTTCCACGGTAACAATGTGGATATTTTCATCCAGAACTTCGTTTATCGCAGTAAGCAACCGAGTTCGATTTATCGGCTTCGTAACAACATCCTGCATGCCTGCCTGCTTAAAGCGTTCCAGCTGTTCGGGAAACGCGTCTGCTGTACAGCCCACTATGGGTAATTTCGCTTTGCTTTCATCCATCGCCCTTATCCACTTGGTGGCATCTATACCGCCGAGGACTGGCATTTGAATATCCATCAGGACAAGATCAAAATCTTCTTCTTCAACTTTCGAGCAAGCGAGCGCACCGTTTTCCACAGCCACTAATTCGTGCCCGAGTTTGCTCAACATGTTAGAGATGATGCGCTGGTTGATAACATTGTCATCAGCCACCAGGATCTTCAATTTGCGTGAAGCAGTTGCATGGCGCATGTCGCCGACTTCAAAACCACCAACATCGGCAGCGAGGTCTGACTCCGTACCTTCCTGGCATACGAATGTGAACCAGAAGGTTGACCCTTCACCTTCTTCACTTTCAACACCAATTTCACCGCCAAGAAGTGTGCAAAGCTGTTTACAAATCGCAAGCCCCAGACCCGTACCACCAAAGCGACGCGTGGTGGAGGCATCAGCTTGCGTGAATTTCTGGAACAATTTCCTTTGAGCATCGCGGCCGATGCCAATTCCAGTATCTTTAATCGCGACTTTGACCGTGAGGCCCTGCTCTGTGCTTGATACCAGTTCAGCTACGATATCGATCGAACCGCGTTCAGTGAACTTGATCGCATTGCCCACCAGATTGAACAAAATTTGACGCAAACGAGTTGCATCTGAAACGATAACATCGGGCATGGACTGCCCGGGCATCCAATTAATCTGCAAGCCTTTTTCTGATGCTTTTGGTGCCAGGAACTGAACCGTATTTTCGACAACACGGCTAAAACGAGTTGTTTGGAATTCAAGCTCAACCTTGCCGGCTTCCAGCTTGGAAATATCGAGAATATCGTTGATCACCGTAAGCAGGGTTTGACCGGACTGCTGTAAGGTATCCGCAAAATACTTTTGATTTTCATCCAAGCCGGTATCGCGCAACAAATCCACCATACCGATAACACCATTAAGGGGCGTTCTGATCTCGTGGCTCATTGTTGCCAGGAATTCAGACTTCGCAACATTTGCGGATTCTGCGGCGTCTCTGGCTTTCGACAGCTCATTTGCAAGCTTTGCAAACGCTTCTCGTTGTTCTTTCAAAATTGCTTCGTTTCGCCGCTTTTCCTGAACAACCTCTTCGAGCTGCGCCTTTGTAAGGTTCAATTCAATGACCTGATCATGGATCATGTCGAACTGCTTGCGCAGTTCATTAAACGCGTCTTTGATATCTGGCCGACCAGTGAAGTCGCTTTCCAACTCCGTAGAGTTAATCTGTTGGCTATTGAACAGCTTCTGCATAGCCGCGATAAATGTCCGGCCGGGGATAATAACTTTGTTGACCATAAAGACGTAGAAAAAGACACTCACAGCAATGCTGCAGATCAAACTGATCGCAAGCATTGGCAGAAAAAAATCGCTTGTGCTCGCACCTGAAAAATAGGCGTAGGCAGCCGCCGCAATCGTTGGCAAAGCCACAAAAAGGGGCATGAATACCAAGGATTTCTTTACCATGTTGATAGTCGGCTTCTTGCTGCTGTCCATGTTCCTGTGCCGGATGCTTTTGTCCAAGTCTCGGGATACTCAGTAACTGTTGATATATGGTTAAAGGTCAAACACTAAAATTGCACCCGCCGTGTCACCGAACCGTCAACAACCAAATTGGTCCCCGCGACCCACGATGCGGCAGGGCTTGCGAGGAAAACGGCGGCATTGGCAACTTCTTTGGTTGTACCCATGCGTCCTGATGGGTGGCGCGCGCACACAGCATCGTACATTTCTGGCTGTTCTTGCTTCACTTTGCCCCAAAACCCGTCATCCACATGGATCGGGCCAGGAGACACCGCGTTTACACGTACGTTGTGGGCTGCAGCCACTTCAGCCAACTGGCTAGAATAGGAAATAAGGCCCGTCTTGATGGCCCCATAGCCGCTAGGGCCACTAAACCCTTCCAGGCCTGAGATGCTCGCGATGATTACGATCGCCCCACCACCCGCTTGCGCAATAATGGGGAGCGCCTGCTCACTGCCCCTAACTGTCGCCATCATGTCAATCTCGAAGGCGCTTTTCCAACCGTCTTCCCCCGGTTGTGCGCCACCGCTGACATTTGGGATAAATATGTCGAGGCCACCCATGGCCGCAACCCGACCTGTAATCCAATCAGACTGTGCGGCTGCGTTGGAAACGTCGCAAACGCTAGCATGCAGTGATTGGCCACTCGTGGCTGCACGAGTGTTCAGCGCTTCAACTTCCGCGGCGTTTCTGGCGCATGTCGATACATCAACGCCCTCTTCCAGCAACAGATCAACGATTGCGGCGCCAATTCCACGTGTACCGCCTGTCACTATCGCTTTTTTGCCCTTTAGGCCCAAATCCATGAGTTTTTCCCTGTTTCCGATACTGTTTATGCATCAACCAGTTCGTTTGCGCTGTCGCGCAACTCACGGCGTAGCACTTTGCCAACTGGCGACTTCGGCAGTTCTTCCAAGAAACGTACCGTTTTGGGTACTTTGTAGCTGGTTAAATGGTCCCGACAGTGACTAATCACGTCTTGCTCCGAAAGTTTGTCTTGATTGCCTACAATGTACGCAACAACGCGTTCGCCAGTTGACGGATCTTGCACGCCTACAACCGCGGCATCCGCAATATCCGGGTGCTGTGTCAGCACATCCTCGATATCAACGGGGAACACGTTAAAGCCGGAAACGATGATCATGTCTTTGATCCGGTCGACTATTGTCAGATAGCCTTCATCATCAACTTTGCCAACGTCCCCGGTCTTGAGCCACCCATCAACAATGGTTTCTGACGTCGCATTCGGGTTGTTAAGGTAGCCCCTCATAACCTGAGGGCCACGGACCCAAAGTTCACCTGACTCGCCTACTGGCAGGTCATTGCCTTCACCGTCCACTATCCTGAGTTCAGTACCAGGCAGCGGTGTGCCGCAGGTGCCACGCTTGGGCGGTTTATTGAACGGCATAGCTGTAACGGCACACGTGCATTCCGTCATGCCATACCCTTCATAAATCTGCTGACCCGTCAGTTTTTCCCAAGCGTCTGCTGTCGCTGGTTGCAAAGGAGCTGCACCCGAGTAGCAGGCCCGCAAAGACTGAGGTGGGCTTTCCAAAAACCAGGTTTCCTGCATCAGACCAATGTAAAGTGTATTGATCCCTGGCAAGATGCTGATGTCAAAATTCTCGAAGGCATGCCGCAAATTTTCAAGCGGGCGCGGAACGGGCATCAACACAACATGCACACCGTTCCTAAGGCTCGACAAGGCCCCAACAGCCAGCGCATAAACATGATAGAGCGGTAGAATTAGAAGCATTGTGTCAGATTCCATTTGCTCCAATTTTTCTTCTCTAATGTCTCCTTGCGATAAATTTGCGACCACATTGTAGTGAGTGAGTTCAGCGCCCTTACTCCGGCCTGTGGTACCACCTGTGTACTGGTAAACAGCTACATCATTGATGGACTGGCCTTCGCGGTACCGGGACGTGTCGCCTACCCGCTTCAAATGTTTCAGCCCCGTATTGATGACAGACCGCATCGAACCCGCAAGCTCCCCTTCAAACGCCGGGATAGCCTTCTTGACATACTTCATCGCTGCACCGAGCAGCATGCGCTGTGCGGTGGGATAAAAGTCCAAAAGTGAGAGTTTATAAACCCGCTCAACGCCTGTACCCGCCACTGAGTTGGCAACACGGTCGCCAAAAACATCAATCACGAACCAAACTTTAGCCCCGCTGTCTTTCAGCTGATGGTTTGTTTCGTCTACCGTATACAGGGGGTTAACATTGGTGATTGTCAGGCCCGCTTTAAACACGCCACATGCAACAACAAGATATGCCAACGCGTTTGGCGACTGCAGCGCAACAACATCGCCAGAAACCAAGCCCAATTCTTCCCTCAAATATGCTGCAACGGCGTCAGCATATCGGCCCAACTCGTTGAATGTCATGGTTTGCGTGTGCCCAGTGGGCAAAACGCAGCTGACGGCTTTTTTATCGCCGTGGAGATCGACACACTCGTCTACAAAGTCGCCCAGATGGTTGGAGAGAAGGTCATCCGCAGTGAATGGAATGCTGCTTGTATGTGTTGTCGCCATTGTCTCTCCTTCAACTAAACTCAACCCCAGATATCGCTATGTACCGGGTGCAGGTTGTAGACTGTCAATTAATTTACCGGGATCGTCCAGCAATTCCGCAAATTCGTCCGCCAGTTTTTCACTATTGCTGATAACAGTGTTCCAACACGACAGCCGTTCGTCATCCGACATTTGTGTGAAATCTTTGCGATCTGTGATTTTTCCGCCCGGCAATGCGCTGACAAATTCGTCCGTGGGTGCCAGCATCAGCATTTGGTCCCAGACCGCACCTGCGGCGTGACGAGCTGGCTTTGATTTGTCGAACCAGCCCGGTACAATATGGCCGTAAAAATGCGGGTAAAGGATGATGCCATCAGGATAGTGCCAAGGCACATCAAAATGATAGTCAATCACACCGCCATCGCGGTAAACGCCTTTTTCAGCGCCCTCAATATCAACAACGGGCGCTGACAAAAACGGGATCGAGCCACTGGCCATCAATGCATCCGCGAGAGAGCGCGAGGTTAACTGTGCTTCAAGGATGTCAAACCCTTGCCATGCTTCAGGGTTTGCTATGCCCTGAGAATGAAAAATAGCGCGCTCGAAATGAGACTTGAGGTGCCTACGGTCGATCGAGTTTGCAAAAGCCGATACAAGTATGCCCAGCGCCTCTATCCATGCCTGCCGACTGCCGGCAATGCCTTTTCCCCGAACCGCGATGATATTCAGATTGCGGTTGGCATTGGTCAGAAGCCGATCGGTCTCCTGCTCAGTAAACAGCTGATGAATAATGTCGTACGAAACTTTTGTAAGCTCTTCTGTGGTTTTGGCGTGCTCTGTTCTAAAACTGAAATAGCCCCGCAAAAACTCGTCGAAAATACGCCCTGGTTCCGGGTGCGCATAGACAGTCATTCGCCACGCACCGATTGATGACCCAACAAGATCGATTTTCTGATCGGCTTTGGGCAGAAACTCATGACACAGGAACCTGTCGAGACCTTTGAGCACCAACCACTTCGGCCCACCAGACGCGCCCACGATCATCCGCAGAAGACTTGGCGTCAAACCATGTTCTTCGATGCGTTGTTTGGCCGTCTTGCCAGCGATCAGCTGTAAAGCGCTCATTCAACTCAACTCCCTGAAGGAAGGAGAATATTGCAGTTTGTGACGTAATCAAGACTGATCAGTCTAGAAATAAAAAAAGCGGCCCCGAAGGCCCGCCTTCTATCATCTATTTTGGTTAAGGCTAAGTAGTCAGAATGACCTTACCTTTGGCGCGGCGCTCAGTCAGGCAAGCGTAAGCCGCCTCAACATCATCCAGCGGGAACACATCGTTCACACTCGCGCGCACCTGGCCAGAGGCAACCATACCCAAGATCTCTTTCATATTTTGGATTTGATCAGACGGGTTTTTGCCTGCCCAAGCGCCCCAGAACACACCAACGAGCGATGCCTGCTTCAGGAGGCAAAGATTGATTGGCACTTTCGGAATATCACCAGCCGCAAAGCCAATTACCAAATGGCGACCGTTCGGTGCCATGTTGCGGAAAGCTGTTTCTGTGTAGTCACCCCCTACCGGGTCGTAAATCACATCCACACCTTTGCCGCCCGTGATCTCCTTGAGCCGCGTTTTCATGTCTTCCGTTGAATAGTTGATCAGCTCGTCAGCGCCAGAAGCTTTGCAAAACTCCAGTTTTTCGTCCGTACTTGCTGCGGCAATGACCTTGGCGCCCATCGCTTTCGCTAGCTCAACGGTTGCGATACCAACACCGCCCGCAGCACCTAGAACAAGAACGGTCTCCCCTTCTTTCAATTGCGCACGCTGCTTCAGGGCATGATAACTGGTGCCATATGTGAGTGTAATTCCAGCCGCCATTTCAAATGACAAACCATCTGGCATGGGAATGGCGGTGATGGCCGGAACCACCACCTTTTCTGCAAACGCGCCCGTCTGGCACATGAAGATAATCTTATCGCCAACATTCAGGTGCGAAACACCCTCGCCAACGGCCGAAATCACGCCGGCTCCTTCACCACCAGGCGTGAAAGGCAAGTCAGGCTTGAACTGGTACTTACCTTCAATGATCAGTGTATCAGGGAAATTCAGGCCAGCAGCCTTCACATCCACAAGCACATGACCTGGTGCCACCTCTGGGTCGGCGGTCTCTTCAACAACCAGCTTGTCAGCTGGTCCAAGCTCTTTGCACAAAACGGCTTTCATCGCGTTTCCTCTCTCGCCCTTAAGCTACTTCGAACAGGCCAGCTGCACCCATGCCGCCGCCAACACACATAGTGCAGACAACATACTTCGCACCACGGCGCTTGCCTTCAATGAGAGCATGACCAACCATACGCGCACCAGACATGCCGTATGGGTGACCAATGGAAATCGCGCCACCGTTCACATTCAACAGCTCGTTTGGAATGCCAAGTTTGTCGCGACAGTAGACAACTTGCACAGCGAAGGCTTCATTCAGCTCCCACAGGCCAATGTCATCCATTTTAAGGCCATTCTTCTCCAACAGCTTAGGAATGGCATACACAGGGCCGATACCCATTTCGTCGGGGTCAAGACCAGCTACAGCCATGCCGCGGTAGATACCCAGCGGCTGTAGGCCTTTGCGCTCAGCAACTTTGGCTTCCATCAGCACTGACGCTGCGGAACCATCTGAAAGCTGGCTGGCGTTACCCGCCGTGATTGTTCCACCTTCGATCACTGTTTTCAGACCGGCAAGGCCTTCAGCCGTTGTTTCTGGGCGATTGCCTTCGTCTTTTTCCAGTGTGACTTCGTGGAAAGTCATTTCTTTGGTTTCTTTGTTCACCACAGCCATATTGGTTGTAATTGGTACAATCTCGTCGTCGAACTTGCCTGCTTGCTGCGCCGCCGCAGTGCGTTGCTGAGACTGCAGGCCATAGGCGTCTTGTTCTTCACGACCAATACCATAGCGCTCAGCTACCACTTCCGCCGTTTGAAGCATTGGCATGTAGGTGTGCTCGTGCATGGCAACCAGGCTCTTATCAACTGCCTGGAAACGGTTCATATTTTCATTTTGAACGACCGAAATGCTATCGATGCCGGCACCAACGGCAATGTCCATACCGTCACTGATGATTTGCTTGGCGGCTGTCGCGATCGCCATCATGCCAGATGAGCACTGGCGGTCGATGGTCATGCCAGCAACAGTTGTTGGCAGACCAGCGCGCAGTGCAGCTGTTCGGCCAATGTTGCCGCCAGTCGTGCCCTGCGTCAGCGCACAGCCCATAATCACGTCATCAACTTCGGCGCCTTCAATGCCTGCGCGCTCAACGGCGGCCGAAATAGAGTGAGCACCGAGAGTTGGGCCAAGTGTTGCGTTGAGTGAGCCGCGATACGCGCGGCCAATTGGGGTTCTTGCAGTAGATACAATGACTGCTTCACGCATGATAAATTCCTATCCTACTTTGACGCCAAGTGCCGCAGCGGCCTTGCCGATAAATTTCATGGATTGTTGACCGCCCTGCACCAGCTCCTGCTGGCCTTCGGCGTTAGAAAGATCGTCAAACCCGGCGCGCACATTTTCTGGTGTTTGCTCGTCTGGCGTCAGGTAAATGCCTTCTGTTTCGTAGACAACAGCCTTGGCATACCCACCTGCGCCCGCCGCAAGAATGGTACGGTTGGGTGCATCGTCATCACACAAAGTGAGAAGACCAGCGGTTACTGACTCGGGTGTAGAAAGGTCAAGTGCGGCTTGAGGCAGAAGGCCTTCCGTCATACGTGTTGCCGCCATCGGCGCCAAACAGTTGACATTGATGTTGTATTTCGCGCCTTCGAGGCACAGCGTATTCATGAAGCCAACAACAGCCATTTTGGCCGCGCCATAGTTGCTTTGGCCAAAATTGCCATACAGACCAGACGATGATGTAGTCATTACGATACGACCGTACGCCTGCTCACGCATGATATCCCAAACTGCTTTGGTGCATGTCACTGTGCCCATCACGTGAACGTCCATCACGAATTTAAAGTCAGCGAGGTCCATTTTTGTGAAGGTCTTGTCACGCAGAACGCCGGCATTGTTAATCAGGATGTCAATGCGGCCCCACTTGTCCATGGTCTTTTTGACCATGTCAGCAACCTGCCCCTCATCACAAACATTGGCACCGTGGGCAATGGCTTCACCGCCTGCGTCCTCAATCTCTTTAACAACGGCTTCTGCGGCAGAAGAAGAACCGCCTTCACCGTGCACGTCGCCGCCCAGGTCGTTCACCACAACTTTGGCACCGCGCGCAGCAAGTGCAAGCGCATGGCTGCGACCAAGGCCGCCCCCGGCCCCTGTTACAATGGCAACTTTGCCTTCATAGGAAATACTCATAAAAACTCTCCGAACAAAAAATTCATTGGGTTAAAAAATTATCCACCGACCACAATCATGGTCAGAGTTTCGGCGATCAGGGCCGGTGTTTTCTCGTCCTTGATCTCCATTGTCACTTCGCTTTTCAAAAGCAGGCGATTGCCCGGCTTTTCCGAAACACTCAACAGTTTGGACCGCGCACGAATTTCGCTGCCCACTTTCACGGGCGCGAGGAAGCGCACTTTGTCACTGCCGTAGTTGATGCCCATAACGGTACCCTCAACATTGAGAGTTGCGTCACTTGCCAAATGTGGAATGAGGGACAGCGTCAGGAAACCATGAGCAATCGTGGTTCCGAATGGTGTTTTTGCTGCGGCTTCAGGGTCGATATGAATGAACTGGTGATCCAAAGTTACGTCAGCGAACTGGTTCACTCGGTCCTGGTCCACTTTGAACCAATCCGAAACGCCAGTTTCTTTGCCAATGTAATTACCCAGATCTTCTTTTTTTACAGTTTCAGCCATATCAGCCTCCGTCTCTCTCGATTTTTGAGCCAAATGGCTCGAAGTAAGGTTTTGATTCAAGAAGTTGGTCTAAAGCCTTGTTCCGAATCACTAATTAAGAAACGAATCACTGATTCGGCGTGATTCGTTTTGAATTCTACGGCATTGCCGACAAACCGCCGTCGAGCGGAATGATGCCGCCCGTAATGTAGCTACCAGCTCGGGAGCAAAGCATCAGCAGAACACCTGCAATGTCTTCTGGTTCACCAACACGGTGCAGAGGCACACGTGCTTCCATTGCCTTTTTGCGCGCATCATCGCGAATGACATGCGCCATCATCCGACTTGGAAATGGACCAGGCGCAATTGCGTTCACCGTTACGTGCATCGCCCCAAACTCATTGGCCAGCATGCGCGTTAAATGATGGATCGCTGCCTTGCTGGCGCCGTAGCTATATGCTTGGTTCGACACTGGCCGCGTGCCAACTACAGACCCCAGGTTCACGACCCTTGAAGGGTCATCAGCTGTGCCACCCTTCCGAAGCAATGGCATCAGGTTTTTGGTGAGATCAGCCACGGCAGACACATTAAGCGCCATAACCTCATCCCACTTGGATCTTGGGAACTCATCAAACGGCGCGCCCCACGTCATCCCAGAGTTATTGACCAATATATCCAGGTGGTCCTCACGGGAAGCCAAATCTTGTGCCAGGGCTTTGGTGCCCTCTTCCGTGCTCAGGTCGGCCTGCAACGCGGTAACAGAACCCGGACCCATCGCATTGCATTCTTCTGCAACCGCTTCGCAGCTTTCAAGCCGCCGCGAAGCGATATACACTTTGCACCCTGCCCGCACCAAAGCTTCGGTTGCCATTGTGCCGATACCGGAACCGCCACCAGTTACAAGGGCAACCTTGCCTTCAACGCTAAACAGATTGTCGAGATCAAATGACATTCAATACTCGTTAAACGCTGTTTGAGCGGTACTTTTTGAGTTCGGTGCGCGCAATTACCATACGGTGCACCGCGTCGGGCCCATCGGCAAAACGCAGCGTGCGCTGACCATGCCACATGCTCGCAAGTGGGAAGTCCTGGCTGATACCTCGGCCACCATGCATCTGCATGGCTTCGTCAATCACCTCAAGCGCCATACGCGGTGCCTGGACTTTAATCTGCGAAATGTATGGCCCTGCAGCTTGAGTTCCGATAGTGTCCATCATATACGCGGCTTTGAGGCACAAAAGGCGCGTCATTTCGATATTGATACGGCACTCAGCAATGATGTCATAGTTTGCACCAAGCTTTGCGAGCGGACGGCCAAAAGCTTCACGCGTGGTTGCGCGCTTGCACAACAGTTCAAGCGCACGCTCTGCAGCCCCAATGGAGCGCATGCAGTGGTGAATACGGCCTGGGCCCAAGCGGCCTTGAGACACTTCAAAACCACGGCCTTCGCCCAGAATCAGGTTTTCTTTAGGCACACGTACGTTGGTAAAGCGAATATGCATGTGGCCGTGCGGCGCATCGTCATGGCCAAACACCATCATCGGGCGCAGGATCTCAATACCATCTGTTTCAGGGTCGACAAAAATCATGCTATGGCGCGCTTTACGCGGTGTCTCTTCATCACCGGTTTTCACCATAGTCACATACAGCGAGCACCGCGGATCACCGGCACCAGAAGCCCAGTATTTTTCACCGTTCAGGACATACTCGTCACCGTCCAGAACCGCGCTCATTTCAAGATTGGTTGCGTCAGAAGACGCCACGTCTGGCTCAGTCATCAGGTAAGCGGAACGAATTTTGCCTTCCAGAAGTGGCTCAAGCCATTTCTTCTTGTGCTCCTCCGAGCCGTAACGCTCGATCACTTCCATGTTGCCGGTATCAGGCGCAGAACAGTTAAAGCTTTCTGCGGCGAGGTGAGAACGACCCATTTCTTCGGCCAGGAAAGCGTATTCAACGGTCGAAAGCCCGTAACCACGCTCACTGTCCGTCAGCCAAAAATTCCACAGACCTTCTTTCTTGGCGGCACTTTTAAGGCTCTCCAAAATTTCGGTCATGCGCGGGGTAAAAGCAAAACGCTCACCGCCAGCAGCTTTGCCGATTTCCGCGTGGTATTCGTCCTCAAGCGGGACAACCATTTCATCGATAAATTTGCGAACTCTATTGCGCAGCTCTTCGCCGCGTTTGCTCATTCCCAAATCCATTATGCATTCCTCTCTAATTCAGACTTATAAACTTCTTGATAGTGCGCCTTGATCGCCTTGCGATCGATCTTGCCAGACGCGATCAGCGGCAGGGGTTCGTCAATAATCCACATTTGCGTGGGTAATTTGTATTTCGCGAGATGTTTGCCGGTCTCAGCAATAATCCCTTCTTCCGTCAGAGACGCGTCAGTTCTTACGACCACTGCGCCTACAATCTCGCCGAGCAACTTGCACGGCAGTGCAAAGACCATCACATCGTCAATACCGTCGATGCCATGGAGCACCGCTTCCACCTCAAGGGAACTGATGTTTTCGCCGCCCCGGATGATGATATCCTTGAGTCTATCAACGATGAACAGATAGCCCTCTTCATCAAAATAGCCCACGTCACCGGAGTGGAACCAACCGTCTTGGAAGGCACGTTCAGTGGCCTCTGGGTTGTTCCAATAGTGGGTGATGTTCATCACCGACTTCATGCAGATCTCACCGCGCTCTCCCTGAGGCACTTCATTACCCGCAGGATCAACAATTTTAACCTGCATCAGCGGCGGCGTTGGCTTGCCTACACTTGATGGACGTTCGATGTATTCATCACCGGACAGCAGAGCCGCCATGGCGTTTGTTTCTGTCAAACCGTACCCGATGCCAGGATTGGCTTGCGGCATCACTTCCTTGATAAGGCGAACATGCTCCGCGGGGCGTGCAGCGCCGCCGCCGCCCATATCAGTGAGCGTCGACATGTCATATTTGCCAGTTTTTGCCAACTGAGCCATCTCATAGCTCATGGTAGGCACGCCAGTGAAGGTAGAGACGCCTTCCGCCTCAACCAGCCGGCAGGCCTCGTCCACATCCCACTTGTGCATGATCACCAGTTTGCGCCCAACAACCGCTGACACCATCATCACGGGTAAAAGACCCGTTACATGGAAAAATGGTACTGCCACCAGCATGACGGGCTGAAAATCTTCATCATCCGGAATACGGCCTAACATTTTGAGGCTAAGCGCAATTACCACCCAGTTGAATAATACACTGATGACTGCCCGATGCGTTGACGGTGCTCCTTTCGGGAATCCCGTGGAACCGGAAGTGTAGAGCATCATGACAAAGTCGTCTGTGTCCATTTCCACCGTCGGCCAAACCATCGGCTGTTTACCGTCAATGGCATCGTCCATGGATGTGCAACGGTCATGCGGCTCGAACGTGTCGCGGGCCACAATAACTTTAAGATCAAGCTCGTCGGCAACCGGCAGAGCGCAAGCACCCCGAGGTGCGTCGGTGATCGCCACCTTTGCTTCACAGTTCTTCAAGGCCCAGGAAAGCTCTTCTTCTTTCCACCAGGCATTCATCAAGACCGCGACACCGCCAGACGCGGCAATTGCCATGTAAGCAATTGGCCATTCAGGATAATTCCGCATCGCGAGCGCAACACGGTCACCCTTTTTTACGCCAAAGTCGTCAACAAGAGCCTGCGAAAGCTGGCTGGCTTTCGCGAGCGTTTCTGCAAACGTGATCCGCTCGCCCTGATAGACCATGTATTCCTTATCTGCATGGGCCAGGAACAGCATGAACACATCTTTGAGTGTGGCAGGCTGGTTGGCAAAAACAGTTTGTTCAACGCCCTTCACATCCTCTGTTTTGGTCGCAAACGGCATCCCATCCGCCGTCAACATGCCAATCACTTGGTCAACGGGCGTTGTTGGGTCTACCTGTGGCAGTTCTAAACTATCAAACATTGTTTCTCCCCAAACAGTGTGTGACGACGGTGAATCAGTAGCTTGAACAGCTGGCGAAACGATCCGCGTGGTAATTAAAATCCCCAAACAGTGACTGAAGAATACGAGCTCGCTTGATAAAGAAACCGATATCAAACTCGTCGGTCATGCCAATGCCACCGTGCATTTGAATGGCTTCGTTCGTGGCAAGTTCAGCGGTTTTGCAAGCCTTTGCTTTAGCGAGGCTTGCGAACCAGCGCACGTCTCCGCCTGCATCAGCCATTTGCATGGCCTTGAGCACAGCAGACCGAGTCACTTCAATTTCACTGAACAAATGCGCTGCACGGTGCTGCAAACCCTGGAACGTGCCGATTACAACGCCAAATTGCTTGCGCTCGCGCAGATATTCAACTGTGCGATCAAGGCATTCCTGGGCAATACCCAACAGCTCTGCCGCAACAATGATACGAGCTTGGTCAAGTGCCGGCTCGATGGCATCAAACGCGCCGTCGAGCGGACCCACAAGCGCGCCCGCATCCACACGCACGCCTTCAAATGTGATTTTCGCCCAGTTGCGGCTGTCAGCCATGATGGTGCGATCAACGATCAAACCAGCGCCGCCTTTTTCAACAAGGAATAAACTCAGGCCGGATGCATCACCTTTTTCACCAGATGTTCGCGCTAAAACCAGGAATGCGTCTGCCACATGGCCGTCGCAAACAAAAGTTTTCATGCCCGAGAGCACATAGCCGTCACCGTCGGCCGTCGCCTTAAGTGCTGTATTCTCTGGGCGATGGTGTGCGCTTTCATCAATGGCGAGCGTAACAATCTTCTCCCCGGCTGCAATCGCAGGCAAAAGCTCTGCCTTTTGCGCGTCAGATGCTGCCGCTTTGAGAACTGCAGCACTAACCACTGCGCTCGCAAGGTATGGTGACGCCGAGAGCGTTTTACCCATTGCCTCTGCCACAATGCCAGCACCCATCACACCAAAATCAGTGCCGCCATTGTCTTCGTCGACTAGGAGACCCGCAAAACCCATTTCTGCCATCTCTGACCAGAGCTCGGTTGAAAAACCTGTTTCATTGCCACTGTCACGCAGTTCACGCAGTTGGCTGATCGGGGCTTTTTCTGCAAAAAATCCGTCAGCGGATTCTTTCAGGAGTTGTTGTTCTTCATTAAATACTAATGCCATGACTAAAAATTCCTAGGTCGGCAGGTCGAGGATACGTTTGGAAACGATGTTGAGCTGAATTTCAGACGTGCCACCCTCAATTGAGTTGGCTTTTGTCCGCAGCCAACTGCGTGCGATGTCTCCGTCGTTCGAATACTGGCCTTCCCATTCAAGGCCGTCAGAGCCATTGGTCTTCACAATCAATTCGTGACGCTGTTTGTTGATCTCTGTGCCATAGTATTTCAGCATCGAAGAAAAGGCGCCCATGTCGCCGCCTGCTTTGGCTTCGTCTTTCGCGCGTTCCAGCGTGAATACAAACGCTGCAGCATCAATTTCATGGTCAGCAATTTGGTGACGAAGCATTGTTTCCGCGAGCTTACCATCTTCGCCCGTGCCCAACTTGTCTTTTGCAAGCATGTTGAGCGGCGTGGGCATGCCCATGTCAGAAATACCGGTCCGCTCGTGCGTCAGCAGATATTTTGCGATGGTCCAGCCTGCGTTTTCTTCACCAACTAGGTTGGACTTGAAAACCTTCACATCATCAAAAAATGTTTCGCAGAACGGCGAGTAACCAGAAATCAGCTTGATTGGTTTTGTGGAAACACCTTCGCTTTCCATGTCAAAGAGAACAAAGCTGATGCCGTGGTGCTTGGTGCCGGAATTGTCGGTACGTACAAGACAGAAAATCCAATCAGCCTGATCAGCATAAGACGTCCAGACCTTTTGGCCATTCACAATCCAGTGGTCACCTTTGTCTTCGGCCTTGGTTGCAAGTGATGCAAGGTCAGAGCCGGCGTTTGGTTCTGAATAGCCCTGGCACCAACGGATTTCGCCACGCGCAATCTTGGGCAGATGCTCGAGTTTTTGTTCGTGGGTACCAAATTTCAACAGGGCTGGGCCAAGCATCCAGATGCCGAAAGACGTGAGTGGTGAGCGGGCTTTAATGCGACGCATTTCGGCAGCCAGAATTTTTGCCTCATCTTTATTGAGACCACCGCCGCCATACTCTTTTGGCCACGTTGGAACCGTCCAGCCGCGTGATGCCATACGCTCCATCCAGGCCTTTTGGTCTTCGGAAACAAATTCGAAATTGCGGCCACCCCAGCACATATCTTTATCGCCGCGAATAGGCGTGCGCATGGACGCAGGGCAGTTTTCCTCTAGCCACGCCCTTGTTTCACTGCGGAAATTTTCCAGATCCGTCATTACTCTCTCCCACTCAATGCCGCCAAATCTGAACAGAATGGCTGCCATACGGAATTTTGTTCTGTTTCCAGAGTGACATCGGTCATAGACGCCCTAAGTCAAGCTCATTAGGCATATTTAAATTTTTGCGGGTCAATTCAGCACAGGCTTCAGGTTTTTATGCTTTTATTCATGCCGACAAACGGCCATACGCGGGGCACCTGAGTTTATGGACAAACTATCCTACCGCACGGTTTGGAAACTGGCGGGCCCCAATATTGCCAGCAACATATTGATGGTGTCGATTTCATTCGCCCATCTTTGGATTGTTGCGCCGTTTGGCCCAGAGGCCAGCGCAGCTGTTGTGACAGGTGGGCGTGTTCATTTCCTGCTAATGGCGGCCTCGATGGCACTTTCCGTTGCGACAACAGCCGTTGTTGCACGGGCTTGGGGTGCAGAAGACGCGCAAGAAGCTTCTGAAGCCACAACAAGCTCCCTCTCCCTGGCTGTCCTAATTTCCCTGCTCTTGGGACTGCTGACCTATGTCCTAGCCGAGGCGATTGTTGGGCTGTTTAATTTGGACCCTGTCTCAAGCCAGATGGCTGTAGATTACGTGCGCCCTGCTGCGATTCTTAACGTGGTTTTCTCACTGGCACTAACGATTGCCACCGCATTTCGTGCCATTGGCGACGTTGTTCGCCCGCTCCGCTTCAGCGCATTCGCCACCCTATTCGGTACAATAGGGTCATATGTTTTGGTGCATGGTAGTTTCGGACTGCCGGAAATGGGCATCCAGGGTATTCCGTGGGGAACAGCGTTCGGGCAGCTTTTTGTTGTGGCCTGGTTTACGCTGCGCTGGCTAACAAGAGCGTACCCTCTTTTTCCAACAACTCATGCGATGTTTGATGCCAGCCGACTGGCACAACTCGCGCGCATCGGGGCACCGGCGGCACTTGAGCAAGTGATCATTCAAACAAGCTTCGTGCTGTTCATGATACTAGTTGCTGGTTATGGGACTGCTGCTTTTGCCGCGTACGGAATTGGCATTACAATCCTGAGCATTTGCATTGTGGTGGGTATGGGTTTTGGTGCCGCCAGTGCAACGCTTTCCGGTCAAAACCTTGGGGCACGCGACCCTGAAGCCGCACGAGCAAATGGTTGGCTTGCCATGAAGATGGCCATAGCAGTGATGTCATTGATGGCGCTGGCGTCATTTCTGTTTCGACAAGAGCTGGCGGCGCTGCTGTCTATCGACTCTGAAGTGCGCGCTCACACTGAATATTTCATCATTGTCTTGGCAATCATACAGCCCCTCATGGCCATCGAATTTGCGATCGGCAGCGCGCTGAGAGGCGGCGGCGAAACACGCTTCCCGCTCATCGTCACATTTGCGGGCATAATAATTGGTCGGTTCAGTTTCGGTTTTTTGGTTCTGGCGCTCAACGGGCCTGTGGAGGCCATGTATGCCGTCATAATTGCCGACTATGCTGTAAAGGCGATATTATTGATTGCTCGTTTCCGGTCGGACAAGTGGATCAAGGACGCAGAAGACCATGCCCCGCTCGCTGTTCAATCCGTCGCTGGGGTGGTGCGTGCACCTGTGCGCAGCTATTTCTTCCGTCGCCCCAAAAATAAGCGATAGATCAGTTTTTTTGATCGGAGCTTGGCCCATCTCCTGTTTCGATCTAGGTTAACGATCAGGGAAAAACATCCACCACGCATGTTCGAAGGAGGTAGCAGCCATGAGTAAACCGGGCGTTCTGGACATTCCATCTGTAAAAGACCAGGTTTCTGAAGAAGAATGGGAAGCGCGCGTGAATTTGGCGGCAGCTTATCGGATGTGCGCGCACTATGGGTGGGACGACCTTATTTACACACATATTTCCGCGCGCGTACCAAACACCGATCATCACTTCCTGATTAATCCGCTTGGCTTGATGTTTGAAGAAATGACCGCGTCAAGCCTGATCAAGGTGGATCTTAACGGCAATGCGTTGATGGAAACGCCTTACATCCCAAATGCTGCAGGGTTTGTTATCCATAGCGCCATTCATGAAGCGCGGGAAGATGCTGGCTGTGTTCTTCACCTCCATACCGATTATGGCATTGCCGTTTCCAATCTGGAAAGTGGTCTGGAGTTGTTGGCACAGAGTTCCATTCCGGCGTGGGCTCAAGTTGCTTATCATGATTATGAGGGCTTCGCGGTCAATGACGGTGAGAAGGAACGACTGGTTGCCGATATGGGTGACAAAAGCGCACTCATTTTGCGAAATCACGGCACTCTGACAGTTGGACCAACTGTTGCGCAGGCATTTGAAGCTATGTTCTTCCTGGAGAAGGCTTGCAAAATTCAGGTTTTGACCCGCGCGACCGGCATGCCTATCCACAGCCCGAGCCAGCAATCAATAGAGACCGCACTGCGCGACCTCAGGGTCGTTGCCGGCGCTGGCGGAGCCGACAATTTTGTCTGGCCAGCAATTCTGCGCAAACTGGACCGCATGGATCCAAGCTATAGAGATTAAACCGTTCAAAGGGTTACGTTGAATGTCTACTGTTGCTGAAGTGCTAGACCGTTTGGCGGTCGAGCAGCTTGATCGATTGCTATTTCAGGGCCAACCGAACGATTGGCCGAACAAACATGTTTTTGGCGGCCACGTTGTTGCGCAGGCCATGGAAGCTGCTGAAAA
The DNA here is from genome assembly GCA_017640725.1 of Kordiimonadaceae bacterium. Taxonomy (GTDB): domain Bacteria; phylum Pseudomonadota; class Alphaproteobacteria; order Sphingomonadales; family Kordiimonadaceae; genus Kordiimonas. The sequence goes on along the minus strand of JAEPQB010000003.1, from coordinate 217,456 downwards.
AACAGTGGAACCCGACTACAAACTTCATTCTTTACACGGGTATTTTTTGCGGCCCGGCATAGCGGACAGACCAATTATTTATGATGTCGACCCAATTCGTGATGGGCGGAGTTTTGTGACCCGCCGGGTTGTTGCCATTCAAAACGGAGAGGCAATCTTCACGTTGGCTGCATCATTTCATGTGGGTGAGGAAGGCGTTTCGCACCAGATCGACATGCCCGACGTCCCGCAGCCTGAAGACCTCGACGATGACGAAGCCTACTATGAGAAGATCCTGAAGGCCTTCAATGCCGGAGGTGGCAAGAAACGCGCTTACATGCCGTTTCAGACCCGCGCTATCGACCGAATGGACCTGGAAGACATCAAACCCAAGGACCCCGTAACGGGGTATTGGCTGAAACTCAAGGAACCGATTGAAGGGGATCAGGCGTTGCACCGCAGACTGCTTGCTTATATCTCGGACTTTGCGTTTTTATCATCAAATCTGCGCCCCCACGCCATGATCCCGCGCGATCCCCGGCTTAAAACCGTGGCCAGCCTAGACCACGCCATGTGGTTCCACCGGGACAACTTCAGTGTAAACGAATGGATATTCTATAAAACTGAAGGTTATTGGTCCGGCAAAGGCCGCGGCCTTGCGCGCGGTGCCCTCTATTGCCGCGATGGACGCCTTATCGCCTCCACCGCACAAGAAAGCCTTCTTCGGTTGAAAAAAGACGAGGCCTAAGCTGGCACGCGAACTTTGATTGGAATCGACTCGTCTTCAACCTGTTTAGCTGTCTGCTTGCGGCGCCAAACCACATATCGCACTTCCACGCCGCTCATGATGTTGCGGCGCAGGCCAGAGCCAGCTTCAACAATGCCAAGCGTTTCCATGGCCATTTTCTTTTGACGGATATCTGGGTCCCAGTCATCAAGGGCCAAATAGCTGGTCCGAATTTGCTGCGCCGTACGCTCGCTCACGTCATAATTACCGGAAAGGTTAAAGTATTTTGAGAGCGTGTTTTGTTTGCTCGGTAGCTTGTTCGATATTTGAGAATAAACAAAATATCCGCCGGGACGGATCATCCGCTGCACGTTTTCAGTCCATTCCTGGTTTTCTCTGAAAGCGCGCAAATCATCCATACAAAATAGCGCATGAAACCGCATCTTTCCGCGCATTATTGGGTCATTCAAGTGTTTGACCGGATATAGGCGCACCGCACTGTTTTTGGCGAACATGGTCTCTAAGTGCTCATGACATTCCTGCCGGCCCTCATAAGCATCGACGATATAGCCACGGCTCGCCAATGTTTTGACCAAGCGGCCACCGCCAGGCCCGACCACACCTACATGAGCTCTTTCCGGCAAGTCTGAAAACATCGCCATTGTGTCAATAACGTCAAGACTTAGCGGACGCTCTGAATAATCTACATTTTGCCCGTTGAACAAAAGATCCATGGCCATTGAAAATGCCAAACGTTCGCTCATAAGACTGCACTCCCTCACTGGTTACAGGTTGACCCCGTCAGTGTGGATATTGCGCCCCTTTCCCCGAGCGGATACCACGGATGTAAAATACGCCTTTAAGTAAAGCGTTGCCAATCAAGCTTTTATAACAAGCCCGTTAACAAAGCGGCAAACATAAGGAACAATTAGAGGCAATGTTTAGACATTCGCGCTCTGTCGTATGGATGTTTGCGCCGAGAATACGGCGAGTATGGAAACCACATCACCTTTTTTGCTATAGTTGGCCAGTGCTTCATTGCCATGGGAGCAAGACCATGCGGTTCCTCTTTTCGTTATTAGCAGTTTTTTCGACTTTAGTTTTTTCGGACCAGCCGACATCTGCAAAACAAGACAAACCATGTATGAAGTTAGGCGTCCTGCCATTGGGGCATGGATTGGACAGAGTAAAACTGGCTGGTGAAAGACTATTTGCATCAGTTGGTCATTGCGTGACTTTCGTTATTGCCCCTGTGCGAAGGGCCGAGGCACTCACCCTAAACGGCTCTTTGGATGGGCAACTTCTCAGGACCAAAGTGTGGGCACAGTCATTTGGAGACCAGGTTGTGGTGGTTCCAACGCCGCTTTTTACCGATGACATACTTGCAGTTTCTTTGGCCCACAAAAACATTTCTGTGCAGTCTTTGGATGACCTCGTAGGTTGGAGAGTGCTGATTACGGGCGGGCACAGATGGGCGGAAGCCCAGTTGGCGGAACGCGGTATCACGCCCGTAACTGCCAGCACCGCCACACGCTATCTTGAGCTACTTGAATTAGACCGAGTTGACGTGGGCTTAACGGAGCGAGTTGGCATCGAACCCCTGCAAGGCAAACCACAATTCGCGGTGCAGCCCATTGCAAAAATTGACTACCATATCGTTCTACGTAGCGCGCACATGAGCCTGATTGCCGATCTGGATGCCGCCGTAGCGGCGCTGCGAGCGCAGCGAAAAAACTGATTCCATTCAAGATTGAACAGAAAACAATTTGTTTTCCAACGGACACTAAGTTGTTATAACTAATGAGAAAATAGTTCTAACGAGGGTCGATTTTGGGTGGTTTTCGACTTATAGGCGCACTAGTTATCGGAATAGTGTTATCCGGCACGGCAAACGCAAGACAAGTGACGTCTTGTCTTAAGCTTGGCACTCCCCCACTTCCAGAACGAGCACAACCGTTGAAGACTTTGGGCCAGTTTGTGCTCCAGGGTGCGGGACAATGCGTTGAGTATATAGAGGCCCCGGTTAAGCGCACTGAAGCGCTTATTCGCAACGGCATGCTCGACGGTGACCTGATGCGAACTAAGATCTGGGCCGATCAAAATGTGGATACAGTCGTTTATGTGCCCACGCCGCTCTATCAGGACGAAATCGTCGCCGTTTTTGTAAAGCCGCTGTCGCAGAGCCTTGGCTCACTGAATGACCTGAGGTCAAAGCGTGTCGTCATCACAAGCGGCCACCGGTGGGCAGAAGCGCAGCTCATGCAGCGTGGCATTACGCCCGTAATGGCGTCCACCTATGGCCATTTCATGGAACATATTCACTTTGGCAAAGTAGACGTGGGTCTAATTGAAAAATCTTCTTTGCCCATGCTGGGTGAAGAACCAAATGTGATGACAAAGGTCATCTCGCCGATTCAATTCCATATTGTTCTTCGCAAGGAACATGAAGACCTGGTGCCCAGCCTTGATACCGCGCTAAAGCGAATAAAAGCACAGTTTGGCCTTATGCAGAATTGAGCCTCAGCAAAACTGAGGCTCATCAATTGCATCAACCAATGCCGGATTTTTCGATCAATTCGCGGGCATAGTTACCAAGCAGGTTGGTCCGGCCAGCAAATGATGCGAATGCCGGGTTTTTGCTCTGACCATGATAATAACGATAGTAAATCTGTTGCAGGATCACCGCCAGGCGGAATACCCCATAAACATGATAGTATGGGAAGTAAGAAAGGTCGTACCCTGTCTTTTCGGCATAAAGGTCACAGATTTCCTCACGTGTCAGCATGCCAGGTGCCAAACATGGTTGCATGCGCATCATCTTCACCTGGTCACTATCGCTTGGTTGGCTCCAATACGCCAGCGTATTGCCAAGGTCCATCAATGGGTCGCCCAGTGCACTGATTTCCCAATCGAGCACCGCAATGATTTCAAACGGGTTCTTCTCGTCCAAAATCACGTTGTCCAAACGGAAGTCACCGTGCAGGATTGAGTGTCCTACTTCGCCGTCCGGCATGTTTTTCTCGAGCCAAGTGCGTACGTCCTCAAAGCTCTCAACGTCGTCTGTCATGGCCTTTTCGTAGCGTCGGTTCCAGCCGAGAACCTGACGTTCGACATAACCCTCGGGCTTACCAAAATCATCAAGGCCAATGGCTTTGAAATCGACTTTATGCAGATCGATTAGCTTGTCGAAAAACGAAAGGCACAGCTTGCGCCCTTCTTCCTCACCAAAGCCCCATTCTTCGGGAATATCGCGTTCCAGCTTGCGGCCAAGCACTTGCTCCATGACATAAAACTCTGCACCAAAGGCGCTGTCTTCATCAGATACATGGAAGTAAGTATCGGGCACCGCCGGGAATACCGGTTTCAACGCGTTCATCACGCGAAACTCACGGATCATGCTGTGGCCAGACTTGGGACGCGTACCAAATGGCGGGCGCCGCAGCACAAACTTTCGGTCACCATACTGGATCGAGTAAGTAAGGTTCGAGTTTCCACCAGCAAATTGACGCACGATTGGATCACCAGAAAGGCCGTCAATATGCTGTTTCATGGAGGCATCAACGAGTTTTGCGTCTAATTCTTCGCCTTCGCGGACGTCAACGGTTTTATTGAGTTCATCTGACATGAAAACGACCCTTAAGCGATATGACCGCCATCCATCACGAGCGTGGTGCCCGTGGTGAATGCCGCAGCATCAGATGCAAGATAAAGAACACCGCCAACCATGTCATCAGGCACCCCAGCGCGCGGGATTGGGAAGCTGTCAGTGTGCGACTTGAGCATCTCCTCGTTGGCTGTAAACACAGCAGTCATTTTTGTATCCACAAGGCCCGGGCAGATTGCATTCACACGCACTCCGTCATGACCATACTCTCTGGCGAAAGCCTTGGTCATGTTGATCATGGCACATTTGGTCATCGAATAAATGCCCTGCAGGTGGCCCGGCGTGATGCCATTGATAGATGCAACATTTACGATGGAGCCACCGCCCTGCTCTTTCATCATTTTTACTGCTTTAGCTGAAAGATAAAACGGGCCCTTGAGGTTGACATCGATCGTTTTATCGAACGCAGCTTCGGGCGTGTCCCCGATCAAACCATAAAACGGGTTAGTGCCACCGCAGTTAACAAGTACATCAAGCCGACCATATTCGGACTGAATCCACTCGAAAACGGCTTCAACATCTTCCATGCGGCCAGCGTGCGCGGCTTTGGCTTGCGCATCACCGCCGTCGGCCCGGATGCTTTCCGCGACTTTTTCACAAGCAGCCTGATCACGGCTCGAAACAATTACTTTGGCACCGTTTGCGGCAAAACCTCTCACAACTGCTTCGCCGATGCCGCGAGAAGACCCGCTGACGAACACTACTTTTCCAGTGAAATCCAGGAGTTTTGTATAATCCATTTGTCTGTCCTCTCTTAAATCGGGCGACCGGTTTTTTCCATTTGGGTCCGACGGAATTTTCGCATTCCACCGATCCAACGGTCATAATCATTTGCTTTGTGTTTGAAGTAGCCTTCCACTTCAGGGTGAGGACGGATCATAAACCGTCCGTCGCGCATTTGAGCCAGCACGCGGCGGGCAAACTCATCTGCCTCCATTACGCCGTCACCGGCCGCAGAACTGTCTTCGCCGCCTGCCGTCATCTTGGATTTCACCGCTTGTGGGCAAAGTGCCGCAACATAAAGACCATCATCGCCGTGGCTGATAGCCACACTTTCGGCCAAGCCGAGAGCGGCATGCTTTGTCGTTGAATATGACGTATCCCCAATCTGGCTGAGCAGGCCTGCGGCAGACGCAGTAATAATGAAACCGCAGCCATCACGCTCCAGCATCCCAGGCAACACTGCGCGCAGCGCCAAAATGTGGGACAAAACGTTGACTTCCCAAATCTTTTGCCATTGTTCGTTGGTCTGCGACGTCGCTTGCCAGTCTGGCGCGTCGGAGAAGAAAATGCCGGCATTAGAGAAATACAAGTCAACATCGCCAGCGATACTGGCAACATCATCAACCATTGCCTGTGTCGCCGCTTCGTCGGTTACGTCCAATGAGTAGGCCTTGGCTTTGGCACCCAGGCTGTTTGCAACGGCTTCTGCGCCTTCGCTGTCCATGTCGGCAACTGCAATGAATTTAGCGCCTTCAGCTACAAAGAGCTCAGACAAGGCCTTGCCAATGCCGCTTGCACCACCAGTGACGACAATTACTTTATCTTTAACGTCCATGATACTCCCCAGATACGTTAACGCACCTTATCGTCAGCCGGGAAACTGGATGGCTTCCAAGGCGCGTTTCAAGTCTTCAGGTAATGAAGTGGGGCGACGCGTTTTGCTGTCCACATAAACATGCACAAAAAATCCCTGTGCGGCCGGTTCGGTTTCACCTTTGCGGAACAATCCAATCTCATAGCGCACACTAGAGTTGCCAATGCGGCGCACGCCAACACCTGCTTCAACCACATCAGGAAACGCGAGCGGCGCGAAATATTGACACCCCGTCTCGACAACCAGGCCAATCGTTTCACCGTCATGAATATCCAGAGCACCAGCTTCTATCAGGTACCTATTAACCGCGGTGTCAAAAAAGCTGTAGTATTGGACGTTGTTTACATGCCCATAAACATCATTGTCCATCCAGCGGGTTGTGATGTCGCTAACGTGGGGATATTGCGCGATGCCAAGTTTTTCAGTCACTTACCAAGCCTGCTGATAGATTTCGAGGGCTTGAGCTTCGTTCACTTCACGCGGATTATTGATCAAGAGGCGCTGCTGCAACATGGCATCTTTCGCAAGCATTGGCAGATCATCCTCAGTGATTTTCATTTCGCGCAATCGGCGTTCAATGCCCGTTGCCTCTGTGATGTCTTCTAACCAACGGATAAAGACAGCGGTGTTGTCACCTGGCGCCTCGGTTGGCAGCCCTACCGCGGAAGCAAGTGCCCCATACAAAGGTGCAGCCGCAGGCTGATTGAAGCGCAATACATGCGGCAAGACCAAAGAATTGGAATGCCCATGAGGTATATGGAAATGACCGCCCAGAGGGTATGCAAGTGCATGCACGGCACCCACAGGCGCATTCGCGAATGCTTGCCCAGCCAGCATCGCACCAACCAGCATATCCCGCCGCGCTGTCAGGTCGTCTGGAACATCACAGGCACGCACGATGCTTGACCCCAGCATCACCAGCGCACTAACCGCCAAAGTGTCTGATATTGGGTTCTTTTTGATCTTTGATGTATAGGCCTCAATGGCATGCACCATCGCGTCGATACCTGTTGCGGCTGTCACGTGCCGCGGCAAGCCTATTGTCAAAGTCGCGTCCAGGATCGCCACGTCCCCAAGCAGAGTTCGATCAGAAACCCCCATTTTTGTAGTGGCTCCGGTCGTAACAACAGAAATTGGTGTGACCTCTGACCCAGTGCCAGCGGTGGTTGGAATTAATACAAGTGGCAACCTGCTGGAGCGTACGTTGCCAACGCCGTACATGTCTGGAAGCTCTTGTTCTCCTTTCGCGAGAATGGCAACGAGCTTCGCAACATCCATTGAACTGCCGCCGCCAAAGCCCACAACAAGGCCGACGCCTTGCTCAGTAGCCAGCTGGGCCGCCGACAAAACGATGCTTTCGGCGGGGTCGGCTTCAACATCGTCGAATACGATCGGATCAAAACCCGTCTGCGCCAAAGAGGCGATGGCGGCATCGGCAAGCCCCAAAGAAGTAATGCCCTTGTCGGTAACAACCATGGCCTTTGAAAGCCCAAAGCGGTCGCGCATTATCTCGCCCAGGCGCCCGGCAGCACCATCATCGACGATGATTGAAGCAACACCATCGAAAGTGAAACTATCTGACATCCTAAAAATTTTCCCTTAGCCGCGGTCTCTATTTGATCATGCGGTCGACGTTTTTCTTCAGTTTGTCCGTATAGGGCGGAACAATCCCGAGTAACCGGCCAATGCTGGTTTTAGAAGGGTGTTTCAGTACTGGTTTCATATGGCTGAATTCTTTGAAGCCGTCATAACCGTGATAAGCACCTATACCACTGTTGCCTACGCCGCCGAACGGCAGTGTTTCATGGCCACCGTGCCAAAGCACGTCGTTAACAGTGACACCGCCTGAGGTGGTGGAATTGAGCACTTTTTTCTGTTCGGACTCATCCTCACCGAAGTAATAAAGTGCAAGTGGCCTCTCACGTTCATTGACATACTCAATAACATCTTCGGTTTTTTCGTAGGTGCGCACAGGTAGAATTGGGCCAAAAATCTCTTCCTGCATAACCTTCATGTCGTCGGTTGGGTCGAGAATGACTGCGGCCGGTAATTTGTTGCTCTGGTTTTGGCCAGCGAAGTCTTCATCCGCCGGGTTAATCACCCGAACGTCCGCCCCCTTCTCCCGTGCATCCTCAAGGTAGCCTTCCAAACGCTCCCGGTGTCGCTTTGAAATGATGGACGTGTAATCATCGTTTGACAGCATACTTGGATACATTTGTTCTACCTTCTTGGAATAGCTGTCCACGAAGGTGTCGCGTTTTTCTTTTTTGAGGTTCACATAATCTGGCGCGAGGCAAATCTGCCCGGCATTCAAAAGTTTCATGGTGGCAACACGCTCAGCCACCATGTCGAGATCGGCACTCTCACCAACAACCACGGGGCTCTTGCCACCCAGTTCCAGAGTGACTGGTGTGAGGTTTTCTGCCGCCGCGCGCATAATCAATTTACCAACAACCGGCGCACCGGTGAACATCAGATGATCCCAGGGTTGTTTTGCAAATGCCTGACTGGTCTCAACCGCACCATTCACCACCGCAACTTCTGTGTCGTTAAATTTCTCTGCAAAAGTTTTGGCGAATAATTCAGAGGTTTGCGGAGTGTGCTCTGATGGTTTGATAACCACGCGATTTCCTGCTGCCAGCATCTGAGCCAGCGGCACAAAAACCATGGTAAGTGGGAAGTTCCAAGGTGTAATTAGACCAACCACACCCTTTGGCTGCGGCACTACCTGTGCCTTGGCTCCCAGAAGCCCCAGTGGAAACTGAAGCGGCCGCTTTTCCGGGCGCATCCACTTGCCAACATGCTTGATGGCTTCTTTCAGGGCGCTCGCGCTAGCGCCCACGTCAGCAAACAGTGTTGTACTATCTGACCGATTGCCAAAATCCTCAGAGATGCGGCGGACATACTCGTCTTTATTATCCATCAAGACTTGAAGGGCGCGCTTCAACCGGTCTTTGCGAACGGCTTCTGTCGCTTCACCTTCAGCGAGGTAAGCCTTACGCTGGCGCTGTAGCAAACTGGCTATGTCTTCTTCAGGTGTTTCCACATAATGCATGCCGTCCATGATCTTCTCCCCAGAAATGATGGCGCGAACTCTTTGGAATTAACCTAACGCTAATAGGCCTGACGTCAAAGAACTAGGGATAGATTTCCTGCGTATGCCACCCTGCACCGTTATCTGAAAGTTGATAGGTTTTACGCTCATGCAGACGGAATTTTCTGTCCCGCCAAAACTCAAAATAGTTGGGTTTTAGCCTAAAACCCGACCAGTGCGGTGGCCGCGGCACGTCGGAAACACCGAATTTTGCAGTGTATTTAGCGATTTCCGCCTCAAACTCGAACCGCCCAGCCATGGGGCGTGACTGAGCGGATGCCCAGGCGCCGATTTGGCTGGCCCGAGGGCGAGAAGCAAAATAAGCGTCCGCTTCATCATTTGAAACGACTTCCACAGCCCCTTCTACGCGGATCTGCCTGCGCAAGCTTTTCCAGTGAAAAAGCAGTGCTGCATTTGCATTGGCTTGCAGCTCCTCACCTTTGCGGCTCTCGAAGTTTGTATAAAAAACAAAACCTTGCTCGTCGCAACCCTTGAGGAGAACCATACGAAGACTTGGCGCACCACGTCTATTCACTGTCGCGAGAGCCATCGCTGTAGGGTCATTAACTTCTGAAGATTTTGCTTCTTCGAGCCACTTCAGTGAGGTTTCAAATGGTTTGCTAAATGCTGCCAAGTCCATGACAAATTTGTCCTATATCTACTATTTTCACAAAAATAATAATTGGCTTGAGGATTTGGTAACCCTCAGCCGCTATTCAGTAAAGAAGCGCACTTTATCACCTACCAATTGAAAGCGAAGATTGCAGCGACGATATGCAGCAGTATATAGTTGCCCAAGTCACGACCGACAATTTGTTTTGCCAATAGAAACAACGTCATGCGAAACCTGTATAGTATTTTAGGTGTAGAACAAAAAGCTAGCGAAGCGGATATCAAAAAAGCATACCGCTCGCTTGCCAAAGAACTGCACCCTGACCTCAACAAAAATGACCAGCGTATTGCAGATCGATTCAAAGAAGTCTCGGCTGCCTACTCGATATTGGGCGACAAGTCCCAACGCGGCAAATACGACCGCGGCGAAATCGATGAAAATGGAAACGAAAAGGCGCCAAACTTTGGCGGTGGTTTCGGTCGGGGCGGCTTTGGCAACAGGCAGCGCGAATTCGATATGGACGACGCCGAAAGCGTTTTTTCAGAATTCTTCCGCTTCACCGGTGCTGGCAAGACCTCACGAGGCACGCGCGGTAGACGTGCAAACGGCAATCGCACTCAGCAGGCGCCTAAGTCTAAGGGACTGGATATTAGCTATGAAGTCACGGTCGGTTTTGAAGAGTCGATCAATGGTGGTACACGGCGCTTGAGCCTCAACGACGGCCGTAGTGTTGATATCAAAGTCCCTGCAGGCATCAAAAACGGGCAAGTGATCAGGCTCAGCGGCCAAGGCGGCCCCGGTCTTGGCAAAGGACCAAGCGGCGATGCGCTCGTAGAGGTGCGGGTCGCTACGCATCCGTATTTCAAACGCGACGGAAATGATATTCACCTCGATTTGCCGATCTCGATTGATGAGGCAATTCTTGGCGGCGACATCCAGGTTCCGACGCCTCGTGGCAAACTGACGGTCCGAATACCGCGAAATTCATCGTCTGGCACACGGTTACGGCTAAAGGGTAAAGGCGTGGAAACCAAATCCGCGACTGGTAACATGTATGTTGCGCTCAAAATTATGGCACCTCCCAAACGCGATACCAAACTCGAAAAAGCCATTAAAGAATGGGGTGGCCAAGACGGTGACTCGCTCAGGAAAAAAGCGGGGCTTTCTTGACCGCAGCAGCTGACATGCCACTTCTGGAGCGACATACTTTCGCTTGGAAGCGTGCCCTAAAGCAGTTTGGTCGCAATCATGGTATGGCGGAAGCAGGAAATATGGCTTTCCTGACGATGCTTTCGCTTTTTCCGTTCATCATCTTCCTTGTCGCGCTGTCTGGTTTTTTGGGACAAACAGAGGGTGGACTGGCAGCAATCGAGTTCTTATTTGATGTGCTCCCCCCTGAGGTATCAAGCGTAATTGACGGACCAATACAGGGCATCATTGCAAATACAAGCCAACGCTTGCTGACGGGGTCTATTTTATTTTCCATCTGGACGGCCGCTCTGGTGGTAGAGGCTGCACGTGATGCCCTCATCAAGGCATACGGCCGCCAAAATGCCAACGCCGCATGGATTAGGCGCCTGGAGAGTTTGGCCATCATCATATTTGGGGCAACCGCCGTGATTATTGCGATGTCAATTCAGGTTTTAGGGCCGGCACTTTTTAACGCAGCGGCCAGTCATGTACCTGATTTTGTTACTGGCGGCGTCGAAGCATTATGGGGCTACCTCAATATGCTTGTAAGTCCGGCGATCATTCTTGTGGGACTTTACGCCATGTTTCTGGCACTTACGCCCAGGAAAGTGAATAGTCCTTCCAGGTTACCTGGCTCGTTATTCACTCTCACAGTGCTGCTTGCTACAGCAAAAGGCCTGTCTGTTTACCTGAAATATGTCGACAATTACGATGTTACATACGGTTCGCTCGCCGGCGTCGTGATTATGCAACTGTTCTGTTTCTTTGTAAGTTTGGGTTTTGTGATTGGTGGTGAACTGAATGCCGCTTATACGGTCATGAACAAGCGGCGACGGAAAATTCAATCAATTGATACGCCAGACACAGAAGAGCAAAACACTGAACAAAAACCACAAATTGAGGGTGCCAAACCTTGAACGCTGTGCTACCAGCATCTTAAAAATTGACCAATAAGGGGGCAAACATGACAAAACTTATGGAAGGCAAACGAGGCCTGATCATGGGTGTTGCCAATGACAAATCCATGGCTTGGGGCATTGCCAAAGCTTGTGCCGAACAAGGCGCCGAACTCGCTTTCACCTATGTTGGCGATGCACTCAAAAAACGCGTTGAGCCTTTGTCGTCTTCTCTAGGCTCCGATTTTCTTGAGGAATGTAATGTTTCCGAGGGAGAGTCGATTGACGCGATGTTCGAAAAGCTCCATGCAAAATGGGATCATCTCGATTTTATTGTTCATGCGATCGGATACTCAGACAAAAATGAGCTGAAAGGCCGATACATCGATACGTCGCTAGATAACTTCCTTATGACGATGAACGTTTCTGCATATAGCTTTGTCGCAGTTGCGCAGCGCGCAGAAAAAATGATGTCTGCCGGTGGCAGTATGCTGACACTCAGCTATTATGGGGCGGAAAAAGTGGTTCCCCGCTACAACGTCATGGGAGTTGCAAAAGCCGCATTGGAAGCGAGCACCCGATACATGGCACGTGATCTGGGCGAACAAGGTATTCGCGTAAATGCGATCTCAGCTGGCCCCATGCGAACGCTTGCTGCGTCCGGTGTAGGTGATTTTCGTATGCTTCTGAAATATAACGAAAAAAATGCCCCACTTAAGCGAAATATCACATTGGAAGATGTGGCTGGTGCCGGCCTTTACATGCTCTCAGACTTGTCGTCCGGTGTTACTGGCGAAACCCATTATGTTGACGCAGGGTTTAACACCACCTGTATGCCAACGGATGATGCCTCAATGAAGGCCGTAGTTGCGCAGTTGGATTAGTCAGGAAGTTTTATGTCCTTCAACACTTTCGGGCGTTTGTTTCGTTTCACAAGCTGGGGTGAAAGCCACGGGCCAGCCATTGGTTGCACCGTCGATGGCGTGCCACCACGGATCGCGCTGAGTGAAGCAGACATCCAGGTATTTTTGGACGAGCGTCGCCCTGGTCAATCCAAATATACGACACAGCGTCGGGAACCAGACGCGGTTAAGATTTTGTCTGGCGTTTTTGAGGGGCAAACAACAGGCACCCCTATCCAATTGATGATCGAAAATGTCGACCAGCGCTCCAAAGATTATGGGGACATCGCACAGTCTTACCGACCGGGTCATGCCGATTTCACCTATGATGCCAAATATGGCATCCGCGATTATCGTGGTGGCGGCCGCTCGAGCGCACGTGAAACCGCAGCAAGAGTGGCGGCAGGTGCTGTAGCACGTAAAATTCTGGGTGATGACGTCAAAATCCGTGCTGGCATGGTGCAAATGGGTCCTCACGGCATCAATCGTGACAACCTTGATTGGAACGAAGTCCGGAACAATCCGCTTTTCTGTCCTGACACGGCAGCTGCCAGAACGTGGGCTACGGAACTTGAAAAAATTCGCAAGGCTGGAAGCAGTGTAGGCGCAGTCATTGAAGTTGTAGCTGACGGTGTGCCTGCCGGATGGGGCGCACCCGTTTACGGCAAACTGGACGCTGATTTGGCGACAGCTTTGATGAGTATAAACGCAGCCAAAGGCGTAGAAATTGGTGAAGGCATGGGAGCAGCTGCACTCACAGGCGAAGAAAACGCCGATCAAATGCGCCCCGGAGCTGGCGGAAAACCTGAATTTTTATCAAACAAGGCCGGCGGTATATTGGGCGGCATCTCAACGGGTCAGCAGATTGTGGCCCGTTTCTCGGTCAAGCCGACAAGTTCTATCCTAACACCGCGCCAAAGCATCAACAGTGACGGGGAAGCCGTTGATGTGGTGACCAAAGGTCGCCATGATCCATGTGTAGGCATTCGAGCAGTGCCAATCGCAGAAGCCATGATGGCAATAGTGCTCGCCGACCACATGATGTTGCACCGGGCACAGTGCGGATAAGTTAAATGGCATGCAACCCAATGCCTGATCGGGGGAGCGAATGGCAGACGGTGGTAAAACTTCAACAACCATAAAATCGATGGCGCTGAGTGCCGGTCGGGAAATCGCTGCAGTTATCGTGGCGATCCTGCTAGCTCTTGCAATTAATGAATGGTGGGAAGACCATGAGCGTGAGCAGCGAAAAGTCGAGCTTTTGGACAAGCTTTATATAGAGCTCGCTGAAAACCTTGCGCGCCTGAAAACCGCCCACGCACATCATTCCAAACACTTGGACTTTATTCGCGCTGAAACGCAAAACCCGGAAAATCTAACTGCTGACGATTACCAGCGCATTTTCAATACAATGTACAGGCAAGGTATCATGCGCCCTGCCCTGCTGACGGATGCCAATTGGGAAATTGCCAAGCTCACCAATTTAATAAGCTACATTGAGTTGGAGCAGCTTAGTTCCCTCATTCAGGTGTTTGCATTATTTGAAGCGCATGAATTCCGTTGGCGTCAGAACGGAGACGCTCAAACGCTGGCAAATCAAGAAGAAGACCCCCAGAAAATCCTGGAACTATATTTCGAAATCCTGAACGAAACCTGGTGGGTTGAAAAAAGCGTTATTGCGGCACTTGAGGCGCTATTGAACGGCGAAGAGATAGGCGACAAGCCTTGGGAGAATTAGAATGCTTAAATGGTTGAAGTATGTTGCAGGCGTTTTTGCACTCATTCTGATGTTGTTAATATACCAAGGTTGGGCATCCGACATTCCACACTCGGTACTGGCAGAAAAATATGCCACCGGCGCCTCTGATTTTGTCGATCTTCCCTCAGGCGCAAGAGCGCACTACCGCATGCAAGGCAATCGCGATGGCCATACGCTCGTTTTGCTTCACGGGTCTAATGCGAGTTTGCACACATGGGAGCCATGGGTCTCGCAATTGTCCGATACGTTCTTCCTTGTTTCCGTAGATTTGCCCGGTCATGGCCTGACTGGCTCCACGCCCGCAGACGATTATACCTATGGGGGCATGGTTGCGTTTCTGAAGGAGTTTGTGGACACCGTTGGTCTTGAGGGCTTTGCGCTTGGCGGCAACAGCATGGGTGGTGGCGTAACTCTCTCCTATGCATTAGCTCACCCTGAAGACCTTACGCACCTTGTTCTGGTTGATGCGGCAGGCATAAATGCCCCGCCTAAACCCGGTGAAGAACGGGACTATCCAATCGCATTTGACCTGGCTGGTCGCTGGTACACAGATTGGATACTAGAGAACGTAACACCGCGCAGTTTGGCGGCTGAGGGATTGCGAACAAGTGTAAGTGTCCAAAGCATCGTTACTGAAGAAATGATTGATCAATATTGGGAGCTGGCGCGCCACCCGGGCAATCGCCGTGCCACCGGAAAACGCTTCGCATGGTACCGCGAAAACGGCAGCAGGAATTTGGACGTGACTGGTATTGCTCTGCCATCTCTCATTATATGGGGCGCGGAAGACAATTTGATCCCGGTTTCTGCTGCTGAAATCTTGAACCAACGATTGCCCAACAGTGAATTGAAAGTATTTGAAAGTGTCGGGCATTTGCCCATGGAAGAAATTCCAACTGACACGGCAGCTGAGGTTCGCAGCTTTTTGAGCCGCCCTTAAATTCAGGCTCCCAGCGCCTCAGCAACTTTTTGGATCAGTTTCGTCAATCGATGTTGTTGCAGACTCACAATCGTGTTGTGGTCGTTTGCTACAAAGCCCAGAGTGTCAGCAATACTGTCGCCACTGCGGGCAATTTGACCGTCGAGTTTGCGATAAGCCATAGACCAATTAGGGAACAAACGTGCACTGATAGGTTCATTCACTTGTAGCATGACATCCTTATGCCTTGAGTCTTCGACAATCCGGGCGAAAAGCTTTTCCAAGGCTTCTTTAGGGCCTTCAAGCACCTGAAAAAACACCAAATCAAAATATAGTAATACACCAGTAATATCAGACGCTTGATTGTGTGAGCGTGCGCCTACCAGTAACGTCTCAATATCTTCATCTGAGAAGAATTGCGCCTCTCGGCTTGTGTATATGATGGTGTGCATCGCTATCGCCCGCTCTCGCTTCACCCCAAAACACTACAGTCACAAAATTAAGGTCGGGTAAATACGCCAACGAGCTCAAGGTGGGTTGACCATAAAAACTGGTCGACTGGTAAAACAGTGTTCAATTCATAGCCTCCCTCGACTAGAATGCGGGCATCTCGCGCAAACGTATTGGGATTGCAGGAAACAGAGACAACTGTTTTAACGCCCGATTGAGCCAATTGTTCCATCTGCATCTGAGCGCCAGCCCGCGGTGGGTCAATGACAACAGCATCAAAACCGGCTAGTTCCTTGACGCTGAGTGGCCTTCGAAACAAGTCGCGATGTTTCACCACAACCTGCTTTAGCTTCACGCCGGCAGCGGGCGCTGAATTTCGGGCATTTTCAAGCGCTTGCACGGCGTCCAAGGCGCCTTCAACTGCCAATATTTGATGTTGGCGCGCCAACGGAAAGGTGAATGTTCCTATGCCGCTGAACAGGTCTGCCACTCGGCCAGCGGATGAGCAGGCAGACTGAACGCGCTCAATCATAACGGCTTCACTTTCGCTGGTCGCCTGAATGAAGGCACCCGGCGAGAGCGGCACTTTAACGCCAGCGAATTCCATTATGGGTTCCTGGCGGACAACGATAGGGTCTAAAAAACCGTCTGATCGCCAGTGAAAGGCTGAAATATTGAAATCATTCGCGAATTGCACGCAGGCTTCTCGCTCTTGCAGCGAAATTTCATGCGCCACATCCACTACCAGATCGATACCGGTTGCAGTCAAAGTCGCATGTACTTGGGCGAGCGCCCTTTGAGGCAGTATATTACCAAGCAGCCTTTTCAACTCTGGCACAAGAGCCCAAATGCTGGAATGCATCACTGGGCACTGTACAACATCCACAATCTGGTGGCTGCCTTCCGCATTAAAGCCAAAAACGAGACCAGAAGCCGTTTGAAGGGCCTTGAGTGCCACCCTGCGCCGGCTTTCGGGCGGCGCCATGAACGGATCTTCGACCTGAGCCTCGTCCAACCCTTGCTGAGCGAGTGCAAATCTCGCCCTGTCTTGAACCCATTTTCTGTACAGTTCATCGGTCATATGCTGCATCTGGCAGCCACCGCACCTGCCAAAATGTTGGCACTTAGCCTGCACCCGCTGGCGCGACGGCTCTTTTACATCCAACATTCGGGTATACAGTCCGCTTTTGCGCGTTTCGACGACTTGCACCTGGACAACTTCACCCGGTAATGCTCCGGGTACATACACAGGTTTCCCGTCGTGCTTGGCAATTCCATCGCCCCGGGCACCCAAGCTCTCAATCGTTACCGTGATACTTTCAGGCATCCGATTTAATTCCATGAATCAAGAACTCAATGTTGCCCTCGGGGCCTTTAATCGGACTTTGCACTATGCCGGCCTCATACCAGTCTGAACTGGCATTCAACCAATCGCCAATATCTGCGCAAACAGCCTGGTGCAATTCAGGGTCACGCACTACGCCACCTTTGCCCACATTATCTTTGCCTACTTCAAACTGTGGTTTGATTAATGCGATCAGGTGCCCACCAGGTTTCACCAATGCCATAGCAGCAGGCAAAATAGTTTTGAGCGAAATGAAGCTGGCGTCACATACGACCAAATCAATCGGGTCGGGAATATGGGTTTCATCCAGATAGCGAGCATTGGTTTTTTCAAGAACAACAACACGGTCGTCATTGCGCAGTTTCCAAGCCAACTGACCGCGGCCGACATCCACTGCATAGACTTTGGCAGCGCCATTGGTGAGCAACACGTCGGTAAACCCGCCTGTGGATGCCCCAACATCGATAGCAATCATGCCACGGGCATCGACTGCAAACTCGTCCAGCCCTTTTTCAAGCTTCAATCCGCCTCGGCTTACCCAGGGGTGGTCTTTGCCGCGCACTTCCAGTGCGGCGTCTTCAGGGATCGGATGCCCGGCTTTGGTGATTTTCGTTTCGCCAGAAAAGACAAGTCCAGCCATGATGATTGCTTGAGCCTTAGTCCGGGACTCAACCAAACCGCGGTTCACTAGGGCCACATCTGCTCTAATTTTGGCCAAACCACTACTACCTATCGGGAATTCATGTATTGGCCACAGACTGATCGAAGCTGTTGTGGCCCAACGCTTTCAAAGCAGTAGAAACGATGCCTGTGGCGTTCAGCCCAGCTTCTTCATACATGTCTGCGGGTTTGCCATGGTCGATAAATACGTCCGGTAGTTTCATTGCTCTGACGCGCAGTCGGCCGTCCAGTATGCCCTCTTCTGCGCAGAAATCCATCACATGAGCCCCAAAACCACCAATCGAACCCTCTTCAATGGTGAGCAACAAATCATGGCTGGCAGCCAGGTCACGGATCATTTGCTCATCAATTGGTTTGGCGAAGCGTGCATCAGCAACTGTAGTGGACAGCCCCCTTGCTTCCAACTGCTTTGCAGCTTCAAGCGCTTCTGATAGACGCGAACCAAGGGACAGAATAGCTATTTTCGAGCCTCTTTGAACGATCCGGCCTTTTCCTATTTCCAAGGGTTCGCCGTGTTCAGGCAAAGTTACCCCAACACCTTCTCCCCTGGGGTACCGAACGGCAGAAGGACGATCATTGATCGCTGCGCACGTTGCCACCATATGCTTCAGTTCAGCTTCGTCGGCTGCCGCCATCACCACCATGTTGGGCAGACTGGCCAAATAAGTGACATCAAAACTACCCGCGTGTGTTGGACCATCAGCACCTACAAGGCCTGCTCTATCGATCGCAAACCGCACAGGCAGTTTCTGAACTGCCACGTCATGTACCACTTGGTCGTACGCTCGTTGCAGGAAAGTCGAATAAATTGTTGCGAAGGGTTTATAGCCTTCTGCAGCCAGACCGGCCGCAAACGTCACGGCATGTTGCTCTGCAATGCCGACATCGAATGTTCGGTCGGGGAAGGCTTTTTCGAATTTATCAATGCCTGTGCCCGACGGCATAGCCGCTGTAATAGCAACGATTTTGTCGTCCCGGGATGCTTCATCAATAAGCGCTTCGGCAAAAATATTAGTGAAAGTCGGCGCTTTCGGCGCAGCCTTTTTGTGTTCCCCCGTGACTAGGTCGAACTGGGGCACCGCATGGTACTTTTCATGGTGCGGCTGGATGAACGGGTGCCCACGACCTTTTTCCGTCACGACATGAACCAACATGGGGCCATCTGACGCGTCGCGCACATTTTCCAGCACTGGCAACAAGTGGTCCATATTGTGGCCGTCAATCGGGCCAACATAATAAAACCCGAGTTCGTCAAAAAGTGTACCGCCGCCGGCAGCCATGCCGCGCGCAGTTTCTTCAGCCAAGCGCGCCCTGTCAGCCAAGGGTTTGGGCAGCATTTCAATGATTTTTTTGCCAAACCCACGCAAGCTCAAGAACGTTTCAGAACTAATGATTTTTGCCAGGTACGCGCTCAGCCCACCGACAGCAGGTGCAATGGACATGTCATTGTCATTGAGGATAACGATGAGCCTGTTGCCAGCTTGCTCCGCGTTATTCATTGCTTCGTAAGCCATGCCTGCACTCATCGCGCCATCACCTATGACAGCAATCGCACGACCAGACTTGTCCGACAGTTTGTTGGCCACGGCCATACCCAATGCCGCACTGATCGACGTGCTGGAGTGCCCTGCACCAAACGGGTCATATTCGCTTTCCCCGCGTTTGGTGAAAGGCGAAAGACCGCCCGGTTGGCGGATTGACCGAATACCATCGCGACGACCAGTAATAATTTTGTGGGGATACGCTTGGTGACCAACATCCCATATCAGTCGATCATCCGGAGTATTGAAAACATAGTGCAGTGCAACCGTTAGCTCCACCACGCCCAATCCGGCGCCAAAATGGCCGCCAGACACGGAAGCCGCGTTGATAATCTCGGTCCGCAGTTCATCAGAAAGCTGCTGAAGCTGTTCTTTTGGCAGCATGCGAAGATCAACGGGCGAGTTGACCTTATCCAGAAGGGGCGTGTCAGGTTTGGTGCTCACTGGCGGTTTTCTTCCCTAGTTCTTCAACAGCGTATGACGAAAATATCTGTTCCGTCTTTAGGTGCGGCGAAATATAGCAAAATGCGCTACAGCCCGCAAAAGCGCTGCTTTATCGTCGAAATCAGACAAATGTTCAATAGCCTGATTGGCCAGAATCTCTGCCTGTTTTCTTGCCCGTTCAACCCCCATGATGCCAACAAGTGTTGCCTTGCCAGCATCCGCATCCTTTTGTGTAGCTTTGCCAACTTCTTCTGGCGTGCCCTCTACATCCAGCAAATCATCAGCAATTTGAAACGCGAGGCCCAAATCGCGTGCATAGCCCTGAAGCGACGCCTGCGCATGAGGGCTTGCGTGCCCCATTATGCCGCCCGCTTCGGCTGAAAAACTAATCAAAGCGCCGGTTTTCATTTGCTGAAGCCGATATATTTCAGCCTCTCCGAGTTCATGGTCATTGGCGCTCAAATCAATCATCTGACCACCCACCATACCGTGATGGCCAGAAGCCCGTGCCAGCGCGCCGATAAGCGCCAGTCTAACGTTTGGATCGGCATGGGTTTTTGGGTCGACCAACAACTCAAACGCCAAAGTCATTAACGAATCGCCTGCCAAAATTGCGGTGGCTTCGTCAAAAGCTTTATGGACGGTTGCTTTACCGCGACGCATATCGTCATCATCCATCGCCGGAAGGTCATCGTGGACCAACGAATAGCAGTGAACGCACTCAACAGCACCTGCAACGCGCAATGCCTGCTGCCGGTCAACACCGAACAATTCTGCACTTGCCAGCACCAAAAATGGGCGCAACCGCTTACCACCGGAGAAGAAGGCATAACGCATTGCTTCGACGACGCGTGCCTCCGGGCCACTCGGAACGGCCAATTCCGGTTCCATAGTGCGTTCCACAGCAGCCGAAGTCGCAGAAAGCGCCTGCTTCAATGCGTCGTTATCAAATGGAGGAGACATCATCATGCTTCAGGATCAAATGGCGCGGTGCTTGATGCCGCACCGGTTTCATCCAATGTAATCTTTTCAATTTTTGCCTGAGCATCTTTGAGAAGTGCTTCGCATCGAGCTTTAAGAATAGTGCCACGAGTATAGAGCTGAATGGATTGCTCAAGAGGCGCAGACCCAGATTCCAGTTTTGCCACAACAGAGTCTAGTTCAGCCATGGCTTGCTCAAAACTCAAGGAATCAACGTCTACCGATTTCGCCTCGTCGCCCATCTTGCACCTCTGAAATCCACACAAAATTTGATTGCGCCCCTTATAGGGGGCTTATCGTGGCAACGTAAAGCAAATCTGATGAAACTATGCGAAATCGCTAAGAGAGCGCAGCTCAATGCCTGGCAATTTATTCACGTCATCAACAATTGACGCCATTTCCACTTCGCCAACGCTTGCAAAGGTATAGACCTCTCCATCAAAATGCCGTTCGAGAAGATTGAGGGACTCCAGCAGGTGGAGATGCGCGATAGCCTCACCCAACGCCAGGTAAAAATCCATGCCTTCAATCTTTCGGCGGTAGAGCGCCTTGAAGGTCTTAACTGCAGATTTCGGCTGTTCACACCAGGCATGAAGTTTTTTGAGCTTTTCAAGGTGACCGTTGATTAGCGCATCAATACGTTTTTGAAGACCAAAGAACACACGTCCGTGCGAAGGCAATACAAGCGGATCTCCCTCGACAGCACGCATCCTGTCCAAGCTCGAAAGCCAATGAGCCAGTGGGTTTCCTTTTGGCTCACGTGCATAAACGGAAACATTCGATGTGATTTCCGGCAGAATTTGATCACCGCCAATGAATAGGGGCTCGTCCAAGCAAGCCAGGCAGGCGTGCTCCGGCGAGTGTCCTCGACCAATCACTACGCGCCAAGTGCGTCCCCCTAATTCAATCAGGTTGCCGTCTTCCATCCGAGTATAGGTAGGCGGCAACGTGTAAACACCTCGCTTATAGTTGCCATAGCCAGCGGCCCTGATCATGGGTTCATATTTTCGATCAACACCGCCACGGAACAGATAATCCAACTCACTTTCCGGAAATTCTGCTGCAGCACTGTGCCACAGTGTTTGAGCAAGCAGGTATTCTGTCTGCGTAATCCAAAATTCCGCCTTAAACCGCTCAACAAGCCAACCAGCAAGCCCCAAATGATCGGGGTGCATATGAGTTGCGATGACCCGCTTGATTGGTTTTCCCGCAAGAACCTCTTCTTCAATTTCCTGCCAGGCTTCAATTCCCGTTTTTCCGCGTGCGCCGGTATCGATGACAGACCAACCATCACCTTCGTCGAACAAATAAACATTGATGTGGTCCAAAGACCACGGAAGCGGGATGCGCGCCCAAAGAACACCTTTTGCCACTTCAATAACTTCGGTGCTTGTTGGTACTTTCTCACCGTGAGGGTAATTCAGGTCACTGACACGCTTGTCGCCAGACGAAACTCTGTGGTCTTTCGTTTCAACATCACTAACTTCGATATCTGTTGCTGCTTCTGTCGCCACAGTCTAGGCCCTTTCAAAGTCTGCAGTATCCATGGTTGTCATGGTCGCAGCCCCAGCCTTAATCGGCCCTACCAAGGCCGTTGCCGACGGCAACAACTGTTCAACGAAAAATTTTGCAACCGTAATCTTGCTTTTTAGGAACGCTGGGTTTCCTTCATTTGACGCAAGCCGACGCTCGGCTTCCACTGCTTGCTGCGTCAGCAGGTGGGCACCCAAAACAGTGCCCCAGAGCCGCAGATAAGGTGTTGCGCCGCCAGCGGTATCAACAATGTTTTCAAAACCGTTGGCAAACAGTGTGTTTGCTGCATCTTCCAGTGCGTCAATTCCTTCACAAAGAACTGCCTTGGACCCTGCCATTGAGCGGCCCAAATCATTGGCCGCATCGCGCATTTCGGCGATGAGAGCCTGCCAATGAGCGCCACCATCTGCATTGAGCTTTCGCCCTGCCAAATCAAGTGCCTGAATCCCATTGGTGCCCTCGTAGATGGGCGCAATACGGCTGTCACGGTAAAACTGTGCAACCCCGGTTTCTTCCACAAAACCCATGCCACCATGCACTTGCACGGCCAAAGAAGCCGCTTCAACACCAATATCAGTAGAATAGGCTTTGGATATTGGCGTCAGTAGATCCGCTTCGCCAATCGCGCTTCGTTTTTCTTCTTTGTCCGTAGAAGCATGAGCGCGGTCGATTGCCCACACATTTCGATAGATGATTGCTCTGGATGCCTCGGCTGTGGCGCGCATGGTCATCAACATGCGGCGCACATCCGGATGTTCGATGATCGCGACTGGCTCTCTCGTTTTGCCGCCGATGGCAGCAGATTGAATGCGATCCGTCGCAAATGCCACAGAGTGTTGGTAAGCGCGTTCGGCAATAGCAACCCCCTGCAATCCAACACCAATACGCGCATGGTTCATCATGGTGAACATGTTGCGCATACCAAAATTTTCTTCTCCAACCAGATATCCGACACAGTTGCCTTCTTCGCCAAATGCCATGGTGCAAGTGGGGCTGCCATGGATACCAAGCTTATGTTCAATGCTAACGCACTTCACATCATTGCGCTCACCAAGCGATCCATCATCATTCACGTGGAATTTAGGCACAATAAACATTGAAATACCTTTTGTGCCAGGCGGGCTATCGGGCAAGCGAGCCAAGACAAGGTGAATGACGTTGTCGCACAAATCATGTTCACCCCAGGTGATATAAATTTTCTGGCCAGATATTTTGTAGGTGCCGTCCGGTTGCTTTTCAGCGCGCGCACGCAATGCACCAACGTCAGAGCCTGCGCTTGGCTCTGTCAGGTTCATGGCGCCGGACCACTCACCGGTGATCATTTTAGGTAGGTATTTTAGGCGAAGGTCATCACTTGCATGAGCATCGATGGCTGCAATGGCGCCACTAGTTAGAAGAGGCTGCAGGCTATAAGCCATGTTGGCAGACGTGACCATTTCCGTAACTGCGATTTCGAGCGAGGCAGGCAGCCCCTGCCCTCCAAGCTCTGGGTCTGCGCTCAGCGTTGACCAGCCGCCTTCCACAAAGGCTTCGTGCATTGGTTTGAAGGCATCGGGTGTCGTTACAGTATTCCCGTCGAGCTTGGCCCCTTCCGCATCACCAATTTCGTTTGTGGGCGAGATAACATCGTTCGCGAGCTTGCCCGCCTCTTCCAGAACTGCCTGAACAAGGTCTTCACCAGCTTCTTCAAAACCTGGCACTGACGACCATTGCTTCATGCCTGCAACGGTTTCCAGGGCAAAACTGATTTCCTCTATCGGAGCGCGGTAATAACTCATGTCTTAAAATCCATTATACTCAAACACCAAACCATCAGACTTCAGATGGGTGGCAAGTAACTAACGTTTTCAATTCTGAACGCTATGTATATAACCTTCGACAAGGAAGAAATGATTTAGACCAAACCGGTGACACACACATGACCTTCTCAGATGTCCTTGTTTCTGCATCACAAGATGGTGCGATTGCGCGCGCTGTCGAGAAAATATTGGCTGGTAAATTGGTCGTCGTTCCAACAGAGACAGTTTATGGCCTGGCCGCCGATGCTACCAGCTCAGAAGCTGTTCTAAAAATTTACTCTGCAAAAGAACGCCCGAGCTTTAACCCGTTGATTTGTCATGTTTCTTCTGTAGATATGGCCGCGCGCTTTGTTGACATGCCTGATATCGGTGTGAACCTGGCGGAAAAATTTTGGCCAGGCCCTCTTACCCTTGTTTGTAGCTTAAAACCAAAGAGCGGCATTGCTGAGGAAGTAACAGCAGGGCTGAACACTTTGGCGGTACGTTGTCCTGCCAATGCCAAAACCAGACAACTTATCGCAAAAACAAACAAACCAATTGCAGCCCCCAGCGCCAATCTTTCGGGGAAGTTATCGCCGACGCGCGCAGAAACTGTGCAGGCGTCAATGGGAGACCGGGTAGATCTCATTCTTGATGACGGGCCGACCAATATTGGCATCGAATCAACAATAGTAGCTATCGACGACTCTGGAATAACCCTGTTGCGCCCCGGCACAATAACGGCGGACGACATCTTCAACGCCACCGGCGAGACAGTAAAACATCGTAACAGCAGCACAATTACCGCACCTGGTCAGTTGGCCAGTCATTATGCTCCCGACGCCGAGGTGTTTTTGGAGCAATCCCGTCCCGCTGAAGGGCAAATCTTTATTGGATTTGGCGATATAGAATGCGACGTGAACTTAAGCCGGTCTGGCGATTTGCATGAAGCGGCGAAAAACCTGTTTGAAGCCCTACGGCAAGCAGACAAAGGCCTGCCAATTGCAGTTGCCCCTATACCGCATACAGGTGTTGGCATTGCCATAAATGACCGCCTGAAACGCGCGGCAGCTGCCCGACCGGAGGCTTCTGATGATTGATCAACACCATCTGGACGCTTTGGGCAACATAGTCGGCCCTAAAGGTTCGGTTAGTGAATCTGCGGATCAGATCCCGTTTGTCACCGAATGGCGGGATAAATTTGTCGGAAAAACCCCGTTGGTTTTGCAGCCACAATCGACCAGCGAAGTTTCCCAAATTCTGGCATATTGCAACCGAAACAAAATTTCTGTCGTGCCACAAGGAGGCAATACAGGCCTCGTAGGCGGTGGCATTCCAGGACTCGATGGCTCTAGCGAAATCCTTTTAAGCACCCGGCGTATGCAGTCAATAATTGAAGTTGACGCGCTGGGAGCAACAATCACAGCTGAAGCCGGTGTGACAGTGTCAGAGCTTCAAGGCGCGGCGGCGGAAAAAGGCTTGTTGTTCGGACTCTCGCTGGCCTCTGAAGGCAGTTGCACTGCAGGCGGAGTGTTTTCAACAAACGCTGGTGGCGTTCATGTCATCCGATACGGCACCACCCGCGACATGACGTTAGGCGTGGAGGCCGTTCTTGCTGACGGCAGCATCATAAATGAATTATCTGGCCTGAGAAAAGATAACACTGGTTTCGCCATATCAAATTTGTTTGCAGGTGCAGAAGGCACACTGGGGATAGTTACGAAAGTCTGTTTTCGACTGTTCCCGGCTGAGCGCAGTCGATCAACGGCTTGGCTTGCTGTTCCCAGTCCAGCAGCTGCTCTCGAGCTGCTCAGCCTTGCAAAGGAAGTTAGTGAGGACCAAGTCAGCGTGTTTGAACTCATGTGCCGGCAAGCGCTTGAGTTCACCTTCAGACACATTGATGGTTGCCGCGACCCGCTAAGCACACAATCCGAATGGTATGTACTACTTGAAACAGCATCGACCAACGCCGATAGCGACAATGAAAGCCGTAAGGCTCAAATCCTTGAAATGGCACTTTCGAAAGGCTTGGTCAGCGATGGTGCACTGGCACAATCACTTCAACAGCGCCAGGATTTCTGGCGAGTTCGAGAGAGCATTTCTGAAGCGCAGAAGCTAGAAGGCGGCAGCATCAAGCACGACATTTCGCTACCCCTTCGACACCTGCCGGAATTTGTTGTTGAAGCGTCCAATGCACTCGCGCGCAAGTTTCCCGGTTGCCGGGTGACGCCTTTTGGGCACTTGGGTGATGGCAACTTACATTTCAATGTCATGCAACCGGCGAACACCGACAAGCACGCCTTTCTGGATCAATGGGAACCAATGAACCAACTGGTGCATGACCTTGTTACCCAATATGGCGGATCAATTTCGGCGGAACATGGCATTGGAGTGCTGAAAAAAAATGAGTTGAGGCGCCTGAAACCTGTTGCTGAATTGGGCGCAATGCGGGCGATTAAGTCCGCGTTGGACCCCAACAACATCCTCAATCCACGCTGTCTTTTCGATTGATCTGCTGTGAAAACTGATAAGCGGCGGAAGACTAATCTCCCGCCGCTTAGAATCCGTACCCTGCTCAGGCAAAACAGGGGTTGGTTTTGGTTGTCTTACCGGTCTCAGGCAAAAACCGATAAGACAATTGAATAGTAGCAACCCTGATGCCAAAAGTTTAATGTATATATTTCAGTAAGTTACAATTGGCCGCACAGAACCTGCCCCAATTTGAGACATATTGCGCGCCCCATTATTGGGCAATTCCTGAAATGAAACAGATGCCGTTAAAATGCCAAACGTTCGTAGGAAATTAACAGAACGCCCACTACGGACTTGGAAAATCCAGTCGAATCCAACAATCTGGCCAGCACTTTTTTGTCACGAGACGCCACCAGTGTTTCAAGCTGTTCATATGGCTTGCCCAAAAGAACCGACAACGACATGGTGAATAACCGCAAATTATTATTCTGTAGATACGTCAGCAAAACGTCCGAACCCAATCCATGCTGAGCGTGAAGTTGCGACAAATAGTTTTTTATCTCCGGCAAGGGAGACATCTCCAACGTCCTGGAAAATACCTGGCGGTTGGCTAAGGAAACCAGGTACGACGCATAGTCGCGCGACACGTCGAACTTCTTAATCAGTAGCTCGCCGTATGCTTGCGAAACCTTGAAAACAAGGGCTTCGATTATTTCAATGGGCAAGTCCGCGCGGGTCGCCAGTTTTTCCATCAAACTGACGTCTTCAGGAAAGCGTTCTACAACACGTTTATAGCTACGCAAGGCAAGATCAGCGGTTTCATTCTCTGCTAGTTTGTCAACCGCGCCATGGCAGGCGACATCCGCAATTGCGAATGCGACGGCTTCAGAAATTCCTTTGCGTTGCGCAACCGCTTCCTGATGACTTTCGCCGCAGCTACGAACAATTTCCTCCAGAAACTCGTCATCCACCGCTTCTGAAGAAACGAGGAATGGCATGGAAACTTGTTCAATGTCTTTGGAAATAGTTGAGACCAGGTCCTGCGGCAGGAAAATACATTCCCTCAGCTCTTTTGAAAGCGCCTCGCGCACTGTTACGGCGACGTCTTCAGCCAAAACACGCGCAAGTTCCATCGCCGCTTTCTGGTCGGCCGGTTCAGCGGCTGAAGAAAGAATACGTCCCACTTTGCGCGCAATTTCCGCGCGGGACTCCATTTCAATATTCTTCAACTCTTCAACGTCATTCACGACCAAACACTTTCAAACATACTCAAAACAGCACAAAACAACTTCAGTCCGATTCCGCCAACCTGGCCACTTTTCAGCGGTCAATCCAGTTGCAGGCACGAAATGAAGACGTCACCACCAGCGCGGCTGTCATTTAGTTAGTAAGTGTTTATATTGCAAACTGTTTAACAAAATATTTCTGAAACAACTTGCAACCCGTTAGATGAACAGCAAACCCTCACAACGAACCGGCCCACGCGCGGCGCAAATTACCTGGCGCGATGGCGTTCCAATCGCTGATAATTTTGACGACCCCTACTATTCGTTAGCCGGTGGTTTAGAGGAAAGCCGATTCGTATTTTTGCAAGGCGCCAACATAGTTGAACGCGCTGTAAGCCGACAGCGCTTCGTCATAGGCGAAACAGGTTTTGGGACAGGACTGAATTTTCTGGCCACCTGGATGGAATGGCGAAAACGCCAACACACTGGCCGGTTGATTTTTGTTTCAACAGAAGCGCACCCGTTGGTGCCTTCGGACATGGAAAAAGCGCACGATGCGTTTCCGGAGATTCATGAGTTAGCATTGAAACTTCGCGACGCATTGCCACCGCCAAGTGATGGTTTTCACGTAAGAAATTTCGACAACGGACAAGTCTCTCTCTTGTTATTGATAGGCGACGCCAGCCGTATGTTCTCAAAGCTGGACGCTTCCATTGACGCCTGGTTCTTGGATGGTTTTGCCCCGGCAAAGAACCCGGAAATGTGGTCAGAATCACTTTTTCAACAGATTGCAAGACTGTCGAAGCCAGGCAGCACTTTAGCCACCTTCACGGCCGCTGGATTTGTTCGCCGAGGCTTGGCAGAAGTCGGCTTCGAAATGAGAAAAACTCCTGGTTATGCACGCAAGCGCGAACGCCTTGTTGGGGAGTTTGTTGAACATCAGACACCTGCGGCCTCTCAAAAACCTAAGTGGGCGGTGCGCCCCGCCTGCATCAAAGGAAAGCGCATCGGCATAATTGGTGGCGGCATTGCCGGCGCAGCTCTGTCCACAGAGTTGAAAACGAGAGGATTTGAGCCAACAATAATTTCGACCCACCACCCACAGGGTTGCTCGGATATTCCTGCAGCAATTCTCGCCCCTCGTTTCGTTCTGGATAATTCTCCGGAACGAGGCTTCTTCTCCAGTGCTTTCTCGTTTGCAATAGAAAGCGCACGAGACTACGACGTTTTTTCGTCAGACCTTGGTGTGATTTACCCACCGAAGTCAGAGGCAGATGCGATAAGGCACTGCAGGATTGAACAGACCTATGATTGGGGCCAACGCTGGCTTAGCCTGGAAGAGAATGGTTTATCTCTTCCTAAGGGCGGCACCGTCAATTCAGCCAAATGGTTGGCTGGACTCACAAAAGATACTCCGATTATAAACAAATCCGTAAACCGTATCGAGGAAACTGCCTGTGGGTGGTTAGTGCTAGGTGACGATGGAGAAGAGATTGCAGATTATGACCAGGTCATCATCGCTGCTGGTGCACATTCTCCGTCCATTCTCAGAAATTCGGGCTTGGACTATTCCGTCAACAGTGCGGTGTTTCCTGAAACTCGGTTTGTCGGCGGACAAATTGAATTGGTAGTCACCGAGGCGTTGGCTAAATTGGACAGCCGTACACATAGCTTTGGCAATTACGTTTCTGCATCGGTCAATGTGGAAGGTGAGGCAGTCAGAAGCATTGGCACCACATTCGACAAGTATAAGAATTTGCAGGATTTTATCGCCAATTCCCCGGAGTCACGCTCCTTGATTTTGGACGAATTGATTGACCAATTTGGTCTGAAGGTAAGCAAGGAAGATTGTTTGCAGTCCTGGTCCGGAGTACGGGCAACGACGCCGGACCATTTGCCCTATGTTGGACCAATTCCACAGTGGACAGACCTCGCAAAGGCCTGCGCGCCCATGTCAGTGGACGCGAACAAAGAACCGATGCACACCCCAGCGGCAGAAAACGGACTGTATATATTAACGGGGCTTGGTTCAAAGGGATTTCAGTACGGTCCCCTTCTGGCAAATTACCTGGCAGCTCTTATTGCGGGGGACCCTCTACCATTGCCCGTCGACGTAATCGCAAAACTGCACCCGGGACGAGGCTTAGTGAAGCATATCGTGCGGCAAAACAAATAACGACTGCGCCCAATTAGGCGCAGTCGTAAAGTAATTCATTCCAGTTTAGCGAGATGCTGCAGCGAGCAAGGTCGCGTTTTTTGCCTGGAATTTAGCAAATGCATCGGCAGCAATGCGGCTATTTGGCTTGATAGACAGTGCCTTGTCATAGTCTGCGGCTGCGCCCTCCGCATCGCCAAGGGCAGCCCGCACGTTGGCGCGATTTACATACGCTCTCCAATAGCGGCGATCATTACTGATTGCTTCTGAACAAACTTTTTCGGCATTTTCAAAGTTCCCAATGGCGTACTCTACAGCACAATAGTTGTTCAACGTCGGCACCAAACGCTCATGACCGAGGTTTGCTTTGACTGCACGCCTAAAATATTTAGAAGCGGATTCCAGATCGCCTGCCATCATTGATTGGTTGGCCCTTGTTAGATTGCTGTTTTCCTGGCCGTAAATAACTTGGGCCTGACTTGCGCCAGTGCTTACCAACAACACACCGGCCATTACCGTTACTGCTTTAATCATCCGAAACATCTTGTTTCTCCTCGCATTGTGAGAGGTCGAGCCTCTCTGGGGGTTCCGATGTCAGCTGTTTTGGGGAGGCGCTGACAAAACCCATATATGAATTCATTTTCCTATGATAATTGACAAAAACCGCATTTGTACTATTCATTAGTGTATAGATGATTAAGAGGACATCATGATCAATTGGGATGATTTGAAGTATTTTTTGGCCATGGCAGAAGAAGGAAGCCTGTCCGCCGCCGCGCGTAAGCTGAGTGTCAGCCAACCCACCCTGTCCCGCCGATTGACGGCACTGGAAGAGAGTGTCGGCTCCGATTTGTTTGCGCGCACACGCACAGGCCTAGAAATGACTGCGGTGGGTGAGCGCCTTGTTGAACACGCAAAACACATGCGGGATGACGTCTACTCTATCGAACGCATGATCACAGGCCATGACAGCAGCCTTCAAGGAAGCGTCGTCATCTCTTGCATTGAAATTTTAGGGGCTGATTGGTTGGTGAAGCACACCCGTCCCTTCAGAGAGCAATTCCCAGGAATTACCGTCGAATTCAAAATCGAAAATGGGACATCTGATTTACTGCGCCGCGAAGCCGATATTGCTATTCGCATGTTCCGCCCAGTGCAAAACGATTTAATCGCGCGCAAGACGGGCACAATGAAATACGGTTATTACGCCAGCAAAGAGTATCTTGAAAAAAACGGCACACCTAAAAGCATGGATGATATCTCTGACCACGCGTTTATTCTGCCGCACGACGAAATTCTGGCTCACACCAATAAGTTTGGGAAAAGGCCTTTTCATCCGAAGGGCAATATCGCCTTCAGATCAAACAATCTCATTTCGTTAGCGTCTGCAGTCCGGGAGGGTTTTGGTATTGGAGCGTACAGTTGCATCATGGCAGACAAAGACCCAAACTTGGTGCGCCTTTTTGGTGATCTGATTGTATTCAGTTCGGATATTTGGCTCGTAAGCCACGCTGAGCTGAGGCGCAGCGCCCGTATCAGAGCGATGTATGACTTTTTGGGCGATCTATTCACCAAAAATGCAGCGGCCTTTGAGGGCGCGATTTAAGCAAGGAACGCTTTAGCCCGAAGACCGAGAAACTTCTGCTTCAACAATGTTTCCTTTTTCCAGGTAAGTCAGTGATTGGAAGCAGCCTTTTGCCATAGCGATGCCACGGCCATGTTTTTTGGAGTGGCCTTCGTCGTCCTCCAAGTAAGCGGAATAATCAAATCCATTGCCAGGGTCTTCAACACGGAACTTAATGGTGTCACCCTCTTCCGTGACGATCACGGTTGCGAACCGACTGCGATACTTTTCCAACCGACGTCTTTGGATGATTTCTTCATTGAGCCGACCATTCTCAATCAGCTCCCCTTTTTCGTTGTGCCCAATCTCCAAACAGCCATGTTCGATGGCATTCAAAAACAACTCAGACAAGCCAATTGCCAGAGGAACA
Organism: Kordiimonadaceae bacterium; assembly: GCA_017640725.1. Lineage (GTDB taxonomy): Bacteria > Pseudomonadota > Alphaproteobacteria > Sphingomonadales > Kordiimonadaceae > Kordiimonas. Next base: position 185,515 of record JAEPQB010000003.1, on the reverse strand, counting down.
GGGTCCGTGCTGGCCTGTGAAAACGTCATTGCCAATTTCTGAGCTTCACGGCGCGACGCAAATCGATAGGTGCCATCCAGATCAACGGTTTCTGCAGCATGGTCAGCCTCAAGTGCAGCACGCAGCGCACAAATCCGTATAAAATCGTCCGCCTCTTCTGCTACCAGTCGCCGCAACCCATCTACACCCTGACCGACATCGCAGTACCTAACCCTATCGAACGACAAAATTGGGTCATTCGGTTCAGGCGCATGCTTCAATGCCACCACTACAGGCCCGCCACGCTCCACATAATGATCATCAACCAGTGCCAAACCGACTTTCACAGCTTCGAAATCATCTGCTCCGTCAATTATCACGGCAGAAAAATCAAAATTTTCTGCGGCAGTGTATTCACCTATACGCGACTGAATAATGTCGAGCCCAGGAGACACAAGTGACTTCATTAAATCGGTATTTTCGGTCTCTGAAAGCAACAAAACTTTTGAAGGCTCGTGTTCGTTGCCGTTGGCAGAATTGGCGCTTCCTTCATTTCGGTGGATTGCAACGGCTGTCAGATCATCAGGTAAATTTTCATCTTGCCCTTCATAGAATCGATCCAATAGATGCTTTACCGACGATCCGCGTCCGCTAGCTGTTGACGCTTCTTCGATCCATTGAACAAGACCTTCTTCTCCCAGCATAGATCCGTCTGGCTGTTCGGCTTCGACAAGTACGTCAGAATAACAGAAAAGACTTTCACCAGGCTCCAATCGGTCGGTTTTGTTTTCGTAAGTTGCTGACTTAACGATCGCAATCGGCAGGCCAGAACTATCAAGTGTGCGACTACCGTTCGCACCAAAAATAATTGGCCTGGGCGCCCCCGCTCCTGCATACAGCAGTTCGTGGCTCTGACAGTCGAGCACAGCATAAAACATGGTGGCGAATCGACCTAACTGGAACGATCCAACCAGTGAACTGTTGAGGGCATCCATAAAGGCAGCTGGATCAAGCTTCTTGTCTTCAAAGCGAGCCATGGTGGCATGCAAACTGAAGGTATTAAGCGCCGCACCAACGCCGTGCCCAGTCACATCAAGAACATAAATGCCCAACTTGTTGCCTGGCAAAGGCCACGTGCCCCAGAGATCTCCACCCAATTCAAAAGAGGCCTTGTAAAACGCTTCAATTTTGGCGTCACTGACTGTTTCTACTTCTTCAATTACCTGCGTTTCCGGCAACAAAGAATGCTGCATCTCGCGAGCCATCTTCAGCTCGCTCTGCATCATGTCCTGAAAATCGCTTAGACTTCTGATCAGGAAGCGGTTTTCCAAGTGCATGCAAACGCGCGCAAGCAACTCCGGGTGGTTAATGGGCTTTGAAACAAAATCAGTTGCGCCCACGGCGAAAACTTCTACACGTTCTTCAGCTGTTTCAGACGCAGACTGAACCAAAATCGGCAAGTTTGCTGTTCGATCATCTGCACGTAATTGCTTGCAAACGTCGTATCCGGACACTCTGGGCATATTGAGGTCAAGGATCACCAGGTCTGGTTGAGACTCCGCTATCTGATCCAGAGCCTCGTCGCCGTCTTCAGCAAAGCTAATATTGTGAAATCCTCCCCGCTCGAGGCACATACCAATCATTTTTCGCATGAGTGGCATATCGTCCACAACGAGGATATGGGCGCTGCTCACGCCTTCCGGAAGAGCTTTATTTCTTCCAGGTACAGGATTTGACTCGGGTGAATTTCCCAGCATGGTCGCCCCTCTTTGAGGGTGCCTGTTCCTAGCCCGCGAGGAGATCAGACAGTTTTGTCAACTTCAGCATGCTTGCCACATGGCCTTGCGCGCCAGATACAGTCAACTTCCAACCGCTTGTATCCGCTTGCTCTTTTGCAATCAGGAACATACCAAGACCGGCAGAGTCTACCATGCCAACGTTTCCAAGATCAAACGTGCAAGTTTGAATGTCACTTTCGCCCAGCTCTTTCAAAATCTGACGAAAAGAGACGTTTTCTGAAAAAGTGATATCGCCCGTGAATACAACAGTTACGTTACTGCCATCCTTGTCGATCCGATATTCCATGGTGTTTCCTTCTTTGCTCGGTGGTGAGTTTGGCTCACGCAAAAATTCTGGCTGCAAGTACCTTAAAGTTCAAGGTAATTCTGAAAGGGACTTTAGACACAAATTGTTAAACGAAATTTAACGTCAATCACGATGTAAGCATAAAAAATCGCGCCAACATCGCCAAGGATACAATCAATAGATGTAATTTTCACCCAATTTCTTAATTACTCTCTGTCTCGGCCGAGAAAAAAATCACCAAAAGCATTAAGCCGACCAGTCCAGCACCAACAAAAAATGGCAAAGCTGAATGCGTGTCAAACATGAAACCCGTCATCAATGGGCCGAAGGATCGACCCAAAGCCTGCATGGATTGCGCAACCCCTAGAACTGCGCCCCGCTCATGCGCGCCGGCGTTGTGAGACGCCATAGACAAGGCAGAGGCATTGAACAGGGCGGTTCCTACACTCGTGCACACTAGTGCCACTGCCAAAACCGTCGGGTCAGGCAATAATGCAAGCATCGTAAGCCCTAATCCCATCAGCGCGAGACCAAGGCGAGTGACTGTAAGTTCACCAAACTTTTTGGCCATTGGGCCAACCAAAGTGCCCTGAACCAACACCAGGATTGTGCCAATGAATATGAAAATGTTTCGCATCTCAACTGGTCCCCAATTGAAATGAACATTGATGTAACGAGGAATCATTGGCTCCATCAGGGCCAAACAAAACGTGAAACCAAAAATCAGTAGGCACAGGCGAAACAAAAACTTGTGTCGGCCAACTGTTCGAAATGCATCCAGGCGACCAGCTCGCTGAGTGGCTTGCTCTATTTCAGCGGTCTCTGCAGACTTTGTTTCCTTCATAAATAGCAATACGGTGATCACTCCAATGGCGCAGGCTATTGCCGCGGCAAAGGCAGGGTTTACAATGCTTGCTTCCGATGCGTTTGAACCGGACACCGAACCGCCAATCGCAGTTCCAACAACAAATGACAGGCCAATCGCCGCTCCGATCAATCCCATTCCTTTGGTCCGGTTTTCTTCAGATGTAATATCGGAAACCGCAGCAAAAACCACCGCCAGCGAACCAGCACAAAACCCGGCCATGGTCATGCTCACAAACAGGGCGATTGCACTCTCAGAAAACAAAGACATCGACGCATAAGAGAGTGCTCCCCCAACCAACGCCATCACGAGGACAGGCTTGCGCCCCATGCCATCAGAAAGCCGTCCCCACTGTGGGCCAGCAACAAATTGCGCAAGGCTGTAAACTGCGATAATGGGCGTCGAAAAGCTGTTAGAAAGTCCAAGGTTAGCGAGAACAAACATAATTGCCGGCAACAGCATGGCAAAACTACCCATGATCACCAAAACGGCTGCAAACAATACCGGCATAAATTCATCCAACTGGCGCTAAATTGCGGGTGAAGGGAGGCCCTAAACTATTTCAAGAATACTCAAAGCGAATGACCTACATCAGCTTTCTGGTAGGCACAATATATTGGGCAAAAAATTAGCCAGTCATTGATCCTGCTGGTCTGACTGCAGTGCCTGTTCCCGAAATTCGGCCAACTTTGCTTCTATCGATTGAATCGTTGCCGTTAATCCTGCAGCCTCGATATCGGCGATTGCTTTTCGAATTAGGTCGGTATCCCCCGGTTCAATTTTATCGGCCTCAGCGGTGACCGCAGCAAATTGGAGTGCCGCCTCGCCAGTCAATCCAATTTCATTGGCGAGCCAGAGCCCAAAATATTGGTTCCGTGCATCGCGGACCCTCTGCTCTCTGGCTTGTTGTTCGGCCTGCTCGGGGGTCAACTGGTTCGCCTCTAAGGCCTGTTCCAAAGCCGCTTGTTCCTCCTCGGCCCGCAATTTGCGGTTTTCCTCGGCGATGCGCTCCAATTCGGCCATCAACTCAGTCTGGTCATCTTCTTCGTCAAGCAGATCACCAGCTTCTTCCAATATAGCCTGCTGACGGGCCTGCTCCTCTTTGCGTTCCTCTTCAGCCTTTGCAAGCCGCTCTTGACGCTCTTCTTCCGCGGCTTGCTCCTGAGCCTCCTGAATGGCCTCCCATTCTGCGACTTTCTCGTCCATATAGGCATTAAACTCAGTGTTATATCGAGCAGCTCGTTTGGCGACACCTGCAATGGAAATTGCACGCGAATAGTGCCCAAGTTCAGCAAGCGCCTCGGCTCGGTCCGCATGAACTATGAAAAAATCAGGTAAGTCTTCTGCCGCTTGGTTTAATTGGTCCAATGCTGCTTGAGCAGCACCTGTCTCTAACAAAGACCGACCGTACATGGCCCGAAGTTGAGGGTCAGGTTCTGTCAACTGCAGCAGTGCTTCAATATCAGCTCTGGCGCGCTCATAATCTTCTTGCTGGATGTAGGCAAAAGCACGGTTTTTCAGCGCAGACTGATATTGTGGCCGTGTGGAAATTGACTTTGAATAAAATTCCACGGCTTCAGGGTAGCGTTTTTGACGGTGATATATGGCGCCCTGTAAATTGGCGACAACAGCACTGTCCGGGTCAAATGACGCGAGTTGATTGAGTGCGGTTTGTGCGCGCTCCAGGTCCCCGGCTGCCAGAAACAGGTTTGCTTTGTTGGTTAGTGACTCCACATCGTCGGCATTGTCCGCATACATGGCGTCCAACAAAGCCGTTGCACCGTCCAGATCATCGTCCAAAAATCGCGCAAATGCCGCTCGGCGGGTAATTGTTTGCAGGGTTTCCGGGTCAGTTACGCCGCTATTTTGCGCCACCTCAACTGCTTGTTCAATATATTGCCTTGCTTCCTTGACTTTGCCAAGACCAGCCGCAGCGGCAGTAGCGTGCACAAGCGCGGTTACGTCATCACCGCTCTCGATCAATGGCTGCAGAATATCCAGCGCTTCTTGGGACCTTCCGCGCCGGGCAAGAGAGTCTGCAAGAGCCAGCCTTGTGTCTGCATCGTTCGGGAAAAAGGACAATGCTCTTTCCAGATACGGAATAGCCGTTGAATATTTTGCGAGCTCGTAGGAAACAAACCCATAAACCTGTGCAGCGAGCGGATAGTCACGCGTGAAGTCGCCGGTCCTCAACAACAGGTCTTCCGCCTGATCAAACTCTTGGTTCCTAACCAGAATAAGTGCCGAATAATAGTTCGCAACAGGATTTATCGGGGCCACTGCATAGATTGCATCTAATTGTTCTTGCGCTGCCTCAAATTCACCTTCAGCTATCATAATGCCGACAACTTCCAGGCGGGACAGAGTGTCTGAACCGTTGGCGTTAATCGCGTCCAAAAAATGCTGTTTTGCATCTGCAATCCGGCCCGAATAACGCGCCACCATGCCTTGAGCATAACTTACCATTGGGTCGTCGAATTCCAGCGCGCTGGCCTGCTCGGCAAACTTGGCGGCTTCGGTTAAATTTCCAGTCTGCAAATAAAACAAGGCAGCAGCCAAGTACCCCCGGAAACTGTTTGGTTCCGCCTCAACAGCGGCAAGATACAAGGCTTCAGCCTGATCAAACTCTCGCAAGGACAGCATGATATCGCCTTGCAGAACCAGGCGGGCATATTGTTCATCAGTTTGGGCTTGGTTTTTGGCCAAAATCGCTTCGGCTTCGGCATTTTTTCCTTGGAGCACGAGTGCCTGCGCCAGCACAAGAGCGGTTTTGGCTTCGTCATATCCTCGATTATGCAATCGATAGATGGTTTCTTCTGCAGCGATTCCGCCGCCGAAACTCACATATGTTCGGGCCAGAAGAAAAAGGTGTTCGTCGGTGGCTTTAGCTTCATTGCGATAATAGTTAATCGCATTGATGACTTCGCGGCCCTCACCGTCCTGTAACAAGGCCTCCAAATCTGCTTGCGAATAGGCTTCAAACCGCTCTCGCTGGGCCACCACAGCTTCATCTTCACCACAGGAAACAAGTGTTAAACTCAAAACTCCGACAGCGAGCAATTTTGAGCACATGGATATGGTTTTTGAACCCTTGTGAAAACTCATTGCCCCGGCACCTCTATTGGATCAGAACGATTGCCTATTCTTCACCACTACAATCGCCAGTTAAGAGCGTATCGCAAAAAAACGTTCCCGTCGACACCTCACACCTTGAATTTTGCATGAATTTATTGTAATTTAACATGTACTTAGAGATTGTGACTGGGGTGTGGAAGCGGCTCTCTGGCTTTTTTGCTGGATTGCCGGTTTTTGTTGGTGAAATTGTATGAAGTTGTTGAAATCAATAGCCAAAGGGCTTGGGGTAACTTTCGGCATTGTGAGTTCTTCAATGATGCTGAGTTCTGCTGCAAAGGCAACATTCTATTGGGATGTTTCCGCTGATGCAGGCAGTTTCGCACCCATTGTTCTTGGCGAAGATATTGCTCTTGATGGTTGTGGTTCACGTTTGTTTGTCGTGGGCTACACCCCCTATGGTACGTCTATGTGTGACATGATGAATTTGTCACTCTTTGGGGCCAACTGGTTTGCGAAAAACGAAGATACAAACGCATTTTCATGGCTGACCGGCAACTTGGGAACCGACCCCAATATCGATGTTCTTAACATCCCGGTAAACACAGCAGCAGCGAATTTGCAGACGACCGTTAGCACGGGAGCTGGCAGCTTTTTCAGCAGTCCAGGCACTTATTCAATCGGCTTGTATGTTGCTGGTACGACCAACCATGTTTCTTTCACTGAGATTATCAGCAACGGCGGCACACCGTTTCATTTCAATGCTAGCCTGGGCCCCGATTACGCGACGACCTTGACCGAGGCCATCAGTCAAAATGGTAATCTGAATAATGCCGCCGCTTGGGGTTCAAGCTTCACAATCTCTGGGCCAGTGGCTGTGCCTGAGCCCAGCCAATTGCTGTTACTTGTGCCAGGCTTGATCTGGGTTGCGCGCCGTCAGCGACAAAAAGCTAGGATCTCAGCCTAGACAATCTGTCATAAAAAAAGGGGCCATCGGCCCCTATATTTTTGGCTGTTTGCGCGTGCCTATGTTTCAGACATTATCTGGGATTTGGCTGCATCCATGAAAGAATTCAATTTTGTTTCGATTTCAGCATCTGTCATGCTGACGTCTGACCCCTCAAGATCAGCAGCTACCTTGCGAACCACATCAGCATCGCCTTCTTCCTCAAGGTCAGCCGCCACGATCGACCCAGCATAGTCTTTCACCGCATCACCGCTCAAGCCCATTTCACCAGCAAGCCACTCTCCAAACAGACGGTTGCGGCGCGCACGGGCACGAAACACCAAGTCTGCGTCATGGGCAAATTTGTCTTCAAAGGCTTTTTCACGATCGTCAAATGTCGTCATTACAATGGGTCCTTGTGTCCGATTCTCTTGACCAAATGGGCGGGACGAAGCCGAAATTCAACCGGCAACAGATGTTTCTTCGCTCCATTTCGAAGCAATTTCAACCCGAAAAGCAATTAATTCAATTTTGTGCGTCACAATCATTGTCCCGTGTTCTCACTTCGGCTATGTTCCGGCCAAATTTTGAGAGCGCCTTCAGCGCCCATCGGCCAAAAGGGGAAAGCACAACCATGTCCCGCCGCAACAAGCTTTATGAAGGCAAGGCCAAAGTCCTGTTTGAAGGACCCGAGCCCGGCACCATCATCCAGTATTTTAAAGACGATGCCACTGCATTTAATGCTGAGAAGAAAGGCACACTTTCAGGTAAAGGTGTGGTGAATAACCACATCTCTGAATATCTATTCAAAGCCTTGGACGACATTGGTGTTCCCAACCATTTCATCGAGCGCCTTTCCATGCGCGAGCAACTGGTGAAAGCGGTTGAAATCATTCCGGTTGAGATCATTGTGCGCAATATCGCAGCAGGCAGCATGTCCAAACGGTTGGGCATTGAGGAAGGCACACCCCTGCCGAATCCTCTGGTAGAATTCTGTTACAAGTCTGATGAACTTGGCGACCCACTGATTGCCGAAGAACACATTCTGACTTTCGGCTGGGCCGAGGAGCAGGAAATCGACGAAATGATGTTCTACGCGCTTCGCGTTAACGATTTCTTGTCCGGTATGTTTGCAGGCATAGGCATCAAGCTCGTGGATTTCAAACTGGAGTTTGGCCGCCTGTATGAAGGTGACGAATGCACCACTATTCTCGCTGACGAAATCAGCCCAGACGGCTGCCGCCTTTGGGACATGAAAACCGGTGAAAAACTAGACAAAGACCGCTTCCGCCGCGACCTGGGCGGTGAGATGGAAGCCTATATCGAAGTTGCCCGCCGACTTGGAATTTTGCCATCAGCCGACGTTACCGAAATCGCTGATCATAAAAACAAAAAGCGCAGTTAACACCACCAACATATAGCTTAAAGGAAACGCACCCCATGAAAGCCCGCATCCATGTCACCCTCAAAAACGGGGTCCTGGACCCTCAAGGCAAAGCCATCGAGCATGCGCTCGGCAACATGGGATTTGACGGAGTGAACGAAGCCCGCCAAGGCAAGTTCATCGAGCTTGAGCTAAATGAGACTGACCGACCCAAGGCAGAAGCAGCGGTTGACGAGATGTGCCGCAAGCTGCTCGCCAACACTGTTATCGAAAACTACAGCATCGAGCTGGAGTAGCGTTCATGAAATCCGCGGTTATCGTATTCCCCGGCTCAAACTGCGACCGGGATATGGCTGTGGCGCTGGAGAAAATCACCGGCACCAAGCCCCTCATGGTCTGGCACCAGGAGTATGACTTCGACACTGTCGATTTCATTGCCCTGCCCGGTGGTTTTTCCTACGGCGACTATTTGCGCTGTGGCGCAATGAGCGCCCGCAGCCACATTATGAAAGAAGTGATCAAGCGCGCGAATGACGGTGTGCCAACTTTTGGTGTTTGCAACGGCTTTCAGATTTTGACCGAAACCGGCATCTTGCCTGGTGCGCTGATGCGCAACGCCAATCTGCACTTCGTTTGCAAAGACGTAAAGATGACGGTGGAAACCACCGACAGCATGTTCACCAATGCTTATGGTGCAGGCCAAGAGATCACGATCCCTGTCGCACATCATGACGGCAACTATTTTGCCGACGCCGACACGCTTGACCGCCTGGAAGGCGAAGGCCAGGTAGCTTTCAAGTATGCGGACGACATTAACGGCGCTCAGCGCCGGATTGCAGGCATCTTGAATGGCAAAGGCAACGTACTTGGCATGATGCCCCACCCTGAACGCATGATCGAACCAGCGCTTGGCGGTTCTGATGGCCGTGTGCTTTTCGAATCTGTGATGAATAAGTTGGGTTAAGGGGTGCAGTGATGAAAACAGGAAACGAAATTCAAATCACCCCTGAAATGGTGAAAGAGCACGGCCTGACGGAAGAAGAGTATCAGCGCATTGTTGGCGCCATGGGCCGAGAGCCAAACTACACCGAACTTGGCATCTATAGTGTGATGTGGTCTGAGCACTGCTCTTACAAATCATCCCGCTTTCACCTTAAGAAGCTGCCGACGGAAGCCCCATGGGTTATCCAAGGCCCTGGCGAAAACGCGGGTGTGATTGATATTGGCGATGGCCAAGCCGCCATTTTCAAAATGGAAAGCCACAACCACCCATCCTACATCGAGCCTTATCAGGGCGCCGCAACCGGTGTGGGCGGCATCCTGCGCGACGTGTTTACCATGGGCGCACGACCCGTTGCTAATATGAACGCACTCCGCTTCGGTGAGCCAGACCATCCTAAAACCCGGCACCTGCTCGCCGGCGTGGTTGAAGGTATTGGCGGTTACGGCAACTGTGTGGGTGTGCCCACGGTTGGGGGCGAGACCAACTTCGACCCATCCTACAATGGCAACATCCTAGTGAACGCCATGACGGTGGGCCTAGCAGACACAGACAAGATCTTCTACTGCGCCGCTGCAGGCGTCGGGAACCCGGTTGTGTACGTGGGTTCCAAAACCGGCCGCGATGGCATTCACGGTGCGACGATGGCATCAGCTGAATTCACAGAAGACAGTGAAGAAAAGCGCCCAACCGTGCAAGTTGGCGACCCCTTCACTGAAAAGCTGCTCATTGAAGCCTGCCTCGAGCTGATGGCCACAGACGCCATCATTGCAATTCAGGACATGGGGGCCGCTGGCCTCACGTCGTCGAGCGTTGAGATGGCTTCCAAAGGCGGTGTAGGCTTTGAGCTGGACCTGGACCAGGTACCGCAGCGCGAAGAAAACATGCTGCCGTACGAGATGATGCTGTCTGAGAGCCAGGAACGCATGCTGATGGTCCTTAAGCCAGGTCGCGAAGACATGGCAAAAGCCATCTTCGAAAAATGGGAACTGGATTTTGCCGTGATCGGTCATATCACCGATACTGGCAACCTCACGCTTAAGTTTGGCGGCGAAGTCGTCGGCGACATGCCGATCAACAGCCTTGTTGAAGACGCGCCGGAGTATCAGCGCCCCTACGAGCCGACCGCAAAACGCGAAACGGCCGATGTTTCGGCAGTGAATGACCTGAACAAAGCAGTTCTGGATCTTATGGGTGGACCGAACCTGTGCTCTCGTCGTTGGATCTGGGAGCAGTATGATCACATGGTTATGGGCGACACGATCCAGCGCCCCGGGGGCGACGCTGCAGTTGTGCGTGTGCATGGCACAGAAAAAGCGCTGGCGATCAGCACTGACGTGACGCCGCGCTATTGTTATGCGGACCCGGTTGAAGGCGGTCGTCAAGCAGTTGCGGAAACATGGCGTAATATTACGGCCGTGGGAGGCAACCCGCTTGCAATCACCAACTGCCTGAACTTCGGCAATCCGGAACGCAAGGACATCATGGGCCAGTTTGTTGGCTGCTTAGAGGGCATGGGTGAAGCCTGCCGGGCACTTGATTACCCAATCGTATCTGGAAACGTCTCGCTTTATAACGAGACCAACGGCTCTGGCATCTTGCCAACCCCGGCCATTGGCGGTGTTGGCGTGATGAAAGACAGCGTCAAAATGGCAACCATTCCCTTCAAGAGCGGAGGCCAAACTCTTGTTCTAATTGGGGAAACCAAGAATGAACTGGGTGCAACGCTCTATCAACGCGAAATCATCGGTGAAGACGCTGGCGCACCACCGCACGTGGATTTGGCACTCGAGCGCAAAAACGGCGACTTTGTGCGCGGCCTGATTGAAAGCGGCCGCGTCGATACATGTCATGACCTGTCAGATGGTGGCCTTGCTGCTGCGGTTGCTGATATGGCGATCTCAAGTGGCATCGGCGCGACTGTTTCGGTTGAAACTGACCTGCCAACACACGCCGTACTGTTCTCAGAAACACAAGCCCGCTATCTGATTGCGACAGACGCCGCAACGGCAGATGCGGTCGTTACAGAGGCTTCAAGTGCTGGTGTCATTGCTGCAATTGTTGGCACAACAGGCGGTCTCAACATCAGTCTTCAAGATGGTGTTGTGAATATTGCACTGGCGGACGTCACAAAAGCCCACGCGGGCTGGATGCCAAACTTTATGGCGAAAGAGCCACTGTCGGCTTAATCAAGTAGCTAGATCTAATCACCTAAGAAGGCGCCCTCCTCGGCGCCTTTTTCAGCCTTAGCGGTTGTGCCGAGCGCGTAGCATAAAATTATAAATGGTATAGAAAACAAACCAGACCAGAATGGACCAAAGATCATGATCAATCCCATCTGCGCGTCCGCGCCGGGGCATGTTGCCAAGTCTTGGAAAAGGCACATTCCGGCATATAAAGCCCAAAAATCAAACGCAAAGACAAGTGTCGACAGACATAGCGGTAGTATCCAATAGGACGCAAACTTTCCCTGCCGTTTAGTCAACCGATACAGTGGGAAGAAGGGAGCCATCCACAAAGCGAGGATAAAAAGTCCAAAAGGCACGCGTACAAGAGATAGATCACCCCAAGGAATAGTTAAGTACAGTACCAAGATAAAGAGTGTTGCTGCCTGAAGCATCACGATCCTGGAAACTGTTATTTTCAATCCCATGACACCCCCTCAATTCTCTGAAAAACACTCTTTCGCTATTCGATACTATGTTTCCAAGAAAGTAGATTGCAATCATCTTTCGATGGCACGGTCTTGTTGTGAGCTAAGTATGTGCAGGTCTGAGCGGCCCAAATCAGTTAGCGAGTGAGCCCTGCAACACGCCCTGCCACAAAATTGCTACAACTATTGTTTATGTCTAATCTGCGCTGGGGGTACATCAGGGAGAAATTCGTGAGATACACAATTGCACTAACAGCTGGGCTGGCGTTGGCAGCATGTAGCGGCGGCGACAGCACAAACACTCAATCTGCTGAACAAGCCACTGAAACTGCACAGGAGCAAACCAGCACGGTTGAGCAAGCGCAGGAAATTGCCAATCAGGTTGCAGAAAAGGCCGCTGCTGTCGCTGAGGCGCTAAAACTCGACACAAGCTCCCTCGATAGCTTCAAATCCAGTCTTTCTGATATGCAGGCGTCCTTGTCGACTGATCAAGCTGGTCAGTTGACCGATGCACTTGGGTATCTTGCCAAATCTTCCGCCAAGGAAAGCAAAGGCGGCCTGTTAAGCGCCGCGAAAGACGTGGTTGGTGGCAAGTCGATGGAAGACATCCTTTACGACAACATGAAGGACAAACTGGACGGCCTGACATTTGAAGAAATTGTGGGGCTGGCGGGCTAGCGAAGCTCTGTTAAATAGAGCTTTTTCTCCAGTAAATCAAAGGCATAGCGATAATTTGCCAGGAAGCCGGTGCCGATTATGCCATCGGCTTCAAAGGTGCCCTTGCTGACAACCAAAGCCGTGTGCTCTTTAAAGGACAGTTCTCCGAGCTTCAAGCGGCCTGGTGCAATTATGGCGTTACCAATGGTTTCGGCTGGCGCAGTATACTCATCGGCTTGCAGACGCGTTAACTCCTCTTCATTGGCGAACAGCAACACACCAGGAAAGCCAGTGTCGATAATCATAAGCTTTTCAGAGACTTCGCCAGTGTCGGCTCGGCTGACCGTGACCTGCACACCCATCAGCGGATTAAGATCAATGATATCAACAGATGTGTCGTATCGACTGGAGAGGTCCAATCCACTTTCATACAAGCGGACCCGACGCTTTTTGGGGTCAACAGCCACAGCGTAATTGATAAATACGTCGCGCCCTGCAATCACATCATAGTTTGGTTCATTGCGACCTGGAAACAAGCCCGTTGATTGCCAAGGGCCATACACCCAACTGTTGCTGGAAAAACTGTGTTTACCGAGCTTCAGGGTAAAAATTCCAAGTTGTCGAAAATCGAGAATGCGGTCGGTGAATGGAAAGTAGACAAACTGGTCTTCTTCCAATCGATCTCCCACACCGTTTGTGCGTCGATGATCAAATAGAATGGAGTTTGCGGCCGCCGTATCAAATACCACTCGAAGCGAAACCCCGCTTTTAGATTTGCTACGTACTTTGATAGGCCCATTTTTGTCCATCAATAGTCGCATGCTTGTGAGTGGCTCTGGGCTACTAAGAGCGGCAGACGGATAAGCAAGCAATCCGCTTAACATCGTGCCGATTAACAATGACAACCCAGGTTTCATAGGATCGCCATCATACAAGTTCCTGGGCATGTCCTCAATTCACCATTGGTTGAGACGTCAATCAGATTGCTGACCCAACGTTTTCACGAATTTCTCATTGGGAAACCGGGCCTGTTCTGACTAATGTGCCTGCGTCACAGTAGGAGGGGCACATGAGTAGATATTTGATGGGTGTGGCGATCACCGCACTAACGCTCGCAACCACAGCAAAAGCGCAAGAAACTGAAGCAACGGTCGACGCCTATGCTGCAGGATATAAGGCAGCATTCACCTGCAGCGCGGTCTTCAATGCCGGCAAACAGATGGCTGCCATCGACGAGCATGAATTCACCGGCATATACGCTTTGGTGCAAAACCGTGTGAACGAACTCACGGCCCAGATTGACACTGACGCCAAGCGCGTCAGCGTTGCTTATAGCGACAGCATGCCGCCGCGCATTGCACAGTGGCGCCCAAACCTTGGCTGCGTACAGCTTCCTGTTGGCAACGATAGCTATGACACTGCCGATTTGCCGCAAGCAGAGGGAGTACCAGCTACCAATCCAAACCAAGATGACGGAGCGCCCTGGCAAAAGCGACGGCCCGTCAACGAACCCACCGGCAATGCTGCCCTTGATGATGTTATCCGGCGCGCCTTCATCCGCGGCGAATATGGTGCCAATGCACGCACATCTGCCATTTTGATAGCTACGGCGGATGAAATCCTTGCCGAAAACTATATTGAAGGCTTCACGCCAACCACATCACAGCGAACCTGGTCTGTAGCAAAAAGTATTGGTGCCAGTGTCGTTGGTGCCGCAGTTCAGGACGGAATTGTGGATGTAAAAGCCCCAGCCAGTATGCCTGAATGGTCTCGCCCTCTTGATCCGCGAGGAACAATAACGCTTGAAAACCTTCTGCATATGGCATCTGGCCTTGACAGCAACCGCGCCGGCAACAGAACTGATCGCCTGTACATCGGCGGGGGTTTGGTGACCGATACCGCCAGCCGCAACGCGCTTGAAGCCGTGCCGGGCTCTCGGTGGAAATACGCCAACAATGACACCCTTCTTGCCATCCGGCATCTCAGGGCAGCCATTGATAATGACGCGTCTTATCTGGCCTACCCCTATCGCGCCCTTCTCCATAAAATAGGCATGACGCACACGTACCTTGAAACCGACTGGGAGGGCAACTTCATTCTTTCCAGCCAGGTTTGGACCACCTCACGTGATTTGGCACGCCTTGGGCTACTGCACCTCAATGATGGTGTATGGGGCGGGGAACAAATATTACCAAAAGGTTGGGCAAACTATGTTGCAACACCAGCCCCTGCGCAGCCACCCCAGCGCACAGATGGTCGGCCAACAGTTGGATACGGTGCACAGTGGTGGCTGTATCAGGATTTTCCTGGTCTGCCAGCGGATACATACGCAGCGCGCGGTAACCGTGGACAAATTCTGATGATCATTCCGTCAAAGGGACTTATTTTGGTGCGCCGGGGCTATGATATTGCTGGCGGACCTGGTTTCCAGATGCATGATTATGCCGCAGATGTGTTGAAAGCACTGGCATCAGATTGATCGGCCGAAAACCATTCGCTTAAGGCCCGAACAACACCGTCGGGCCTTTTGCCCCACTCCACATGGCCAAGGAAATCACCCTGCTCTTTTTCAGTAAGCTTTAGACGGGTCATTGTTGTAGATGCCAACGCCTTACGCGAGCGTTCAATTGATGCACTGCTGGCCAAGCTGTCGTAGTCAAAAGCAATTGAGATGGCGCGCCCCGGGAAGACCGAAATTTGCTGGTCTGCATTTTCAATACCAGGCACCGCATATTTGCCCTTCAATGCCCAATGACGCCAATCCATCATTAGGCCGCGATACTCACGCCCACCAAACTTGAACCAGTTGCCGGGGTAATAGCCCATGATAGCGGTAAGCGGTGGAATAAGTGCGGCAACAAGCTTCACAAAACCTGACGCTGGCTTTTTATAGTCGCCATGGTAAGGAAAGCCGCAGGCCATATGCACCACACCAGCAAACTTGTCTGGGAACGCGCCAGCGGCAATGCTGGCCATATGACCGCCCAGACTGTGTCCACCAATGTATAGCGGCGTTTCAGGCAGTTTCTGGTTACACCACGTCACAACTGCTCGAATATCTTCGAACAAATAATCTTGTATCGTGAATTTATCATTGCGCGAAGGACGGTTCGGGCTCTCACCATGTCCACGCTGTTCCACGATTACCGTGCTGATGCCCTTGGAGGCCAGCCCGCTCGCAAGTTTTCTATAAAATGTCCCCCGAATACCAAGCGCCGGCAACATGATAAACGTTGCGACGGGTTTACCGACCGCATCATGACATGCGACGGGTATCTCGGCTCCATTTTCGCTCGAAAGGAACAGCCAATTTGATGATTGCTTATTTGTCATGATGATAACCTAGCGTGCTGATGGTTGCCATCAAGCGACAAATCCCTATAGGCGATATTCGCTGTAGCACAGGTGCAAGACGGTCAAGTTTAGCGTTTCAGATATTCAGCAATACGATCCATGAACTCTGTTTCTCCACCTTTGGGCTTTCCGGCGATCAGCCACAATAGGCCAATAACGGCCAGGTAGGTCATTGCACCGACAAGCACCTTCAGACCGGTTACCACTGGCAGCAACCAAGTCTGTGGTAGTGCAACTGCAGACACCGCATAAAACATCGCAATTGCCCCTGTCAGAGGCCGCCACACGCGAGGCAATAGTGCAACATTGTATCTGGTGCGTGCAAACAACCATGACAGTTCGAGCGCAACAGTAATGATCGAAACGCCAGCAAACGTCATCGCAATATGCAGAAGGTCGCCCGTCGTCTGCGCTGCTGTGATGCAACCCACCAACAGCGACAGCAGTCGCCCAAACCGAAAACGGGTAGAAATGTTTTGTTTGTCATCAACAACGTAAAGCCCCTGGAACAAGTCACATACGATCATGGCGGCCGTACCAATCGCAACATAGGGCACATAGGGAATTGCTTGTCCCCACTGATACCCCAGTAACAAATAAACCAACTCGTTCGAAATTGAGGCAATGCCAACCGAAACTGCGAACCCAGCAATAAACGCCGCCCCTGCCAGTCGCCCCACAGCATCAGACATTTTTTCTTTGTCATCCTGAACTTTGGCAATTGCGGGCAAAAACACCTGACCGGCCGGCGCCAACAATTCTGCCACAAATAGTCGGCAAAGATCCCGTGCAACATGGTAGGCACCGAATGCGGCGCTGTCGCTTGCTCGCTTTGCAATCCATTCATCGACCTGCTTCACCCCATAGGTGTTCAGGCCTACTAGAAAGGTCCATAGTGCCAGATTTTTCAGTTTCGAAAACCTCGACAGCGTCAGACGAGGCTTGAATGGTCGTGCAATCTGTGAGGACAAAATTGCAAAACTCATTCCAATGACCTGCCCCCACACCAATGCCCAATAGCTTTGAAGAATTAGCGCCGCAATAATTGTGGCGGACACGGCAACAATCTTGTCTGCTGCTGCGAGAAACAGAATTCTATTGTATTGCATATTGCGGTTGAAAAACTCCGCTGCAGGCGCTCGCAACGAACCCAAAAGCGACGTGATACAAAGAATTCGCAAGATTTCTGTCAGCCTGGGTTCCTGTAGAAATTGTGCTGCCCAAGGGGCTAGAAGAAAAATCAACCCAGCAATACCCCCTGAGAGAATTACTCGAAATGTCCATATGGTATGCAGTTCTTCTTCATCAATCTCCTTGGTTCTAACAACATACTCGCCGATGCCCACTTGGTTCAAAACTGCAAACAACGCAATTACCAAGCTCGCCGCCCCTACAATGCCAAAATCTTCCGGCGTCAACAGGCGCGCTGTTACTGATACCGATATAAAACCAATCATACGCACAATGAATCGCGTTACGATTAACAGTGCTGTGCCCTCAAGTGACTTTTGGCTGAGTGATTTTTCTTGTTTGTTCGATGTCACAATGATGTGCTTCCCAACCATTCACAAAGCCAAGTGTCTACTCGTGCTTCAATTTCGCTGTACAGACTAAGGCTGCCGCTATGGTCATAAGCCTGATTGCGCGGTGACAGCAAATTTTCAATCGGAGACAAGTCGACAGTGTCCGCGCCTATGCTGGTCAGAAGCCTCTTAATTTCGGCGACTAAATTCGCTTCCAGGTTTTCATAGTGCAGGAACACGTCACAGTCCCGGTAAGCAAACAATTCGGAAAGTCGATGTATCAGATAGTGAATTTCATAGGGGTGCGTAGTGCTGGGATTTCGCCACATTTGCGGATACGACATGGACAAGTCGTGATACCAGTTAAGCAGGTAGAATTTACTATATGGACCAAAGCTGTTGATCGTCCAATCGCAGTCATTTGCAACGCCGCGAAGCGTAGAACTCCAGGTGTCCCTTGGGTTTCTGCTAAGATGCAAAAAAACCGCTTCTGGAAAAGCTGCCCTCAGGAATGGTAGTCGAAAATCAATTCGGTTGAACTGAAGAACGGACCGGTCCGCCGCTCCCTTGATGAGGCCTTGTATATATCCAAGCATTTGGGGCTGGTTTGCTTGGGCACCCAGTGAAAGGTGCCTCACCCCCCAATGGTCCCTGAAACTTTGGCTCAAATGCTCCAGATTGTCGTAATTGCTGGCGTAATCGTCGACACCGCGATGAGATGTATCCACTTTATTGCCACGGCATTTTGGGTCGAACCATTTCCGATCATTGAATGGCTCATAGTAAGCGGTAAACCCTTCAAGCCTTTGGAAACACTGCCATAAAAGCGTTGAGCCTGAACGAAAACGCGCAGAAATAAACAAAGGTGACTGCGGATCCACTTGAACTTCTCGCTGCGGCACGCAGCCCGGCTCCCGATAGTCTGGCAGTGTCGCACGAGCAGAGAAAGGAGCATACAAATGGCTTGCCGCACGGTGTGCAAACGGCACTCGTACCAAGCTGCGCACTAATCTCTCTCTAAAAGCTTCCGGCAAAACTGTCCCTCTTGCTCACTTCGTCGCTGAAGGTCTGTTGGCCAGTCCTTCAACAATCGATTGAAATTGATGTGCTTTCGCGCTCCAGTCACTTTTCTGGGCAAGACTATAAGCGGCACTGGCCATTTCAGAGCGTTTAGCATCGTTTTCAAGCAGCTCAATTATGGCTGTGCCAATTGCGGCACAATCGTTTCCATCCACAAGTAAACCTGTTTTTTCGTGCGCAATCGCATCGACAGCACCGCCTGCTCGCCCACCAACAGACGGGGCTCCAGCCGCAGCAGCTTCAAGAAACACTAATCCAAAGCCTTCTGTATCCCCATTTGGCATCGTTCTATTGGGCATAGCAAACAGGTCGGCGGACTGGTGGAGCGCAACAAGGTCCTCATCAGAGACGAAACCGAGTTGGACTACGCTGTCCTCCAAACCCAATTGTGTGATTTCGTTTTTCAAGGAGTCAAACATTGGACCTTTTCCAGCAAGGCTAAGCTTTGCGTCCGGAACCTTTTCAAGGACAATCGGCCATGCCGCGACCAACTTATCAAACCCTTTTCGTTCAACCATTCTTCCAGCCGCCACCACATGCTTGCAATCTGGTTTTGCAAAAGGATTATCGGCTGTTGGTTTCAAAAATCGGTCAAAATCAACACCATTATGAATAAGTTCGATCTGTTCTGGCTGGGCGTCATATCTTTCGATCAAAAGATCGCGTGTGAAGCTGCTGACGCAGATGACTTTGTCGGCGTGATTAATGGCGGATTTGCGCATTAAATCTGCTTTTTCTGAGTGCGCAGCTTGCGAAAACTCCTCGCCGTGAGTGTAGTAAATGATGGGCGTTTGGGTTCGACGTTTCAGTGCTGCCGGCAACCAAGTGAAGGCTTCCGCAGCACCCACGCAAATGGTGTCAATGTTTGACTGTTCGCTGATAGACAAAACTGTGTCCACCAATTCGCGCTTGACCTGCCTCGATCGCAAAAATCCTTTGAGCCGGTTCAACAGCGTAACCTTAGGCGCGCCGATGTTAGGACGCGTTCGCGCAACACGGTGAATTTTGTATGGAGCTGCGGCATCGAACACCTCAAAGCCCTCTACGACTTCGCCTGTGATGTAGTCTGTCCTGCTCGTAAGCACTTGAAACTGTTCTGGAACTTTCCTGCAAAGGGCGTCATAGACAGTCTGCCCTCCCCCAACCAAGGGCAAATAGTGTGTCACAACAAACAGACATGTCGGTGCTGTCACATCAAATCCCTGGTATTATGCGGCGCATCTGATGATAGGCCCACTTCATCGGGGTTTTGACACCCCAGTCATCAGCCCAGTCGCTCACCGCGCGCTGAACACGTGTCCTCCAAAACCCTGATACCCAGAACAGGGTGACCCCGATCGGATTGCGACGCCAATAATGCGCGCGCATCTTCCTTAGATTCTTTTTGCTGTATACCTTAGCATTGCCACCATATTTGGCGATGCGTGGCGTGAAATCAGGGTACAGCCCCATGTTCACCAATTCCGTTTTCATGAAATTACCAATGAGCAGGTCATCAAAATAACCCCAAGTGATGGTCTCTAACAGTGAGTTTTTTGGAACGTGAAAGCGAACGCCTCTGGGAGTCTTGCGCTGTCTATCCCGCTCATAAACACGCCGCTTTTCACCACCAACAATACAGTCGACGAAATCGATTATGTCCTCAATTGTTTCGAACTTCTGGAAGAATGCCGCAACTTTCCTCCATTCTTCCTCGCTCAATTTATCCGACCAATCATCTTCACCATTGTCGTTGATAAATTGGGAGTCGTCCGCAACGACTTGTGGCCAGTCTTCGACATATGTGTTTTGGCTCAATTCGATCGTCACAAATGGCGGCAAAACCCTTATGTGGTTTTGGTCCCAGTGTTTTTGGAAGTCTGCGTGGGTAAATTCGTACTCGTTTGCCCAGCGACTGTCCTGACGTACAAAAATATGCTGCGAAGACGAGAGGCAGAAGTTTTTCAACCCAAGCCCTGCAATCTGGTTCGCAGCATCTTTTATGCAACCCGGCTTATAGTTTTCAGCTGGCTCGATCGTCCGATTGCCTTCGGAGTCAACGAAATTCAGCATATCTGCTGAAATGCCCACCAATTTGAAAACATAAGTGCTGTCATTCGGGTGCTGGCGCACCAAGGATCGGATGAAGCTTGCATCGCCGCAAAGCGGGCTGTCATTGAGGTTCACCAACAGACTGTCGCCAAAGCGAGCGATCAAAATAGCATCTTGATTGATGTTATCGAGGCACAAAATTTCCAGCTGATCTGAAAGCTTATACCATTGCCGATACTTCATTACCGTTACATCAAATCCCATCTCGCCGAGAGTTTGCGAGATTTCGTCGTGATAGTGGTTTGGTATGAAGAGCTTTTTGCCTTTGGGGAATTTTTCTAAGGACTCAATGTGCATATGGTCAGGGTGACCGTGCGATATCCACAAAAACTCACTATTGAGCGAGGCCTCGATTTCGGCATCACTCATAGGATGATGCAGTGCCCAACTATCAAAATATGCCCTGCCAACCAGCCAAGGGTCAGTTGTCAAAAGTGGTTGATTGCCTTGCCACAACTGGAGTGTGGCATTGCCCATGGTCTTGACCTTCAAATCAGTTTGTTCGGCCATAATTCCCCGTTTCATCGCCCCCTGTTTTTACGGTAATCAACACTCATGGCAATTGCAATCTAGCTGCAGGGGTGCCGTAATAACTTCGTATAATTGAAGCCGAATCCTATTGAGTGACAAGCCATTTTATGGATACTGGCAAGAACCGCCCAACGGGCACATTTCGCTGTATTGATAGTTCGGAGAAATAGTGATGGCCATGATCGCAGATGAAATCGAAAAACTCATCAAAGAAGACCTTCCGGGCGCCCAAGTACGCATCGAAGACCTTCGCGGAGACGGTGACCACTATGCAGCCCATGTTGTTTATGAAGGTTTTCGCGGCAAATCCCGGATTCAACAGCACCAAATGGTATACAAAAGCCTTAAAGGACGCATGGGCGGCGAATTGCATGCCCTGGCCTTGCAAACAAGTTTGCCAGAGTAAAAAGCCTCTCCAATACATAATTTCTGACAAAAACAGTCAAAATTAGCCGAATTCCCTTGGCAGTCGGCGGATTGCCCCCTATTTAATAGCCAAATCATCAAACACACAGGATCAAAGTGATGAGTGAAAATCCCGTTTTTGACCGCATTAAAGAGTATGTTGGTAAGGATGATGTTGTTCTGTTTATGAAGGGCACTCCTATTTTCCCCCAATGCGGCTTCTCAAGTGTTGTTTCTCAGGTCTTGAACCATGTAGGCGTAGACTTTGAGAGCTATAATGTTCTTGAAGACATGGATCTTCGTGAAGGCATCAAAGCATATTCAGACTGGCCAACAATCCCGCAATTGTATGTGAAGGGTGAGTTTGTTGGTGGCTGTGACATCGTAAAAGAGATGTTTGAGGCTGGCGAATTGCAACAGCTTTTTGCAGACCAGGGCCTTACTAAGCAATAATCCCCTGAAGGAAGGATCCACTCTATGGAAATGCGCCGACTGGGCCGCACCGACATTCATGTGAGCAAAATCTGTCTTGGCACCATGACCTGGGGCCAGCAGAACACTGAAGAAGAGGGCCATGCCCAGATAGAGACAGCGCTGGACTATGGAGTGAACTTCCTCGACACCGCAGAAATGTATTCTGTGCCCGCCCGGGAAGAGACATACGGCCGGACCGAGGAAATAATCGGTTCTTGGCTCAAAAAAAGCGGCAAGCGAAAAGACATTGTGCTGGCGACCAAGGTCGCGGGGCCAATGCCCCACCTGAAGCACATCAGGCCACACCTGCACCGCGAAGGGCGCAATGATCTCGACAGACGCTCTGTTTTAGAAGCCTGTGACGCCAGTTTGACACGCCTGGGAACCGATTATATCGACCTTTATCAAGTGCATTGGCCAAGTCGGCGCACCAATTTTTTTGGTGTCTTAAAGTACCGGCATTTGGAAGAGGACAATGCTGTTCCACTTGAAGAAACCCTGTCCGCAATGCAGGAGCTTGTGGATGCTGGCAAGGTTAGAGCTATCGGTCTTTCCAATGAAACACCATGGGGCCTTTCAAAAGCGCTTGGTTTGTCCGAAGCCGATAAAGCACCTCGGGTTGCCAGCGTGCAAAACCCCTACAATTTGCTAAACCGTTCTTATGAGATCGGCCTGTCTGAAATGAGCATCCGAGAAGAATGCGGACTTCTGGCATACTCCCCGCTGGCCTCTGGCTTCTTGACTGGCAAGTATATGAATGGTGCGCGCCCAGAAGGCGCTCGTTTCACGTTATTCTCAGGCACATTTGGCCGCTACTTGAATGAAGCTGGCGAAGCAGCGATGGAAGCCTATGTGAAGCTTGCACGCGAAAATGGAATGGACCCTTCTCAAATGGCAAATGCATTTGTAAATATGCAGCCGTTTCTGACGTCTAACATTATCGGTGCAACTAGCCAGCAACAGCTCAAGACGGCGCTGGAAACCCACGACATGACACTTCCAAAAGAATTGATCAAAGAGATCAACAAGATAGAAACACAGTATCCTATGCCTTGCCCTTAACTGGGCTTACGATACAGGTGCGTAAACCGGTCGCTTTCCCCAACCGCCCGGTGTTCATCTTTGTTGGGTCCTCTGAGTGACGGTGGAAGCGAGTAGACGCCCATAGGGTGCTCTTTTGTGTCGCCTGGGTTGCGGTTCACATCGCTGGTTCTCACCAATTCAAAACCTGCAGCTTCAGCCATCGCCCTGAAGTAGCTTTCTTTCACGTACCCATTTTGGCTGACCGGGTCTTGTTCCACATCTTCGCGTTCCGCGTGATCAACAATACCAAAGTAACCACCAGGTTTTAGCATTCTGAAAATGTCAGAAACATGGTCCTCAGCCGGTGCACCATAGATAAGAAATCCATGGACACGGAAAACAAACACCATGTCCACCTCGCCGTATGGCACACCTTCAGCGGTATTTTCCGGCCAGCCTGCTCTTCCGCGCACAGGATGATAGTCGCCCCCACCCTGTTCGATCAGCGGCTCGATAATTCGGCGATACCATCCACCTTGGCCTCCAGGGAAAATTTCTACAACCGTTTCTGTGGGCTTAATACCCATGAAAGTGAGTGTTTCCAGTGGATGTCTGTATTGATCGCGTGCCACATGCCGATCAGGCCGTTCAGGGTTGGCAATCAATGCCTCAAGCTGTGTGACAACTTCTGCTGTTGCGGTCGGGCGCTCATCAGCTTGGCTGCTGATCGAAAAAGCAAGCAATGCAAATACAACTTTTGGCAAATGTCTCATCTGTCGGTCCTCGTGGCTATAGACCGAAGATACATCAAAGCATAGGTCAACCCGGCATCACAGATGCGTCAAGAAGTTGGCAAAGCTCGGAAGCTACTGAAGGAAAGTGGGCAAACGCCCGGCAGCAATGGCAGGAAGGCCGATCGCCAGAACAACGCTCACAACCAGACCAACAAGCGCACGTAAAATATCCGAAGCGATATCCTGGAACGCCTCGCGGCGATTGCGAAGTCCGCCGACATAACTTACGGCAATCTCGCGGCCTGCAAGCAACCCGAGGAAGACCCATGTGGTGCTCATGGGTATGTCGCTAATTTCTTTAAAGAAAATCAGGATTGAGCCGTAGATGATGTTCACGAGAGCCGCACCGCGTACATCTGAAGTGTTGGTTTTGGACAGAACGATTTCCTGAATTTTGCCGCCGCGACGCGCGAAAATAACTGCGTGCAGCACCAACATTACGATAGTGGCAAATACTAACAGTTCAAAAGAAAACGTGACACTTATGGATCCATCCGCATTGGTCACAGTCTCGCGCGGCAAAAATACGAAGATATTTGCAAGGTCTTGGATCAGCCATTGAGACCACAAAAACGCGGTGGAAGCCCATTGAACCACAGTCCATTTCAAATCATGACTGGCTCGCGGTGTTTCACTGATCCAGCGCTCGAATGAACGCGCAACCAGCATGTAAACTATCAATCCGGTTACAGAAGCTACAACATACCCCAGCCCACTCTTCACCAGCATTTTGCCCAGCACTTCTTCGGTCTGAGCCCCACCCGTAAGCGTGAAAATCGTCAAAACCAGAAACGTAGTAGAAACCGGCACGCCAAATCTTGTCAGGATAAGTAGAAACAACGGAGGCACGGCATGCCACCACTGGATACCATCCTGATACGGAATCTGGTTCAAGCGTCCATAGGCAATGTCGCCATCGTTGGCGAAATAGCCATACACAAGAACGACAAGAATGATTGTACATGCAAACACCCACAGTGTCTGCCAGGGCCGGTGTGAGTTTGACGAAAGAAACGTTCCCAGAGTTTGGATCGCATCATTCGCAACTATTGAGTAGGCAGCTAAAATGAAGCCGATAATGCCAAAAATCTCAATGCTAGCCACCGGTCGTTTCCCCTGTTTGACCATCACACTACTTTGAACACACACTGTGTGGTGGCCAATCTATAGATCAGAACTCCGCCGCAGGTATTGTTAAAGTTTTGTTACAGTCAAAAATTCTGTCGCCTCAACTAAAATGACTGGCATGTTTTGGCTTATAGTCATTATTTTCCAAATACTTAGGGATAAACTGTCTTGAGAGTAAAAAAAGCTCGCCAGCCTTCAAGTTGCCGCCAAACAGAAAAATCAGGTCACCGATCAGCGACCTGATTTCTCAAACTTTGAACAGATTCCAGACCATTGCTCTCAAACAAGCCGTCTGGTCACCAGTCCAACATGCCTATTTTGTGAACTTAATTACAAACCGGTCAGTTTTTCCACGGACGTCTGGATGAAACGCTGACTGGGTATTGCTGTCATCGGGATTGGCCAGTATTTCGCTTTCGCTGTCTATTTTGAATCCAGCAGCCAAAACCTGGTTTTTCACGAAATTGGAATTAATTCTATGCAGTGAATCTCCAACTTCACTGCCTGTGCCGTCTTCGGCCTCATGGTCAATCACAACAAATGAACCACCGGGCTTGAGGGAACGATAAATGGATGCCAGGACAGCTGGCATGTCTTCCGGCGCCTTGCGCGATTCATGATTGAAGAAATAGTCATGGTACGCCAACACTGACATGACAACATCGACACTGTTTTCTGGTAAATCAACTGCTTCGCTTTCAACATTAAGCGGCTCAACATTCGTCAGTCGCTCAGTGAAACGAGACGGAACTGTCTTCTTCATGAATGTCCAGTAGACGGTACCATTGTGGGCGATCACTTTGCCGTCTGATCCGACTATATGTGAGAGAATTTCGCTGTAGTAGCCACCGCCCGAGTTCAAGTCGAGCACTGTCATGCCAGGCTTCACTCCTGCAAATAGCAGCACCTCTTCAGGTTTGCGGTTTACGTCTCTTGAGCGGTCTTGGTCGGGTCGATCAGCATGGCCTACCGCCGCTTTAATCGCACCATGATGGTCAGCGATTGCCGCTGGCGACATCAACATCCCTACACATGCAACAACCGCTAATAAGGATTTCTTGCTAACTGAAAATAGTGTGTTTTTCATGTTCATTCCCCCACTGTTTGATGACTATTCAAAATCACATACAACGGCAAAAACATACTAAAACCGCCGTTTTATTCCAATGCTCATGTACGGTCGCCTGATCACGATCTCGTAATAAAGGGTCGAAAATAGGACGTTGATAAGCAAACGAAAGTTACCAATTATTTGGTCGCTAAACTAATGGGGAGGTGAAAATGCGAAAAATCCTAGTACCACCATTACTATTGGTGTTGTGCCTGATTGGAATGATTGTTGTCAGTAGATACGGCCCTTCCACCATTTGGTTCGAACAGCCATTTGATAAGGCGGGGTGGGCAATCGTAACCTTGGGGGTACTTTTACCAATATGGGCCGCACGAATATTTAAGCGGCGTGAAACCAATATATTACCCTATCGCGACCCAGAAAAAATTGTCACAGAAGGTCCATTCAAGTTTACGCGCAATCCCATGTATTTGGGTATGTTGCTCGTTTTGATTGGGACCGCAGTCAAACTCGGCACTTTGGAAAGTTTTGGCTTTGTATTGTTGTTCTTTGGCGTTGCCAACTGGTGGTACATACCCTTCGAAGAAGCACGCATGCATGCTGTTTTCGGTGAGCAATTCGACACATACAAAAGTGTGGTGCGAAGATGGCTATAAAAAAGCGACCGAAACTTCAGTCGCTTTTCAAACTATTATGATGTCATAACCAATTAAGGCTTGCGGAATTTGAGTGTCATTCTGTCAGACTCGCCAACCGCTTCCAAACGCGCACGTTTTTCTGGGTCATCATCACTGCCTGCAAGACGCGGCGGCAGACGCCAAACATAGTCACCCTCGGTCGGTACGTCTTTTGGGTTTGCGTTGACTTCGCTGGCTCCCACAAACTCAAAGCCGGCAGCGATCATATTGTCGATCAGTGGCTGCTGCTTGATGTAGCCATTAAAGCCTTTTGCCCATTCATCACTGTTTCCTACGGGTGACCTGTGCTGCACAATACCAACAATTCCACCCGGTTTCAGCGCAGCATATATGTCTTTGAACGCGTTTGTACGTGTTCCAATACGGTCTTCATACTTGTTGAGGTGGTGCATGGCGCGGAACAACAAAAACGCATCAACCGTGCCTTTAGCGTTTTCTGGAACCGCACCTAGCAAAAATGCGTCAATCTCGGTTTTTCCTTCGCCGCGCCACTCACTGGCTTCACTTACAAAGCGCTCAGGCCAAGCGGCAAATCGGGCCATCCGCTCTTCATTGTCACCGTAATCAAGTGCCCGATGATCAATTGAATAGCTCACACCAACCAATTTTCCGCTATTCCCAAGATATGGCAATAGAATGTTGCTGTAGTAACTGCCGGGCAATGTATCCGCGACCGTCATACCCGGCTTGACACCCAGGAAATCTAGTGTTTCGAGTGGATGCCTGTACTGATACCTGGCCTTAACACTGTCGGGCTGAGCCGCCAGAATTGTTTCCAGTTTTGCACGCTCGTCTGCTGACAAATTTTCCGCGTGTACCGCTGGTTGGAAACTCACAATAAGAGTGGCGGCGGCAAGGGCGCACGCCTTCGCTATCGTTCTGATCATCTAGCCCTCCTGATCATTCTGTTTGATTAACTGTATCAACTAAGGCCGAATTTTTACAAAAGCAAGTCAGCCGTTCTATTCACTTTTTTCTGAAGATGTTGGTCACGCAGGCACAGTTTTGCCGGCATAGTCAAATACACTGCCGGTATCACTGCCGTTGAGGCCGTCCAAAGTGTCGACCAACATAGCCGCCGAATGTGTGGGACTGAAAAGCTTTTCAGCTGGCACGCCAGTTTGAAAGGGCTCAGAAAGTGCAGAGTCTACTGTGCCAGGGTGCAAACCAACACATATGCTGTCGGGGTTTTTGCGGGCCCATTCGATAGACAAGCCCTTGAGCATCATATTCAATGAAGCCTTCGAGGCACGATAAGAGTGCCAGCCGCCCAACCTGTTATCAGAAATGCTGCCAACGCGAGCCGAAATAGCAGCAAACACTACACGCTTTTTAAGAGGCATCAGAGGAATTAGATGCTTTGCAACTAATACGGGCCCGACACAATTTATCCTGTGAACATATTCGATATTGTCTGCAGATAGCGCCCGCATGGATTTTTCAGGCTGCACTTCATCAGTGTGCAGAACACCTGTTGCCACAATCACTTGCTGAAGCTCACCCAGTGCACGCACACCGTTTGCCACGCTCTTGATCGAATTTTCGTCCAAAAAGTCAGCGGCAAAAAACTCTGCACCGTCGGGTACTTCAACTTCAGCGCGCCGGGAAACGCAAACCACGCGTTCAAATTTTCCTTGCTGGAGCAAGCGAAACGCAAGCGCGGAGCCGATCCCGCCGGTTCCCCATACCAAAGCAACAGATGGCTTTTGTTCTTCCATATTTGCCTATACGGCGCCATAATAACAACGGATGGTAAGGCCCTGTAAAAAATACGAAATTCAGCAAACCTACTTGGTGACCTGACGTGGAATTTGTTCTGATTTCCTCGCCAGAACTTCAGAGTGGGTCCCAGCCGCTTGGCCCCTTGCTTTCAGACGTTCCGCTAAAAAACCCAAATCAACCAGGTCTCAAATTCTATGCTTTCGATGGCCTGTTTTTGGCCAGCAATGAAATGGATGCCGATGAAGTTAGCGCTATCGGCTTTGATGGTAGTGCAATCGATAATCACCGCGCCCACAACAGCTCTCTAAATCGACGACCCACACATTCACAATTGGTGGACTATCTCGATGGCACCATGGATAAGGAAAACAAGTCGAGTTTGCGGGGCATGTTTTGCGCAGTTCGTCTCAACCCGCACACCCGGGCATTCAACATCGCGACGGACCCAGTGTCAGCCTATCCATTGGCAATATGTGGATTTGGCGAAACGCTAATCGTAAGCAACAATATCGCATTGCTTGAAACGGCCGTTCGTGCATTTGGGTTGTCGTTATCCAAGTCATCAAAGTCCTTGGTGATGGGAATGGTGCTTGGTGTTTCACCTGGAAATCGAACCGGGTTTCGCGAGGTCGCATTATTGGCTCCGGGGAAACTGATAACTGGTATAGGCCCCAACTGGCGCATAATTGACCAAGCACCAACCTCCATGCCTGACTTCACCAGCCAGAAAGAGTTTGTTTCCAAGGTTGTTCATCGGCTTTCGTACAATGTTAGCGCTTGTAATAGCTTGCTGGACGCCACGACCGTTACGCATCGCAGCGCGCAGGATTTATTCGCGTCAGTTCTGAAATCTGGCTTTCACCCTGCTGACGATCAAGCGGACAAAATTGAACGTCTCTGGAGAACAAAACACGCCATGGGGTCAGCAGTGATGACACAAGAGTGTTATTGGCGTTCGCTGCAAACACCAACGGTATCCGCCCTATTCGACTTCAGTTTATGTCCGTCAAATGTGACCACACAACCAGAGACGCTGTTTTGGAAAACCCCTTTCAGGAGCTTGATGGAGTTTTCCAATAGCGACCCCATGTATTTTGCTGCATTGACCGCAAAACTAAGGCAACCAACATCCGAAGCTCCTGCATTGGCATTGGCAATCGCACGTGAACATAGCGACACAAATGGTCTGATACGTCGTTCATTCTTACGCCAGTGTATGGAGCGGTTGGTCGAAGAGATATTCAAATCCAGTAACATGCAGAAAAATGGCGGCCGGGCGGCGATCGGACGCTTCCACATGCGCCAAGAAACGCTGGTTTTGTCAGCGGATAACCATAGGTCTCCTGTCTTTGTGCCGTTACTTGACCCCTGGTTTAGTTCTGACGCCCTAAACAACAGCAAGCTGAATTTAGACCCGGCCAAGCTACTGCAGCACATAATCAAAGCACTGGGCACCAAAACGGAAAACCCTCCTCAACAGCCAATTGCACCATCAGGAAACGCGATACGGATGGAAGCTTTGGCCGTTGGCGAAAGCCTGCCATCCAGGGCAGAGTGTTGGACCTTCCTGAACCGACAGAAAACCCTCAAATGGCTAAATAATCACAAGCATGCAAATCGCATGGCTTCAACATATTCGAGCCTCTTACAAATCTTCAGTTGGTCCGCTGAATAAACCTAGGTGTACATTTCTCACGCAATCGCGAATTGCATGTGTTCTGCCTGTGTTTCAGGCTTCTCCATCATCTATCTTGAGGGGGACAAAAGATGCTTATTGCACAACGAATTCAACTGATTGGCTGGATCGTATTCCTGTTTTATTACTTCTCCGCGAAATATTTTGTAGGCGGGTTCACTGGGTTTTCTGTCAATTATCTTTTGAGCGTCATTATATTGGTGGCGTTGACGGCAATTGTTCCGTTTTACCTGAGCAGTTGGATCATCAATAGATCCGACGGATACGTGAAAATAATCGCGAGCTTGGTTGCTCCGATTCTGCTGACTGGTTTGGGCCTAAGTCTCTATTTCGTTGGTTTCATTGCACCAAACTTCGCCAACATAACTTTGCCTAGCATTTTGCACAGAGCGATCGAGCCAGGTTTGGCCATCACCTTCCTGATGCTGGTGCCTGTCGTAGCATCTTTTGTTTTTTCCGATGGCGACAATGACGGCGATACTCAACCAGATGTATCGAGACCCGACGCATCATAGAAAGAGTGAATTGCACTGATCTGGCCATCATTGCAAACAACCCAGTCGCAACAATCCACCGGTCCGTTTGGCGTCATCATGATGAAATGAATTACTGCCTCTTGGTCACTGCCCATCAGCCGCTGCACCCGCAGGTCAGTGACATTTTCGGCTGCCAGTGGCTTCACCCATTCCAAATACTTGCTGCGGCCCCGAACTTCCCCAAACGGGCTTTTGTGGACGAAATTTTCTGCCAAAGGGATTTCATCAGGCCGCCCTGCATTCCAGCCCTCAATCCACGCTTTGGCAAGCTCTTCTGCTTTCAACGGCTTTCTCCTTTGCGAAAAAGTATAGAGTGCGCATCAAATCATAGTTCTCGCATATTTGAATTCCCGCGGTAAGACGTTACCCTGAAATCCGGGAGAGGAAACAGCAACTCTGTTTCCAACTAAGGTGGGGAGAGGCTTATCGCGCGCGTTACTGAAACGTGGCATGTCAAACTGTTTTATGGATGTGGCACGATTGCATACGGCGTTAAGGACAACGCCTTTCAAATCTACCTGCTATTTTATTACACGTTAATTCATGGAATGTCGGCAGCTGTTGTCTCGTCGGCACTGCTTGTTGCAGTGTTGTTGGACTCAGTCACCGATCCATTGGTTGGTCAATTTTCAGACAATATTCGCACGCGGCTTGGTCGACGCCACCCCTTCATGTTCGCCGCAATCATTCCAGCCGCGCTTAGCTTTTATTTTCTGTGGCTGCCACCCGAGCGTATTTCTGACGACAACGTGTTTTGGTATTTGCTCGTTTGCGCCTCTGCAACACGTTTTTTCATCACCTTTTATGAGATACCCTCAACCGCCCTGCAGGCAGAACTCACGCAGGATTATAACCAGCGCATTCAGTTTGCGAGCCTACGATATTTTTTCGGCTGGTTTGGCGGTGCAGGCATAAGTATGTTTGCCCTAGCAACCATTTTTGCTGACAGCACCGAGTTCCCTAACGGCCTGACCAATCCTGCAGCCTACGGGGAGTATGCCCTTCTCGGTGCGGCGCTCATGATTGCGTCCATGCTGATTTCATCACTGGGCACCGTTCGCTATGTGCCTCACCTGGTGGAAGATAAGTCTGAACCCATCGCTACTTTGGGCGGGATACTGAAAAACCTGTGGTTTGCTTTGACAGACAAAGTTTTCGCACCTTTATTTGGTACGGCCCTGCTTTTCGCAATGGGTCTCGGCGTGTCGGTTTCGCTCAGTCTTTTTTTCAATACATTTTTCTGGGAGTTCACAACGGCCCAGATGGCGACGCTAAGCCTGTCTTTCTTGGTGGGCGCTGGCATCGCCCCAATCGCGGCTCCTCTTGCAACCCGCGGCCGGTTCGGGAAGCGTCGGGCGGCAATTGTTCTGGCGGCGATTGCCACTCTACTCATTCCATTACCTGTTTTGCTGCGCCTGGTGGGCATAATGCCCGAAAATGGTTCAACAGCATTGATGCTGATTATTTTCATTCAGCTCGCATTGGCCGTTGGCCTAGGAGTTGCCGCGGAGATTCTGGTGCAGGCTATGGTAGCCGATGTAGTTGAAGATAATGAGCGGCGCACAGGACGCAGAAGCGCAGGCGTTTTCTTCGCTGCGCGTACGTTCGCCAGCAAGTCCACAAACGGTCTCGGTGTTTTGATTGGCGGATTGATCGTCAGTGCTGCAGGATTGGAAAAGGGCATGAGCCCTGAAGTCGCAACACCAGACATGATCAGCCTGCTGGGGGAACTATATGTTCCTGTTATTTTGGCAATTTACTTGGTGGCAATATTCCTGCTCACACGATTCCAAATCACGCGGGCTCGTCATGCTGAAAACCTGAAAGCATTGGCCAGGAACGAAAGCGATTAACCCCTCAGGACTGCGACAATAAAACTGTCTCCTTCTTATGTTCAGGCGGCATTGGTCCATGCCGCCTTATTGTCGGCAAAGTCCCCAACTAAACCAAGGACAGAGGGGCAACAGCAGCAAGGAGGTATTTATGAAACGAATTCTTTTGATAGCTGCAGCAAGCGTCTTTGCGATTTCCGGAACAGCAACAGCGGACTGCAGATTGTTTGGGACAAAATATGCGGCTGGAGCTAGCACACGCGACCTGTCTGGCACGCGTATCTGGTGTAATTTCGAGGGACGCTGGCAAACAACGCCGTCCGTTCAAATTCGCCCGTATGTCGGTCCGGATGGCAGGTTTAGGCCAACCATTTTGCCGCCAAGGCTGGGCAGCCCTGATTGGTACCGCTATCAGGTCAATCCCGACCTGTACCGCAAACAGGAGGCTTATCGTCTCTATGGCCTGCCGCCAGCGCCGCCTCGGTGAATATAGCGCGTTGAGCGGCCAGGCAATATGAAGGTGAACCATTAAGCTGCAGCAGGCGTTGACGCCTTTATTGTGATTTGGGCTCAACATGCTCAGTTGCGCGGGGCTGCGAAGCCTCTCGAATGGCCAATCATCCGGCCAGTTGACCTGTTTTTTTACGAGCATGTCACCGCGCGTCTCATCTTTGAATGGAACCAACGCCGGTAGCGAAAAGCGTCCTCCTCTTAGCGCTGATTAATGGTTTCCCTGAATTATTTTTCATGGTAGCGAAACCGTTCTTCTTCACTTTAGTCAGAGACCCGCTATGCCAGATTCAATCGAACTGATTGGCTTCATCGCTGCCTTCCTCACAACCGGTGCATTTGTGCCGCAAGCGGTGATGATCTGGCGCACAGATGACACGCGCTCTATCTCTCTGGGCATGTATACGATGATGACGGTTGGCATTGGCTTGTGGCTTGCCTATGCTTTGCTGATCAACAGTGCCCCTATGATCGCGACCAACGTGGTTACGGGAACTCTAGCTGCAACGATTCTTTACAAGAAGTACCGGCATGTGCGGGCAGGCAAGGCATAGAACAGCGCATGAGGCCTGAGCCAAAATGGCTACGCACAACAATTGCTGGCATTGCGGCAAGCCTTGCTGCCGGATACGCACTGGTGTTCATGGCTGCCAGCGGAAACCTTCCGCCCATTATTGATGGCCTGATGCTGTACGGCGTCGGTGTTTTGGCAGCCACAATCGCCAATTCAACCGGGATGGGCGGCGGTGTCGTGTTTCTGCCAGCGTTCGAATATTTGTCTACTGGCGGGCATGTGGCGATTGCTGCGGCTCAGATTGTCGGCATGAGCTTCGTCATTCAGTCTTTTGGCATGACAGTTGGCTCGCTCAGATGGCTCAATCATATATTTGGGCCAAATGACACTGAAACCAATCAAGTCACATTCACGCGCTTGTTGGTTCTCGTGCTGGTTTGCAGCCTTCCCACACTTCTGTTGGCACAGCAGTTTATCACTAGCCCGCCAGAGCTCGTTTTGTACGCGTTCAAGGCACTTTCAATTGCACTTGGCCTCCTTGTTCTTGCAACGACATGGGCGGCGCATGGCAAGGTGCGAGACCGCAAACAGCCCGAGTTTGTTGATTTTGCGGTGGTCGCCGTCCTCAGCATAATTGGCGGCGGCATGACTGCTTTTTTCAGTGTTGGCACCGGGGAGCTTGTGGCGCTTTATCTGTTTGTGCGGCAGTTTCCGCTCGTCATGACTGCCGCTATTGCCGTAATCGCCAGTGCAGCCAATGTGCTGGTGGGCGTATGGGACCATATCGCGTTTGGCGGCATGCCCTGGGAGGTCCTTTTGTTTGTGATACCCGGCGCCGTGACCGGCGCTTATGTCGCGCGCGGCTTTGCGCTCATGCTCGGACCCATTCGGCTAAAAGTGTTCGCGGCAAGCTGGATCACACTGTCGTCCGCGTATTTGTTGTGGGCTGCTTAGTCGTCGGGCTTTTCTTCTTTTCCCGCACCTGAAAGCGCAAGACCGGCACCAATCGCGACGCCCACACCAATGCCAAGCGCCACATTACTAAGCGCGGCCCCCAGCGCTGCACCAATTGCGATGCCCACTGCTAACATGGGAGCATTGAATGGCACTTTGTCTTCGTTCGTTTCCGTGTCCTTACTCACTAAAGACCTCCTGATGTATGAATATAGTAACTCAAGCTTGATCGCCGCCAGCGCGGCGTGAGGAAGCGATGGCAACACCAATCGCAATGCCAATCACCATGCCCGCACCGGGGTTACCCATCGCGGCCCCTGCGGCCAAGCCCAGGCAAATACCAACCGCCACTGGCAAATCACGCCGGTTCCGCCAACTTGGTTCATGTTTAGATGGCTGGTTTTCTGAATTAAGTTCAGTCATTCAATTGTTCCTCGCCTGATGGTCCTCACGCAATAGATGGTTAGTTACCAAGCTTTTACAATTAATTTCGGAACTATGATGCCAATCAGTTATTGCCAATGAACTGTGTGCATGCCGGCGTGTCTGATCGCATCACCGCTTCCTGATCAAAGCGTTCGATGTAGGCCTGTGTGATCGCCTGCAGCTTGGTTTCTGCTTCCACACTCGGGGCATATTGCACGAGCAGGATTTTGGTTTTCTCGCACCCGCCATCGAGGTTGACATGGTGTGCCGTATGATTAGGAGAATGACAGCTTTCGCCCTGCCAGTAACCGCTGGCGTCCAGCACGGTGAAACCATCGCCAAAGCGCGGGATAACCTCACTGACCGCAAAGTCTCGCCATTGCTCGTCCGATACCTCCCTCGTTTCACCAATATCCCGCCCAAAGAACAGCCGCGTTTCGGTCCATTCGAGGGTGCCAGTTGGACATGTCGCACTGGCTTCAAAATCGCAGGAGGCAATGAGGCCAAGGCTTAAGGCGGCAACTGCAAGTCTTTGTGCTTTGTTGCCCGCGATCATTTATTGGGCTCCTCAAAAAACTGCTTGAAGGTGAAGGCATGCGTGGTTGGGCCGTGTTCGCGCAGATGCATCAGGCGTTCTTTGGCTTCTTCCGGTGTGGGTTCGTGGCCCGCAGGTACCCACCACAAAACCATGTGGGCTTCTGTCGGCATTTTGAACCATTCCTTGCGCCGTCCAATGTAATGTGTGTGACCTGACTTATAGACATAACCAAACAGGCTGTCGCGGTCTTCCCAAACGCTCATGTTCACCAATGTATCATCGTCAAACACGCTGATTTCGGTGGCGTTGCCGGTTTCATCCTTCAGCCGCCACACAAAGCCTGGCGTTGTTTCTGCGAGCAAATTGATGGCATCCAGCGCGTTCATAAACTCGGCCATCTGTTCGCTTTCACGATCCGCAACCATGGTACCGATGTTCAACTGCGCCAGATGGTATTTTTTGCTATCGCCAATGGCCATGTCATTCTTCCTTGTGTCGTGTGGGACAAAAAAGCCGGAGCATTAGCCCCGGCCTTTTCGCGTTGTTTGTTGTGATGACCTACTCAGCCGCGGTGATGTCTTTCACCTGATCAGCAGGCAGATAAAGTTCTGAGCCACGAAGCTTGAACTCCTGGCTCATTTTCTTCATGCCGGTTTCGGCTTCCTCTTTTTTGGCGGCATACTCGCGCACCTCTGCGGTGATTTTCATGGAGCAGAACTTTGGCCCACACATGGAGCAGAAGTGCGCCACTTTGTGCGCTTCTTTCGGCAAAGTCTGGTCATGGAAATCACGTGCCCGCTCCGGATCGAGCGAGAGGTTAAACTGGTCTTCCCAGCGGAATTCGTACCGCGCACGGGAAAGCGCGTCATCTCTGAGTTGCGATGCCGGGTGACCTTTCGCAAGGTCCGCCGCGTGGGCGGCCAGCTTATAGGTGATCACACCTTCCTTCACATCGTTTCGGTCCGGCAGGCCCAGATGCTCTTTTGGTGTCACGTAACACAGCATGGCGGTGCCGTACCATCCGATCTGTGCCGCGCCAATTGCGGACGTGATATGGTCATAGCCCGGTGCAATGTCGGTGGTAAGTGGCCCAAGCGTGTAGAAAGGTGCCTCATGGCAATGCTTCAGCTGCTCTTCCATATTCACTTTAATTTTGTGCATCGGTACATGGCCCGGCCCTTCAATGAAGACCTGCACATCATGTTCCCACGCTATTTTGGTGAGCTCACCAAGCGTGCGAAGCTCCGCAAACTGC
Organism: Kordiimonadaceae bacterium; assembly: GCA_017640725.1. GTDB lineage: Bacteria > Pseudomonadota > Alphaproteobacteria > Sphingomonadales > Kordiimonadaceae > Kordiimonas. The sequence continues at coordinate 148,718 of JAEPQB010000003.1, read as the reverse complement.
GCCTCGTCGTTGGCGTCTGCAATTGAACCCGGACGCAGGCCATCACCAAGGCTGAAGGCAACGTCATACTGTTTCAGGATTTTGCAGATGTCCTCAAAATGGGTGTAGAGGAAGCTTTCCTTATGGTGCGCCAGGCACCATTTGGCCATGATGCTGCCACCGCGTGAAACAATGCCGGTTACCCGCTTTGCTGTCAGGTGAATAAACGGCAAGCGCACACCAGCATGGATGGTGAAATAATCCACCCCCTGCTCACACTGTTCAATGAGCGTATCGCGGTAAATCTCCCACGTGAGATCTTCAGCGATGCCGTCCACTTTTTCCAACGCCTGATAAATTGGCACTGTGCCGATTGGCACAGGGGAATTGCGGATGATCCACTCGCGTGTGTTGTGAATGTTGCGGCCGGTCGACAGGTCCATCACAGTGTCAGCGCCCCAGCGGGTTGCCCACACCATCTTGTCCACTTCTTCGGCAATCGATGACGTAACAGCAGAGTTACCGATGTTGGCGTTGATTTTGACCAGGAAGTTGCGGCCAATGATCATTGGCTCACTTTCCGGATGGTTCACATTGTTCACAAGCACCGCGCGGCCACGGGCGATCTCGTCGCGCACATACTCACCCGTTATATATTCAGGAATTTCAGCGCCAAATGGCTCCCCGTCGCGTGCAGCGGCCTCCGCCTGTTTTTTACGGCCAAGGTTTTCGCGCACGGCGACGAATTCCATTTCAGGTGTCACGATACCTTTGCGGGCATAATGCATCTGCGTGACATTCATGCCTTCTTTGGCGCGAAGTGGCCGTTTCTTTACAGGAAACTCAGGCGCCAGATATTTGTCTTCAACGTTTCCATTGTCCTCGGGCTTGATTTCGCGCCCGTCATATTCTTCAACGTCTTCGCGCTCCAGAATCCACTGTTTGCGCATCTCCTGCAGGCCTTCATAAATGTCGATCTCGGCCTTTGGATCACTGTAAGGCCCAGAAGTGTCATAAACCCGCACCGGCACTTCGTTTGCGGTTGGATGCAAGTGGATTTCGCGCATCGGTACGCGCACATCGTCACGGTTTTCAGACCGCACATAGATTTTCTGCGAGCCCGGAAGCGCGCCAGTTGTGATGGAAAATTCGGTTTTAGCTGTATCAGGCATAAGATGCTCCTGTCCCTACGCTGGCGTGAACCAGATCAGGTTCTAAGGGTCATCAATTGACGGGCGCCACCCATCGCATGAACTCTCAGCCCGCTTGCCAATATTGCCAGCCAGTGGCGCAAGCAGGGCTCCCCTCGGAACGGTTAAGTTGAGGCCGAAACCCTACGCCTGCCCGCGCTCTTGCGCAAGAAATTTTGGCAGCAATTCTCTTGTAAGAGAGACAACAGAACGGCATGCTCAAATACAAATGGCAAGCCGGGAGCACTGTGATGAAAAATATTCTGAAATTGACTGCAGGAATGGCTTTGGCGGCAGCATTGACGCTGCCAGTGATCGCGCAAGGCACCAGCGGGTTTTGGGCTGATCCGGCATCGATAGACGCAGACTATCTTCCCGCAATGGCAGAGCTGAATTTCATGAGTTTTGGCGCAAAACTTAATGGTCATATCTATTTAGCAAACGGTGCCGGCCCGCACCCAACTGTTGTGTTGCTGCACGGTTTTCCTGGCAATGAAAAAAACCTTGATTTGGCGCAGGCGCTGCGACGAGGTGGTTTTAATGTGCTGTTTTTCCATTACCGCGGTGCCTGGGGCAGCGAAGGTATTTTCTCGTTCGGGAATGTGGTGGATGATGTGGCAAGCGCGCTCACCTTCCTTCGCTCACCTGAAGTAGCTGCTGAGTATCGGGTAGACCAGGCAAGACTGAGTTTGATTGGTCATTCAATGGGTGGCTTTGCTGCGTTGATGGCTGGGGCAAAAGACCCCGCTGTCGCATGTGTTGGCGCACTCGCGCCTGCAAACTTGGGCAACCGTCCGGCAGCCAGCATGACGGAAGAAGCACTCGCGGGCTTTGCAGCTTACACCGATAGCCTCACGATGTTGAATACGGAGAGTGGTCAAGCCGTTGTCGATGAAATGCTCGACAGAAACAAGGAATTCGATACCCGAGCCCTGGCGCCGAAATTCAGCGAAAGGCCTGTGATGTTGCTCGCCGGAGCGCAAGACGCTGTTCTGCCGCCGGAGATATATCATGTGCCGTTGGTTTCAGCCTATGAAATGCATAGTGATATTGAGTTAACACATGCTGTATTGCAGGGGGATCACAGCTTTTCCTGGACCAGAATAGAGCTTGCACAAACAGTGGCTGAATGGCTTACAAACAATTGCAGATAACCATCATGACGGTGCTTCGTCATGCTAAACCAATGGTCATTGGCGGGGTTTTGGCAACAGCGTTAAGGTAAGACCATGAGATACCTATTGGCCTTATCTGTTTGCCTCGGTTTGTCGACATCACCGTTTGTTCAGGCTCAACCTGCTTTAACGGCTCTAACCTCGTTTGACGGCGAAGACAGGGAACCCGCCCCTTCTCCCAGCGGTGAATGGCTCGCTTACCTAAGCGACAGAAAAGGCGACCGCTCCAATGAACTATGGCTAATGAACCTCATCACAGGGGCCGAAAGACGGCTTTTTGAGCAAGCTCTTCTACTTGGGCCACCCGTCTGGACGAAAGACGGCAAGCACATCATTCTCTCCCAAAAAATGGCTGATGCGGCGGCGCGTATTCATTCCATAGATGTGGAAACGGGGCAATTGAGCGGGCCACTGGTTCCTTCATTTGCACAAACTGGCGATCAATTGTTTCCAGATATATCGCCTGACGGCCGGACGCTTGCTCTGACCATACGGACCGACAGTGGTGGCCTTGATGTCTATTTGGCTAGTATGGAGGATGGTAGTGTTACGCGCCTCACAAACCATCCACAGAATGACCTCTGGCCTCGCTTCAACGGGTCTGGCACTGGCATTTACTTCTTCTCCCGGCGTGCAACAGAGGGGCAATCTGACGACATTTTTTATATGACGCTATCAACGCGAACCGTGACGAGACTTACAGACGCCAAAGATCATGATTTTGTGCCGTCCCCGGCGCCAAACGGTCAGTTTATTGCCTTTGCTGCCCGGCGCTCGGGCAGTCCAGAGCTTTATGTCATGGGCCGCGATGGGCAAAACCAAAGACATATTGAAACGCCGGGAATGCGCATCTCTCACCCGGTATGGGGCAGCGCAGGCAAAAAAATCTATTTTACCGGTCGGCCTTTAGCCGGCGGACCAGCGGACATTTATGTGGTTTCATTTGATTGAAGTTGTTTCACGAACTGAAATTCAACCGAGTTGGAAAGATCATGCAGTTCTCTAGTCGATTTCTGGCGCACAAAACCTTCCCGCTCATAAAACCGATGTGCCCGCTCAAAGCGCGTGTCGGACCATAGCTCAAGCGTCGAGGCGCCGTGGTTTCTTGCCCAGCTCACGACCTCAGCAACAAGCTCGGTCGCGATGCCGCTTCCTCTCAAACTGTTGTGCAGATACAATTTCTTTAACTGGTATTTGTTTTCAGCAATCGGTGCGCCGGACACCAGTGCCATCAGCTTTCCCGCATTTTCGACCACTAGCCCCTGCCCACCAATACCAGTCAGAACTGAAGCGTAACGGTTGAGATCCGCATCAATGCCATCCCGCTCAACAACAACACCTTCATAGTCGGCGTAACAATGTTCAATTAGCTGGAACAATGCTTCGGCGTCTGTGTCCAGTACAGGCCTTGTATGCCTCGTTTCACTCTTCATTTTGATCACCAAGCGTAAAAAGCCTTCTTACACATTTGTGTGAGTGCCCCTGTAACAAGTGAGTCGGTCCACGCTTTTTTCGTTTTATTTTCAGCATCATAGGGTCTACATAGGTCAAAATGGCGGTTAGACATATAACAAAAGTTGCGCTTGCTGAGCAAAATTTGCCAAGGTTAGGTAACGGACAATTTATGAACGTGTCCACACAGTCGGGGAGCATAAAAACAATGATTAGGTTTGTCCGAAGGTCAAGTGTTGCTCTGGCCGCATTCGTCATTGTTATCGCAAGCGTTGCTTCAGAAGGTCAAAATGCTCAGGATATGCGTACCGCGGCAGAAATTGCACGGGACCAAGGCCGCAAACCGCAAGAAGTTATGGCGTACCTGGACATCCAGCCTGGCATGAAAATATGGGACCATGCCTCAGCAACAGGTTATTATTCTACTCTCTTTTCCGAAGCAGTTGGGCCAACTGGAAAGATCTATGCGCAGATCAGCGATCGCGGTTGGAATCGTCTGCAGGATGCTCTCAGACCGCGCTATGAGATGCTCGGCAATGTGGAACCTGCGATTACTCTGCTTCGGGACTTTGAGGGAGAAGATGGCACCTTCGATATGGTTTTCCTTGGTCTCATCTACCACCATATTCACTATGATGAAAACGCTGGAAACCAGCGTCCTGAACGTGCAGCAGTGTTTTTTAACAAGGCCTTTCGCCTCCTGAAGCCCGGCGGAACTTTGGTGGTGATCGATCACCAAGCACCAGATGGAACACGCCGCGAAGATAGCGCGGAATGGCACCGTGCAACTCTGCAAAATGCGATCGATGATGTGACGGCTTCCGGTTTCGAACTGGCAGGCACGTCCGACATACTTGCAAACCCCGACGATCCTCAAAACATCCATTTCAGAGAGTTGCCAACGGGGCGCGACAGTAGCCAGCGGTTTATCGCCAAATTCAGAAAGCCTGAATAAGCTCAGCTTCCGAAGCAGGCAGAGCTTTTCCCATTCACAAGATTCTCTCGCTTGAGACTGAAGCGCATTGGGGCAATGCTGCCACAAAGAACGGCGAGGCAAGTTATGAAACATATTGGAATGATCGGCGGTATTGGGCCCGCCGCGACAGAGTTTTATTACCGAAACCTGGTTAAAAAATTCGCTGACGTTGGCGAAGTCATGGACCTTACTATTGTTCATGCCAATACGGCAGAATTGATCAGTAATTTCCAGCGTGGCGCCAATATGGAACAAGCTGAAATCTTTAGGAATTTCAGCGAGCGCCTTGAGAAGGCTGGCGCGGATTTTGTTGTGGTTACGTCGATGGCTGGGCATTTCTGCATCGAAGAATTTGCTGGCGTTTCCACCCTGCCCGTTTTGAATGCTGTGCCGACCATTGATGCGCGTTTTGCCAAAGACAGGCTGTCAAAGGTTGGTGTGTTGGGCACCAACGGCGTTATGCAAAGTAAATTCTATGGTGGCGTTAGGAGTGCGGAACTGATTACGCCCTCGGAAGAGACATTTGAGCGTGTCAGTGAAGAGTATTTTGCCATCGCGCGAACCGGCGCGTGCACCGACGCCCAAAGAACATTCTTTTTTGAAGAGGGCCAAAAGATGATCGACAGAGGCGCTGAGGCAATTGTCTTGGCCGGTACAGACCTCTGTCTCGCTTTTGACAATCAAGAACCAGGCTACCTTGTCCTAGACAGTGCCCTCATTCATGTTGATGCGATTTATGAAGCCGCAACAGCTAACTAACTATTCCGCTGCCCGCTTCATCGCCATCTTGCGAGCATAAGTTATACGGCCTGCCTGCTTGTAAGTAATAGAAATGGCGCCCATGGCTAGCGCAAGGGCGCGGCGCTCTGCGCTGATGTCAAAATGTACCTGGTGTGTGCCGGGCTTTTGCAACCACTTGTGATCGATGCCAAGCTTGGTGGCCATCTCAAGCAGTTCATCCACAGAATCAGCCAGCATGTGGTTCATGTGCAGCCCGTGAAACGGGATCATTGCATTGTCAACGTACACTGCCATCACATATTCCTAACTCGCATGTATTCGGAATTCAAAACGAAAAAAGGCCGCCCCAAAAGGGCAGCCCCCATAATTCTGAAGTATCTCGTTATTAACGAGAGTAGAATTCCACCACCAGGTTTGGTTCCATAATTACTGGGTATGGAACTTCGTCCAGGGTTGGGACACGAACGTAAGTGGCTTTGAAACCGTCAACAGTTACATACTCTGGGTGCTCACGCTCTGGGCTTTGGCCAGCTTCAATAACCATTGGAATGCCGCGGGCTTTCTCGCGAACTTCAACAACGTCACCAGCTTTCAGAAGGCGCGAAGGAATATTACAGCGCTTGCCGTTCACCAGGACGTGGCCGTGGTTTACGAACTGACGCGCACCAAACACTGTTGGTACAAACTTGGCGCGGTAAACAACAGCGTCGAGGCGGCACTCAAGAATGCCGATGAGGTTTTCACCTGTGTCGCCCTTGCGACGTACTGCTTCGTCATAATAGCGGCGGAACTGCTTTTCCGTGATGCTGCCATAGTAGCCTTTAAGCTTTTGCTTGGCACGCAGCTGAATACCGAAGTCAGACAGCTTGCCTTTACGGCGCTGACCGTGTTGACCTGGGCCATATTCACGGTTGTTCACTGGGGATTTTGCGCGGCCCCAGATGTTTTCGCCCATACGGCGGTCGATCTTGTATTTCGCTTGAATACGCTTGGACATGCGAATCGCTCCTTTTATTCTAAGCGCCACGAGCGTGTGCAGTCCGATAGTCGATAAGGCACTATGTTGCTCGTGCGGACAGGGTCACCATTGCCCTGACCATTCATTAACGGGCGGGTACTACTGCCCTATCCCGCGCATGTCAACGGAAAAGCGACATTAAATGTGATATTCAGTGGCGTAGCTGTATCCCGCCTCCAGGTTGGCTGGTACAGCCACATCCATGAATTTGGGGTTTGGTAGGTTCAGGTTATCCATCAACTCGACATACTCTTGCTTATTGGCGACCTGCAAACGCGGATTGTGACGCTTTTCCTCACCAATGCGGCTTTCCGTCATGCCGCGATAATCGTGCCCGGGATAAACAACTGTGTCCGCTGGCAGCGTCAGCAATCGATTGTGAATGCTGTCGTACTGTGTCCCAGCATCGCCATTTTGGAAATCAGTTCGTCCACTGCCTCGGATAAGCAAAGTATCACCAGTGAACACCATATCCTGCCCATTTGCCGACAGCAGATAGCTGAAGCTGTCATCCGTGTGGCCGGGCGTCGCAATACCCCTCAGACGGTGCTTGCCAAACGCCAGGTCTTCACCATCTTCCAGCAGACGATCAATGCCAGTCGCAGTGGAAGCCGCTCCGTGGACTGCTTTGGCACCAAAAGTTTCGCGGAGTGTACCCAGCGCCGTGACATGATCGGCATGGACATGCGTATCGATGGCATGCGTGAGCTTGACATCCAACTCTTTGAAGAGCTGCGTGTAGAGAGGCATTTTTTCGACCACAGGGTCGATAATCACTGCCTCACGACTGTTCTCATCCGCAAGCAGGTAAGTATAGGTCCAAGTGTCATGGTCAAAAAGCTGCCGAAAAATCATTGGTATCGTTCCCACATAATCACACTATCCTCTGAAGCGTCGAATAAGGCTCGAAGTGTCATTACGGTTGCCACCCAAACGCTGCACGTCCGTGTAAAATTGATCAACAAGCGCCGTCAATGGCAGCGAAACGCCCATGCGGGACGCCTCCTCAAGCACAATACCAAGGTCCTTCCGCATCCAGTCTACAGCAAATCCAAAATCAAACTCACCGTCGATCATCGTGCTTGCTCGATTTTCCATCTGCCAGCTTTGCGCCGCACCTTTGCTAATCACATCAACAACGCTTTTGGCGTCCAGGCCCGCCTCCATAGCAAAATGTAGCGCTTCAGCCAGGCCCTGCACCACACCCGCGATGCATATCTGATTGACCATTTTGGCCAGTTGCCCTGAGCCCACGGCACCAAGCAACCGTATGGACTTGCCGTAAGCCTGCATGACTGGCTCAGCAATTTGGAAGTGCTCGTTCGCACCACCACACATAATGGTCAAAACGCCGTTCACAGCGCCCGCCTCTCCGCCTGAAACAGGGGCATCAACAAATCCGAGACCTTTTGCTGTCGCGGCCTCTGCCATCGCGCGAGCGCAGTCAGCTGACGCCGTTGTATGATCCACAAAAACAGCGCCCGACCGCATCGCATGGAATGCACCATTTTCACCGGCACAGATATCTGCGACGTCTTTATCCTGCCCCACACAGGCAAAAACAATGTCTGCATCAGCGGCAGCGCCTGCAGGCGTGGGTGCTGAAAAAACGTCGGCTGAGGCTTGATCGCTATATTCTTCAAGCCATCGATCTGCCTTGTCTTCAGATCGATTGTAAACAGTTACCGTATGCCCCGCGCGGACCAAATGTCCTGCCATTGGGTAGCCCATTACACCGAGACCAAGAAAAGCAACCTGTGCCACGCGCACCTCCTGAAACCATTGCGCTCTCTGAGTAAGTTACAGATGCAGCAAAGTCCAGACTGTGGTGCTGATTTAGAGATTAAAATTCAGCGCGGAACTTTGAAAAATTCTTTGCTTCCAGTTCCCACCTTTTGTCAGCAAGAATGCGAAACTTACGGCTGTTGGTTTTCCACATTTCCAGCTTCATTTCATTTTCAAATAAAAACAGCTTGTTGTCCTGAATAGTGAACACAGTGGGATTGGCTGCCGATGTTTGGTGTTCAGACATGGCGAAGGCACAGTGACCGGCATATTGAGGGGCATATTTCTTTGGATCATCAATAAAGCTTTGTCGGCTTTCATAATTGGCAAAATAATAGCGTTGCCCCTCAAAGGCGTACGAAATCGCTGCATTGCCGGGCTTTGGAAGACCACCAGCAAAATATAGCGTTGGATCATAGCCGCCGATAGCCAGCGGTAGGTCTTTTGATGCTTCTTGCCGCTCGGCAACTGCGGTTTCAGTCAAAAAGGAAAAGTTGTTTGCTGATGTCGGCACTGCAACCGCCAAGCTGATCGCTGCTGTCCAAAGAAATTTTTTCATGTTGAGCCCCTACTTTCTGATCTTTCAATGCATTCAATTTACCCATTAGACGTGGCAGGCGCTCTTAACGTTACAACAACTAGCGGTGAGCGGCTTGTGAATAAGGGGAAATTTGCCATGTTGCCGGTTGGCATTCCAACTGTTCGGCATATAGTCATGTCCATATGGCGTTTTTTGTTTTGCGTGGGAGCGGTTATGAAACCCTGGAAATTTTGGCTTTCTTTTGTTGCAGTAGTTCTATTCACGTTTCTGGCAATCGGATACGGATGGTTGCAAAGCAGCCTGCCGCAACTCGACGGCACAATTGAAATTAAAGGACCTGAGGCCACAATAACCATTGCAAGAGACGAGCATGGTGTTCCCCACATCGATGCCGGCAGTGAGAATGACTTGGCATTTGGCCTAGGTTTTTCCCATGCACAAGACCGATTGTGGCAAATGGAGATGAACAGGCGCATTGGTTCCGGCAAGGTTGCCGAAGTTCTCGGAGAAGCTGGACTTGGTTTTGATCGTTTCTTCAGGACCCTAGGTTTCACGCATCGGGCTAAATCAGCTTTGGATGGACTGCCTGCTGAGACTGTCGTTACACTGGAGAGTTATGCTGCGGGCGTGAACGCTTTTGTTAATAGCCACCGAGGAGCCTTGCCCCCTGAATTTGTCCTAACGGGCGTGGTTCCTGAGCCTTGGACACCAGTCGATTCCCTAGTTTGGCAGAAGATGATGTGGCTCGATTTGTCAGGCAATGCCCGGCATGAGGTTGCCCGTGCCAGGCTTTTGAAGAAGCTGTCGCCGCAGCAAGTGGCTAGCCTTTATCCCGCCTACCCTGGTGAAGAACCAAGGACCATGCCTTCGCTGGCATCGCTTTATGACCAGGCACCTTTGCTTGCTGCGGCCACTGCGCTCGGTCCCGCAAAGCCAGAAGGCTATGGCTCTAATAATTGGGTCGTGTCTGGGGAAAAAACCCAGAGCGGACTGCCGCTGCTAGCAAACGACCCACACCTGGGACTAACAACACCTTCGATCTGGTATCTGACGCGGCTGCATGATCGTACAAAAAATACAAACATCGTCGGCGTGAGCTTCCCAGGGGCACCAGGTGTAGTTCTGGGACGCAACGACCACATTTCATGGGGCTTCACCAATACAGCCCCCGACATTATGGATCTGTTCATCGAAAAGTTGGTTGATGAGGACAGTTACCTCACGCCTGAAGGACCCAAGGCTTTTGTTGTTCGGGAAGAAGTTATTAAAGTGCGCGGCGGTGAAGATGTTGTGCTTCCCGTTCGCGAAACGCGCCATGGCCCAGTGGTGTCAGATGTATACGCGGGAAGCGAAGAATTTACCGGTGATGATCACGTTATTGCGCTGCAGTGGACCGCCCTCATGCCAGAAGACACGGGTGTGGTTGCCCTTCAAAAACTTGGGCAAGCCACCAATTTCGAAGAATTCCAGGCAGCAGGAAAATACTATCGAGGCCCGCAACAAAATATGATTTATGCGGATACCGACGGTAATATTGGATATTACGCCCCGGCCCTTGTTCCTGTGCGTCGCGCAGACAATGAAATTGGCGGCTTATTGCCTTCCCCTGGCTGGGACAGCAAGTACGATTGGCAGGGATTTGTAGCATACGACGAGCTGCCAACCAGGTTCAACCCGACAAGTAACGTCATCGCTACCGCAAACGAAAAAGTCGTAGATAAAGACTACCCACATTTTATCACTCACGACTGGTCGTTGCCGTATCGAGGCAACCGTATTCGTTCAGTGCTCGGTGAAACAGATCAACATACATCCGACACTTTTGCTGCTCTTCATGCAGACACCATTTCTGACATGGCTAGAGATATTCTGCCTTGGATGATTGATGCGCTCGAAGCATCGCCCGTCAAGGATGCCTTGGCCGCTTGGGACGGCAACATGGCAACTGAAACCAGTGAACCGCTGATCTTATATACGTGGGTGCGCCATTACCAAGAACTGCTGATGTCTGACGAACTCGGTGATTTGTACAGCAGCTTCACAAGGCAGAGACCACGATTGATAAAATCCAGCCTGTTTTGGTCGACAAGCTCTGACCCAAGCGCTTGGAACACAGGCTATTATGCGTTGCCACCCATTGGAGAAAGTGAAGCCCTGGCTTGGTGTGACGACGGTACTACGGAAGACGAAGTTGAAACATGCAGCGCACTTGCTAAAAGCGCGATGGACAAAACACTGGCTGAGCTGAGCGACACTCACGGCCCAGACTGGCAATCTTGGCGGTGGGGCCAAAGTCACCTGCTTCATCAAAGCCATCGCCCTATGAGCCAAATCCCTGGACTTAAAGATGTTTTTGAGCTGAGTGCGCCAGTTCCAGGTGGTCGCTTCACTGTTAACGTAGCGGGCGTGAGCACCAATCCTCGGACTTTAAACCACTCTACGTTTGGGCCAAGCTATCGCGGAATTTTCGACATGTCGGACTTGGACGCGTCCTTGTTTGTTCAACCAACTGGTCAGTCAGGAAATCCGTTCTCCGATCACTATGGAGACCTTTTTGATGATTGGTTGAACGTGCAATATTTCGAGATACCAACAGAAACAGCGGTTCCAGCAAATGCTTCAGCCGTGCTAGTGCTTGAACCAATTGAATAATTGTTGGATTGTGCTGCCGAGACGCCGTGGTGAGCAGACAACAGTGTGAACGAGTTGTTAACCATCTGCTGCAATAGTGGCGCATGTTATGGCTGTCGAACGACAACAGGAATAGACATTGGCTGGTGAAGAAGACGCAGTAAAACCGATCATCAAGAAGGTGAAGAAGGTTGAAGGTGGTGGACACCACGGTGGCGCCTGGAAGGTGGCCTATGCCGATTTCACGACCGCCATGATGGCGTTCTTTATGCTTTTGTGGCTGTTGAATGTTGCACCGCCAGAAACGCTGGCGGGTCTTGCAGACTATTTCTCCCCTACAACGGCTGCCGTGTCTGGTCGGTCAGGTGTAGATGCGATTAATCCGCCATCTGAAGACTCTATGGGGTCCAACCCATCGCCCGCCGTATTGATTTCGCAGCCAGGCCCCCCGCAAACAGGTCAAACATCTGGCGATAATGATGGTGCAGACGCTGAGGGCGGCGGTGACCCGGACTTGCGAGACATCATTGAGGCCGCAAACCGCATTCGCGAGCAGGAAGACCTATCATTTGAACAGATGCAGGAACAACTGCGTTTAGCGATTCAGCAGTCTCCCACCCTGTCGGACCTGTCCGATCAATTGATTATGGAAATCACGGAAGATGGCATGAAGATTCAGCTGATTGACAAGGATCAGCGGGCCATGTTCAGACAGGGCACGGATGAACTTTACAATTATGCCCGCGATATGCTGATTGAAATTGGTGCCTCAATTCAGGATCTGCCCAACCGGATCACCATTCAGGGTCATACAGATGGCGGCAATTTTACCGGCACTCAAGGCAGCAGCAACTGGGAACTTAGTGCAGATCGCGCCAATTCCGCGCGCCGGGTGTTGGACGATTCTGGCGTTACCGGAGATCGCTTCTTTGAAGTGATTGGCAAAGCGGGCACTGACCCATTGTATCCCGACAATCCCACCCGCAGCGAAAACCGCAGGATTACGGTCCTTATTCTGCGCGAAGCACCTGTAGTTCCACCAAACTTGACAGGCGGCAACTAAGCCAACTGACTGTTGTCCATAGCCTTTTCTGCTTGTCTTCCACTGTCGCGACGGTAACATTACCCATTGATCAGGAATGAAGGGCGGAAACGGTCGACCGTGGAACTTGTTGAACCTACATTACAAATGTGGATTACGTTCGCGATCGTCATTGGGGCTATCGCAGCCTATTCTTACGACCGAATTCCCCTGGAACTCTCTTCCATTGCTACCGTAGCCCTTCTGCTGACTGTTTTTCATGTGCTGCCGATGCAGAACGCTGAGGGAGTCGCAATCCTATCCAGTCGCGACATATTGCGCGGTTTTGCAGACCCGTCCCTGGTGACGATTATGGCTTTACTGGTCGTAGGGCAAGGCTTGGTGCAAACCGGCGCCTTGAATGCACCAGCAAGCATGCTGGTTAGCTGGGGGCAGACCCACCCGAATGTAGTTATGTTGGCATGCCTCATGGTTGTGATGCTGATATCAGCAATCATGAACAATACGCCTGTGGTGGTTATTTTTATTCCTATCTTGGGTGCTTTGGCTGAAAAACTGGGCAAACAGTCAGCCCAGGTTATGATGCCTTTGAGTTTTGCCGCAATTCTCGGCGGTAACATGACTAAAATTGGTTCAAGTACCAACCTCTTGGCCGCAGGCGCCTACGAACAGTCACACGGCGGCACAATTGCCTTTTTCGACTTTACTGTGCCGGGTGCAGCAATGGCGGCAGTAGGCTTTCTGTATGTGATTTTCATAGCGCCACGACTACTTGTAGACCGGAGTGGTATCGCAAAACGCCTCGCCGGAAGCGGTGGCAAACAGTTTCTGTTCCAAATGGAATTGGCTCCAGATAATGGCTTGGTAGGCCAGCAAGCCATCGCCGGCATGTTTCCTGGGCTTAAAGATGTAACTGTACGCATGATCCAGCGAGGACATCAGAAGCTGCTGCCCCCGTATGATGATATCACGCTTTCTGTGGGCGACATCGTGATGGTTGCCGCTACCCGCGGCGTGATGACGGATCTATTAAATGCTTCGCCCGACCTTGTTGCTGATGCAGAAGGTGAAGACTCGTTAGATGAACAAGCGGGGCAACGAAGAGTACTGGCAGAGGCGGTCATTGCCCCTGCCTCTCGCCTTGATGGCCGCACACTTGCGCAAAGTGGCTTTCGGGCTGAAACCGGTTGTTCCGTACTGGGTGTTCAGCGCCGAAGCCGCATGATCAGAGCAGCGCTATCGCAGCTGAGGCTCGAGGCTGGTGACGTTCTTCTTGTCATGGGCGAACGCAACAACGTCTTGGAACTTCGTGAAAATCAGGACGTGCTCCTTATGGAATCGTCCGCAAGCGACGTGCCCATGAAAGAATATGCGGTCAGAGCACTTATGGTGTTTGTGGGCGTCGTATTTACTGCTGCACTAGAAATAATGCCGATTGTTGTGTCCGCTCTATTGGGCGCGACCATGATGATGGTTTTGAGGTGCCTGAACGTTCGTCAGGCAAGCCGCGCCATTGATCGCCGCGTATTCACCATTGTTGGGGCGGCGTTAGCACTTGGCGCCGCAATGCAAGGAACCGGTGGTGCCGCCTGGCTGGCCCACACTTCAATTGAAATGATGACTGGCGCGCCGGTCTGGGTTCTGTTGTCGGGCTTTTTCATCTTGGTTGCTTTGCTAACCAATGTGCTCTCCAACAACGCGACTGCTGTGCTGTTTACCCCAATTGCGGTGTCAATTGCCCTTGAACTTCAAGTCGACCCAATGCCCTTCCTTCTGGCTGTTATTTTCGGGGCAAACTGCAGTTTCGCCACACCGATGAGCTATCAGACCAACTTGCTGGTTATGGCGCCCGGCCATTATCGCTTTGTAGACTTTGTTCGTGTCGGGACACCGCTAATATTGATCATGTGGATCACATTCACTTTGTTTGTTCCGTGGTATTATGGTTTACTTTGATAACACCAATATCTTCTTTGCCCGGCAGCAGTGAATGACCAATCAAGGCATCCAATTCCCAAAGTTTTATGTGACCGCCGCGTCACCCTGCCCTTATTTGGAAGGCGAGGAAGAGCGCAAAGTCTTTACGGAATTGCGCGGCCCCGATGCTGAGGCACTAAATGAAGCCTTGGGCAAGGTTGGCTTCCGCCGCAGTCAAACTGTTGTTTATCGCCCAGCGTGTGAAACCTGTGCGGAATGCGTTTCAGTGCGCGTGCTGGCAAAACACTATTCACCGGGTAAATCGTTGAAACGCATAGCAAAAGCAAACAGCGACCTTACATCGGAGGTCCGGCCACCGGTAACAACTGACGAGCAATTTGACCTATTAACAGCTTATCTAGAAAACCGACATGCGGACGGCTCGATGGCCGGTATGACCCGTGAAGAATTTGACGACATGGTAGAATCCAGCCCGGTTCAAACCGTGTTAATTGAGTACAGAAAAGCGCTGACTGGTGACCTGATCGCAGTCGCGCTAACTGACGAACTAACTGACGGATTATCCATGGTCTACAGCTTCTTCGACCCGGATGCTGATCGTCGGTCGATTGGGACTTACTTAATCCACGACCATATTAACCGAGCCGCTCAAGCGAATCAGCCTCATGTCTATTTGGGCTATTACGTAAAAAACAGCCCTAAAATGAACTATAAAGCGCGCTTTAAGCCGCTTGAAAGGCTCGGTCCAAACGGTTGGTATCCATTTGCCCAGTCAAATGAGCCTGATTAACCGGTTTTGCACCCGGAAAGCTTGCGGCTGAGCAATCAGCTTTTATACTGCTGCCAATTTCGCTGACTGAGATACAGCTGTAAGCTAATAACCCGCTGATTGCCTTGGCGCATAATCAACAGCGGCCTAAGTGTGGGGGCACAAACGTGACGCGTTCCAGTAAAGTCATGGACCAAAAATCCAACCCAAACTCTGCCAAAGAAAAGCCGGTTAGCAGAAGACGCCTTTTGCGTGGTGCAAGCGCTGTGGGCGCTGCAACGCTGTTGGCCGCCTGTGACTCAGGTGGTTCACAAGAAGGCACCAGCGGTGGGCCGGCAATTGTCAGCAAAAAACGCACTCTCAAAATGGTGACAACCTGGCCTAAAAACTTTCCGGGCCTGGGAACAGGCGCAGAACGGTTGGCGAGGCGTATTGAAGCCCTTTCTGACGGAAACATCACCGTGCGGGTGTACGCCGGCGGCGAACTAGTGGGCGCACTTGAGGCGTTTGATGCTGTGAGCCAGGGCAAAGCCGAAATGTATCACGGCGCAGAATACTATTGGCAGGGCAAGTCACCTGCTTTCAATTTTTTCTCGGCAGTGCCAATGGGCATGACCGCCCCTGAGATCACTTCGTGGGTACGATACGGCGGCGGCCAGGAATTGTGGGACCAGCTATCCAGACAGTTTAACGTGAAGGCATTTTTGGGTGGAAATTCTGGCACGCAGATGGGTGGCTGGTTTGCCAAAGAAATGAACTCTATTGAAGACTTCCAAGGTCTTCGCATCCGCATGCCAGGCCTTGGCGGTGAGGTTATGCAACGGATTGGTGCAACGCCTGTCACAAAAGCTGGCGGCGAGATTTTCCAGGCACTTAGCCAAGGCAATATTGATGCAACCGAATGGGTAGGTCCTTGGAACGACTTAGCTTTTGGCTTTTATTCCATTGTCAAAAATTATTACTATCCCGGCATTCATGAACCCGGGACAGCATTGGCTCTGGGCCTCAATCTAGACGTATGGAACGACATGAGCGCCACTGAAAAAGCGTGGATTGAAGCCGCAGCAGCGGCTGAAAATGATGTGATGCTGGCGGAATTCAACGCTAATAATGCACGTGCACTCGACACACTGATCAACGAGCACGGCGTGACTTTGCGCAAGTTCAATGACAACATCTTGCGCGAGCTCGGTAGAGTTTCAGCTGAAGTCGTTGCAGAAGCCGCAAATCATGATGATCTGGCGCGCCAGATTTATGACAGTTTTTCTCAGGCTCGGCTCGGTGGTATGCGCTGGGGCAATATTGCGGAAAAAGCATTTATGGATGCCCGCAACCTTTCAGAGGCTTAGGCATAAATGGCTGAAAACTTCCTGAAGCGGCTCGACAATTTTGCCGAACGGTCAGGCACTGTATTGGCCTTCCTGCCCCTGCTCCTAGTGCTACTGCAGTTCGCTATCGTACTGTTGGTTTATGTCTTCTCGACAGGCAGCATACAATTGCAAGAAAGCCTGCAGTATATCAATGCGATGATGTTTCTGGGCGGTGCTGGGTACACCGCATTCAAGGACGAGCATGTACGGGTGGATTTATTCTACAGCAAATTCAATGCTCGCCAGAAAGCACGCACCGATTTCTTCGGCACGCTGTTCTTGCTGGTGCCGTTTCTCATTCTGTTCTGGCACGCAAGTATCCCCTATGTGCTCGATAGCTGGGCGATCCGCGAATCCAGCGTCGAAGCAAGCGGCTTGCCGTTCGTGTATATTCTGAAGTCCACTCTTCTCTTGTTTGCCATCACGCTTACTATCAGCGCCGTAGCAGACCTCATCCGTCATGGACGATCCTTTTTTGGGGGGAACACCTGATGGATATGTCGACCGTGCTGACCGTCACCATGTTTTTGACTTTGGTGGGCCTGCTGATGACGGGTTTTCCTGTAGCCTTCACGCTTGCAGGCACTGGCTTGCTGTTTGGCGGCATTGGCATTGCCACAGGATTAATGGATCTTTCTTTCCTGGAAATTTTGCCCAATCGGTTGTTTGGCAGTGTTATTCGCAACGAACTTTTGTTCGCGGTACCCCTGTTTGTCACCATGGGCGTGATGCTCGAGAAATCCAATGTCGCAGAAGAGTTGCTGGAAAGCATGGGCAAGCTTTTTGGGCCATTGCGCGGCGGTCTCGGAATTTCAGTCACCATCGTCGGCGCTCTATTGGCTGCGTCCACGGGAATTGTAGGTGCCACGGTTGTCACGATGGGTCTGTTGTCTCTACCCACAATGATGCGCCGCGGCTATGACACGTCTCTAGCTACAGGATCAATCGCAGCAGCAGGTACACTGGGACAGATTATCCCACCCTCAATTGTGCTCATTCTTCTCGCAGATGTAATGTCGAACGCCTGGCAGCAGGCACAATTGAACAAGGGTTTATTTTCGCCCATTCCCATGAGTGCTGGTGAACTGTTCGCAGGTGCCCTTATTCCGGGGCTTATCCTCGTTGGTCTGTATATTCTGTATCAAGTAGCAATGGCGATATTTAAGCCAGAAACCTCCCCTGCCATTGAACCCGATGCTGGCGAGGATGATACAGGTCTTTATCGCAAGCTGCTGATGGCGCTCGTTCCTCCGCTGTTTTTGATTGTCGCGGTTCTGGGGTCAATTTTAACCGGCATCGCGACCCCTACAGAGGCGGCTTCTGTTGGTGCAATCGGCGCCATCATGCTCGGCGCCTCCCGCATTAGTGCTACAATGGTGCGTATCGTACTCGTCAGCCTCATCGGCATCGTGGCACTGCTGTTGATTTCCAACACTTTCGACTTGCGTATGGGGCGTGAAGTCGTGCCAACCTCCGACCAGATTGCCTTTGGGGCAGCTGTGCTGCTGACGGCACTGTTTGCTTTTGGACTGGTGGTGTCTCTGTGGCGCACCCACAAAACGGGTGTGCTGGGTGAAGTTATGCGCTCCACGGTTCGCATCAGCACCATGATTTACGCCATTCTGATCGGTGCATCTCTTTTCTCGCTGACATTCCGGGGTATTGGAGGCGACGAAATTATTGAAAACATGCTGCACAACCTGCCTGGTGGTCAGTTCACCGCAATTCTGATCGTTATGCTGCTGATGTTTGTGCTCGGCTTTTTTCTGGATTTTATTGAAATCACATTTGTTGTCGTACCTGTCGTTGCCCCCGCACTCCTTGCCATGGACGGCACATACGGCCCCATATGGCTTGGTGTCTTGATGGCCATGAACCTGCAAACCAGTTTCCTGACACCGCCGTTTGGCTTTGCTCTTTTTTACCTGCGCGGTGTTGTGCCCGAGAGCGTTCCCACAACCGCGATATACAAAGGGGTATTGCCCTTTGTGGTAATCCAACTATTGGCGCTAATCCTGATATCTGTTGAACCGGAACTGGTTACCTGGCTGCCCAACCTTCTTTTCAAAGACTGATCTACACCTAACGGAAAGTTTATCCGCCTTTGGTTGAAGATTGGACTGCAGGTGGATACCTAACTGCTATGGAAAAAGCTGTTCAAAAACCAACCACGTCATGGTTGAAGAAAATCTGGGCCCAGGTTGGGTTTGTTGGCCTGATTGCTATCTTGCTGTGGGGCAATCTCATTTATATGAACTTGCGCCCTGCGGATCCTATTCTGCCAGGATGGGAAGAGTATTCCACGCCGCGCTTTGAAGAGCTCATGAAGCGCGGTGAGCCGCTACTTGTTGAAGTGTATGCGTCATGGTGCCCAACATGCCTTTTGCAGCATGAGGCGCTCGAGACTTTGCACAAAGAAGGGCGCGGCCCACAGATCCGTGCCATTCGGGTCGATTTTGACCGAGACGGCGACTTTCGCGAAGCCTTTGGCTTCAACCACACTGGCACGATGGTTTTGTTCAATGATGGGCGCGAAGCAGCACGACAGTCTGGTTTGATAACACCGGACAAAATTCAGGCTTTTCTGGCGCAAAACGGCTTCTGAACGCCGCTTTCTTCAATTCCATTCAAATCTGAAGCCCCGCTATACACCCACTCGACGTTGCACATGCGCGATCTGGCGCCATATCAATAGCATCGATTATTCACGACTGACATCGAGGAGGAACAGATGCTCGGATACGTTTCGCTTGGCACTAACGACTTTGCACGGGCAACCGCATTTTACGATGAACTCTTGTCACTGGTAGGCGCACAGCGCGCATGGGACAGTGATGGCTTTGTCGCCTGGGGCAACAAACCGGGTGGTGCCGGTCTTGCTGTCACCAAACCCTATGACGGTGAACCAGCAACCATTGGTAACGGCGTTATGGTCGCCATCGCGGCACCGGACAGAGCTGCTGTCGACAAAATCTATGAAAAAGCCATTGAACTGGGCGCTAAATGCGAAGGTGGGCCTGGCCTGCGTGGTGGTGACGACAGCACCTTTTATGCCGCCTATTTCCGCGACCCTGATGGCAACAAATTAAACGCGTTTTACATGGGCCCGGCATAATTCTGGCGCATCGGCCCCAATAATAGATAAGCTAAACCTTCCCCAAAAACTAAAGGCGGACTCTCCTGAGCCGCCTTTTTTTATGGGTGGTGAACCGTGAATTTCTAACCAGCTTTTTTCATAGCCTCAAGCATCAAGCCCATCATTTCATGCACTTTGTTGACGGCTTTGAGCGGGCGCACCATCACCTTGAACTCGGTGATTTTGCCGTCAGCGTTCCAGGTGATCATATCAATGCCATCGATTTTGATACCATCAATCTCGGTATTAAATTCAATCACGGCACCAGTATCGCTCACGAACTCGCTCACATAGGTGAAATGGTCACCGCCAAGCACTTTTCCCGCGGCGGCAAGGTAGGCAAATGTGATGGGCTTTCCCACTTGCGGTGTGTGAACAACTGGAGAGTGGAACACCACTTCGTCCGCCAGCATGTCGGCCAGCGCTTGCTCATTGTGGTCTTTCATAAAGTCGTACCACCGCTGCAGATTTTCTTTACTCATCTTTGCCTCCATTAAAAAAGGGCACTCTATGGTGCCCTTTTGAAACTAAAGCTGATCGCGCCGCCTTCAAGTTATCCGCGAAACTTCTTGTTGCGGGGGAAGCCCATCGGTGGCAAGCGCCCAGCGTTGCCGCGTTTTCCGGTCCATGGCGCCAGGTCGGTTTCGGTGCGCCAGCGGTCAGACGTGCCGCCCATGGGCCAAGTCAGTCCTTCTTCGCGGTGGAAAGTAAGCACATCGCTCATGCCGCCATCTTTGTAGCGCTGCAGCGTTACCCCCTGCCCGCGGTTCATTGTGGGTAGTTCATCGATGCCAAACACAAGCAGCTTCCTGTTGTCGCCAATCACGGCGACGCTGTCGCCTTCAACCGCCATACAATGGGTCGCAACAGCTTCACCCGGCAAATTCAGGATTTGCTTGCCGCCTTTGGTCATGGCAACGGCATTATCTGCTTCAACAATGAAGCCTTTACCAATGGAGCTTGCCACCATCAGCTTGCCGCCGGGCATGTATGGCAAAAGCGAGATCACTTCGTCATTGGCATCCATGTCGACCATCAGGCGCACAGGCTCGCCGTTTCCGCGCCCACCCGGAAGCTTGTCGCCGCCAAGAGTGTATATCTTGCCGTTGGAGCCAAAGAGGAAGACTTTGTCCGTTGTGTAGGCATGGAAGCGAAACTTCTCTTCATCGCCTTCTTTGTACTTCAGCACCTCTTCGGGCTTTACGTGCCCTTTGAGCGCCCGGACCCATCCACGTTTTGAGCAAACGACAGTGATCGGCTCTTTTTCGATCATGGCCTCCAGAGGCACAACTTCCGCAACCGGGGCTTCGCCATACTTTGTGCGGCGCTTGCCAATTTCAGTGTCCGGGCCAAACCGTTTTTTGATGTCCGCAAACTTGTCACCCAGTTCAATCCACTGCAAGCGCTTGGACCCAATTAAAGCCAAGAGTTTCGAACGCTCATCCTCAAGCTTTGAATGCTCATTTCGGATTTCGATTTCTTCAAGCTTGCGCAAAGCCCGCAAGCGCATGTTCAAAATGGACTCAGCCTGAAGGTCAGTAAGCTTGAAGGTGCTCATCAGAGACGCTTTGGCGTCATCCTCTTCACGTATGATGCGAATAACCTCATCAAGGTTGAGATACGCAATCAAATAGCCCGACAGGATCTCCAGCCGTCGCTCAATTTTCTCAAGGCGGAACTGGCTGCGACGCACCAACACATCAACTTGATGGTCAAGGAACTCGTTGAGCGTCTCTTTGAGCGACAACACGCGCGGCTTATTGTCGGATGCGATCACATTCAGGTTCAGGGAAAAACGTGTTTCAAGGTCGGTGAGCTTGAACAGGCTTTCCATCAAAACCTTTTCGTCAATTGTCCGGTTCTTCGGCTCCAGCACGATGCGCATATCTTCTGCAGATTCGTCGCGCACGTCAGTCAGGATCGGCAGCTTTTTGTCGCTGATCAGTTCCGCGATCTTTTCAATGAGCTTTGATTTTTGAACCTGAAACGGAATTTCAGTGATGACGATGTTGTAGAGGCCGCGTGGCAGTTCTTCTTTTTCCCACTTGGCCCGGACCCGGAAACTGCCGCGGCCGGTTTCATAGGCCTGAACGATATTTTCGCGTGGCTCTACCACCTGCCCGCCGGTTGGGAAGTCAGGGCCTGGAATGCGGTCCATCAGTTGCGCTGTGGTCACCTCAAGCGCGGGGTCCCGGCGTGCTTCAATCAGCAGCTGCAAGCCATCCATCAATTCGCCCACATTGTGGGGCGGGATGTTGGTGGCCATACCAACGGCAATACCGCTGGAGCCATTCGCGAGCAGGTTTGGAAACGCGCCCGGGAAAACAACCGGTTCTTCTTCTTCCCCGTCATAAGTTGGTCGGAAATCAACGGCGTTTTCTTCAAGGCCTTCCATCAAAATGGCGGCCACTTCGGTCATGCGGGCTTCGGTGTATCGCATGGCGGCGGCGTTATCGCCGTCAATGTTACCAAAGTTCCCTTGGCCGTCCACCAGGGGGTAGCGAACAGAAAAATCCTGCGCCAAACGCACTAACGCATCATAAACCGATTGGTCACCGTGCGGATGATACTTACCAATTACGTCGCCAACCACCCGGGCACACTTTTTGTACCCGGTTTTGGGGTCCAGTTTGAGCATGCGCATGGCATACAAAAGCCGCCTGTGAACAGGCTTCAATCCGTCTCGCACATCCGGCAGAGACCGCGACATAATGGTGGACAAGGCGTACGCCAGATAGCGTTCGCTTAAAGCATCCGCAAACGGGGCTTCAACTATGGATTCAGGTGCTAACTCAGTCATGAGCCATTTATAGCACCCTTCAGAATATTGGCTACAAGATGTTGTGGTTTTCCACAGCAAATTGCGACAATGAAAAAGGCCCGGAAAATCCGGGCCTCAGGTCATTCTGCTGCGATGGCAAGTTGAGGTGCGCCTGACTCTTCGTCCCGCAATCGCCTTGACATTGCACGACCACGCTCCGCTGAACTTGTCGTCGTTTGCACTGACGCCGTGATCTCCTGCAGTGCACCTGTAATGCTAGCAACAGCAGACGAAGCGTTTTGCATGTTGCTGGTGATCTCCTGCGATGTAACGCTTTGTTCTTCCACCGCGCTTGCAACCACGACAAAACTTTCTTGAACGCTTTTGACTTCGTCGCCAATGCGGCCAAGGCTGGAGACAACCCGGTCAGACACCTGTTGAACATTTGAAATCTCGCCCGAAATCTGTGACGTCGCTGATGCCACTTGGTTCGCGAGCGCTTTCACCTCACTTGCCACCACCGCAAATCCTTTGCCCGCATCACCGGCGCGTGCGGACTCGATGGTTGCATTGAGGGCCAGCAAGTTAATTTGCTCGGCAATTTCCTGAATAATCTCGACAATGCCTGTCATGGAATCAGTGGCTTCGGTGAGCTCTTTCGTCGCTTGATCAGCAGTTTCGGCCTCAGAAGCTGCTCGCTCTACTGATGCGTTGGTACCGTTGACACTGGATGCAATTTCATTCGCTGACGCGTTGAACTCTTCCGCCGCTGCAGCCACTGCCTGCACTGTTTCTGACGCCTGCTCTGAAGCCCCAGCTGCCGCTGCAGCCTTATCATTTGCATTACTCACAGTTTCAACGATTTCACTAAGACTGGTATCGACATCCGCGCCAATGCTTTCAACTTCTTTGCGGCGTTTGACTTGATCCGTCACGTCTGACGCGAACTTGACCACTTTTATTGGCTTACCATCTGCATTCATAATGGGGTTGTAGGTGGCCTGGATCCAAATTTCCTTACCACCCTTGGCCAACCGCTTGTATTCGGCTGATTTGAAGTTGCCCTCTGCCAGTGATTTCCAAAATTCAGCATACTCCCGGCTCGCTGCAAGTGCCGGTTCAACAAACATCTGGTGATGCTGGCCCTTTATTTCCTCGAGGGAATATCCCATTGCGCCGAGGAAGTTTTCGTTAGCAGTAATTATTGTGCCGTCCAGTTCAAACTCGATCACGGCTTGTGACCTGTGAATGGCTTCCAGCTGCCCTTCGAAATAGGCGTTTTTGAGTTTTTGCTGGGTAATATCGGAAGCGAATTTAACGACTTTTACTGGGCGACCGCTCGCGTCCAAAATCGGGTTGTAGGATGCCTGGATCCAAATGTCTGAACCATCCTTGGCAATGCGCTTGTATTCGCCGGCTTCGTATGTGCCCATACCCAAGCGCGCCCAAAATGCCTGATACTCTGCGCTTACTGCATAGGATTTTTCCACAAAAATCTGATGGTGTTTTCCAACAATTTCCTTGAGCGAGTACCCCATAGCATTCAGGAAGTTTTCGTTGGCGGTCTGAATGTTACCCTGCAAGTCAAACTCAATGACTGCTTGCGATTTACTGATCGCGTCCAGCTGGCTTTCGTAGCTGGCGGCCTTTAGTTTCTCTGCAGTTATATCAGTGGCAAACTTGATGATTTTAACGACACGACCCTTATCGTTAAAAATTGGATTGTAGGAGGCCTGGATCCAGATTTCGCTGCGGTCCTTGGCAAAGCGCTTGAATTCTGCAGCTCGGAATTGGCCCTGGCGCAATGTGTGCCAAAAATCCTCATACTCTTTGCTTCTACCGTAGGTCTTTTCAACAAACATGCGGTGGTGCTTGCCTTTGACTTCGGCAAGGGAATAACCCATCGCGTTTAGGAAATTGTCATTGGCGGTGATGATCGTTCCATCGAGTTCGAACTCAATAACCGCTTGCGACTTTCCAATAGCATCTACAACAGCTTTGTGATTGCCATTGGTCGACTTCAGTAAATTTTGCAGCATTAGTCTGTCCCACTTCAGAGTAATGCTTCCCTGGTCCTCTGATCCAAGTTTTTAAAGTCATTTTGTTAAAATTGATTTAAATTTTAATGACGCAAAACGCACCCGATAGTGGCATTTTGTTTCACAGCAGATAGTGCTTTGATTATTTATGCTTAACAAGTCGAGCGATCAGTCGTTCACGCGCATCCGGTTGGCCATTGCCTGCAACCACCCAAACATTTCGCTCCAGAAAAAAACCCGTGAGTTGAAGGCCTGCAATTGCCGGTGTTTTGCCAAGCTCCCCGTCACCCATCAGGAACGCAGGCAGGTCCAAAAGTCGACCTTTGTAGGGTGAGCCAGCCTCAGCACTTACGGCTCGTCCAGACTTTGGCGACACATAGATCAGATTGTCTCGCGCACCGGTGGCGGCACATTCGCTGAGGTCGAGGCCATAACCGAGTTCAGCCAGTATACCCAGTTCAATACGCGCTAAAGCGGCGCCCCAAACGGAAAGCTGTCCATCTTCAGCTTCCAGCAACTTGATAAATCCATCGAGCGCATCGAACACGCCTTCATGCAATTGACGCTCTGGCATGGTGCTTTGCACCACAGCACATACCGCCGCCAAAGCTGCCATACGCGCCGGGTCTGATATCAACAGCCCGAGAGGGCTGTGCACCAGCTCAACCTGAAAACGCCCGAGATTGGTTTCCAATCGTGAACGCCAGGAAACTGACAACTTATTGCCTGGTTGCAAGACGGCTTTGTTGCGGCGGCTCATACCCGCCTTCACGAACCCCCGCGAGCGTCCGTGTTGTGGTGTCATCACTTCAAGAAGGGCATCGTGCTCACCGAACCGAGCGGCAGACAGCACGATGGCGTCATCTTGCCATTCCAAAGAAGTACCCCCTAAACACAGGAAAACTAGAATTCTTGTTTTTCGTCAAACTTTCGCTGAACCCGCTGGTTACGCTTTTCAACTTTCAATGACGACCGATTTGCACATTCTTCAATATCGTCCTCAAACTGCGTTTTCGAGAACTCGCTTCCACCAAGATTGTCCAATTGATTCTTGCAGGCTTGCCTCAATGTCATATGAATTGTTTTAGACACTTTGCCTTACTCCACGAATTCCAAACCCATGTCTTCATACATAGTTTTGTCATCGGCCCATTTTTCTGTCACCCGAACATGCAGGAACAGATGAATTTTGCGGTCAAAGTTTTCCTGCATGTCTTCACGCGCCATCTGCCCAAGCATTTTGAGCATCTTACCGCCTTTTCCAATCACAATGCCTTTTTGGCTGTCCCGCTCGACATGAATGACTTGCTCGATACGCACCGACCCATCAGGTCTTTCATCCCAGGCCTCGGTTTCGACAGTTGTTGCGTAAGGCAGTTCCTCATGCAGACGCAAATATACTTTTTCGCGCGTAATTTCCGCCGCAAGAAGGCGCATCGTTACATCTGAAATCTGATCCTCTGGATACATCCAGGGGCCTTCAGGTGCCAAACCTGCCAGATGGGATTTCAAGTCCTCAACACCATCGCCGTTGAGCGCAGAGATAAGGAATGTCTCTTCAAACAATTCAGATTCATTGAGCTTCTGAACAAGCGCCAATAGCGACTCGCGTTTCACAGTATCAATTTTGTTGATGACCAGAATTGCCTTGCGATTTGCGTCACCGAGCCCTGTTAGAATGCGTTCCACATTGTCATCGACACCTTTTTTGGCGTCCACCATCAATACGGTCTGCTCGGCATCCTCCGACCCTTTCCAGGCGGCACTGACCATCGCGCGGTCAAGCCGGCGCTTGGGCGCAAAAATTCCTGGTGTATCGATGAATACAAGTTGCGTATTTTCATGCAGTCCAATGCCTGTCACTCGTGTACGCGTGGTTTGAACCTTGTGCGTGACAATCGCGACTTTGGCACCAACCATCCGATTGAGCAGCGTTGATTTTCCGGCATTTGGCGATCCGATAATCGCGACAAATCCACATTTTTGAACGTTACTTGGAGCCACTCTGGCCTCCCGTTAATTGAGTTAGAAGCGCTTCGGCCGCGGCCTGCTCCGCAATTCGTTTTGCTGCCCCGCTTGCTTGTGCCCTGCCTTTGCCTTCCACAACAACCTCAATGGTGAATATGGGGTCATGGTCTGGGCCCGTACGGTCAACAACATCATATTTCGGCATGCTGGTCGCGCGGGCCTGACACCATTCCTGCAGCTGGGTTTTACTGTCTTTGTGCGCTCTCACGCCAGCGCCAATAAGGTCTTTCCAGTGGCGTCGAATGAACTGGTTGGCGGCTTCAAAGCCGGCATCCAGGTAAATGGCACCGATGATAGATTCGCACACATCCGACTGGATAGCTTCCTTGTCCCGTGTTCCTTCCGCTTCAGCACCCGGCGTCAACTTCAAGTGATCCACGAGCTTCAGTTTTCGCGATAGCTCAGCCAGCGTTTCTTTGCGCACCAGGGCCGTAAAACGGCGATTGAGCTGGCCTTCAGCATCGCGAGGAAACTCTTCCAACAGCCAAGTGGAGATGGCCAAGCCCAGCACCCTGTCCCCAAGGAATTCAAGGCGTTGGTAGTTGTAAGTGCCTGAGAGCGACGGGTGCGTCAAAGCTTCATCCAGCAGCGTCAGTGAGCTGAACTTGTAACCGGCTATTTCTTGGGGTACCGCGATTGATTTTGCGGGCTTCTTGCTCACGCGCGGGCCTCGTCCATCAAGCGACGCATTTCAATAATCGAAGCCTCCAAACCATGGAATATGGCTTCGCCAATCAGGAAATGACCGATATTCAGTTCCTTCAGTTCGGGGATAGCTGCAATGTCCCCAACCGTATCATAGGACAAACCGTGGCCCGCATGCATTTCAAGGCCAATGGTCGCACCATAACTCGTCGCCGTTTTGATGCGCTCCAGTTCTTCGGCTTGCGGCGCGCCAGAGAGTTCACAGTAAGTACCGGTGTGCAATTCCGTCACCGGCGCCCCCAGCGATTTTGCGGCATCCAGCTGGTCTTTTTCGGGATCAATAAACAAGCTAACGCGAATGTCGGCACGCACCAGCTCATCGACATAGTGTTTCAATCGATTGTGCTGGCCGGCAGCATCAAGACCACCTTCAGTCGTCAATTCCTGGCGTTTTTCTGGCACTATACAACAGGCATGTGGCTTGTGACGGAGGGCTATCTCGAGCATTTCGTCTGTCGCTGCCATTTCGAGGTTGAGCGGCACTGACAACACGTCAGAAAGCGAAGCGATGTCTTCATCTGAAATATGGCGCCGGTCTTCCCTGAGATGCGCGGTTATGCCGTCCGCACCAGCGCGCACAGCCAGCCCCGCCGCCCTAACCGGATCAGGATGGCGAATACCTCGGGCGTTTCTGATGGTTGCCACATGATCAATGTTAACACCGAGGCGCAATTTGTCAGGATGCGAGGCTGTCGTCATTTATCGGCCTTTGAAAATCGGCACGCACAAGCGCGCGCTCTTTGCGGGTCGCACGATACCGGGTTACCAAGGCTTTGAAAACCAAATACGTCAGAAACCAGACAGCTGTGGCAATTGGCAGCCCACCAACGATCAGGGGGAATACAACCGGCAGGAATTTGGAGAAATAATCAACTGGCCCTGCAAAGATTGCGTCCCAATCCCAAACGGGAACTTCCACCGCAACGTCGGTCCCTAACATAAGGGATCCAACACTGCCTGTAAGCGCAAAAAACAGCGGGAAAGTCCAGGGGTTACCAACCACAGTACCAATGACCGCAGCCAAATAGTTTCCACGAACCAAATACACGATGCCGCAGGCGATCAGAATATGAAGACCGAGAAATGGTGTAAAAGAGATCGAAACACCTGACGCAAAGCCTGCAGCGATACTATGCGGCGTTCCCGGAAGCCGCGCCAAACGGTGCCACACGTATAGCCCAGCCCTCTTCCAGCCGCTTTTGGGCCAAACCCACGCCCGCAGGTTGGACAAAAAAGTTGGTTTTTTCTTCGGCCTAAACAACATCGCGTTTCAGCTGCAATCCCAAGTGTTACGACTTCAGCCCTCTGCTGCCAGGCTTGATTGCAGGGATTGCTTTCAAATGCTCTGGCAAAGCATCAGGTTCGTAGGTTGGCGCATCAAGTGTTGCCAGCGCCGTCACGGGCGCACCCACTTCCGCACGACCGCCTGAACGATTAATCAGGCATCCGGCTGCCACTACATTACCACCCCAATCGTTAATGGTTTTGATACATTCACGAGAAGACAGTCCTGTTGTGATAATGTCTTCCATCATCAGAATTTTGGCACCTTCAGGAATTTCAAAGCCGCGGCGTAGTGCAAATTCGCCTTCTACACGCTCCGTAAAAATGCCTGGCACACCCAGTTGCCGAGCAACTTCATACCCAACGATAACGCCGCCCATTGCCGGGCTAACCACAAGGTCAACTTCAATGCCCTGTTCGCGGATTTTGTCAGCAAACACGCCGCACAATTTGCCGGCTCTTTTGGGGTCCATAAGCACTTTGGCACACTGCAAATAAACAGGACTGTGCAAACCTGATGAAAGTTTGAAATGGCCCTCAAGCAGCGCGCCCGCAGCCCGAAATTCGTCCAACACCTGTTCCTGGTCCACTGGCGTCTCCTGATGGATGAAAAAATAGCTGATTGGCGGATAGAGGCTTTTGACCGTTGCCGTCAAGCGAATATCGACGGAGTATCAATAGAACACGCTTAAGTGTTCAAAAATGGCTTACTTTCCGACTTTTCGGTCCACTCTGCTGATGACTCGACTGACTCGCAGTGCTCGGCAAACATCGTTCAAATGTTTCGCGTCCCTGACGTCCACGTCAATGATCATCACCACAAATTCAGGGTCCCGGTCGATGATGAACAAGTTGGATATATTGCCACCGCATTTTGACACAACCGAAGCAATTGACGCCAAAGCACCGCGCTCGTTCGCGACTTCAAGCTGAAGCCTGCCCATGTAATAACTGTCCTCAGAGGCATTTTGGCGCCAACCGAGGTCCATCCAAAGGTCTGGCTTATCGTCATATTCGGCCAGCGTTGGACAATCGACCGTATGAATATCAATGCCTTTGCCCACCACTTTAATGCCGATTATGCGATCGCCTCTGACAGGGTGGCAGCAATCCGCCATGTGAATGATAGCTGCATCATCGATGCCTGAGATTGGTCCGGTTTCATCCCCAACCTGCTCCCAGTCTTCATGGACGGTCGGCAGCTTGTCTGATCGGGTATCGCGCTCGAAGCCCGGAAAGCCTGCTTCCAGCACAGCATCTTCACCCAACGAGCCTTCGCCTACTGAAACAAACAGCGCTTCTTCATTTTCCTGGTTAAGAATTTTTGCAGCTTCTGTAAGAACGGCGGGGGTCAGATCGAGCCCTGTCCGCGATGCCGCTTTTTCTAGCAAGGTCTTACCAAGCGCCAAAAACTCACTGTAGCGCGATTGCCGGATGTGTCGCTTGATCGCAGAACGAGCCTTACCGGTGACGACAAAGGTTTCCCATCGCTGAGAGGGCTCTTGCGCTTCCGACGTCAAAATCTGCACTTGGTCACCATTCTGCAATTGGTGGCGCAGCGGCACCATTCGACCGTTCACTTTTGCACCAACGCAGTGGTCACCTACCTCTGTATGAACGGCATATGCGAAATCCACTGTAGATGACCCGCGGGGCAGAGAGATCAGTTCGCCCTTAGGCGTAAAGCAGAATACTTTGTCCTGGAACATAGCAAGCTTGGTGTTTTCCAGAAATTCTTCCGGATCATGTTCATGCTCCAGAATTTCCAACAGCTCGCGTACCCAAACATATTGAGAGCCTTCCACATTGTCCCCGGCTTGCTTGTACTGCCAGTGTGCTGCAACGCCCATTTCGGCTTCTGCGTGCATTTCCTTGGTGCGAATTTGGATTTCCAAACGCCGGTTTTTGGGCCCGATAACGGCTGTATGTAAGGATCGGTAATAGTTTCGCTTCGGTGTGGAAATATAATCCTTAAACCGGCCGGGAATTGTCGAATATCGGCCATGAATGATGCCAAGTGCCTGATAGCACTCTTCCACATTGGCGACGATCACCCGGAAGGCCATTACATCGCTGAGCTGTTCAAAACTGATATTTTGACGCTCCATCTTGCGCCAAATTGAATAGGGCCTCTTGATACGTCCGCTAACCACCGCGTCAATGTCAGACAAGTCCATCAGTTCTTGAAGCGCGGCGACCATCTCGCGCTCCAGATCCGGGCTTTCCTCAATAAGGAAATTCAACCGCGCAGTGATAGACTCCATCGCTTCGGCGTCCAGGTTTCCAAACGCCAAATGCTCAAGTTCGTCTTTGAGCTCATTCATGCCCAACCGCTCAGCGAGTGGGGCATAAATCTCCAGTGTTTCCAGTGACTTCTGCTTGCGCTTCTCTGGCTTCTTGATGAAGTGCAGCGTGCGCATGTTGTGCAACCGATCGGCCAGCTTCACCAGCAACACCCGAATATCGTTGGACATGGCCAGCAGGAATTTACGGAAGTTCTCTGCCTGGCGCACACTCTCGGCTTGCAATTCAATTTTGGAAAGCTTGGTTACACCGTCAACCAGTTCAGCGATTTTGGTGCCAAACAGATCTTCAAGCTGCTCGTGGGTTGCAACCGTGTCTTCAACCACATCATGCAAAAGTGCTGTGGCAATCGTGTCGCTGTCCAGCTTCATGTCTGTCAGGATGCCCGCCACTTCGAGCGGATGCGAGAAATAGGGATCACCCGACGCCCGCTTCTGCGTACCGTGGGCCTGCATGGCAAAAACATACGCGCGGTTCAAAAGCGCCTCATCGACGTTTTTGTCATAGGCGCGGACGCGATCAACAAGTTCAAACTGCCGGATCACTGGCTGTATTTCCTAAAGAGCTAAATTTATGCATATCTTACATTCAACAGATAGCCTTTCCATCCCCGAATTTCAGCCCATTTATTTGTTTGAACTGCAGTTTTTCAAGGGGAGTTGATGGGCATGGCAGACACGATGAAAGCAGCACGCATTCATAAGTACGGAAAAAGCGGCGTTCTGGAGGTCGAAAACTGCGAACGCCCCAAACCAGGCCCCGATGAAATCCTTGTTAAAGTGCATACAGCGTCCCTGAACCCGAGGGACTGGTTGACCATGCGCGGCATTTATCAGATGCGGCGTGTGGTAGAGCCTTTTCCCATCACTTTGGGAAGCGATTTTGCCGGCGAAGTTGCGGAATTGGGTGGCAATGTGACTGGTTTTGCTGTCGGCGACCTTGTATGTGCCATGCAACCGCTACGCGGCAAGTTCGGCGCTTTCGCGGAATATGTGAAAGTCAAAGCTTCTGTCGCAGCCAAGTTGCTGGATGGAATATCTTCGGCAGACGCTGCCGCCATGCCTTGCGCGGGAATGACGAGCTATCAAACACTGCATGATGTCGCCAAGGTACACCCGGGCGAAGTGGTACTTGTGAACGGCGCGTCTGGCGGTGTGGGGGTTTACGCAGTTCAAATCGCCAAAGCCATGGGCGCCAAAGTGGTTGCCGTTTGTGGTCCAAACAACATGGCGTTCTGCCAAGAGATGGGTGCTGATGAAGTGATCAATTACCGCGAAGATGATTTTGCGTCGCGGGAAGATGCGTATGATGTTGTCTATGATGTTATCGGCCGCTCCAGCCCCAAGGCTGTAAAAAAAGCGCTGAAATCCGGCGGCCGCTATATTACGACCATCCCAGGCCCCGGCACCGCCTTCGCGGCACTTACCAGTTACCTTCTGGGGTTCGTTTGGCCATTCAAAAGAAAGTCCACGCATCTTATTCTGGTGAAGCCATACCCGCACAACCTACAGGCCATGATGCAGTTGATCCTGGACGGCAAAATGAAAACGATTGTCGATGGCCATTATGCACTGGATGACATCGAGCAGGCGGTTGCCCGCAGTCAAACCTGGCGGGCGCGCGGAAAGATCATCATCGACGTTTCATAACTGGTTTTGGACATAAAAAAAGCCCGGCACAGTGACCGGGCTTTTAAATCATGTTCTGAAGTTCAGCTTATTCAGCGCTTTCAGCGGCTTCTTCAGCTGCTGGCGCTTCAACCGCTGGCGTTTCAGCGTTTTCCATACCAGACATCAGGATAGACATATCCACTTCTTCTGGCTCGTCAGACTCAACAACTTTACGCATGGTGTGAATTACTGATTCTTTCAAATCGTCTTCAAAGATTTTCTCGTCCGCAATTTCACGCAGAGCAACAACGGCATTTTTGTCGTTGTCACGGTCCACTTCAAGTGGTGCACCAGCTGAAATCTGGCGGGCGCGCTGCGCAGCCACAAGCACAAGATCAAAGCGGTTAGTTACTTTATCAACGCAATCCTCAACGGTAACGCGAGCCATGCATGGTCTCCATAAATCATGTTTGGGGGAGTTCCCCGAAGGTCTAGCGGGCGTTTATAGTCGCAGCCCCAAGGCCTGTAAAGAAAAGAATCAACGTCATTCGGCGAAAATTGGCCGGACATCATCAACTTCTTCCGACCCTAATGAATTCAATAATTCCAGCGCAGTTTTGCCCAGAACCGGATGAGACCAATCTGGCCATATCTCAGCCAAGGGTTTGAGCACAAATCCACGCTCATGCAGTCTTGGGTGCGGCACAATCAAATCGGCCGCAATTGTACCATCGCGGCCGTCTTGCATAAGCTTGGTCCAATCACCAGCTGTCGGCAGTATCTGACCTCCATAGTCCAGGATGTCGATATCAAGCGTGCGCGCTTGCCATCGCCCATCACGCTCGCGACCATATTGGGTTTCCATTGACTGGCACCGTGCCATCAACTCTTTCGCAGACAACTGCGTTGTTCCGCTCATTACGCAATTTACAAAGTCGGGCTGGTCCGTATGCGGAACAGGTGTTGAGAGGTAAAAACCTGAAACAGTTACGTTTGATATAGTGGTTGCAGATATCTCATTGATTGCCGCACGCAGGTTGGGTGCAGGACCTGCGCCCGCAAACGGCAGGTTGGCACCCAAGCCCAAAATGCACTCTGTCCCGTCTTTCAACCGCTTCACCTCACAATTCCTTGAACCGATGGACAATTCCAGTCGGTAGGCGCATCATAATCATGTTGCAGGGAAATTTTCGATCCCCAAGTGCCGTCATGGGCATGCATTTATTTTTTTGATTGGATTTTATGATGCTTTTTTATCCGGAGGAACGGCTCGCCCTTTTTATTGATGGTGCCAATCTGTATGCCACCGCACGGGCTCTCGATATGGAAATCGACTACAAAAGCTTACGCGCCCACTTTTCAAAAAAGGGCCGCTTGCTGAGGGCCTTTTATTATACAGCAATATTGGAAGACCAGGAATACAGCCCGCTCAGGCCGCTGATTGATTGGCTTGACTATAATGGCTTCACATTGGTGACCAAACCGGTGAAAGAATTCACTGATGAGCAAGGCCGGCGGAAAATCAAAGGCAACATGGATATCGAGATTGCGGTCGATATGCTGAATATCTCCGACCAGCTTGATCATGTTGTATTGTTTTCCGGGGACGGCGACTTCCGCCGTTTGTTGGAAGCCATCCAGCGCCGCGGTGTGCGGGCAACCGTGGTGAGTTCCAACCGCACACAACCCTCGATGATTGCTGACGAACTGCGCAGGCAAGCAGATCAGTTCCTGGACCTTGAAAATATGCGCAACGTGTTTGGCCGACCAACCAACCGCGGCGACAACGCGGAAGAACCCATCGATGCCGCGTTTGAAGACCATTTGGAACCGGGCATTCTCCAATAGACCTTGACGTCCGCTGAGCAGCATGATTGGTTCCGTTTCGGATCAAACGGAAATACAAAATGCCTATAATTGAACACGACGCGTCTGTCCCTCCGGAACCAGAAGCAAACTGCACGCTATGCCCAAGACTGGTTGACTTTCGCCGCGACAATGAAAAAGCATACCCGTCCTTTTTCAACGGGGCTGTACCTAGTTTCGGCGACGAAAATGCCCGTATTCTGGTGGTTGGCTTGGCGCCAGGCCTCAAGGGAGCGAACCAGACCGGCAGGCCATTCACTGGCGACTATGCGGGCGACCTGCTTTACAAATGTCTCCAGATCATGGGTTGGGCCAAAGGTGTCTATGACAAGCGCCCTGACGATGGTTTCACTTTGCATGATATTATGATCACCAATGCAGTTCGGTGTGTCCCGCCGCAGAACAAGCCAATCGGCGCGGAAGTTAATAACTGCAGGCCATTTTTGGTCTCGCGCATGGCAAGCCTGAAAAATCTTAAAGTGCTGTTTGCGCTAGGGAAAATCGCCCATGACACCACATTGCGCACGTTTGGATACAAACTGTCGGCCTATCCATTCGGTCATGAGGCAGTTCACCATTTGCCGAATGGTCTTACCCTCGTCGATAGCTATCACTGCTCCCGCTATAATGTGAACACCAACCGGTTGACCGAAGAGATGTTCCTGAACGCGCTACGCTTAGTAGAAAAAGAAATCAGCGAATAAAAAAGGGAGCCGAAGCTCCCTTTCAAATTCATGTCAGTCTCTTTTAGAACCGCGCATTCACTGCGAACCGCGCATTAAGTGGCGGTGCCACTGTCGCCTGATGCGTGGAGTGCGAATTCGGGAAGTATAGCTTGTCTGTCAGGTTCTCGATATTTACCTGCAAGCGGATGTCTTCTGACACATCATAGTATGCCGCGGCATCAAAACGTGTGTAGCTCGGCAGAACAGCTGTGTTGCCGTTATTGATGAAGCTCTCATCCTGATAGGTCATGCCAACGCCGACACCAAACTTCTCTGTAACTTTGAAGTTATTCCAGATCGAAAGCATGTTTTCCGGCAATTCACGCGGACGCAGACCAGTTGGGCCTGAACGGTTCACTTGTTCACCGTCAACGTAGCTATAGCCCGCTGAGATAAACCAGCGGTCCGTAATCTGGCCTGTTACCTGGATTTCAAAACCCTCGATGGTGCTGTCAATCACGTCCAGTGTTTCAGGGTCGTTGTCTGCCACTTGAGGCGAGCTTTGCTCGATCTCGAATACCGCTGCGGTGATGCTGATACGGTCTTCAATATCCCACTTGATGCCAGCTTCCAGGTTAGTGAAAGTATTTGGGTCCAGTTGGTTATTGTTGCCATTGATGTTGGCAAACTGCTCACCACTGCGCGGCAGGAACGACTCGCTATAGCTCGCGTAGATCGAAACATTCTCTTGCGGCTTCAAAATCAAGCCAAAACGTGGTGAAACACGGTCATCTGTGCGCGTGCGGGTCTCGTTAGCCGGCACGTTGAACACTTCAATTTCGAAACGGTCATAACGACCGCCAACAACCACATCGAGCCAATCTGCGACTTCGATCTGGTCCTGGATATAAGCGGAAAATACATCAATATCCACGCGCGTATCATCATTCAGGTCGACGGTGAAATCATTGATGGTTGCGATACCATCTGCATTCACACCAACACCGCCACGCAGGTTCAGCGGGCGCTCAATCAGAAAGACTTCATTGTCGTCAGATGTGGTGTCGAAGAAAGAGTTGAAACGGAACTGGTCCGAGGACGTGTTGATATATTCAACACCCGCAATAACAGTATGACCAATTTCGCCGGTTACGCCTTCACCCACCAAGTTACTGGAAAGAATGAGGTTTTTACGCTGTGTCTCGTCTTCGTATCCGTCCAGTGTCACACGGTCAGGTGTGTTTACCTGATCGTAACCTGACGCATAGAAGTTGCCGTAAAACTTGTCATAGTCGCCGTAAAAAGCATTGAAGTTAGCCTTCAGGCTATCGGAAAACTCGTGCTGAACAGCTGCGCGGAACAAATGCGCCTGCAGTGTGGTGGTATTCACTTCGGGGTCACCAAAAACGATATCCTCGAAAGCTTCAACTGGGCGACCGTCGGCGCCGGTCGGGATACCACGATCAATGAAGCGCTCGTGATCGATGTATTCGTAGGAAACATCAACTGTGGTGTTGTCACCCACCAGGAACTTGGCCGTTGGGTTGATTCCAAACCGATCCCCATCATAAAAGTCACGATGGTTGTTCAGGCTTTCATACATCGCATTGATGCGGAAGGCGGCCTTTTCACCGGCGTCAAAGTTGCTGTCTACCTGGAAACCAAAGGCACCAAACGTGTCAACAGACGCCTGGGCTGTGTTGAAGCTTTCGCCAATAACACCTTTTTTGGTCACCCGGTTCAACACGCCACCAGTGCCACCGCGACCGAACAACAGGGCGTTTGGACCGCGCAAAATCTCAACCTGCTCAAGGTTATACAGTGGGCGATAGTATTGAACATCGTCGCGCACACCATCGATGAAAAAGTCAGCCGTAGACCGCACACCGCGGAATACAATCGCATCGCGGTGCCCCTCACCTTGTGAGTTGTTCACACCCGGCGTGTAATTCACGATCTGCGAAATGCTGGTAAAGCCGCGCAAGGTGATTTCCTCGGCGGAAAACAGTGAAAGGCTTTGCGGCACGTCAATTACGGGTGTTGGTGCTTTCAGGGAGTTGACCCGGTCAGAATGGAGAACACGGCCTGTGACGATAATTTCGTCAATTTCTGCTGCAACTGAAGCTTCGGCAGCCATTGCGCCTTGCGAAAGAGCACCCACGAGAAGCGCAGAAATTGCTGCGCCCGAAAATGCTGATGAGTATTTCATAAAACCTGCTTTTAAGAATAATTATTAGATGCAGGCGGCGTAACACCCTATCAACCTAAGTGCAAGTCATTCTTAGAAACATTATGAACACATTTTGTCGCAGGTGCATATCTGCAACAGATACGGGAGCTTAGCCGTGATCTTTCATCAGGCGGGCTTTTTGGCGGTTCCAGTCACGCTGTTTCGCTGTTTCACGCTTGTCGTGCAGCTTTTTACCCTTGCCGAGACCGAGGGCGATTTTCGCCCTGCCCTGATCATTAAAATAGATTTTCAGGGGCACAAGTGTCATGCCGCCGCGCTGCACAGCACCACCCAACCTGGCGATCTCGCGCTTGTGCATCAGCAGTTTGCGCGGCCTGCGTGGTTGGTGGTTAAAGCGGTTGCCGTGGGAAAACTCGGGAATATAGGCGTTCACAAGCCAAAGCTCGCCGTCCTTTTCCTCAGCATAACTTTCTTTGATATTGGCCTGGCCACCGCGTAGCGATTTCACTTCTGTGCCAGTCAGCACAATGCCTGCCTCAAATTCATCCTCGATGAAGTATTCGTGCCTGGCTTTGCGGTTATCTGCAGCTACACGGCTCGGCGGGCCTTTATCCTTCTTCTTTTTTGCCGCCATCTGTTACCTCACTGTTCCACAGGCCCCAGGCCAGCGTGATAAATGGCGGAGGCAATCACAGAACGGGTGCCTTCCGTCACAGGCAAAATCGGCATCCGCGTTTCAGGGCCACAAATTCCAAGCAAACTGGCAGCATATTTGGCAGGTGCCGGGCTCGGTTCCATGAACATGGCGCGGTGCAGTGGCAAAAGCTTGTCATGGATCTCAAGTGCTTTCTTGAAATCCCCGTCGGCACACGCCTTTTGCATCTCCGCACCAAGACGCGGGGCAACGTTCGCCGTAACAGAAATACAACC
The DNA here is from genome assembly GCA_017640725.1 of Kordiimonadaceae bacterium. Lineage (GTDB taxonomy): Bacteria > Pseudomonadota > Alphaproteobacteria > Sphingomonadales > Kordiimonadaceae > Kordiimonas. The sequence continues at coordinate 110,592 of JAEPQB010000003.1, read as the reverse complement.
GACGCCGCCCATTGCATTGAAGCCAACAGCCGTTGCGTCTTCACCAGACAGCTGGACAAACTCCGGTCCCATGGCCGCGCGCTGGCTGGCGCACCGGTCCAAGTCGCCTGTCGCGTCTTTCACCCCAACAATGCGCTCCAACTCAAACAACCTTGTCATTGTCTCGACAGACATATCAACAACGGACCGGCCAGGAATGTTGTAAATAACAATAGGAATGTCGCAGGCGTCGTGGATCGCCTTGAAATGCTGATACAGGCCTTCCTGGCTTGGCTTGTTATAATAGGGCGTAACCACAAGTGCCGCGTCAGCGCCCACCTTTTGTGCATGCTGCGTCAGCGAAATGGCTTCAGCGGTATTGTTTGAACCCGTGCCAGCAATTACTGGAACGCGGCCAGCCGCCACTTCGACACACAGCTGGATCACAATGCCATGTTCTTCGTGGCTCAATGTGGGGCTTTCGCCCGTAGTACCCACAGGTACCAGACCGGACGAGCCTTCTGAAATCTGCCACTCGACAAACTTCTGATAGCGTTCCCCATCAACCTCAAACGTTTCTGTAAACGGCGTAATTAGTGCCGGAATTGAGCCCGAAAACATGGCTTTTGCCTCGCGTGCAACCGAAAAATCTGGCGCACCCTAACGCCGACCCCAGAAAAGGGCAAGCGCAGGATGGCCAGTGGGAGGTTCAGGGAGGGGATTTCTGTAGGTTTTAGCGACCGTGAAGCATGCGCCTTCCATGACCACGGCGCTTGCGGGGTCCGCGTTCCAGCGCTTCGTCAAACTCGCTTTCCGTCACGGTACCGTCACCGTTAATGTCTGCATGTTTGTAACGTTTGATCAGCGGAGTAGCGAACTCTTCAAGGTCAAGTTGTTCGTTTTCATCACGGTCCATATGAGCCATGAACTTCATGCGTGTGGGCTGCCTGTCGTGCGCTCGCTGTTCAATTGCATCCCGGCCAGCTTCACCGCCCCGGCGTTCGGCTCGGTCTTTCATGCGGTCCATGCGATGCTGCATGCGCGGCGGCACCGGCATTTTTAGCGGCAGTTCTTCCAGCAGCAAAATACCGTTACCGTCCCGGTCATATTCCGAAAATCGCGTTGCGGCTTGCGCCATAAGTTCGTCATGGCTGACGGCACCACTGTTGTTGGTATCCAGCGCCAAAAAGCGTTCTTTTGCCTCAGCTTTCCTATCATCAAGACTAGCGGGCTGAGCCTGCGCTGATGCAGCCATCAAACCTACGAGGGACAAGGCTATTGTGAAATTCTTCATCTGTGTTTCCTTTGCTCGGTTTTTTAGTGGGCGTTTCCAGTTTGGGCTGTCGCACCCGGATTATGGTGCTGTTACGGGCACTTGTTCATATTCCCTTCGGCCGCCATAACGTCTTGTCGCTATTTTCTTGTCGGTTCGTCGCATTTCCCATACGGTCTGCCGACTTTCAGCACAAACACACGTGGCTAGGGCACTCAGGTCACAGGGGAGGTATTGCGATGCGCATTTTCAGCATCATTCTCGCATGTATTTTTTCGCTAACTGTTGCGGCAGATCCGGTTCAACAAACCAAAGGTACGTTTGTTGACAAGTTCCGGCAACTTGAAGAACAACTGCCAACGCCGAATGTCTACCGCACCGGCTCTGGCGCACCTGGACACGAATACTGGCAACAGCAGGTTGACTATTCCATAAAGGTTACGCTGGACGAGAATGAGCGCCGCATCACAGGCAGCCAGTCGGTCGAGTATCAAAATAACTCTCCTGATACGCTGACATACCTCTGGCTTCAGATGGACCAAAACCGTTTCTCCAAGCACTCGGACGCGGTTGCAGGCATGAATGGTGGCCGGGGCAACCCTGATAGAATGACCTATTCTGCGCTCGAATATATCGCGCGCACAGAAACCCAGGATTGGGGGTTCAATGTAACACGGGTGCAATCCGGTGGTCGCGACCTACGTTTTGCCATGAGCGACACCATGATGCGCCTGGACTTGCCTGAGCCACTGGCGCCTGGCGAAAGCTTCAGCTTCGAAATTGACTGGTGGTACAACATCGTTGAGGCCAAAATCATGGGCGCTCGCGGTGGCTACGAGCCCTATGAGCGCGACGGAAATGATGTTTATTTCATCTCCCAGTGGTTCCCGCGGTTAGCTGCCTACACTGACCTTAAGGGCTGGGAACATAAGCAGTTCATTGGCACCGGCGAGTTTACGCTTGAGTTTGGTGACTATGATGTGGAAATCACGGTACCTGCTGACCATATTGTTGGCTCAACAGGTGAATTGCAAAATCCGCGCGACGTGTTGACACGCGAACAGCGCAGCCGTCTGGATGAGGCCCGCACGTCTGACCGGCCCATCTTTATCGTGACGCAGGAAGAAGCGCTCGAAAACGAAAAAGAACGAGCAACCGACACCAAAACCTGGAAGTTTTCCGCTGAAAACGTCCGCGATTTTGCTTTTGGCTCATCGCGCAAGTTTGTTTGGGACGCCATGGGTGTTGAAATGCCAGACAGCGGGCGGGTCGTGATGGCCATGTCGCTGTATCCGGATGAAGCCATGCCGCTGTGGGACAAATACTCTACCCACGCTGTAGCTCATACCCTGGAAACATACAGCCGTTACTCGTTTGAGTACCCCTACCCTGTCGCTTGGTCGGTGAACGGTCCAATCGGCGGCGGCATGGAGTATCCAATGATCACGTCGAATGGCCCGCGCCCTGTGATCGAGGAGAAAGACGGAAAGGAAATCCGCACCTATACCAAGCGTGCGAAATACGGCCTGATTTCCGTGGTTATCCATGAAATTGGTCACATCTACTTCCCAATGATTGTGAATTCTGATGAGCGCAATTGGGCCTGGATGGACGAAGGCCTGAACAGCTTTGTGCAAAGCATCTCGGAGCGCGAGTGGGAAGCCTTCTATCCCAGCCGTTATGGTCACCCTAACCGGGCGATTCCCTACATGGTGAGCCCCAACCAGACGCCGATCATGACCCAATCTGATAGCATCATTGGGTATTTCCCGAACGCTTACACCAAACCAGCAGTTGCCCTGAACATTCTTCGGGAAACTGTCATGGGGCGTGAATTGTTTGATTTCGCATTCAAGGAATTTTCTAACCGTTGGAAATTCAAGCGGCCGTATCCGGCTGACTTTTTCCGCACGATGGAAGACGCCTCTGCCAAGGATCTGGATTGGTTCTGGCGCGGCTGGTTCTATACAACAGACCATGTGGACATTGCGCTCAAAGGTGTAACGCACGCGCGCATCAGCGACGGTGACCCTGAAATTGAAAACCAGTTCAAACGCGATGAAGCAGCAAAAGAAAAATCCTATGTTGCGGAAACGCGCAACCGGACAGAAAACCTTAGTCAGCGCATCAACCGATTCCCGGAACTGGTGGATTTCTACAACGAAAATGACGACTTCATTGTGACTGACAAAATGCGCAAGGCCTATCAGGGCAAGCTATCCGGCCTCAAGGGCTGGGAAAAAGAGCTTCTGAAGTTTGGCCATGAGCTCTATTTCATCGACTTTGAAAACATCGGCGGACTTGTCATGCCGCTCGTGCTGAAGGTTACTTTCGAGGACGGCACGACCGAAGACGTGCGGGTACCAGCTGAAATTTGGCGCGCCAACGCGAAGGAAGTCACTAAGTTATTGGTTCGCAAGAAGAAAATTGTCTCAGTTGAGCTTGACCCATACCTGGAAACAGCCGACGCCGACATGTCAAACAATGCTTGGCCTGCAAAAGCAGCAACGAGCCGTGTGGAACTCTTCAAGCGCCGCCCGGGCCGCAATTTGATGCGAGAAGCCATGGACGACCAACAGCCAGCCGAGACTGAATCGGAGGGGTAATCCAAGTAAAAAAGAGACCGGTGACGCCCTTTTGATGGGGGCGTTACCTTTCAATGGGTGACATTGGGCATCCCTTTCGCTATTAATCTCAAAAATACGCTGATTTTACTAGCTTGGGGAAGCGAGGCAGTATCACTATCGGGGGTGAGTGCTGCTTATGTTCTTAGTATATGCATTTGACCAAAAAGATACTGTTTGGCCTTTTGTTTACAGCGGTTGCTGTTCATCTCGTAATTCTGTTTCTGCCAAACACGCTTCCATTTGGTTCCGCAATAACCATAGCATTCCTTGTTGCGATCGCCCTTGCCGCAGCATTCAGTAAAAACGAACAGTCTTTGACGACAACCGCAAACGATGTTTGGCCCATTGACGCCAACAGTTTGCACGACCCCATATTTGTCACGGACCTGAACGGCAACTTGATGGGCGCGAACAAAGCCTGCCGCGACCTTTTGCCAGAAAGTGGCGGGGCAATGAGCGTTTCAGATCTTCTGGAGCCGCTGCATGAGCAATTGGTTGATCGCCAGCAGGCAGACGAAGTTCTGAACGCGGTCCTTTCAGCGCCCGACATCAAGTTTTCTGACAGGCTCAACCTCGAAGATGGCCGTATCATCGAGCGCACAACCCGACCCATTGAGGGCACAAGCGAGCGCATTTGGATACTCTGTGACCTAACGCAAGTTATCTTGGCGGGCAGAGACAGTGCCATGCACCAAACCATGCTGGAGGAAGATGCCGCAAGGACAGCCGAACTCGCGGAACAATTGTTCCATGCAAAAGCCGAGCTTGAGGAAAAGCAAACCGAGCTGGCACGGCTCGCGAACACCGACCCTCTGTCGGGCCTTTGGAACCGCCGCAGGTTCTTGTCACTCGGCGAAGAAGCGATAGAAAATGCAACCGTCGACAACACACTGTGGGTTTTGATGATGGATATCGACCATTTCAAGCGCATCAATGACACCTATGGCCACGCCGCAGGGGATGTGGCCATACGGGATTTTGCCAACCTGATCCAGCAAGCCGTTGGTGAACAAGGGTTTGTCGGTCGCATGGGCGGTGAGGAGTTTGCTGCCATATTGACAGACTGCCCTGTTGATGAGGCCTACCGTATTGCAGAGCGTATTCGTAAGAACACTACGCAAATGCAGACCGAGTGCGAGTCAGAGGTTTTCAGGTTCACAACCAGTATGGGGGTCGCAGCATGGAGCGCGGGCGAAACCTCTATTGAGCCAGCTCTTGACCGTGCGGACCGTGCCCTCTACTCCGCCAAGTCCTATGGTCGCAACCGCGTCGTTGGATACGAATAATGAGGCCGGCTGGTTGGTTTGCAGGAATGGTCACAGCCTGCATGATAGGCTTGGCCTTCTTGCCGATGGTCAAAGCCCACAATGTTTACAGCAGCTTCACGGAAATTGAATGGAATGCGGATGACAATTCCATCGAAGTTATTGTTCAGCTGCACAGCCACGAGCTTGAGACCAAACTGTCTTTGTTTTTAGACCAAAGACTTAGCTTTCTCGACGAGAATGATCTGCCGACACTTGAGCAAGCCACAGGCACCTATCTGAATAATAACTTGATGCTAAATCTGGATGGTCGAGCCGTTGACCTTATTTTCCTGGGCCTTGAGACAGACGGCCAAAATGTGATTGCTTACCTGGAGCAAGACTGGCCCGCACAACCAAAAGCACTGGAGTTCTACAACCGCGTATTTCTTGAAGATTTACCAGGACAGGTAAACTCAGTTTTGGCAACTGTCAGCGGGGTCAGGCAGGGTGGCGATATCAATATCAACAGTGGGCCTGTCTCCTTCACTTTTTTGACGGGTTCGTGACTTGTTTCCACCCCCGTGGCACGCTAACCTCGCGCAAACGGAAATCAACATATGACGACAAAAATTAATCGATTTGCATATGCCGTATTGGCTACTTCCTGGATTGTTGGGGGTGCACCAGCCGCACACAGCCAAGAGGGTGAATTACTACGCCTGGCAAGGGATAGCGCCATAATCGCGGGCGGCGGAAAATACTGCAGATACGACCCAGACGAAATTGAGTCTTTCTCGGCACGGTCTGAAGCCAGGCTGTCTGTTATGGCGCGGGATGACTATGAAAAAGTACTGGCCCGCCTTGAGTTCAAGAACATGCTCGATGCCTATTCCGCACGCGAGCCCGAAGGCGGCTGCGAGAATTTCAAATCGGTGTTTGATCGGGCGCTAAAAAGCATCCGCTAGCGCTGATTACCGTAAAATGAGATAAATCGGGGCTTCCGGGAGATCAGCGGAAACCGGTGGGGATTGACGGCAAAGCTGTCAGAGCGTCAATCTGGCAAGAGACTGTATTAGACATTTATGTCCGTCTGCAGGTTTGCCCGATAAGGAGTGAGTGAGTGGTTACTTTCGAAACAATGATCAAACGATTGATCCTGGCATCTGTCATTAGCTTGGTTTCCGTCGGTGTCGCTATCGCGCAAGATGACAAGCCTGAAAAAGAGCCTGAAAAACCTGCTGCCTCCAAAAAACAAGAAGAGCCTGAAGAAAAAAAGGACGAGGAAGACAAAGAAACTGACGAAGAAGACAAAGAAACTGACGAAAAAAAGGAAAAAAAGAAAAATGGTCGCTCGATAGAGGAAATTGTCGAGGAACACGACTATCTGGACGGTTTGTTCAAACTTTACCGCGACCCCAAAAATGGCTCTATCAACATGGAGGTCCGTGAAGACCAGCTGGGCAAAGAATTTATCTATTACGCCCACATTGCTGACGGTGTTGTCGAAGGGGGCCATTTTCGAGGCCAATTCAGAAGCCAGAAAGTCTTCACAATTGAAAAGCGTTTTGACCGATTGGCGCTCGTTGAAAAGAACCCGTTTTTCTATTTTGATCCAGAGAACAACCTATCAAAAGCTGAGCAGGCGAATATTTCGGACTCAGTGATTTCCATTCATAAAATCCGCGCCACCAACGAGGAAGAAACCTCATTTCTCATCAATGTTGATGGCTTGTTTAAAAACGAAAATTTCGAGCAAATTCGGCCCAGTAACCGCCCAGGCATTCAACCGGGCCAGTTTTTCAGCCTTGGCAAGCTGAACCGGGGCAAAACGCAGATCGCAGACGTCCGCAATTACCCGGAAAATACCGCAGTTACGGTTGATTACGTCTACTCCAACCCGTCGCCGGTGAACCGCGGGAACTGGTTTGATATTACCGATGCTCGCAATGTCACGGTCAGCGTGCAGCACACCCTTGTTGCGATGCCAGAGAATGATTTCGTGCCGCGCCGCGACGACAGCCGCATTGGCTACTTCCTGGACTATGTCAACGACCAAACCAGCCAGTCCGCTACACCCTGGCGGGACCTGATTAATCGCTGGCATTTGGTGAAGCAAAACCCTGATGCTGCTGTTTCTGATCCTGTGGAGCCAATCGTCTGGTGGATCGAAAACACAACCCCGGAAGAGTTGCGCCCAGTCATCAAGGCCGCCGCAGAAGCCTGGAACCCTGCTTTTGAGGCAGCAGGTTTCAGCAATGCGGTTGTCGTGAAAATCCAGCCCGACGATGCTGAATGGGACGCCGGTGACATTCGCTATAATGTCCTGCGCTGGACCTCAAGCCCGCAACCGCCGTTTGGTGGTTACGGCCCAAGCTTCAGCAACCCACGCACAGGGCAAATCCTGGCGGCCGATATCATGCTTGAGTATTCTTTCCTGACCAATCGCCTGAACCAGCGCAATGTATTTGAAACGGCGGCCCTGCCCGCGCTCAATGGGTCGCCTGAAATTGCACCGATGGCTCTGGAAGAAGCATCACCCGTTCAAAGCTTTATGGAACGTCTCGCCCATCATGAGCACAATTGCTCAATCGGGTCTCACCTGCAACTCAACACGTTGGTTGGCAAAGCACTTGCGGCCGTGAACGGTGAGAGCGCAGCTGTGACAAGCCGCATGATTGAAGAGTCGCTCTATTATCTCATCCTGCATGAGGTTGGGCACACTCTTGGCCTCAATCACAATATGAAGGGCACCTTCGCCCGCTCGTACGAAACTGTGTATGATCAAAGCGCGCAGGACGACGGCTTGTCTGGTTCTGTCATGGATTATCCATCCATAAACTTTGCACCACCAGGTGAAGACCAGGCGCATTTTTATCCAGTTAAACCTGGACCTTACGATGTGTGGGCCATTCAGTTTGGCTATGACCCCAACATGGACGACCCAGCAGTCCGCGCAGCGCATCTGGCCCGGTCGACCGAAAAAGGTTTGGGCTTTGCCAATGACGCCGATGACATGCGGGCTCCGGGTCGTGGCATTGATCCTCGGGTCAATGTTTTTGATATGTCCGATGACGCCGTTCAATTTGCTGACGACCGTCTGAGGCTCGCTCAAAACGCGCTTGGCAAACTCGAAGACAAATTTGTCAAAGACGGCGAAAGCTACCAGGAACTGCGCAATGCATACCTTCTCCTGACCGCCGACATGCTGTGGCAAGGCCGCGTGGCATCCCGCTACATTGGCGGGGTGTATGTGGATACTGCACGCGCCGGACAAGACGGCGCCGACGCCCCGTACCGCCCGGTTGAAGAAGCCAAACAAAAGCAGGCCATGAAGCTGCTCAGGGACCATATCCTGGGGCCAGAGGCTTTCAAGGCGAGCCCGCGGCTTCTGCAGAAAATAGCCATTCAGCATCGCGGTTTTTTGCATGGTGGCCGGACGGAGGACCCAAAAATCCATACACGGGTCGCCATTATCCAGGCTGACATTCTAAACCATATTCTGCACCCGGTTACGCTTCAGCGCATCACCGACAGCGGCTTGTATGGTAACGAATACAGCGTAACAGAGATGATGACGGACCTCACAGACGCCATTTTCGCCGATGACAGCCGAACAGCCGTCAACAGCCATCGCCAGAACCTACAAATCATGTATGTGAAGGGCTTGGACTATATTATGAACATGCCGTTTTATGATTATGTTGCCCGGTCAAATGCCTTTTCCAATCTTCGTCGCATCCGGACGACAATGGCACGCTGGAGGGGGGATGCAGCGACCCGCGCACACCGCGATCATGTGGCGTTTTTGATCGATAAAGCGCTAGAGGTCGAGGGCAGCTAATACAAAGGCCCACAAGTCAGAACAATCATTGAAGGCGACTTGCGGGTCGCCTTTTTAGTGGGTGGCGTGCCACTCCCGTGCCCGCTTCAAAGCTCGCCGGATATCGCGCCGGTCCAACTCTCGCGCCAACTCATCGCGGTCGACAGCAGCTTCGGAATACCCGTGCACGGCAGCCAAATTGAGCCATTTGTGCGCTTCAATTAGGTCTTTTTCAACACCGTGGCCCGTCGCATAGTCAAGGCCAAGCTGATACAATGCTTTGCTAAGCTGGGGTTCGGGCGCACCGTTTTGCGCCATTTCCTCCACCTGCCCCAACGGGCTGTTTGCTGCTGCCATGGAATTACCCCTTCCCTAACCAATTGGCATTACTGCAAGTTTCGCACGTCCAACCGGACGCACACTGCGCAATGAAAAATCAGTCTTAACGGAAGCGGACAAATGCTCAGGTTCCGTTACCACCCGAACAAAAAAACACTAGCAGAAATACCGCCTGAATCCGAGCATTGAATTGCAGCTCACACCATATTAATGGCGGGTTCAGCAAGCCTAAGCGACAATGCCCAGACAAATCCCGAAATTGGCCATTTTCCTGCCCATATTGAAGTAGAGGCTAAGGTCAGAGATTGTAGGAACAGGAGCTCGAGACCATGAAAGCACAAACCAGAGTTTTGCTCGCCATCCCCGCGGCCCTTTTGCTCGCCGCTTGCGGACCAAATAATTCGCCAAACTCATATGATTCGCGCGCTGTTGGTCAAGTAAACCGCGTCGAGCGTGGCGTTGTTGAGAGTTATCGCTGGGTCCAGATTGAACGTCGCGGCTCTGGTGTGGGTACTGTCGCTGGCGCAGGCATTGGTGCCGCCGCAGGTTCCACAATTGGTAGCGGCCGTGGCCGCGGTGCAGAAAATGTGATCGGTGCCATTGGTGGCGCCTTGCTGGGCGGCCTGATCGGCAACAGCATTGAAAAATCGGGCAGTAAAAAAGGCGGGTTTGAGTATCTGATCCGCACGGAGAGTGGCGCCCTTGTTAGTATAGTCCAGCAGGACACCAGCCCACTTCCAGAAGGTGCCCCTGTGGTTATCATGTTCAGCGGCACTCAAAGCCGCGTTGTGTTTGACCATAATGCCCCCAGGTACCAGGAACCATTGCCAACACCTGAGGCACCAGCTGCACCTCAAGGGTAAGCAATCTGCTCATTTCTTAAGCTTAATAATTTGCAAGCTCCGGTTCGCCGGAGCTTTTTTTTACGCAATTCCACATTGAGCGAGATCATGGCCGCTGTTTGACCGCTCCCTTAAACGACAATTGAACGACGGGAGAGTTCAATTGTCCTACGACTTTTTGGTATTTATCCACTTGCTGCTGTTTGTATTTTGGCTGGGCGGTGATGTGGGTGTTTTTGTGCTTGGCCAACAGTCCCGCAAGGCGGACACCTACAGCCTTCAGGAACGACTGACGCTTCTGAAGGTGCTTACCATGGTCGATATGGCACCGCGCACCTGTGTGGCATTGATGGTGCCCATATCTGTCACTTTGGCAAATGCGGGCAGCTGGTGGGCGGTGCCAATCAGTGTGCTGGTTGGCGCGTGGATAGTTGGCGCCATGCTGTTGTGGGCGGGCTGGACCCAGCACCTACGCCAAGGCACCGCAATCGCAAAAACCGCCAAAACCCTCGACTTCTGGTTACAGGCAAGCATGATTGTGGCTTATGGTGCAGTCGCCGTTTCCTCGCTGTTGGGTTTGGGGCCTATTGCTGAAAATTGGCTTGCCACCAAAACCCTGCTTTACGCGTTTATTTTTGCGACATCTATTTTGATTGATATTTCATATCGTCCGCTTGGACCTGCTTTGCAGCATTTGATCAATAATGAAGGCGACGCAGAGGCCGAAGCCGCGGTTCTTTTCATTCAGAACAAAACCCGCAAATGGGTGCTTGCAATATATGGATTGCTTTTTGCCATCGGATTTATGGGGGCGGTGAAACCATTCTAAAAGAAAATGCCCGGGCAAGACCCGGGCATTCGCTTACTCAGTACAAAAGCTAATCACTGCTGCACATCATCGTAAACATATTCCACTTCCCACTTGGTGCAGCGGTACGTGTCGCCCACGTATTCGTAGCGCATGCAGGTGCGCACTTCTTCCGGTGGTTCGTAAGGGCGGGTTTCATAAACATGCCGACCATTTTCATCAAACCGGGCGCCTGCTGAATAGGGCTCGTAGGTGCCAGCGTAGGCGTCATTGTGCCCATGATCATGATCGGTTGCCGCATTGCCGATAGCAGCGCCCAGAAGCGCCCCTGTGACAGCACCAGCCGTCCGGTTGCGGCCGCCATCAATCTCAGCGCCGATAATGCCGCCTACAACGGCACCAACAAGGGTGCCCGCAACATTTCCACCATCTGCATAGCGATAGTCAGCATGACCAAAGTGGTGGCCATCATGGTTATGGAACCCAGGGCAATAGGTACCGTAATGATAGTGGTTATGATGATGAGCCCAAGCCCAGTGCGAGCGCAGACCATAATGCCCTCGCAGGTAAGGCCAGTGACCAAAGTAAGTGCCATAGTTATAGCCTGCATAGTAGCCGCCATAATAGGGCCAGAAATAGTCATTGAAACCAAAGGCGACGCGCGGGCCACCCCAATAATTGCCGAAGCCAAAGAACCAGTTGTTGCGATACCGTGGGTACCAGAAATCGTTCCACCGATTGTTGCGGCGTACGCGAGGCTGGTACGAGTCCGCACGGCGGTGTGTATCGCGATAGCGGTAGCTGCCGCGGTCCCGGTTGCGGTCTACCCGCTGATTTCTGGCGTCCCGGCGCGCCGCGCGAGAATTATAACGCGCTGCATCGTCATAATCGTATCGGCGCGAACCATAGCGCTGAGATCGGCGTGACGTGTCTTCACTGCGAACAACGCGCCGCCCTTCATTGCGCACCTGTTGCCGGGTTGATTGGCGAGTAGATTGACGCGTGGACTGACGTGTGGACTGGCGTGTGGACTGGCGAGTAGATTGACGCGTGGACTGACGTGTCGTTTGGCGCGTGCGCTGGCGGGACTGCTCTTGCACACGGCGGCTGTCGCGCGCGGCCTGGCGCTCTGAGACCTGATTGGTGCGGCTGATTGCATAATTCTGCTCGCGAGCGCTGGACCGGCTGGCCTGATTGCTGCGATTTGGCGGCGCAACGCGCTGCCGCTTACCGTCGCTTCTAACACGCTGCGGAGCTGAACGTTGTGCTTGTTGTCGTGCCTGAGACTGGCGTGCCTGAGACTGGCGTGTCTGAGACTGGCGTGTCTGAGACTGGCGTGTCTGGGATTGGCGTGCCTGGGATTGGCGTGCCTGGGACCGTTGGCGGGTCCGCGAGCGGTCCGCACGCTGGCGAGAAGAATTTTTCTCAACCCGCTCTGACTTCACTCGGGCTTTCCGGTCATCAGCAAAGGATGCAGGCGCCACCTGAACAGGCAGCATAATCGCCGTAGCGGTTGCAATAAGCAGAGACTTTTTCAGCATGTCGTTCTCCAACCAATGTTGCCCCAGCATACCGCGGTCAACTGAACGCAACATGAACCCCTTCGTCAGTGTAATTGGTCATGCATCCACACCCTTGCAATGACCCTTCACAGCAAGGTGAAGGGCCAGCGTGGCAGAATTAGGGCGCTCAGATGAACAGTAAGTCGATTTTAGGCGTCAAGTTGGTCCGCAATGGGCAGTCGGCGAATGCGTTTGCCAGTTGCTGCGAATATGGCGTTTGTCAGCGCCGGGGCGAAAGGTGGAATAGCGGGCTCCCCCATGCCGGTTGCATCTTTGGAGCCTTCAATAAGGTGAATGTCGATTTGTTTTGGCGCCCGATCGATGCGCGCCATCTGGTAACTGTCGAAATTGGTCTCAACGACCGCGCCATTCTTAACAGTGATTTCTTGCCCGAGCGCCACCGAGAGGCCGTCATGAATGGCGCCCTCGATCTGGGCACGCACACTCAGGGGGTTGATCACAAAACCACAATCAGCGGCTGATGTAACTTTCTCAACGGTTAGAAAGCCATTTTCGACTGATACTTCGATGACATGCGCAACATAGGAGAGGTGAGAAAAATACCCTGCGATGCCTCGGCCTCGCCCTTCAGGAAGCGGGTTTCTCCAGTCTGCCTCGGACGCGGCCTTTTCAAAGCAAGCAGCCATCCGTCCGGTGTCAAACGGGTAGCGGCCTTCGCCAAGTTTTCGATACGGCGCCAGCACCGATAGCTGGAACTCGAGCGGATCAATACCGGCTTTGTGTGCAAGTTCGTCCAGAAAGCTCATTTGCGCAAATGCGCTGTTCACGCTGCCGGGTGCGCGCCATGGGCCGCGGGGCACAGGGCTTGGCCGAAACTGTTGTTCCATGCGGTGGTTTTCAATGAGCCCGACCGTGAAATGCCAGCCCATCAGGTCTTCATACGCCCAACCAACCGGCGGCAGCTTGTCAGCGAAGCGGCTTGGATAACCGGTCGCAACGCGCTGCCTCAGGGCCGTTAGCTTGCCGCCACGATCCACACCACCTGTCATGCGGTAATTGTCAGCGTTGCGGTAGCGGTCTTGCGTTAACTCGTCTTCACGGGTCCAGGTGACCTTTATGGGCCGCCCCACTTTCTTGGACAGCCACACGGCCTCAGCCGGATAGTCTTTTTCCCAGCGGCGACCAAAACCGCCACCGGAGCGGGACACATCAACTTTGATCTTTTCTGGTGCAATGCCCGTGATGTCATGGGCGACGTCCTGCACGCGGTAAGGGTGCTGGCATGGCACACTCATATAAACACTGTCAGCACGCACATCAGCAATCGCGTTGTGGGGCTCCATCAACGCATGCGCGATATGGGACACGCAGTAGCGCGCGTCATGCGTTTCCGCCGCACCAGCAAAGGCTTTGTCGAAGTCGCCTTCGTCGCGCAGGCCGTCACCTTCAAAGTTGATAATGTCAAAGCCTTCATCCGTGTCGAGGATGTCGAGGCTGAGCTTTTCCATCTCAGAAGAACTATAGCCAGCAAAAGTGCCAGTTTCCCACTTGATTTCCAGAAGGTCGCGGGCTTTTTTGGCGGCCCATAAACTGTCTGCAACAACTGCAACACCGGCAACGAGCGTCCAGGCCATCGGGCCTTCGCGGTCCGCTTGCTCCATGATGATGACGTCCCTCACGCCCGGCACGGCGCGCGCTGCCGCGTCATCCACTGATTTCACCGAGCCAGAAAAATGCGGGCAGCGTGAAATCACAGCGTGCAGCATGCCTGGAATTTCCTGGTCCATACCAAACACCGGTTTGCCCGTGACAATGTCGCGACAGGCGTTCAAAACCCTTGATGTGCCAACGATTTTATAGTGTTTGCGGTCTTTTGGCTGAGCGGTTTCGCGTGGCTCTAGCTTGGCTACCTCGTCAGCCAAGTCGGCATAGCGCACTGACCGGCCAGATGCCGGGTGGTGCACGCTGGAGTTTTGTGTCGTCAGGCTCTTATCAGCGACACCCCACGTTGCGGCCGCCGCACGCACGAACATGTCGCGGCCCTGCGCGGCAATTTTTGGCAGCAGGTTTGACCCGCGCCGGATGCTGCCGCTGCCGCCCGCAGTTTGCGGTGCGTAAGTGTGGCGCATGCGGCCATCCGCGCCGCGGTGACGCCTAAGCGGCAGGAACTCAACAGAGACTGTATCCCAATCCAGGTCGAGTTCTTCGGCGATGATCATCGCGAGGCCGGTCGACGTTCCCTGCCCCATATCCGGGCTGGGGCTATAAATGATGGCGGAATTGTCCGGATTGATTTTGACAAGTGGCACGCTCATGCCGTCTGCTGCCAAATTCGATTGGTTCGCGCCAAATACAGCGGCTGGCGACATCAGCGTAATGGCACCTGCTGCCGAAAAAAGTTGTACTGCGCGGCGCCTGTTCAGTTCCAATACAGCCATATCATCCTCCCTCATCCTGGAAGCAATGATAGGTCAGGCCGCCAAACTTCGCACCACCACTGGTCGCGATAACATAACACTTAATCCCAAAGAAAAAGCCCGCTCGAAGGCGGGCTTTGCATAGTCTGAACTTTCGACTGAATTAACCGTCAAGCTTTGGCTTCAGGAGCTTGTTCACAACACCCGGGTTTGCTTTACCTTGCGTTGCTTTCATGACCTGACCAACAAAGAAGCCCAAGAGCTTGTCTTTGCCCGCACGGTACTGCTCCAACTGGTTAGGGTTCGCAGCGATAATATCGTCGATGATCTTTTCGATCTCGCCAGTGTCAGAAACCTGCTTGAGGCCTTTTTCTTCAACGATTGCGCCTGCATCCTTGCCGGTTTCGAACATGATCTCGAACACATCTTTGGCGATGCGGCCAGAAATCGTGTTGTCTTCAATCAGTGCCAACAGCTCAGCACCCTGGGCCGCACTTACCGGTGTCTCCGCGATTGTTTTGCCTGCTTTGTTCAGCGCACCAAACAGATCACCTGTCAGCCAGTTTGACGCTTTGACAGCAACATCTGCGGCATCTTTCTTGGTTGCTTTTGCGACTTCAGCCACCAACGTTTCAAAGAACTCAGAAGCTTCTTTTTCAGCTACCAAAACGCCTGCTGAATAATCGTTCAGGCCAAGGGCCTGCATGAAGCGGGATTTCTTCTCGTCCGGCAGCTCCGGCAGGCTATCGCGAGCGGCTTCGATGAAGGCATCATCAAACTCAAGCGGCAGCAGGTCCGGGTCCGGGAAATAGCGATAGTCATGCGCTTCTTCTTTGGACCGCATGGAACGGGTTTCACCCTTGTTGGGGTCAAACAGGCGGGTTTCCTGATCAATCGTGCCGCCTGCTTCAATAATATCCACCTGGCGACGTGCTTCCACTTCGATGGCCTGACGCACAAACCGGATCGAGTTGACGTTTTTGATCTCACAGCGCGTACCCAATGGATCGCCTACTTTGCGTACAGAAACGTTTACGTCTGCGCGCATGCTGCCCTGCTCCATATTGCCGTCGCAAGTGCCAATGTAGCGCAGGATGGTACGAAGCTTCGTAAGGTAAGCACCCGCTTCTTCCGGGCTGCGCATATCAGGCATGGAGACGATTTCCATCAGCGCAACGCCTGAGCGGTTCAAGTCCACATAGGTGAACTGAGGGTGCTGGTCATGCATGGACTTGCCCGCATCCTGCTCAAGGTGAATACGTTCAACTCCCACTTCTTTCGAGGCACCTTCATCAAGATCGAGCACAATTGTGCCCTCACCCACTACAGGGTGCTTGAACTGGCTGATCTGGTAGCCTTGCGGCAGGTCAGCATAAAAATAGTTCTTGCGATCAAATACAGAGAATTTGTTGATCTGTGCGCCCAGCGCGAGACCAGTACGCACGGCCTGGCGTACACACTCGCCATTAATCGTTGGCAGCATGCCGGGCATGGCTGCGTCAACTAGCGACACTTGCGCGTTTGGCTCTGCACCAAATTCGGTAGCAGCGCCAGAAAACAGTTTGGCGTTAGAAATTACCTGGGCGTGGACCTCAAGACCGATCACCACTTCCCAGTCGGCTGTTGCGCCTTGAATGCGATAGCTACTCATGACCTTATCTCCACCACAATTCAGGCTGGCTCGTGAAAGCCGCCGCTTGTTCAATCACACCTGAAACCTTGAGCACTGTTTCTTCGTCCCAAGCCTTACCAAGCACCTGAAGGCCAAGAGGCAGGCCGTTTGAGTCGAGCCCTGCAGGCACACTTGAGCCCGGCAGACCCGCAAGGGACGCTGGCACAGTGAATACGTCGTTGAGATACATCGCAAGCGGATCATCCGACTTCTCGCCAAACGCAAAAGCTGCACTTGGTGCTGTTGGCGTCAGGATCGCGTCTACTTTTTCAAACGCGCGCTTGAAGTCATCAGCGATCAGCTGACGCACTTTCTGCGCTTTCAGATAGTAGGCATCATAATAACCGGCAGACAGCACATAGGTGCCAATCATGATCCGGCGCTTAACTTCGTCACCGAAGCCGTCGGCACGGGTCGCTTCATACATGTCCACAAGGCCGCCATTATCCGGCACATTACGGTGGCCGTAACGCACACCGTCATAGCGCGCCAGGTTAGAGGACGCCTCCGCAGGTGCCACAATATAATAGGTTGGCAGTGCGTATTTGGTGTGTGGCAGATTGATATCCACCACTTCAGCACCCGCTGCTTTCATCCACTCAATGCCTTGGTGCCACAGCGCTTCAATCTCGCCCGGCATGCCAGCCAGATGATATTCCTGCGGAATACCGATCTTCATGCCGCGAATATCGCCCGTGAGCGCCGCTTCAAAGTTTGGCACTGGAATGTCCACCGACGTGCTGTCCTTGGGATCAAAACCCGAGATGCTTTCGAGCATGATGGCACCGTCGCGCACGTCGCGGGTGATGGTGCCTGCCTGGTCAAGCGAGCTTGCGAACGCCACCATGCCATACCGGCTGCAGCGGCCATAGGTTGGCTTGATGCCAAAGGTGCCGGTAAAGGCAGCTGGCTGACGGATGGACCCACCCGTATCAGAAGCAGTTGCACCCATTGCAGCATAGCCAGCAACGGAAGCCACAGAACCACCAGACGAACCGCCCGGCACAAAATCATTGTTGCTGCCCTTGGCGCGCCATGGGTTTTTCACAGGGCCGTAAAAGCTGGTCTCGTTCGAGGAGCCCATCGCAAACTCATCCATATTGAGTTTGCCAAGCATCACAGCGCCGTCATCCCACAGTTTTTGGGTGACTGTGCTCTCATACTCTGGCTTGAAGCTGTCCAGAATTTTTGAGCAGGCCTGCGTATGCACTCCTTTGGTCGCAAACAGGTCTTTGATGCCTACGGGGATGCCTGTCATGCCACTCGCGTCACCCGCTTTGATTTTGGCGTCGGCGGCGTCAGCCTGCTCGAGCGCAATCTCAGGCGTCTTTTCAATGTAAGCGTTCAAAGGATCAGCAGCTTCAACAGCAGCGATGTGGGCTTCTGTCAGCTCACGCGACGTCAGGTCGCCTTTCGCGAGCAGGTCGCGCGCTTCGGCGATTTTCAGTTTGGTTAAATCACTCATCGACCTGCCCTACTCAATCACTTTTGGCACGGCGAAAAAGCCATACTCGGCGTTTGGTGCGTTTTTCAGCACGCTGTCAGCTTTGTCGCCATCGTTCACTTCGTCCTGGCGCCAACGCAGCTTGGCATCCACCACTGAAGACATGGGCTGAATGTCATCCGTGTTCACTTCACCCAGCTGCTCTACCCAGCCGAGAATGTTGTTAAGCTCGCCCGCCAGGGGCTCAAGCTTTTCATCTTCAATCTTGATCCGCGCAAGCCGCGCGATCTTGGCTACTGTTGCCTTATCGATATTCGACATCAAAAAATCCTGTTAGGCATGATTATTGTGGGGTATTACCCAGAAAATCCGCTGAAATCAGCGCGGAACTTAGCGCCACAGACGCGTTGCCGCAAGCAGGGAATCGGTATGACCAGCGCAAATATTGAGATCAGGCCTGCAATTGCGAGTGATGCCCGCAAATTAAACCGATATGTGCGACACATTTTTGCGACCAGCGAACACCTGATTACGCGCCCGCATGAGTTTGCAAGCGGCCCCTTTCGGCAGCGAATGTGGATTGCTGGCAAAGCGACAAACCCTTATGAAACCTGCCTGATTGCCACAGACGGCAGAGACATTGTTGGCATGATTGACAGCTGGACCGACCGGCGTGAGCGGGTCAAGCATGTCACCACATTCGCAATGTCGGTGCACCCGGACTGGCATGGACAGGGAATTGGGCACCGATTGCTGAACAGTTTTATTGAGTGGGTGCGCGGCAATGAACGCCTTGAAAAAATTGAATTGCATGTGCACGCAGACAATGAAAGTGCCATGGCTCTCTATAAAAAGTGTGGTTTTGTGCAAGAAGGTGTTCGCCGGCGGGCAATCCGCTACAACAAAAATGATTTTACCGATGATGTTTTAATGGCATATTGGCCAAATTCATCGGGCGTTGAAAATATTGAGGGAGAATGAAATGGCCGGGAGAGTAAAACCAGCTGCCATTTTTCTGTGGGTTATTGCAGGACTGATTGTCATCACGCTGGCCATATTTGCCTGGATACAGGCAGACCCAGCGCGGGCGCTGCGCATTGCTTTCACACCGGGTGATCCGTTCACTGCCATCAGCAGCGAGCCTCTTGATTACACAGACGATGCCAATTGGGCGGCCCTGCCCAGCAAAGACAGTTTTGCCAAGGGACGACCTGCTGGTGAGGTCAGCATTGCGGTTGTGCCCGATGTTGATGTGTTTTTTGTTCACCCCACAACTTACCTGAGCCGGGATAGTTGGAATGCGCCGCTGGATGCAGCAGACGCCAACCTGCGCCTCGAGAAGCGTGTGCTCAAAATGCAGGCCAGCGCTTTCAATCTGGCTGGCAACATTTATGCGCCGCGCTACCGGCAGGCCACGTTTGGCGCCTTTTTTGACAATGAAGGTGACGGGCTTCAGGCGCTTGTTTTCGCCTATTCTGATGTTTTGAATGCCTTTGACCAGTTTATCGCCGACCGCAACGAAGGCCGCCCTTTCATTTTGGCGGGGCATAGCCAGGGCTCATTGCATCTGTTGTCGCTCTTGCAACAGCGTTTGGCAGGTAGTGACTTGGCGGAACGTATGGTGGCAACCTACATCGTTGGTTGGCCCGTGAGTGTGGAAGCCGACCTTGGTGCCATGCCGGGTATTGAAGCGTGCCAAACGGCAACGGATACTCAGTGCGTTGTCTCCTACCAGACGTTTGGTCCTGACGGCGACGCTGAGGGCATCAAAGCCTTTTTCGAGTCGTCCACCAGCCTTGCAGGTTTGCCACGCGCTGGCACACAGATGCTGTGCACCAATCCACTAACCTGGACCATTGATGGGGCCGCAGACGCGGATGCCAACATTGGCGCGCAGGCCCGCATGGGCGATGACGATCCTCTTGGCGAACCGATTGTTGGCCTGAACGGCGCGGCGTGCGATGCGGATGGCTTTTTGGTTCTGGAAAACGAGCCCGGCGAAGCCTGGCAGGAGTTTAAGATGAGCGGCGAAAACTTCCATGTGTATGATTATCACAAATTCTTCGGCAACATCCGCACCAATGCCACCGCGCGTGTTGCAGCCTGGAAAGCTGCCAATTCCATGGAAGCCAACTAGCAATGAGTGACTTGTTGCTGCCAGTGCCAGACCTGAAGCGCAGCCTGAATTCGGGCGAGCGCTTGCTTGGGCTGGATATTGGCACCAAAACCATTGGGCTTGCGCTCTCTGACACAACGCTCACCATCGCCACACCGATGGAAACCATCAAACGCACCAAATTCAAAGTGGATGTGGCGCGCCTGCAGGACATTGTGACGGCCCAAAAAGTGGGCGGCTTTGTGTTGGGCTGGCCTGTCAATATGGACGGCAGCGAAGGCCCGCGGTGCCAGGCCACCATGGCGTTTTCGAGAAATCTGGCGGAAAAAATTCCGCTCCCCCAAGCCTTATGGGATGAGCGGCTTTCAACCAGCGCCGTGGAGCGTACATTGATTGAAGCAGACCGCAGCCGCGCCCGCCGCAAGGAACTGGTGGATAAGATGGCAGCAGCTTACATTCTGCAAGGCGCACTGCATGCACTTTAATGCCGTCTTATCTGATATTTGAACAACAATCATTCAGGCCTTGCGGCCACTTTCGATTGGCCCTATAAGGCCCCTTGATGAGCACGCAGAAGACCGATCCGGCCTCTTACCCGCGCGCGGAAGTTTCTCCGCCCTCGGGACACCTTTTTCCTCATAAACATTTACTTGGCATCTGGAACCTGGACCCCACAGCCATCAAGCATTTGCTGGATGTAGCTGAGGGCTATGTTGATCTTAACCGGCAAGCCAGCAAGTCCACAGAGACCTGCAGTGGCCTCACCCAAATCAACCTGTTTTTCGAAAACTCCACGCGCACGCTGATGAGTTTCGAAATTGCGGGAAAGCGCCTGGGGCTCGACACTATTTCCATGTCGACCGGCACATCGTCCATTAAAAAGGGCGAAACAATGCTGGACACAGCCGCAACGCTGAATGCCATGCACCCCGACGTGCTGGTGGTTCGCCACGGCGACAGTGGTGCCGTAAAGCTCTTGTCTGAGAAAATGGACTGCGCCGTCATTAACGCGGGCGATGGTCGCGCTGAGCACCCGACGCAGGCGCTTCTTGACGCACTAACTATCCAGCGCCGCAAAGGCAGCATTCACGGGCAAACGATTGTCATTTCCGGCGATGTTGCGCACAGCCGTGTGGCACGCTCAAACATCTATCTATTGAATGCGATGGGCGCGCGCGTGCGGCTCGTTGCACCGCCTACCCTATTACCCGCAGACGTTGACCTTTTGGGGGTAGAGGTTTTTCATCATATGGAACAAGGCCTTGAAGGAGCTGACGTTGTGATGATGCTGCGGCTGCAAAACGAGCGCATGCAGGGTGCCTTCCTGCCGTCACTCAGGGAATATTATCAGTTTTGGGGCCTTACCCGCGAAAAGCTGAAAGCGGCCAGCGACGATGTGCTGGTTATGCACCCGGGCCCCATGAACCGCGGCGTGGAGATTGCGTCTGACGTTGCAGATGACCTGGACCGGTCCGCCATTGAAGAACAGGTTGAAATGGGTGTGGCTGTTCGCATGGCCTGCATTGATGTGCTGACCCGGGATTTGCGTAAGGAGGCCGCCCAATGAAGATGGCCTTTACCAATGCGCGCTTGATGGACCCGGCCACTGGCTTGGACGAATTGGGCTCCCTCGTGATCGATGGCAACATTATTGAAGACGCTGGCGCTTCAGCCTCCACCGATGGTGCCGCCGAGGTGGTTGACTGCGGCGGCCGAGTGCTGTGCCCCGGCTTTATCGATATGCGCGCACATGCGGTCGACTCGGAGGCGGCGCTTGCTGGTGGCATCACAACGATCATCCTGCAGCCGAACCAAACCTCAGTAATTGATAATGACGCGATGGTAGAACGCATCCGGCATCGGTCCGTCGACAGTCAGGTGGTGAGCGTTTACCCGATGGGGGCCGCCACACAGGGCATGAACGGCGAGCAAATAGCCGAAATCGGCCAGATGCAGCAGTCTGGCGCGGTGGCCTTCACTGACTGCACCAAGGCCGTTTCTAACGCGCAGGTCATGCGGCGGTTGCTTGAGTATGCCAAGCATTTTGATGCGCTTGTGGTGCAGTACGCAGAAAACCCTGAACTGGCTGACGGTGCCATCGCACACGAAGGTGAAATTGCCACACGGCTTGGGCTGGTTGGTTCCCCTGCTGCTGCAGAGGCCATGCAAATCGACCAGGATGTGAGCCTGGCCAAACTGACAGGCGCGCGACTTCACTTTGCGCTCTTGTCTTCAAAGCAAGGCGTTGAAGCCATCAGGCGCGCAAAAGCGGCAGGGGTCAAAGTCTCATGCTCTACGGCGCCGCACTATTTGCACCTTAATGATAATGCGCTTGAAGGCTATCGGACATTTGCCAAAGTTCAGCCCCCGCTCAGGTCTGAAGAAGACCGCGTCGCGCTGATTGAAGGGTTGGCGGATGGCACCATCGATACGCTCGTGAGTGATCACATGCCCAAAAGCGCGGACGTTAAGCGACTACCATTTGCCCAGGCAGCACCAGGTGTCGTCGGATTTGAAACTATGCTTGCACTTGCGCTTGCCCCCGTACATCGCGGGCAAATGGAACTGATGACGCTTCTGCGCGCTTTATCGACCAAACCAGCCGAACTGCTGGGGCTGACTACTGGCACGCTAAAAGCCGGGTCCTTTGCTGATTTCGCGATCTTTGATCCGAACAAACCATGGCGGATCGAAGCTGAAAAATTGCTGTCTGATGCCAAAAATACACCATTTGATACACTGCCCGTTCAGGGGCAGGTATGGAAAACCGTGGCGGACGGCATGGTAGTGTTTGAGAGGGACTAGACATGGAAATCAGCAGTACAAGCATTGCCATTTTGATAGCGAGCTACCTTTTGGGCGCCGTGCCTTTTGGCCTAGTGTTAACCCGGTTAGCTGGTCTCGGCGATATTCGTGAAATTGGCTCGGGGAATATTGGTGCCACCAATGTGCTCAGGACCGGTCGTAAGGATTTGGCACTGGCCACCCTTCTCCTTGACGCGGGCAAAGGTGCGATCGCGGTGCTCATAACAACCTACCTGTTGGGCATGCGCGACCTGGCGGCTGCGGCAGGTCTCGCTGCATTCGTAGGACATTGCTTCCCGCTGTATTTAAAATTCAAAGGTGGCAAGGGCGTTGCCACCTTCTTTGGCACCCTGTTTGCCGTTTCGCCACTTGTTGGCCTCATTGCAGCCCTAACCTGGGGCCTGATGGCGCTCATCTTCCGCATGTCTTCACTGGCAGGACTATCCAGCGCCGTTGCCGCGCCCGTCGCCAGCTACTATCTGAGCGGTGGCATTGACTGGATGTTTATCGCAGGCATGACGCTGATGATTTTTATCCGCCACCACGAAAACATCGGCCGAATTTTGAGCGGGACCGAGTCGAAAATCGGCAAGAAAGCCAAAGAAACTGAATGAGCATTACGGACCCACAGCTTCTTGCCCAAGTTCGCCTGGCGCGAAGCACGTCAATTGGTCCGGTCACATTCCACAAACTGGTCGAAAAACACGGCTCGGCAGCAAATGCGCTTGAGGCGCTGCTGGACGGGCCAAATGCAAAAAAAGTCTGTACCGTTCAGGCGGCACAGCGAGAACTTGAAAATGCCGCCAGTTCAGGCATGAACGTTACGACTTTTGGTTCTGAGACTTATCCCTTCCGCTTGTCAGCAATTCCTGATGCGCCGCCGCTTCTTTATTATAAGGGCGATGCTGGACTGTTTGACAAACAACTATGCGCCATTGTTGGTGCCCGCAACGCAAGTGGCGCAGGTTTGAAACTAACTGGCGCGATCGCATCTGACTTGGGCAAACAGAATGTTGGTATAGTTTCAGGTCTTGCACGCGGCATAGATACCGCAGCACATCATGCTTCACTCACTTCCGGCACCATTGCGTGCCTCGCCGGTGGCCTTGATGTTGTCTATCCGCAAGAAAACCGGGATCTGTATCGAAGTATTCTGGAAAATGGGCTGGTTGTCAGCGAGATGCCGCCAGGCGCCAAACCCCAAGCCCGTCATTTCCCGCGAAGGAACCGCATCATTTCCGGGCTATCGGACGGTGTCCTTATCATAGAAGCCGCCGCGCGCTCTGGCTCCCTGATCACGGCCCGCTATGCCGCCGAGCAAGGCCGTGACCTCTTTGCCGTGCCCGGTTCTCCGCTAGACCCTCGGTCCGCTGGCGGCAATCAACTTTTAAAAGACGGCGCCATTTTGGTCCGCAACGCGGACGATATTATCCATGAGCTGGCTGTCTCAGCGCCGCGAAAGGCTGTGTCCCATATTTCAGGCCATGAGAGCAAAACCCCAGTTGGGGAAAAAGTTATGGCCCCACCACAACCGGTCGGAAAACTACTATCGCTACTCAACCCCAGCCCCATCCATATCGACGAAATTGTTGCGCTTTCCGGCATGGCAGCACAGAGCGTTGTAGCTGAACTTCAGCTGTTGGAGTTGGACGGAAAAATCGCGCGCCATTCGGGCGGAAGGTTCAGTAGAATTGAATGAAAAATGCACAATGGCATTGCATTGCGCGCGTCTTCCCTCTAGGTGAGGACAAGATTCGATGGCCAAGAAGGCCGTGAAAAACAGTGCCGTAACGTCTTAAGGACACAACTGCTTTATGAACGTCGTTATTGTGGAGTCGCCAGCCAAGGCGAAAACGATCAACAAATATCTTGGTAAAGATTACAAGGTCTTAGCCAGCTTTGGGCACGTGCGAGACCTGCCCGCCAAAGATGGATCGGTTCTGCCAGACCAGGATTTCGAAATGGCCTGGTCTGTTGACCGCGACTCTAGCAAACGACTCACAGAAATTGCCAAGGCTGTTAAAGAGTCTGACCGCCTTTACCTCGCAACTGACCCTGACCGCGAGGGTGAAGCCATCAGCTGGCATGTGCTTGAGGTCCTTAAAAAGAAGAAGGCACTGAAGGACGTGGATGTGAAACGCGTCGTCTTCAACGAAATCACAAAATCCGCAATCCTGAAAGCGATGGCCGAGCCACGCGAATTAGATGACGAGCTTGTCGAAGCTTATTTGGCGCGGCGTGCGCTTGACTATCTGGTGGGCTTTACTTTGTCCCCAGTACTTTGGCGCAAGTTGCCTGGCGCGCGCTCAGCCGGCCGGGTGCAATCCGTTGCCCTGCGGCTTGTGTGTGACCGCGAAGCTGAAATCGAAGCTTTTGTGCCACAGGAATATTGGTCTGTTGAGGCTGCATTACAGGCAGCAGAAGGCAAAAACTTCAACGCCCGCCTTTATGCCATGAACGGCAACAAGCTGGCGAAGCACGACCTGAAAAACGAAGAGATGGCGACATCAGCTGTGGCGCTTGTGCGCAACGAACCGCTGACCGTTGCATCGCTTGAGCGCAAACCAGCCAAACGCAACCCACAGCCACCCTTTACGACGTCAACGCTTCAGCAGGAAGCGGCCCGTAAGCTCGGTTTTGCCGCCAACCGCACAATGCGTGTTGCACAAAGCCTCTATGAGGGTAAATCGCTCGGCGGTGAAGTAACCGGTCTTATTACGTACATGAGAACAGACGGCGTTGGCATTGCGCAAGAAGCGCTCAATGGTACGCGGCAAATGATTTCCGAGCGCTACGGCGACAAATATCTGCCCGGTAGCCCGCGGGTTTACAAAACAAAGGCTAAAAACGCACAAGAAGCCCACGAAGCAATCCGTCCAACAGATCCGATGCGCCGTCCGACAGACGTTGCGCATGCATTGGATGCTGACGAGTTAAAGCTCTATGAACTGATTTGGCGCCGCACAATTGCGAGCCAGATGGAAAGTGCACAGCTTGAGCGCACCACCATCACTCTATTTAATTCGGATAAAACTGCTGAACTGCGTGCCGTAGGCACAATCGTCAAGTTCGATGGTTTCCTGTCTGTTTACCAGGAAGGCAAAGACGACGAAGACGATGAAGCAGAAAAACTTCTGCCTAATGTTAAAGAAGGCGAAGTTGTTAAGCTGAATGAAGCCAAATCAAAGCAGCACTTTACAGAGGCCCCTCCCCGCTTTACCGAGGCAAGCCTTGTGAAGCGCATGGAAGAGTTGGGCATTGGCCGCCCTTCCACTTATGCATCCATTCTGACGGTGCTGCGCGACCGCAGCTATGTGCATATGGACCGCAACCGCTTTATCCCGGAAGACAAAGGCCGGTTAGTAACAGCGTTCCTTGAAAAATTCTTCGAACGCTATGTGGAGTTTGACTTCACCGCGAATCTGGAAACGCGCCTTGACCATGTTTCTGCTGGTAAAGAAGACTGGAAAGCACTGTTGCGCGACTTCTGGACCGAATTTAAACCAAAAACCGAAGAAATTCTGGGCGTGCGCAACGCCGTGGTCATCGACGCGCTGGATGAATTCCTCGAACCCATGATGTTCGAACGCCCTGAGGGCGGCAACAATCCGCGCAAATGCCCATCCTGCGATGACGGACGTCTGGGACTGAAAACAAGTCGCTACGGTGCGTTCGTAGGCTGCTCCAACTATCCGGAATGCAGCTACACGCGCCCGTTTGGTCAAAAAGCCGATAATGAAAACGACGAGGAAAACGATGGAACCGGTGTTTTGGGTGCTGACCCGGAAACTGGTGACGATGTCGCGATCAAATCCGGTCGGTTTGGACTTTATATCCAGCTTGGCGAGCCAAAAGAAAAAGGCGACAAACCAAAGCGTGCAACCATCCCGAAAGACATGGATGCGGCGTCGATTGACCTGGAAAAAGCCCTTCAATTGCTTTCGCTGCCACGCGAAGTAGGGAACCATCCGGAAACGGGCAAACCGATCACGGCTGCGATCGGGCGTTATGGTCCCTATGTTGCCCACGACGGTGTTTATGGCAAGTTGGCCTCTAGCGAAGAAGTCTTTTCTGTTGGCCTGAACCGCGCGGTTGCCGCCATTGCGGACGCCGCAGCGAAAAAGGGCGGCGCCAAAACGGTGCTTAAAGAACTTGGTGAACACCCTGATGATGGGAAAGCCATTCGCGTACTTGATGGCCGTTACGGTCCGTATGTGAATCACAATCGCACCAATGCAACCTTGCCCAAAGGGACTGAACCTGAGTCAGTAACGCTTGAGCAGGCGCTGGAGTGGATTGCTGCGAAAGCTGCCAAGAAAAAGACAAGCAAGCGTAAAAAAGCCTCTTAAGTTGGCGCTGCGCCGTGGAATGGAATCCTCTTGCCAAAACCCATAAAGATCGACCGGTTTCCAACCAGTGACGACATTCTCGCTTTCCTGAAAGAAGGTGGTGGCAAGATCACCAAACGGGAAGTCGCGCGCGCTTTTCAGATCAAGGGCCAAGACAAAGTCATGCTGAAGAAACTTCTTCGGCAGATGCTGAATGATGGCTTGATCGCGCAGGATGCCGGCCGCGCGCTCAGGCCTGCGGATCGCCTGCCCGGCGTACAGGTTTTAGAATTTTCTGGCGTCGATAAACATGGTGACGCGCTGCTGAAGCCGGTCAAATGGGACCGAAAAGAACCTCTGCCCACCATTTATCTGACTGAAAATAAAAGAAAAAAACACCCTGCCCTTGGGCCAGGCGACCGTGTATTAGCGCGCCTCATTCCCATTAAGGACCAACCGCCCACATACCGGGCGCAAATCCTGAAAAACCTGAAAACGTCGCCGCGCAGTATCCTTGGTGTGTTTCACGGCGGCGAAAATGGCGGCCGCATTCACCCGATCGACAAGAAGAACCGCGATGAATATTGGGTGGACCGGGAAGATGTGCGAGGCGCCACCGAAGGCGAGCTGGTTACAGCAGAGCCGGTTCTGAACCGTCGGCGCAACATGGGGCCCAAGCGTGCCCGCATCCGCGAGCGGCTGGGGGACGTAAGTGCCGCCCGGTCAATTAGCATGATTGCGATCCACGCACATGACATTCCCTTTGAGTTCCCAGAGCATGTGTTGCAGGAAGCCGATGAGGCAAAACCTGTGGACCTTGGTGAGCGGACAGACCTGAGGGGCATCCCCCTCATCACCATCGATCCGGTGGACGCTCGCGACCACGACGACGCAATTTGGGCCGAAGCCGACCCAGACCCGGAAAACCCCGGTGGCTGGCACGCGATAGTGGCCATTGCCGATGTTGCCCACTATGTGCAGCCAGACAGTGCGCTTGACCGGGAAGCCGTAAAACGTGGCAACAGCTGCTATTTTCCGGACCGAGTTGTGCCAATGCTGCCGGAAGCCCTGTCGGCAGGGTTGTGCAGCCTCAAACCCGGTGAAGAGCGTGCCTGTATGGCAGTTCACATGTGGTTTGACAAAGACGGAAACAAACGACGTCACAAATTCATCCGCGGGCTGATGAAAAGCCATGGCAACATCACCTATGCACGCGTTCAGGCTGCACTGGATGGCTCGCCAGATGCTGAAACTGAAGGCCTGCTGGAACCCGTGCTCAAACCATTGTTTGGCACGTTTAAAGCCTTGATGAAGGCACGGTCCAAGCGGGAGCCGCTGGACCTTGATCTGCCTGAACGTAAAATTGACCTTGATGAAACTGGGCACGTGCGCGGCATTACGCTGCGGGAACGTTATGATGCCCATAAAATTGTCGAAGAATTCATGATTTCGGCCAATGTGGCGGCGGCTGAAGAGCTGGAGAAAAAGCGCACACCTGCCATGTACCGGGTTCATGAAGAACCCCCACTTGATAAGCTTGAAAGCCTGCGTGAGTTCCTGAGCACGCTGGACTTGTCGCTTGCCAAGGGCAATGTGATGATGCCACGCCTGTTCAACGGCATTTTGCACAAAGTTTCTGGCACCACGCATGAGCATATGGTCAATGAGGTGGTACTTCGCTCCCAAACACAGGCCTATTATTCACCAGAAAACCGGGGGCATTTCGGCCTCGCGCTACCCAAATATGCGCACTTCACATCCCCAATCCGTCGATATGCAGATTTGCTGGTGCATCGCGGCCTCATTAAAGCCCTCGACCTTGGGAAGGACGGCCTGACCGCAACGGAAGTTGAAGACATGGAAGCGATTGGTGAGCAAATCTCTGGCACGGAACGGCGGGCCATGGCGGCAGAGCGCGACTCGACCGACCGCTATATGGCGTCCTATCTCGCCGATCATGTGGGAGATGAGTTCATTGGCCGTGTTTCTGGTGTTACCCGGTTTGGTCTGTTTGTCGAGCTTGAACCATCTGGCGGCGATGGCTTGATCCCCATCTCTGAAATCGGCAACGATTTCTACTACCATGATGAGAGCCAGCATGCGCTGATTGGCGAAAAAACCGGCGAAACGTATGCACTCGGCGACAAGTTGGACGTACGCCTTGTGGAAGCAAACCGGTTTACTGGCGGCTTGAAGCTTGAGCTTGCCGGTCGTGATGGCCCGCGCATGAAGGACATGAAATTCATGAAGAAGCGCGGTCAAGGCGGCCGCCCAGGCAAGCGCAGCAGGCCAAACCGGAAGCGGTAAACACAACTATTTTTGAGTGACCTGTACCTCGCACTCAGATATCAGTTGCCGGCGCACCTACTGATTCCCCGCTTCAAATAATTGCGATTTAGTGTAATTTGGTTCCCGAGGAAATTGACGCAGTTCGAGAACCAATGTGAGACACAATCCGGCATTTGACGGTTTGGCTGTTTTGGTTGTGGACGATCAAAAGATCATCCACGACATGCTGAGCCATTTGTTACTGAAAGTAGGATTTAAAGAGGTTGATTCTGCTTATAGTGGGTCGAAGGCGCTTAAGGCGCTGGATGCAAAACGTTATGATCTCATATTGTGCGATATCATGATGGAAGACCTTGATGGCATTGGCTTTGTGCAAACTCTGAGGCAGCCCAACAACCTTCGCTATGACATCGTAAAATCGCGGACCCCTGTTATTTTGATGAGTGGCAGCACGGACCCTGAGCATTTGCGCGCAGCGAAAGAAATCGGGGTTCAAGGCTATATTGTAAAGCCGTTCGACCCGGCCTCCATTTACGACCGACTGGTGAAACTTTTTGGGGGATAACCTACTTCCCCCCGCAGCTTAAAGAATGCCAAGCTGCACGAATACGTCTGCAACGTCATCGGCGAAGTTAGCACCTTTACGAAGCACGGGTACGCTGTCTGGCAGGTTTTTGAGCGACCCGCTATCAGTTGCGAGCAGTGCAACAGGCAGGTCTTTGGTCACCGGCATTGCTTTCAAAGCACAAGCGAGATCAATGCCGGAAAGCTCGGGCATCACCCGCGAAATAATCACCGCATCCGGTTTCATCACCGGAATAAGCTGAAACGCATCCATGGTTGTTGCAACATTCACCATGCGATAACCGCATTCCATCAACTCGCGCGTAACGATTTTGGTGGCGGTGCCTGGTGCCATTACAAGCATCACTTCAATGTCCGCGACTGTGATGTCAGAAACTTCGAAGCCAGCTTTGTTTGGTAGTTTGCGCACAACTTCGGAAACATCAATTTCCTTGCCGTTTACAAAGCCTTCAAGGCATTCCGCCATGCGGTCCGCATAGAACTGGATGTCTTTGCTGATTTCAGGCGTCATGTCTTTTACGTTGAAGAAATAGTCTTCAAACCGGTGACACATCACCTTCAGTGCCTTCATTTCAAACGAAGCCGCAACGCTTTTCAGTGAATGGGCCTCAAGGCGAACGGTCGCCAGCGCATCAGCAGACTTGATGTAGCCATTGGCGAAGTCCTGAACGACTTCCTGCAGGTTTTTCAGACGGTCCTCGGCGGAATCAATCGCTTCGGTTCTGAGTTCTTCCATTATGTCTTGCTGCATCATATCGGCTACACCCTACTATCCGTACACTTTGAAGTAATTCTCTCATGCCACACAAATGGTTACGCGTTTGTTAGCAAAAGCATGTTTTTGATGAAAAAAACGAAAAAATACGGGTTTTTTCAGACTCCGCTTGACTTAACCGTCTTGATGGGTATTTTGCGCGCTCAGCGTGACCACAAAGGGTGGTCAGGATAACTGTTTTCTCTTGGAGTGAATAAGATGGCAAAGCCGTCCAGCATCAAGATCAAGCTGGTGAGCACAGCGGACACTGGCTACTACTACGTGACCAAAAAGAATCCGCGGACATTGACCGAGAAGATGGTCAAGCGCAAGTATGACCCGGTTGTCCGCAAGCACGTAGAGTTCAAGGAAGCCAAAATTAAATAATTGGTTGATCCTTATTGATCTAAAAAACGCCGCGCCACACTGGCAGCGGCGTTTTTTTATGAGCTTACAATGTGACGGTGGTTTCAGTCAGATCGTCCACTGTAATACCAACAATAAACACACTGTCGCCGTCCCCCAGGTCAATGAACACACCGTTTTGGCTATCCTGAACGGCGTTCATTGCGGCTGCACGCACCTCCGCGACACTTGCAAATTCGGTCGAGGCAAAACGCAGGTCCAGCGTATCTTCGCCGACGGTAAAATCATTCACGGTATCGTTGCCGCTCACGTCACCAAAGGTGAAGATGTCACTGCCCGTACCACCGGTTAGATCATCATTGCCTCCGCCGGCCCACAAGATGTCATCTCCGTTGCCGCCGTCAACAGTGTCATCGCCTGCACCGCCAAACAAAGTGTCGTTGCCATCATCTCCGGCCACCACATCGTCGTCAGCTGACGCCAAAATCAGGTCATCACCGTTGCCGCCCCGAAGCGTGTCATTACTGCTCTCGCCGCCTGCGCGACCTCCATAGAGGGTGTCATTGCCACCGCCTGCCTGCAGGCTGTCATCGCCCACGCCGCCGCCGATTAAGTCGTCGCCGTCATCGCCAAACACGCGGTCATTACCGCCGCCGCCCCAAAGCTGGTTGTTGCCACCACCAGTGTTGACCACCGTTTGAGTCTGCGTGTTATAGGACCCACCAACGATCAAATCATCATCGTCCCCACCAAACAGGGTGTCATCGCCGCAAGCCCCGGCATTTGTGTCATTAACATTTGTGCCTGCGTTGCCGCCAACCAACGTATCACTGCCCGCACCGCCGCCCAGAATGTCATTGCCGTCATTGCCTTCTACGGTATCATTGCCTGTGTCACCTGGGCCGGCAAAGGCGATGTCGTTGCCATCACCGCCCGACACACGATCATCGCCGTCATCCCCTCGGATGGTGTCGTCGCCGTTGCCGCCAGCTACGGTATCGTCTCCGTTGCCACCAAACACACGATCGCTGCCGCTGCCGCCAGACACCGTATCATCGCCGTTGCCGCCATCCAGCGTGTCATCGCCGTTACCACCGTCAACGTCATTGTTGCCGGCGTTACCGCCGCTGGTTTCGTCTACATCATTGATGTTAATCACAAAAATTTGGGAAGCGGAGGCGCCGTTTGCATCTGTGGCCACCACTTCTACAACGGCTCTGTCCCCTACCGCCTCAAAATCAAACGCAAAACCGTCTGCCAACCGCAGTGTATTGCCGTCCGAAACAACAAAGCGTTCGTCACCCGACACACGGAATGTGATGGCGTCGCCCTCAGGGTCTGTGGCTGACAGGGTGCCAATCACCGCGCCAGCATCATTCTCATCGACCGACCTGTCACCGTCGAGCGTCAGGTCCCGTGGTCGGGCATTGTCAGACACAGGGCTGACATCAACCGCACCGCTTGAGGTTGCCGCCGCAAAACCAGTGCCGTCATTGACGGAAAAGGTAAAGGTCAACAGCCCATTGCCATTATCGTCGGGCCCTGGAACATAAACCAGATTGCCAGCGTTGATGTCTGCGACCGTGATAACGTCGGTTGCGCTGACAGCAACACCTGACAGTTCGAACGTGCCACTGCCGACAGTAAGCGTGTCGATACGCACGCTAACAAGCGCATCACCGCTGTCCACATCGGCAAAATTAAAATCCGCCGCCGTGAATACATGGCTGGTGTCTTCATCAATGGTGATTGTGCTGTCACTTGCCGTTGGCAGGTCATTGATCGGCGTGATTATGATCGATGCCGTACTCGCAGCAATGGGCGTGCTGATACCATCGTCTGCCTGGATCGAAATCGTATCATTCGTCTCCCGGTCCTGGCTTGAGGTGTAGGTGATCGCTGCCGCGTTCGCGAGATAAGTGGTGATATCCGCCGCCGTGCCCACCAAGGTAACGACATTGTTGCCACTGGCGGTTTCCGTCACACCAGCACCAACACTGGAGCCATCGATTGCCCCCAGCACGGCGCCAGTGTCACTGGCAGTGATGGTCACTGTGATATTGCCGGGCGTATCGGTGTCAGCGATCGTGACGCCTGAAAAATCTGGGGCGCCCGTGACGTCTTCCGCCGCGCCTCGGTTGGTTAGACCTGAAACAGTGGGCTCCGCGTTAAACTCGGCGTTCGTCACACCAATCAGGGTCACGCTTTCGCCGCCACCAATATCGATTACAGTGTTTCCGCCCGATTCGCTGATAACGGCGGACGATAGTGTTACGCCAGGGCCGGTCAGGTCCAGACTATCACCCTCGCCGCTATCAAAGTCAGTAACAATGTCAGACGACCCGGCTTCAATGACAAACACATCACCGCCACTACCGCCCGTGAGCGTGTCATCGCCTGCGCCGCCGATCAGCCGATCATCATCGGCACCGCCAACAAGTGAATCTGTGCCAGCGCCACCACGAAGTGTGTCGTTACCAGCTTCGCCAAAGAGAAAATCATTGTCGTTGTTGCCGTTGATCCGGTCGGCACCAGCACGGCCTTCCAGGGTATCATCACCGTCAAGGCCGTTGATCAGGTCATCTGCACCGGTTCCCGGTATTGAGTCGTCGGTTGCACCACCATTAACTGTTGCCATTTTCCGTCTCCCCGCATGACTATCCGATTATAGGCATTTCCCTTTTAAACAATTGATAACACTAATAAATTTACGAACTGAACATAACGATGTATCGATCGCCCTATACCAAAACGGTTTCGTCGGTCAGATCCGCAATAGTGATACCCACAATGAAGACGCTTTCACCGCCCCCGAGGTCTATTAAAACACCGGTTTGGCTGTCCTGCGTCGTTTCGGTCGCTGCCGCCTGAACTTCTGCTACCGTGGAGAAATCGGAGTTGGCGTTGACAAGGCTGATTCTGTCTTCCATCACGTCAAAATCGGTGATGGTGTCGTTACCGTTGTCAGTACCGAACATGAAGGTATCTGCACCGTCACCGCCCGACAGATCATCATTGCCGGCACCAGCGTGTAGGATGTCGTCATTAGCACCGCCAAACAGGAAGTCATCACCACTGCCGCCGAACAGCGTATCGCTGCCATCATCACCGCGCACTGTGTCACTGTCATCGCCACCAAACAGAACGTCATCATCCTGGCCGCCAAACAGACTGTCATTGCCGGTACCACCGGTGAGGTTGTCTTCGCCCCTCTGGCCGCGCAGCACGTCATCGCCTGAGCCACCATTTGCGACGTCGTCGCCCTTGCCGCCGCGCAGCGTGTCCGCGCCGTGACCGCCGACCATTGTGTCGTTGCCGGCACCGCCATAAATTTCGTCACTGTCACGGCCACCATCAACCCGATCATTATTGTTGCCGGCAAATATGACATCTCTGCCGTCGCCGCCGCGGATACTGTCGTTGTCACCACCCGCCATGATGAGGTCGTTGCCACTGCCACCATCAAGCGTGTCATCCCCGTTGGAGCCGCCGTAAATAGTGTCGTTGCCACTTTGTCCCCAGGCTTTGTCATCGCCGCTGCCGCCGCCGATAACGTCATTATTGCCACCGCCCCACAGCACGTCATCGCCGAGACCGGCCCAAACAGCATCTTGGCCATCAGCCGCACCGCCATCCGGGTTGGTGCCATCATGATGGTCGCCGTAAAGGGTGTCGTCGCCGTTGCCGCCAAACAGGCTGTCGTTACCGGCTGTGTCACCGGTCGTCACAAAGGTGCCGAACTGGTCGGTGCCGTCACCGACCAGCAGGTCATCACCGCAGCGCCCGCCAAGCAAGTCACTGCCGCCGTCGCCCGATGCTTTGTCATCATCCTCGGTGAAGTCACCGCCCGCGAAGAAGAAGTCATTGCCGTCACCACCTTGGGCTATATCGTTGCCGCTCGCGCCCGTAATGGTGTCGCCGCCGTCACCGCCAAGGAAAATGTCATTGCCGTCACCGCCCAGCAGCCGGTCGCCACCGTCACCGCCATCAAGCGCATCGTTGCCTGCACCGCCCCTGAGGGTATCACTTTCGGCACCGCCTGTGATCGTATCGTCGCCTCTTCGACCACTCAGGTCGTCGGACCCTGTACCGCCACTGAGGGTATCAGCGAAGTTTGAGCCAAAGATTTTTTCAATGCCGGTTAGCGTGTCAGAACCACCGTCACCGTCATTGGTGACGCGATTTGTGGCACCGTCGTAGGCAATCGCGGCGGCAGCGCCGGCATATAATGCGCTATCCGTCCCATTGCCTCCATTCAGACTGTCATTGCCCGCTCCACCAAACAGCGTGTCGTTGCCGTCCTGACCCAAGAGAGTGTCATTACCCAAGCCGCCAATCAGTGTGTCATTATCCTCACAGCCAAGAATTCGGTCCTCAGCGTCGGTGCCCACAAGGCTGTCTGGGCCCGGTGTGCCAATGATGGTGTTGACCGTCGCTTCGATGTCAAGGTTGATGGTGCCGGCGCTGATGTCGCCGGTGTCGCCGCCATCGTTGACCGTTACTGTGATCGTGGCCGCATCCTCGCCCGAGACGCCACTGGCGCCCGTGTAGGTGATGTTGGACGCGGTATCCAGATAAGTGTTGATGTCTGCCGGCGCGCCGACAAGCGTGATAGTGGTCGCGTCGACCAGCGTCTCAGTGACACCTGCTCCAACACCCGCGCCGTCCGCCGGGGCACCAAACGTGCCAGCGCTCGCGGTCAGCGTTACCGTGACGCTGTCACTGTCCAAGTCGCCAAAGCTCGTGGCCGACAGGTCGACATTGCTGGCGGTTTCCTGTGTGACCGTAATGTCTGTTACCAAACCAGTGGCCGTCGGCGCGTCATTCACTTCGGTAATGTCGATATTGACTGTACCGATCGTTACGTCGCCGGAACCGTCATCGTCGTTGGCGGTAACTGTCAGTGCGGCAGCGTCTTCACCGGATGCATCAGTGGCGCCGGTATATTGGACGCTGGAGGCAGTATCCAGGAAGGTCTCGATCTCATCGAATGTGCCCGTCAGGGTAAGAAAAGAAGAGCCCGAACCAGAGACGGTCACGCCGCCGCTGCCGGTCGCGGTAAGCGTTCCGGCGTCGACGATGAGTGTAACTGAAACATCGCCTGCGCTATCCACATCAGTGAAATCGAGCGTTGACAAGTCAACGTCGCTTGCCGTGTCTTCGGTGGCCGTAATGTCTGCAACCAAACCAGTGGCTGTGGGGTCATCATTAACGGCAGTGACGTCCACATTAACTGTGTCTGTGTTGCCGTCTTCGGTGCCATCGTTTGGTGTGAGGCTGATTGTCGCCTGATCCTCACCGCTTACATTCGCCGCGGCCGTGTAAGTGATGTTGGACGCGGTATCCAGATAGGTGTTGATGTCGTCGGCGCTGCCCACCAGTGTGATTGTGGTGCTGTCCACCAGGGTTTCCGTAACGCCTGCGCCGACGCCTGCCCCGTCTGCCGGAGTGCCAAAGGTGCCAGCGTCCACAGTGATGGTCAGCGTAATGGGGTCGCCTTCAGTATCCACAAGTGAAACTGAGGAGAGGTCAAGATTGCTTGCTGTGTCTTCCACAACAGTGACATCTGTGGGGGTGCCTGCGATTTTAGGCGCGTCATTGCCGCCTTCGGCAGCGGCGACAACCAGATCATCGACAGAAATGCCTGCAATGTCGGCGCCGCTGATGCTGATGCGAATTTCATCGATATTGTTCCAGTCATCGTCAAAATCGACGGTGCGGTTACCATCAACAGAGTTACCAACTGTGTTGGTATTGGTGTTGTACGTGATGGAGGCAACTTGCACCCCGTCCCGGAAGCCAAGAACCGTGACGGTCGCCGCATTTGAAACAACGGCACCGATGACCATGCTGTCCAGCTGGAATTCTGTGCCGTCTGTGCTGGTCAGGCGAACATCATCCACAACGGAATCGGGGGCGACCTGAAACTGCAAAGTGTTGTCGGAAGAGTTGGCGCCGCCGTCACCGGGGAAAGGCGAGGCCGTTGCTTGAATAACGCCGCCACTGCCACCGCTGGTATTAAACGTGGCGTCCAGCCCACTGCCATCCACATTGGTGGCTGTTCCATCCTGAACCGGCGAGATAAAGGTTCCCGAGAGTTCCCCCAGGTTTGAAAACGTGATTGTACCCGGTGTGACGGTCTGAGCAGTGGGCGCATTGTCGAATGCGTCGTTTTCAGTATTTGCCAAAGTGAATTGTTCGGATGAAGTGGTCATGACGCCGGTCCCCCATGGTTCAGGCACCACACCCCCGTGTGTTTGGCCCAACCAAGCTATTGTTAAACTGAAAACACATAAAAAGCAGGACAATAGAATTGCACGCTACACCCTTGAATTTCAAGGAAAAAAGGGTTTTGTGCAGATCACATTTACTGCAAGTAGCGACTCTATCGCTAAAATTGTCGATAAATTGGGGATTTAGCCGACTTGTGGCCGCTAAGGCGCAACCACAACCTGGTTACGGCCACCGGCCTTGGCCTCATAGAGCGCTTTGTCAGCCTCTTCAAGAAGTTGGGCCGGGGTTTGGCCTTCTTTGCTGGTGGCAACGCCGATGGATACGGTCACGCTGATTTCGCCTTCAGGCAAATCGAAGTCAAAAGACTTGCTGGCGATTTCTTCCCGCAGACGATTGCCAATCATCAGCGCCCAGTCGGCCGGAGTTTCTGGCATCATCACCACAAATTCTTCACCGCCGTAGCGCGCGGCGAGGTCAACACCGCGGATGTTGCGGCCCACCCGCGCAGCAAACTCCTTGAGCACCTTGTCACCAACCGCATGGCCAAAAGTGTCATTCACTTTTTTGAAGTGGTCGATATCCATCATCAGGATCGACAGATCTTTGCCCTGCTTTTGGGCCGCGTCCATGCGTGTGTCCAAATGGCTTGTTAGATAGTGCCGGTTATAAAGGCCGGTTACAGCATCTGTTGTGGCCAGCTGCATCGAAAGATGGAAGTTTTCCCACAGCTTGTCCGCAAAGCGTTTGCGCTTCAGCTGGGTTTTCACCCGCGCAAGAA
The DNA here is from genome assembly GCA_017640725.1 of Kordiimonadaceae bacterium. Classification (GTDB taxonomy): domain Bacteria; phylum Pseudomonadota; class Alphaproteobacteria; order Sphingomonadales; family Kordiimonadaceae; genus Kordiimonas. The sequence continues at coordinate 72,346 of JAEPQB010000003.1, read as the reverse complement.
ACTCAAGCTTATCGACAGGGCGCACGACATAGTCGTTCACGCCCATCTCAAGCGCACGCACCAGCAGTTTTGTATTGCCGTCGTCCACCATCACCAGGATGGGCACATGGCGGGTCTCTTCAAAAGAGCGGAGCTTGGAGCACACGCGCAAACCATCCGTATCGCGCATGGTCAGCGACACAATAATCAGGTCATAGTTTTTTTCACGTGCCCGGTCCGCAGCGTCTTCACCACCCGGCACGAAGGAAACGTCGCCTACACCTTCGAGCGCTTTGGCGATCCGCTCCACCACCCGCTCCTGCTCGTCAACAATCAGGACATTTCCGTCTGTTGGGGCGGTCGTGTCGAACAGGATGGCCTCGTCGTCGTCCCAACCGAGCTGCGAACCGGTTGTTTTGCGGTTCCTGAGCTCGTCCATCATCACCTTGAGGCGCACAAGTGAGCGCACCCGCGCGAAAAGCGCCAGGTCCTGAACGGGTTTGGTGAGAAAATCGTCTGCACCCGCCTCCAGGCCTGTGACACGATCAGAAGGCTGATCAAGTGCGGTTACCATCACAACGGGGATATGCGCGGTGGCTGGGTCAGCTTTGATGCGCTTGCACACCTCAAAACCATCCATCCCTGGCATCATGACATCAAGAAGGACAATATCAGGGTGCTCACGCGCGATAACTTCAAGCGCCTCTGGGCCACTGTAAGCGGTCAGAACGTCAAAATATTCGCTGGTAAGTTTGGCCTCTAGCAATTTGACGTTTGGCGGAACGTCATCTACGACCAGAACGCGCGCCGTCATCTCGGGCTATCCCGCAAATTGTTTTACAGTGTCCAAAAAATGCCGGACTGAAATAGGCTTGGCGATATAAGCTTCACAGCCACCTTCGCGGATTTTTTCCTCATCACCCTTCATGGCAAATGCAGTAACCGCAATGACTGGAATTTTCTGCAGGTCTTCATCCTCTTTCAGCCACTTGGTAACTTCAAGGCCAGACACTTCTGGCAATTGGATGTCCATCAAGATCAAGTCTGGCTCATGCACACGGGCCAAATCCAGCGCAGCCATGCCATCCCGCGTCTGAATGGTTTCATAATTGTGTGCTTCCAACAAATCACAGAACAGCTTCATGTTCAGCTCATTGTCTTCGACAATCAGAATCTTTTTACTCATTGGTCCCCACAGTCTCTCACCGTCCCGAAATCACCCGACCGAGCGCTGATAATAGTCGTGCTTTGGCGGAAAACACAAGCCTCGTCAAAGGTTAAATCAAAATTTCCTAACAAAGTATTGAGACATGACGCCGAAGCCGCGATGATATCCTGCTGCGAAGCAAATCGTCTGCTTCAGCATCTGCCAATGGACAATACAAATGAGCACTGACCACAATGAAATCATTGCCTTGCAAGCTGTCGGTTACATTTTGCAGCAGGATACCCTGCGTGATCGGTTCATGGCCTTGTCTGGCGTTGATGTCGATGACTTACGCAGCAGCCTTGGCGAGCCAAGCACTCTGGCCAGCATCCTGGAGTTTTTGATCAACAACGAACCAGACCTTCTGGACACGGCGGATGCCCTGGACGTAAAACCCGAGGCAATTGTTGCGGCATGGCGCGCCCTTGGCGGCGGAGAAGGACAGGAGTGGTGATCGGTGACTAGTGTTACGGACTTGGTATCAACCATCAACGCCGACCAACCCTTGCTTGTGGTTGACGCAGACGAAGTGCTTCTTCGTTTTGTTGAGCATCTGGAGAGCTATTTCCTGGACAACGGGTTTGAGTTGCGGCTGACCAGTTTTCAACTGACAGGCAATATTTACGACCAGGCCACGGGGGTTGCTGCGTCACCAACTGTTGTTAAAGACCTCATCGGCGGTTTTTTCGATGAGCGCGTGGACAGCGTTCCCGCGGTGCCGGGTGCGGCGGATGCGCTTAGAAGCCTTTCGGACCGCTATCAAATCGCAGTGCTGACCAACGTGCCTCATCATTGTCGCGCCAGACGGGAGGCAGCGCTGCACGACATGGGCTTTAAATATCCTGTTCTGTCAAACGCAGGCGAAAAAGGCCCGGCCATGCAGGCGCTTGAACAGGCAACCAAAGGCCACACTGTGTTTGTGGATGACCTGCCGCCTCAGCTCGCGTCGGTTGCCAAACATGCGCCAGACGTGCATCTGGTGCATTTTGTTGCAGACCCTCGTCTTGCAGCCTTGATTGACAAGGCCGAACACGCCCATGTGCGCATCGACGCTTGGCCTGAGTTGCGCTCCCACCTTCATTCGCTTCAAGTGTAGGCTGCGGGCATGCATCAAAGCGCTTCAGATACGGTTCGGGACGAGGTTAAATCGCCAGCACTTTGCCGTTCTTGCTTGCACGGTTTTGAGGTGCCGATGGATACTAAGTCCATTCGGTGCCCCGCGTGCGACCGCAGCCGATGTGTTACCCACCCGGAACTCTTGGACTTACACATTGCGCACATAGACTGTGATGCATTTTATGCCGCCGTGGAGAAACGCGACAATCCCTCGCTTGCCAACAAACCTGTCATTATTGGCGGCGAGCACCGAGGCGTTGTGTCTACTGCGTGCTACATCGCACGCATGAACGGTGTGCGGTCTGCCATGCCAATGTTCAAGGCCAAAAAGCTTTGCCCGGACGCAGTTATTCTCAAACCCCGAATGAGCGTTTACCGCGATGTCGGCTATGAAATTCGTAACAAGTTCAAAGAATTAACGCCACTTGTTCAACCTCTTTCAATTGACGAAGCCTTCCTTGACCTTGAGGGCACTGAGCGGCTGCATGGCCTGCCACCTGCCGCCCTGTTAACACGTCTCGCGAACGAAATTCAGGAAGAGATTGGTGTCACCGTTTCTGTTGGCTTGGCGGCCAATAAGTTCCTGGCAAAGCTGGCGTCAGATATGGACAAACCCCGCGGATTTACAGTGATCGGCGAGACGGACAAGCTCGATATTCTGGCCAAACTACCAATCACTCGTATTTATGGCATTGGCGCAAAGTCGGCAAAAAAGCTGCAGAAGGATGGTTTGACCGAAATCAGCCAGCTTCAATCCATGGAAGAAGCCACCCTGATCCGCCGATACGGAGAAATTGGGCAACGCCTTTTTCGCCTGTCCAGAGGTCTAGACACGCGAACGGTTAAAAGCAGCGAGGGCGCAAAAAGTGTATCAAGCGAGCGAACACTGGCGAAAGACCTCGCTGACTATGGCGCTTTGGAGGATAAGCTTTGGGGGATATGCGAGACAGTAGCTGGCGACCTCAAGCGGAAAAATCTGGCAGGTGTCACCATCACCCTAAAACTGAAAACCAGCATGCACCGGATTGTTACGCGCTCACGCACACTCGATGCCCCAACACAACTGGCCGGGTCTCTGTTTGAAGTGGGCAGCGACCTTCTCAAACCGCTTATTGATGGAACGCCGTACCGCCTGATCGGCATCGGCGTTAGTCATTTTCGCCCACTTGCAGAAGCAGACCAGCCCGACCTCATTGAACCGGCACGCACAAAACGCGCTGATGTGGAAAAGGCGATGGATTCACTCAAAAATCGCTTCGGCAACTCTACCGTGCAAAAAGGCCGCGCTATGCGGGAAAAAGCCGAGAAACAGGCAAAAAATACCTAAACCCAATTGCCCATAGGCACATTTTACCGCCCATCGGGCCACAAGATTGCACACTTTGCCCACAAACTGACTGGCACGGCAGTTGCTAGTGTTTCTTCGGATTAAACCGGAGGCTGAGATGATAGAACAAGCAGCAAGTGCCAAAGACAATCGGACGGAAATCAACCCTTATGTCAGTAACTTGGCAAGCAAGCTGATGCGTACTGCCGCGGACGCGGAGATGAAGTTTGACAGTACAGGCTGGCAACTAATCACTGAAGTGCTGAGCTACGCAGCCGCAGCAGAACAGCGTATGTCTGAGCAGCAGGAACGCATCACTTTCCTGGAACAGCTTTCAGTCACTGATGAACTCACTGGCATTCCTAACCGTCGGGGTCTTCGGTTGGCGCTTGGTCAAATTCTGGCCGCCAGCGCTCGGCACCGGGAAATGGGCACCCTCGGTTTTGTTGACCTTGATAGCTTCAAGGAAATTAATGATATTCACGGCCACATGGCGGGCGATGCTGTACTTCGCCATGTTGCGAAAAAACTCAAAGCTCTTGTTCGCCCAACTGATACAGTTGCCCGTATTGCTGGCGACGAATTTGCGGTTGTCCTGACACGCTGTAGCGAAGAACAAGGCCGCCATCGCCTGAAACGGTTGCAAGAAGAGATCAACGGCAGTGTGGTCAAGTATGCTGGTGTCGAAATTGAAGTGTCATGCTCCGTAGGCAGCACTCCGTTTGATGGAAAAAGCGACCCTTCAGACGTGATCGAAGGCGCCGACAAATCCATGTATGCCAACAAGCAAGAACGACAACGAACGTTCGCGAAAAGCGCATAGAGACAATAAATCTGATTGAGAAAGAGGCCATAGGCCTCTTTTTTATTGCCCAGACGCATGTTTTTGGGTTTGATTTCAGAGGAATGGGGTCGTCGAATTAGGGTAGAATTATGAGTATCAATGCGCGCCTTCAAGAACTTGGCATTGAGTTGCCAGAACCGGCAGCACCTGTCGCAAACTATGTGCCTTTTGTTCAAAGTGGAAACCTGGTGAGCATATCGGGTCAAGTTCCCTTCAAGGACGGTGCACCGGCCTTCACCGGAATTGTCGGTGACACCGTGACACAGGAGGAGGCCTGCGAAGCGGCCCGGCTTTGTGGCATTAACCTGATCGCACAGATGAAGGCAGCATGCGGCGGCGACCTGGAACGCGTTGCACGTGTCGTCAAACTCGGTGGTTTTGTGAACGGCATCAATGGGTTCGGCGGCCAACCGCAGATCATCAATGCCGCGAGCGATTTGATGGTAGAAGTATTCGGTGAAAAAGGCCGACACAGCCGTTCAGCAGTGGGCGTAAACGGCCTGCCAATGGGTGTACCGGTTGAAATCGACGCACTGATTGAGATTTCTTAGTCATGGGGCAAATTGACAAAGAAACCGGCCCTCGCTCATTTCCCTGGCTAACGAAACATGACATTGCGCACCGCGGATTGCATACTGCAGGAACCCCAGCCGAGGAGAACACACTTCCAGCGATTGCTGCCGCCGTTGAGGCCGGATACGGCGTTGAGATTGATGTTCGAGCGACTGTTGACGGCATTATTGTGGTATTCCACGATGATACCCTGGACAGAATGACCGATGGTCAGGGCTCAATGAAAAAGCTCGGGTTCGCGCAGATGCAAAAATTCATTGTTGGCGCATCCGGCGCCCCCGCCCCCAGCCTGCCAGACGTGCTTGAGCTTGTGGACGAGCGCCGCCCTGTGTTTGTCGAGATTAAGTCTTCAAAGGATACTGACATCCAGATGGTGTGTGCTGGCGTTCGTCATTGCTTTGAAGGCTATGGCGGAGATGTTGCCGTGATGAGTTTTGACCCGCGGGTGACAGCCTGGTTCAGAAAATATATGCCACGCTTTGCACGTGGGATCGTTGTGGGTCGAGAGTTCTTGTTGAATTGGCGGAACCGGACAGCACTTTCGTTTTGGCTTCGGCGGACGAAACCGGATTTCCTGGCGTGCGACGTAAACCTGCTGCCAAACTCATTGTGTGACAGATGGCGCAAAAGTGGAAAACCATTGCTGACCTGGACCGTAAAAGATCAGAAGATGGAGTCGATTGCACGACAGCATGCTGATGCTTTGATTTTTGAGCGTCCAGCCGTCGTCGGCTCTGAATAATTCCCTTTTGTGGAGCCATCTGAGTGGCACAAGAGCCCTTGTTCATTGCCTTTTTACCAAGTCTAGCGGACATTGATGCGGAGGCGTGGGATGCATGCGCTGGAAGCACCAATCCTTTTGTTTCCCACGCTTTTTTGAATGCGCTTGAGGTATCCGGCAGTGTTGGTGGTAATACCGGCTGGACCCCGTATCACATGACCATTCGCGCCGGCGATGAAAATGGCAAAGTCATCGCGTGCATGCCGCTTTATGCAAAAAGCCACTCTTACGGCGAATATGTGTTTGACCATGGTTGGGCCGACGCTCTCGAGCGCGCGGGTGGCCGCTACTATCCAAAACTGCAGGCCAGCATTCCTTTCACGCCAGCAATTGCACCAAAACTGTTGGTACACCAGGACCGATTGGAAGCAGAGCAACCGATCATCCAGGCAGCACTATTGGATGGACTTGAAAAAATCACCGAAAAGCTCGGGTTTTCGTCGGCTCACGTTACCTTTATGCCAGACGGTGAAGCGGAACAGGCGGCAGGCGGCGAGTTCCTTGTCCGCCATGACCAGCAATTTCACTGGAAAAACAACAACTATGCGAATTTTCAGGAATTCCTGGATGCGCTTTCATCGCGGAAGCGCAAACAAATTCGTAAGGAACGTGAATGTGTCGCCAACACGGACATTATCATTCATTCACTGACTGGCGACGCCATCACAGAGGCGCACTGGGACGACTTTTTTCAATTCTATATGGATACCGGCGCGCGCAAATGGGGCCAGCCCTACCTGACGCGAGCATTTTTCAGCGAAATCAGCGCCACCATGGCGGACAAAATTCTGCTGATTATGTGCGAGCGCAACGGCCGCAATATCGCCGGTGCATTAAACTTTATCGGCGAAGATACGCTGTACGGCCGCCAGTGGGGCTGTGTTGAAGACCATCGCTACCTGCATTTTGAAGCCTGCTATTATCAGGCTATCGATTTTGCAATCAAACATGGCCTGAAAACGGTGGAAGCAGGCGCACAAGGTGCGCACAAACTGGCTCGTGGCTATGTGCCGGTTCAAACGACAAGCGCCCACTATATCTCAAACCCATCATTCAGGGATGCCGTGGCGCGCTACCTGGAGCAGGAACGCGAGGGTGTTGCGGCAGAAATTGATTACCTGGCCACCCGTACGCCATTCAAAAAGGGTGATTAGCGCCCAATCGGATCTGTATTGCAGATGGCATAAAAAACGTGCGGCTTAAGCCCTGTATCTTCTGCAACTGAGGGGTGATCAAAATCGCGAGCCTCGTCGCGGCGCATGCCAATTTTTTCCATCACCCGCATGGAAGGTGTATTAGTGTCAGCTGTGAATGACACCACTTCGTCAAGGCCCAGCTTCGAAAAAGCATAGGCTAGGCACGCACGTGCGCCTTCTGGTGCAAGTCCTTGCCCCCAAACACTTTTGTCCAGCCGCCAGCCAATTTCCACAGCTGGTCCGCTCGGCAGATAGTCACAGTGTTCCATCCCGATAAAGCCGATGAATTGGCCTGTATCGATCATCTCGGCAGCCCAAAAACCAAACCCATGCTTTTCAATATGACGATGCAATCGTGCGTAGGTTTCATCACTTTCCGCCCTTGTGCGCACGCTCGGGAAATAGCGCATGACGTCCGGGTCAGCGTTCAAAACGGCAAAAGGCGCGAGGTCTTCCTCGCGCCATTGACGCAGCTTAAGCCGATCTGTTGAAAGCATGGTGGTTCCTATTTGACCGGCTCTTTCGGCTTCTTGCCAGAGCCGCCCTTTTTCTTGCCCGCAGCAGGTACTTTCGCAGAAGATGGCTTTTCTTTGGGAGCATGCGGCGTGATTTCAAACGCCATTTCATTGTCTTTCAGCTTCACGACAACCTCCCCGCCCTTGGCGAGTTTGCCAAACAGCAATTCGTCAGCCAGAGGTTTCTTGATGCTTTCCTGAATGACACGCTCCAACGGCCGGGCACCATAGTGACGGTCATAACCTTTTTCTGCGAGCCAAGCCTTGGCATCTTCCTCAAGTGAGATTTCGACACCGCGGTCAGCGAGCTGCAATTCAAGCTGCAGCACAAATTTTTCAACCACTTTGGCAACCACTTCAGGCGGCAGGAAGCTGAAGTGAATAGTGCTATCAAGCCGGTTTCGGAATTCAGGGCTGAACATTTGCTTGATCGCTTCATCGCTCGCGCCGTCGTTGGTCTCGCGACCAAAGCCAATGGCAGCTTTCGACAGCTCCTTGGCACCGGCATTTGTGGTCATGATCAAGATCACATTGCGGAAATCGATTTTCTTGCCGTTGTGGTCGGTCAGCGTACCGTTATCCATCACCTGCAACAACACGTTAAAGAGGTCAGGATGCGCTTTTTCGATCTCATCAAGCAGCAGTACGCAGTGCGGGTGCTGGTCCACAGCATCCGTGAGTAATCCACCCTGGTCAAAGCCGACATAGCCCGGAGGCGCACCAATCAGGCGCGAAATCGAATGCCGCTCCATATATTCGGACATATCGAAACGGTGCAATTCGACACCCAAGAGGTGCGAAAGCTGGCGCGCCACTTCGGTTTTACCAACACCTGTAGGACCCGCGAACAAATAAGACCCAATGGGCTTATTCGGCTGCCTGAGGCCAGCACGAGAAAGCTTGATAGACGCAGTGAGCGCCTCAATTGGTTCATTTTGACCAAAGACGACACGCTTGAGGTCTTCCTCAAGCGTTAGCATGACGCGGCTTTCATCGCGCGTAACGGTTTTTGGCGGGATGCGCGCGATCTTCGCAACCACTGCCTCAACGTCTTTAACGCTAACGGTTTTTTTCCGTTTCGATGGTGGCAGCAGCATTTGGGCCGCACCGGTTTCATCAATAACGTCGATGGCCTTGTCTGGCAGCTTACGGTCTGAGATATAGCGATCAGAAAGCTCAACGGCTGTTTTGATCGCATCCAGCGTATAGCGCACTTTGTGATGATCTTCGAAATAAGGCTTCAGCCCCTTAAGGATCTTGATGGTGTCACCGACAGTGGGCTCATTCACGTCAATCTTCTGGAACCGACGCAGAAGCGCGCGGTCTTTTTCGAAGTGACTACGGAATTCCTTGTAAGTCGTTGACCCCATGCAGCGAAGCGTGCCTGACGCAAGCGCAGGTTTCAGCAGGTTCGACGCATCCATTGCGCCGCCTGATGTCGCACCGGCACCGATAACCGTGTGGATTTCATCAATGAACAGAACCGCACCTTCAATTGCCTCAAGTTCCTTCACAACAGCCTTAAGGCGTTCTTCAAAGTCACCGCGGTAGCGCGTACCGGCCAGCAAAGCGCCCATATCGAGCGAATAGATCGTTGCGTCCAAAAGGACTTCAGGCACATCGTCTTCTGTGATGCGGCGCGCCAGGCCTTCTGCGATGGCTGTTTTGCCAACGCCCGGGTCACCCACCAACAGGGGGTTGTTTTTGGAGCGACGACACAGGATTTGAACCGCGCGCTCCAGCTCATCAGCGCGACCGATCAGCGGGTCAATTTTGCCAGCCTTGGCTTTTTCATTGAGGTTTACGCAGTAGTTGTCGAGCGCACTTTTGCCTTTTTCGGCTTCAGGTGCAGCGCCCTCGCCTTCTGCAGGTTGCTCTTCATCGGAGCCGCGGACCGTACGGTTTTCACCAAGCTCCGGCACTTTAGCAATGCCGTGTGAAATGTAACTCACTGCATCCAGGCGGGTCATATCCTGACTTTGCAGGAAGTAAACCGCGTGGCTTTCCCGCTCGGAGAACAAAGCAACAAGCAGGTTGGCCCCGGTCATCTCTTCGCGGCCAGAAGACTGAACATGCAATAATGCCCGCTGCACAACACGCTGGAAACCGGCGGTCGGGGTGGCTTCCACCCCGTCTGTCTGGATGGTCAAGCCTTCCATTTCTGAATCCAGATAGCCTGTAACGTCTTCGCGCAGCTCATCAAGGTTCACATCACAAGCCTTCAATACAGCCACCGCATCCGGGTCATCCAGGAGCGAGAGCAACAAATGCTCAAGGGTGGCATACTCATGGCTTCGGCTGTTGGCTTCACCAAGAGCGCGGTGCAATGTTTCTTCTAAATGAGGGGAAAAACTTGGCAACTGTGCTGTCCTTTAACTTCGAATACGCATTATCAATTGTTCTGTAGTGTGCCATGGCTTGGTGGAAAGAGCAAAAAGCAAGGGCGTGGCTACTCTTTTTCCAAGGTACACTGAAGTGGGTGCTCGTGCTGTTTTGCGAAAGAAAGCACTTGGTTCACCTTGGTTTCGGCAACTTCATAAGTGAACACACCACACACGCCGACACCCTTTTGGTGAACGTGCAGCATCACTTCGGTCGCTTCTTCAACCGTCATACGGAAAAAGCGCTGCAGGATATGAACCACAAATTCCATCGGCGTGAAATCGTCGTTCAACAGCAGAACTTTATACATTGAAGGCTTTTTTGTTTTGGTGTCGGGCCGGGTCAAGATACCGGTGCCGGTACCGCCGCCCCGATCGTCTTCATCTTTGTCAGACATGACACCTCCAGAACACAATACCTGAACAATGTAATACGTATCGCGCGGACTAAAAGACCAAAAATGAAATCTTTTTGATTTTTGTCTTATAAGTCGGCTGGAGCTTCCACCCCAGATTGAGCCAGCGCATCTACAAGTGCGCTTTTAAGCCGGGCAAGGCCAGCTTCTGTGCCACTTTCGCACCGGGCAACCAAAACTGCCTGGGTATTTGAAGCACGCAACAACCACCAGCCGTCTTCTGTCAGAACGCGAACACCGTCGATGGTGGACATATTTGCCCCACTTGTCTCAAGCCGGCCTTTCACTTCTTCTACGACCTCAAACTTGCGCACTTCGTCACAATCAAATCGTAGCTCCGGCGTATTGAGTGCGGCCGGCAGACCGTCTTTGAGGGCATGCAAATCACCGCCCTGGGCCGTGATAGCGTTCAAAAAGCGGATTCCGGCATAAACGGCGTCATCGTGACCATAGAACTTGTGCTTATAGAAGATGTGGCCGGACATCTCGCCAGCCAGCGGCGCTTCAAGCTCGACCATTTTCTCTTTGATAAGCGAGTGGCCGGTTTTCCACATCACGGGTGTGCCCCCCAGCTCCTCAATGCGGTCAAATAGGACTTGGCTCGCTTTAACATCAGCAATAATTGGCGCGCCGGGTAATTCTTTCAGCAAATCACCCGCCATAATGGCGAGCATCTGATCGCCCCATACAACGCGGCCTGCTCTATCAATCGCGCCAATACGATCTCCGTCTCCGTCAAACGAGAGGCCAATGTCAGCACCATGCTCAGCTACCGCGTCTTTCAGCTGCTCGAGGTTAGCTTCAACAGTGGGGTCGGCATGATGGTTCGGGAAAGTGCCATCAATCTCTGCATTAATGACGATGTGGTCGCCGGGGAGCATTTTCACGAGAGCAGCGATCACGTCGCCAGCTGCGCCGTTTGCCGGGTCCCAGACGATTTTGAAATCGCCAAAATCAACATCGCGCATCAAGCGGTCGAGGTACCTATCAAAAATGTCAATCTGTTGGAGTTCACCCGAACCGGTTTCATAGTCGCCTGCAGCCGCAATTTTCCCAAGGTTTTGAATGGCTTCACCAAAACAGGGCTTCTTACCCATCATGATTTTGAAGCCATTATAATCAGGGGGATTGTGCGACCCGGTGATCATGACACCGCCATCTGCATCAAGTTCAAACACGGAATAGTAGAGCATGGGAGTTGGGCCCAGCCCCACTAAGCGCACGTCGATGCCGGTGCTAAGCACCCCTTCGACCAGGCTTTCCGATAAACTTGGTGACGACAGACGCCCGTCATATCCGACACAGATATATTTACCGCCATTGCGGCGCACAGTTGTGCCGATGGCGCGGCCGAGTGCAAGTGCGTCCGCCTCGCCAACAGTATCGCCCACGATACCGCGAACGTCATATTCTCTCAAAACGGTGGAATGAAACTGGTGTGATGTCATCGACAAATCTCGGATGATGGTTGCCCCAATAATCTGTCGACAACCTGTCAGGCTGCCCCATCGACGTCAAGATTGAACTAAGGTCATTTTCCCTGAGGGCGGTAGCGGTTAACTATCCTCGCCAGCTGACCCAGCACATTTAATTCTTCCAAGCCAGCATTGAACTGCTCCGTCACCTCGCCTTCCAAGAAACAGACATATCGCGGTGTGGGCTCAAATGTCATGGCAATACGAAAGGGGTAACCCTTTGCGGTGTCTTCGTCTGCAGCAAGCGCCTCAAGGCCCCAGATGTCCCCGATATAGGCGTCAATGCGTCCATACTGTAGAAGTCTCAGAACAGACGGGGTCGAGTTGATGACCGTTTCACTTGCAAATGACGCAGCATGTGGGCCCAGCTTTTCAGCAAATACGGCACTTGCAGACGGGAACATGCCAACTCTCAAGGACGCCAAATCAGCGATCGTAGACACACTTTTATCCAGATCGCGTCGTACAACAACGCCGTCATGCCAATAACCAAAAACCTGGCTGAGAGTGCACTGACTGCCCATCCCGACTAGCGTGGTAATGCCGTCAATTCGCCTGGTGCGCAACAAACTACTGATACGCGTGAGCGGGGCATGCACGAATTCAACATCCCGCCCTACGGCCGAAAAAGCCGCCCGAATGGTATCCATGTCTATGCCTGACGAAGGGTTTTCAATCACATATGGCGGGTTATGTTGGATTGTGCCAATTCTAACGGGATTGCTTGTCAGAGGGCTAACCTGCATTCCCTCGGCCGGCAGGCCAAAGAGCAATGTGGCAAACATGGCCAGGGGGGCAAAACGCAACAATTTCACAACCGTTCCAATCTAATGCGCCAAACCGCCCCTAAAGAGCAGTTTTACACATGACTTTCCCCTGACTGAGAGGGCCTAACGCAGTCCGCGACTGAGGTCAAACGGAACTTGTTCTATTTTCTATATCTACTGATGATTTCGTCAATTTGCCCGCTGCGCTGCAAAGCTATCAGGCCTTCATTAAAAGCGACCCGGTGCTTGTCGACGGAAAAGCAAAGGTTTCTGGGTGTTGGTTTAAATGCGTAAGCTACCTTGTATGGAGGGGTTTCGTCTGCAGCTGCATTTTGCTGGAACAAATAGTCAAGCCCCCAGCTGTCGCCAACGTAGGCATCCAGCCGATCATACGACAACATTCGCAACGCAGACGGTGTTGTAAACACGGTAGTTTCACTGGCAAAATTGGCCGACGCTCTCACAAGCTCTAAGCCAAAAATATTTTTGGCTTGCGGAAACAGTCCAACTTTCAGCCCGGCGAGGTCTTCAAAATTACTGATTTTTGTGTCCAGACCTGATCTGGTAATTATGCCGTTATGCCAAAATCCATATGGCTCACTTAATTTACATTGATCTGCTCTGGTTCGATAAGCCGTCATGGCATCAATACGCCCAGCGTCCAGCAAAACACTCATACGGCTCAGATATGCGTGAACAATGTCCACTTGAATGCCAGACTGCGCGAACGCTTCACGGATAATATCTACATCGATACCTGCAGATGGGTTTTCAAAAACGTACGGCGGGTTATGAATGATGGTCCCTATGGTCACGTTTTCAGAAGCAGAATTTTGAACTTGTGAATGTGCCACAGACACGAACATCAGTGGCAATACGATCCCCCATAAAATGTTTCGGCTTATGCTGGGGTATCGTCTGATGCTTTTACTCCAACAAGGTTTTTCGAGCGGCATTCAGTTTTGCTGCCATCCAGTCTGAGCCGCCTTTATCCGGGTGGACCTGCCCCATCAATCGACGATAAGCTTCGTTGATTTCGGATTTGCTGGCCCCGTCTTCCAAACCGAGAACTTCGAGCGCCTCCGCGCGTGTCATTTGGGCCTGACTTGACTCTGAGCTTTTTTTGCCAGTTTTGCCGCCCAATTTTCCACTCATTAACCGACCTAGAGCTAGCTTGGCCAAAGCAGGCCCAGCCATGCGAAATAAGGCAAATCCAGCCGGAACAGCGGCGAGCAATGCTTTTCCGGTTGCAATCAGTATTAAACCGAGGACCAAACACACACCGACGATTGCCCAGGTCAAACTGCGCTTGGCAGATTTAATCTCGGCATTGGCCCACCAGTTCAGAAGCAGGAACAAAAGCCCCGCGAGCAATAAACCCAGAACAAAATATCCGGCCATTCAGTCTACCTTGGCTTGGCGAAACGGTAGTTCGAGTGCATTCACAAGTGCGCGCAATTCCTGACGCGCCGCCACATGAGACATAGACATGCCCTGCCCGTCAAGACCACCCGACGCTTTTAAATCGATGAGTGTCAGCCCTTTTGGGAAAAGTTCCCGGTACACCACACGCTCGCCGAGGCCGGGGACGTAGCGAACGCCGATCCGCTTGGAAAGATCGGACAGCACAGCCTCAACCCGTTCTTTGTTTTTCGCATGCAGCGACCCAACCCGATTCCGCAGCACGACCCAGTCAATAGATTTTCCATCCGCCATAGCGCGGCGTTGCCGTGCTTTCCAAACCATCTCCGCATAAAGGCTGGGGCCCTGGACTGCATAAGTTTCGGGGTCGACCCGCGCGAGCAGATCAAGATCAACAAAACTGTCATTGACGGGGGTCACCAAAGTATCAGCCGCAGTATGAGCAAGGCGCGAAAGGAATGTGTCGCTGCCCGGGCAATCTACGACGATAACGTCAACTTTTCCTGCCAGTTGCAGATAAGCCTGCTCAAATCGGCTTTTTTCATCGGCTTCAGCAGCGTCGGCAGAGCGAAGTTCAGAACGCGGCACCACGAGTTCAGTCGGCATCGGCAGGCTTAAACTATTGGCAGCGCAGTAGGCGCGCCTGTTTTCAATGTAGCGGGTAAGGCTCTTTTGGCGCGCATCGAGGTCAATGGTGCCAACTTTGTACCCTTCAGCCAGCAATGAAACCACGATGTGCATGGCAGTCGTTGACTTGCCAGAGCCACCTTTTTCATTACCCAACACAATGAGGAAAGGCCGATCCGGCATGGCTGATGAGGAACCCATTTCACTGTCTGGCACGCTATACTCCAAATCCAAACTTTTTAGACTGTCAGTGTCCAAGCAAACAAAAGGCTTTGCAAGCGACAATCAATCCTTATGTAGATACAACATTGCGCTATGTGGCCTCAGTCAGATATATTAAACGAATGTCTGACCAAGTGAACGGCACATGTGGCCGAAAACGAGGCTCAAAACAAGCCCAAAAGGGACGGTAACCAGGCAAACGGCCAGGCATGAGGGAAGAGACGACACGCGTGCGCGACCAGATCCGTAAATATGCCGGTTTCCTTCTACTTCTTGCACTGCTTGCCGTGGTGCCGATTGGTATTGCACGCCATTTGCTAAGCGAATCCAGGGAAGATGCCCTCGTCCCGGATAAACCAAACTATCTGTCTCATCAGTATCCACCGGCTGGCGACGCAGAGTTGACTCCGCGCCTTGCTCGTTTACTTGAAGAAAACATGCAGCGCGTTGATGAGGTACCGCGCACGTTTTTGGCACGTCTACCTGAAAACCTGCCAGATATCAGGGATGCCAAACGCCGCAAACAGCAATTCGTTTCGGCCATGCTGCCTATTATCTTGAGAGCCAACGAGTTGATTGTCGCGGACCGCGGCAGGCTTTTGGATATCCGCACCCGCATTGAGAGCGATGGCGCCGCAGGCAAAAGGCAACGCAATTGGTTGGAACGCATTGCCCGCACGCACCGTATTGAGCTTTCAACACCGGCAACTGTCGACGAGATTGACGCGCTTTTATTCCGTGTCGATGTCATCCCTCCCTCGCTTGCGCTCGCGCAGGCCGCAATGGAGAGCGGTTGGGGCACGAGTTACTTTGCGCAACAAGGCAACGCTCTCTTTGGAGAATGGACATGGAACGAGGAAGAAGGAATTTTGCCGCGTCAGCGAGACGTCGGGAAAACCCACCGAATAAAAAGCTTTGAGTATCTTTTGGATAGTGTTCGAAGCTACATGGTGAACCTTAACAGGCATAACAGCTACAGGGACCTGCGACTGCGACGGGCTGAACTGAGAGATCATAATCTGGTTGTAACCGGTAGTGCTCTCGCGCCTTCACTGATTGACTATTCCGAACGCGGCTCTGATTACGTCAGCGATATCCTTTCGATTATTGACTATAACGACCTTGATGGCCTCGACAGCGCAAGCTTGGCAGTTACCACTCAAGAAAGTCGTTAATATGACCGTCAGTCCTCCTGTTGTTAGAACTGTGGCAGACCTGCGCGCCAGAACTGCTGACGCGCGGAAATCGGGCAAGAAAATCGGTCTTGTGCCCACTATGGGGGCTCTTCATCATGGTCATTTGTCGCTGGTAGACGTGGTTGCAAACCAATCCGATTTTGTCGTTGTATCCATTTTTGTGAACCCGACCCAGTTTGGTCAAGGTGAAGACTTTGAAGCTTATCCCCGTGACGAACAGGCGGATTTGACCAAGCTTGCCCAAACGGGCGCGGACTTGGTTTACATCCCGAACGTGGCAGAGATGTATCCGGCCGGTGACGCTTCCAAAGTCAGTGTTTCTGGCATTTCAGATAAGTTCGAAGGCGAACATCGCCCCGGTCATTTTGACGGGGTCGCCACAGTGGTCAGCAAGCTGTTCATGCAGTGTCTTCCCGATGTGGCTGTGTTTGGTGAAAAAGATTATCAACAACTTGCGGTCATTCGACAATTTGTGCGCGATTTATCGATCCCTGTTCATGTTGTTGGTGCGCCGATTATCAGAGAATCTGACGGATTGGCGGCTTCCTCCCGCAATGTTTATCTGAGCAGCCGCGAACGGCAGATTGCCGGTCAATTTAACTTGGTTCTCAAAAAACTGGTGCATGCAGTCGAAAATGGTTCGGTACTGATAGACGCTGAACAAGCGGCCGTTGAAGCCCTCTTGTCAGCGGGTTTTGATACCGTTGACTATGTGAGCATAGTGGACCCGGCAACGCTCGAGCCACTCATTGAATTCAAGGGCCACGCCAGGGTGATCTCGGTCGCAAGGCTCGGCAAAGTGCGGTTGCTTGACAATATGGCTATCGGGTCATCCCTTTAGAAACCCTTTGCTACCTATTCCAGACCCTCAACATACCATTCATACTCGAAAAACTGCTTAAGCGGCTCTACACCCGCGAGCACAAACCGGGTGTCGCAGGCCCAATCATCAAATCGCTTCAAAAGGGGCCATAGTTCCTTGCCCCAAGGCATTTCCAATCGGTTATTAATGGCAATGATATAGTCCGGAAATCGGATCAAATCACCAAATCCGCGACTCTCTTCCAAGGCAACTTTAGACAAACGTCCCAAAAAGCAAACGCGCTCAATCAAGCGTTTTCCGTACGAGGAAGGCATGGGGTCCAATTCATCGCGAATACGTTCTTCGATTATATCCAAGGTTGTTTGGCTGAATTCCAGGTGAGCTTCAACATTATCAATTGTATCGCCAATTTCAGCGTTTGCTTCGACTAGGGCGCGGCGCCGAACGTCTGAAGGCAACTCCGAAAATCCACCTGCCATCCAGAAAGCGATGCGGTTGCGGAGCCTGTCGATTGAGCCTCCTTTGATGATAAAGTCATCCCCGCCCGCTTTCAGGCCACCGCGAATAATGTCAATATCATTATAGCCTGTCAGGAATATCACCGGCATGGTTTTCAGGCCTGACCGCTCCACGCCAGAGATAAAGTCAAAACCGCCATCACCTGGCATTTGGATGTCACTGATAACCATCGCAGGACGATACGAGCGGACAAAGTTCAAGCCTTCCTCAGCGGTTTCAGCAATGATTGCCTCAAACCCAAAATGACGAACCGCCGCCGCATGCACCTGCAATACAACGGGTTCGTCATCCACCAGCAATATTGGCCCTTTGCGCATGCCTCAGCCTATAAAAGAAAGAATGCTGCCAAACCTAAAAACGCGAAAAAACCCACCACATCCGTGATGGTCGTCACAAATACACTCGATGCAATGGCCGGGTCGATTTCAAGCTTGTGCAGCGCCATGGGAATGGCCATGCCAGAAAACCCGGCAACGAAAATATTCACGACCATCGCCGTACCAAAAATAAGTGCCAACTCAGCGCCGCCAAACCAGACATAAGCAACAATTGCCGAGAAAATCGCCAGGGCAAACCCGTTCAAGCTCGCGGCCATTAGCTCTCTCGCCGTCACCCGAATTGCGTTGGTTGAACTCAACTCTTTAGTTGCGATTGCACGAACCGCCACGGTCATCGTCTGCGTGCCCGCATTACCGCCCATGGAAGCAACAATCGGCATTAAAACCGCGAGGGCCACCATTTGCTCAATGGTGGCATCAAACAAACCAATAACGGTTGATGCGAGGATTGCTGTGCCCAAGTTAACAACCAGCCAGGCAAATCGGCTGCGGGTAATATCCACCACATTTTCATTGAGACCAGATTCTTCGCCCACACCCGCCAGCGCCAGCAGATCCTCTTCAGCCTCTTCTTCGATCACGTCTACGACGTCGTCAACCGTGATCACCCCAACAAGCCGACCGTTGTCATCCACAACACCCGAGGAAATCAGGTGGTATTTGGTGAATTGGTAGGCTGCTTCTTCCTGGTCGGTGTTAACGTCGATGAGATAGGGGTCAGCTTCCATGATTTCAGCGATCGTGCTGTCACGCTGCGTCCGCATCAACCTGGAGAGCGGTAGCGTGCCCACCGGTCGGTGAGAGGGGTCGACAATGAACACGTCATAAAAGTCGTCTGGTATCGCGTCATTGTCAGACCGCAAGAAATCGATCGTCTGGCCAACGGTCCAAAATTCAGGCAGTGCAACCAGATCGCGCTGCATCAAGCGTCCAGCGGAGTCTTCCGGGTAGCTTAGATTTTCCTCAATGGCGGCACGGTCATCGCTGGCGAGGGCGCGCATGACCTCTTCGCGGTCTGCATCCTCAAGCTCTTCGATGACATATACGGCATCATCGGTTTCAAGTTCGGTTACGGCATCGGCGATCTGGTCATTGGGCAGGTGTTCGTATAGTTCTTCCTGAGCTTCGCCTTCAACCTCAAACAAGACGTCCGGGTCGATCTTGTCACCCAGATACTCAATGAGCTGCAATCGCTTGTTGGAGGGCAAGACCTCAAGAATGTCGGCGACATCTGCGGCATGCAGTTCTTCGAACATCGCAAGCACGGGCTCACGCTCGCCGCTGCGCATGGTGTCGATAAGTTCGTCGATGAAGGGTCTGCTGAGATGCACGTCTGTTTGCGGCACCTCATGGGCTTCACTTTCAGCCGTTGCCAAAGCCTCAGGGGTTGGCTGATTTTCGCCTTCAGGATTATGTTGCTCTGTGTTTGTCACAGACTGCCCCCTGTTTCGCACGGTCTCATAGACTTAGTGCCCGCTCACCCATCCAATCTTGTTGATAAAAGAAACTGCTCAAAGAAGCCACCCTGCAAATGCGCTCAAGTGACAAGAAGCTGCATCCCAGCCAAAAAAGCTCGCTCGCCGTCAACGATAGAAATGGGATGCACCAGCTCCTGCAGGGCTAATTGGTATCGGGTTGCCAATTCGCTGTTGGCCACAATCGTTACACCCTCCGCAGGGTTCAATACATCAACAGCGTGGCCAATTTCGTATCCAATCAAAGCCCCAGACAAGAAGGAAGGCAGTTGGTCAGCCCGATACTGATCCAAGAGCACCCCTGCCCGGGCTCTGAAAAGCAATTTGAGCAAATTTGGCTGCTGCCCCATCGCCTGTAGGCCAGCCCTAAATGCGGCTTCATCATACTCTTTTGTTGTGATGAGAGAACTTAAGCTGCCGTCATTCATCAAAAGCGCATACATTTCGCCCGTCAGAAAGCTGGAAATACCAACTATCTGGCCCTTCTCGACCCGACACCATTTTGAATGCGTACCAGGCAGGCAAAACCACCCGTTTTCCTGACTCAGCAACCGCATCGCGCCAAAAATTTGGATTTCCTCCCCGCGCATCACGTCACATTCCGCCAACCCCGCAGTTACGCTCACTCCGGGCAACACCGCAATGTCCCAGCCCAAAGAGTTCTCAACGGGGACAAACGCCGCTTGCATGTCGTGTGGTGCCACCGGGCATTCAATGTAGCCGGTTTCTTGCCAGCCGTTGCGGCTGCCAATGCTGCCCCCCATTCGAACAGGAAGTACACTGTGCTTCGAGCACCAGTCTCCACACACCTCAGCTAATACTTCTTCATAATTGGTGATTTGAAACGCGCCCCGGTTACTGCGCCGCTCCTCAAGAACTTGGCCATCCTCAGCAATCAGAAAAGCTCGAAAACTGCTGGAACCCCAATCAATGGCAATGAGTGCTGGCGAACCGGTCACACGCGGCCACCATCCACAATCATGGATTGCCCTGACATCATTGACGATGCATCGGAGGCAAGGAACAAAGCCGCATTTGCGATATCAGCCTTGCTGATGGTTCTTTTTAAAGATTGCTCTTTCAGACAAGCTTCCACCGCCTCGGGTGTCGCCCAAAGCTGTTTCTGCCGCTCCGTCATTACCCAACCCGGAATGAGAGCATTGACCCTGATGTCATGCTCTCCCAGTTCACGCGCCAGCGCTTTGGTAAGGCCAACTATTGCAGCCTTGGCCGCCACGTAGGCGGGATAGCCCACAAGGCCCAGGTTTACTGAATTTGATCCCATGTTGATGATACTGCCGCCGGTGGCTTTCATATCGTCCGCGCAGGCTTGAACCGTGAAGTAGTGGGGACGAAGGTTGATGGCCATCGAGTTGTCCCAGCCTTCTTCATCCAGTGACGTTACGTCATGCCGGTCATCCCGCGCTGCGTTATTGATCAATACACCAATCGGCCCAAAAGCCTCTCGCGCCTGCCGGACGGCATCTTTAATCGCGGCAACGTCTCGCAAGTCACACGGTAAAAAAAGTGGCTTGTTGCCAGTATTTTTTTCGACTTCCAGCGCCAGTTGCTCACCCGGGTCTGTGGGCAGGGATACAAAAGCAACATTGGCCCCTTGCGCTGAAAACGCGCGCACAAATTCGCCGCCTATGCCACTGCCTCCGCCGGTTACGAACACAGTTTTACCCGCCAAATCCTGATACGTTGCTATTCCCATTTGATGCCCCACCTTTGTCGCAGCAAGAGCCGCTAACACACTCAAAAGACTGACTTTGTCTTTTTATCATATATATCATAATAATAAGCAATTGTAGCGGTTTGAACTCAGGCAGGAGAGGCAAATTGATCACTGCAACCCTCATTGACGAAGTTCATGTGGGCAACCAGCTTGGCGAAGGCATTCAATGGAATGCCCTCGACAACGCTGTGTGGTGGACAGATATTCTGTCGAGCGCTTTGTATCGGTATGACCCAAAAGCTTCATCAGTAGTCAAATATGACATGCCAGAACCCCTTGGCTCTTTTGCCTTTTGCGAAAAAGGTCAGGACCTCGTGGCCGCTTTCGCCAGCGGCTTTGCCAGCCTTGACCCTTCAACCGGCGAAATTTCCTGGATCGAACGGCCGGATTTTCTTGATGGTGAAGGCCGGTTTAATGATGGTCGTGCTGACCGGCAGGGCCGGTTTTGGTCGGGTACCATGATGGCGAACCCCGGCGATGGTGCACCGGCAACGGGGCGTCTTTTTTGTCTGGACCATGACCTGAAATCATCCGTGCATGAAAATGGTGTCAATATTTCGAACGGCATTTGCTGGAACCCGTCAGGGAACCGGATGTATTTTGCAGATTCGCTGAAGGGCGAGATTGTTCAGTATGACTTTGACGCCAGTGCAGGCACTCTTTCAAACCGCAGAGTGTTTGCGCGGTCACCCGAAGGGGCATCACCTGACGGTGCCGCGGTAGACGCAGCAGGGAACGTCTGGAGTGCGCAGTGGGGCATCGGTAAAGTCTTTGCCTATGACCCAAGTGGACAGTTGATTTTTGACCTTGATGTTCCTGCAAGCCAACCAACATGTGTGGCGTTCGGCGGCCCAAAACTTGACACACTGTATGTGTCTACTGCGCGTGATGGTCTATCAGAGGACACCCTTGCTGAAGAACCTTCAGCGGGCAATGTATTCGCCTATAAAACCTCTGTTCAAGGACTGCCGGAATCACGGTTTTCCGGTGACTCCGCTAGTTTAAAAAGAGAAGAATGATGGCTGTTTCTGCACCAAGCCTCACCCAACAAATTGCCAATGAAATTGGCAGTGCCATCGTGCGCAGTGAATACGACGAGACCAACCCCTTCCCTATTGAAGCGGACCTTTGCCAACAGTTTGGCGTAAGTCGCAGTATTTTGCGGGAAGCCGTCAAAATGCTGACGTCCAAAGGGCTGCTGAAAGCACGCCCAAGACAAGGCACGTGGGTGCAGCCGGAAGAAAACTGGAACCTTTTGGACCCGGATGTGCTGCGCTGGCTCTTGGAGAGAAAGTTCTCGATCAATCTGCTTGCCGAGTTCACGGAAATTCGCATGGCCATGGAACCGCAGGCGGCTGCGTTCGCTGCCCGTCGGGCAACAGATGATCAGAAACAATATATTGCGAATGCGCTGGAGCGTATGAGAGCAGCAGAGATGGGCCATGATGATGCCCTTGCAGCAGATATCGCCTTTCATGTTGCGGTATTGGAAGCCAGCGGCAATCGCTTTTTTATGCAATTGAAAGACATGGTTGAGACGGCGCTCACCATCAGCATTCGCGTTACCAACAAAACGGCCGGCGTTGAAACCGGCAGTATTGCGAACCACCGCGCAATTTATGACGCTATTTGTGACGGCGATGCTGTTGGTGCCCGCACAACCAGCATGTCACTCATCCAGGAGGCCTATGACCTGATCCTGGAAGCTGGTGAAACCGCTGAATGATGGCCGTTACACTGCTTTTAGATGAATAATCAGGGCTGATTCAGGCAGGATCGGTGGCAATTGCACCCCAACCTGAGAGAGCATTCGACCGGAATATGTCTGGCCCTTAAGGTGCTGCCACTCGCCGATAGTGACGCGATCATCGTCCAGCGGCCAGGCAAGCTCAAATCGGTATGAAGCCATATCCGAAAGACCGGGAAGTTTGAGCACTTCAGGGGAAGCTGAAGCTCGCGACGCAACCATGGCGTAGGAAAACAGCGCTTCCGTTTGATCTTTGGCAACCACACCACACGCGTTGGCATATGGCGCCGCTTCAACACGCACAAAGTTGCCCGAGTGCAATAGTCCTCGGTGCTTTTTATAAAGGGCCACGCCCCTCTTTAGCGTCGTCTCTTCGTCGGGAGAAAGTTCCGAGAGATCGAGTTCCATACCCATATGACCAAATATTGCCGTTGCCACGCGCAGCTGCATTGAGAGGTGTCGTCCGGTGATATGGCAATCCCGTGGACCCACATGGGCACCCAATACCTGGAGCGGAAAAAACATCGACGCGCCGGCCTGAATCGACTGTCTATCGAGCGCGTCATTGCTATCAGATGTCCAGATGCGATCTGTATGGGCGAGAACACCATAGTCCGCCCGGGCCCCGCCCGAAGAACAGCTTTCGATCTCCACATCCGGATGAACACTGCGCACCTTCGCCATCAAATCATAAACTGCGAGGGTTTGTTTGTAAGTCACTGCCAAACCGTCGCTGCCTGGGTGGTGAATATCGCGGTTCATATCCCATTTCAGATAGGAGATGTTGTTTTCCTGCAGAAGTGTGTCGATGCACTCAAACAGATAGTCGAATACGGGCGGTTTCGTCAGGTCCAGCACATACTGATTGCGCGAAGGAATTTGAGCCACATGATCTGACTTAAGGACCCAGTCTGGATGTGCTCGATACAGGTCACTGTCTGGATTGACCATTTCAGGTTCAACCCACAAACCAAACTCCATCCCAAGCGAATTGACATGCTCTATGATGGGTGTAAGGCCTTCTGGGTAAATGTCAGGGTCAACTTGCCAGTCGCCGAGGCCAGCGGCGTCACCCCTGCGGCCCATAAACCAACCATCGTCCAACACAAACCGCTCCACCCCAACAGCGGCTGCCTTACTCGCCAAATCCATGATCCGTGTAGGATTGTGGTTAAAATATATGGCTTCCCAAGTGTTGTAATGCACAGGTCTGGGCTTTGTGCGAGCCCTTCCTCGAATCAGGTTATGCCGCACAAAATCATGGAAATTTTGAGAGAGCGCGCTCAAGCCATTGCTTGAAAAAGAGCCGTACAGCCATGGGGTTTGATGCGACTGCCCTGCGCCCAGCAGCATTTCACCGGGAAACAGGCTTGCCCCCATTTGGACCTGAATCCGGCCGTCATTCAACTTTTCTGCGAACAGCCGGTGGTTGCCGCTCCAGCCAAGATGAAAACCGTAGGCGGAGCCTGCTTGTTCAGTTGTGCATTGTTGCTCCAGAACGAGGCCAGGGAAACTGGCGTGGGATGTGCGCCCCCGCCTGTTTTCCCGAACAAAAGCACCGGTCGCCAATTGTGTTCGCTCCCGCTGAAATTCATGCGCCCACTTGCCGCTGAAGGACGTCACCTGATCAAAATCACTTGGCACTTCAACAGCCGCAGAAGCTATCCAGTTGAGTGTCAGCACCTCGTCGCCGATGTTTTTGAGGTGATGTCTAATGCGAACCACATCGCATTCATCGAACCACTCCAGTTCGACCGCCAAGCTGATGCCCAAATGAGGGTCCACCGTACTAATTCGACAGTGACTGTCCGAAACTGATGTGACATCAATATCAGTTGGCGCAAAGTCCCATGCCTTGCCAGCAATGTGTAACTCGATGCCCGGCATGCCAACAAACCCGCTGGCCAGAGTGGGGCACAGTGAAATTGGCACCTCAACAGAAGGTGTACCTGTTGCGGGCGTGCGCTGAAGCAGACTGCCAACACGAGTGATTTCAGCTTCTTCGAGTTTCGGTCCCCAATAGGCAATGCGGGGTGCGTCGCCACCAGCATCGACCAAAAGGCTGCTGGTTTGCCCCTGAAAGACAACATGTTTTTCGGATTTTTCCATGACCAACATTGCCTTTGTGAATTGGCGAAGGGCCAATCTGCCTGTTACGGTTGACGCTGACAAGGGATGATAATAGCGTTTCACTTGCCTCAATAGTCATATAAATAATATTTATTATAGCCAAGTACGCGGGGAACTGATGTTAGGCGTTTGTTACTATCCTGAACACTGGCCGGAAGACCTTTGGGCGCAAGACGCCGAAGAGATGAAGTCGCTTGGCCTCGATTATGTTCGCATCGGCGAGTTTGCCTGGTCCCGCATCGAACCCGCACGCAATGAATTTGACTTTGAGTGGCTGGACCGCGCCATTGAGATACTGGCCAATGCCGGGCTCAAAATAGTGTTTGGCACACCGACAGCCACCCCGCCCAAATGGCTTATTGATGAACTGCCAGACATTTTGCCGGCATCGCTGGACGGAGATCATGTGCGCGGCTTTGGTTCGCGCAGGCACTATGATTTCTCAAGCGAAAACTATCTCAAAGAAGCCCTGCGCATCACCGAGGTTTTGGCAAAGCGATACGGCGGCCACAAATCAATTGTTGGCTGGCAAACAGACAACGAGCTTTGCTGTCATGACACAGCGATGAGTGGATCGAAGAATGCGCTGAGGGCGTTTCGGGACTGGTGCAAAAAGCGCTATGAATCTATTGAGAAATTGAACACAGCATGGGGCAATGTGTTCTGGTCCATGGAATACCCGTCCTTCGACGCCATCGAACTACCCTTTGGTGCAGTGACCGAAACAAACCCGGCGCACTCTCTGGCGTTCAGGCGGTTTTCATCAGACCAGGTTGTTGCCTGGCATGACACGATGGTGAAAGCCATTCGCGCTCACGCTCCCGGCAAGTGGATTACTCATAATTTCATTCCAAAAGAAGACCTGTATGTTGACGCTTACGCCTTAGGCGCAGACCTCGATATCGCCTCCTACGACAATTACCCGCTAGGGCGAGCGGATCTATGGTTCGCTGATGCACCAGCTGACACGATGCAGCGCTACATGCGCACCGGTCACCCGGATTTTGCAAGCTTTTACCATGATACCACGCGCAGTTTTGCTGGTGGCCGCTACTGGGTTATGGAACAGCAACCGGGCCCGGTGAATTGGGCGCCGCACAACCCGCGCCCTGCCCCCGGTATGGTACGCTTCTGGTCTTTGGAAGCCTTTGCACAGGGCGCGGAGTGCGTAAGTTACTTCCGCTGGCGGCAGGCACCGTTTGCGCAGGAACAAATGCATGCAGGCCTAAAGCGACCAGACAACAGCAAGGCAACCGCCTGGGCTGAAGTGGAGCAAGTCAGGCGCGAGATTGACGCCCTGAATGTCGCGTCATCCGAGAAATCAAAATCCCGCATCGCCATGGTGACAGATGTTGAAGCGCTCTGGCTTTCCGACATTGAACAACAAGGCGCAGGATACGATTTTAGACGCGTTGAATTCGCCTACTATTGTGCCTTGCGTGAACTGGGCATGGACATCGATTTTGTGTCTGCCGATGCGGGTTTTTCCGACTATGACCTTGTTATTGTGCCATGCCTGCCATCGCTGAGCACCGACTTCATAAGTCGCTGTAAGTCATCTGGCGCCAAGTTTGTGTTTGGCCCAAGGACTGGCGCTAAAACACCTGAATTTTCGGTGCCTGCATCATTGCCACCTGGCGCGCTTCAAACCGAGTTGGGCGTAAAAGTTCTCTCTGTCGAAACCCTACGCCCCGACTGCCCAAGCACCCTAAGCTGGCAAGGCAAACAGTATGAAGCAACGCGCTGGTGCGAAGAACTTGAAGTGGTCGAAGGGACCGAAGTTGTCGCCACCTATGGCGATGGTAGCCCCGCGATTGTGAGCAACGATCAGTTCATCTATATGGGCACCCTGACAGACGACCTATTTTTGCGCGACTTCATGCGTGTGTTGTGCACTGATCTGGGCCTGCAGCCCGTCGACATGTCAACTGATATGCGAATTGTGCGGCGCGGCGGCCTGACATTCGCGTTTAACTATTCAGCTGAAGCGCAGCCGGCGCCTGCGCCAAACAATGCCGTTTTTGTACTGGGCCAACGAAACGTGGGTCCAAGGGACGTTAGCGCCTGGAAAAACTAAACCACTATCACCCTGGGGAGTGTGAGTATGGAACTTCAAACAATTCAAGTGGCGGTATTTGTCGCCTTCACGGCGCTGATTGCTTTTGCCACATATTTGAAGTGCCGCGGCGCCAGAACAGATGTTGATTCGAACAAAGACTATTTCCTGGCGGGCGGCGGCCTGTCCTGGATTTTTGTCGCTGGTTCTATCACGCTCACGAACCTCAGCACCGACCAGCTTGTTGGCATGAATGGCAACCAGATGGCTTTGCTCGCTTGGTGGGAATTCGCGGCGGTAGCCGGGTTGTTCATTCTCGCGAAAGTGTTTCTACCCGTCTATTACCGCAATAACTGCACCACCACGACCGAACTGCTGGAAAAACGATACAATGACCATCACATCCGGGCGACTGTGTCGGTGATGTTCCTGCTTGGAAACATTTTCATTTTCCTGCCCGCGATGCTCTATGGCGGTTCCTTGTTCATGCAATCCATGTTCGGTGTCGACATTCCCATCATCATCCTGGCCATCATGTTTGCAGTCGTTGGCGCCTGCTACGCCGTATTTGGCGGCCTGCGCGCTGTTGCGGTGTCCGATACTTACAGCGGTATTCTTTTGCTGGGCCTTGGCATGCTGGTTGTTTTTCTAGCGGTTCAGGCTATCGACTTTGATTTCACCGGCATCCCAGCCGAGCGGCTGACACTGGTTGGCACTAGTGAAAGCCCCATCCCCTGGCACACACTTCTGACCGGTATGATTTTCATTCAGGTGTTTTACTGGAGCACCAACCAAACGATTACCCAGCGCGCGATGGCGTCCCCAAACCTCAAAGAGGCGCAAAAGGGCGTATTCGCTGCAGCGGGTATTCGGCTCTTAATCGTGCCTCCGATGATCGTGTTGCCCGGAATAGTCTCGTACAAGCTTTACGGCGACATCGGGGACGCAGCTTATGGTCGAATCGTCAGTGACGTCCTACCCGTTTGGCTTTCGGGCGCGTTTGCCGCCGCTATTGCAGCCGCAGTTCTTACCAGCTTCAACAGCGTTCTTAATTCATCCACTGCGCTCTATGTCATGGATATCCACGAGAAATATTTCAACGAACAACCCGACGTGAAGAAACTCAGTGGTTGGGTAACGGTGGTGTTCGTGCTGCTGGCATTGGCGCTGGTGCCTTTGTATCAGCAAGCCGAAAGCATCATCAATCTGGTGCAACAACTATATGGCTTACTCAGCATGCCCATTTTATCCACTTTCCTCGTGGGCCTTTTGTTCAAAAACGTTGATCCAAAAGCGATGATTATTTCTGTAGTTTCCGGGACGGTCCTTTACGGCATTTTCTCGTTCGCCTGGTCACCGTTTCATTATATCCACTTGATGTTTATCACGCTGATTTTCTGCGTGGCGTGGGCGTTGCTGATTAACAAAATTATGTTTGGCAAAAGGTCCGAGTTTATTGGCCTTAAGCCGCAGGTTGCCCAGACCTAAGGAAGGGCTGCAAACCATTCGGTGAACGCAGCACGCTCCGCCTCAGACATTTGCAGGCCGAGTTTACTGCGTCGCCAAAGAATGTCTTCCGCAGATTTAGCAAATTCGGTTTCTATCAGAAACTTCGCTTCGCGCTCGGTCAGGCCAGCACCAAAACCCTGCCCCATGGCCGCCATGGACGTTGCGTCACCAATCAGGTCCGGCGTGCGCGTACCGTATGAATGGGCATATCGGCGCGCGAGCTCAGCGGGCAACCAAGGGTAACTGGTTTCAACGTGAGCAATGAAGTCGTGAAGCGCACCTTTGGGGTCTTCCCGACCCGGTAAATCACCCCCTGGCAGTGGGGCACCATCGGTCCAGGGGCCACGCTCGAATTCCGCAAAAGGTTCGAGTTTTTCCAGCACCTCTTCAGCAAGCCTGCGGTAGGTTGTGACCTTGCCGCCGTAAATGCTCAAGAGAGGCGCTTGCTCAGCCGTTTGATCCAGTGCCAACACATAATCACGTGTGGCCTTCGATGCGCTCTCCGCCCCGTCATCATAAAGTGGCCGCACACCCGAATAATGCCAAACCACGGTTTCCGGCTTAATCGCATCGCTGAAATACTCAGAAGCGGCGTTGCACAGATAGTCTATTTCCTGCTCGTCCGCGGCAGCAGAATACGGGTCACCCTCGAAGGGCGTATCTGTGGTGCCGATAAGGGTGTAATTGTCTTCATAGGGGATGGTGAAAATCACACGCCCATCAGCATTCTGGAACGTATAGGCCCGGTCATGTTCAAACAATTTGGGCACTATGATATGGCTGCCTTTCACCAAACGGACCGAGCTCTCGTTTTTGCTGCCAACACTGCAGGCGCTGAGCGCCTTATCGACCCAGGGCCCGCCAGCATTAACAAGAATGCCAGCTTTAACGGTCTCGATTTCGCCGGCATCTGTTTTCACAGAGATCACCCAGTGACCATCTTCCCGCTTACCGCTTAAAAAGGTGTGACGCGTGAGGATTTCTGCGCCCAGTTCCTGCGCACCTAGTGCGTTCATCACAACCAGGCGGGCATCATCGACCCAGCAATCGGAATATTCAAATCCCGTACTGAACCCTTCAGCCAAGGGGCCACCTGTTGCATGGTTCTTGAGGTTCAGGCGTTTGGTTGCTGGCAGCAGTTTTCTGCCGCCAATATGATCATATAAAAACAATCCCAAACGCAGGACAAAAGCAGGACGCAGTCCCTTGTGATGCGGCAGCACAAAACGCAGAGGTGTGATCAGGTTGGGGGCCACCTTCCATAACCGCTCTCGTTCCAGAAGGGATTCGCGAACCAATCCGAATTCATAGTTCTCGAGGTATCTGAGCCCACCATGAATAAGTTTGGAGCTGGACGAGGATGTGGCACCCGCAAGGTCGCCCTGCTCCACCAGCATAACTTTCAGGCCGCGCCCGGCAGCATCGCGGGCAATACCGGCACCGTTAACACCGCCGCCGATAACGAAAAGATCAACCTCTTGCTGCATATGAATTGTGGTCCATTTGAATCGCTGTACTGATACTCTGATATCATTTATATGATAAATGTGACAGTACCAATCAAAGCCAACCAATTTGCCAGCCATAAGGACCCAACAAGATGTTTGATGTGAACCAGCATGGTCGCCTTGTTGCCATATTGCGCGGCGTTCAATCAGACGAGGTATTGGATATTGGCGCTGCACTTTTAGAGGCTGGCATTCAAACCATAGAGGTGCCGTTAAACTCCCCTAACCCTCTGGCTTCCATTGAAAAATTGGCACACGAGTTTGGCGGGAGAGCGTTGATCGGTGCGGGGACGGTATTGACCTCTCAGGCCGTCGAAGATGTTGCCAACGCGGGTGGGAAGCTGATTGTATCGCCCAATACCAACTTGGACGTGGTGCGCAAAAGTAAAGAGCTTGGCATGATGTCATTCCCTGGCTTTGCAACAGCCACTGAAGCGTTCGCAGGCATTGACGCAGGCGCCGATGCCCTCAAACTGTTTCCAGCCGGCGCACAAGGAGCGGCAACAATCAGTGCCCTCAAAGCAGTTCTGCCCTCTGACAAGCCGCTGTTTGCGGTTGGCGGTGTCAACCTTGACAACATCAACAAGTTTATCGATGCAGGCGCTGATGGTTTTGGCCTGGGCAGCAATCTTTATAAACCCGGTGACGCTGCGGCAGAGGTCGGCACCAGGGCCCAGGCGTATGTGGAAGCACTAAAATAAAGTCTCCGGCACGATCTGTGACCATGCCGGAGATGTTGCTGGACTCAATTGTGGAGACCGCACTAAAAGCGCGCGCGAACTGAGACCAGCAGCCTATCTGATGTACCTTTTTGAAATTCTGCTCCGATAGAAAAGGCATCGGTCGCCAAAAATCGAACAGCAGCTCGGGCACCGATTTCACCTGATAACTTCAGGCTGTCAGCATCTGCAAGCTCAAGCTTACGCGCCCCTTGGTAATTTACAGCCGCATCAAATTCGATCGCATCGGAAAATCGAGTCCTAAGACCAATTTCTGCGAGGCCAGATACACCTGACTGAGATTCGTCTGCAAAGTCGATGGGGATCGATGTCCCACTGGTTTCCCCAATTACGGTGCCTGTTCCAGCCTTAAACTCAGCAACACTCAGACCACCCTGGAAATAAACGTCTGTATTGTTGCTTGCGCTCCAAAAATACCCAAGCCCAAACCGTGCAGATTGAGAGCGAACATCAAAATCACCTGACACCGTTTCACCGCCAAAAGCCGCTGAAATGTCATAATCAGATTCTTCCCGCTCATATTCCGCAAAAACAAATACTCCCTCTTGAACTTCCACCGAACCCCGCAAGAAAAAGCCGTTGCCGTCGCCCGCCAAAACGTTAGACGGCAAGCCTCCATCAATAAGCTGGGTATCCAGACCGTCCATTCGGTGCAAGAAACTTGCCTCAAGGAAAGTATATGAAAAATCTGCACCTCCGGCCGTGTCCTGTGCACTGGCTGTTGGTGCAATCAATATGGCTATTGCGCTGCATGATGCGCCGAATGCTGCTAAAAGTTTGCGAGACATGATTTCCTCCTGAAAATGTTTATTCTTAGCCATCGGTTTGTGCCGACTACCGCGCAAACTGGCCGATAAAATTCAGAAGTGTGAATGGTTTCGGGTGAACGGCTCTGTCGTCTTGCTCAACTGCTCAAAATTGGACACGCGTCATTCGTGGATCGTGATAAAGTCCAGACATGCAGTTTAAATTTCGCCTTTTGTTTCTCGTGGCTTTATCGGTCACCGTGCTCGCATTAGCCTATGTGTTTTCCTTGGCTGGCCAGCAGGCAAGCGAGTCGCGTCAGCAGACGGTGGATACGCTGCGCGGCATGTATGTAACCCACATGCGCATTCATCAAGGCGACCATCCCATGTGGGCCGACACCGACTTTGATGACACCGCCTGGCCCCTTCAGGACATGTCAAAGCTGGTTCGCACGCCTGGCATTACCTGGCTTAGGCAGAACTTTCTGGTGTGGCCAGAATATCTTGAGGGCAAAACGCCTGCCGCAATTTTTGTGGAGGGAGGCGCATCAACCGAAATCTATTTCAACGGGGAATTTGTTGGGCGGAACGGCGTGCCTGCTGCAAACCCTGCAGAAGAGATAGTGGGCAACATTGACGCGAAAATTTTCGTGCCGGCGCGATTGTTTCGTGACGCAAACAATGTATTAGCTGTGCGAATGTCGAGCCACCTGCCGTGGCAACATCGCTACGAGTATCAACTCCGCATAAGTTTCGAGCCATATGCCGGAGAACGCCAAAACCGCATCAATGATTATCTGCCAAGTATTATGTTGATCGGTGCAATTGGTGCGGCTGCCCTTTATTTCGCAACCGGGTTTTCTATATCGAATGAGAACAAGGCAGCCTTGTGGCTTTCTCTGCTGCTTTTTTGTGTCGTTATCCAGTTCGCCAGCGAACTGGTTCGCGGACTGTATTCTTACCCGTATCAGTGGCATGCGCTTAGAGTTTCAATCATCACCCTGATGGCCACGTTTTCTGGCATCTTTCTGAATTTGTTAGTGTCGCATAAATTTGGTTATCCAAGGCGCATCATTTGGGGCTTCGTTGCAGCTCAAATTACACTCCTGTTTTATACAATCAGATACCATGGCCAGGATGAAGCGACTTATTTCATCCTCATGCTCGGAGTAGCTGCTTCAATTCTGCAGACAGCTTTTGCCGTGTACCAAAAGAAAAAAGATGCCCGGCTTCTGTTGGTTGCCCTTGTGTTGTTTTCGCTCAGTTTCACGGTGAACAGAGGCTATTTTCTGGATGGCTTCTACTATTTTGCGATGGCAGGCTTTGCGATTTCCCTTTTTGTTTGGCGCGCTTTCACATTTGAGCAAACCAAGAACACCGCAATTGCAGCATCCGCACGATCTGACAGGCTGCAATATGAACTTTTGAAAAAGCAATTACAGCCGCATTTCATTATGAACACGCTGATGGCTCTTTCAGAATGGATTATCGAAAGCCCCAAAACCGGCATCAAAATGATACAGGCTCTGGCAACAGAATTTCGAATACTGCACAGCATATCCGACCAGGAAAAAATAACTTTAAAACAAGAGCTTGAGCTGTGCATGGCCCACCTTGACCTTATGAGCTATCGGCGCGACCAACGATTTGTTTTAACAGCTGATATTGAAGATAGCAGCGCACCTATACCACCTGCAATTTTTCACACACTGCTGGAGAATGCGATTACCCATAATCGTTACGAGGCCACTCCGATCGAGTTTTGCCTGACCCAAAAATTGAAAAGCGGACAGTACATTTATTTAATAGAAACCCCAGTGGGAAAGCCACGGATGGATAATCATCAAGATGGAGCTAGACCTTCAGGGTTCGGTTTTCAATACGTTGAAACACGCATCAGGCAATTGTGGGCCGACCAGGCACACTTTGACAGCAGGCGATCTGACGATGGGTCAGTTTGGCTTAGCGAACTTGTTGTGCCCTCAGAGTTATCGCCATGAAGATACTCATAGTTGAAGACGAAATCATGGTAGCGCGTGCCTTAAAACGAATGCTGGGCGACTTGCACAAAGGTGTTTCTTCTATCGTGCACAAGATGGACCTTGAGGGTGCGATGCAAGAGATTGAAACCAATATTCCGGACCTTCTCCTGCTTGACCTAAACCTTAATGGTGAAGACGGCTTACGGATTCTGTCTGACTGCGTCGCCGCACCTTTTCAAACCATCATTGTATCGGCAAACACTGACCAAGCCATACAAGCTTTTGAATATGGGGTGGTCGATTTTGTACCCAAGCCCTTTGACGAGGAAAGGTTGAAAAAAGCTCTGGATCGCTTGTTGGCACCGGGCAATGAGACGGTGTGTGGTCAGGGGTGCGCTGAGTTCCTGGGCATCCGTAAGGGGGGCAACACTTTAGTGCTGTATGTTGACGACGTTGAATTCATTAAAGCGGCAGACAATTACTCTGAAGTTACCTTGTCCAGCGGGTCAGTTCATCTTCACGAGAAAAACCTCCGTCAACTGCTTCAAATCTTGCCCTCATATTTTCAACGAATCCACAAGTCTCATCTTGTGAACATGCGCAAAATAGAAGGACTCAACAGCTTTGAAGGGAGCAGATATGAGGTCAGCCTTCAGTCGGAAAAGATATTGCCTGCCGGCCGGAAATATGTTTCTGCGCTTAGGGAACGGCTGTTGTAGTGGCAGCCGCTCCCGTTGCATTGACCAGTCAATTTAAGTGCTTTGGCACCTATTGCGGGAACAAAACCTCGGGGTTTTTCATCGTCTTGATCTCAAGAATATTATTGTTCGGATCTGCGATAAAAAAGGTTTCCTGCTCATACTTGTCGCCTTTGAACCGGCGATAAGGGTCATCGATATACTTGAGGCCTGCGTCCGCAATGCGCGCCTTCAAAGCATCGAAATCTTCTTGTGTCAGATGAACGCCAAAATGCGGGACAAGCACTGCACCCATATCTACGTCGTGGCGCACGGATGGCAGCTGCTCTTCACTTTGGTGCAGCGTCAACTCGTTGCCCCAGAAGTTAACATCTACCCAACGCCCTTCTTCCCGGTTGCCCAATGTGCAACCAAAAACATCAGTATAGAACTTAACAGTCGTCTCAAGATCGCCAGCCGGAATAGCGAGATGTACTATCGCAGACATTTCATTCCCCAATTAGTTTCTGCTGTAACTTTGTAGAGCAAATATAGGAAAAAAACAAATGACACAACACCCAGTTTACCCAGGGTATTGGGTCTATGATTTGAAGACGTGAAAACCGGATTTTTGGCTTATGTATTCGGGCTCTTTTGGGGTGCCCAGTTTATGTCCCGAACACTCATAACAAGCTCGTTCCAGTTGCGTTGGTTTTCAATGTCATGCTCAAGCCCCTGTTCATCAGCGATCCTGAACCGCTTCAATGCCGGGGTTTTGCTTGTGGCTTGGTAAAGCCGGTACGCTTCCGCCTTCAAAACACAGCCTGTAAAACAAGAAAACCCGCTGGCTTTCGCCAACGGGTTTCCATAATGGTGCGGTCGAGAAGACTCGAACTTCCACGGGCTCAATGCCCACAGCGACCTCAACGCTGCGCGTCTACCAATTCCGCCACGACCGCAGATCGGGCGCCTTAGTATCAGCTAAGATTGCACCCTGCAAGGCTAAAATGTTGAATTTTGTTGGGCGTAAAGCCTAAACCTGAAGCTGGCTCATCATGCGCGTGATTGAAACACCAATCTTTTCGCCAACGATCATGATTTCGCCTCGC
This sequence comes from Kordiimonadaceae bacterium, assembly GCA_017640725.1. GTDB lineage: Bacteria > Pseudomonadota > Alphaproteobacteria > Sphingomonadales > Kordiimonadaceae > Kordiimonas. The sequence goes on along the minus strand of JAEPQB010000003.1, from coordinate 37,205 downwards.
GCAACCAGTTCACCATTGGCGTAAATCCAGCATTCGTCTTCATGTTTGGCATCCAAGTCAATCACAGCACCACGGCCCATTTTCAGGAGCTGCCGCACAGGCATGCGCGTGCGTCCAAGGACGACGGTGATGTCAACGGTAACTCTGCCAACTGCATCTACATTCATGCGATCTTCTCTACACCGCGAGGGATTACAAGTCCACCTTGGCATAGCATCCTTATCATTTCGTTAACCATAGCCAGCATGGCAGATATGCGATTGTGAGGGCTTGGCGTGAGTGAAAAAAAGGAGTAAACCGCGCAGAAATGTACGAGTAATGAGCCAATATGTTAGAAAACGAGACAAAAAGTGAAATCATGCACCCTCTTGAGTGGCGCATCAGTGATTCACTCGTGGATTATCAATCAGCTGTTGATGAAATGGAAGAGCGTGTACGTCAAATTCGCGCTGGCGATGCGGGCGAACTTGTTTGGCTCCTGGAACACCCTCCCCTCTATACTGCTGGCACAAGCGCAAAAATTGAAGACCTTGTCGACCCGGACCGGTTTCCGGTCTATGACGCCGGTCGCGGGGGCGAGTACACCTACCATGGTCCAGGTCAGCGTGTTGGTTACTTTCTGCTGGACTTGAAGAAGCGCGGCCGCGATGTCCGCCAATTTGTGTTCAGCCTTGAAGAAGTCATCATCCAATCATTGGCGGCCTTCAGTATCCGAGCAGAACGTCGCCATGGCAGAGTGGGTGTTTGGGTAACCCGGGAAGACGGCCGCGAAGAAAAAGTCGCCGCGATTGGCGTGAGGGTGCGGCAGTGGGTGACCTATCATGGTATTGCCATCAACGTGGAGCCCGATTTGAGCCACTTCGAGGGAATTGTACCCTGCGGGATCGCCGAGCACGGCGTCACCAGCTTTGCAGACCTTGGCCTCCCCGTCACCATGGATGACCTTGATGTTGTCCTCAAACAAGTCTTTGACGAAATATTCGGCCTCGCACCACGCAGGATGCACCTTGAAGTTGAGCCGGCCCCGGACGCGCCTGGCGTCGGCTCATCACATTCAATTGAAGAGACACACCCGGTTTTTCAAGTCTAAAAACTGCACCCAACAGTCTGAAATGTTCGCCATTTGTTAACCCTCATGTGAGAGTGTGCCCCGTCTGTCCCGCTGGCAACCAAGAAAATCCATCAGTTGTGTCCCAAAACGTGTTTGAAAAATTAGGAAGAATTCCTTTTGAAGATGTGCCAGAAAGTCACCCTGTGCGCCTGTTTCACAGCTATTGGGAGAATGAACTCACTGACAATGGTGTATTCCCTCGCCAATCCTTAAATCCTGCGCGACTGCCCAAACTATTACCTTGGGTGGTCATGGTAACAAAAGAGCCCCTGGCACCGAAAGAATCAAGACAGCAATCCCATTTAAACGATCGCGATTTCCGCTTCCGATACAGACTGTGCGGGACAGAGTATGGCCATATGGTCGGTCGCGACCTGACGGGCATGCCTGTCGGCCGCATGCAGTCCCCTGAAGACGCTCTTACCACCTATAAGAGCATTGAAGTTTGCCTTGAGAATAACTTGGCTTATGTGGGCGAGACAAAAATGCCGCTTGCAGACCGAAGCTTTATCAAAATAATTCGCTCCGTGTTCCCAATGAGTACAGATGGTTCTTCCATCGACCTAGCGCTTAGCGTTGTTGCGCCGTCGGACACTAAAATTCGGGCATAGCATTTCTGAAATAGCTACTCATTGAAGTGCCTCAAACGGTCATTTGTGCAGGCAAAAATGCCTCACTACCGTGCGACTAAAAAGCAATACCAATACAACCAATTGCATCACCAAGAAAACAGCAATGCCCGCATAAACGGACGTAGGAGACGCCATCTCGGCAGGCATGGGACTCAATACCTGGGTGATCAACCCTTGAGAATAGTCAAAAGCACCAATGCCATTGTAAACAACGAGCGCGCCCCAAATCTTGACACTGCGACTCCGCCAAAACAAAAACACCATGACCGGCACAAGAAAGCCCAAAATGGCATCACTCAGCCATGGCCCGAACCAGGCGTCTGGCGCCGGGCCACCGAAGGTTTCTACTGATGACAGAAACAGGATTGTTTGCGCCCTGAAAACGGTTGCGCCCATCAAAATCGCTATAACCCATTTCAGTTTGATTGGCATGCCATCGTCCTCATTAATTGCCCGGCTAAACACCATTGGCGTCGCGAAACTCGTTCGGCGTCATCCCGGTTAAAGCCTTGAAGGCACGGAAGAAACTGTTGGGATCTGCATACCCAAGCATCAGTGAAATTTCAGCGAGCTGAACACTGCCCTGCTTCAAATATGACGTTGCCATACTGACTCGAACTCGATCCAGAATCTGCTTGTAGCTAGTGCCATCACGTTTCAATCGTCGCTGAAATGTGCTTTGGCTCATGCCTAATTGTTCACTGATCCGAGAGGCAGAAACGACCCCACTCGGTAACTGCTTAATTACACGTTCTTTCACCAGTGAAACAAAGGGGGTGCTGGTAATTTGTTCGGTTAACTCAGCAATCAGGTTTTGTTCAATATGACGCCAAAGAACCGTGTTTTCGCTGATGAAGGGTAGTTCTGCGTCAGCAAGGGAAAAGCTGATGGAGGTCTGATTTCCTTCCGCGGCGTAGATGTTGGCGCCAAGAAATTCTTTCACAGGCCAAGGTACATCAACGTCTAAGAGCTCCACATCAATAGGCGTTACGGGTTTGCTAGTCAGGTTCCGAATTGCTTTTGCGGAATAACAAACATGCGCAAGACCAGCGCCAGCGGGCATTTTCGCGTTTGGATCTGCAGAAAAATACTCAACTGTCAGCGTGTCATCGCGAACCAGTGCACGCGATTTAATGGGACCAACCAGAGTTTTGTATTTCGAAAGCCGTTGCTGACCAGTCAAAAAATTGGGCGCGCACGTCAGCGCTTGAAAAGCGGGTGCTGACTGGCTGTTCGCCAAGGCAATGCCCACCGCATAGCCTGCAGACTGCTGTGTTGATAAATGTTCCGCAGCCTCCCAAACACGAAAATACTCGTCTGCTGTAACGAGTGCCGTTTTCGCGTCAGCTGGGGTCATATCCAGGCCCGCTAAATCAAGCATTCGGGCCTCATCGACCGCCAAAATCGGGCCTACAGCTTGAACAGCGATACCTATTGGGAACAATTTGTCAGTCATGATGTCACCAACCCTCCTGCATGCCTGGCCGCCAGTCCACCATATAATGGCCGTGCCTGTTTTGGTTAGTCGTTTGACCATAATTGCAAGTTCTCATCTGAGCAAAATTCGAGATTATTGAAAGGCCTTTTGGGGAAGAACTGGCAGGAACAGAACATGCAAATTACAGTGGATGGCACCTCATTTGACGTTGATGCCGAACAAGATATGCCCTTGCTTTGGGTGCTGCGCGACGAACTTGGTGTTACTTGCGTTAAGTACGGCTGTGGCATTGCGCAATGCGGCGCCTGCACAGTTCATGTGGACGGCACGGCCGTGCGCTCATGCCAACTTGCGCTATCTGATGTATGGGGAGAAATCACCACAATCCAGGGACTGGGCTCCCCGGACGCTCCACACGTCTTGCAACAGGCCTGGATTGATCATCAGGTAGCGCAATGCGGCTATTGCCAGAACGGCCAAATCATGCAGGCCGCAGACCTATTGCAGTCAGTGCCAAATCCAACGGATCAAGATATCGACGACGCCATGTCCGGTAATCTGTGCCGATGTGGCACCTACCCCCGGATAAAGGCTGCAATTAAAACCGCAGCGCTCGCAGGCGGAAAGGGCGAATAATGGCAGAAAAAACCATCAGCCGTCGCAGGTTCTTAGTTTCCTCCGCTGCTGTTACAGGCGGTTTGGTGATTGGTACCTATTTTATTGCGCGTGATCCAGCCAATCCCCTGACAAATACCCTGGAAGACGGCGAGGCCGCGATGACCGCGTTTGTGAAAATCTCCGAAGACGGGATTACCTTCATTGTGCCGAGAGCAGATGTCGGACAAGGCATTGCCTCAATGCAAGCCTATCTGATTGCAGAGGAGCTTGATGTTGATCCTCACTCGGTTCGCCTGGATACTGGCCAACCGCATGCGGCATACGCAAACGGGGTCGTCGCGGCCAATGGGCTGCCCTTCTTTCACTATGATAAAGGGTTTGTGCCTGAGGCAACCCGGTCCGCTATGAAGACCTTCGCCAAACTGACAGCTGCGCAGTTCACAGGGGGCTCTTCATCGACTGCCAGCATGGAAAAAATCTTGCGGGAAGCCGGTGCGGTTACCCGCGAGACACTCAAACAAGCAGCAGCCAACCTGACAGGCACGCCGCGCAGTAAGCTGTCAACTCGGGATGGCTCTGTCGTAATACCTGACGGTTCAACCATCCCCTATACCAAGTTAGCCCGGGAAGCCGCCAAACTAACTCCCATAACAAGTGTCTCGCTGAAACCCCCAGCCGACTGGCGCTTCCTGGGCAAACCGCAACAGCGTACGGATATTGTTGCCAAATCAACGGGCACCCAAAACTACGGGATTGATGTGCGCCTTGAAAATATGCTGCATGCCACTGTTGTGAGAAACCCAATGGTGGGTGGCACTGCACGGCAATTTGATGCCGGCGCTGCCACAACAGTGCGTGGTGTCAAAAAAATCGTCCCTGTAACTGGCGGCGTCGGTGTGATTGCCGACAACACGTGGCGCGCGTTCCAGGCAGCAGCTGCGTTAGAAATTAGCTGGATACCGGCGAACAAAATATTGTCCTCTGATCAAATGTGGGACGTTTTGCGGGAGGCAGACACACCAGACAATCTCAATAGTCAGATGCAGGACGAAGGGGATGTAGAGAGCAGCCTTGCCAACCGCTCGGACGCGTTAGAGGTGGAATACAAAGTACCCTATCTGGCGCATGGTGCATTGGAGCCAATTTCCTGCACAGTTCTGTACACCAAAACTCACCTGGACATCTGGACAGCAACCCAAGTGCCAGACGCCCTCAAGAAGTTTGCTGCCGAAAAAACAGGTCTGGCAGCAGAAGATATTACGCTACATGCGTTGCCAGCTGGTGGCAGTTTTGGGCGGCGTCTGGACGGTGAGTATCTGATTCCGGCCATCGAATTGGCCCAGGCCGTGCCGGGAATACCGGTCAAAACAACGCTTTCGCGGGAAGAGGACACCATCCAGGATTACCCGCGCCCGATGGCTCTTGCCAAAGCCCGTGGTAGTGTGCGCGCTGGCCATGTTGAATGCATGGACATGGATGTGATTAGCCAATCAGTGATAGACAGCTGGTTCGGGCGTGTGTTTATCGTGCCACCGGGGCCTGACACAACCCTGTTTTGGGGCGCAGGGGATCAGCCTTACAAAATTCCGAACTATCGTGTTTCGGCATACAGAGCACCAGAGATGCTACCCATTGGGTCATGGCGGTCACCCGGCGCATGTTCCAACATATTTTTCCATGAGGGGTTCTTGGACGAATTGATCGAAAAATCTGGTGCGGACCCGATTGAAGAGCGATTGAGGCTGCTTCATCACAGTGATAGCCGACGTGTTGTGGAACTGGTGGCCGAAATGGCCAATTGGAAAGGCACAGATATAGGACCAAACCGCGGGCGTGGTGTCGCTTTTGGCTATTCGCACGGCGTACCGGCCGCTGAAGTTATTGATGTAACTGTGTCCGACCAAGGCATTCGGATTGATGATGTATGGGTTGCGATAGACTGCGGCACAGTTTTGGACCCTGTGAATGCAGAAGCGCAAGTGATGGGTAGCGTGATTTTTGGTCTCGCGCACGCCATGAATTGCGAAAGGACATACGAAAACGGTATTCCGCAGCAGGTCAATTTCGACCAATTTGAAGGCATGCGACTGCATCAATCCCCCAGAATTCATGTTGGTTTTTCCGAGCAAGCCGAAGAAATAGCAGGCCTTGGTGAACCAGGCCTTCCGCCGGCTGCACCTGCACTCGCCAACGCAATTTATGCGGCAACCGGTACCAGGCTAAGGGAAATGCCGTTCAACAAATTCGTTGATTTTGCTTAACACCTAAAAATCCGATCATTGTCCGCGCAAGACCCTTAAGCGGCGGACATTCGCTCGGTCGGGGGTGCACAAGCATGAAGAAAATGGCTTACCTCGCCATTTTCATCTGCAAGCGGCAGGTCGATCACTTCAAACCGCAGGAAGCCTCTGCCTTCAGCTGGCACACGCCCTTTGGCCAGACCTATCCTTGGGCCGTTCAAGAGAGCGTGAAAATGAGTTTTTGTAGACTGGGTTTGTTCGGCCACCATGGAGCCGATCAATAGTTGGCCTGTTAAATCCCGGGCGAACAACTCAACAAATGCGGTACCAAAAATTCGAAAGCGAAGGTCATCACCTTCAATCTGGGAAAGGGCCAGTCGCGGATGCCAACCGACAAATTCAGAGAATGAAAAATCCTGCCAGCGCGGCATCAGCCGACCTTCAAGTTTTGAAGCGTATAGCGAGAGGATCTCTTTAAATTCTGTAACTTCCGGCAAGTGCGTCAACGGCAGCTGTTGCATCGTCAACGGGCTATTTTCATTCGGCTGCATGATTTAGGCCCTAGTAAACAAAACGAAATCCTACTGCAGCTGCGCATACACGGCTGTGTCACAAACTGCAAAACACACTCTTGTGTGACCATCTTTCTACGGAGGACTTAGTTCAATGGACTATAGATGAGTAAATACAGGCGTAGATTGAGTCGCTTTAGCCCACTCAAACCGTCGGTTTTACTTCAAAACGTTTCGGGGCAATGCCTTGCGCCGGCTCAGTTTCGATACGGTCAACTCTCGCCGTTTCCGGTCCGCGCATACAGAGCGCAAGCATGCGGTCCACTACCGCTGGCGAACCGCAAAACAGAGCTTCAACTGTGCCGTCTTCACGGTTTCTGACCCACCCAAATATGCCAAGCGGTTGCGCTTTCGATTGCACCCACCCACGATACCAAACGCCCTGCACCTTGCCGTAAATGCGAACCCGCACAGCTTTGAAGTCTGGCGTGCTGGTCATTGGCACATGGCCTCCCGCACTCGCACCATGAAGCGGGAACAAGCCTCTAAGTCGCTGATTTCAATGAACTCATCTGGCTTGTGGGCTTGGGCAATATCCCCTGGCCCACATACCACTGTTGGGAAGGACAGTCCCTGGAAATGACCAGCTTCAGTACCGAAGGCCACAACTGTCGACTCGTTCTTTTGGGCCAAGCTCATCGCAAAACTTTCACCGTCGCTGCCGGGGTCCGCCTTTAGGGGTGGCAGGTAGGCCCATATTTCGTTGGTGATGTCACACTCCGGGAATTTCGCTTTAATCGTTGGCAAGACTTTTTGCTCGATGTGATCCATATAAGCGGCGATGATGGCAGGTCCGTCCTGGTCTGGCAAAAAGCGGAATTCCCAGTCAAATTCGCACTTGTTAGAGATAATATTGAAGGCGCTGCCACCGGATATGGGCCCAATATTGAACGTGGTGTGAGGAGGCTCAAAACTCTCGTCAAACGGCCCAGCCTGCCGAACATGGCTTGCCATGTCATCAATGTAACGGATCAGCTCGGCGGCAACGACAACCGCGTTGACGCCGTCATCGGGGCGACTGGAGTGCGCCTCCCGACCGACGATGCGCGTCTTGGCCACATATTGGCCTTTGTGGGCGGTTGCCACCTGCATTGAAGTGGGCTCCCCGATCACAACGAGGCGCGGTGCAGCGACATAGTCTGACAAAAAGGGCAGCATTTCCTGAATACCCGTGCAGCCGACCTCTTCATCAAATGAAAAAGCCAAATGGATCGGCTTTTTGAGGCTTGCGTTGGCAAAATCGTCTGCGTGCGCCAGCGCAACGGCAAGAAAACCCTTCATGTCTGCAGTGCCGCGACCAAAGAGTTTGCCGTCCTTCTCGGTCATTTCAAACGCGGGACATGTCCATTCTTGCCCTTCAACGGGCACAACGTCTGTATGCCCGGACAGAACAACGCCGCCTGGAACATTGGGACCAAAGGTCGCGACCATGTTCGCCTTTGGCTGGTCTTTGGCCTTCAGCACATGCACATTTGCCCCTGCCTTTTCCAGTTTGGCAGCGACAAAATCAATCAGGTCCAGGTTGGATTTGAAGCTTGTGGTGTCAAACGCCACCAGTGCTTCCAAAATTTTCAGGATGTCAGCGGTTTGCGCTTGTTTGTCATACATTTAGGGTTACCATCGGCCACTGTTTCCGCACATGTGTATTTTCAAATAGAGGGTCCTTCCCCCCAATGTCCAACGATATAACGCAAATCGTTTCATTTTTGTCGCAACCTCAGCTTGCTGTGCCGGAGGACCTGAAGCGAGATTTGCACAAAGTGGTACCTTCCCTTCTGTCGCCTGAGCTGAATGCGAAGACGCGGAAAATTCTTATCAAGCATCTGAAAGCCGGGCGGAATACCAAGGATGTTTACAAGGCTATCTTGATCGAAAGCATGTTGCTCTACCTAGAGGGTAAGCAGATGAGTTCCATGAACCTCAAGGCCTTACTGGACAGCTATGCCCCTACTCTGGCGGATGGCGCCTCCGTACTGGCAACCCTCAATTGGTGGCAGTTCAGCCAGAAGGAGGGCACAGACAAGCGCCTGAAGCAGCATTTGGGGCGTGATACATTCGTTTCAGTGTTCAACCGTACCGTTGATGTGGTGGATGCCGTGTATCAGCAAGTCTGCAACGGCGCGCCACCCAAATTTAGGCGTACCGGGAACGTGATTGTGCTCACGCGTCAAATGCTGATGCCACCGCATGCCCCGAGCGTGCGTACGCTCGAATTCGCTAAAAACCTGACCGAAAACCATGGCAAAAATGTCATGATTGTTTGCTCGAGTGAAACAACAAGCGAGCCGACGGGTCCACTAGTTCCACAAGGAATCGGCCAGTTTGCCGAGCAATTCCTGAACGCATCCACCGTTAATTATGAAGGCGTGCAGCTCCGGTTTGTGATGACAGGCCGCGGCACATTCACTGAACCCGCTGTCAGGCAAACCCTTAAAATCATGCATGATTTTGATCCGGAGATGATCCTGTCGATTGGTGCACCCAATATGTTGGCAGAACCGTTTGGCGACCGGGCCTTCTGTTTTTTCTATATGTCCGGCCGAGGCACGGCGATTACGCGGCGCCAGCATTTCCACACCTGGGATGAACTCACCGACGAGCAACAGGGTGAGCTTGAGGCCGAAGGTACATTGCACAAGCATTTGTTTGTTTCGACACCCGGCTATCACCAGAAAATTCAGTATTCGAAACTCACCCGCGCCCAGTTCAATGTGCCGGATGATGCCTTCTTGTATGCTGTTATTGGACTACGCCTCGGTCAGGAGGTCGACAAAGAATTCCTCACGCTCCTGCAGCGTATTGCGGATAACAGCAACGCTTACTTTTTGTTTGCCGGGAAATTCGAAGGCTATGAAGAAACGATGGCAGACTGGCCGGGTCTTGCGGACCGATGCCATTTCGCCGGCATGCAGCCGGACATTATGGCGGTTTACGAACTGTGTGATGCCTTCATCAATCCGGACCGCGCGGGCGGCGGCAGCGGCGCAGCCCAAGCCCTGCAGGGTCATGTGCCTGTGCTAACCCGCCCCATCGGCGATGTTGGCTATATGGTGAAAAACGCGCCGACTTATGAGAGTTATGAAGCCATGGGCGATGCCGCCATCGCCATCGCAAACGACAAGGCGCTGCACCAAAGCTTCATCGAGAATGCCAAAAAGGATGGCGACCGACTAAGCGTGCGGGACGAATATCTGTCCCGCATCATGGATGAGTTTGAAAAGTTCGCAGAAGCAAACGAATAGGGTGAACGGCCCTATTCGAATTCCATAATCACGGCATCAACGGCAAGGCTGTCGCCTGCGGTCGCCGAAATTTTGGCGATCACACCGTCTTTTTCCGCGCGCAGGATGTTTTCCATCTTCATGGCTTCAACCACCGCAAGTGACTGACCTGCCTTCACTTCTTCGCCTTCTTCAACATTGATGGAAACCACAAGGCCTGGCATTGGGCACAGCAGGAACTTCGATGTGTCTGGCGCTTCTTTCTCGGGCATCAAAGCCAGCAGCTCTGCCGCCCGTGCGGACATCACCCGCACATGCTTGGAAACACCGTCTGTGGTCAGGGTCCAGCCAAGGCTGTTTTTGTCCACTTCGATGGCCATCTCGCGGTCGTCCAGCGTCACTTTCATAACTGGTGTGCCAGGCACCCAGTCGCTTTTTACGGCAACTTTATTAGTACCAAAAACAACCTCTGCATGCTCTTTCAAGGGCACGATGGAGGCAGTCACGGTCTCATTATCAATACCGATCGACCACTCCCGGTCTTGCGGGCCGGGCGGTGTGCTAATCTGGCCTTCCATTTGAGTGGCGCGCGCCTGTTCCACTGCATTGATGAAAGTTGCGGATGCAATAAGCGCGTTTTTCACGTCGTCAGTCAGCGCGCCGCCGTGAAAGCCGTCTGGGTATTCTTCCGCAATAAAGCCAGTGGTCATATTGCCAGACTGGAAACGCGGGTGCGCCATCAGGGCAGATAAGAACGGGATATTGTGCGCAATGCCGCGAATATAGAACTCGTCCAGAGCGCTGCGCTGCAATGCAATGGCTTCGTCCCGTGTCTCGCCGTAAGTCACTAGCTTCGCGATCATCGGGTCATAGAACATGGAAATTTCGGCGCCCTCATAAACACCTGTGTCCACACGCACACCCTCTGTTTCAGCGGGTGGCTGGTAACGGGTCAGGCGGCCAATTGATGGTAAAAAGCCGCGCACAGGGTCCTCTGCATACACGCGGTTCTCAACGGCCCAGCCAGTCAATTTCACATCGTCCTGAGTAATGCTGAGTTTCTCACCATTGGCAACCCGCAGCATCTGCTCCACAAGGTCAATGCCCGTGATATATTCGGTCACCGGGTGTTCCACCTGCAGGCGGGTATTCATCTCAAGGAAATAAAAGTTCTTGTTCTTGTCGACGATGAATTCAACGGTGCCAGCGCTGCAATAGTCCACCGCTTTCGAGAGTGCCACAGCCTGATCGCCCATGGCTTTGCGGGTGGCTTCATCCAGAAACGGGCTCGGCGCCTCCTCGACAACTTTTTGGTGACGACGCTGGATGGAACACTCACGCTCGCCCAGATAAACCACATTGCCATGCTTGTCGCCAAGGACCTGAATTTCAATATGGCGGGGTTCTTCGACGAATTTTTCAATAAATACGCGGTCGTCTGCAAAACTCGCTTTGGCTTCATTCTGCGCTGAGATAAAGCCTTCGCGCGCTTCCTCGTCACTGTAGGCGATGCGCATGCCTTTACCGCCACCACCGGCAGAGGCTTTCAGCATCACGGGGTAGCCAATTTCAGAGGAAATCTTGGCAGCTTCTTCCGCGTCCGCGATAATGCCCATATGACCGGGAACCGTTGACACGCCCGCATCAGCCGCCAATTTCTTGGACGTGATTTTGTCACCCATGGCGTCAATCGCGTGCGGGTCAGGACCGATGAACGCCAGGCCAGCAGCTTGAACCGCCTCAACAAAGCTCGCACGCTCAGACAAGAAGCCATAGCCAGGATGGATCGCTTCTGCGCCGGTTTGCTTGCAGGCGTCGAGAATTTTGTCCGCCAGCAGGTAGCTTTCCGCCGCCGCGGGCGGGCCGATGTGTACCGCCTCGTCCGCCATTTCAACATGCAGGGCGTCCGCGTCTGCGTCCGAATAAACCGCCACGGTTTTAATGCCCATGCGGCGTGCCGTTTTGATAACCCGGCAAGCGATTTCACCCCGGTTGGCAATCAGGATTTTATTGAACACGAGACTTTGCTCCTACTTTTCAGTCCGCCGGCGACCGGCAAAAAACCAAAGCGCAGCAACAATGGCTGCGCCAATCATGAATGCGAGCGATCCATCGATCGCCGCTGAAAAAGATGCACCAATACCGATACCCACGGCTGTGCCGCCCATAAAGCCCATCACCGCAACCGAGCGCAGCTCAGATCGCTTAGCAGTGCCAGCGATTTCGCGCTCCAGGTCTTTGGGAAGGGGCCGCGCCATCAGCTGGCCTCCTTCAGGGCATTGAGTTTCGGCTGGGTCATGCGGCCATAAATCATGGTCACTGGCCAAATGAAGAAGTTGGACATGCCGGCAATCATCGGCGCCCATTTGGTCGGCAACCAAACCAGCGGGATCGTAAGCAATGGCACTGCCGCCACCAGCAAATACATATTGATGTGCACACGAGTGACCTGCTGTTCATAGGCGGTCAGATCGAGCGCGTCGCGCGCATCCAAGGCCAGCTTGTACAGCCACGAAAAACAGATAAACACCGCAGCAAACCCGATTGCATAGATCGTGTGCAATATAGGGTAATTCAGGCCCGTTCGATCCAATTGGTCTGGCATATCAATGCCGGCCCAGCGCTCCAGAAAAATTGTATCGATAACAATGGTCGCAAAGAATTTAAGCGGAAATACAAACAACAGGACCACAAACATCAGGAAAGCGTTTGCCAATATTACCTTGCCGGAATTCAGCCCATACTGACGGAAGAAGCGATAATGCCAGTACCAGATGAACATCATCAGCATGAAAGTAACACCAAACGCTGGAAAGCTGAGCATTAGAGAAACGAGTTGCTCGTACGAGGTTGGCGGCTCGAGCGACACAATCAGAAGCGTAATCGCAAAACCAAACATGGCGTCGGTCAGGCCTTCCATGCGCGTCACTTCAACGCCGCGCACGCGGATGCCCGTCATCTCTTCCCCTTCGTGGCTGAGCATGTGGCGACGCAAGTGGGTTCTCCTACTCGTCTTCCTTGGGCGTATCGGATTTACCCTTGCCCATTGGCTGCACCACAAACACGTAGCCAACCGTGAAAAACACTACTGCCAGCATGATTTCACCCAGCATCGAAACGGCCTCAGACCCAAGGTCGACGGCCTTGTCGATGAACAAAACGACAGCGACTGCAATGAACAGCAGGCCGATTGTCTTTTGGTGTTTTCTCAAAAATGCGCGCATGTGAACTGCCTTAAAGTGGAATATTGTCGTGCTTCTTCCAGGGGTTCTCGAGGTCTTTGTTCGCGAGCTTCTTCAAGCCCTTGATGACCCGCGCACGGGTATTGTGCGGCATGATCACATCATCAATGTAACCACGCTGCGCCGCCACAAATGGGTTCGCGAACAAGTCTTCATAGTCCTTGGTGCGGGCTGCGATTTTGTCGGCATCGTCTTTTTCCTTGCGGTAAAGGATCTCCACCGCGCCCTTGGCGCCCATCACGGCAATTTCCGCCGTTGGCCAGGCGTAATTGAGGTCGCCGCGCAAGTGCTTGGACGCCATCACATCATAGGCACCGCCGTAGGCTTTGCGTGTAATGATGGTGATTTTTGGCACAGTTGCCTCGCCGTAAGCGAACAGAAGCTTGGCGCCATGCTTGATGATGCCGCCATATTCCTGTGCTGTACCCGGCAGGAAGCCCGGCACGTCAACAAGCGTGACAATTGGAATATTGAAACAGTCGCAGAAGCGCACAAACCGCGCAGCTTTTTTACTGCTGTCGATATCCAGAACACCGGCGAGCACCATTGGCTGGTTCGCAACAATGCCAACAGTTTCGCCGTCCATGCGCGCAAGGCCGATGATGATATTTGCTGCATGCTTTGGCTGAAGCTCGAAAAAGTCGCCTTCGTCGACCATTTTGTTGATCACTTCATGCATGTCGTATGGCTTGTTCGGGTTCGAGGGGATCACCGTATCCAATGAGCTTTCCATGCGGTCGGCTTTATCGAACGTCGGCCGGACAGGCGCTTTTTCCCGGTTATTGAGCGGCAGGAAATCATAGAAACGACGCAGCTGCGCGAGCGCCTCCACGTCATTGGCAAACGCTTTGTCTGCCACGCCTGACTTGGTTGTGTGCGTGCTGGCGCCGCCGAGTTCCTCTTGCGTTACCACTTCATTGGTAACCGTTTTCACAACGTCAGGGCCGGTCACGAACATATAGCTGCTGTCTTCAACCATGAAGATGAAGTCTGTCATCGCCGGGCTGTAGACAGCGCCGCCCGCACACGGGCCCATGATCATGGATATCTGTGGCACCACGCCGGAAGCCAGTACATTCTTCTGGAACACGTCCGCGTAACCACCCAGGGCCGCGACGCCTTCCTGGATGCGGGCACCGCCACTGTCATTGAGGCCAATAACCGGTGCGCCCACCTTCATGGCCATATCCATGACCTTCAGGATTTTCTGAGCATGCGTTTGGGAAAGTGAGCCACCAAAAACGGTAAAATCCTGGCTGTAAACATAAACCAGGCGGCCATTAATGGTACCCGAACCAGTAACCACACCGTCGCCAGCAAACTTCTGGTCTTCCATGCCGAAGTCAGCGCAGCGGTGCTCCACGAACATGTCGTATTCTTCGAAACTGCCATCATCCAACAGCAATTCGATGCGTTCGCGCGCTGTTAACTTGCCGCGAGCATGCTGCGCTTCGATACGTTTTTCACCGCCGCCGAGGCGTGCTTCCGCACGTTTATTTTCCAGTTTTTCAAGGATTTGCTTCATGAATATGTCCCAACCCGTAACCAGTTGGCGAGCAAGCCAAAATGGCCGCCGCGTTGAACCCAACTCTTCTTATCTGCTGTTCGGTAGCTTTTCCAGCATTTTAGCTTTGAGAGAAATGCCATAAATCAAGGCTAGCCAGCATCTCTGCCTTCAGTCGTGCGCGTGTTTCTTCAACTTCTGCATCCAGGCCCCAAAGGGCTTCCTGATGGGTTTCGTCCACGAGACTTGCCTTCCAGCAGGTCCCAAAGTCCTGGAAACCGCGCACCAATGCGAGCGCTAATACAATAGAACCGAAGCCAGATACAAACGCATGGAACGCTGATAGGGAAAAACTATCGAAACTGGCAATTTCATTGGTTAGCGTCTCGATTGCTGCCTCTGACTGAGTGAGCGGTACAATGCCACTCGTAACTTCCAGGTCGACGCCCAGCTCAGCTTTGAGCCAATCCAGATAAGGCTGCCATGTTTTGGCCTGTGCGGCCACAAGCTCGTCCTGGTCCACCGCGCGGTAACACAATAAATCGGTGTGAGCGTAAGCCACCAGTTCCTGAACCACCTCATCTGCCCGCGGTGCCACACGGTCAATCACCGTGTTCACAAGCCGCGTCATGGGCATGGTCTCTGGCAAAACATCGTCTGATTGCGCCTGCCATTCTGCCGCCACGGCCTTTGCCAGCGCCTCTGACGGCATTAAAAGGGGTGCTTTGTTCGGTGTTTTGATGGCACGGCCATCCAGCAGAACAGAAAAACCGCCCCCCTCTGGAGATACGGTGGCGGTGTCATAGAATTTTTTCATATCAGCTGTCGCCTTCAGGTTTTTGTTCTGCTGATTGCTGCTGCATCTCGCGTGTCACTGCGGCCAGTTTCTTGCGAGAATGTCGGGCTTGTTTGCGGCGACTGTTCAGGCGTTTGGTCTCGACGCCGGTGTCAGACTTAAACCCAGCGGAATACTGAACATCTGACTTGGCTGTCATTTTAGGCTGAGCGTTCAGTCGGTGATAGCCAAGGAGCCGGTTACCCATGCTGGGCACACGGTAACAGACCATCAGGAACATGGCTGCAAGCACAAGCACGATCAGCAATATCGCATATGTCAGGCTGCCATCTGCCTGGCCAGCGTTGACGATCTCGTCTTCATAGATGTAGGCCACGACGGCCAAAACGGCAGCTACACCCGATGCAATCAGAAAACCAATACGAGGTTTCTGCATCATCTCGTTCAGAGTTTGATCAGGCTCAGTATGCTCAGGTGCCGTCATTATCGCTTCCCCATTTTGAGGCGATCCCATGCAAAGGGTCGTAGCTCTCGAGCAGGTGATGTGCGCCACCTTCCCGGAGCTCATGCTCGCTGTGGTACCCCCATTTGACGCCCACCGCACACACACCGGCGGAACGCGCCATCATCATATCATAACTAGTGTCCCCCACCATCAGAGTTGTGGTTGGGTCGGCACCCGCTTCCGCCATCGCGGTCTGTACCATGGAGGGGTGTGGCTTTGATGGGTGCCCATCAGCAGTCTGAAGGGTGACAAAAACCCCTTCAAGCTCATGTTCCTTGATAACCCGGGCCAAGCCCCGCTGCGAGTTGCCAGTGGCCACGCCCAGCAGAAATCCATCGTTGCTCAGTGCCTCCAGCACTTCTCTGGTACCGGGATACAACGGGTCCGGCTGAGCCACCTCCTCAACCCGCAAGCGGTAGAACTCGCGCTTGTAAATCTCAGCCATTTCTTCATGGAATGCCCTCTCATCGTCAGGCCTCAGCATTGCCATCGCCTCCACGAGGCTCAGGCCCACGATTGACCGCACCTTGATGTCCGCTTCCTGCGGCAAGCTGAGTTTGTCATAGGTGGCATGCATGGCGTCAATGATCATGTGCTGGCTGTCCACGAGGGTGCCATCACAGTCAAAAACCACGAGTTTGTTGAAGTCAGCCATTCAGATCACTCAAAGTCCGGGTCATCATAATCGCCAACGGTGAAACCGAGGAAATCAAAGCTAGCAGTCATGTGGTCTGGCATGGGGGCGGTCACCGTCAGCATGCCACCATCCGGATGCGGAAAGGTGATAAAGCGACTGTGCAGATGGAGTTTTCTTGAAATGGCGCCTGTCAGGAACGCGGCCTGACCGCCGTACTTGCCATCGCCAACAATAGGATGCCCCATCTCGGCGCAGTGAAGGCGCAGTTGATGGGTGCGCCCCGTGTGGGGCTTAAGCGCAAGCCAGCTTGCCATCTGCCCCGCGCTTTCAATCACGCTATAGTCGGTGAGCGACGGCTTGCCGTCAGCCGATACCACCATGCGCTCGTGTCCTTTAGCTGCCACTTTGTCCATGCGCACCGAAATGCGGCCATCGCGCTCTTTAGGGGTGCCTGCAACCAGCGCCCAATAGCGCTTGTCGGTCTCGCGGCTTTGGAATGCTTTGGCAAGCATCGCAGCTGCTTTTGGTGTCCGCCCCAAAAGCAGTGCACCTGACGTGTCTTTATCGAGCCGATGCACCAGCTTTGGCCGATGTTCAGTGTTGCCTCTGAGCGCATCCAAAAGACCGTCCACATGCCGGCTTTGGCCCGTACCCCCTTGTGTGGGCAGACCCGCAGGCTTGTTGATCGCGATGACAGATTCGTCTTCATACACAACCCAGCTGCGTACTTCTTTAATGTCTCGATCACTCAGGCGCGGACGCGGGTTTTTGGGTGCCGGTTTATTGGCACTATCACCAAGCGGCGGTACCCGCACGATTTGGCCAGCAAACACGCGCTCTTTGCCTTTAACGCGCTTGCCGTCCAGGCGCACTTCGCCCTTACGCATGATTTTCTGTAGCTGCCCGAAAGAAACCCCCGGGAAATGGCGCTTGAACCACCTGTCGATGCGCACATCATCATCATCTGGTTTCACCTCAATGTTTTGAACGCCGCTCATGTCAAAAGTCTCCCGAGCCACATGCCAGCAAGAAGTGCCAATACACCAATTGCCAAGGAACCAAATGCATACAGTGCCGCCCCCTGAATGTCCCCGCGCTCCATCAGGAGCACGGTTTCCATCGAATAAGTGGAAAAGGTGGTGAAGCTACCAAGAAAGCCAACTGTGAGAAGCGCACGCAGCTCAGGCGAGGCCTCAAACTTGTGGGCCAGTACGGTGATCAATAACCCTATCAACAAGCTGCCCAGCACATTCACGGTCATTGTGCCGTAGGGAAACCCAGGACCCATCCACTTGCTGACCGCAGAGGCCACAAAATGGCGGGACAAGGCGCCCGCAGCGCCGCCAACGGCTATGGCAACCAATGTTTGCAAGGAATGCTCCCTCAGAGTATGCCGAAAATCCAACCTTCGGTGCGGCGCACCTTAGTCGATAGGTTATCTGGATGCCAGTATTTGCGCTCACACGCAATTATTCTCAAGCCCGCAGCGGTCACAATCGCATCTGCAGCATGCTCCCCTTCACGTGCAGTGTCAGGCATGGCCTCCATCTTTTGGCTATTCAGAGACCCCAAAACAGTATTCAGGTCATCAAGGCCCTTAATCTTGCCCCTGTGGCCACCCAGCTTGGCAAAGGCTGCGGCATATATCTCCACCAGCACAGTGTCGCCGTCTGGTTCCTCATAGGGCCATATGCTGATGCCATTCTGGCCGTGCAAGCGCGCGAGCATGCGAACAGTTGACAAGCCGGATAAGCCTACCTGGCTTGGTCCGATTAAATGAAACACGCTTTCACAGGGACCCGCCCCGCTCGTGACCGCAAGCGTTTCAGTGACCCTCATGCGCCGCTTGTATCGTTTCCCTTTGGCAGAGGGACGGTGATAATGGTCAGCAAAAGCCTCAACAAAGGGCCCTGCAAACAGGTCTGCGGCGCCTGCGCTTTTCTGATCAACAAAAGGCCAAAGGTCAGGTGCAGCGTCTGGTAGCATTTCACAGGGCAAATATGCGCCTTCATCGATAAACGGGAGAGAAAACGCGGAATCAATGCCGATCAACGCCCGTGTACCGCTCGGTAGTTCCATGCCACCGGCAATCCAGTCACCAATCTCCGATCGGCTCCAGTTTTTGTTGCCGGACGGCGGCGCGACGATGCTGGGTGCCTCATTGCCAGCCGGGCAAACGGCAATAGCAAGGCCAGCGTGGCGTTTTCCTTTAGCCCCCGACCAGTCGATACCAACAAAATGGCTGAAAGTCCGCGTCAACCCTCGTCGCCCGGCTCTGCCGACGCACGGATTTTATTGAAGTAGGCGAGTCGCTTTTGAATTTCCCGCTCGAACCCTCTCTCGACCGGTTCGTAGAAATTCTGGCGGGCCATATCATCCGGGAAGTAATTCTGACCTGAGACCCCAGCCTCCGTGTCATGGTCATAGGCGTAGTTCTTGCCATATCCGATGTCTTTCATCAGCTTTGTGGGCGCGTTCAGGATATGGGCTGGCGGCATCAAGCTGCCTGTTGACTTGGCCGCGCGCTTCGCCGCTTTTTCAGCACGGTATGCTGCGTTCGATTTGGGCGCTGTTGCCAGATACAGCACGGCCTGCGCAATCTGCAGTTCGCCTTCAGGGCTGCCTAGGAAGTCGTAGGCATCTTTGGCTGCCAAAGCCTGGTGGATCGCCTCCGGGTCTGCAAGGCCGATGTCCTCGCTTGCGAAACGCACTAGCCGCCGGATGATGTATAAGGGGTCCTCACCCGCCGTTAGCATGCGTGCAGTCCAATAAAGCGCGGCGTCTGGGTCAGAGCCCCTTAGCGATTTATGAAGTGCAGATATAAGATTATAGTGGCCATCACGGTCTTTATCATAGGATGGTGCCCGTTTCTGCAGAAGCTTGGTGAGCAACTCTGGACCAACTTCTTCGTCATTAACTGTCTCGAACAGGGTTTCGATACAATTCAGCAGGAACCGCCCATCGCCATCGGCCATGGCTTTCAGGTTGTTGCGGGCGTCAGCCGTCAACGGCAACCGACGACCCACATCCGCCTCCGCCCGCAAAATGAGTTCTTCAAGCGCAGCGTCGCCGTGCCGGTTAAGCACCATAACCTGCATTCTGGACAAGAGCGCGCCATTGATCTCAAACGACGGATTTTCGGTGGTTGCACCCACCAGCGTAACAGTGCCGTCCTCAACGTATGGCAGGAAGCCATCTTGCTGCGAGCGATTGAAGCGATGGATCTCATCCACAAACAAAAGGGTGCCACGGCCATCCATGCGCCTGATTTTTGCGGCCTCAAACACTTTCTTGAGGTCCGCGACCCCAGAGAATATGGCTGAGATTTGTTCGAACGACAGCTCGGCATGATTGGCAAGCAACCGCGCGATGGTAGTTTTGCCAGTGCCGGGAGGCCCCCATAAAATAAGGCTTGAGAGCTTTCCGCCAGCAATCATACGACCGAGTGGGCCATCAGGGCCCAACAAATGGTCTTGCCCTACTACCGCATCAATGGTGGCGGGCCGAAGCCGGTCCGCCAAGGGCCTCAGGCTGCTTTGGTCGTTAGCTGCGGTCGCGAACAAGTCGCTCATAACGCTTTACCGAATGGTGTTGCACCTGAAGGAACGGTTAGGCACCACGATGCATTCCTGCACCCGGCCACGGCGTTGAACTTGATAAACAAAACGCTCTGCATCCTCATCAATGGCGTCATTAAGATCAGTCACATAGTCTACTGATATGCCATTGATCGCAAGCACCACATCGCCGGGTATCAGGAACTGATAGCGCGCTGACGGTGAACGACGTTCCACCTCCAGCACAATCACACCTTTGCGGAAGGTGTTGATTTGCAGTTCCTCATTAAAGCGCGGTGACATGTTCCCAACGGTTACACCCTGGAACGGATGACGCCCATCCAGTTTGGATACGTCGCGCGGTGGATCTTCAGGTGGCAATGCAAGCGCCACACGGCGTTCCTGGATGAAACCATCAGTAAGCACCGCCAGCGGCACATCGTCGCCCTCCTGCTTGGTCGCAATACGGAAATTCAAAGCAGGCTCATCAATGATTTCTTTGCCATCAATTGCCATGATCACATCACCGGGATTAAGGCCAGCCGCTGATGCTGGGCCGCCCGGGTAAACTTCATCGATCAACACACCGCCAGCCCGGTCAAGGCCTAGGCCCGCCGCCAAATCATTGGTAACGGACTGACCGCGCAGACCGAGCCACGGACGCACCAGCTCGCCCTCGTTAAGAGCTGCGCGCAGCACAGACTTAACCATATTGGCAGGCACGGCAAACCCGATGCCATTAGATGCACCTGTGCGGCTGTAAATTGCGGTATTGATGCCCAGAAGCTCGCCATCGATGCCAATCAAAGCACCGCCAGAGTTACCGGGGTTAACTGCTGCATCGGTTTGGATAAAGAAACCGAAATCGGAGATACCCTGCTGTGTGCGGGCAGTAGCAGAGACAATCCCGCTGGTTACGGTCTGGCCAATACCAAAAGGATTACCGATCGCAAGCACAATGTCACCGACCAGCACTTCGTCGCTGTCACCAAGGTTGAGCGTCGGGAGTGGCTCGCTGCCAGAATCGATTTGCAGTATCGCAAGGTCGGTACGCGGGTCAGCAAGGACCACCTCCGCGTCAAACTCGCGCCGGTCAGCAAGGACAACTGTGACTTCGTCCGCGCTTTCAATCACATGATGGTTTGTAACGATAATTCCGTCCGGCCGCACAATCACGCCGGAACCCAGGGAACCTCGAACACGATCTTCTGGCATGCCAAAGCTGAACTGGTCGCCGAAAAAACGTTTGAAAAGCGGATCATCAAACATTGAAGATCGGCGGGCCCGCACAACCTGGCGCGTGTAGATGTTCACGACAGCCGGCGCACTGTCAGACACAAGCGGGGCATAGGAAAGTTTCACCTGCTCTGCTGACTGCGGCAAAACCCGTTGTTGCGCCTGCGCAGGCGCTACCGTAAAGCCAATTACCGCTGTGATCAGTGACAGTATCCGTAGAACTTTCATGTGCACCTACTCCTCGTGAAAACTCTGCACCCTATATGGCGAAGCAACGCGCGATGCGCAAGCCGCCTTACGACTAGTCGCGACATAAATGCGGCAATTTGATGGAGAGTGCGCTAAGGCGCGCTTGTAATCTGCCTGAGCCGCGCCGCGTTCGCAGCTTGAAGCGCTTCGAGAAGTGCTGGCGCGGTATCAGGGTGACAGGCAACACCCAGCTCCGCGGGCTTCCAGTCGAAGGCAACTTTAGGCATGGGGACACCAGCAAGACGAACGGCGTCCAGCACACTTGTGCGTCCCGAAAGCCAAAAATCGACGCGCCCGCCAAACAAAAGTTTTGCCGCCGCCACATCGTCGACAGCACGGGCAATGGGCTCCCCAAGTTCGTCCTCCAAAATCTCTGTTGCTGTACTATCGAGCTTGCCAATCACCGAGTGTTTTTTGAGGTCAGTCAGGTCATTCAAAACCAGTTCACTGTCTGGTGTTTGGAATATTGCCCAACCCCCAGTGAGTATTGGGCTTATCCATTTAAAAACCTTTAGTCGCTCTGGAGTAACGTTAGCAGGAAACACACAAACGTTGGGTTCCGCAGTAGCGCGCCGATAGGCCCGGTTCCAGGGCAAAAGAGCCATGGAATAGCGGATTTCAGTTTTTGAGAGCAACTCCTCCACAACATCGACAGCCATGCCGGAAATACGCCCGGTGCCTTGGTCAAGATAAGCAGCAGGCGGGTTGTGCTCTGTCAATAAAACAAGTTCGGGCACCTGAGCACGTACGCTCGGTTGCACAAGAAGTACCAAGGATAGAATAACTAACAAATGGCGTGTGGCGCTCATGCGGAACAATATCATGACGTTTTTTGAGGCACAAGATTGTGACATGTCAGGCGTCTTGTGAGGCGGAAAAGCTGATCTGGATGTTCAAACGCTGAGCAAGCACCATCATGGCATCCAAATCCAGCACATTTCCCTGCGCTACCATGTCTCCAAATTCTGTGAAGGATAGCAATACCGGCTCCGCAATCATGTTTGGTTCGTCTTCATGGCCTTTCACCTTTGTGCAGCCAGTTGCAACAAAGATGTGTTTTTTTGCCGTTGTGTAAGCCATCGGGTAGGCACTGGCGACAAACTCAATGTCTTCGGCGGAATACCCGGTTTCTTCCAGAAGTTCTTTACAGGCAGTTTCAAGTGGACTGTCGCCCTCTTCCACCATCCCGCCCGGCAGGTCGAACAAAAATCGTCTTGGCCCCGGGCGGAACTGGCGCACCATGATGATTTGATTATCATCGGTAACCGCGCCTACAACCGCGAATTCTGGCTCTTCTTTAATGAAGTAGCGATACTCGTCGCCTTCATGCTCAAATGTTTGCTCAGCAACCCTTAAAAAAGGATCGCTATATAGTTCTTTGCGCTTCTTTATCGGCAAGCCATCGGTCATTGCATTTCCCAGAAAAAAAGGCGACCCAAAGAGCCGCCTTTTTCAAATCAGTGCTTAAACGAAACTTATTCGTCGTCTTCGCCGAAGTCCACTTCAGCGGTCGGGCCGCTGTCCTGGCCCTTGGCATCTTCGTCGCGGTCTACAAGCTCAATAACAGCCATTGGCGCGTTATCGCCGTGACGGTAGCCAGCTTTAAGAACACGAGTGTAACCGCCAGTGCGCTCTTTGTAACGCTCAGCAAGGTCATCAAATACTTTGCGAACCAGGTCTTCGTTCTGCAGGCGTGCAATCGCCAGGCGACGGTTTGCAAGGCCGCCTTTTTTGCCAAGCGTGATCAGTTTTTCAACGATCGGCGCAAGGTCTTTAGCCTTAGGCAAAGTTGTTACGATCTGCTCGTGCTTCAACAGCGCCTGAGACAGGTTCATGAACATCGCCTTACGGTGAGACGCGGTACGATTAAGTTTGCGGCCAGCTTTTCTGTGACGCATGGTTTTTACTCCTGATTGCCTATCCGGCCTTGGGCGAATTGCCGCCTAGTACCGGTAGGTGGCCCGCTTAAACATGCGGGAGGTTTATGAGAGAAAGCCCCTCATCTGAAGGGCTTTCCGGTTTTAGTATTCTTGCTCAAGTTTCTTGGCGAGCTCTTCGATATTCTCAGGCGGCCAAGCTGGCAGTTCCATACCTAGGCGCAGGCCCATGGTAGACAGAACTTCCTTGATTTCGTTCAGTGACTTGCGGCCAAAGTTCGGCGTGCGCAGCATCTCTGCTTCGGTTTTCTGCACCAGATCGCCAATGTAAACGATGTTGTCGTTTTTCAGGCAGTTTGCAGAACGAACAGAAAGCTCCAGCTCGTCGACTTTGCGCAGAAGCTGACGGTTGAACGCTGGTTCTTCGTCTTCTTCTGGCTTCGCAGCTTCTTCTGGCTCGTCGAAGTTCACGAATACAGAAAGCTGATCCTGCAGAATGCGCGCCGCAAAGGCGATTGCATCTTCAGGTGTTACTGTACCGTCTGTTTCGATTTCCATCGTCAGCTTGTCATAGTCAAGAACCTGACCCTCACGAGTGTTCTCAACTTTGTAAGATACTTTCTTGACCGGGCTGTAGAGCGCATCAACAGGAATAAGGCCAATCGGCGCATCTTCCGGGCGGTTGTGCTCAGCAGGCACATAGCCTTTGCCTGATGCCACCATCAATTCCATGTTCAGTGTCGCGCCTTCATCGAGGTGACACAGAACAAGGTCTTTGTCGAGAATGTCAACGTCAGCAACTTCGCTGATCTGGCTGGCTTTCACCTCACCAGGGCCAGTGGCCGTCAGGTGCAGGCGCTTGGTGCCATCAGATGTAACACGCACAGGCAGTTGCTTGATGTTCAGGACCATGTCCGTCACATCTTCGCGTACGCCAGGAACGCTTGAGAACTCGTGCAGAACGCCTTCAACTTGAATGCTGGTCACAGCACCGCCCTGAAGCGAAGACAGAAGCACGCGGCGCAAGCCGTTGCCCAATGTCATGCCGTAGCCACGCTCAAGCGGCTCTACAACGAGTTTGGCTTTGCGAAGTGGGTCTGCACCCGGTTCGATCGTCAAGCCA
Organism: Kordiimonadaceae bacterium; assembly: GCA_017640725.1. Lineage (GTDB taxonomy): Bacteria > Pseudomonadota > Alphaproteobacteria > Sphingomonadales > Kordiimonadaceae > Kordiimonas. The sequence continues at coordinate 12,647 of JAEPQB010000003.1, read as the reverse complement.
TTTGGTTTAATAAGTTCTTGCCAGTTTTTCTGGATCACAGTGTAACCCTCATATTGAATGGCAGCTTGAAAATAAAGTCTGCCAAGGGATTCGTGCCAATACTCTGATACTATCCAATAACGTCAGTGCGATTAAACGCGGCGGCGTTTGGGTGGACGGCAACCATTGTGCGGAATAGGTGTCACGTCGCGGATCGAGGTGATTGTAAAGCCAATCGCCTGCAGCGCACGAAGCGCGCTCTCGCGGCCTGCGCCTGGACCTTTAACTTCCACTTCCAGTGATTTCATGCCGTGGTCCTGCGCTTTTTTACCAGCGTCTTCAGCAGCAACCTGTGCAGCGTAAGGCGTGGACTTACGAGAACCTTTAAAACCCATCATGCCAGCAGATGACCAGGAAATTGCGTTACCCTGCACATCTGTAATGGTGATCATTGTATTGTTGAATGACGCGTTTACGTGAGCAACACCATTGGTGATGTTTTTCCGCTCACGGCGCTTTACGCGTCCTGTGTCTTTTGTAGCCATCTCTATCAGACCCTAAATTACGGGGGAGCCCTAAACAGCGTAACCCTATGTTTACTTCTTCTTACCGGCGATTGGAATCGCTTTACCCTTACGGGTCCGAGCATTTGTGCTCGTACGCTGACCCCGGGTCGGTAGTTTCGCACGGTGACGGAGACCACGGTAAGTCTTAAGGTCCATCAACCGCTTGATGTTCATCGCAACTTCGCGGCGAAGGTCACCCTCAACCACATAGTCACTGTCAATCATTTCACGGATCTGAATAACTTCAGCATCCGTCAATTCCGCCACACGACGCTCACGTGGAAAGTTGAGCTTCTCACAAATGTCCGTGGCAGCCGTACGGCCAATGCCATGGATATAAGTCAGAGCGATTTCCACTCGCTTGTTGGTCGGAATGTTAACGCCTGCAATACGCGCCACGACCATTCTCCTGATCAAAACAATTCACGTTCAAGTACTATAAAGCCGCAAGACGTGTTGAAGCCGGGGAGTATATGAATAAACCCCGGTACGTCAACCGTCCTGTGACAGTTTTTTACGCAGATAAAACTGCGTTTATTTGTGCAGTCACGTCATCAATGGCAGCCATGCCATCCACCTGCTGCAAAATTCCTTTTTCCGCATAGTACGGCAACACCGGTGCCGTCTGTGCGTAATATTCCTTCAGACGCTTGCCAACGGTCTCCGCGTTGTCGTCTTCACGGCGTTTAAATTCAGTGCTACCGCAAACGTCACACACGCCGTCAACCTTCGGTTTGAGGTTGGTATCGTGGTAACCTTCGTTGCAGTTGGCGCATGTATAGCGGCCAGAGATACGGTCGACAAGCGCTTCGTCGTCCACTTCCATTTGAACAACGGCGTCAAGCTTCACGCCTTCTTCAGAAAGCATTACATCCAGGGCTTTCGCCTGCGCTACATTGCGCGGGAAACCATCAAGGATGAAGCCATTTTTGCAATCGTCTTCTTTAATGCGGTCCGCGATAATGCCAATCACAATGTCATCTGAAACCAGCTGACCGGCCTGCATCTTTTCCTGCGCTTTTTGCCCATAGTGGGTTTTCGCTGCAACAGCGGCACGGAGCATGTCACCGGTAGACAGCTGCACAAGGCCGTGATTCTTCTCAATGCGCTGTGCCTGTGTTCCTTTGCCAGCACCCGGAGGGCCAAACAGAATGATGATCATCGGTTACGTCCCCCCTTGAGACGGGCTTTCTTGAGCAAGCCCTCATATTGTTGTGCCATCAGGTGTGAATGGATCTGGCTAACGGTGTCCATCGTCACATTCACAACGATCAGCAAGCTGGTTCCGCCAAGGTAGAAGGGGATCGCAGAAGCGCTGATGATGAATTCAGGGATCGCACACACTACGGACAGATAGGCTGAGCCAATAACGGTCAGACGCGTGAGCACATAATCAAGATACTCGGCGGTGCGTTTGCCCGGACGAATGCCGGGAACAAAGCCACCGTTCTTCTTCAAATTGTCAGCTGTATCTTCAGGGTTGAACTGAATAGCCGTGTAGAAGAAGCAGAAAAACACGATCAAAGCGATATAGAGCGCGATGTACACCGGCTGGCCTGGTGCCAGGATAGCCGTGACAGTACCAAGGATTTCGTTACCGCCCTGCGCAGACATACCAGCCACAGTCAGCGGCATGAGCAGCAAGGAGCTTGCGAAAATCGGTGGAATAACGCCCGCAACATTCAGCTTCAGTGGCAAGTGTGACTTGTCACCTTGGAATACACGGTTGCCCTGCTGCCGCTTTGGATACTGGATCACAACGCGGCGCTGAGCACGCTCACAAAATACAATGAACCAGATCAGCGCTGCAGCCCCAATAAGGAGCGCGAGCAAAACAGGTACATTAAGCTGACCGGTACGGCTGAGTTCAAATGCCTGAGCGAGAACACCCGGCAGCTCAGCAACAATGCCAGCGAAAATGATAAGCGAGATACCGTTACCAATGCCGCGCTGGGTTATTTGCTCACCAAGCCACATCAGGAACATGGTCCCGCCAAGGAGCGTGATCACTGCAGTGAAGCGGAAGAAAAGCCCAGGGTCCACCACAACACCTGGCTGGCTTTCAAGACCAGCGGCAATCGCCCAGCCTTGAACAATTGTCAAGAAGACGGTGCCGTAACGTGTCAATTGGTTGATCTTTTTACGACCCGTTTCGCCTTCTTTTTTCCATTCTGCAAGCTTGCTGTTCATGGTGGTGAGCAGCTGCATGATAATCGAAGCCGAGATATACGGCATGATCCCAAGCATAATAATGGACGTCCGCTGCAAAGCACCGCCAGAGAAGGTGTTAACAATGTCAACAAATCCACCCTGAAGGTTAGCAAACATGCGTTCCACGGCTGCGGCGTCAATCCCGGGAATTGGGATATAGCTACACAGACGGAAAACGATCAGCGCGCCAAGTGCGAATAAAATCCGCTTTTTCAGTTCGTCCGCCTTCGCAAAGGAAGACCAACTGATGTTGGACGCAAGTTGTTCTGCAGCAGATGCCATAAATGCGGTCTCCAGCCCTTAAGAAATATCTCGGCTTAGCAGTTGGTTATGCAACGGTGACTTTACCGCCAGCCGCTTCCACAGCTTTGACTGCGCCTTCAGACGCACCCGTCACTGTGATTTCGACTTTGGCCTTCAGTTCACCCTTCGCGAGCAGACGCACACCGTCCACAACCTTGCCAACAACACCCGCTTCCACAAGTGTCTCAACAGTAATTGGGGACTTGGCATCCAGTTTACCAGCATCAATTGCCTTTTGAAGGCGACCAATGTTGAGAAGCTGGAAATCCTTTTTGTTGCGGCTATTGAAACCACGCTTAGGCAGGCGTTGATAAAGTGGCATTTGGCCACCTTCAAAGCCATTGATAGCTACACCGGAGCGCGCTTTTTGACCCTTGTGACCGGAACCGGCGGTTTTACCCTTGCCAGAACCGATACCACGGCCAACACGCATCGCAGATTTGCGAGCACCGGCGTTATCATTGAGTTGATTGAGTTTCATCACAATTCTCCAAACGCCGGCTTAATCTTCAACGCGCACCAGGTGGTGCACCTTGTTGATCATACCGCGCACTGCTGGCGTGTCTTCAAGCTCACGCGTTTTGTGCATTTTGTTCAGACCCAAGCCAACCAGCGTCTGACGCTGGTCTTCACGGCGACGGATCGGGCTACCGATCTGGGTGATTTTTACTGTCTTTTTCTTAGCAGCCATCGGTCATTACTCCGCTTCTGCAGCTTCGACAGCGTCCGCGTCGGCGCTTGCCGCTTTCACTTCGCCGCGACGGGCGACAATGTCAGCAACTTTTTTGCCGCGCTTGGCTGCAACCATGCGAGGCGAGTTCTGAAGACCTAGCGCATTAAACGTTGCACGAACCATGTTGTAAGGGTTTGAAGACCCCTGCGACTTGGTCACAACGTCCTGTACGCCGAGTGCTTCAAACACTGCACGCATTGGACCACCTGCGATGATACCAGTACCAGGAACCGACGTACGCAAGAGCACCTTACCAGCGCCCCAACGGCCCTTGATGTCATGGTGCAGCGTACGGCCTTCTTTCAGCGGTACACGGATCATATTTTTCTTAGCAGCTTCGGTTGCTTTGCGGATCGCTTCAGGAACTTCACGGGCTTTACCGTTACCGAAACCTACACGACCGCGTTGGTCACCAACAACCACGAGGGCTGCGAAACCAAACCGACGACCACCTTTTACCACCTTGGCCACACGGTTGATGTGGACAAGCTTTTCAATCAGTTCACTTTCTTCACGATTGCGTTCTGGGCGTGCCATGGGACATCCTTTTCCTTATACCAAGCCTAGAAGCTCAGGCCGCCATCGCGCGCTGCTTCAGCAAGTGCCTTGACACGGCCGTGGTACAAGAAACCACCGCGGTCAAACACAACTGTCTCAACGCCCGCGGCTTTGGCCCGCTCGGCAATCAGTTTTCCGACTTTAGATGCTGCATCAATGTTTGATGTCGCACCTGATTTGAGGTCAGCGTCGAGTGTTGAAGCAGCTGCCAAAGTGGCACCCTTCACGTCGTCGATAACCTGCGCATAAATATGCTGGTTTGTCCGATGGACAGAAAGACGCGGCCGCCCGTTACCAACTTTATGAAGCTGGATCCGGTTACGCTGGCGGCGCCGATCAAAATTGTTGTTAGCTTTTGCCATGGGTGCCACCTATTACTTCTTCTTGCCTTCCTTACGGAACACATATTCGCCGTCATAGCGGATACCCTTGCCTTTGTAAGGCTCTGGTTTCCGGTACTCACGAATCTTTGCGGCTGTTTCACCAACAAGTTGCTTGTTGATGCCAGATACAATGATCGTGGTCTGGTCAGGCGTTTCGATTTTAATGCCTTCAGGCACAGGGAAATTTACGTCATGGCTGAAACCAAGTTGCAGGTTCAGGCTGGAGCCTTTCATCTGCGCCCGGTAACCAACACCCTGAAGACCAAGCTTCTTGGAGTAACCAGCGGTTACGCCTTCGATGAGGTTGTTGACCATGGAACGCTGCATTCCCCACATAGAGCGGGCACGCTTTGTTTCACCAACAGGCAGAATTGTGATTTTGTCGTCCTCGTGTGACACCGTCACTTCTGGAACAAACGACATCGACAATTCGCCTTTAGGGCCTTTAACCGACAGGTCGGTACCGTCAAGAGCAACGGTCACGCCAGACGGGATAGCCACAGGCTTTTTACCGATACGGGACATCTCGTTACCCTTCCTTAGAATACGGTGCAGAGAACTTCGCCGCCCACATTGTTCTCACGCGCTTCAGCGTCTGAGAGAACACCCTTAGGTGTGGAAACGATCGAAATTCCAAGGCCGTTGTGAACACGTGGCAAATCGCGAACTGAACTATAGACGCGGCGACCAGGCTTAGACACACGATTGATCGTGCGAATTACAGGCTCACCTTCCATATATTTCAGTTCAATTGAAAGCTCAGCTTTGTTTGCTTCACCTTCAGTGCGCGAATAGCCGCGAATATAACCTTCACGCTGAAGCACATCGAGGATGCGCTGACGTGTTTTAGATGCTGGCGACGTTACAACGGATTTTCCTGCCATCAGGCCGTTGCGAATACGGGTCAGCATATCTGCGATAGGATCTGTCATCGACATGAGCTTTCCCCTTTACCAACTTGATTTAACAAGGCCAGGTACTTTTGCTGCAGAGCCGAGCTCACGCAGCGCGATACGAGACATCTTGAATTTACGGTAGTAACCGCGCGGACGACCGGTCACTTCGCAGCGATTGCGAAGGCGAGTCTCTGCACCGTCACGTGGCAGCGCAGCAAGCTGCAGTGCAGCGAGCCAACGCTCGTCTTCAGACAAGCTCTTGTCGTATACTTTTGCCTTCAATGCAGCACGCTTTGCAGCATACTTAGCGACAATTTTCTCACGACGCTTGTTTTTATGAATGGCGCTCTTCTTAGCCATAATAAACCCTCCTGCTACGCTTTGAACGGCATATCAAAACCGCGGAGAAGCTCACGAGCTTCGTCATCGGTCTGTGCCGTGGTGCAGATAATGATGTCCATACCCCGAACCTGATCTACGTTATCGTAGCTGATCTCAGGGAAAATGAGCTGTTCCTTGACACCCATCGCATAGTTGCCGTTACCGTCGAAAGACTTCGGGTTAACACCCTGGAAGTCACGGATACGTGGCATTGCGATGGTAATCAGGCGATCCAGAAACTCGTACATGCGCTCAGAGCGAAGAGTTACTTTCGCACCAATCGGCATGCCTTCACGCAGCTTGAAGCCTGCAATAGACTTGCGAGCACGCGTAATAACCGGCTTCTGACCAGCGATTGCTTCGATTTCTGAAGCCGCTTTGGTCACCTTTTTCTTGTCCTGAACACCGTCGCGACCAACACCCATGTTGATCACGATCTTGTCCAGTTTTGGAACCTGCATCGGGTTGTTATAGCCGAACTTCTCCTGAAGAGACGCGCGGACCTTATCTTCATACTTCGTACGAAGGCGTGGCATAACTTTATCAGCCATTGATCACCTCTCCGGACTTTTTGGCAAAACGAACTTTTTTGCCGTCCTCGACTTTGAAACCTACACGGGTCGGTGCACCGTCCTTAGGGTCTTCAATCATCAGATTGGAGAGCTGGATCGGAGCTTCCTTGGTGTTGATACCACCCGCGCTCGTCTGCGTTGGGCGTTGGTGACGCTTTACAAGGTTTACACCCTGTACAACTGCACGACCTTCGCTTGGCAGAACTGAAAGAATTTCGCCGCGCTTGCCTTTGTCTTTACCGGCAACCACAACGACCTTATCGCCTTTTTTCAATTTAGCGGCCATTAGAGTACCTCCGGTGCAAGCGAGATGATCTTCATATGCTTCTTCGCACGCAGTTCACGAACAACCGGGCCGAAAATACGGGTACCGATTGGCTCATGGTTTTTGTTCACAAGTACAGCTGCGTTGTTGTCGAAACGAATGGCAGTACCATCGTTGCGGCGAACTTCTTTGGCTGTACGCACGATGACGGCGCGATGCACGTCACCCTTTTTCACGCGGCCCCGTGGGATCGCTTCCTTGACTGAGACGACGATAATGTCGCCTACCCCGGCTGTCTTTCTTTTAGATCCACCTAGGACCTTTATGCACTGCACCCTCTTGGCCCCGGAGTTATCGGCCACATCGAGGTTGGTTTGCATTTGAATCATGGGTTACACCCTTTTCTTCAATTAAATAAAACCGACGCAAAGCTTTAGGTGAGGCCTACGCCTCACCAGCAACTACGCGCCAAGTCTTCAGTTTCGAGATAGGACGGCACTCTTCAATACGAACAGTGTCGCCAACCTGAATTTCATTGCTCTCATCGTGAGCGTGGTACTTCTTAGAGCGTCGAATAATTTTGTCAAGCAAAGGATGCTTGATACGACGTTCTACTTTCACAACAACGGTATTTGCACCTTTGTCGCTGACGACCACACCTTGCAGAATACGCTTTGGCATGAGTTTCTCCTTACGCCTCTGCTTGCTCAGCAAGGATCGTTTGAATGCGCGCTACATCGCGACGCACCTGCTTGACCCGTGCTGTGTTTTCCAATTGGCCAGACGCTGCCTGAAAGCGCAGGTTGAACTGCTCTTTCTTCAGGCTGACAAGCTCATCACGGAGCTCGTCTTGCGACTTGGCACGAAGATCAGATGCCTTCATTACTCTTCTCCGCTTAGTGCATGCGCTCTACGATACGGCTTGCAACTGACAGCTTTGCAGCTGCCCGCTCAAACGCACCGCGCGCGATTTCTTCAGAGACACCATCGATTTCGAACATCACGCGGCCAGGCTTAACCTTAGCCACCCAACGATCAACAGAGCCCTTACCTTTACCCATCCGAACTTCGGTAGGCTTCGCCGTTACTGGCACATCTGGGAAGATGCGGATCCAGACTTTACCAGACCGTTTCATGTGACGGTTCATGGCACGACGAGCTGCCTCAATTTGGCGAGCTGTTACACGACCAGGCTGGGTTGCTTTCAACCCGAACTGGCCAAAGTTCAAATCCGTTCCGCCTTTTGCCTGGCCTTTAATGCGGCCTTTATGCGCTTTGCGGAACTTTGTACGTTTCGGTTGCAACATTGTCTGTGCTTCCTTCGACTATCCCATCCGGCCTAGCGGCGGGATGGACCACCCTGACTTTGAACTTCGTTTGCACGACGTTCGTGAGCCATTGGATCGTGTTCCATGATGTCGCCTTTATAGACCCACACTTTGATGCCTGAGATGCCGTAGGCAGTCAGGGCTTCAGAAGTGCCATAGTCAATGTCGGCGCGCAGCGTATGAAGCGGTACACGGCCTTCGCGGTACCATTCGGTCCGAGCGATTTCTGCGCCACCAAGACGGCCAGCACAGTTCACACGGATACCACCAGCACCAAGGCGCATAGCGCTTTGAACTGAACGCTTCATTGCGCGGCGGAATGCCACACGGCGCTCAAGCTGCTGTGCAATACCGTCAGCGATAAGCTTGGCGTCAATCTCTGGCTTGCGAACTTCAACGATGTTGAGGCTCACTTCAGCGTCGGTGAAGCCAGCCACTTTGCGGCGGAGCTTCTCAATATCGGCGCCTTTTTTTCCAATGATCACACCTGGACGAGCTGAATAGATCGTCACACGGCATTTTTTCGCTGGACGTTCGATCACCACCTTAGAAATGCCAGCTTGTGACAATTCTTTTTCGATGAACTCACGGATCTTCAGGTCTTCATGCAACAGGCTGCCGTAATCATCGCCTTCGGCATACCAGCGCGAGTCCCAGGTGCGGTTAACACCAAGGCGCAGACCTACTGGGCTTACTTTCTGACCCATTATGCAGTCTCCTCTACTTCACGCACAACAATGCGCAGACGACTGAACGGCTTAACGATCTTGCCAACGCGACCACGGGCGCGGGCACGGAACCGTTTCATGGTCAGTGCTTTACCCACAGTGGCTTCAGCAACAACAAGGCTGTCCACATCAAGGTTATGGTTGTTCTCGGCATTCGCGATTGCGCTTTCGAGAACGGATTTCACATCAACGGCGCTACGACGGCGGTTGAAGCTCAGAGAGTTCAGAGCTTTTTCCACTTTCATGCCGCGGATTGAAGCTGCCACCAGATTCAGTTTCTGGGGCGAGCCGCGAAGCATAGTTGCGGTTGCAACAGCTTCATTATCCGCCAAACGGCGTTTTGCTGATTGCTTACCCACGATTACTTCCTCTTCGCTTTCTTATCCGCAGCGTGACCGTAGTAGGTCCGCGTTGGAGAAAATTCACCAAGCTTGTGGCCGACCATATCTTCGGTCACATACACAGGGATGAATTTCTGGCCATTGTAGACATTAAAAGTGATGCCTACGAAGTCAGGCAGGATCGTTGACCGGCGAGACCAGGTCTGGATCACATTACTTGATTTGCCACTTTCTTGAGCTGCTTCCACCTTCTTGAGAAGATGCATGTCAACGAAAGGGCCTTTCCATACAGAGCGTGCCATATTCGGGACTCCTTAACGTTTCTTGCGCTCGTGGCGCGACCGGATGATAAGCTTGTCAGTCGCTTTATTAGAGCGAGTACGCTTACCTTTAGTCGGCTTACCCCATGGCGTCACAGGATGACGACCACCAGAAGTCCGACCTTCACCACCACCATGTGGGTGATCCACCGGGTTCATGGCTACACCACGAACAGATGGACGTTTACCCAACCAGCGGTTCCGACCCGCTTTAGCGAGCTTGATGTTTTGGTTGTCTGGGTTAGAGACGGCGCCAACAGTTGCCACGCACTCGCCGCGAACGACGCGAACTTCACCTGAACTCAGGCGGAGCTGGGCGTAACCACGGTCACGACCGATCAACTGGGCGTATGTGCCAGCTGAACGAGCGATCTGACCGCCCTTACCTGCTTTCATCTCCACATTGTGGATGATGGTACCAACAGGCATGTTAGAGAGGCGCATAACGTTACCAGGCTTCACGTCAGCTTTCTCAGCGGCGATTACAGTATCGCCAGGAGCAAGCCGCTGTGGCGCCAGGATGTACGCTAGCTCACCGTCTTCATATTTAATAAGCGCGATGAACGCAGTCCGGTTCGGGTCATACTCGAGACGCTCAACCGTCGCAGGTACGTTCCACTTGTTACGCTTAAAGTCGATTTTCCGGTAGGTACGCTTGTGACCACCACCAATGCGGCGTGCAGTGATGCGGCCCGTGTTGTTGCGGCCACCGGATTTGGTCAAACCTTCAGTCAGCGCTTTAACAGGCTTGCCCTTGTGCAGACCTTCACGGTCAACAAGAACCAGACCACGCTGAGACGGAGTAACCGGTTTATATTGCTTCAATGCCATCGGTTAAACTCCCGTCGTCACATCAATGCTGTTGCCTTCAGCAAGGGTAACCATGGCTTTTTTGTACTCGGCCCGTTTGCCGGTAACACCACGGAAACGCTTTACCTTGCCTTCTTGGCGCAGCGTGTTGACTTTAGTGACTTTCACGTCAAAGAGCGCTTCAACAGCAGCCTTGATTTCAGGCTTGCTGGCATCAATCGCAACTTTGAAAGTCACCTGGTTGTTCTCTGAACCCATAGTCGCCTTCTCGGTGATTACTGGGCTCTTGATAACGTCGTAATGTTTTACGTTGTTTGTCATTTGAGCCTCTCCCCGAGATTCTCAACGGCTGCTTTGGTCAGCACGAGCGTGTCACGACGCAGAATGTCGTACACGTTTGCGCCCTGGCTTGGCAGCACGTCAACGTTAGGGATGTTCTGAGCTGCGCGCAGGAAGTTTGCATTCACTTCTGCACCGTCTACGAAGAGAGCGTTGGTTACGCCAAGTTTCTCAAGCTTCGCTTGAAGTTCCTTGGTTTTACCGTCTTTGAGCTCTGCAGTCTCAACAACAATGAGTTTACCGTCAGCTTGCTTGGCAGAGAGCGCACTCTTCAGACCAAGTTTGCGAACTTTCTTCGGCAGGCTGAAGCCGTGATCACGAGGGATCGGGCCAAACGCACGGCCACCGCCAACGAAGATGTTGGAGCGACGTGAACCGTGACGTGCTGTACCGCCACCTTTTTGGCGACCAAAGCGAGCACCTGTGCGCGCAATATCAGAGCGGAACTTAACCGCATGCGTGCCAGCGCGGCGCTTTGCCAGCTGCCAGTTTACAACGCGGTGCAGAATGTCTGCGCGCGCTGATACACCAAAGATCGCCTCATCGAGATCGATGTTGCCGGCTTTCTTGGCGTCTAATGTAAGGACATCCGTCTTCATGACTTATTCCTCGTTTCCTTCAGCCGCTGCTTCCGCTGCAGGTGCTGCCTCAGCTTCAACAGGCGCTGCTTCTTCAGCAGGAGCCTCTTCAACTGCAGGGGCACGGAAAGCCGCTGGCATTGGCGCATCCTCAGGGAGCGCTTTTTTCACTGCGTCAGAAACCAGAACCCAACCCTCTTTTGAGCCAGGAAGACCGCCTTTAACGAGGATCAAACCCTCTTCGGCGCGAGTTTCGACGATTTCAAGGTTTTGAACTGTCGCGCGAGCATCACCCATGTGACCCGCCATCTTCTTACCTTTGAATACGCGGCCAGGATCTTGACATTGACCCGTAGAACCGTGTGAACGGTGAGAGATAGACACGCCGTGTGACGCACGAAGACCACCAAAGTTGTGGCGCTTCATCGCACCAGCAAAACCTTTACCCTTTGACGTGCCAACAACATCAACGCGCTGGCCATTAACAAAGTGGTCTGCTGTCAGTTCTGCACCCACTTCCACAAGAGCGTCTTCGCTCACGCGGAATTCAGCCAGTTTAGCTTTTGGCTCAACTTCAGCTTTCGCGAAGTGGCCACGCTGGGCTTTGGATACATTTTTTACCTTGCGGGTACCGGAACCAAGTTGCAGTGCCGTGTAACCATCTTTTTCTGTCGTGCGCTGAGCAACAACCTGACAGCCTTCCAGCTGCAGAACCGTTACTGGCACGTGATGACCGCGCTCGTTAAAGACGCGCGTCATGCCAAGTTTTTTTGCAATCAAACCAGTACGCATCGGACTTATCCTTGCAGTTTGATTTCAACGTCAACACCAGCAGACAGGTCGAGCTTCATCAGCGCGTCCACTGTTTGCGGAGTTGGGTCAACGATATCGAGCAGACGCTTGTGCGTACGCATTTCGAACTGCTCGCGAGATTTCTTGTTCACGTGTGGGCTTCTAAGAACCGTGAATTTCTCAATTCTGGTTGGCATCGGAATTGGACCGCGAACCAGAGCGCCCGTACGCTTTGCCGTATTGGCGATCTCACCAGTTGCTTGGTCAAGCACGCGGTGATCGAAAGCCTTCAGGCGGATGCGAATATTTTGCGCTTCCATTGATTTTACACCTTAAAAAGCGGCGCCGGAGACATGCTCCAGCGCCTGTTTGTCCTATTCGATGATTTTAGCAACTACGCCGGCACCAACTGTGCGACCACCTTCGCGGATAGCGAAGCGCAGGCCTTCGTCCATCGCGATTGGCGCGATGAGCTCAACAGTCAGGTTCACGTTATCGCCAGGCATAACCATTTCTGTGCCAGATGGCAGTTCAACGTTGCCTGTTACGTCCGTTGTACGGAAG
>JAEPQB010000002.1 GCA_017640725.1 Kordiimonadaceae bacterium | reverse complement strand
AGTCAAAACGCCTCACCCTCCGGGTTGGGGCGTTTTACTTTTTGGCTGGGGTCGAGGATTTAACCCGCCGTTCGGACCAACGAGCAACGCGAGGAAGGTCAACGTGAGGGATGCTAATCCCGAAATGGTAAATCCTTCTCCCGCAACCAAACAGTCAAAAGGCGTCCCTTATGGGGCGCCTTTTGCTGTTATGGGCTGCGTAGAAGGACTTGAACCGTAAAAGGTTCATATGGAGCAAGCGTAGCGAAGCGGAATGACGAGAAAGCCGTCAGGCGACGAGACTAATCCTGCTCCCGCAACCATTAAAAAAGCCAGAGGTCCAACGGACCAGGGTTTTTTGGGTTATGAATATTTAAACGTCGCCAATAGAGCTCGACCTCATTGCTATTATTGTGCCGCCTTCATGGCTTGATCAATGTCTTCTAAAAGACCTGGAATATGATCGAATGCGGGGTTGATGGCGAAGGCTTTTTGAAAGTGTTGCTTTGCCAGGGCATATTGACCAGAGCGATAGAGGGCTTCGGCATAACTGTCATATGCGTTTGCAGAATTGGGATGGGCGGCCAGGTTTGCTTTGAACAGCATGGCTGCGGCTTCTGGCGAGGACTCTAGCACTTGGTACCCGAGCGTATTCACCAACATTTCCGCATGCATACGTTGGTCGGCGGCATATTTTCTAAACTGCTCAAAGGTCTCCATCATACGCGTCATATCACCAGAGGCTGCATGCGTTAGAATCGCTTTTTTCAGGTCCACAGAGCCTATGGAAAGCCGCGGTTCGACTGCCTTTGCTAATGCGTAAGAAAAATCAAAAAGCTCAAAATATTCGGCGCCCCATCCGTTAGTCAGGTGAATAATCGTAACACTTTGGCCTGGGTTATCGTTTAAGAAGAAGTGTCTGAAATTCAGAATGTTGCCGCCATAATGACCAACCGCAGTTGTCTTTGCTTCCCGCTGAACTTGCCAGCCGTTGCTGTATTGCCCCATGAGTCCATCAGAGAGCAACTGGGGCTGCCACGTGTCAGTGAGTGCTCTTGCTGGCAGGTACTGACCTGACAACAGAGCCTCTGCCCACCGGGCCATATCGTCGGCACTTGTTTGCAACCCCGAAGCAGCAAACATGACCGGTTTGAAGACAGGGACACCAAAGTCAACGATACTCCCGCCCTCATTAATATAATAGTTGGAAACCCGGCCTTGCCCGCCGGCCTCGCCGCGCGTGTAGAATGTGCGACTTAATCCGAGAGGAGAGACAAACTCTTTGTTGATGATGTCTGCTAAATTATCGTCATACAGCTTTTCGATGATCATTTTGATCAGCATGAAATTGGTTTGGTTATATTCAACCTGACTGTTCACATCGAAAGTTGTTGGCTGGGTTTTGAGGGAGGCAATAACTTCGCGGGGATCATTGCTATATTCACGCCTGACACTGAAAAACTCCGGGAGGCCGGAGGTGTGCGACAGCAAGGTTTTGAGTTTCATATTTTGCCAAGCCTGCGGCAACCCATCCAAATAGCTAGCAACCGTTGCCTCCGGGTTTAGCTGCCCTTCGGACCGCAGCTTGGCGACCAGCGTTGCCACATAAAGTTTGGTGATGGAATAGACGGGAAAAACAGTGTTGGCATTTACTGGATCGGGACGATCGAGGCTTTCAATGCCTGTATCCCGCGAATAAACCAGTTTGCCGTTTTTTAAGATCCGAACAGACTGGCCGACGATGCCGTTATCTTGTGCGGCCGCATCAATCATCTGGTCCAGGTAAGTCACGCTAGTTGTGGGCAGGGGCCGCGCCGTATCAGTGGCCCCACATTGTGCCGACACAGCCAGGGTCACGATCCAGGGTGCCATCGCCTTGAGCTTGGTAAAAGCCATTAGATTTACTCCTCGCATTTACATCTTATGGTGTTGGAACGACTTTGTCAGATGAAGCTGACAGAGCATTCACCGCGCAATGTGGAAGTGAGGCTGGGGGACAGCAACGGACATTCGACCAGAGGGACGATGGCACGACCAACTGTCTCAATATTATGGTGAACCGGCGCTGTATCTGCTGTGTCGAACAGGCTAAAATCGGTCAGAAACTATCGCGAGCCGCTCCTGAAACTGACCGCCTGCTTGCCACCAATTTAAAAGGTGTTTTCCGGGCAAATCCTGAATTAAAAAAGCGCGCCCGTGTGGGAAATCAAACCTTGCAGGCTATACAAAGTCGCGCACTCTTTCCAGCAAGCGCTGCCTGACTGGCTCTTCCGCGTCTGCAGCCAAGCAAAGAAATACACCGGTCAGTGCCTGCGCCCGGAATGTCGCGAGGTCAAAGTAACCATGGGTCCAGTCTTGCCGCGCAAGACGATAACAGCCGTATATCTGTCGGCCCATCTGCTCTGCAGAAACATGCCCCAGCAGCTGACCGCTCTTTTGAGCCGCCTGGCAAGCATCAATAAGAGGCTGAACCGAGCGGGCGAAAATGCCGGTATTCGTCTCTTGCTCAAACAGCCCGCTATGATCCCCGGCAATGAAGGCCGCCCGGTAGTAGTCTTCGTCGGTTGAGAACAAGTCCGCAAGCCGAGTGATACGCGCTTCAAAAACATCGTCAGTATTCGCCGCAACCACTGGCTGCTGTGCAGCTTCAAGCTGCGCAACAAGATCTTCGATGATGATGGCAAGTATCTCTGGCTTGCCACCAATGAGATTATAGACCGTCGGAACAGTAACGCCGGCGCGGTCCGCTAAGTCCCTCAGTTTCAAAGCCTCAAAGCCTTCGGTCGCAATAAGTCTGCGCGCCTCTGAAAGGATGGTTGCGCGTCGCTTGGCTTTGTTTGCTGAGCGTGCTGAAATTGGTTGGTTTAGCGTTTCCTGTGTCATGTCTATCGTTCTAATGCATCAAGCGGCTTGACACAAGATTTAAACGATGTTAAAAATTAAACAACGTTAAAAAAATATGGGAATCAGACATGACCAGTTCACGATACTCAGACTCAATTGAAGCATGTGCCGCTCATTATGGAAGCGAAGCGGCTGCGGTAAGAGCTTACATGCTGGAAGGTGAGAAGCGCGCTTATGAGCTGGAAAATCGAGGCCCGCTTCGTTTCACCGATGACGGCTCGCTTCACCAGGATATTCTCGCCGCTTACTCAAAATATGGGTTTTATGTGTTTGAAGGTGTAATCGGCTCCGAAGAGATGAATGATATCCATGAGGATATTGCTGAGCTGCGCTCTCGCTTTCCCACGAATTCCAAGTCAGATGTTGACGCGCAAGGTCGCCCCGCATTGGGCTCGGACTGTACTGGTCCCGCGTTGCTGTGGAGCAAGCCGCTGAGTGACCCGATGGGAGGAACAGCTGTCGCGAATGGTCGACACCAGGTGAAGCTGAAGGACCTTGACGCCGGGACCGATGCACCCACTGAGGCCCCTTTCATTCTCATGGGGTCCCTGCAGTTCTCGGAAGCGGCCCTGAGGGTTTACGGCCACCCAGGCTTGTTGAAGGCAGCAGCGTCCGTTAACGGCGAAGATTTCGCGCCGTTTAATGAAGTTTTGTTCATTAAAGATGCCGGGCTTGGTGCCGCTGTGTCCTGGCACCAAGACGGGGACACCCACTGGGACAATCCTGATTTTGACGAAGATATCCATGGGTTCAATTTCATGGCGCAGGTTTATGGCAGCACGCCGGTGAACGGCGTGTGGGTCGTGCCGGGCACGCATAAGCAAGGCAAGATCGACATCAATGCCATGGTTGCTGAGTCTGGCAGTGAGCGGCTCAAAGACGCGGTTCCTATTGTTTGTGACGCGGGGGACGTGGTGATGTGTAACCGTCAGCTAGTGCATGGTTCGTTCGCGAACGCGGGTCTGGAACCTCGCCTGACCATCAATTTCGGTTTTCATAAGCGTTCTTCTGTTTTGAACGTCAAGGGTGCAGGTATCCACAGCCCGGTTTCCGTTTACACTGATGACGTCATCAAAGAACGTTCGAAGGTCATCGGATATGCGATTTCTGCGCGCCAAAACCAATATCCCGACGAACAGCCTTATGCTTACCAACCGTTCATGGACGATGATGAGCCATATGAATGGAACACGGACGCAAAAGCAGGCCTGAAGGACTATAATCTGATGGATTTGAGCATTTAAGCCAGCGCGTTATCGCTCTCACAAAAACACCGTCACAACAATGAATGGCCCCCCTAACCCGGTCACCGCCGGGTTGCTATTGGGGGTGTCAAAGGAAACTCTCATGGCTAAATCTGTAAAAATACTGGCAATGCACCCTGACATGCACACATTGTTCCCCAATACCCCAAAGAGTTGGGACTTTGTTGAAGCACGTGGCAGCGTTGAGCAGACAATTGCCGAAGCAGGCGACACAGTTGAAGTTCTGCTGTCGGCAAGCATCGAAAAGCTCGACAAACACATGCTGGATAGTTTTCCAAACCTCAAAATGATCGCGTCGATCTCCGCGGGGTTCAGCAACATCGACCTTGAGGAATGCAAGAAACGCGGCATTGCAGTTACCAACGCGCCCGGCATGAACTCCGGCGATGTGGCCGATGTCGCGGTTACCATGTTGAATTCATTGCTGCTGAATTTTCCGCAAAGCCAGCATTACATCATGTCTGACCAATGGACCTCAAAAAGCGGGCCCATTCGGCGTTCTTTGCGCAACATGCCTGTTGGAATTGTTGGGCTGGGTTCCATCGGTAAGGAAGTCGTGAAGCGGCTGGAGCCTTTTGGTGTCGACATAAGATGGTGGGGCCCAAGACCTAAGCCGGATGTGGCGCTGCCCTATGTGGCCTCTGTCAGTGAGTTGGCGCAGCAGTGCCGGGGTCTGATCGTGTGCTGTCGTCCTGATGAAACGACCCGCCACTTGATTGATCAACAGATTCTGGATCAGCTTGGCAGCGACGGTGTCATCGTCAATGTTGCCAGAGGGTTTGTGGTCGACCAAGTGGCCCTGATTGACTATCTAAAGTCAGGTGGAATTGCCGGTGCCGGGCTGGACGTTTTTGACCCTGAGCCAACCAATGCGGCCACATGGGATGGTGTCCCCAACGTCATTCTCACCCCGCACCAGGGCGGCTCCACCATTGAGACATTGATGGCTCAGGCGCAAGTTGCTCAAAACAATATTGAAAACTTCTTTGCAGGGCAGCCCCTGTTGACCGCCGTCAATCTGGCTTAACATCCAAAGGTGTCAGCCCTTGCTCACTGGTCTCTAAGAGATCGTGAGTGACAGTGGCCGGTGGTCGCTGGTGTGCGCATTTTTGGTTGCGCCTGCGTTCGCCCTGTCAAATGCGGCATGTTCAATTATGCCAGACCCGGGCTTGGCTTGAAGGGGAAACTGGCCGCGCACCAGCGCCTGGCTCATGATAATATGATCGATCAAAAGCGGATTATCTCGCGCCTTTTTGCCAGTGATTTTATTGTCATATTTTGCTGTCCAGCGCAGATGCTGCGGAAAGTCAAACAGGGCATGGTTGAAAAACCGTTCAGCCTGCATGACATTGCCCTGCAGGTTGCCGATCAGGTCAAAGAACATATACCGTTCTTCAAAATAATCCTGACCAATGCCATCATTCGCATCGCCCAGCACGACCATGGCCGGGGATACACTTTGGTTGAAGCGGGCGTCAATGTAGCGGCGAATATTGCGAGCCTCGGTGGCTAGTTTCACGCGGGCCTTCAGGGCTTCATCGCGGTATTCGTCGGTCATTATGGTTTTGTCAGGGTTCGCCCAAAGCCTGTTTTTGTTGATTTTTGACTTCATGTGCTGGCCAATCACCTCCAGCTCCTTGCCGTCCACATCAACGATCAGCACTTGCGGGTGGCGATAGTGGGAATGATTGCTCTCGCTGTCTTTGCCCCAATAATAAACGTCCCACTTGCTGCGGCCCACCAGGTCCTGCCACACCATGGGAGACTGAAGCCGACACCGAGAATGCAGGTCTGCTTTCACCAGAAACCAAATCCACTGCGTGCCTTTGAGCTTGTAGGCTTTGTCACGTATTTTCTGGGAATCGGAAGAAGGCGGCAACAAAACGGGGAGCCATTCATTGTTCAACACATCTTGTGCAAAGCCTGTTATTTCCGTCTCGCCTTTGGGGGCCTCCAGCATGCAAAAAATGTCAGGGTCAATATCCCGAATTGTTTGAGCAACCCTGTCCCGGCGATCGGCATACGTGTTTGAAAGCCCGGTGCCAATAAGCCTTTGGCTGTGTTCGACATTCCAACTGGTGATTTTTAATGACATGATGGCTTACCTCATATGCGAGTGAAATACACGTATAGCATGTCACATTTTGTTGGCGGCACCAAGGGTGGCACAGCTTGGTGCCGCGCCGGGAGTAACTATGACGCAGCTATCAGGGCTGGCATCTGAATCACAATTGCTTAAACTGTCGTCATGGAAATTCGACTAGCGGAAAAATCTGAAATCTCGCAGCTGAAAGACTTGATCGCCAAGTCAGCACGCGTTTTGTGCCAAAAAGACTATAGCACGGAGCAGGTGGAGGCAGCGCTGAAGGGCGCCTGGGCTGTTGATACTCAACTCCTTGAAGACAAAACCTACTTTGTGTGTGTTTTGAACGGAAAAGTTATTGGCTGTGGAGGTTGGAGCTATCGCACAACTTTGTTTGGTGGTGATGCATTTGACCAGAGGGATGCTCAGTCATTAGACCCGGCCGTCGACAATGCGAAAATTCGCGCCTTTTTTGTCGATCCGGATTTCATTGGGCACAATGTTGGGCAAGCATTGCTGGAAAAATGTGAAACAGAGGCTTCCAAGGCCGGTTTCAAGTCTTATGAATTGATGGCCACCCTGACCGGCGCAAGGTTTTATGCTCGGCATGGTTATGTGGGTGATACACGGGAATCTGTCGAACTTTCATGCGGAACCATTGTGGACTTCATTCCAATGACAAAGCCGTCAAGCGCATAACCTTTCGTCGCATCCTATAAAATCACCCTAAAGTAGTAACAGGTCGCCTGGCAGGCGTTGGTTCCTGATCGGCGCAGATGTGCTCCCTCTTAAGCGACTTGGCGAAATTTAGATTTGATTCTCGTGAGAGCAGTTTTTCGCGCTGGAGCGCCGGTGATTCAACGATAGTTCAACAATATCAGTACGAAAGTGCAGCTAAGCGAAAGATTAGTTAAGGCTGAGACTCAAAAAAAGTGTCAAAAAAATCACACTGGCTAATATAAAATTGCGCATCGAAAAACATAAACTTTATTGGAATTGCCTGCCCAAGTTTGTTGCTGTTTTATTACTCACAAGATCAATGCACTGCTTCTGTGTTGTCTATCTGTTCTTAGTACCCAGGTTTTGGAGGTTTTTTCTCGCTGTTGCGGGGCCTTTGAAACAAGAAGCCTTTCTAGTTTGTAGTACCGATTTGATCGCAAGTAATTGCAAGGGAGACTTAATTTGAAAGCGATCGAGGGTTCCACATTCTGCGGCCTAGCAGGTCAGGTATTGACTGTGCTTGGGCGCACAACCCTGAAAAATATGAAAGAATCTCTGAACGCGAGCATTGCTCGGGTTCGGAACGCATTTTTTCTAAGCGAATTGGGGTCGTACAATGCAGGCCGGGTTATCCCCACGGCCTGTTACAACTCATGGGAGAAATCATTTGACTAAACCATTTAACAGGCCGATGGCCTTTATGGCATCGACAGCCTTGCTTTCGAGCATTGTTGCCATGCCAGCCACCGCCCAATCGGCGGACGCGGATGAAGAGGGGGCTGCGGTTGAAGAAATCGTAACCGTCGGTTCACGCCGTCCAGGCCGATCGGCAGGAGACTCGCCGGCACCAGTGGACGTAATTGGCGTTTCTGAATTCCGCCAAAGCGCATCTTCTGACGTTCAGGATCTGCTGCGGACAGCGGTACCATCTTTCAACGTTAACTCTCAGCCTATTTCGGATGCTGCGACAATCATTCGTCCAGCCAACCTTCGTGGCTTGTCACCAGACAATACCCTGGTGTTGATCAACGGTAAGCGCCGCCACCGCGGTTCTGTCATCTCCTTCCTTGGTGGTGGTATTGCTGATGGTGCACAGGGCGTCGACATCTCTGCCATTCCTTCTTTGGCACTGAAGCGCGTTGAAGTTCTGCGTGACGGTGCATCGTCACAGTATGGTTCTGATGCGATTGCAGGCGTTTTGAACTTTGTGCTGCGTGATGACGCTGAAGGCGGTCAGGTTGAAGTAAGCTATGGCTCTACGTACGCAGGCGACGGCGACAACTATCGCATCGCAGCGAACCTGGGTCTGCCAATCGGTGACACTGGCTTTGTTAACTTGACGGCTGAGTACGGCGACACTGACGGTACAGTTCGTTCTGTTGTTCGTGATGATGTGCTTGCGCTTATTGCTGCAGGCAACACAGCTGCTGCTGATTTCGAAACAATCAACTCCTACACCGATGAAGCGCCACAATATTGGGGCACACCTGATGTAGAAGATGACATCAAAGTATTCGTTAACTCAGCAATAACGCTGTCTGAAAGCCTAGAGCTTTATGCCTTCGGTAGCTATGCCGAGCGTACAGCAACAGGTGGCTTCTTCTACCGTAACCCAACTAACCGCGGCGGCGTTTATCGTGGTCCAACAGTTGACCCGCTAACAGGTCTGGCTGATCCGGACGGCGTTGCTTCTGTTCTTGTTGGTGACCTTGATGGTGTTGGCGTTGGTGAAGCGTGTCCGGCGGGTATCCCGCTGACAGGCACTGCTGGCCTTATTCCTGACGCTGATATTCTGGCGCAGGTTGTGGCGAGCGAGAACTGCTTCTCCTTCATCGAAACCATTCCAGGTGGTTTTGTGCCGCGTTTTGGTGGTGACAACCGTGACTACTCCATTTCTGGTGGTGTGCGCGGTGAATTCGAAATTGGTGAAGGCCTGACGTATGACTTGAATATTACGCATGGTTCTAACCGCACGGATTTCTTCATCCGCAACACGCTGAACGCGTCGCTTGGCCCAGACTCTCCGCGTGACTTTGTGCCTGGTGGTCAGGAACAAATCGAAACCGTGGTAAGTGCAGACTTTGTGTATGCAATTCCAAGCGGTTTTGCTTCTGACATTAACTTTGCCTTTGGTGGTCAGTACCGCGAAGAAACATTCGACCTGTTTGCCGGTGACCCAGCGTCATTCGCGCTTGGCCCACTTGCTGATCAGGGTTTCTCATCAAGCTCTAACGGCTTTGGTGGTTTCCCACGCAGTTCTTCAAACTCTCAAGACAGCTATGCAGTCTATGCAGATGTAGAAACTGACATCACGCAGGACTTCACGCTGCAAGCCGCACTTCGTTACGAAGACTACAGCGACTTTGGCGATACGCTTGATTACAAAATTGCCTTCTTGTACCGCGCGGATGAACACTTGAGCGTTCGTGGTGCTTACTCAACAGGCTTCCACGCACCAACTGCAGGTCAGGCTAATATCACCAACGTGACAACTCAGAACGTTGGCGGTGTGTTGGTTGACCAAGGTACGTTGCCACTGTCATCTGCTGCTGGTCAGCTTGCTGCGGACTTTATCGAAGCCCAGGGCAATGGCCGCCCAGGTCTCACAACCGAGGACGCGCGGAACATCTCGTTCGGTTTCGCGTTCGATTGGGGTGAGTCTACCTGGACAGTCGATTTCTTCGACATCAAAGTTGAAGACCGTGTGGCACTGGGTGCAAACGTGAACTTCCTCGACGCTCTCAACTTTGCGGGCGGCGGCACGAACTTCACAACTGTATCTGCGGCACTTTCTGGCCTTGACGCACAAGGTGTTATCAACCGTCAGGACTTCCTTGGCCTTGATGATCTGTCGCAGTTCCGCTTCTTCTCCAACAGCTTCAGCACCAAAACACAGGGTATTGATATTGTTGGTCGGTACGGTTTTGCGCTCGGTGATGGTGACTCGAACCTGATCCTGGCAGCGAACTACACCCGCACGGAAGTGACAGACGTTGGTACATTGAACCCAATCAGTGCCGGCCGTGTTGCTGCGCTGGAGGACCTGCTGCCAAACATCAAAGGTAGCTTGACCTGGACGCATGCTCAGGGCCCATGGAACGGCTTGTTCCGTGTCAACTACTATGGTGGTTGGGATGATACCGGTAACGGTGTTAACGGCATTGGTGCAGAATGGTTGTTCGATGTTGAACTGGCGTACGAAGTCTTTGAAGGCTTCCAGATTGTTGGTGGTGTCGACAACTTGCTCAGCAACCACTCAGACCGCAACCCGTTTGCGGGTAGCCTTGGTCAGCTGTACCCAGAAGCGGGTCCATTTGGCTTCAACGGTGGTCAGTACTACCTGAGAGCACGCTACCAGTTCTAAGGTCGCTGGATAATCAAGATGAAAGAGGGCCAACCGGCCCTCTTTTTTTTGTGCGGTGCTCAGGTGCTTGTTGGGTGGGCGCATTCATGAACGCGAAGAAAGAGCATCCCAAAGGGCGGCTTGGACGGGGCCCATAATTGTTCCGCGTTTTCGAACTGCGAACACTTCTGATTTTTGAGTATGAAACCCTTCAACGTCCAGGGTGACTAAGTCACCCCTTGCCAGTTCTTCCTTCACCAAATGCTTGGGCATGCCGCCCCAACCCATGCAGGCCAGTAAGACAGCCTTTTTTGTTGGGAAGTCTGAGACTGTCCATCGCCTGGCACCCGGCATGATATCTCGGCTTTGCTCAAAGTCGCCGCCTACTGAGTCAGCAACGACCACCTGTAAATAGCTTTGCATTTCAGCGACTGAGTGCATTCCTGTTATTTTGGCAGGTGGGAAGTCTGGATGACAAACCGGTACAATAGTAACACGGCCAAATGGTTGAAGTTCAACTTCGTCAACTGGTACGCCGTCCAGCCTTGCAATGATCAACTCCGCCTCGTTGCTCATCAGTCGGGAAACTGGTCCTCCCATCATATCTGAAATCAGGCGAATATCTGTGCCTGGGAATGCATCGCTTATGGGCTTCAAAACATCAAAGAGCGGTTGAACCGGTACCGTTGCACTCACTGAAATGCGCAGAATCGGTTCCTGTTCAGCCTTCAATAGCCCCACCGTTGTCTGCAATCCCCGCATGTGATGGAGGATGCGCACAGCTTCCCGGTAAAAGACTTCTCCTTTCGGCGTTAGTTGCGGCCTGTAAGACGACCGCGAAAACAGATCGAATTGCAGTTCGTCTTCCAGCTTCTTGACTTGATGACTGATTGCAGACTGCGCTTTGTTCAGCCTGTCTGCCGCACCACGAAAGGTTCCGGCCACCACAATGGCGTCCACCGCCAACAGCTGATCCAAAGTCATTGTATATCCCCTGATCAATAAATCAGATCATTTAAGTGAAATAACAATATTATTAATGGATCGTTTTGTCACCTATGTCTTGCGCATCAACGAATGACAAGAAAGGTCGAACAATGAAACTATACTATATTCCTGGTGCGTGCTCGATGGCGACGCATATCATGTTACGCGAGCTGGATGCAGACTTCGAACTGGAAGCTGTCGATCCCGTTACCGGCAAAACGGAAACAGGCCGAGAGTTCAAAAACGTTAATCCAAAAGGATACGTGCCAGCCTTAGAACTTGAAACTGGTGACGTTCTCACTGAAGGTGCCGCGGTTCTTTCGTATCTGGCCGATAGTGCGGTCCCTATCATTCAACCCAACGAAGACGGCGTCCTGAGCCGTACGCGTGTGCTGGAATGGCTCACCTTTACGTCCAGTGAGCTTCACAAGTCGTTTAGCCCGCTGTTTTTAATGAGTTCTTCAGACGAGCAAAAAGCACAAGCTGTGCAAACGATCAGCGCCAAGTTTGACTATCTCGAAACTCAACTGGCTGATGGCCGAGAATTTATAGTTGGTGAATTCTTCTCAGTGGCAGACGCATATCTGTTTGTTGTTGTGAACTGGAGCAATTTCAAAGACATCAGTCTGCAGCAGTGGCCCAACCTCAACCAATATGTAGCGCGCATAAGCGAGCGACCAACGGTTGTCGCTGCCATGCAAGCAGAAGGCCTGGGGTCGTGAGTGCGCAAGACAGGCAGGCTGTCACCCAGCTGATCGAGACCTATGTTGAAGGTTTGTACTTTGCGGACAGTCTCATCCTAACGAGTGTGTTCCACGAAGACCTTCTTTATGTCAACGCTTCACAGGGGGCCTTTGTGGCACATAAGCTGGAACCCTATCTGGCCGAAATTGACCAGCGCACATCGCCATTTGAACGAGGCGAAAAGCGTCAGTTCAAAATTGAAAAAATCGAGTTTGCCAATGACCGAATGGCGATTGTGTGGGTCTCCATCCGCATGATGGGGCGCAACTATCAGGACTTGCTCACAGTGATCGCCACAGACCGTGGCTGGCGCATCATCTCAAAGGTTTTCACTTACGCCGAGTTGGAGAAGTAAAATGCCGTATGTAAACATCAAAGTTACGCGTGAAGGCGGGCCAACTGGAATAGGTCCAAGCGCCGAAGAAAAAACTAAACTGATCGATGGCGTCACCGTCTTACTGCACGAAGTGCTTGGCAAGGATCCGTCCACCACATTTGTGGTTATTGATGAAGTGCCGCTCGATAATTGGGGCATTTCCGGCCGGTCGGTTTCCGACATCCGTGCTGGCAAATAGCTGTTGCCACAACTGGACAAAGCGGCAAGCCTCAAGAATGATGCACAAAACAAGCCTTCCCGCACCAATACGGGCGCGAGAAGGCGGCTACTTGAATTCAGATAAGAGAGAAGCACTATGCAGGTTTCACAATTGGGCTTTTTCGCGCTGATGTTGGCGGCAGGGGTCGGCATACCCATTATGGCGGCTCTCAACAGTGGCCTTGGTCAAAAATTGGGGAACCCGCTGGCTGCGGTTTTTGTGCTGTGTGTTGTGGCAACCATTGCTGTGACTATATTGCTTGTTGCAACTGGCATACCCTCATTGGGAGCAGTTTCTGCGCCTTCACCAGCTCAGCTGTCAGCTGGTGGCCTATTCATTTTCTACATTGCGTCAATCACCTATGCCGCTCCAAAAATAGGGCTGGGAAATGCGGTATTTTTTGTCCTGCTGGGTCAGCTGGTCTGTGCGGCGGTGATTGATCACTTCTCGCTGTTGGGGGCAGCCAATTCCCCCATCACAGGAAAGCGGATGGTCGGTTTGGCGCTGATGGCGGTCGGCGTATATCTGGCGAAGTCTGAGGTGTTACCAGCACATGGGTGATTGCAAAGTCTGAACTTTGCAATCCTATGACCTGAATGGCGCCGGCGACTAATTTCCTGTTACGGTTAGTTGCCCTTTGGCGTTCGCGTCAATTTCGGCGCGATCGAAGTAAATTGGCCGCCAAGCCTTCTGTGAGAACAACTCCGTCTGGTTGCGGTAGTCAGGGTGCGATGGTTCACCTGACTGGCCGTAAGTCAGAAATGCTTCAGCACTGGGGCCGTTTTCGCCGTATTCCAGGGTAAAGATGAAGCTCGTTCCGCCTGAAACAAGATAGCCTTTGTCTGACAGATTGCTGCCGGCTTTATAGTTTTTGCCGGTGGGGAAGGGGCCAGTGGTGTCGTTCGGGCGCTGGTCGATCAGGTTTGCAACCCCTTCAAGACTGAAGCCGCCATGCATCGGGATGCGCGCATCACCGCGAACCGCGACCTGAACATCGCCGAGTGTAGTATCAAGCGGAATTTCTGCCGAGTTCAGCAAGTCTATTGCCGCGTCCAAAGCTTGAACGGCGAGTTCAGAACTGCCGATCCCCGAAGGCGTGCCAACAGGATCAGTCGCATCAAACGGTACGTCGAACAGGTCCGCGCCCGACTGTGTTGCCAGGCCATAATAGGCAAAGACCCACTCGCGGAACAGCACAGCACCAACACTGTTTGTATTGAGTTCTCCGTTATAGTCCGCAAGCACGGCACATGCCCCAGCATCCAATTCTTCGCTTTCGCAAAGTGCAAGTAAACCCGGTAGCAGAATATCGGCTGTAAGGCTTTCGTTTGAAAGTACGCGACCCTGGATTTCCTCAAGTGACCACTTACCGTCAGCGCCCCGCGCTGCTGTATCCTCCAGGTGCGTGATATTCATGCGGGTGCGCGGTGACCGGCTTGTCTCCGTAGGGCCGTATAGCGGCGAAAAGCCCGTCATCGGTTCGCGCGGTGACGACAGCCAATAACTGTCATTGGAGTTAAATACGTAATCCGCCCGGGTGATTTGGGGCCGCATTGAATAGGGCACTGTGCCGGGAACCGGTGCGCCGTCATCAACAAAATCATTCATGGCTTTGCTGCCATCGAGGATCACTAGCCGAGAGCGGTCATAGGCCTGTTTAATAGCAGGCACTGCTTCATAGGCTGCATTCCAGGTGGCAATCGCTTCCGATGACAGATTGCCAACCGTTGAGTTGTCGATATAGGCGGCTTGCCCGTCGCGGCTTGTGGCAATTGTATTCACCCACGGCAATGCATTTGATTTTTCGTGCGCCGCTTTGAAGCTGTCCATGCTGTTGGCGCGGCCCATGTCCATCCACTGTGTGTAGGTCAGGTCATTGTCGCGGTTGGCATCGCGCACAGCAAAGGCCTTTGCTGTGTCCCAGCCCATTCCGGGCAGGGCAAGTAAAGGCCCGTGATGCGAATGGTACATGGTGGCCGGCACATCAGCGATAGTGCCATCGGCCTGTTTGACGGGGATGGCAAAAGAGCGGGCCTCAAGTGGCTTTGTTTCGCCTTCATACACATAACTCAGCGGTGTATCCGCGCTCATGGTCAATTGATAGATCACCAGGCGCTGACTGTTCGACACAGTGTGTGACCAGCCGATATCTTTGTTGAAGCCAATTTGCACGCCCGGCACACCAACCAGCGAAACGCCGTATATATCCAGCTCACCTTCGATCGTGAGATGCTTTTCCCAAAAACGATTTGAACCAAACCAGGGATAGTGCGGGTTGCCAAGCAGCATGCCGCCGCCGGTTTCCGTCATCTCGGAACCAAAGGCCCAAGCGTTGGAGCCAAAGCCGCCAAACTCCAGTGCTTCAACAGACGCATGCATTGCGGCGTCTGAAACATCAAGCGAACTGCTCTGTTCAGCAGGTGGCTGGGCCGCATAAAGGGCACCGCCAAGGCGCGGCAAGGTTTCAGTGATAAAACGGGCGCGGGCAAATACATCTTTGCCGGTGATGGGCTGCACCCAATCGGCGCCGTCACACCAGTGCGCGCCACCGTCTGTTGCTTGGTACTCACTAAGATACTTGTTAAATCCTGCGGCAAACCCTTCAACCATGTCGCCCACAAAAGCCGGTTGCTTGGCGTATCCGGTTTCATAACGTTCGAGCATGCCAAGGCCATGCACCGCATAATCAGAAAGCAGATTGGCATTATTGTCGCCCGGCCCGAATGTGCGCGCCAGCTCACCTTTGGCGCGCAAAACAATGTGGCTGATGTTGCACAGATGATCCTCTGCCGCGACATAGCCTTCGCCGAAGCCGAGGCTGCCATAATCGCTTGCCACGATATGCGGAATACCAAAGTCGGTGAATGTGATGTCCGCACTATATTTGGGGGCGTCGGGCGCAGGGGCCGGTTCACATCCAGTAACCAATGCAAGGGTGGCAAAAGCCGCAAGTGGGCGGGCAAGCTTGAGCATGCAATCGTCCTTTGTTTGTAAGCGGTGGGATTGAATACTCTGAACACCTTCGCGGCAGTCTAAAAGAAGGCGCTGCGCCATGTCTAGCTGAACTGCATCACGCCGTCATCAAGCCGTTCGAACTTCAGATGCAACAGATCGGCCACATAATTATGGTGGATGCGCCAGGGCTGCGCCTGACCTTGCTTCGGTATTTCATCCTTGGCGCGCTGGATATACCCAGACGACAGGTTCAAAATCGGAGAAGTATCCAGTGTGCCTTCTTCAAGCTGCGGCACGCAAACTTTGTAGCCATGCTTGTCCATATGGTTGAGCAAACGGCAAACATAGTTGGATGTCAGGTCAGCTTTCAGGGTCCAGGACGCATTTGTATAGCCCACAGTCCAGGCAAAATTCGGCACGTTGCTGAGGGTGAAGCCCTTATAATTTGTGGTTTCGCCAACTACGATATCGCGGCCATCCACTTCAACGGCCATACCGCCCAACGACTGAAGCTTCAGCCCTGTTGCCGGAACAATGATATCGGCCATCAGTTCTTCGCCAGACTTCAGCTTGATGCCCGTCTCGGTAAACCGGTCGATATGGTCCGTAACGACAGACGCTTTCTTTTGTTTGAGCGCTTCGAACAAGTCCGCATCTGGCACTGCGCACAGCCGCTGGTCCCAGGGGTTGTAGCGCGGCGTGAAATGGGTTTTCACGTCAAAGTCTGGCCCAAGCTCTTTTTCAACCAGCTCAATAAGCCGCTTTTTCATGCCCTTCGGGTATTTTTTCGACAGGCTGAAAAACAGCATGGTCAACAGCACGTTTTTGGTGCGTACGATTTTGTAAGCGAGCCAGTTTGGCAGAAATTTCCTGAGGCCGTTTGCCAGCGCGTCTTCCTGAGGTCGCGAGGCAATGTAAGTTGGTGAACGCTGAAGCATGGTGACATGTTCTGCTGTTTCTGCCATGGCAGGCACCACGGTCACCGCGGTGGCACCGCTGCCAATTACCACTACTTTTTTACCGGCGTAATCAAGGTCTGTGGGCCAATGCTGTGGGTGGGCGATGGAGCCTGCAAAGTCATCAAAGCCTTCAAACTCCGGCAAATATCCTTGCTCGTAATTATAGTACCCGCTGCACATAAACAGATAATTGCACCTGAGAGTGCGCGTGCCGCCGGTGGTGCCGTCCGAAATGGTCAGCGTCCACTGTGCGTTTTCAGTGGACCAAGAAGCCTTTTCAACCCGCTGCTGAAACTGGATTTTGTCTTTCAGGTTATGCTCTTCAACGGTCTCACCCAGATACTTCAGGATGCTATCGCCGTCTGCGATGGCTTCCCCTTCTTTCCACGGCTTAAAGGAATACCCCAAGGTGTACATGTCCGAGTCCGAGCGAATGCCAGGATAGCGGAACAGATCCCAGGTGCCGCCAATGTTTTCGCGGCCTTCAAGGATGGTATAGCTGCGGTTCTTCGTTTTTTTCTGCAAATGGCAGGCCGCGCCAATGCCAGAAATTCCGGCCCCAACGATGATTACATCAAAATACTCTTGCCCGTCGGCCATGCTTGCTCTTCCCACTATTGGCACCTTTAGGTGCTCGTCGTATTGACTATATTGTCAATTAGGGTGTCATGACAAAAAGTAAAGACCAAACCAGCAGTCTTGTAACTGTGATATAGTAACACTAGACTTGGCGGCACAAGATTATTTGATGGGGGATATCATGCGAACGCCGCACCGTATCGCAACGATGCTTATTTTTGGCCTGGTACTCACGGCCAGCACAACGGCCCAAGTCCGCGAAGAAAAACCAACAGATTCGGTGATCGTCTCAGAGGCTGCATTCTTCAGAATTGAAACAATTGCAGAGGGTTTCACAGTTCCTTGGGGCATCGCATTCTTGTCAGATGCGGAACTGCTTTTGGGCGAGCGTGAGCCCGGGCGCTTATGGCGGGTGAACATTGAAACGGGGGACCGCACCGAAATCACGGGCCTGCCAGACATGCTGCGGGACGACGGCATCAGTTCCGGCCTCTTTGATATTCACCTGCATCCCGGTTACGCGGAAAATGGTTGGGTTTACATCGCATACGGCGTCGGCACCGAGGCCGCCAATGGCCTTGCAGTTGCGCGCATTCGTATTGACGGTAACGCCGTTAGCGAAACCGAAACAATCTTCGAAAGCCGTACACGCATCGCCGGCAAATGGCACTTTGGCGGCAGACTTGGTTTTTCGGGTGAGCATTTGTTCATCACCACCGGCGATGGCTATGATTTCTCCGCCCATGCACAGGATGCGGGCTCGCACGCCGGCAAAGTGCTGCGAATCAAGGATGATGGCACTATCCCCGAAGACAACCCTTTTATCGGTCGGGAGGGCGCCATGCCAGAGGTGTGGTCGCTGGGCGTGCGCAACCCGCAGGGTATGGCCATTCACCCTGAAACCGGCGAGCCATGGATCAACGAGCATGGCCCGCAAGGTGGTGACGAAGTGAACATCGCGCGCGCTGGCTTAAACTACGGCTGGCCGGTAATCACATACGGCGAAGAATATGGTGGTGGCCCCATCGGTGAGGGCATCACGCACAAGGAAGGTATGGAGCAGCCGCGCTATTATTGGGTGCCTTCTATCGCACCAAGTGGTGCTTCTTTCTACCAGGGCGACGCGTTCCCAAAGTGGCAGGGCAATATGTTTGGCGGTGCACTTGCGCTTACCCATATCAACCGACTGGTTGTTGAGGGCGACCGCATACTGCATGAAGAACGGCTGCTGGATGATAAAGGTTGGCGTGTGCGTTTTGTCGAGCCCGGGCCTGATGGGCATCTCTATTTCGCGGTGGACGATGGCATGCTGATGCGATTGGTGCCCGCCAACTAGCGCAACATCAACAGGGCGCCGTCTATCGGTCCAGCTTGCGCGTCAACAATATGGGCTTTGGCATCGAGCGGCAGATGTGTTTCGATCAGCGGCGCGAGCCCGCCAATCAGGGCGATTTTCTCCACCCCCTTGCCAACCAACCCCATAGCAAACTGGCCAATATGGCTTCCTGCCAACTGCAAAAGTTGCTCAGCCTGAGGCCCGCCGTCATTCACCACAATGGGGGCCAGTGCGGCATAATCTGTTGCGTGGGCGCGCGCGAGCCAATGTGCAACGTCTGCGACAGAGCCACCCATCGATGCGTACACCGCGTCGGTGAAGCTGGTGGCCGGGATGAGACCGTCTGCTGCTGCGAGGGCCAGCCGCGCCGCATGCAAGCCAATAAATGCCCCGCTACCTTCGTCTGAGGTGGGAAAACCATGACCTCCAACGCGGCGAACCTGCCCACCAGCGAGCCCGTACCCTATTGAACCCGTACCAATAATGATGATGCCGCCGTCCGCACCTTTGTGCGCGCCCACACAAGCAATATGGGCATCTGAAACGGCGACAACATCTTTGATGCCATGCGGTAGAAGCGCCGTTTTCAGCTCATCAATGGAGCCGGGGCGTTCACTACTTGCGATGCCAATGCAAACCCTCAATTCGGATATCGCTTCTGCCGGAAGCCCGGCTTCTTGAACCGCCTGCCGGGTGGCTTCCGCGATGCTGGCTGCAGCAGCGATCCCGCCAAGTCGCAGTGTGGCAGGGCCTGATCTGCCATTGCCCACAATTCTGCCACCTGCTGTTTCAATTCGAACACGGCAGGTTGAGCCGCCTGCGTCCACGCCCATAAGCAGTGTTTCCCTCATGCGCTAACCTCCTCATCTTCGGTGGTGGACGCGCATACCAGAAACGCGATGAGTGTGCCGATGCATAACTGCCAGGAGAAAGCGAGCGATTTCCAGCTATCTGGCAAACCTAGACTGTCAACAATATAGCTTTGCTGCAGCAGCGTAACCAGGAAACCAATCACCAGAGCTGCAACCACACTCGTGGTGGTGCCACGTTTTGTGAAAACGACAGTAAAATAAACACCCAACAGGCCCGAATAGGCAAACACCATCACCGATAGAGCAAAATCCAAGAGCGCCATATCAGTGTATCGCTGCCAGAAGAAACATAGCACTGCGGTGGCGAACAGGCCCAGCCCAACAAGGCCCATGCTGATCTGGCCAGCGCGTACGAAATGAGCCTCGGCAACGCTCTCTCTTGCTTCTTTCCAGGGCCTGTAGAAATCCTGAACAATCACAGAGGACATGGAGTTTAGGCCAGAGTTGATGGTAGAAACGGCGGCAGCAACAACTCCCACGGTCACCAAGCCCCGCAAGCCAGCTGGCATTTCGTTTAAAATATAGTGCATGAAAATGGTGATGCGCTCGCCGCTAAATTCACCAGTTACATTTGCACCCAGTCCATTCCCCATCAATTCAGGTCGATCATAAAACACATGTAATAGCTGGCCGATCGACACAAACAGCCACACGACAGGAATGGCAACTATCACAGATAGATAAAGCGCCCGCGTGCCTTCATTCGCATCCTTGCAAGTGAGAAGGCGTTGGCTTGTATCCTGGTCCAGGCCAAAATTTCCGATGTTCAAGAGAACAAGCCCGGTAACGATTGAAATCATCGCGAAGGGTGCTGAGAAATCGAAATCAAAATTGAAAAACTGCAGCTTGTCTTGCCCGCCAGGCGCGTTCCCGAGCCCATCAAGGATTTGCGCACCAGAGGCCGGTATTTCGTTCCAAAGGAAATAGAGCACCATGACGGCCGCCAAAAGATATATGGCGAACTGCGCCAAATCACTCCAAAGCACAGAGCGAATGCCGCCCATAAAAGTAACCAGGAAACCAATCATCATCATGATGAACGCAGCACTTATGATACTGTCTGCCTGAATGTTGCCATAGAGGATCATGGCAACCGCAATGGCGGCCATGTAAAGCCGTGACCCGCTGGCGAGCAATCGCCCCGCCAAATACATGCCACCCGCCGACTTCATTGCAACAACGCCGTAACGCTCGTTCAACAGTTCATAAACAGTTGACGCGCGCATCGCATAAAATCGTGGCACCAAAAACTTGGCGACAAACAAGGCCGCCAAAATCGCGCCGATGTTGGTGGCAACATAGGTGTAATCACCCCGGTACCCCTGGTCCGGCCCGCCAAGGAATGTGGCGGCAGACTGGCTCGTGGCCAGCACAGAAACCGCAACCACCCAGAAAGACATCTGATTGCCGCCCAGAAAATAGTCGCGCGCGTTTTCAGCTTTCTGTCGGTTCAAAACCCAGCCGAGCATTGCAAGCAGCGCGAAGTAACCGCCCACAATCACCCAGTCGATGGTTGTAAAGCCGCCGCTCAAGACAGTTTCCTTGAAACTTTCAAAGTCTGCAAAACAGTCTCCCCATTTCCCCAGCAGCAACTGTTCCACAGGCTGGCAGGAATTTCCAGAGCCCGATTGATCAATAAACTGATGATCAAGGCGTGCAAGCCTTTGCGATAACAGTCATAATGTGGATAATCCGAAAGCAAGAATTTGGGGAAGCAGTTGAGCCATGACCGAAGCGGTTAGCGACAGATATGCCGAGCTCGATAACTGGAGCGCAGCAGACGCAATAGAGGCCATGCACGAAGGCCAGATGGCGGCACTTGCGGCCATTCGTCCGGCGCTCGAAGACATTGCCTCGGCGGTGGAAGCAGCGGCCGAACGGCTCGGTGAAAAGGGAAGACTTGTTTATGTAGGTGCCGGCACGTCTGGCAGGTTGGCCGTTCAGGACGGGGCAGAACTGACCCCCACATTCAATTGGCCGACTGAGCGAACCGTTTTTTGCATGGCAGGCGGGCTTGATGCCCTTGTCACCAGCGTGGAGGGTGCCGAAGATTCGGTCGATAACGCCGCGCAGGAAATGCACCAGCATAATGTGGGCGCCAATGACGTGGTGATTGCTGTGGCCGCAAGTGGGCGCACGCCGTCCACGCTCAGTGCACTGAGGGAAGCCAAGCGGTGCGGCGCGCTGACAATCGGGATTGCCATGAATGCGGCAACCCCCATCATCAAAGATGCGGACCATGCCATATTGGCTGAAACTGGTAGCGAACTTGTCGCCGGTTCCACGCGCATGAAAGCTGGCACTGCACAAAAGGTGATCCTGAATATGATCTCGACCGGCATCATGGTGCAGCTTGGTCGTGTATATGGTGGCTACATGGTCGATATGGTTGTCTCCAACAACAAGCTGGCTGAACGGGCTGTGCGCATTGTTAGTGACATCGCAAATTGCAGCGCCAACGTGGCACGCAAGGCGTTGACGACCGCGGACAACAATATCAAACAAGCTGTGTTGATCAGCATGGGTCATAGTCAGGCAGTTGCTGCTGAAATGCTGGCCGAAAAATCAGGCAACCTCAGACAGGTTCTGACGTCGTTGAATGCGACCGATAGGAGGCCAGACAATGGATGATCTTGTTGCCTTACTGAAGCGCGAACTTGGTGATGCCGCTGTACTGACCGGTGATGATGTGTCCGCGCGCGCAACCAGCTATTGGGACGCGGCGCCAATGCAGGCCAAAGCCATCGTGCGCCCCGGCACAACAGATGAAGTAGCGTCTGTTTTGAAGCATTGCTATGAGCGAAACCAGCCAGTTGTGACCCATGGTGGCTTGACCGGCTGTGTGCAGGGCGCGCAGTCCGATGGCGGGGATATTGTCATCTCTATGGAGCGCATGAACCAGATTGAGGACATTGACACTGTTGCCCACACGCTAACGGTTCAGGCGGGGGCAGTGCTTGAGAGCGTTCAAAATGATGTTGCTGCTGAGGGAATGTTCCTGCCACTGGATTTGGGTGCGCGCGGATCCTGCACAATTGGCGGCAATGTTGCGACCAACGCGGGTGGCATAAATGTGATCCGCTACGGCATGGCGCGCGCGCTTGTTCTTGGCCTGGAGGCCGTATTGCCGGATGGCACGGTACTCTCCTCAATGAACAAGATGCTCAAGAACAATGCGGGTTTTGACCTCAAGCAGTTGTTCATTGGCACAGAAGGCGCGCTGGGCATTGTGACCCGCGTGGTGCTGAGGCTTCAGCCCCAGGCAACAACACGCAACACCGCGCTCGCCGCACTACCCAATTTTGCCGCTATTCCTGCGCTCCTCAATCATTTGAAATCGACGGTTGGTGCCAGCCTGTCAGCGTTTGAAGCCATGTGGGGTAACTATTTTGCCGGTGTTACGGAAGATGGCTGGCACAAAGCGCCAATGGGGCGCGAGCACAGCCATTATATTCTGTTTGAATGCGATGGCAGCGACCCGGCACGCGACAATGAGCGCTTTATGGAAGTGGTGGAGCAGGCGTTTGAAAAAGGCATCATTGAAGACGCGGTTATTCCAAAGTCAGAAGCGGAGCGAAGTGCCCTGTGGGCCATTCGTGATGACTTTGAGGCGATCGTTTCCGTCAAACCGGTTTTTCTCTATGACGTCAGCTTGCCGATAACGTCGATGGAAGCTTATGTGGCTGATGTTGAAGCCTTATTGGCCAAGCTATTGCCGACTGCGAAAATTTATACACTCGGCCACATAGGTGACGGGAATCTGCATTTCTTTGTGCAGGCCCACACGGATGATGCGGAGGCGCGTGAGCTTTCAGACCGCGCGATCTATGAGCCGCTTGCAAACTATGAAGGGTCGGTTTCCGCTGAGCATGGCATTGGCTTTGAGAAGAAAGAATGGCTTTCGCAGTCGCGCAGTGCCGCCGAAATTGCAGTGATGCAACAACTGAAAAACACGTTTGACCCCAAGCATTTGTTGAACTCAGGTGTGGTAGTGGACTGACCGCTATGAGC
The DNA here is from genome assembly GCA_017640725.1 of Kordiimonadaceae bacterium. GTDB lineage: Bacteria > Pseudomonadota > Alphaproteobacteria > Sphingomonadales > Kordiimonadaceae > Kordiimonas. The sequence goes on along the minus strand of JAEPQB010000002.1, from coordinate 863,273 downwards.
GACCTTGCAAGCCAGACACAAATGCATAAGGAAGCCCTTGAAGCGCCTGAACGCGTTGCGGAGTTTCTGGCCGCCCGCCGCGATAATCTCATGCCGGTCGTGCAAGCTATCCGGGACTTTGGACCCCGGTTCGTGGTCACTTGCGCGCGTGGTAGCTCCGACCACTCGGCCACTTACGCCAAGTATCTGGTAGAAAAAAAGCTCGGGCTCCCGGTGGTTTCCCACGCGCCTTCCATGAGTTCAGTTTTCGAGCAGCCCCTGAATTTTGACGGAGCGCTGTTTGTCGCTATCTCGCAGTCTGGCGGCAGCCCTGATCTGATTAAGTCTGCAGAGATGGCAGGCGCGGGGGGTGCGATGACCATAGCGTTTGTTAACGCGACCGGGTCAAAACTCGCGGAAGTCTGCGATCATGTGGTGCCACTGATGGCCGGGCCGGAAACAAGTATTGCCGCCACCAAATCTTATATCGCCTCGCTTACAGCGGTTGCCAGTTTGGTAGCAGAACTCGCGGAAGATTTAGCCCTCAAGGAGGCTCTATTGCACTTGCCAGCGCACCTCAAACAGGCTGCCGGCTTGGACTGGTCAGCTGCAAAACAGGCACTGATAGACGCCTCAAATTTTTACGTTGTTGCTCGTGGTTTGGGGCTTGGTATCGCGCAGGAAACAGCGCTAAAGTTCAAGGAAACCAGTGGCTTGCACGCCGAAGCCTTCAGCGCCGCTGAAGTGCGACATGGGCCGATGGCGCTTGTGAAACATGGCTTTCCCATACTGATGTATGCGCCAAGTAACGCAGCGAGCCTTAGCTTTTTAGAGGCGGCCGAGCAGGCGGTCGAAGCGGGGGCCTCGGTGCTGTCGGTCGGTGCGGATATCAAGGGAGCCAAGGCCGTTTTGCCAACAGTTGATGATGTACATCCAGCGCTTGCCCCGATAACCATGATCCAGTCCTTTTATCCGATGGTGAATGCACTTTCGATTGAGCGAGGCTATGATCCTGACAAGCCGCCTCAGCTCCGGAAGGTGACGGAAACGCTATGAGTATCAATCAGATAGCAGCAGAGCAGGTTCTCGTTGCAGGTCAGTTTCTCGAGGCTGCAGCTGTACGTTTCCAGGAGGGCCGCATTGTTGAGGTCTCTCCAACCGGCGCCTCTGGCGATCTGTTTGAAGGCACGCTGGTGCCCGGCTTTTTTGATGTTCAGGTCAACGGCGGCGGTGGCGCGCTTTTCAACGATGACCCATCGGTGGACACCCTGAAAATCATTTCGGATGCGCATCGAAAATTCGGTACAAGCCGAATGCTGCCAACGCTGATCAGCGATGACCTTGAGAAAGTCGAAGCCTCAATCAAGGCGGTGGATACCGCGATTACCGAGGGCGTGCCCGGGATTATGGGTATTCACCTCGAAGGACCGTTCCTGAACACAGCCAAAAAAGGCGTTCATGACGCCAAAAAGTTACAAAAAATCACGCTTTCGCATGTACCGCTTCTCTCTTCCCTTAAAAATGGCCGCACACTTTTGACACTCGCACCCGAACTTGCCGACGGTGAAGTTGTGCAGGCGCTACTTGATGCTGGGGTTATCCTGTCGGCAGGTCATACAGCAGCCACCTATGAGCAGATGAAACAAGCGGTCGATTGGGGTGTTTCTGGCTTCACGCACCTCTTTAATGCCATGACCGGTTTTGAAAGCCGGGCCCCCGGTGTGGTGGGGGCTGCATTTGACAGCCCCGACACCTTCGCCGGCGTAATAGCAGATGGGCATCATGTGCATCCGGCGAGCCTCAAGCATGCCATCCAAACAATGGGGCCAGCGCGCACCATGCTGGTGACCGATGCCATGCCAACTGTCGGGGCGGTGGACGAAAGGTTTGAGCTTTACGGCGAAACAATAGTCGCAGAAGGCGGGCGCTGCGCCACCAAAGAAGGCGTGCTGGCAGGCTCCGACCTCGATATGGCATCCGCCGTTCGCTATGCCGCTGAAACACTTGGTTTTGGCATCATGCATGCTGTTGAAATGGCGAGCAGAACGCCGGCACGCTTTATGGGCTTTGATGCAGACTTTGGCACACTCGCGCCTGGCCAGCGGGCAGACATGGTGCTGCTCGATAAAAACCTCAATGTTTCTGCCGTTTGGGTCGACGGAAACCGCTTGATATAGCGCTTGACCTTAGTCTAGGTCAGTTTATCTGACGTATCACAATAAAGTGCGCTCGCTGGCGCCTGCACGCTTCGGCTTGCATTGGGGGCTATTTATCGCTTTGATAAAGACGGGTGGAGCCCCTATGTGCCATGCGCACCGGTGGGCAAAGATAAGCAGGCCGCGCGGTTCGCGCGGGGGCATTGTAAACTAAAGGGACTGAGTATGAAAAAGGGCTTGATTGTCTTTTCGACGCTGATTGCATTGGCGTCAGGCGCTGCCACAGCAGACGCCGTCAAGCAAACCAAAGCAAAATTTGATGACAAATTCCGCCAGCTGGACGAAGTGCTGCCAACAGCCAACGTCTACCGGAACGCCGCCGGTGAACCCGGCCACGAATACTGGCAGCAAAAAGTCGATTATGACATCAAAGTTGCTTTGGACGAGAACAACCGCCGCATTACGGCGTCTGAAACAGTCACATACCAGAACAACTCCCCGGATACGCTGAAGTATCTGTGGCTGCAGTTGGACCAAAATAAGTTCAAGCGCGATTCAATGGCCGAAAAAACCACGGCGTTTGCTGGCATTGGTCGCCGCGGCCCAGCAACGCGCGCAGCGAGTGGCAATGCACCTGCGAAACTTAGCTTCTCAGAGCTGCGCCGCCAGCAGTTTATGGACGACCATGAGCTCGGCTATGAAATCAGCAACGTTGTGGATGGTCGCGGCAGGGCGCTGAATTTCGTTATTGTTGGCACCAACATGCGCATTGATCTCGCAAGTCCACTAGCACCCGGTGACAGCACCGAGTTCAGCCTCGATTTTGCGTTTAACATGGTCGACGAAAACACCGTGTCTGCGCGAGGTGGGTACGAGCATTTCCCCGATGACGAGCGCGAAGGCGGTAATGATATTTTCCTGCTGGCGCAGTGGTTCCCACGCCTGCACGCTTACACAGACTATGAAGCCTGGACCAACAAGGAGTTCCTGGGTCGCGGCGAATTCACGCTTGAGTTCGGCAACTATGAAGTCGAGATGACCGTGCCGGCTGACCATATCGTCAGCTCAACGGGTGTGCTTCAAAACGCCAATCAGGTGCTGACGCGCGAGCAGCGCAACCGCCTGGACGAGGCGCGCAACGCCGAGCGCCCGGTGTTCATCGTCACCGCTGAAGAAGCGCTGGAGAATGAGCGCGAAGGCACCGATGAAGTGAAAACCTGGCGCTTTGCGGCTGAAAACGTGCGGGACTTCGCCTGGGCCTCATCACGCAAGTTCATGTGGGACGCCAAAGGCTACAACCAGGGCGGCGACGTGCAGCCGTTTGTGATGGCCATGTCTTTCTACCCCAAAGAAGGCGGCGACCTTTGGAAGAAATATTCAACCGAAGCCGTGGTGCATACCATGGAAGTCTATGGCCGCTTCTCCTTCGATTACCCATACCCGGTGTCCCAGTCGGTAAACGGCCCGGTCGGCGGCATGGAATATCCCATGATCACCTTCAACGGCCCGCGCACTACGCTGAATGATGATGGCAGCCGCACCTACAGTCAGGCTGAAAAACGCTACCTGATCGGCGTGGTGATCCACGAAGTTGGCCACAATTATTTCCCAATGATAGTGAACTCTGACGAGCGCCAATGGACCTGGATGGACGAAGGCCTGAACAGCTATCTGGACGGTGTTGCCGGGCGCGAGTGGGACCCAACCATCCCGTGGGGCGTAGAGCCACGTGACATCACCGGTTACATGAAATCACAGCGCCAAGTGCCGATCATGACCCAGTCAGACAGCATCTGGCGTATTGGGCCAAACGCGTACACCAAGCCAGCGGCGGCGCTTAATATCCTGCGCGAAACAATCCTGGGCCGTGAACTATTTGACTTTGCCTTCAAAGAGTATGCAAACCGCTGGCGCTTCAAGCGGCCAACACCGTCAGACTTTTTCCGCACCATGGAAGAAGCCTCGGGCGTGGACCTCGACTGGTTCTGGCGCGGTTGGTTCTACAGCACAGACCATGTGGATATCTCACTCGATCATGTCTACAAGCTGCGCCTTGATACAGAAGACCCGGACATCGATTATGCCCGCCTGCGCCAAGTCGAGGAAGACAAGCCAGTGTCCCTGTTTGTTGAGCGCAACAAAGCCGAAGGCAAAAAGCTGTGGGTTGAGCTCAATCCTGACGTGACCGATTTTTACGACGAAAATGATCGTTTCACTGTCACCAACAAGGAGCGCAACAAATACAACTCTTTCATGGACGGCCTTAAGGACTGGGAACGTGACGTGCTCACACGCGCGGTTGCGGAAGACAAGAATTATTACATTCTCGACTTCTCCAACAAAGGCGGTCTGGTGATGCCAATCATCCTGCAAATGACCTTTACGGACGGCACCACAGAAGACCTGCACATCCCGGCTGAAATCTGGCGCCGCACGCCAGACGCCGTGAAGAAGCTGATTGTGACAGACAAAGAGCTGACGCAGGTTGTTGTTGACCCTTACTGGGAAACCGCAGACACGGACGTGGAAAACAACCACTATCCGCGCCGCATTATCCCAAGCCGGGTTGAAGCGTTTAAAGACCCGTCCGGGTCTGGCCTTGTGCGCCGCGACATCATGCAGGACAGCAAGACCAAGCTGAAAACTGGCGATGCCAAAGACGGTGAAGACGGTCGCTAATGCTAAAAGCCTTGTTCAGAGTTTGGCTTCTGGCAACAGCAATTCTAATGGGGGCCTCGGCCCCCACTATTGCCCACCAGCAGAAGGCGGCGATCACCAAGGTGCTCTTTAATCCGCGCACCGGCAATATTGAGGTGATGCACCGCTTTTACCTGCATGACGCAGAGCATGCGGTGCGTCAGATTTTTGGTAAGTCTGCCGACATTATCTCATCGACAGAAACACAGAGCCTGTTCGCCGATTATGTCAGCGAGCGCTTTGCCATGACCGATGACGGTGTGACACCTTTGCCGCTCACACCCGTGGGTTTTGAGATCGAACGTCGGTTCTTTTGGGTTTATCAGGAAACACCAGTACGGGAAGGCATTGAGGAACTCACGTTCCGGCATGATGCGCTCCGCGATCTGTGGCCAGAGCAGATCAATACCATCAATGTGGAAGGCTTGGGCGACATCCGCACCGCCACGCTAGAGGGCAGCGTTGAAGTGGCGAGCGTGACGCTCGATCCACCGAAAAACTAGAGCTTTCGCACTTTCGGTGTCCTTGGCCTCAGCTCTTATCACCCATAGTTCGAACATGCTTCAGAAATGAGCCAATCACCTCGCGCTCGGCGGGGCTGAACGGCGCGAGGATTTGCTCGTTGAGCTCTTTTGTGCGCGCTTTATGGCGTTCGATCAAATCCCTGCCAGCCTTGGTGATATGAAGGGTATGTACCCTGCCATCCCTCTCTGAAACCCGCCGTTTAAGTAATTTCTTATCCTCAAGCGTGTTGACCAAAGCGGTCAATCTGGATTTGCTGTGCCCGGCCCGTTTGGCCACTTCGGTGGTCCGCAGCCCGTCTTCAATGGTCAAAGTAAACAGCACTACCTGATGAGCGGTGGTGATGCCTTCACTGGCGCGCATGTGCCGGTCGGCGGCGCGAAACAGGGCACCGTGCGCCATATGAAGCTGATGAAAAACGCGTAATGGTTTTGACATTAGTTCAACCTTGAACTATTTAATTCAACATTGAACTAATAGTCTTCCTTTCGTGGAAGAATAGCAAGTGGCCAATGCCATTTGGTCAGTCAGTTGAAAGGAAGCTCGGCAATGTTGGAAGTTGTGCTGATTGCAAATGCGATCTGGTTTGGAATGGCCTTTGAGGCCTTTTACCTGCGCCGCAGAATATTTGCCAAAGTGCTGGTGCCGAACCGGGATCACCGCGACAATACGGCTTATGCAGCTATTGAAGAATCCGGGAAATTCCTGGGTGGCTTTAATCTGGCGATATCACTGTTGAATGTTGGCCTGGTGTTCAATGTTGGCGGATTTGAAACCCCGAAACAGTGGGCTTTGGTGCTGGTATTTAACGCGCTTGCGCACGGCAGCCAGTTTTGGGGCAATGTGCCCATGGCGCTCCAGAACCGCAAAGGCGGTGGGCTTTGGCGCGTGTTCAAAGGCGTAATGCTGCGCATCTTTGTGATCGATTTTACCCTGATGGTCGCGAATGCGGTGATGGCGGTTATGATGTTGGCCTAGCGCCGCCCAAACAGTTTTTCGATGTCCGCAAGCTTAAGCTCAACATAGGTCGGGCGACCATGGTTGCACTGGCCTGAGTGCGGTGTTTCTTCCATCTCACGCAGGAGGGCATTCATTTCTTCCACCGTCAGGCGGCGGCCGGCGCGCACACTGCCGTGGCAGGCCATGGTGCCGCACACATCCTCAAGCTTTTCCTTGAGCGATAACGCTTCATCAAGCTCGGTGATCTCGTCCGCGAGGTCGCGCACAAGGCCCTTTACATCGAGCTTGCCCAGCATCGCTGGCACCTCGCGCACCATCACCGCGCCTTCGCCGAACGGTTCGACAATCAAGCCGAGGGACGCCAGCTCTTCCGCACGCTTGACAAGGCGCTCCGCCGGGGCTTCTTCAAGCTCCACAACTTCAGGCAAGAGAAGCGCCTGCCGCGCCACGTCGGTGGCAGCGATCTGTTTTTTCATGCGCTCATACACGAGCCGCTCGTGCGCGGCATGCTGATCGACAATCACAAGGCCATCCGTGGTTTGGCTGACGATATAGGTGGCATGCACTTGGCCGCGCGCGGTGCCAAGCGGATAGTCTGTATCTGCTTGGGTGGGGGCAGGGGCTTCAATAGGGCGGGCGCTTGGGGCCGCCATTTCGCCGCGCGTCTCAAAGCTCATTTGCTCGCCTTCGCCGAACCCGGATTGGTTAGACCCCGGTTGGTTGAACCCAGGCTGATCTGGCGCATAAATTTGGTTCACCACATCCTGAAACCCGCTCGGAAGGGTTGGTCTGCCTTCCGTGGTGCGTGTCCAGGGCATGGCAGGCGTGCCCGTTTGTGGCTTGAGCGCACCAAGCGCCGCATCCGCCACCGTTGTGGATGCGCGGTGGCCAGCAGCGGCGAGCGCATGCCGCAGCGACGAGACAATCAGCCCGCGCACAAGCCCGGCATCCTTGAAGCGCACTTCGGCTTTTGCCGGGTGCACATTCACGTCGACAAAACTGGCTGGCACATCGAGGAAAAGTGCGAGCGCCGGGTGTCGGTCGCGCGCCAGATAATCCTGATACGCGCCCCTGACGGCGCCCGTCAGCAATTTGTCTTTCACCGGGCGGCCGTTCACGAACAGATACTGCTGCATGGCATTGCCGCGGTTATAGGTGGGAAGCCCCGCAAAACCGGTGAGCCGCAGGCCCTCCCGCTCCGCGTCAATCTCCAGCGCATTATCCCGGAACTCGCGCCCCAGAATGGCGCCCAGCCGCTCAAGTCGGGCGTCACCCGCAAGCGTGCCCATGTGCGGCGCGCGGAAAGTGGTGCGGTCCCCGTCCGAAAGCGTGAACGCCACTTCCGGGTGCGCCATCGCGAGGCGCTTCATGATATCGGACGCCTGACCATATTCCGTGCGGTTGGTCTTGAGGAACTTCAGCCGCGCCGGTGTGGCGTAGAAGAGGTCGCGCACTTCAATCACAGTGCCAGCAGACAGGGCGGCTGGCATGATCTCTGACTTCAGGCCACCGTCAACGCGCACCATCCAGGCCTCATCCGCGCCGTACGCGCGCGAAGTGACGGAGAGGTGCGATACCGCCCCGATGGAGGCCAATGCTTCGCCCCTAAAGCCGAGCGAGCCGATGTTCACCAGATCCTCGTCACTGAGTTTTGAGGTGGCGTGGCGCTCCACGGAAAGCTCCAGCTCATCGGGGCTCATGCCGCAGCCATCGTCTTTGACTTGAATAAGCGCGCGCCCGCCCTCGCGCATCACAACGTCCACGCTGGTGGCGCCTGCGTCGATCGCGTTTTCCACAAGCTCCTTCACGGCGCTTGCCGGGCGCTCAACCACCTCACCCGCAGCGATGCGGTTGATGGTGCGCTCTGACAGAAGTCGGATAATGCCAGCGCTTGTGGGTAACTCTGAACGGTCTGGGTGGGTCATCGGGCGACAATATCAGGCCGAACAAAAAGATGGAAGACGTGCTTGGCTTTTATGCGTGCTCTTCGAGCGCCTTCAGCACAATGTTCCAAACCTTGGCATTCAGGCCGAGGCCCATGTGCGAGCAATTCACTTCATGGTGCATCGCGCGCGGGCTGGTATGGTCAAGCGATGCCTGCCAGCCGACAACACCGTCACGCTTGCTGTAGATGACCGAAACGGGCTGTGTGATCGGGCGCGCTTTGCGCTTTTCAATCTCTTCCTCGATCCAGTCCACATCAAGGCCGCGCGCGCGGAAGAGGGGTGCAACGGTGGTGTATTTTGGTCCGCCCGAGATGGGGGAGCCGAGCGTGATGACGGTTGAAACATGCTCTGGCAGGTCGCGCGCCACTTCGCGGGCGATGTAGCCGCCAAGGCTCCAGCCCACAAGGGCGATGGGCGCGCCGATTTCCTTTGAGCGGGCAAGCACGCGGTCCGTCATCTGGTCGCATAGGGCTGGTACTTCAACTTCGCCGGAGTTCGGGCGGTCCCGGTCCACGTCCCAGCGGTCAGAAAGCTCGCTCAGGTCTTTGGCAAGGCCCCTGCCACCTGTGTTGATACCCAGGCCCCAGCCTTCCACCTGGAAGCCTTGTTTGGAAAGAAAATACCGCAGCGGGGCGGTGGAAACATCATTGGCGCCAAAACCCGGCAAAACCATCACATGGGCCTTTGTTTGCCCCGCCACAGTTTGCGTGCGGCTGGCGTCAAAAAGGGCGCGCGGCAGACCAAGCAGGTCAACACCAACAAGCGCTTCGCGTACAATGCTCATGCCAGAAGGGCCTTTAAGAGGCTGATGGTTCATGGTTTCTCTCCCATTGTTGGGGCTTCATACGACGCTGCCCACTTATCAGTTTTGTTTCCTTGGAAAATGAGAGATAGTTCAATTGAACAAGAATGCCAGTGGCTGTCAAAACTGGACCGGGGAAGAGAGTAGCTCTTCTGCAGTGACGCCCACTAAAAATACGTTGTTGCCACTGCCAGTGTCGATCAACAAGCCAGCTTCACCATCAATTTCTGTCTCACTTGCGGCGGCCTGAACCGAGGCAAGGTCAGTGAAGTCCGTGACCGTATTCACAAGAAACAGCGTGTCCTCCTCAGGATCAAAGTCGGTGATCACGTCCGTGCCGTGGTTGCCGGCAAAGTAAAATGTGTCCGCGCCGCTGCCGCCCACGAGCGTATCATCACCGGTGCCACCATAGAGGTGGTCAGCGTCCCGTCCGCCATCCAGCTGATCCGCACCGGCGCCGCCAAACAGCTCATCCTGACCAGAAGTGCCTCGAAGGAGATCATTGCCAGCGCCGCCAAATACCAGGTCATTGCCGCCTCCGCCATTGATGGTGTCCGCACCGTCACCAGCGCCGCCCCAAATCGTGTCGTTGCCGCTTCTGCCGAGAATAGTATCACCGCCGGTGCCGCCCCCGAGCGAATCCGATCCGGCGCCACCCTCAATATAGTCGTTGCCAGCACCGCCATAGAGCGCATTGGCTTGCTTCCCGACAAGGATTGCTTCCCCGTCGTCGTATCGGTTGTTCTGGTTGATGTCCTGCCAACTTGCGCCCAATATGGTGTCATTGCCAGCGCCCCCAAAGATGGTGTCGGAGCCTTCAACACGGTCCATGTCCATGCCCGTCAGGCCGCGTGCGTCTGCCTCACCACCAACCAGCAGGTCATTACCCGCGCCGCCGGCGATGATGTCATCGCCCGTGCCGCCGACCCCATAATCATCGCCCCTGTCGCCGGCACCCGCCCATAGGGTGTCGTCGCCGCGCCCCCCCAGCATTTGGTCAGCACCATCAAAACCCCGCAGCAGGTCATCGCCGCGCATGCCAATGAGGGTTTCTGCGCTGTCAGTGCCAACAAGTGTATCATCCCCGTCCCCGGTGATAGCGAGCACAATGGCGGTCTCACTACTGAGCGTAAAAGCATCATCACCGTCAATAAAAGAGGTGCTGCCTGCAACCAGCTCGAGCCGAACGTCGCCGGAGATCGCCGCCAGGTTCAGGTGGTTGGCGCCCTCTTCGTCATCGATGGTTGGAATGCCACCATTGGCCTCATTCATCAGGGCCCAGTCATCGGTGAAATAATAGGTGTCGTCGTCGCTCGCCAAGTCGCCTTTCCAGATGATATCGAGCGAGGTGAGTGTGCCCTCGTTGCCATTATCGACCATGTCTTCAATGACAATGGTCCAGGTGCCTGTGCTTTCTTCACCCCAGAATTGGCGCGACAGGATCGTTCGGTTTTCAAATGTGCCGCCAAAGGCATCTTCGCCAAACTGTTCAATCCAGCCCTGTATGAGGTCTTCGCTGTTGGAAAGGCCGGGGGTGTCAAACAGATAGGACACTGTACCAGAGGGCGAAACAACACTGATCTGAATCTCCCGGTAGGCTTCGTGAGTGAACACAGGCACCAGCTCAAGTACATCCAGGTCAAGGGCATCGGCGGGCGCTGTGATTTCAAATGTCAGCGGGTTGCCATAGCTGAATGTCAGGCCCTCAGCATCATCCACGACCGTTTCGGTTTGGGTTACCAAATTGTGGCTGTGGCGCGTCAGGTTCCAGGTTTCAGCAAGGCGCACAGCCCCCTTCACATCAACATAGCCAAAGCCATAATCGACACTGAAATGAAAGCCGCCACCATTGATGTTGCCTGCCCCGTTGATAGTCCAGGGGCGGTGTTCCAGATTGCCTGGAAAGAAACTTGCGTCAAATGGCACAAATGGATTTTCGCCACCAGAAACTAGGTCACTGCCCATATGGCGCGCACTGATAGCCAGAAGTTCTTGTACATCGCGCCACCCTAGCTCTGAACCAAAAACATTGTTCTCGGAAGCCTCAAGAACCAATGCGACTGAACCAGTAACTACTGGCGAGGCTGCGGAAGTGCCGCTAAACAACTGGTAATCACCGGTGTCCAAGCCTAGAACTGAGAGACTGACGCCTTGTTCGACCATATCTCCAAAAAAGAGTGGTGCGTCATCAGCACTAACAACGCCATCCTCGCCCTGCAAATCCGTGGTCAAAATACTTTCTCTTGATTGAGAATGACCGGTCAGTCCGGTCACATGAATGGCAGAGCCGAAAGTGCTGCCGATAGCTTGCCCGGTAATCGCGCTACCTTGTGCAACCAACAAAACTTCGAACGTGCTTGACGTGGAAAAGACTTCTGTTGAAACATCCGAAGTGCCTCCGTTTCCTGCGCTATTAACCCAGATAGTTCCGGCACCATCCCTGCCAATTTCCGCTGACAACTGCGCATCAAAGCCAATGCCTGTGTTGAGAGAAATTCTAGGCACAGAAGCTCCTCCGTTGGAACTCTGAACGACATCGCTGGTGCCCGTTGGATCTGTAGGGGAGTGGAAAAAATAGGAACCATAAGCAACACCCACGCCCCCCACATTATTGTTCGCAATGGCGGCAACCACCCCTGCTGCTCCTGTGCCATGACCACTGGGCTCGCCATTTGGCTGAAAATTGTTGTCTGACAAATCTGGATGACCACCTTGAAATGACGAAAAAGCTCTGACGGTCACACCTGAGCCTGTGTACTCTAGCCAAACTGGCAGAACATTTATGTGCAAGGTTGGCGTAAGAATTTCAGTGGTTTGGTCGACAGAAAAGCCCGTGATGAAACTTTGGAGCCGCAAAAGTGGATCATTGAATGGCAGCACCAGGCCTGCAAAATCACCAACAGGAATGACAAAGTTTTCCGCCTCGAAATCAACGTCACTAACAGTCAGGTTGCCGTTTTCATCTGGCATAAAGCCCACCCCAAATTGCTGCCACTGGTGGACCCTGTCACGGCCAATTTAACAAACTGTTAAAATTACAATTTGAAGTACAAGCGCTCGGCATAAGTTGGGTCACTTCACTATATTCAACCTTTTGGTTGACAATTAGAAAAATCTTCTTATATTTAACCATATGGTTGAATATACATCAGATCAGTTAGACACTGTTTTCCACGCCCTGTCGGACCCGACACGCCGTGGCATGCTCGCCGCCCTGCAGTCAGGGCCCAGCACCATCAGCGATTTGGCGGAACCTTACGCCATGTCGCTGGCGGCTGCATCCAAGCATGTGAAAAAGCTGGAAGCCGCCGGGTTGATTGACCGCGAGGTGATTGGCCGGGTGCACACCTGCCGGTTAACGCCCGGCACGCTGAAAGCGGCGCGCGACTGGCTGCAAACCTACGAGAGATTTTGGAACGCGAGGCTGGATGCGCTTGAGGCGGCGCTTCTAGCAGACGAGACAGATTTGCCAACGCCGGCAAACGACAAGAGAGGAATAGACCATGCAAATGACGAATGACCAGATGGGGAAACTGGTGGCGCCGGCCACCATTGTATTAGAGCGATTGCTGCCGGGCCCGATCGAAAAAGTCTGGGCATATTTGACTGAATCAGAGCTCAGGAAAACCTGGATTGCCGCCGGGGATATGGATCTGCAGGTTGGCGGCAAGGTGGAGCTGATTTTCGATCACCGAAACCTGACGGAAGAAGAGGAAGTCATCCCTGAAAAATACAAGGATACATGCGGATCGGTCATGACAATGGAAGCGCGCATTCTGGCAGTCGATCCACCAAGGCTCCTGTCTTACACATGGCCCGAGGGCGAAGGCGAGGAAACTGATGTGACGTTTGAGCTTGAGGAGGTGGGTGACAAGGTGAAGCTGACGCTAACCCACCGCAAGCTCTTTGACGAAGAAATGCGTTACGGCGTGGCGGCAGGCTGGCATGCCCATGTTGCGATCATGATCGATATTCTCGAAGGCAAAAAACCGAGAGCCTTCTGGTCAACGCACATGCCGCTGGAGGATGCGTACCGCGCGAAACTTAGTGGCCTGTAACCCAACAAAAAAAGCGCCCCACGGGGCGCTTTTTTTGTCAAAGACTTTACGCAACTAGTTACTGCCATCGTCCCCGGTTGAAATGCGCACAACCTGCACATTATCAGGGCGCAGCGTGCGCTCTTCCATATCAAGCAGGTCCGCAAGAATGATGGTCTTTTTCACCACGTCGATATCTTTCTGACCCACGTTGGATCGTACGTCAGGGTCGGCGCGACCGATCAAAGACAACAAACCTTCTTCGCTACGGCTTTTGGGCGGCGAAGGTTTGTATTCCTTGCCCGGGAACAAAGCCTCAAAAGCGCGGCGGCCCGGGTCCATGGTCTGTGCCTTTGGCTCACCAGGGCGAGGGGGCGTCAGCTCTGCCTCGGGAGGGATAACCAGGGGCGGGCGGTCAACAACCGCAAACTCGTCGGGTGAGTTTTTCCCACTACCACACGCTACAAGCACCAGGCTCGAAACAACTGCAACAGACAGATGTCTGAAATTCATGAAGACTCTCCTTGTCGGCCAGCTTCATCCTGACCGTTGTTTGAGGCTTTTTTAGGGCTTTTGCCCCCATCCCGCAAGCCATCAATCAAAAGCATGATCACGCCAGTGGTTATGGCGCTGTCGGCGACGTTAAAAACATAGAAACTATAGGTGTAGGCATAGAAATGCAGGAAATCGACAACGGCACCATGAACGAATCGGTCGATCAGGTTGCCGATGGCGCCGCTTAAAATCAGCACAAGGGCACTGGCTTCAAACGCGCGCGTTGACCGTTTGAGCCAGAAAACTAGCCAAATACTGATGCCTGCCGTCATCACAACAATGCCCCAGCGGCCAAGCGCGTCACCCAGCGCAAGCCCCATCGAAATGCCTGTGTTCCAAACCATGGTCAGGCTGAAGAACGGCAGGATTTCGACAGACCCTTTTGCCGGCAGATCGAACACCTCAAGCACCCACCATTTGCTGAGCTGGTCTAGCGCCATCAACAGGATGATGAAGCCAAGACCACGCTTGAAATAGGGGGCGGATTGTTCGGTCACGCTTTGCATCACAAGGCGACAAGCCTGTCATATCGCACCACTGCGTCGGAGCAGCGGTTACAGAGGTCACCATTTTCCGTTACTTCGTGCGACACAACCCAGCACCGTTCGCACTTTTCGCCTTCGGCAACCGACACCACGGCTTGGTCTTCATCGCCAAGGGCAATGGTTGCGCCAGACGTGATAAAGATTTCGGCGGCGTCCAAACCGTCAAAAGCATCAATGGTGGCTTGGTCCGCGAGCGTAACAGCAACGGATGCCTGCAGGCTGGAGCCAATCACTTTGTCGCGCCGTTGCACTTCAATCGCGGCAGTTACCACACTCCGTGCGTTCCTGATTTTGGCCCATTTTTCAGCGAGGGCGTCATCGCGCCAATCGGCTGGTGTTTCGGGCCAAACCTGACGGTGTACGCTTGGTGCATCCGCGCCGAACCGGGCCTGCCAAACTTCCTCTGCCGTGAAGGAGAGGATTGGCGCGAACCAGAGAACCAGACGGTTGAACACAGCGTCCAACACTGTGCGTACAGCGCGGCGACGGATGTCATCCGGGCGGTCGCAGTAAAGCGAATCTTTCCGGATGTCGAAGTAGAAAGCCGACAGCTCAACGATGCAGAATTGATACAATTCCCGGAACACGGGGTTGAAGTCATACTCAGCGGCGCGCTCATGCAGGAACGTATCGAGCTCAGAGAGCCGGTGCAGCATGAACCGGTCAAGCTCTGGCATTTCGCTTACTGGCAGCTTTTCTTCTTCGGTGAAGCCATGCAGGTTGCCGAGCATATAGCGCATGGTGTTGCGGATTTTGCGGTATGCGTCCACCTGGCCTTTGATGATCTCGTCAGAGATGCGCACGTCTTCCTTGTAGTCAACGGCTGCCACCCACAGGCGCAGAATATCGGCACCATACTGGTCGACGATTTTTTGCGGCGACACGGTGTTGCCAAGCGACTTGGACATTTTCCGGCCATCACCATCGAGCGCAAAGCCATGCGTCATGACATCCTTGTAGGGCGCGCGGCCCCGAGTGCCACAGGCCTCTAGCAAGCTGGACTGGAACCAGCCACGGTGCTGGTCAGAACCTTCCATGTAAAGGTCAGCGGGCCACGTCAGTTCTTCGCGCTCTTCAAGAACAAATGCATGCGTGCAGCCACTGTCGAACCAAACGTCCAGAATGTCGTGGATCTGCTCATAGTCTTCGGCGTCATATTTGTTGCCGAGGAAGTCTTGCGCCGGGATTGCAACCCACGCGTCCGCACCGCCATCCCGCACCGCGTCAACAATGCGTTTGTTAACGTCGTCATCGACCAAATAGTCGCCGGTTTTCTTGTTCACAAACACGGTGATTGGCACACCCCAGGCGCGCTGGCGCGAGATAACCCAGTCGGGCCGATCACCGACCATCGCGCTGATGCGGTTCTTGCTAACCGCCGGATACCAGTTGGTGTCGTCGATCGCCTGCATGGCTTTGTCGCGCAGGCCGTTCTTCTCCATGGAAATGAACCACTGCGGCGTGTTGCGGAAAATTAGCGGTGCTTTGGAGCGCCAGCTATGTGGATAGCTGTGCGTTAGAGTGCCTTTGGCCATCAGCGAAGAAACGCCGTCCAAAAGCTCACAAACCTCATCAGCGACTTTGTAAACATGACGACCGGGCACAAGGGCCACATCGTCATAATAGCAGCCCGCTTCATTCACAGTGTAAGGCACCGGGATGCCAAACTGAACGTGGCCAACCTGATAGTCATCGTCACCGTGCCCAGGGGCCGTATGGACAAAGCCCGTGCCGGCCTCTGTTGTGACATGGTCACCCGGCAGCATTGGCACATCAAAATCATAAAAGCCGTTTGCGTCCGCGTGGCCGCGCCATGGGTGGGCAAGGATGCTGCCCTCCAGTGCTGAACCTTTGACGCGTGAGACGATCTCATGGCCGGTGATACCGGCGCGCGCCGCAAAATCAGCCAGCAAGGCCTCTGCAACCATCACTTCATCACCAACTTTGGCAAAGCCATCTTCGGCAATCTCTGTCACCCGTACGCGCACGTAATCGATGTCATTGCCAAAACATACCGCCCGGTTGGCTGGGATGGTCCAGGGGGTAGTGGTCCAAATCACGACACGGGCGCCATTGAGTTCCGCGCAGTCGGTGCTGACCACCTCAAAGGCAACATCAATCTGTGTGCTTTTATGGTCGTGATACTCAACTTCAGCTTCCGCAAGGGCGGTTTTCTCGACCGGTGACCACATCACAGGCTTTGAGCCGCGATACAGCGAACCGTCTTCAGCGAACTTCAACAGCTCTTCAACGATTTTGGCTTCAGCGTCAAAGCTCATGGTGGTGTAGGGGTTGTCCCAATCACCAAAGATGCCAAGGCGCTTGAACTGCTCGCGCTGTACGCCGATCCAGTGGTCAGCAAACTCGCGGCATTCGCGGCGGAATTCAACAGGGTCCACGTCGTCCTTGTTTTTCTTTTTCTTGCGGTATTTTTCTTCGATTTTCCACTCGATCGGCAGGCCGTGGCAGTCCCAGCCCGGAACAAACGGTGCGTCCTTGCCCTGCATCTGCTGGGACTTGACGATGATGTCCTTCAGCGTTTTCTGCATGGCGTGGCCGAAGTGGATGTCGCCGTTCGCGTAGGGGGGGCCATCATGCAGCACGAATTTTTCTTTGCCTGCACTGTCTGTGCGCAGGGTTTTATAGATGTCTTCTTTTTGCCATTTGGCGAGGAACTCAGGTTCCCGCTTTGGCAGGCCAGCCCGCATTGGGAAGTCGGTTTGCGGCAGAAATACAGTGTCGCGGTAATCGCGTTTATCTTGATTGTCAGCAGACATGGAATGTCGTCTCATCATAACGGACGCTTGGAATTATGCGCCTCGGTTTCGCATTAATAAGTGAAATAAAAAATCTCCCGGTCGCTTCTAGAGCGCCGGGCCAGTAATTCGTATTGTTGGGTCTATGCCCAAGGGCGCGTTCAATTGCGCTGAATTCCGGTCAAAAAACATGGCTGAAAGCTTTATCAGCCCTGCGATTGGCTGTCGAGCGGAAACATAGGCGCCATGTCAGCTTTTGATGCCGAACATCGCCCTGCGTTGCTGTTCAACGGAAATGATCTTGGACTGGTCCTTGCGACGCTCTGGCCCTGAGTATGGTTTTGCCGCCACCCTGCGCCGGTCCGGACCATTGTAGGAGCTGTCCTGCACAATTGGTTTGATCTCGTTCAAAGTGCTTGAAACAGCCTTGATTAAGGTTTGGCCCGTGAGCGGCATGGCCACGATTTTGGTTGCGCCCGCATCGCGCGCTTTCAGAACACTGTTTTGATCAGGGTTGTGCAGCCCAAGAATGATCGGTGCCACCGACACACTGATGTTGGTCAGGCGCAGAAACCGACAGAAATCAAAGCCGCCCAGTTCCGGGAACCGGTCGTCGATCACAATCATATTGAAGTTTTGTTCTTTGAGCTTGGCAAGCGCGTCATAGTTGCTTTCAACCGCGATGGCCTTGCCAACGCCGTTAGAGCGCAAAATCGGCTTGAACGCTTCGGCTGCTTGCCCATTGGAAAGTGCAAGCAAAATCGACAGCTTTGGAAACAGATCTACAGACATTAATACTCAACCCCACCGGCACTATATCTGTCATTTTTTTCAGATGCTAGTCGGGGAGAATTAAAAAAATCTAAATATGTTAGAAAGACTGGGCGTTTAGGTCGCTGCCCTGGTTGTCAAAATCAACGACCAACAGCCATTTATTGTTGATGCGTTCGAAAACGAGCAGCACGCGCCCAAACGCCTGTTGCAGGGAACCGTCCTCTTGCGGGATGTTAACGCGGTACTGTCCAGCAATATGACCGAAACGTGGTCCGGCCGCGACAAGTTCCTCCTTGAAATCAATTGTCACATCAGGCGCAACGGTGAATTGGGCGCGGTAGTTTTCGATGATATCGCGTGCATTTAGCGCGAGCTTGCTGCCGTTGTTCGCATAATAGACCTTGTCGCTATATAGCGTCGCCAACTGGTCTGCGTCCTTGGCGTTAAAGGCGCCAAGCCATGCTTGCATTCGGTCCCGGACGGCGTCTTCATCAGATGCTAACGCCCCCGCTGAAGAGGCGAAAAACGTGGCGCAAACGATCCATAATTTCAGAAACTTGCGCACGTCAGCTCTCGTTTTGTTTGGCAGCTTTTTTCTTGCGGCGGCCACGCGACAATAGATTGAGCGTCTCGACACCAAGCGAAAAAGCCATAGCAAAATATATGTAGCCCTTAGGTACGTGGAACCCGAGCCCTTCTGCGACCAGGAATACGCCGATCAGCATAATGAAGGCGAGCGCCAGGATTTTGAGCGTTGGATATTTTTCAATAATACCGGCGATAAAACCGCTGGAGAAAATCATAACCAGCATGGCAACCGTCATCGCCGCAACAATGACGGGGATAACGAGCGTAAGGCCAACGGCGGTCATCACACTGTCGAAAGAGAACACAATATCGATGAACACAACCTGCATCACCACCGACATGAAACCGCCGGAAACCGTTGTTTTTAGGTCGGTTTTATAGTCGCCGGTGACTTCGTCATGAATGCTGTTGGTGCCTTTATAAAGCAGGAAACCGCCACCGATCAGCATCAGGATGTCTTTGCCGGAAAGCTCCTGGCCAAATATCTCAAACCAAGGCTCCTGAAGGCTGATAATCCAGGCAACACCAAACAGAAGGGCGATCCGCATTACGAGCGCGAGGGTAAGGCCCAGCACGCGAGCGCGCTCCCGCTGTTGGTCGGGCAGGTGCTGCACCATAAGTGCAACAAACACCACATTGTCGATGCCAAGAATGATCTCAAGAGCGGATAGCGTTAAAAAACTGACCCAGATATTATAGTCGAGCAAAAGTTCCATGGTGTCCCCGGCGTGTCGAACTCGTGGTTTTTACGCACTTATTCATTCTGCGGGCAGAATGCCAGCTTTTATTTGCTCTTGATAGATAGCATCCTGTTCGGATGGTGGGTAGTCATTCAGAAAACGCTGCAAAATTGAGCGGTACCGACCAGAGCTTACTAGCTGGCGAAACCCGGCATCAAATTTTTGCCTCAGTGCGGCACCTTTTTCAGTCTTCGAAAAAATCACATGCTGTGTGTTCGCAACGCCGCTCGGTACCTCAATGCCATACAGTTCTGGCATTTCATGCTTATGGGTGTCGTTTTCATCATTTTGCACTTTTTCCAGGAAGTGGATGGCGGTCATCCGCGGCATGTAAACAATATTTGTGCGACCAGCATGCACAAGCTCCATGCAAAACCGCGGGTGGCTGGGTGACACCTGTGTGATCAGGTCTTTGTCAATCAGTTGCTGCACTTCGACGGCAACTTTCCAGCCGACAGGGACACATAGGATGGGTTTTTCCGCGCCTTCCATCGGCTCTGTTAACTGTCGCCAGTCTGTCAGATCAGGGTAGGTGCTCAGAAGTTGGTTAGAGATGCTGAAAATTGGTTCCGACAGAAGAACCATCGCTGCGCGTTCCGGGCTATAGGCCCACGAAAATGAGGCATCTATTTCGCCGATGCCGACAGCCCGGTATGATCGGCGCCAGTTCACGAGCGTGTATTCCGGCTCAACGCCTGCGAGCGCAAAACTTTCCTTCACGATCGCGCTCAGGACGCCGTCGTCTGGTTCTTCATCGGAAATGTACGGGGGAAAATCGAGGAAGGTCGCAACTTTAGGCGCCGTTGATTCCACCGATTGCGCCATAACATTTTGGCAAGCAAAACTGATCAATATCCAAAAGGATACAATTCTTAACACGTACGCCCCCCACAGGCTGTTGAACCTGAATGGTTGCCAAGAATGGCACAGAGTTCAAGTGGAAAAAGTGCGTGATTGTTGATGTCAAACAGACAGTTTGGGGTGTTCAGCGTGCCCGCACGTGCGGCGCTGGGAAAAGGTCCAAATAGCGTTCAAGCGAGGGGGCTTCCAGATGGTCAGCGGCGTTTTCTGGTTCCGCCAGGACGATTTTGGCGACCCGGCTATCTTGTTTTATCTGGGACTTGAGCGCTTCTATGCCATCAAACTTTTGTTCTTCCCGCAAAAACGCGACCAGCTGTACGCGCAGATGTTTGCTGTAGAGGTCGCCTTCGAAGTCGAACAGATGGGCTTCCAGCAATATGTCGCGCTTGTCGAATGTCGGGCGCTTGCCAACATTGGCAACGCCGTTGTAGGAGCGCCCGTCTTCTTCCACCTCTACGCGCACAGCGTAAACGCCGAGTTTTGGCTGAAGGCTTTCGCCTAGCTCGATGTTGGCTGTCGGGAAACCGATTGTACGGCCACGTTGGTCACCCTCGCTGACACGGCCATTGATGCTCCACCAATGGCCAAGAAGGGCGGCAGCTTTGCGGGCTTCACCATTTTGCAGCGCTTTGCGCACAAGTGTGGAGGAATATACGTCACCCGCATACCCCTCCAGGCCAACAGTCACCGGTTGAATGACCGACAGGCCAAAGCCTTCCATCTCGCCCATGTATCCAAGCACATCCGTGCCGCCACCCCGGCCTTTGCCAAATCGATAGTCATAGCCAACACACACATGCAGCGCGCCAACGGCATCCAATAGAATGTTCTGCACAAAGTCTTGTGCGGCCAAGCCGGCAAGGTCCTTGTCGAACGGCAAAACCAGCAATTGGTCGACACCGAACGACTCAAGCAGCTGCGCGCGCTCGCGAAACGGCGTGAGGCGGAAGGGGGGTGCTTTGGGGGCGAAAAAGCTGACCGGGTGCGGTTCCGTCACAACGACCGTCAGGTTCACGCCCATGTGGCGTGCCAGCCTTCCAGCTTCGCCGATGACAACCTGGTGCCCGCGGTGGAATCCGTCGAAATTGCCAAGGGCAACGATGGCACCTCTGTCTGAATCTGTATATTCGTCTGGATGACGGAAAACTCGCACTGGCGATAATCCTTGCATGAACGAGCCTTGAGCGGCCCGGTGTTATCGGCTGGATACACCAAGCGTGGGGGCTGGCTCAACCAGAAATCTGTTACGGTTTCGAATCGACGTCCCACACGGCTTGCGGTATTCCTTTATGAGGAGCGGCTAAAAAACTATAGTACCGCGTCAGGTAATTAATTGAATATTAGTGACCTTTCGGTTAACCAATTCTTCACTACATCGGGTCTAGTGTCCGATTTATGGGGCGGGAGACAAGACGCGACTGGGCCGTTCCGCTAGTCAAAGGTGCAACTAAAAAGTCTGAGGTAATATTATGGCCGTTGATATGGGTATGCCGATCCTGATCGTCGACGACTACAAAACGATGCTACGAATCGTGCGCAATTTGCTTAAGCAATTGGGCTTCAACAATGTTGACGAAGCAACCGATGGTGCGCAAGCACTCGAGAAATCGCGCGCAAAGCAATATGGTCTGATCATTTCTGATTGGAACATGGAGCCAATGACGGGCTACGAATTTTTGAAAGAAGTCCGCGCTGACAACCAACTGAAAGACACTCCTTTCATCATGGTTACAGCGGAATCAAAAACAGATAACGTGATTGCCGCGAAAAAAGCTGGCGTTAACAACTATATTGTTAAGCCGTTTAACGCTGCGACACTCAAGACCAAACTGGTGGCCGTTCTCGGAGACTTCTAATGGTTGACAGCGGTCTCCCAAAACAAATCGAATTGTTGGTCGACAATCTGCGCAAGCAGAACACGGCTGCTATGTCTCTGACGGAAGTAGCGTCTGTGACAGAAGTGCTGATCGGCACAATGAACGCTTTCTACAGATCGATTGACACTTCGATTTACCGGGAATGTCGCGCGCTCAGCGATTACATCACCAATGCCCGTAAGGAAATTGCCTCTCTCCAGCCTGTAGACCTGGAAAGTGCGCGCATTCCCCGTGCCGGGCTTGAGCTTGACGCAATCGTTCAGCAAACCGAAGAAGCAACAAACACCATTATGGAAGCCGCCGAAGAAATTATGGGGGCTGATCCAGAAAACCATGAGGCCTATCAGGCAACTACCCAGGATGCCGTGATGCGCATCTTTGAGGCATGTTCCTTCCAGGACATCACGGGACAACGAATTTCAAAGGTCGTGCAAACACTGTCCCACATCGAACAGCGCGTGCTGGAGCTGCGCAATTTGATGGGCGTGACCGAAGAAGATGTTCAGGCTGCGATGGAAGACGCGGAACCAACTGGCGACGCGGCCCTTCTTTCTGGTCCGGCTCTCAAAGGTGAGGGTATTGACCAAACGGCAGTAGACAGCCTGATGGATGGTGGCCCGGTGGCAGCTGCACAGGACCCCGCTCCGGCACCAGCACCTGCACCGGCTCCAGAACCTGCGGCAGCCGCACCTGCCCCGGCACCAGCACCTGCTCCTCCACCGGCTCCAAAGCCGCCAAAGGCAGTTAACCCGGCTGAGTTGGACGCTATGTTCGACGAGGATTTTGACCCGGTTGCTGATCTCAAAGCAAAAAAAGAAGCTGAAGCTGAGAAAAAAGAAGAGAAAAAAGCTGACGACGCTGAAGTTAACTTGCCTGCTGGGGAAGAAGTCAGCCAGGACGACATCGACGCCCTATTTGGTTAGTCTCATTTGTCGACAGGCTGTCTGATAAAACTACCAAACAAGATTTTTCATCATGAAACCTGGGCGCGGTTTGCCGGGCCCAAGCAACTTTTCAAACATGTCCACGCTAAGCGTATCGTTGCTGTCCAGGGCCCCTTCGATAGAAGGCCACTCTTCCCTGTGAATGCCGCCAGCGATAAATAAGCTGTTAAAGCCCGCGGCTTCAGCACCAGCGATATCGGTCTGTAGGCTGTCTCCGATCATCAGGATTTTGTCGCCGGCTGTGTCAGCAGGCAGCCCCCGCTCTTTCACGCAAGTTTGTAGCGACTCGGGCGTTGGTTTGCCAAACCAGCTCACCGGTCCGCCCATCTCTTCATACAAGTCAGCAACAGCGCCAGCGCAGGTGTAGAGTTTGTCCCCAACGTGAACGACGCGGTCCGGGTTGGCGCACAAGAGCGGCACACCGCGTTCGCATGCGCGCTTCAGCCAGTTGCGGTGGTTTTCAATTTCGCGGAAGTCCAGGTCCGTTGCCAGGATCACTTCCGCAAAGTCAGGATGGGTCACTTCCTCAATCGGCAGTTCATCCACCGTGTTGCTGTCACCTTCAGGCCCAAGGTGATAAAGCTTTGCGCCGTCAAACTCTTGCCGCACGGCATCGCGGGCAAGGCCCCCTGACGTGACCACAAAATCTGTCAGAACCGGCGGAACCCCCATTCCAATCAATTGATCGCGCACATGATATCGCGGGCGCGGGGCATTTGAGAGGAAAACACTCGCAACACCTGTCTCGCGTAGAGCTTCGATGGCGTGCACAGCTTGTGAGTTCGCTTTCAGGCCATTGTGCATTACGCCCCAAAGATCACAGATCACAAGGGAAAGGGAAGGCGCGATTTCGCTCAGACCCCTGATGTGCTGCACGGGGCTGCCGTCCAAGTTTGCCATTTGCCATCTCTTTAAGGGTTATAGGTCGGTATCGATTTCATCAGCCGACAGGGGTTCACCAAATAGATAGCCTTGCGCCAATTCGATCTGATTATCAAGAGCCTCGATAACCATGTCTTCGCTTTCGATCTTACTGGTAATGAGTTGCATGCCGCGGGCGCGCAAATAATCACGCTGTTCTTCAATTTCGCCTGGCTCTGGGTGCAGTTCCACCACATCCGTAAGATCAGATTTGATGAATTTGAAATTGCGTTTCTCTAGTTCGGCAAAATCCTGATCAAAATCGTCCACAAGGTCCATGGAAAAGGCAAAGCCCTTGCGGCCCAGTGTGCCGAGACGATCAATTTCTTCATCTTCAAGCGTCATATAATCTTCTTGAGAAATCTCGAAAACAATGCGCTCGGCAAACTCGATGTTAGAGGCCATGAAATCAATGAATTGCGGCAGAAATTCACGGTCAGAAATCGAGTAGCGCGACATGTTCATGAAAAAGCGTACATCGGGTCTGCGGCGCCCCAGCTTGCGAACCAGTTGAATGAGCCGGAACAGGAGCAAATTGTCGATAGTGCCGATCAATCCCTTCGTTTCTGCCACTTTCATATACTGACGGGGCAGGACAACGCGGCCTTCTTCATCCCGGACCCGCGAGAAGCATTCGAAATGGGCCGTCTTACGGGACGGTAACGCCACAATCGGCTGCAGGTATAGGTCCACCCTATTGTCAGAGAGAGATTTTTTGATGACAGAAAGAAGCTGATCTTCCCGCTTGATTAAGCGAATAGGCGCACGTTTTTTGGCTGCTGCCGCGCGGCGCTGAGCATGCGTTTGATTGCGCTGACGTGGTTCTTCAGGCTCAGCAGTTGTGCGAACAGGCGCCGGTGCTGGTGCTGGTGCGGCAGCTTTTGGCGGTTTTGGTGCAGATGAAGGTGCCGGTTTCGGTTCATTTGCTGGTTTGGCTGCGGGGGCAGTCGCGGCGTCACTCTCATCTTTGTCTTCGTCAGCCAAGTCGTCCTTAGTTTCTTCATCGAAGTCGTCATCGAAGGACGCAGTTTCCTCTTCAGCTTCATCCAACGCGCGTGCAATTTCTTCTTCGCTCTGAGCTTCGGTTTCTTCCTCATCGTCAACCACAATCATGGCTGCTTCTTCCGGCGCGAGACCAAGCTCCTCGATCTCCTCCGCGGTCATCTGGTCATCTTTTGCCGGTGCTGAGGGTGCAGCCTTTGCCGGTTTCGCAGCCTTGCCGCCCTTGCTTTCTTTCTGCATGACCTGGATTAGAAACTCTTGAAGCATTTTCAGCTCAGTAACGAGTTTTTTGTCTTTCGCGTCGCCCTTTTCGTTTTGCTCGTCGACCGCATCCTGCAGGTCTTCAACATCTTCTTTCAGCTTGAGCACAAGTTTTTCGATTTCATCGACACGGTGCATGTCGATCTCATCAACCGCATCTTTGGTGCCAAAGAAGGTGTTTTGCGCCTGCCACGCGCCAAAAAACACAAGCAAACCAAGCACTTGGGCGGTTGCGCTGGCAACACCAACAAATGGTAAAATGACAGCAATTAGTATGCCCGCAACCGCGAAGCCAATTACAAATATCAACTGCGTTACATTATTCATTTCGACAAAATCCCAGCGCAATCTTCAGCATAACTTTGCCTTGCAACTGGCAGGCCAATTATGCGGCACTCAGGGCAGCCCCCAATAAGTTCTTATATTTTCTAGCGAATTATCACCGCGGCTGCAATGGTCGCACCTTTTTGAAGCAGAGAGAAGGGTTTTGCCGAGATGCCTCATAAATAGGACTTACATTTTCCTGCCGTATTGGCATGATAAGCGTCTGTACAAGTGGCAATCTCACTGCCGCAGGTAACCACAGCCGGGGAGAGCAGTTTTGAAAAAACTATTTATTGGGCTTTTGCTGATCATCGCGATTATTGGCGTGGTTGCGTACACCCAAATGAATGCCATTGTGAAAACCGGTGTGGAAACGGCCGGCCCACAGGCGCTTTCTGTGCCTGTGACAGTGGGCAGTGTCTCTATTTCCCCACTTTCAGGTCGCGTGCAGGTAACGGATTTTGCCGTTGGTCAGCCAGACGGGTTTGGCGAAGGGTCACTGATGTCGCTTGGCGCTTTTGACATGAAAGTGGACACCAATACCATATTGGATGATCACATCATTGTTGATGAAATCACGATCGACCAGCCCATGTTTGATGCGCGCGTTATTGGAAGCCAATCGAACTTTCAGGCGTTGCAGCAAAAGCTGGCTGCCGGTGCCGGACCAAGCGAGATCGATGGTCAGCCGATTACACTGACGATCCGCCGCCTTGCTGTTCGCAATCCGCAAATATCTGTTCAGAAAGAAGGCGGAATCCTGCGTGTCGATGAAGATGTCAACCTTGCGGATTTTACGCTGACGGATCTGGGAACTGATGAACAAGGCTTGGCGCCCCGTGAGATCGCACGCCATATCATGGATACCCTGCAGCCCCAGATCACAAAAGCCCTTGTTGCGGCGGGTGCCGGGGATACGCTGAAAGGTCTCGCAAAAGATGCGCGCGGGGAGCTTGAAAAGCAGGCAGGAAGCCTGTTGAACAAGTTGCGCTCAAAGCGCAAAAGCGAAGATGATGATAATAACTGATTGATTTATGGACGCGTCGGTCCAATATTCTGTGCATCGTCAACGGAGATACCTATGAACCTCGAACAAATTACTGAAGAAATGCGCGGCCGTGTTGGCGCGCACTCACCCATTTCCGCTATCATCAAATTTGATTTTGGCGACGACGGCGTTGTGCGCATCGACGGCAAGTCTTCACCAACTGTGATCGATAACGATGACAGCGATGCTGATTGCACGGTGAAGGTGACCATCGAAAACTTCCTGAAAGTCGCTTCCGGAGACCTGAACCCGCAAATGGCGTTCATGACTGGCAAGATTCGTGTCGAAGGCGACATGAGCCTGGCGCTGCAACTGGGTTCGATCCTCGGTTAAGAACTGACAATGCTCGACCGCTTCCGATCATTGATCATTGGCCTCAGCCTGATTGTGATAATTGGGCTGCTTGCCTTGTATTTTGTTGTTCAGATCGGTGGTGGAGAGGATGTCTTTGGTGGCCGGGAGGGGTCTTTGCCACCAGTTGATTTCGCAACGCTTGAGTATGAACCCGAAGACACCGGGTATCTGATATGTGCACCAGGCGCATGCGGTGTTGCGACGGCTGACAGCATTTCACCGTCTTTCCCAGTAGATGCTGGCCAGCTTCGGCAGATCTTTGCTGACTTTGCTGACAGTAATCCAACCATCCAAACCTTTCGGTTTGATCTGGTGGAAAACCAGTTTGATTTTACCGAGCGATTGCCGGGCAATACGTTCCCGGCGGTCGTTACTGTCAAAATCCAGTCAGTAGATGCCTACAGCTCGACAATCACTCTCTACAGTCGCCAGCCAGTGGGTAGTAGCAGCAAAGCCGATCATTCGGACCGGGTTGGCCGCTGGCTCAGGGTGCTCTTAACTGCCACCGGCGCACCGCAAGCCTGACCGCTTTCCAAGTTGTTTGAAAATATTGAAAAGCCCGCTTCATCGAAGCGGGCTCAATTGGTTGCACCTACTTGCAGCGACAGCTGCAGTCGCAGTTACAGTCGCAGTTTGGCTTGCAGCAACAATCACACTGGCAGTTAGGGCCGCATTTGCATTTGGTGTTTTCCTGGTCGGACATTGCATAACCTTTCTCTTGTTTATTGGATAATCTGATCGTACAATCTGTAGTCACTACAGATTCAAGAGAAAATTTCATGCGCTATTCGATCGGCAAGCTGAGCCACGCAACAGGCGTCAATATCGAGACCATCAGATACTATGAACGCATCGGCTTGATGCCGCCTCCATTTCGCAGCGATGGTGGACACCGAATATATGATGAGCAGCACCAAGCCCGTCTGTTGTTCGTTCGGCGGTGCCGCGACCTTGGCTTTCCCCTTGATGATGTGCGCGGCTTGTTGGCGCTGGCTGATGAGGACGAGCCATGTGGCAGCATGCGCCCGGCTCTCAATCAGCAATTGGCCGTGGTTCAGGCAAAAATTGAGGCGTTGAAGGAAATGGAATCCGCGCTGACCACTCTCATCGATTGCTGCAAAGATTGCTCAACCACTGGCTGCCGTGTATCTGACGCCCTGTACGGATGCGCGCAAAACAGCTGTGCATGTTCTGGCACCTGTGACCTGCAGGTGCCCGCTTCTTTGTGAAACTGATAAACTGCTAAGCTGACGTGTCTTGACTATTTGTGGCGGGCGTATTGCTGTTGGCTGCAGCAATTTGTGCAATCCCTATGGTTTCGCGCACAGCAGCTTGACCTTGGGCATAGCTGTTCGCCGCCTGATCAAGGGTTGATCGGTCCACAAAATCTGATTGGTCTTCTTGTGTTCGCGTTTCTGCCAAGATCAGCTGAACATTGCTCGACAGCCGAGCGGTACCAGGTTCTGATGTGATGACCTGTGTGGGGGCTTCAACTTCGATGGGGCGGGCTATTGCTAGGTTTTGTGAGAATGCCTGCGGGGTTGGCGCAAGCGCAGAAACCGGCCGAAGTGCGCTGACACGCCCTTGACCGCTCGCACCAGAAGTGCGCGATATACTACTGCTACCTGCGGCTGCACCAGCCGCAATGCTTGCATCTGCCATAATGGCACCCACGTTTTACCCGTCCCCAGTATAGCAACCATCAGGTAAAAAACCAGTTAAAGCGCTTCTTTGGGCGGTTCACACTCCCGTGACGGCTCAGATGGGCTGTAAAACTTGGGATTTGGGCGATTCCGCGCTGGCATGCCTTCGGGGCTTGTGCTATCGCTCCCGGTCGTAATAAGCGTTGTTATTTCAGCAGGCGCCATGAATGTGGTTTTGGGGGGACTGGAGCCACGGTACCTGTGCAACGCTTGAGAGCAACAATAAGAGATACTTTGGGTTATGGATCAGAATACACTCGCGATCTACGTTCACGAGCTTCGCAATCAGTGTTTGCATGCAGAAGCTGCGTTCAATCTTTTCAATCAAGCCATGGGTAACCGCGCCGGACCGGGTGTTTTGTTCGCGAGCCAGATGGTTTTGATGCCGGCCAGTCAAATTGCTGGCCTGCTGTGGCCAACGCGTGCGCGCTCCCGTGGTCGCGGCGAGCAGCTTCGGAAGGTTCTGCAGCTGCAAGAAAAACACCCTCTGAATGATCGCCGGTTGGCGGAACTGTGGGAACGCACTGACCAAAAAACCGAAGAATGGGTTGGCGCCACCAAGGGCCAGCAAGTCGTGTTCGATTATGTGGGCGATTTGAAACAGTTGGGCGATGGCAATACGCCTGAAGGCTGCTTGTACCGCGCGTTTAGCACAGGCGACAATGTGTTCTACTACCAAGGTGTGGGCTATAACTTCCAAGCGATTGCAAATGCTATCTCTGATGTGGCGGGTCGTGTGAATCAGATTTATCGCCAACTTTTCCCGGAACTTGCCAAGCAAGAGGACGAGGAGCGAGCAAAGGCGGCGGCAGAGCAGCAAGCAGCGGCAGCACAACAAGCGCCAGCTGCAGCGCCAGAGGCGGCACCAGCGGCACCAGCAGCAACTGAGGCGGAACCGAAAAAAGCGCCAGCTAAAAAGGCTGCAGCGAAAAAGCCAGCTGCCAAAAAAACGCCTGCCAAAAAAGCGGCCGCAAAAAAGCCAGCTGCTAAAAAGGCTTCTGCCAAAAAAGACTAATATGGATCAGGCGCACCACTTGGCCGGTGCGCCGTTCATTTGCCATTCAAACAATTTTGCGTAAAATGCGCGCAGACTTTGTAACTGAGTGTGGGGTGAAAATATGACTAAGTTATTGGCCCATTTTGCGGGTGCAACTTTGCTGGCTGGTTCAGCAGTAAATGCAGCCGACTGTGGTGAGCCGCCACTGGATTTGCCATTGGTGCCAACGGGTGATACGGCGTCCGCCGAAGACATCAGGCAAGCACGCACGAGTGTGCTCGCTTATTCTGCGACCGTGGATGAGTTCATCTCCTGCATGGAACAACGGACCGCTTTGGTGTCACCATATATGACAAAAGAGCAAATAGAGCGCCGGCAGGATGACCTGAACGATTTACACAACGATCGTCGTGATCTTCAGATCAAACTGAACGAAGCCATTCGGGCATACAGGCGGGCTCAAAACAGCTAACTCGGGCAATATCGCCAGCAAATTTTAAAGGGAGCATCGCGCTCCCTTTTTTATTATCCACGCAAAACCAGAAAAAGTGGACTGACCAGTCCATTTAATTTGACAAGCACCCCCCGCTGACCCATCTTCACTTGCAAGCGAGAGAATGCAGAGCTGATTTTGGGAGAGACGAGCAATGCTGGCGCAGCGTGCAATTTACGAAGAAGAGCATCATATTTTCCGGGATGCTGTCCGCAAATTTTTCCAAACCGAAGCCACGCCGCACGGCGCGGAATGGAGCAAGGCTGGCAAAGTACCGCGCGAGTTTTGGAACAAGCTGGGGGATGCCGGTCTTTTGTGCCCGCAGATGCCGGAGCAATATGGCGGCGTAGACGGCGACTATCGCTTTAACTGCATTATCAATGAAGAGCAGATGTATAACCGTGGCGGTGGTGCCGGTATTGCGGTTCATTCGGACATTGTTGCACCATACCTTCTCGATTATGGCTCGGATGAGCTCAAGGAGCGCATCCTGCCAAAAATGGCAACCGGCGAGATGGTTGGCGCAATTGCGATGACAGAGCCTGGCACCGGAAGCGACCTACAAGGCATCAAAACCACGGCGAAGCTTGACGGCAATCACTATGTGATCAACGGCCAGAAGACATTTATCTCGAACGGCCAGAACTGCGACTTTGTGATTGTTGCTTGCAAAACCAACCCCGAAGAAGGCGCACGCGGTGTGAGCCTGATTGTGGTTGAAGCCGATCGGGAAGGGTTCCGCCGCGGGCGCAACCTGGACAAAATTGGCCAGCATTCGTCCGATACGTCAGAACTGTTTTTTGATGAAGTGCGCGTGCCAACGACCAATATGATCGGCCATGAAAACGCTGGCTTTATGTATCTGATGCAGCAGCTGCCACAAGAGCGCCTCTCAATCGGTTTCATCGCCATGGCCGGTGCACAGCGCGCGTTTGACATCACGGTCGACTATGTGAAAGAGCGTCAGGCATTTGGCAAGCCCATCTCAAAATTTCAGAACACACGCTTCAAGCTGGCTGAAATGAAAACCGAACTTGAGGTTGGTTGGGCTTTTGTCGATCAGTGCCTGCAAAAGCATCTGAAAGGTGAGCTGGATGCAGCGGGTGGTGCTATGTCTAAGCTGTGGACGACAGAAATGCAGGGCAGGGTGGTCGACACCTGCGTGCAGTTGCATGGCGGCTATGGCTTTATGTCCGAGTATGAAATTGCACATCATTATACTGACAGCCGCGTACAGCGCATCTACGGCGGAACGTCTGAAATAATGAAAGAGCTGATTGGCCGTACCATTTAGATTCAGATACGCAGGACAAGAAAAGGGCGCCTCGAATGAAGCGCCCTTTTTGCATTTAGTGGCCTGCGTTGCGCCAGGCAATCCACCACAGCCTTGCTCCCAAAAACAAGGTGGCTGCAATAAGCCCTGCCGTTAGTCCATACCAGATACCTACCGCACCAAACGTCGTGCCTAGACCGAGGTAAAGAGCGACAGGAAATCCAATAATCCAATAGCTTACACCTGTCAGATACATTGGCCAGCGCACGTCCTTAAGACCACGCAGCAGTTGATTGGCCGCCACCTGCCCGGCGTCAAAGATCATGAAAGCTGCTGCAATTGGCAGGAACAACAACACCAGACGAATAACTTCGCTGTTCGCAGGGTCATTCAGGTCCAGATAGAATGCGGCTACATTCACTGGAAAGACCGCGATTACCAGAGCCAGGGCAACAACTGACAGCGTTGCGGCCACCAGTGTCACGGCTGCTGCCCGCTGCGTTGCTGCGATGTTCTCAGCACCTTTGGCCAGACCAATACGTACAGCGCCGGCCATGGACAGACCCCAAGGCAACATGAACGCAAGCGCGACCACATTGATTGAAATTTGGTATGCAGCCACTTCCATGATCCCAATCAGGCCCATCATGATGACCGCCGTGTTGAATAGCATGCCTTCAAAGATGGTGGTCAGGCTGATGGGCCAGCCAAGCGCCACAACTTCCTTCAGGCGTTGCCAGTCAGACACCCAAAAGCGGTCAAACAGTTCGAACTTTTTCGCCTGCTTGTCGATCAGGATGTAGACCACAAACAAAAAGAACCCTGTGGTGTATGAGAGCGAAGATGCGATGCCTGCACCCACCAGCTCAAGCCGGGGGAAGCCAAACGTGCCAAAGATCAGCAAATAGTTCAGGCCTGCGTTAATGGCAGTCGTCAGCGCGACCAGCACAAGCGGCACTTTGGTTTTTTCGAGCGCGGCCAAAAAATTCCGAAGTGCCATTGTAGCAAGCGCGAACGGCCAACCGAAAGAAAGGGCAAAAACATAATCACCCGCTTTGGCAGAAACACCGGGGTCCTGACCGAGTGCCAGGGCTACGGGTTCCGTGAACGCCAGTGCAATCAACGCAACCGGGAACATCAGGAAAATAGCCCATAATGCCATGCGCACCGAGCGACGCACATCGCGGGTGTCGTTCTGGTTGGCACCCAGCGCCTGGCTCACAAGTGGTGAGACCGCCATGATAGGACCAGACCCAACCATCCACAGAGCGAAGTATATTACTGTGCCCAAGGATGCTGCTGCTAAGTCTTCAGGGGAAATGCGCCCGATCATAAGCACATCAATTGTGTAAACTGCAAAGGCAATAAGCTGCGTCAGCGCCATCGGAACACCGAGCGACAGCAATATGCGCGTTTCACCCTGCCAGGTTTTTGGCAGGTCTGCTTTTTGAATATTTTCTGTGGCTAAAGTCGCCATAATATCAATTCCGTATTAGAAGTTTGGATAAACGCTACGGATTGAATGTCTGGTGATCCGAGCGTTTTGGTGTGCTCGGATGGACAGAAAAAGTGGCTATTAAGCCTGGTCAGATCCACTCGAGCACAGAACAACAGCAAACGATGTGCGGCAACGGCCGGCAGCGTGCTGTGTTGTGTATGTCGAGTTTTTAGTCATCGGACCTCTCACTTGGTGTGGACGGATTGGTATGCGAAACGCCCCGGTTCGTCAATCTCCGACGGTGACAAATCTTGTGTGTTGACAAAATGACACCGTTTTTGTTGCAACTGGGCAACTACTCGGATTAACTGGCTTCAACCTCACGTGTCTTTTCCAAGCGCCGGAACATTTTTTGTGGCAGATCCTAAATTAACAGCCGTAATCTGCTTTGCTAACGAAGGCGAGGAAGTCGAAAAAACCGTCGTCAGCCTACAGGAAACCTGCGGCGAAGACGTCGATGTATTGCTGATCAACGACGCATCAAATGACGGTTTCGACTATGAAAGTGTGGCTGACAAATATGGCTGTCGTTATTTCGTGAATGATGAGCAAGTCGGCCCAGCCCATTGTCGTCACAAAGGTCTGAATTGGGCGAAGACAGAAAATGTCATTTTTCTGGATGCTCACATGCGCTTCTACAGCGACCGCTGGCACCGGCGGGTTAATGACATTATCGCACGAGATCCGGAAACTCTGTATTGCACGCGAAGTGTGCCCTTGAAGCCAGGCGGCGAACCTAGCGGAGCGCCAACTGGAATTGGCGCGAGCATTCAGTTGGCTGAGCCAAAATTTGAAGAATGGTTGAAACCTGACTGGAATATTAAGGCGAGGGGCGAGGCAGACACCAGTTTCATCCCTTGTGTGCTTGGCGGCTGTTATGCTGTTAACCGAGCTTTTATGCAGTCGATTGGCGGATATCGGGGGTTGCACCGCTACGGTGGTGAAGAACCACTGATCAGCATTAAGACCTGGCTTGCCGGTGGCACCTGCCAGGTTATAAACTCGGTCGAGATCGGTCATATCTACAGGGGTGGCAAGCCAGCGCCCTGGACTGATACGGTGCGCTATTTCCACTTTAACAAATTGGCCACTGCGCGCATTGTCATGGATGATGACGAGTTTGAATTTGCTCTCAGAAAACTCAACTTTGTCAAAAACGCAGGAAATGTCCGCGATGTGTATCGAAGCCGCGAAAAGTTGGTGGATACTGCGCGTGCCGACTTTCTGAAAATACAGAAACGGCCGCTCCACTATTATGAGACTTTGAACGAAGCGTTTCGCAACGGCGAGACCATCACACCATAGAGGCGCGCGGGCTTTTCACGGGACTAAAGCCGTGCTAGAGACCGGCGCACGGATGCCGTCCATGTGGCGCCCAAGAAGCGCTTGGGGCGCGCAAAAAAGAAGCAAGGAGCCAAAAATGGCACGCAAACGCGTAAC
Source organism: Kordiimonadaceae bacterium (assembly GCA_017640725.1). GTDB lineage: Bacteria > Pseudomonadota > Alphaproteobacteria > Sphingomonadales > Kordiimonadaceae > Kordiimonas. The sequence goes on along the minus strand of JAEPQB010000002.1, from coordinate 829,220 downwards.
ACTGAAAGCAACTTTAGGCCGGGGCGAGTTTTACTGGGTCACCGAAGTCGATGCCAACAGTGAAGAGGAAGCGGTTGTCGCCGCCGAAAATCTCTTCCTTGCTGAAATGGAACGGATCAATGAATGGGAATTCACTGATTTTGACGTTTCATGAATCGTCAAGCGCCTTACAACCAAAGATGCCACAGCAGATAAACTGACCCCCACGCGACCACAATCACATTGGTGAACGCACCAATCGCCCGCAAAGGATGCGGTTTTCCATATTCGTTGATCAAGCCGATGCCGTGCAACAGGCGCGCGGCGGCATAAGCGCTTGCCAGCCCGGTAACCATGGTTGTTGGTGCAGCAGAATTTTCCAGGGCGGCAATTAATAATATTGCGATCGGTGCCCATTCAGCCAAATTGCCGTGGGCACGAATTGCGCGCATCAGGCGAGGGTCATCCCCGGGCCCCAGCAATGTCTGGGTGCGTGCACGAACAATCCCAACATTAATACCAAACCCAAGATAAATAACGCCAATCGCAGCGATCAGGGTCGTTGTGATAAGCATAGTGTTCTCCAGCAAAAACGTGTTTCTGCCCAGAAAAACGCTGGAGGTGGCTGATTGGTTCGACTGACGAACAAATTATGTGCTGGCGCAGGAAGTATCTTCTAACTTTGCCCAGCGCTCCATCGCGTCGAAAGACGCGTTCAAACGGCCTTCATGCTGGCTGCGTGCGCTGAAAAACCAGAAGCGATCCAGATACTCAGCGGGCTCGATAATTTCTTCAATGTCCAGTCGTGTTGTGCAGGCATCTACCACTGTGAGGGTCATGGTCACCCAACGTGTGTCTTCGTCGGCGGACTGCTCAAAAGAGAGTACGCGTCCTGTCAAGCTGTCGCGGGTGCGTTCCACCGACTGCCAGCGCTTGGTGCCCCGCTTCCAAAAAATCAATCGGGTCGCACCGGGTTCGGCGGTTGGGCCGGTGAGTTCAACCAAATCCACCATTTCGGCCTGCCATCTGTCACGCTGGTCATCTGCCGCCATGAACGACCAAACAGTGCCAGCACTGGCATTGATGTCGCGGCTGCCCGAAACTTCAAAAGCTGTGTCGATGACTAGAACGCCCCTCAGCACGATGCCAAAGGCAAGCGCAGATACCAGAGCAGCAACCGACTTATGATATAAATTCCAATCGCCGAAGCGGTCTCTCATAAATAAACCCAAACCTGAATTTGCCATGGCAGTTTAGGTTGCCACATACAGGAAAACTTGACCATTTCATCTTTCCCGACCAGTGTTTGGGCGGGACAAGATCATGGGGAGAGACCATATGACCATCACGCTCATATCAGCAAGTTTTTTGGGCCTGCTTTTAGTTTACTTGTCGTTAAATGTGACAAGAAACAGATTGCGGGCAAAAGTGAGTTTAGGCACGGGTGAGGATGAAGGCCTGCTGACAGCAAGCAGAGCCCAAGGCAATTTTGTCGAGTACGCACCGTTCGGCCTGATCTTGATCGGCTTGTTGGAATACTCGCGTGTTAGTTGGTATTTGGTGATGGGCTGCGCAGTGGCGTTGGTGGTTGGCCGCTATATGCACGGCCTGACTCTTGGAAAATTTGAAGGCCGCAACCCGTTCCGTTTTTACGGCACGCTGTTAACTTGGCTGTCTATCCTGGTTTCGAGCATCGCAGGGCTGCTGAAAGGATACGGCGTCCTTTAAGGGCGCTTTGCTTTTCGGGAAAGCCAAAATCGAAGACCTGCGGCTACAGTGAGCAGTGGGGCAATTACCCACATAAATTCTGAGACCAGAACCTGCACGCCGCGGCTTGAGAAAAAGCCGCGGATGCCAATGGGAGACACTTCGATGGGCTGCCATGGCATGAAGTAGCGCGCGTCGCTAAATGGCCAAAACCAAGCAACGCCCAGGCCACCATTAGTGAAGCTATCCAGCAAAGGGTGTGACAATACCGACAAAAACATGGTCCAGAATATGACCTTTGGCTGAGAGTTGAGTTTTTGGGCCAGACCTGTGCACAAAAACCCGATGGCTAGTGCAAAGGCGATTGAATGGGTGAAACCGCGGTGCCCGAAAGGGTCCGCATAGGGCACACCAAAAGCGAACGCGATGACATCCAAATCCGGGAGCATGGTTGCGGCCGCCGCCAAAGCCACCAGCTTTCCGGGCAAAGCCCCGGGGGGTAACGTCAGTTTGGCGGCAATTGGTAGCAAGGCATGCGTGAATATTGTAGCCACAAGTGATCCCTGTTTGTGATCGGAAAACCATATTAACTCAGCGGTGAAGGTACAAGGCCGGTTTGGTTGACCAAATGGCCGGGCTGTTCCATAACGACGCAGTTATTCCCCCGTCACGGAGATGTTGGTGTTACCAGCCGACCAAACCACACCCTTCATTCTGCTGGATGATAGCCGCGCACCCGGCGTGGCCGGTGGATCGCTGCTGTTCAGCAATCCGGAATCGGTGATATGTGCACACACTGTCGACGACGTGCCGGATGCCATGGCTGCAATAGATGACGCCTACGCCGCTGGAAAATTTGTGGCAGGCTGGATAGCGTATGAAGCCGCCGCTGCCTTTGAACAGAAAGTGCGGGACGCCATCCGCCATTGGCCGGAAGGGCCGCTTATCTGGATGATGGTTTGTGAAGCTTGCAATTCGATTGACCGCACGGCGGTGGACGAAATGATTGCTGAACAAACCCGCCATTCAGAAAGTGACATCTGGTTTACCGAAGACAATGTCACGGCAGCCGAATATGCAAGCCATGTTGCCACTATCAAAGACTATATAAATGCCGGTGACATTTATCAGGCGAATTACACGTTTCCCAAAAACTGCCAATTGGCAGGTGATCCGCTGGATTTGTACCGCAAACTCAGGGTCGAACAGCCGGTAGAATTTGGCGCATTCATCCGTACTGACACCCAGACCGTATTGTCATTCTCACCCGAGCTTTTTGTTCGCCGTTCCGGCAATGGTTTGATGGCCCGACCCATGAAAGGGACAGCAGCCAGATTCCCCAACATTGTGGAAGACCGAGAAGCGGCCATCGCTTTGTCTGCAGATGAAAAAACGCGGGCTGAAAATTTGATGATCGTAGACTTGCTTCGAAACGACCTGAGCAGGTTGGCGCGCCCCGGTTCGGTGCGCGTATCAGACCTGTTCACCATCGAAACTTACCCGACAGTGCATCAAATGACGTCCGGAATTGAGGCGGAATGCCGTGCCGACTTAAGGCCATCAGAGATGATGGCAGCCTTGTTTCCTTGCGGGTCTGTTACAGGCGCACCAAAAATTCGTGCAATGGAAGTGATCGCAGAACAAGAGGGCGCTCCCCGAGGGGTTTATTGTGGGGCGATTGGATACTTCGGTCCTGCAACTTCGGATCAGCCCATCAAGTGGTCATTCAATGTGCCAATCAGAACCCTGATGCTCAACGAATCAGGGCAGGGCCAGTTTGGCGTTGGCAGTGGAATCGTCGCGGACAGTGTTATTGAATCAGAGTTCGACGAATGTCAGTTGAAAAGCCAATTTCTTGAGAACCAGAGTGATAAAGGGTTTCATCTGACTGAAACCATGCGCGCAGAAAACGGCCGCATTGAATTGCTGGAATTCCACCTGGACCGCATGGAGCGAAGCGCTAACCGTCTTTCAATGCCGTTCGAAAGGACGGCCGCGCGCTCTGATGCACTGGCTGCCTGTCCGCAGCATCGCCTGGCGCGTGTGAGGATGTGTTTAACCCGGTTTGGCGAACTTCAGATAACAACGTCGTCACTGGTGGAAGAAGAAAATAATGACGACACCACTTTGAAAGTTGCATTGGCTGCCCAACAGCTGAGATCGGATAACCCGTCGCTCCGCTACAAATCCAGTCAAAGAAAACTGTATGACCAGGCAAGCCAAAGGGCGGCGGAACTGGGGCTGGCGGACATCTTGTTTTTTAACGAGCATGACATGCTTGTGGAAGGCGCCATCAGCAATGTTTTTGTTCAACTTGACGGTACGCTCAAGACTCCGCCGGTATCCGCAGGGGCATTGCCCGGTGTGATGCGCTATTCTCTTTTAACGCAAGGCAATGGCGACGCTGTTGAGGCGTCGATTTCACGTTCGGACTTCATGAAAGCGGAACGCGTGTTTTTGTCCAACGGCCTGCGGGGAATGCGCGAAGTGCAAGTCATTTTTGACGATTTAGATTTGATTTCTTCTGCTGATTCTTGACCTTGGCGCTACAGGCGTCATTGGCGAATCGACCGTTAGTCCCGGCAACGTTAACTTTTGTCCCGCGTGTTTTAACTGTTTTGTTAATCTTTTGTTCGGAACTGCACTGTAGTGTGATTGCAGGCGGACGTTTCGACGCGCCCGTTATAATAATATGTGACAGAGAGTACCGAATGAGCAGTAATGTTGCGTTCAAAGACCCAGAATCATCCGGCGCCAGCAGTGGTGTGTCGGACCAGACACGCGCCCTTGCGCGGCGGCTGGCAGGGCACATGGGGCTAGAGGCTGCAATCCAGATCAGCACCGGAAACCAATGGCATGGCGTGGTTTCGGTCTTGATGGAAATGAAAGACGCTGGTCACTCTGGCCGCTGATCGATCCACCACTTCATCAAAAACTTACCTTGCTACAGTCCAGTTAGCGGACTGTGTTCAGAAGTGTAAAACATTTTGACTCTAAATCAGATTTAGTTATATTATTACATAATTGTTCGCACCCAGAAACAGCGTCTGGCAGATAGCGGCAAGTAAGATTCACATGGGAGAATTTGAGAAAAGTAAAATTTTTGCTTGGAATCGAACAAGATTCTTGGATGATAGGTTCCGAGCTGGATCTGAAGCTTCAACCAATCTGCATCGGGAGGTGCAGTGAGGTAAAAAGAGATTGCCTACTACGTGCCAGCAAATGGCAGCAAGGGCGACGGAAGCGGGTGAGACTATCACCAATGATCTAGACAATTGGGAGAGGTACGGGAAAACCATTATTTGGGCATGTATTCAAACCAGACTGATTTCAGTTGTGGTTGGGGATGTATGTTGAACGGCACCCAATTTATTTAGGGGTAAAGGTGCGGAGTAAATTTCAGATTCTCCATATCTTTATAAGGTTAAATCCATATCTTTATAAGGTTAAAACAGCCGTCGAGGCGTTCAGGTAACTGGAGACCAAAATGGCAATATCAAACCCATGTGGGCAGAAAATGGATAAGGCTAAAGTGAAACGGATAGCTGTCTCTACAGCGGCGGTCGCCTCGTTCCTTCTAGGGGCAGCTGCAGCAAACGCACAGGAAGAGCGCATCAAGTCGATCGTCGACGAAGTGAATGAAGCCAACAAGCTTGCGGTTCAATCACAACAGACTATTGACGGAGTTGCAGATGCAACTGCGCAGCTTTTCAATGATTACAAGGCGGTTTTGAAAACCAACGCTGGCCTTGAGGCTTACAATACGCAGCAGCGCCGCGTGATTGTTAAGCAAGAGGAAGAGATCGCCAAGATCAGAACTTCCATTGGTCAGATTGACGAAATCAAACGGCAGATTACGCCATTGATGCTCGACATGATCGCCAACCTGGAAGAGTTCATCAACGCAGACGTGCCTTTCCTTCTGGAAGAGCGCCTTGATCGGATTCAAAGTCTGCGTGACGCCATGGATGATCCAAACGTTAGCGACCCAGAGCGCTTCCGTATCGTTCTTGAGGCATACAAAACGGAAGTTCAGTACGGTCGTACTTTCTTTGCCTATGAGGGCATGGATGACCAGAACCGTTCAGTGAATTTCGTGCGTCTTGGTCGTGTTGGTTTCTACTATCAAACCAAAGATACGACAGAAACCAAAGCGTGGGACGGCACCCAGTGGGTTGATGTGTCTGGCGAGTTTACTCGTCCAGTACGCCAACTGATCCGGATGGCCCAGCGCCGCACGCAGTCTGACGTAACTATTTTGCCAATCGCTGCACCGGGGAATTAAGATGAAAAAGATTATTACATCCGCAGCCCTGATTGCATTTGGGCTTACAGCAAATGTTTCGGCTCAAGATGCCAGCATGAGCGACCTCTTAAACAAAGTTCGTGAAGGTCGTGTTTCTGAATCCGCTGATCACAAAGCTCGCGAGGCTGAGTTCCAGGCTCGCCAAGATCAGCAGCAGCAACTTCTTCAGCAAGCTCAGCAGCGCCAGCAGGTGCTGGAGCGTGAAAGTGCCCGCCTTGAAGGTGTGCGCCGCGACAATGAAGAAGAAATCACTCGTCAGCTGGAAATCCAGCGTGAGCGTCTCGGTCAGCTTTCTGAGCTGTTCGGTGTTCTCCAGCAAGCAGCTGGTGATGCGCGCTCTATCATTTCAACGTCTCATGTTTCCATCGACAACAGCGGTCGTATGGAAGAGATCGATACTCTCGTAGCCAAAGCGGCAGAGTCTTCAGAGCTTCCAACTCTGGCAGAAATCCGTGCATGGCCAGCGCAGATGATGATTGAAATGATGGGTTCTGCTGAAGTTAAGAAGTTCAACCACGAAGTTCGCCTTAACGATGGCACAACTCAGGCAATGGAAGTTGTCCGGATTGGTGACTTCGGTCTTGTTGGCGACGGCAAATTCTTGCAGCTCACAACAACAGGTGAAGTTGCAGAGTTGCAGAAGCAGCCTGCGGGTTACTTGACTGGCACAATTCCTGTCTTTGAATCGGCTAGCAGCGGTCTTGTAGGCCTGGGTATTGACCCAACACGTGGCCAGCTCCTGAACCTCGAAGTTGAGAAGCCTTCTCCACTTGAGCGCCTTGAGCAAGGTGGTTTCATTGGATACCTCACTCTGTCTCTTGGTGCGATCGGCGTATTGCTCGCGATCTTCCAGTGGATCTATCTCTTCTCAGTAGGTAGCAAAGTGAAGAAGCAGGTTAAGTCTGAAGTTGCAGACGTAAACAACCCGCTTGGTCGCGTGCTTGCTGTGTATGACCAGAACCGCAACGTTGATGTTGAAACTCTCGAGCTGAAACTTGACGAAGCAATTCTGAAAGAGACACCAGCCCTGGAGCGCTTCCTGACAATCATCAAATTGATTTCAGCTGTTGCGCCGCTCTTTGGTCTGCTTGGTACGGTGACTGGTATGATCGAAACCTTCCAGGCGATTACACTCTTCGGTACTGGTGATCCATCTCAGATGGCAGGCGGTATTTCGGCAGCCCTGATGACCACAGTTGAAGGTCTGGTTGTTGCGATCCCAACTCTGCTGCTGCACAGCTTTGTGTCTGGTGCTTCTAAGGGCGTAGTACACGTTCTTGAAGAGCAGTCTGCTGGTATCATCGCGGTTCACGCCGAGAAAGAGCACGCGAATGCTAGCGCTTAGTGATGCATTTGAAGCGATCAGAGCGTTCATGGAACGGGGCGGCGACGTCCTGTACCTGATCCTCGTGGTCACATTCATAATGTGGGTGCTAATCATCGAACGCCTCTGGTTCTATGCGCTTGAATACCGCAAGCACAGGAACCAGGTGGTGGGCGCATGGGAAGCCCGGCCAGAGCGGAAATCATGGTACGCGCACAAAATTCGTATCGCCATGATTTCCGAGATCAACCACAACCTGTTTCAGGGTGTGAATTTGATCAAAACACTGGTGGCACTTTGCCCGCTGGTGGGTTTGCTTGGCACGGTGACCGGCATGATCGACGTGTTCGACGTGATGGGAACCCAGGGCAGCTCGAACGCTCGCGCGATGGCGGCCGGCGTTTCCAAAGCGACTATCCCGACAATGGCGGGCATGGTTGCGGCGCTGTCTGGCGTATTCCTGAGCACTTACATTGAACGGCGCGCCAAGCGTGAGGCTGAGCGTCTTGAAGACAGCCTGACGATGGACCACTAGACGAAGGTTTGGAGATTTAACAAATGCGTAAATTCTCAAAAGGCGAAGAAGAAGCGGAAGTAAACATGACGCCGATGCTCGACATCGTGTTTATCATGCTGATCTTCTTCATCGTTACCGCGTCCTTCGTGAAAGAGTCCGGGATTGAGATCAATAAGCCTGAGGACAACGACACTCAGAATGATCCGCCGCCACCAGACGATGAAACACGAGCGATTGCTTTCATTATCGATGAAAACAATCGCATCACGCATGACTTCTTGCGTGTCGATGTATCGTCTGTGTCGTCGATCATCAAGAAGGAGAGTGTGGAGCGGCCTAAAGCACCTGTGGTTATTCAGGCGGCTGAAGGCTCACACCTTGGTCTTTCGATCCGGATCTATGACGCCGCGCTCGATATTGGCATCGCACGCGAACAGATTGTGATGACGCCGAAAAAATAAGGGAACGGCGGGCATGCCCGCCTTCCAACCCCTGCGGCATAAGTACTGCAGGCAACCGAATAGGGGCTAGGCGCCTGGAAATAACCAGGCGAAGTGGAGATTAGAATGCGTAACCATTCGCAACAGGAAGAAGATACCGAGATCAACATGACTCCGATGCTCGACATCGTATTTATCATGCTGATCTTCTTCATCGTGACGGCTGTTTTCGTCAAGGAAGCCGGAATCAGTGTCCTGAAACCAGATGCCGAAACAGCAGTGCTGCAAAAGCAGGTAAGTATCCTGATTGCCGTAACTGCCGACGATGAAATTTACATCAACCGTGAAGAGACCAAGATCGAGGCCCTTCGTACAGCGGTTGAAAAGCTGCATGCAGAAAACCCGAAAGGCTCAGTCGCTATTCAAGGTGATGAAGAAGCCGACGCAGTTCTTGTAATGCAAGTGTATGACGCTATCCGTGACGCTGGTGTCGAGACGATAGCAATAGCAACGGAGACCAACTAATGATTGCTCGGTTTGCAACCGCATTGGCCGCTGCTTCAGGTGTAACCTTTGGTCTGTTTCTTGTGATGAATTTCCTTGTCGCAGGTGACGGTGAGGTAAATCTGGACGATACACAGCGTGCCCGTTTTGTTGATGTTGTACAGGACATTGATGAACAGCCACCTCAGCGCATGGAGCGTGAAGTTGAGAAGCCACCAGAAGTGGAAGCTCCTCCGCCGGAAATTGATACGCCTCAACTGGATGTAAAAGGTCCGGACAAGCTTAACTTGTCGATTGGTCGCGCCAACGCAGGCGCTGGTGTTGACCTTGGTCAGATCAGCTTGGGTGCTGCAACTGACGGTGACTATCTGCCGCTTGTACGTGTGCAGCCTCAGTATCCGCGTCGGGCACAAGAGCGTGGCATCGAAGGCTATGCTATTGTGGAACTGACCGTGGCTGAAGACGGCACAGTGCCACCAGATTCAATCATTGTGATTGAAGCTGATCCAAAAGGCTACTTTGAGCGCGCTGCAATCAAGGCCGCTTCAAAGTTTAAATACAAGCCAAAGATCATTAACGGTAAGGGTCAGAAAGTGACCGGCGTTCGCTATCGGTTTACCTTCGGTCTTGCTGACAAATAAGCCCAAAGAAAGGTATGAGCATGGTTAAGTTTATTAGATCCATACCGATGGCTCTGGCAGCCGCAGCAGTTATTGCTGTTATGCCAGTACCTGAGGGTACGCCAACTTATTCGGCTGTTTCCGCACAGGATCAGGCGCCTAAAAAGCGTCAGAAAACGCGGAAAGTGCAGGCGATCCCGCTGTCTTTCCAGAAGAAGCTGGAGAAGATTGCGGAACAGCTCTCTCCCGAGGAAATGTCTGAGGAAGAGCAGGCCGCGACGCAGACTCAGCGCCTTAATCGCGCAGCAGAACTGCTGGATGACGCGTTCAACGCACGCGGCACCAATGAGTACTCCAAGTCGATCGTTTGGCAGTATCGCGCTCAGGTCGCTTTCGAGCGTGACGACACGCCTGGCGCCATTCGTGCTTACGAGGAAGTGCTGAAACTGGCGGACTTCATTCCTGAAGCGCAAGAGCACGGCATCATGTACAACCTGTCGCAGCTCTATTATTCAATCGAAAACTACGAAAGAGCGATTGAATATGTGAAGCGTTGGGAAACCGAAGTGAGTGCTGTTGATCCGGCGTTGGTTGGTATCACGCAAAAAGTCTTCATTTCTCAGCTTTATTACACGACCGAGAATTACCCGGAAGCGATCCGCTATATCGACAAAGCGATTAGTGAAGCGCAACTGGTTGAAACAGTGGAAGTGAAAGAAAACTGGTACGGCTTGAAGCTTTCTGCGCACTATGAGCAGTCACAGTATCCTGAAGTTCGCGATGTTCTGATCACTTTGATCATGAATTGGCCAAATCCAAACTATTGGATTCAGCTTGCGGGTGTTCATCAGGAACTGGGTGAAGAAGAAGCCTTTTATTCTTTGATGGAAGCGGCCTACAAGCAGGGCTTCCTGGACGACAAAGAATCCCAGCTGGTTAACGTTGCTCAAATTCAGATGAGCCGTGACGCACCTATCAAATGTGCCTGGATTATGGAGCGCGCCTTCAACGAAACGCTGATCGAAAATGACGCTGATAACCAGCGCACGCTTGGCCAGTGCTACTTGATGGCAAGTGAATATCGCAAAGCGCTTGCGCCGCTTTCTGTTGCAGCTGAAGAAGAAAGTGATGGAGACCTTTGGTTCCAGATCGGTCAGGTGCAAATGCAGGTGGACCGCTATGCGGAGGCTGCAGAGTCGTTTGTTAAAATGCAAAACGCCTATGAAGACGATTCTGAGAACGCAGAGAAGAACCAATCGAAGCTTCTTTCCGGCGTTATGCTGTATGGACAGGTGCTGACCGAGCTCAAGCGTTTTGACGATGCAAAGCGTGCGTTCTCAAAAGCCAATCGGTTGGCGAAAACCGCGCGTGATCGTCGCGCCGTGAAAAACTGGCGTGACTATCTTGCGGCAGAAGAAGCCCGTGAGCAGCTTTTGACTGGTCGTTAATCGATTGCAAAACAAACGCATTTGAAAACGGCGCTTTTGGCGCCGTTTTTTTTGTATTCAGGATTTCTGTGGAAGCGCCCAACTGGTATGCTGCTCCTATGTTGTTTGTCACAATCATCGCTGTGCTAATTGCTGTTGGTGTGCTCGTTATGATGTGGGACGAGTTGACCACTGGCTATGCGCGCACCAATGACTATTTGCTGACGACTCCCTTACTGTACGCCGCCGCCGCCGGCATGGCATTGCTATCCAGCCTTTTGCCGGATGGCGATGGTCTTTTGGCTGTCATCGTTGTTCTTGTTCGCGCCATCCTCGCATTCGCCCTTCTGGTATTCGTTTGGGGCGGAACACTCACCCTGGGCTCCCTGGTGCTCCGACTGATTGCCAAATCTCCCAACTCTTAGAATTCCCATTCCACGTTTTCATCGGGTCTCAAATGCTCGATTCAAAAATGTAATAGTATAACTTTACATTCAGCCAAGGTTTATGTATTGTTACTATATAACAACATGGAGATTGGCTATGAGTTCACAGAGACTTTTTGCAGCCGGGCCTCTTGCAGGTTTGGCAACCGCTGGATTGTTTTTAACCATGAATGGCTTGCTTGCCGATGGCGGCGAAGTGCAGTTGGACGAGCGACCGCCGCTTCGAATTGTTGACTTCGTACAAGACCCGATGCCGCCCTTGGTCCCGCAGAACGATTGGGAGATAGAAGAGCCTGAACCCGCCAAGAAAGCACCCATTGAGGACATTCCAAAAGCCCCAATTGATGGCGGCGATGGCCCCTATGTTGGCCCCATTGAACCAACACGCCCAAGCGACCCTGACACTGGACTGACATTCAATGCGCTGTCTGACGGCGCGCAAATGCCGCTCGTGCGGGTCCAACCTAAATATCCTCAACGTGAAGCTTCGCGCGGAGTGGAAGGTTATGTTGTCGTCTCGCTAACCGTTGCAGCCGACGGATCTGTGCCCGTAGACTCCATCCAGATCGCGGAGTCTGAACCCAAAGGCGCGTTCGATCGGGCGGCCATTAAAGCGGCATCAAAATTCAAATACAAACCTCGGGTCGTTGATGGCGTGGCGGTGCCGGTTGCGGGCGTGCAGTATCGTTTCACTTTTGAATTAGAGAAGTGAGATGCGCCGGTTGTCCAAGCGCGCTGACAATGCCCGGCCGGATATGACACCGATGCTGGATATTGTCTTCATCATGCTGATTTTTTTCATTGTGACCGCTTCCTTCATTCATGAGGAAGGGCTGTTTCTCGGCAGGTCAAACACTGAGACTATTGTACCTGAAGACATGGAAAACAGCCTGACGTTCCGGTTGCTTGCGGACTATCGCATCGAAAGCAAAGGGCGTTTGGTGGACCTGTGGTCGGCGGCGGCACTCATCAAAGAGTTCCATACCGAACACCCCGACCGGCCGGTTGGCATCAAATTGGAACCAGGTGCCAGACACCGCACCATGGTGCGCCTCATTGACGTTGCTTACGAAGCCGGGATGCCGGTTGGTAGCGTCGTGATCCAATAAAAAACGGGCAATAAAAAAGCGGGCCTCGGGGCCCGCTTTCACCGTTCAGACTGTTTCAAAGCAGCTAGTCGGCTTCACCATATATTTTGTCACGCAATTCATTGCGCAACGGATAAATGCCGGATGGCAAAATATTGGTCATGAAAATGGCCACCAGCTCATCTTCCGGATCGATCCAGAAAATGGTGTTGGCCATGCCGCCCCAGAAATATTCACCTTCATTGGTGGCGCCGCCCTGTTTGGTGACATCCTTCACAACAGCAAACCCAAGCCCAAAGTCAAGGCCCTGCGTGCCGCCGGCAATGCCTTTAAGGTTGCTCGGCAGGTGGTTCTGGCGCATCAGGTCAACGGTGCTTTCTTTCAGAAGTCGCGTGCCATTGAGTTCACCACCATTTGCGACCATTTGCGCGAAACGCCAATAGTCGAGTGTTGTGGAAACCAGGCCGCCACCGCCAGATTCTGAATTTGGCTTGACTGTATAGTCACTGAAAAAATCGCCGCGATATGCCACAAGCTGCTTTTGCTCTTCGTTGGGTGCATACATTTCTACAAAACGATCCAACTGGTCAGGCCGGACAAAAAAGCCGGTATCCACCATGCCAAGCGGCGCAAAAATGCGCTCTGCGAAAAACTCACCCAGGCTTTGGCCGGACAGGACTTCAATCAACCGACCTTGAACATCCACTGAGAGGGAGTACACCCATGCTTGCCCCGGCTGATACAGAAGCGGAAGCCCACCCAGAATTTCGGTTTGTTGAGCAAGGGTCAGTTCTGGGTTGAACAGGCCGGCCTTCAGATACAACTGGTCAACGGGTGTGTTGCCAAACACGCCGTATGTAAGGCCAGATGTGTGGGTCAGAAGATCACGAATTGTAGATTCCCGCTCAACTGGCACCGTTTGCAAAGAACCATCTTCGTTAGCACCGGTGAAAACCCGCTGGTTGGCAAACTCAGGCAAATATTTGGAAACCGGGTCATCCAGCTTAAACTTACCTTCTTCCCATAGCATCATAAGGCCCACGCCGGTGATCGGCTTCGTCATCGAATAGATCCGGAACACGGCATCTTCTGCCATCTGCGTTCCGTTTTCCTTATTGATCTGACCATAGGTCTCGAAATGGGCAATCTTGCCTTTTTTGGCAACCAGCGTAGTGGCCCCAACCAAGCGACCGGTGTCCACATACCCTGCAACATGGGCGCGCAGTGCCGCCATCCGGTCGGCCGATAAGCCTACTTCAGCAGGTGCCGCATAGTCGTTTTCACTCAGCGCTGTAACAGTGGCCGATGATACCGCTGTCAAAAGCACAAACGCACTTACTAGAAATTTTTTAATCATATTAACTCTCCCACGCTGTCATGTAGCGCATCAGAGCCTAGCGTCAACGCCGCAAGCTCACAAAAGAAAAGGTTTCTAAGCGTCCCAATACAGCCAAAAATATGGTTGCCTGTTGCTGAACCAACGCTGAATGAAAACTATGGCCACCCTATGGCACAAACCGTGTTGCGGTTTCACCGGCGGGCGCCTATTTTCGGTGGCCAGTGAATGCGCGTGAGGGAGAGCATTATGTCAGCAGCAAGCACACCACTTCTGGACGAATACCGGTTGGACGGCGATGGCCTTGAGGTGCAAAACCCTGCGAGCGGTGATCATGTTGCGACAGTGAAGGACTATTCTGTTGACGAGGTTGAAGCTGCAATAGCTGCTGCCAAGGCAGCGATGCCCGCATGGGCAGCGCGTACAGCCAAAGACCGGGCGGGTGTGCTTCGGCGCTGGTTCACTCTCATCATGGATCATCAGGAAGACCTGGCCCAGCTTGTGACGGCGGAGTGTGGAAAGCCGCTTGCGGAGTCGCGCGGCGAAGTGGCCTACGGTGCTTCCTTTGTTGAGTGGTTTGCCGAAGAGGGCAAGCGCGCTTACGGCGAGGTTATCCCGACCCATAATCCGGCCGCGCGCATTGTTGTGGTCAAGCAACCGGTTGGGGTCGTCTCCGCCATCACTCCCTGGAATTTTCCGGTCGCCATGATAACGCGCAAAGCCGCCCCTGCGCTGGCAGCAGGGTGCCCAATGATTGTGAAACCAGCGGAGGCCACACCCCTATCAGCACTTGCGATTGAAAAACTTGCCCTGGATGCAGGCCTTCCGGAAGGTCTGTTCAAAATTGTCACAACACGCGAACCGGCAAAAATTGGTGAAGTGCTGACAACGCACCCAGATATTCGCAAGATCTCCTTCACGGGTTCAACCGCTGTAGGCAAAATTCTGATGCGGCAGGCCGCGGGCACGGTAAAACGCACCAGCATGGAGCTGGGGGGCAACGCGCCGTTTATTGTGTTTGATGACGCTGATCTTGATAAAGCGGTCGCTGGGGCCATCGCATCCAAATATCGCAATGCAGGGCAAACCTGTGTCTGCGCCAACCGCTTTTATGTGCAAAGCGGCATCTATGACGCCTTCGTTACCAAGTTTTCCGAGGCAGTTGCCGCGCTCAAAGTCGGTGATGGCGTTGTGGATGGAACTGACGTCGGCCCTTTGATCAACTCTGCAGCCATGGAGAAAGTATCCGGTCTTGTGAAGTCGGCCATGAACGCAGGCGCCGATGCCATTGTCGGCGGTGCGCCTGCAGGTATCGGCGGCAATTTCTACCAGCCAACCGTGCTTGCAAATACAACTCCGGATATGGAGATATCCTCCGCTGAAATTTTCGGACCGGTTGCACCCGTGTTCAAATTTGAAGACGAAGCGGATGTCATCGCACTCGCCAACAGCACACCGTACGGGCTTGCGGCATACTTTTATGCGCGGGATCTGGGCCGTGTGTGGCGGGTTGCAGAAGCGCTTGAGTATGGCATGGTGGGTGTGAACGAAGGCATTCTATCCACAGAAGTCGCGCCGTTTGGCGGCGTGAAAGAAAGCGGTATCGGGCGCGAGGGTGCGCGTCAGGGTCTGGATGAATATCTCGAGACCAAATACATGCTGATGGGTGGTCTGTAGGACGGTCTAGCGGTTGGCGAGCCACCAGCGCAGAATGTCTTCTTCTACACGGTAAAGCGGGCTTGTTCCCGCGGCTGCTTCGGCAGGGTCATCCGCACTCCCTGTTATGATGGTGGCTATCCCGTCCCCGGTTGCCGGGTCCAAAAGGGCATGACTCAAGACACCGTAAGCTTCACCGAGGTGCCCAACCAACAGCTCGGTTCCCAGTCCCCATTCTTCCAGGTCAATGCGGTGTACTGAAAGACCATAGCTGGTCATCAGTCCTTCAGTGGGGCCGCCGGGTTCGCCTTCCCCTGTGGTGTTGCCGTTTTCAGTTTCAGGGTCATAGGTCCATTCAGGTGTCAGCAACTCCGCTACCGATTTTGCAGACAAAACTCGTGTGCCGCCTACTTCGCCCTTGCCAGCAATCAACTTCAATATGACGAGCAGGTCATCCGCGCTGGCGCGCAAGCCACCTTGCGGAGAGAACAATGTGCCGTTGCTGCCAAGACTATAGCTGTCTTCAAACGCTTCGGCGGCCGCCGGGTCATCCGCCTGCATGCCATAAAAGCAAACCGGCGCACCGCCATCAACTTGGGCAATCCAGGGGCCCGAAGGGTTCCAACCGTCTGGACCCCGCTTCCTGAAGGCTGCCGCGCGCAACCCGCGCGGTATGTCACAGGCATTATAGCTTGCTGTCAGGCCGAGCGGTTCAAGCACATGCCGCGACATATACGTATCGAAGCGTTCGCCGCTTGCAATTTCCATCAGGCTTGCCAGCACCCCGAAATTGATATTGGCATAATTGAAATATTCGCCAGGGGCCTGAGGCGCAAAATGATTTCCACCATCATAGTTAGCCCCTGCGGGTTCAAAAAAAGAGCGAAGCGCCTCGCCAGCAGGTAACCAGTATTTGTCGGCGTCTCTTAGTGATGAGGTGTGTGCCAGCAACTGGCGTGCTGTTATCGGCGTGCTTGAGAAGGCTGGGTTGCGCAAGGACCAGCCAAGCACGTCTGATACATCAGCGTCCAGGTCCAACTTGCCGTCTTCAACCAACTGCATGAAACCAATTGCCATGACCATTTTTGAAATGGAAGCCACACGGATTTTGTGGCCGTTGGTTAACGGCGTAGAAGGCGTGTCTGTTTGCTGTGCGAACCCGAAGGCATAGGAGCCGGATGCCTGACCAGCCTTCATCGTGCTGACCTGCAAGCCGCTGAGTTCTGCGGTTACGCCTTTGCCCTCGAATATCGCCGCCAACTGATCATCGGCGGCGGCTGGAATCGATAGGGTCAAGCAAACTAGGACGGCTGCAGCAAAAGCTTTCACGACGCAAACTCCTTTTCCAGGCGTTTGATCAACCTGTCGCTGGCCTGCGTATGCGTTTTTTCTGTTTGCACAATGGCACAGGCAAGTTTTTTGCGGATTTGTTCCACATCTACGGAATTGCAAACCGCATCGGGCCCAGCAGCATCACACAAAAAGTCAACCAGTCGATTGGCGGCGTGAATACGGCCCCAGATGTAATCATTCTCGCGCGCACGGCGGCTGAAAAAAGCGCCGAAGTTGAACAGCTTTTCTCCCATGAGTGGAGACTTGCCATCAGGGTGCAATTGATCGGCATCCAGCGGGCTAATCCGGTCTACACGGACCTCATCGATTTCCTGGAGGTCGGTGTGTGCAGTCATCGGTAGCATGAGAACATCATAAAAGGCGAAACCCACATATGCCCGGAAAAGCACAACCCTAAGCGGCTCGTCAGCAATGGCGTTGATGGCTTCCGCAAGCGTTTGATCCTCTTCAATATCCAGGTCCTCAAGTGCCATCCTGGTGGCTATGGCATCCATGGTCTGATCCAGCGGCCAGTCATGGGGAACGCTGGCGTAAAACGATGGCTGCCATCGCTCGCGGTAGCGCGCAATGCTGTCATAAATATGCGATTTCAGGCCGCTGAAGGATATCTGCTCAGCTGTTTGTGGATTTTCCTGCAAATAAATATTCAGGCGTTTGATCAAAAAGCGCAGCCGTCGAACCCTGAAATCCACGTCAAATGATCGGAAGAATGGGATAGGGTTGCGGCAGCTTTTGTCGCCGGCGCTCAAATAGGCTTTTTCGGCCGCCCAATGGGCAACCGACTTGTCTGTACCGTTGTCTGGCACAACTTTCCGGTTTTTGTGAAATTCGTTCAGGAATTTCGACAGTCGTTCCACCAGATGTGCGGCTTTGTTTTCGACATAGCTGCCATAGGCGAATCCAGCTTCTTTGTGAGCCTCTTCGTGTGCGCGCTCACGCCAACTGGCAAGCATGGCGGTAGATACTTTGGCGCCGTTTTCCAGCAGTAGAATTTTGTCGACAAGGTCAGCCACATCCAGGTCAATTCTCTTCATCACCAGTTCAAGCCGACGCGCATCGCGGTTGCTGGCTTCTATCTCCCTGAGGTCATCCAGGATTGGCTCATCCCTGGGGATAGCGGCGATGGAAGCAAGAATGGTTTTAAAAAATCCAGGAATGCCTTGCCTGTCCTTTTTCTGAGGTTGTTTGCTTTGCTGGGCTTCGTCAGGGCGGGGGTCGACAAATATCACGCGTCTGTCGACCTCCCGGTGAGCGGGTTTGTCACCGATCGCCTCGATTGCCGCGGAAAACGGTTTGTTGTTGGTCACACCACCGTCAATGAAGGCCATGTCTCGTACCGACGTCAAATCTTCAGACAAGTCTGAAAAATTCTTAGTCATGAAATCCTGTTCGTGAGCCCAGGCGAGGTCATTTTGGCGCAAATATGCCCTCAGGTCTTTCAGTCGCACCGGTGGAAAGGCGCCTGGAAAGCTGGATGTTGCCCGCGCCGCGAAGCCAAGGCCAGGAATGTTGGTGTCATCAAAATCAGATTGCCGCGCGGACCTTCGGCCCTGCGTGTGGCTAAATTTCAAGCTGACTTTGTGCTGCTGCTCTTCAATGACCTCAGGGTCGTGCAAACTCACACTCTGTTTTTGCCCATAGAAGTTTGTGAGGCTTACGAACAAATCCAGCTGATGACCGCGCGGCATCAAACTGGCACCCGGTTTTGCTTCACCCATGTTGGTGTTGGCGTCCAGCATCCATTTGAGCATGCGTGTGCCTGAAAAGGGCGGTTCGAACCACCGTGACCTGATGAAACGCGAGAGTTTTCTTCGCGCCTCGCTATAGGTCTTTTCGCCTTCCCAGATCCGGTCACCAAACAGCCACAGGATTGGGTACATATAAATTTTGCTCCAGCGCTGCGCGAGGGTCTCTTCTTCCATCAATTCCTCGATGTCGCCAAGGCGCATCCACATGTCGCGCAAAGGATCAAAGTCGAGGTCAAAAGCCAGAGCGCGCGCGAGAAAAATACCGTTGATGCCACCAGCGGAAGCCCCCGACACCACATCAACCACAACGCGCACATCAATTGATTTACCTATGTCGCGCAGCAGCTCGAAATACACGTCTTCGGTGTCTGTGCTGTAAGGACGAGCAGCAGCACAGGATTTGTAAGCGATTGACGGGTCTGCTTTTTCAGCTGAAGACAGCTCGTGATAGACTTTGGATGCTCGAACGAGCTTAAGAATTTCGTGCGAAACCCCGTTCATATAAACGGCCAGAGACGCACCCCCAAAGCAAACCAGTGCCAGCCGAACTTCAAGTTCCCGCATAAGCCGAGCTCAATTCCATAAATCCCAGTGCAATGAGCTCTAGTGTGCCGCCAAAGTGATGAAATCAAAAGAAATAACTGAGCCTGGCCAAGTTGGCCTAGCCAGTTTTGCCCAAGATAAGAATGCGCTGCTGACCTTGTTTGCGGTCGTCCAAAGGCTCGAAACTGGCAGGTAATTCGAGCGTTTCGTCAGTTGCCAGCTCGCAAATGACAATGCTGTCGGCGTGGGTCCAGCCCTGCTGATCAAGTGAATTCAGCGTAGGCTCTATCAGGTCCTGCCTATAGGGCGGGTCCATGAAAATAAATTCAAAAGGCTTGTCGATTTTGGGTAACCGGGTCGCAGAGCCTGCGATTACTTTGGTGGTGCTCTCGGCCTTAAGAACCGTAATATTGCCCTTCAATGCCGCAAGCGAAGGTCGCGCTTGCTCCACAAAAACAACATGGTCTGCGCCGCGCGAAAGCGCTTCTAGACCAAGGGCGCCGGTGCCAGCAAACAAATCTGCGACGCGCGCACCATCCATGTCAGGATAGCGGTGGTGCGCCAGTATGGAAAACAAACGCTCGCGCATGCGGTCGGTGGTTGGGCGTACATCGCGCCCTTTTGGCACCTCCAGGCGGCGCCCCTTGAACTCACCTGCGATGATGCGGGTCATGGTCGCTTGTTGCGCGGTCCTGGCTTTGACTGTCCCTTGCGCGCCTGCTGTTGGTTGCCTCTGCGCCGGTCATCGCTTTTGCGGCGGCTATCAGTCTGGTTTCGGTCATCTTGCCGAGGTTTCCGCCTGCGAGACGTACCAGGTTTTTTACGGTCCTCTTTTTTGGCTTTTGCCCATTTTGACGGGTCCCGTTGTTTACTGGGTGCGGCCACACTTGACGGTGCCTCACCAAAAAACTCCGGCATGACATCATGGAGCTGTTTGTCATTCACCTGCGCGACCGACGCAGCGGGTAAATTACCCAAGGAAAACGGACCATAATGGGTTCGGATCAAGCGGTTTACCGTTAGCCCCAAATGTTCCATAACGCGGCGCACTTCGCGGTTTTTGCCTTCGCGGATTGCCACTGTTAGCCAGCTGTTGGCAGATGTTTGTGCGATGGCACCTTCTTCAGATTGCTTTTTTGATCTGCTTTCAAGCTTTGCATCCACCTCGCCGTAATGCACGCCGTCAATGGTCACTCCGTCCTTCAGCTTCGCGAGGGCTTTTGGGTCCACGCGGCCATACACGCGCACGCGGTACTTGCGCACAAGCGCGTTGGCAGGCAATTCCATCCAGCGCGCAAGTGCACCATCATTGGTGAGCAGCAGCAGGCCTTCGGTATTCATGTCCAGACGACCCACCGATATCACCCGACCAATATGTTTGGGTAGCCTGTCGAATACGGTCCGGCGGCCTTCCGGGTCCTTGTGCGTGGTTAGTGTGCCTTTGGTTTTATGCATCCGCCAAAGTTTGGTTCCTTCGGCTTGCTGCACTATTTCGCCGTCTACTTTGATACCTTCGAGGCTTTTGACGAGAATAGCCGGAGTTTCCAGAGTTTTGCCGTTCAGCGAGATGCGGCCTTCGCCGATCATGCGTTCCACATCGCGGCGGGACCCAACGCCCGCGCGTGCCAAGGCTTTGGCAATGCGTTCGCCTTTGTCTTCAGTGTTATTTTGGTCTTCACTCATGGGGCGCACCATAAGCGTCCACCCGCCTGCATACAAGCGAATAGCTGCTAGCCCTTGACGGATTGATGTCGCACGTGAATGCTGCGCGCCATGATTGATGATTTCCCATTCATGCGGCAGGCACTTCAGGAAGCGCGGAATGCTGCAGCGCGCGGTGAAGTGCCCATTGGCGCCGTCATTGTCGGGCCGAAGGGGCGTATTATCTCGGCCGCGGGCAATGACGTGATTGGGCCCAAGGACCCAACGGGTCATGCTGAAATGATTGCGATCAGGAAGGCCGCCGATATTTTGCAATCCGAGCGGCTTGAGGGCTGCGACATGTATGTAACGTTGGAACCCTGTGCCATGTGTGCGCAAGCTATTTCGTTTGCCCGGATCAGGCGGCTCTATTTTGGCGCGGAAGACCCCAAAGGCGGCGGCGTCACGGTTGGTGCCCGCATTTTTGACCAACCAACCACCCATCATCGCCCTGAAGTCTATGGCGGCATTCTTGAAAAGGAAGCGGCACAATTGCTTAGAGACTTTTTTGCGGAACGGCGTTAGTCTTTCGGTATGGAAGAGGGGCTTCTTGATCAAGCAACCGTTTACCTGCTGGAGACCTGGGCGTGGCTCCAGACCAATTTCCTTGAACCTGAAAGACTGATAGAACTCGCCATCATTGGCGTTGCGATTTTTGCATCGAATTTTACCTGCAAATGGATCCATCAGGGCATTTTGCGCGCCGTGGGTGACCATCCGCTGGTGCAGAAAGCGGATAAACGCTTTTTGCATCCGGTCCTGACGGCGGCCATTTCAATTCTGCTGATTTACACCGCGCAGCTGTTGTTGCAGCCCGTGATGGCAACCTATCTGCTGAACATTGCAGCGAGCCTTCTGACCGCGTGGCTGGTCATTCGCCTTGCTGTTGGCATGCTGGCGAACAGGGAACTGGCGCGCATGATCGCTGCGGGGGCCTGGACGCTTGCCGCACTGAATATCATGGGATTGCTTGACCCCTTGATGACGGTGCTGGATGAAGCACAGCTGCCGCTTGGCGACGTTGAAATCAGTGTCCTCGATATCCTGACCGGCATCATCAGCTTTGGTTTCCTGATGTGGCTGGCGTTTGCCCTTTCGGCGCTTCTGGAGAAACGCCTGCAGGCGGCTGAAGGCGTGCCGCCCAGCATCCGCGCCCTGATGACCAAATTCGGCAAAATCCTGCTGGTCTCTATCGCATTCCTCATATCCCTGAATGCGACGGGCATAGACCTGACGGCATTGGCGGTATTTGGTGGTGCGCTTGGTGTTGGTATTGGTTTTGGCCTCCAGAAGGTTGTCGGTAACTTCATCTCGGGCATCATTCTGCTCGTTGATCGGTCTATTAAGCCTGGTGACGTTATTGAAACCGGTGGCACCTATGGCACCATTAACCGGCTGGCCGCTCGTTACACTTCCGTAATTACCCGCGATGGCACCGAGTTCCTGATCCCGAATGAGGATATGATCACGCAGCCCGTGACTAACTGGTCACACACGCACCGGCTGGTGCGCCGAAAGATTCCGGTTCAGGTCAGTTATGAGAGCGATGTGAAAAAAGCGATGGACCTGATGGTGCAGGCCGCCAGCGAGCAGGCACGCACCCTAAAAGTGCCAGAGCCGCGCACCCTGATGAAAGGGTTTGGGGAAAGCGGTGTCGACCTCGAGCTTCGCATGTGGATTGATGACCCACAGCATGGTGTTTCAAACATTGCCAGCGAAGTGATGATCCGGATCTGGGACCTGTTTCAGGAAAATGATATCGAGTTCCCGTACCCAACCCGCGTTGTGCATGTCAAAAACGGAGACCTTCATCCGTCTTAATCATATCCGAGGAAATTGTTCAGAGTATCAATAGCAAAGTGAGGGGAGACACATGTCTATTGGAAAATACATTCTGCACGTCGTGATAGCGTATGTGATTTACGCAATTCTTTATGTTCTGCTGACCATGGTGGTGTTCGGGGACCTGTTTATGGCGAATGCCGACATGATGCGGTCGCCAGAGGACCCTGTTGCCATGTATGCCTACGCGGGGCATTTCTTGCAAACCTGCGTGGTGGTTGCGCTGTTCAACATGGCTGTTGGAGGCAGCGACGTGGGAAGAGGCGTTCGCTTTGGCCTTCTGATGGGCGGCTATTTGGCAGCAACAGATATGGCCTTCTATTTCGGCATCAAACTTTCGACCGAGCCCTTGATGGTGTCGATCATCATTCATCTGGTTGTCGGCGCGATTATTGGGTTCACGCTCGCCAAACTAAATGGCATCGGGGCAGCCAAAGAAGAGGCTGCCTAGTCAGTCGTCCATAAAGTCAAAATAGGCTTCAACAAGACGTTTGGCGACGGGGCCTGGTGTGCCGTCGCCAATTTTTTCACCGTCCAATTTGACGATCGGGGTAGCGCAGCTTGTGGAACTGGTCAGGAACATTTCCGTCGCGTCTAAAGCCTCTTCAACCGTGAAGGCGGTTTCTTCAATCGCAATTTGAAGACCTTCAGCGATTGCCTTCACGCGGGCACGAGTTATGCCTGCAAGAATATTGTCGCTGGTGGGCCGTGTTTTGAGTTTGCCGTCCTTTGTGACGATCCACATGTTGGTGCTGCTGCCTTCGGTTACATACCCATTTTCGTCCACCAAAACAGCTTCAAAACTGCCGGCTTCTTTTGCGGCTTGCTTTGCCAGAATATTGGGGAGCAGAGACGTGCTTTTCACGTCGCACCGACCCCAACGAATATCGGGCTGGGTAGAGGCCGCGACGCCTGTCTCCGCTCGGGATTTTACAGCATCAAGGTTTAGTCGGCGGCACGTGGCCACCAGCGAAGGAACCGAAAAAACCGGAAACGCATGATCGCGCACAGCTTCCCCGCGCGTGACCTGAATGTAAAGGAACCCGTCAGAAATTCGGTTGCGTCGAATAAGTTCTTTGAAAATCAGCCGCATCGGTGCGCGCGCCATCGGTTCTTGCATGGCAAGCACACCCATAGAGCGCCACAGCCTGTCCAGGTGCGGCTCAAGGTCAATCATTTCGCCTTTGCGAACAGTCACGCCTTCATAAACACCGTCGGCGAACTGATACCCGCGGTCATTGATGTGCACAAAGGCATCGGGCGTTGGCACATAGGCGCCATTGACATAAGCGATACGAGACATGGTTTTCCTCTAATTCTCTACCGGCGGTTCTTCGGCAGGCGGCTCATATGGTGCAATGAATATCATCAGCAGGAAAGATGGCAACACAATGAAAAACACGGCGAGCGTGAGTGTCCAAAGACCAACAGTGATGAAGGGTGCCACAAGAGCGGTACAGCCAGACGCGATCATGGTGACAAAGAATATCAGAAGAGCAGAAGCCCGGTCATCGTCGCCATCAGCAGCAGACAAGGCGCGCACAAACCCAGGCCCACCTCGCACGCCCAGCCCCACATTCAATAGCCAGAAAAGATACTTCAAATGTGTTGGGTCGTTTTGGCCAACAAGAGAATAGATCAGCAGAGCTATCGTGCCTGCAACAGAAATGATAGCGCCCGTCATGATCACCCGCTCAACACCAAAGCGCGCTACCAGGTGACCTGCAACGTTTGCTGAAATGATAAAGGTGGTTACGCCCACAACTTGCATGATGATGAAATCATCGATGGTGCCGTCCATGGTTTGCACGATTACCGCTGGCGCAGAGAAAACGAACGTTAGCAACCCTCCCAAGGTTAGGGCGTGCCCAAGCGAATAGCGCAGGTAAGTTGGGTTTTTAAGCAGTCGCCCGTAGCTGCCGCCGCTACCAGCTTGTTTGGTGCCAATGCTGGGCAGCAGGCTTGGTCGCATCAAAATGATTAAGACCAGTATGCCCGTCAGGGCGGCAGTTACCGTGAAGGATGCTTCCCAGCCATAGGCGCTAAAAAGCCATGCGCCCAAAATGGGTGCAAGGCCGGGCGTGAGCGACTCGATACTGCCCATTGCGGCTATGGCCCGGATGGCGCCCAGTTCGGAAAACAGATTGCGGATCAAACCCGGCGCAAGCACTGCAGGCCCACTCGCCGCAGCACCCTGCAGGAAGCGCGTAATGTTCAGGACTTCAATCGACGTGGACAGCGCAGAAACTGCGGATGAGACAGCAAATAATATAAGCGACAGGATGAATAATCTACGCCGACCGATATGAGCTGCCAAACTGCCGAAGGCGAGCAGGCCAAGTGCGCTGCCTGCCACATAAAGTGCAAGCACCAACTGCGCCGTGGCGACGCTGGTGCCAAATACATCCGGCAGCGATGGCACGGCAGGCAGAACAAGGTCCATGCCCGAAAGACCAAGCACCGTCCCGCTGATAATAACGGCGCAGGCAAGTACAGCAACCAATCGGGTTGGTCGGTCGGAAGTTGCATATGCTTTATCTGCTGCCATGAGGGCCTCGCGCGTCAATCTAGTGACGGCAAGCATTATCCCAATCAAGGTGTGCTGGAAAGCGAAAGCTTTGTTTCAATGACGAGGACTAGACGCCCGCAAATTCTTCCGCGTTGCCCTTGGCCTGTTTTTCCACAATGCAATCATGGAACTTAAGCACGAGTTCGGACACTGCAGCCGGGTCCTCGATTTGAGGGAAATGGCCGATACCGGGCAAGCGGGCGAGCTTTGCTTTGGGGACCAGTTTCGAAAATCCGTCGGCGGCGTGGCCACCAGAAACCGGGTCTTCGATACCATTAATCATCATCATTGGTACTTTGGCATCGCGCACTGCCCCGACCCACCTGTCGGCATGTTCGCGGCGTTCAGCCATGTAACGAATACGGCGCGCCATAGCACCGCGACCATTAGCACCAACAACGACAGGCCACAGCTCGTCGAGCATCTTGCCTTCTGGTTTGGTGTTCGGCCCGAACACTTCTGCAAGGCCCGCCAACATCTTTTTCTTCGGTGCGATACGAGCAAACAGGGGACCGAGCGGCCCTGCGAGCAGCGTTTGGGCTGCGCGCGGTCTGTGCAGATCCGGAATGATGCCACCGTTCAGGAAAATGACACTTTTGATCCGGAAGGAAAGTGAGCTTTCATTGTGCCGTGCCAGCAATTCCTGCGCGACCGTGTCGCCCAGATCGTGGGCCAAAATGTGGGCGTCCGGCATATTGCGATGAGCCATCAATGCCTCAATCATGTCTGCCTGAAGCTGCACGGAACAGGGCTTTTTACTGGCATTGAGCGAAAGGCCATAGTCCAGCAGGTCTGGTAGCAACATGTGGAAGCGGTTCACGAAATTTCTGGAAATCCAACACCAATCCCATGACGCGGTTGGAAAGCCATGAATCATCAAAAGCGGTTCACCATTTCCACCGCGTTGGTAGAAGACGTGATGATCACCCCATTCAAAGTATTTTCCGCATTGTCTCCATTTCTCGAAAGAAATGGGAGCTTGTTCCAGCATGCTCTAGTCCACCCAAACCGTTGCTGGCGCTATCGAACCTGTTTCCTTGAAGTGCGGCGGTAAAAGTCTGGGTGCTTTCGGGCAACCCACTTTACGAAGCGTTGAATGTCTTCGTTCGCCAGCAATGCTTCAACGGAATTTAAGCGTCGCGCCAGTTCCTTTTCGTTAAATAGGGCGTGAATCTTGCGGTGGCAAATCGGATGGAGTGGAATTGTTTGGGTGCCTCCCTGCGACTTGGGCACAAGGTGATGTTTTTCAACATGTTTGCCAAACGGGCGGCCACACAAACCACAGTTTTTTGGCTCATTCTTTGTGACCGATTCCGGCCAGGTTTGCAGTTTGCTTCGAATTCTTGGCATAGAAAACTTGCGAGGCGCCCGTTCGTGGAATAACCAGTTGTTGAGGATGTTAGAACGGCTGGACCTGTCCAGAAAGAGGAAACCGTGCCCAAGTCATATATTACGCATTTTGAATGCAGCCTGACCGGTAAAGCGGATTATGCTGCAGGCCAGATCCACAATTTGTCCGAAGCAGGCCGCCCGCTTTTGGCGCGCTATGACCTGGATGCCGTGAAGGCATCTGTCAGCAAAGAAGAAGTCTGGGCTCGACCTGGAGGTTTTTGGAAATGGCGGGAACTGCTGCCTGTCCAAAACGAAGAGAATATTGTGAGCTTGGGTGAGATTGAAACGCCGCTCACGACACTGCCACGGGCCGCGCAGCATTTTGGTCATGGCGGCGAACTCATCGTGAAAGACGAGGGCAGATTGCCGACCTCAAGTTTCAAGGCGCGCGGTCTTGGCCTTGCCGTTTCTATGGCAAAAGAACTTGGCATCACACGCATTGCCATGCCCACCAACGGCAATGCGGGCGCGGCCCTTGCGGCTTACGCAGCACCCGCGGGTATTGAAACATTTATCTTTTGTCCGGACGATACACCGCCGATTAATGTGCAGGAAGCTGCCTTGCTCGGTGCCAAAATTTGGCGCGTCAATGGCTACATTGATGACTGCGGTCACATCGTGGGTGACGGTATCGAAAAAATGGGTTGGTTCAATGTGTCGACCCTCAAAGAGCCGTACCGGCTTGAAGGTAAAAAAACCATGGCGTTTGAGTTCGCGGCCCAGCTTGGTTGGGAACTGCCAGACGTGGTGATGTTCCCGACAGGCGGTGGGACGGCACTCATTGCCATGTGGAAAGCTTTTGAAGAAATGGAAGCTTTGGGCTGGATAGGCCCCAAACGCCCGAAGATGGTGGCTGTTCAGGCGTCAGGTTGTGCGCCGCTTGTGAAAGCATTCGACAAAGGCGAGCGTTTCGCCGCGCGCTGGGACAACGCACACACCAAAGCCGCTGGCATCCGTGTGCCACAAGCAGTTGGTGACTTTTTGGTACTTGACGCGCTGAGGGCCTCGGGCGGCATGGGAGTCGCCATTGACGAGGCCGACATTTTCGAAGCGCAAGCAACCGTTGGTGCCCTGGAAGGCTATATGGTTTGTCCGGAAGCGGCAGCGTCGTTTGTCGCATTAAAAAAAGGCGCGGAAGAAGGCTGGATTGCGCCAACGGACCGCGTGTTGTTGATCAACAGTGGCAATGGTTTGAAATATGATATGCCAGACACTGCGGGCCGCCTGAATAAAGATGAGCCAATAGATTTCGATGCCCTGAAGACATAATTGCTTTCGTTTCAACTATAGTTGAAGCCTTTTATGGCGACTTGTGCACGACCAATACAGCCGCTAGTCTCCCACCCAAAGAACAGGTGCCAGGGGAGAGTACCTGCCTCGCTCGGGAAGGGACAAGTCATGTTGAATTTGGTCAGAAATTTTGTGTTGGTCGTGGCACTCGCAGCAACGCCTGCGATGGCGGAGCCACTAGACTACTATCTGGTGCCCGGGGTCAGTTATGACCAAACGGTTTTGAAACCTGCCGAAGTATTTGGTCATGATATCGGCGACCAGCCGCTCAGGCATGACTTGCTGGTCTCGTATATTCGCCAATTGGCGGGCAATAGCCCTCGTATGACTGTTGAGACTATTGGCTACAGTCACGAAAACCGTCCAATCCTGTTTGTCACAGTGAGTTCTCCAGAAAATTTGGCGCGGATTGATGAGATCAAATTCCAACATGTTTTGCGCACCGACCCGGAGCGCGCGTCGCAAGCATCAGATGACCTGCCGGTTGTGACATGGGTGAACTACGGTGTGCACGGCGCGGAAGCGAGCGGCATGGATTCTGCGATACCCACACTGTATCACCTTGCCGCCGCACAGGATGAGGCGACGCTCAATCAACTGCAAAACAGTGTCATTCTGATCACGGCTGTCTTTAACCCCGATGGTCATGCGCGCCGTGCCAGCTGGGTCACCCAATATGGGTCCGATGTGCGGGCAACTGACCCAGCCCACGAAATCCACAACCAAATCTGGCCCGGCGGGCGCACCAACCATTATTGGTTTGACCTCAATCGACAGTGGTTGCTGCAAACGCAGCCAGAAAGCCGTGCATGGCTGGCAAAATGGCATGAATGGCGCCCGCAGGTGTCTGCCGATATGCATGAGATGGGGCCAAACAGCACCTATTATTTCCACCCTGGTGTGCCGACACGCAAATACCCGCTAGTCCCAAGTCGAGCCCGCGAACTGTTGGTTGAGATTGCGGGATACCATCAGGCTTTTATGGACGGTGACGGCAAGCTCTATTTCTCCGAAGAAGGCTTCGACAATTTTTATGTTGGCAAAGGCTCGACCTACCCGCAGATCAATGGCTCGCTCGGTATTCTTTTTGAGGCAGGTGCCCAGATGGGCATCGCCCGCGAGAGCGATCAGGGCCTAAAAACCATGGCTGAAAACATCCGAACGCATTTCCGCACGAGCTTGACGACGATCGAAGGTGCCGCCGCGATGCGCGAAAAACTACACGCCTTCCAGCGGGACTTTTATGCGGAAGCAAATGAATTGGCGCGCGCTGACCGTGTAAAAGCCTATGTCTTCAGGGCGCCTGAAGACCCAACCCGGCTGAACATGTTCCTCGATCTGCTTGCCCGTCACCGGGTAGAGGTGCACCGTGTATCTGGGACCGTGCGTGTCGACGGTAAAAGCTACGGCGAAGAAAGCTTCATCGTAAGCCTGGACCAGGCTCAGTACCGGATGGCAAAGGCCATGTTTAACCAGATCACAGAATTCCCTGACAAGGTCTTTTATGATGTTTCAGGCTGGACGCTGCCACTCGCTTACGGCCTTGAGTTTGATGCCGTGACCAGCAATCCGTCCAACCGCTTGGGTGCTCAGGCTGTGGCAAACTTCGCGGCAGGCCCTGCGCCGGATGAAAGCACATATGCCTACGTGTTCCGTTGGTCGGATTATTATGCACCTCGGGCAGTGAATGAACTGCTGCAGTCCGGCGTGATGGCGCGCGTATCTAAAGAGCCGATCAGAGTACAAACCACCCGCGGCGTCGTGGGGTTTGATCGCGGTGCGATCATTGTGCAGAAAGAGCATCAGACTGTGTCGCAAGCGGACATACACGCCATGATGGTCAGGTTTGCTGAGCGCGACGGTTTGACCATACATGCTGTAATATCCGGGCACACGCTTGACGCTGGCGCAGACCTTGGCGGGCGCAACAGTGTTTCTGACCTTGAAGCCCCCAGCGTCTTGCTGGTCACCGGGCCGGGGCTTACTTCCTATGACGCTGGGGAGGTCTGGCACCAGCTGGACCATAGAATGAACATCCCAGTTACCCTTGTGCGCAAAGAGCGGCTTGGTCGTATTGATCTGGACCGTTACACCCACATGGTATTGGTTGGAGGCAGTGGCTCTCGCCTCAGCAAATCAATGACGGAAAAAGTGGAAGCTTGGGTGCGTGAAGGCGGCACGTTCATCGCTCATCGTCACGGCGCACGTTGGGCCACTGAAAACCTGTTTGTTGAAAAGAAAAAGAAAGAGGACGCCGAAAAGACTGCACCGCAGCGCTTGTCCTATTCTGACAAAGGCCAAAAGGACGCCGAGCATGTAATTGGCGGTGCCCTGTTCGAAAGTGACCTCGACATCACGCATCCTCTTGGTTTTGGCTACGTGCGTCGCAATGTGACAACCAACCGTAACACCAGCATCATACTGCCGGTTCCTCACGATCCTTATGGGCAAGTTGCGGTTTATACCGATCAGCCACTTCTTGCCGGTTACGCGTCACCAAAGCGGATCAATGAAATCAAAGGAACCCCCATGATGACGGCGGAGCGCAAAGGCCGTGGCTCCGTTGTATTGTTCGCTGACAATCCAAACTTCAGGGCAACTTATGTTGGTGCGGAAAAGCTGTTCTTGAATGCTCTGTTTTTCTCAACGGCCTTTGACCGGTCCCGCGCAGACGAAGACGCAGAAGCGCATTCGCATGCGGTGGAAGAATAGCTTTTAGGTTTGGGTCCTATTTTTGGCCTGTGCGGACAATGCCGGGCAGGCTAAATATTGGATTAAACGTGCCATCTTCCATGGCGACTAAGAACGCCTGCTTGAGGGCATCAACCTTATCGGCATGGCGTGAATGCAGCATGTGGTAAAAAGAAATGTGCTTCCATGTGTGCATTCTTAAACTGTCAGGGTTGTCCGCAAAACTGAATCGAATGAAACGAGCCCTGACGCCATCAGTGGCGAAAACCTCAAACCTGTTGCGTTCCAGCAAATCGCGAACCGGCATTGCAGAGGGAATTTCGACAGGGATGGCTCCCAAAAGCGGCAAGTTTGCCTCAACCCACCGAAACCCAGCCTGATAACCAACGCGCCGGCCATTCAGGTCTTCTGGTGTGCCGTCAAAGTCGGAATTTGACAGCGAAAGTAATGCTGCTTCCAGCTGAAAAAGCGGCACGGGAAGAGCGATCAGGTCTTGCCCAAATCGTTCGGCATATCCTTCAACCCGAATCCAGTCGCCATCAAGCGTACCAGCCGCCAACATTTGCTCAATTCGTTTCGAAGACAAAGATACTGACCGAACACACAGACCTGCACGCCGATAAACGCTTTTCAGGGGTTGGTCAAAAAGCGCAAACAGATTGGCGAGACTTTCGTCCGCTCCCAAACGCAGGCATTCATCAGCAGAACTTTCCTGCGCCCGCCCTTGATACGACATCGCAGCACAAGAAAGTGCAGCTATCAGCGCTAAGCTTCTTCTGAAGCTGCCCCCCCCGATGTTTCTTCGCGTAACCATTCAATAAAGTCTTGTACGCGCTCATTCTTAATTTTCTCTTTCGGATAAACGATATAGTGCGCAAAATCGATGGGCACCGCTTCACCAAATGGTGTGATCAAGCGACCGGCCTTAATATCTTCCTCTGCGATGGCGGAACGCGCCAGCGCAATGCCACGTCCGGCAACTGCCGCCTCGATCGCGAGAGCGTTTGTGTTGAAATGGAGAGCTGGAACTCCTTCTGGTGGTGATACACCAGCCGCCTTCAGCCACATGGTCCAGTTAGGGGCGCTTTCGTCCTCAACAGTGCTGTCATCGTGAATGAGAGTATGGTTCAGGACTGCGCAGGGTGTGGCGGCCTCCCCATCAAACATGTCGGGCGCGCAAACCGGAAAGATTGTCTCTCGGAGTAGTTCTTCAGATTCGAGGCCGTCATAGTTGCCAAGCCCATAACGGATCGCGACATCAACGTCTTCTGCCTGAAAGTCGGCAACCTGCATAGTTGCATTAATTTTCACGATCGCATCGGGCCGACGTTCATAGAAGCCAGCTATACGCGGCACCAGCCATTTGCTGGCAAACGAAGGCGATACACTGACTCGAAGAACATTAGAGGTGATCGAATCCGTGATGATATCAACGGCCTCTTCCAGTTTTTCGAATCCTTCTTTAAGCGGCCCTAACGAAAGCTGAGCAGCGTCCGTCAGCACCAGCGACCGGTTCGTGCGCCGAAACAGGTCTACGCCAAGAAAATCTTCCAGCGACCGAATTTGTTGACTGATTGCAGCAGGCGTCACGGCAAGGTCGTCAGCTGCGTGCTTGAAACTCATGTGCCTGGCCGCGGCGTCAAACGCCCGCAAGGCATTCAGGGGGAGAAGAGAGCGTTTCATAAGGCAGGTGCCTCTTGTATGGATGTTGACCCAAAATCACATTAGAAAATCTAACGAGCTCATCCTAGATGGGAACGCGGCTCATGCAAAGCAAGTCCGTTATGAAAATAATGTGAATAAGGCATGCAGCGATGCATGGCTGCAACGTGTAGCATGTTATTTGGACGAGAGAATCTTGTTGTTCTCTGTCATGGTCAAGTGAATGCCACACTCAGTTTTGCTTTGTCCGCGCCACCTGCCTGCACGTTCGCTTTCACCATCTTCCACACGATCTGTGCACGGCATGCAGCCAATAGAAGCAAACCCTTCTGACACCAGCGGGTGTTGTGGCAGACCATGTTGTTCGCGGTAATCCACAACGTCATCTTTGGTCCAGAAAGCCAGTGGGTTCACCTTCACACGCCCATCAGATGCTTCGAAATGCGGCAAGAGAGATCGCACGCCGCCTTGAAAGCGCTTACGGCCCGATGCCCACCCTTCAAAGCCCTGCAGCGCCTGTGACAGTGGCACGACTTTGCGGATGTAGCAGCAAGCGTTGGTATCTGACGCCCACAGGGCACCTTTAGGGTCTTTTGCGTTGAGGTCATTCACATCTGGCGACAGCGAACGAACATCATTCAGGCCCAATTGTTCTGTCAGCTGGTTACGGTAGCGTTTGGTCTCGCCAAACAGTTTACCCGTGTCCAGAAACAATACAGGGATGTCTTTCGACACCTCTGACGCAATATGCAAAAGCACAGCAGACTCAGCGCCAAAAGAGGAAACCAAAGCAAATCGCCGCCCAAAATACTTCAGCGCACCGTCAATAACTTCATGCGGTGTGGCACTGGCGTAGCGCGCGTCCAGATAGTCGACGGCTGACAGCGCGTCGAAATAGCTGGCGTTTTCTATGGCGGCAACAGCGCTCACGAAGCTTTCCTTTGCCCCTCTGCTGAATGACGGGTGTGTGCAACCGATACCTGACCGCCAAAATCGGTCTGGTAAAATGCAGGAAAGCGCTCAAGAGCTGCTTCAAAAGCGGCTTTGCGCTCGTCTGCTGCATCCACGGTATCGAAGCCTGCGCGCAGCAAAAAGAGTGCTTGGTCTGGGATGACTGGACCAACAGCCCGGATTTCGCCTTTGAAGGCGTAATCTTTGCGCAGACGAACCGCGAGCGAAAAGCCACGGCCATCGCCAAATGCCGGGAAATCAATCACCGCAAACGCAATTTTGTCTGCGACGGCGGCAAGGGCGTCGTACGAAGTTTCAGTGTCGATAATGGCACCAACGCTACCCGCTGACTTGAAGAAAGCTTCTTCGGCTTCCAAAAGCCGGGCAAGCGGCACAGCAACTGTTGCGCCTTCGCTCGGGCTTGCGTCGTCCGCTAATACCTCAAACTCAGTGGGCTGAATGCCTGTCAGATTAATGAGCGCCATAAACCGCCTCCTTGAATGTGTCTGGGCCAAGCCGTCTGTAGGCTGCCAAGAATTCTTCGCCTTCTTCGCGCTCGCCAAGATAAACAGCGACCACTTTTTCAACCGCATCAACAATGCCGTCTTCGTCAAACCCCGGTCCAAGAATGGCTGCTTTGGACGCATCTTCCCCGCCGGAGCCGCCGAGTAGAATCTGGTAGTTCTCGGTGCCTTTGCGATCCACACCCAGAATGCCGATGTGGCCAGCATGGTGGTGACCACAACTGTTGATACAGCCCGAGATTTTGATCTTCAGCGGACCAATATCCATCAGGCGCTTCATATCGTCGAAGCGCTCTGTGATGGTTTGCGCGATAGGGATCGAGCGTGTATTTGCGAGCGAACAATAATCGAGGCCAGGGCACGCGATAATATCGGTCAGCAATCCGGCGTTTGGCGTACCAAGACCCGCTTCATCCAGTTTCTGCCACAGTTCCGGCAGATCCTTTTTCGCTACGTGCGGCAGGATCAGATTTTGCTCATGGCTCACGCGGATCTCGCTCTGGCTGTAGGTGTCGGCCAGGTCAGCAACAAGGTCCATTTGTTCGTCAGACGCATCCCCTGGGATGCCGCCATGCGGCTTGAGGGAGATGGTGACATTTGCGTAACCAGGCACCTTGTGTGCGCCGGTATTGTTTGCAAGCCAGGCCTTAAAGATGAAATTCTTGCCTGCTAGCTCGTCGACCGCAGGAACATCATCCGCGAGAACCGCAAGCGGCGGCGGCGCAAAAAATGCTTTAATGCGGGCCACTTCTTCTTCCGGCACATCAATCGGAATGTGGCGAATTTTTTCCCATTCGGCTTCCACCTGACGGGCATATTCTTCAACACCCATGGCTTCCACCAAAATCTTGATGCGAGCTTTATACTTGTTATCGCGGCGGCCTTGTTCATTGTAGACCCGCAGCATCGCTTCCAGATAGCTGAGCAAATCCTGAACCGGCAAAAAGTCGCGCACGGTTTTGGCTATTACAGGCGTTCGGCCCATGCCGCCACCTGCCAGCACTTCAAAACCGATCTCGCCTTCGTCGTTTTCTTTCACTACAAGGCCGATGTCATGCCATTTGATGGCAGCACGGTCTGTTTTTGCTCCTGTGATTGCAATTTTGAACTTGCGCGGCAGGAACGAAAACTCAGGGTGAAAAGATGACCATTGGCGGATAAGCTCTGCATAGGGCCGAGGGTCAGCTACTTCATCAGCCGTCGCGCCAGCGAACTGGTCCGTCGTCACGTTGCGGATACAGTTGCCAGACGTCTGCACAGCGTGCATCTCAACATCAGCGAGTTCCTGCAGAATGTCGGGGGTTTCGGACAATTTTGGCCAGTTGTACTGGATGTTCTGGCGCGTTGTGAAATGGCCATAGCCCTTGTCATACTTGCGGGCAATGTGCGCCAGCTTGCGCATCTGGTCCGCGGACAAAGTGCCATAAGGGATCGCAACCCGCAGCATGTAGGCATGCAGTTGCAGGTAAAGGCCGTTCATCAGGCGCAGCGGCCGGAACTCTTCCTCTGTCAGTTCACCAGTCATGCGGCGCTCGACCTGATCGCGGAATTCCGCGACGCGAGCGTTTACCATGGCATGATCAAAAGTATCGTACGCGTACATGTTTACTACTCCCAGTTTGGGGAAACTTGGTAACCAAGGTCCGACCGAACACTCGGGCCTTTGGACTGCATGGCAAATTTGATATGGGCAGGTGCGACCGCGTCGCCGCTCACGTCAGCAGCGACAGGCGTAACGCTAACAACCTGATTGGAAACTTCAGCTGCTTGCGCAACGCTCAGAAGGCCAGTCAGCTCTTCTTCACTGTTCGCAACCGCGGCTTCTGCGACCTGCTTGGACCATGCACCGGCAGCTGTCAGAAAAACAGCGCGGCCATCGTCCAGACGGTTCGCAAGAATAAGTTGGGGTCCTGTGATTTTCTTCGCCATTTCTCTCTCCGTTAAACGGCTTCTGCCTGCAAAAGCGGCAGGTATTTGTCTAAGTTCAGGTCACGCGCGTTCTTGACCACATCGCCGATAAGCAACAGGGCAGGGCTCTTGACCGCATTTTCTTTCACGAGTTCAGGCAGCGTGCTGAGCGTGCCGTAAAAACGGCGCTCGTTGGCGCGGGTGCCGTTTTCAACAACCGCAACTGGGGTGCTGCCTTTCACGCCTTCGCCGATCAACCCGGCGGAAATTTTCGGTGCGCCGCGCACACCCATGTAAACCGCGAGCGTTTGCCCTTCGCCGGCAAGTCGCGCCCAGTCTTTGAACGCACCGTCCTTCAGGTGGCCGGTCACGAGAGTGAGGCTTGAGCTATACTCTCGGTCAGTCATCGGGATTTGTGTCGATGCCGCTATTCCTTGAAAGGCACTGATGCCAGGCACCACCTCCGTATGTATGTCGTGTTCACGAAGGGCATCCAGTTCTTCGCCTGCACGGGCAAACAGCATGGGGTCACCGCCTTTTAGGCGCACAACACGTTTACCCTTAAGGGCTTCTTCAACCAAAATTTTGTGGATGCCTTCCTGGCCGACACCGTGTTCGCCTTCACGCTTGCCAACAAACACCAGGTCTGCGTCGCGGCGCGCAAGTGCCAACACATCGCGGCTCACAAGCCGATCATAAACAATAACGTCAGCTTGCTGCAGCGCGCGGTGCGCTTTGATCGTCAGCAGGTCCGGGTCGCCGGGTCCTGCACCAACCAGCTGTACCTGGCCAGTGGTGGCGCCCACGCGGTGGTTTTTCGCGGCTTCGACAACCAGGCGTTCTACTTCAGACTGTTCCATGTCGGCATAAAGGCCGGCATTGTCATACAAGCGGTCCCAGAACAGGCGTCGGCGGGTGCCATCCGGGATGATGGATTTGATTTTACCGCGCACATTGCCGGCGGCATCCGCCAGAACACCCAATGAAGGGGGCAAGATGCGCTCAAGGCTGCTGCGCAGGCGGCGCACAAACACCGGCGCAACCCCGCCGGAGGAAAAAGCCACTTGAAGTGGCCCGCGGGTAAATTGCGCCGGTGTGATAAAATTGGATTTCGCGGGCTTGTCGATCACGTTGACCGGCATTTTGCGGGCATTTGCAAGGCGTAAGATGCGTTCTTCGGTGATGTCGTCTTCGACACCGATATAAACGAGCGTTTTCTCGTTCAGGTCATCTTGGGCGAAGGGGCGGTCGTGGATGGACAGCGTGTCGACACCGGTTTGCTCTGGCGAAAGGCCAGCTGCGGTAGCGGCTTCAATAGTGCCAAGGCCCACCAGCGTAATGCGCACGCCCGTGTTCATAAAGAGCGCCAGCTTTGCCATCGCGGCTGACGTTGCGCCAACCAGCAAGAGGTGATGCTTTTCTGCGGTCAGATAAACCGGAATGTTACTCATGGCCCTGTCTCCTTTGGGCCACCCGTTCATCCAAAAGCAAAGCTCATGGGAAGCCCTTCAACGCTGCTACAAATAGCTTGTGGAACCAAGTCCTACAAACGAGAAGATATTATGGTATTAAGTAGAAAAATTTTTCTAAATGTCACACACGATTCCGTGAAAACGTAAAAAATTTCTCAATAATTGGAAAAAATAGACTTTTAGGCCTCTTTGAGGCGCAAGATTAGAATTTGTGTCGCACCAGTTGGTCAGGGCTAGAAGTTGCACCGAAAGGTCCGGATTTTGTGCACCATTTGGGCGATTGATTAACTTTTATGGAAGCCGCAGCGGCAGAGGCTTCAGTGCCCCTGATACCGCCGTTAAGGCAAGTCCGATTCTCATGCGCCAGGTCTGTTACTTTTTTATTTCTTGCGCGTGAGCATGGCTCGCGGCCCACAGATATGCTTCGAGAATTCATATTGCGGGCCGCCATGGGCGCCGATGCAGGTTCGTGTCTGGAAATTATTGCTGTGGTCGCGCCTTAAATGCGGACCAAAACGCTTTCCAAGCTGCGCCGTGATTTGGGAAGCGCTGCGTTATAGTCTTCTTCTGCATGGTGATAGCCGATAGCCAGGGCGACTTCACATTGATACCCATCGAGCTCTTCTTTGAATTCTTCCTGGATTAAGTCGGAATCAACACCTTCCATCGGTGTGGAGTCAATCCGCAGCCGCGCAAGCGTGTGCAGCGTATTGCCAAGCGCAATATAAGTCTGGGCTTTGGTCCAGTTGCCATTAAATCCGGTTTCATCCGTGTTTAGTTCCGCAAAAACAAAGCCGCCAAACGCCCGTTCCCTGTCGGCAGGCTTGGTGCGCTTGTCCGCAATGCCATTGTCGACAACCTCGGCATAATCCTCGCGAGTATAGTGTGGGTTGTGAGCCAGCAGAATGATGTGCGAGCTGTCAAAAACATGGGGCTGATTAAACTGGTACATGTTGGCAAAGGTGCGGCTCATCCGTTCTTTTGCCTCGTCGCTCTCGATGACAATGAATTTCCAGGGCTGGGAATTGATCGACGACGGCGAGAGGCGCATGGCCTCAAATAGCACATCCAGATCCTTCTGAGGGATCTTTCTGTCGGGGTCATATTTCTTCGTGGTGTATCGCCAGCGAAGGTCTTCAGTGATGGGATGGCTCATGGATATCTCCTGTAAAAATACTTGATCGATTTATCTCTGCAGGGGATATAAGCTGCACAAGCTATGTATGTAAGTACGCACAATTTTGATATGTAGTACCCATTTGTATACTATTGGAGCTGTCGATGGTTCACGCTAGCTATGATTGCAATCAGGGTTGCCCTGTTGAAGCGGCCCTGGAAGTTATTGGCGGCAAGTGGAAAGGGGTCATCCTTTACCATCTTCTGTCCGAAACAATGCGCTTCAATGAATTGCGCCGCGTTATGCCAGAGATAACACAGCGCATGCTGACCAAGCAGTTGCGGGAACTGGAAGCAGATAACCTGGTATTGCGGAAGGTGTATCCAGAGGTACCCCCAAAAGTCGAATACTCAATGACTGCGTACGGCAAGACACTGGAACCCGTTATCCATTCTTTGCGGGAATGGGGCACTGAGTATTTGCAGAGAGCCGAACAGGCCTGACATCAATCATACTGCTTTCATTAGACTTCCGCGGCAGCCGGCAGCCGGCAGCCGGCGGCAGGCGTCGGCGACTTGCGTGAAACGTACCGCAAGAGCACGGGCGCAGTGCCGCCAGTGTTTAACTGGCTCCACACTTTCTTGGCTTTGAATTTAAATCCCCTTGACGGGGCACATTTACTTCCCTATATGTAACCTCAAGGTATCAAAAAGACCTGTTAAGGTTCCTTTTTGGTAAGTTTGTGACAAAGGAAGAATGATGAGTGAAGACAAAGCACCAGAGCCAATGGCCCAGCTTTATGATCGCTTTTTGAACCGGTCTGCGATTGGCATGTTCTTGCTGGCCCTGCTGTTTGCGTTAACCGCATTTGAGCAGTCTGCAGCAGGCGAATTGCCGGGCGCGTTGAAATACGCAGAGAAGGCTATCGCTATTTTGATTATCATTCTGGTTGGTCCCATCACCTTCCAGGTGTATCGGCGCAAGCGCAGTTTTGTTAGCACTTGTGATGAGCCGGAGGGGTTCCTCACCAGTTCCTTCCAGAAAGCAGCCATGCGCGCCTTTACCGGTAGCTTCATTCTGTTGATCGTATTGAACGTGCTGTTGGAAAAAGAGGCTGTTGATTGGCCTGCCGCAGTTATCGTTCCAGCGCTGCTGGCGTTCAACTTGGGTGTCGCCAGCTTATCCTTTTTCCTCGACAACCTGGAAGACGACGAAGACGACTTCGCTGAGGAGGAAGATGCGTGAGCAAGCTCGATAACAGAATTCGGGTCTACCGCGCCGAGCACCGCATGAGCCAGGGCGAATTAGCTGTCGCTATCGGCGTGTCGCGCAAGACAATCAGCACCATCGAAGTTGGCAAATTTGTGCCCTCAACAGTGATCGCTCTCAAAATCGCGCGCCTGTTTGAGGTGCCGGTAGAAGACATATTTTCGTTGGCGGAAGACTAGGCCGCCAGCACTAACACCAGGGGCCAATGGCCCGAGACACGACAGGAGATAAAAATGTCAGAAAAAACTGAAAAAAAGAAAACAATCGCTAACGCCATCATCTGGGCCGCGATGATCCTCGCGACATCCATGATTGTTGGCGATTCAGACAAGATGTCGGCCATGCTGCCGATTCTTATCGCTGGCTGGTTCGCTTCAAATATGATGCTGGCGGGTAAGGACGGTATGCAGAAAGAATGCGCGATGTGGCGCAAGTTGCTCGGCATCCAGAAATCAACTGACTAACGAGCTTCCCAAAAACGAGAGACGAACCCATCACTTTATCCGAGTGATTATACTTCGGGGCGGCATCTGCCGCCCCTTTTTTATGCTTTTAACTATCGCCAGCAATCGCTTTCAAAAGCACATACCAGTGCGCCAGATTGTCATAGAAGCTTTGCTGCAATATGCGTTCGTTCAGGCCGTGTGCGAACGTATCACCCGCTTTGCTGTAGCCCCCGTTGACGCCGTAACTTGGAATGCCCGCAGCGCGGAAATGCATGCCGTCTGTGCCGCCTGACGACATGTAAGGCACAATCTCCAGCCCCGGGAATTTGTTGTCCACAGCCTTCTGGAGCGCGGCTAGCACATCCTCTCGCAGGGGCGATGGGTCGGTTTCGGTCGGGTTGGAGATCATGTTAAACTCAACCGCGTCATTGCCCACCACATCGCGCAGCGTTGCTTCTGTTGCGGCGACCCCCTCACCGGGGAAAATACGGCAATTTACAGTTGCTGTCGCAGACTGTGGCAGTGCGTTTTCTGCATGCCCACCCGCGAGCATCGTCGCCACGCAGGTTGTGCCTGTGGTGCCAACAATGCCTGGGTCAGCGCGCAAAACTTGTACGGCGTCTGCGTCGGTTGGGTCAGCGGCAAACGCTTGCATGGCTTCACCTTTTGGTCCCGGTGTACGCTCGCCTGTAA
The DNA here is from genome assembly GCA_017640725.1 of Kordiimonadaceae bacterium. Lineage (GTDB taxonomy): Bacteria > Pseudomonadota > Alphaproteobacteria > Sphingomonadales > Kordiimonadaceae > Kordiimonas. The sequence continues at coordinate 788,699 of JAEPQB010000002.1, read as the reverse complement.
ACTTGAAATAGCGGCGGGTTAGTTCATTGGCGCGCACCGGAAACTTGAATTCCCGAATTTTGATCAGGGCATCCGCCAGTTCATAAATCGCATTGTCATTTCGTGGACGACTTGAATGTCCACCTGGGTTGGTGATTGTAAGCTGCCATGTGGCGTAGGTCTTCTCAGCCGCTTGCATGGCGAAGCTGACGGGGCGTCCGCCGCCATCCGGCAGGGTTGCGCCGCCACTGTCGGCATTGAGCACAAATTCGCTATTTGTCAGCGCCAAATGATCCTGCACCAACGCGCGCGTTGTCAGCATGCCGGTTTCTTCGTCACCTGAAAAAGCGATGATCAGGTCACGGTTTGGCACCCAGCCTTCCGCCTTCAAGCGCAAGAAGGCAACAGTTGTGGCGACCACGCCAAGCTTGTCATCGGCTGCGCCGCGGGCAAAAAAATACCCGTCTTCTTCTGTCAGTTTAAAGGGATCACGAACCCAATCCGCAGGGTTAGCTTCCACAACGTCCATATGGGCAGAAATGCTGACCGGTGCTTTTCCCGAAGTGCCATCACCGTGATAACGCACGATCAAACCCGCCGCGTTGCCAATTTCAAACAGAAAGATATCGTCGTCGGCAAAGCCGCCGTCGCGAAACTGGTCCGCCAGATAGCGCGCCATTGCAGGTGTTTCCCCGTGCTCAGCCGTTGACTTGAACTCAATCACCGTACGGTAGATATCTAGTGCTTTGGCACCAAATGGCATGTTTGGGTGGGCGTCTTCCGCAATGGCTGGGACAGCCAGCGTTGAAAGGCTCAGGGCCGCGAGTAGCGACATTAATTTGGATTTCACGTCAGTTCCTTGATCACTGTGTTGAGAAAATAATCTACCAGTTCCCGGTGCACGGGGGATACCCACACCAATTCTTCGGGAAATTCGATACCCGCCATTTGCCGTATTTCGCGCTCAATCGCGCTGTGCCACTCGGCCTTTTCCACGCTGTTCATGATGTTGCGCAACATGGTGATGGATGTGGGTAGTTTGTTGCAGATGCTGAGGTATTGGTCGCTGAGCGTCACGAGCCGTATTGGTTCAGCCCGGAAGCTTCTGTTGGCGCGCAGATGGTCCAGAAACGACACCACACGCTCAGGCGAAAGGCCGGTAGGGTTCAGCATATAGTTATTGGTCTGGAAAAAAATATAGCATGGCTCATTTTCAATAGACGCAATGCTTTCGCCGCCGGTGATCAATGGTTTCAGGAAGGCCAGCTTTGCCGGATACAGTCTGACTTTCCTGTGCAACCAAAATCTTAGTTTCAAAAAATGCTTTTCCGCCCGACGATTCACAAGCGTGTTTCCAAGGACCGGCGATGGCCAGCGGGCAATACCGCCGGTTTTGAGCGGCTGTTCGGTTGCATCAAAAAGGTTTTCCGCCGCAAAATCATCATCGTCAGAAAAATGAATAAGCGTGTCGGTTAACCACGGCTCCATATCTTGTTCAAATTCGCGCTGGGTCAGAATTTCGTCAGGCCTGGACTTTTTGAATTGTTCAAGCGCGATTTCCTTGATGGTTTGGCGCACGGCAAAAAAATCGTCGGCGAACGTGCTGTTCCAGTTCAAGATCAATTGCTCGGTATCGACAGGGAAGCCGGGTGGCAGCGGGTCAGGCATAAACTGCGAAGGATCGAGCCGCTTCTCTGATTGCCAAAGCGCAGAATTAGCGGCCCAGTCAGGTGTGTTCCTGAGCACGATCAGGCGCTTGAGCTTTGGCATCGGGCTCATGAATGTTCCCTTATGCGCTACATGAAGCTGAGAGCTTTAGTCTTTCAAAGCTCTCAGGGCGTAAACCGCTTGCAGGGCATCCGTGTAGGCACGTTGTTTCAAGTTGGCGGCAGCAGAATGGCCACCTTCTGTGTTTTCATAATAAAGCACCGGCTTTTCATACTCTGTCAAGCGGGCGGCCATCTTGCGGGCATGTCCCGGGTGCACGCGGTCATCCTTTGTAGATGTGTAAATGAACATCTCCGGATAGTCCGCCGCCGGGTCCACATTCTGATAGGGTGAATAAGCCCGGATGAAGGCGCGCTCATCAGGGACATCCGGGTCACCGTATTCGCCGACCCATGACGCACCCGCGAGCAGTGTGTGGTAGCGCATCATATCCAGAAGCGGCACCGCACAAATAACGGCATTAAAGAGATCAGGGCGCTGCGTGATGGCAGCCCCGACCAAAAGGCCACCGTTTGATCCGCCCCGAATGCCAAGCCTGCGCGGCGACGTCAGGCCAGATGCCACCAAATGTTCCGCAACCGCAATGAAATCATCGTACGCAAGCTGACGGTTTTCCTTCAGTGCTGCCTGGTGCCACGCGGGGCCATATTCGCCGCCACCCCGGATGTTGGCAATCACATAAGCACCGCCATTTTCAATCCATAGTTTGCCAAAGCCTTGCAGGTATGTGGGCGTAAGCGAGATTTCAAAACCGCCATAGCCATAAAGCATGGTGGGCGTGTCGCCGTTCATTTCCGTGTCAGCGCGGCGGATCACAAAATAGGGTACTTGTGTGCCGTCTTTGCTGGCTGCGAACTTTTGCTCGGTCACCAGGCCCTCTGCTTCAAAGCGGGCAGGCAGGCTTTGCACCGCTTGTGGTTCAATGCCGCGCTCGACTGCGTACAAAGTGTCTGGCTGCAGGAAGCTTTCATAGTTGAACATGGCCGCATCCCACCATGCGTCAGCCGACACGATATTCAGGTTGCCGTTTTCTGGCAGCGCGACCGGCTCAATGTCCCAGCCTTTGTTCGATGGTTTGGCGGTGATGATTTTGCCCGCTACATCTTCCAAGACGCTGATGTAAATGCGGTCCTTGCCGATATCAACGGCATCGATTGAGCCATTGGCGCCCGGCGCGTAAATCAGTTTCAGGTTCTGTGCGGTTGAGCCGCCCGTGGCATCAAGAATGTTCACAGAAACAAGCGCACCAGCTGGCAGGTCATGGTCTTTGATGCGCCAGTCTTTCCTGAGCTGGATGATCGCGTCATTGCCAAAAATGCCTTTGAAGTCGATGGCGCGCGGCAGGTCCATCTGCTTCATTTCATAGGTTTCGGGCTCATAGATATAAAGGATTTGCGTGAAGAAGTCGGGCAGCTGGATAACACCTGTGTAGGTGCCGTCGGGCCGGTGGCTCGCGAAGGGGAAACTACCCATGTCGGTCAGTTCACCCTCGTGCACCACGCGTTCCTGCGTCAGCGGGTAGCCGCGCCGCCAGACCTTGATGCGGTTGGGGTAACCGGATTCGGTCAATGTGTTGTCCCCGAAGTCGGTCCCGATCAGAACGGTGTCCGGGTCCAGCCACACAACGTCCTGCTTGGCTTCTTCGGTGACAAACCCGCCGCCGACCCAGCGTTTCATGACGGCGTCAAACTCGCGGGTGACAATGGCGTCCCCGCCGCCACGCGATAATTCTACAAGACAGCGGCCAAAATCAGGCGGCAGGCACTTGCGGCCTTTCATGACCCAGTTTTCACCCTCAGATTCGGCAACCTCATCCAGGTCCATCAGGTTTATCCAGCGCGGATTGCCTGACTTGTAGGACCGCAGGCTTGCGCGCCGCCACAGACCGCGCACGTTTTTCTCGTCCTGCCAGAAGTTATGCACAACGCCGCCCAAAAGGCTGCCATAGGCGATTTTGTCGTCAGCGTTATAGTCCCTGAGGGCGCCGTCCATCAGGCCCTGAAATCGCGCGTCCGCTTCCAGCACACCCAGCGAGCGGGTGTTTTGATCTTCGACCCACGCGAGCGCACGCTCGCCTTCCACTTCTTCAAGCCAGATGTAAGGGTCTTCGTCCTGCGCGCTTACGGCGCCTGAAATTGCTGCACTCATAACCAGTCCTGCCAGTAACTTTTTCATATTGATCTCCTTCACGCGCAATGCGTGTCGGTTAAAAATTGTCCTTGCGCTTCCTGACTTCCGCAAACACTGCCGGAAGCGGCGCACCCACAAGGCCTACGATGTCCTGCAGGCTCTCGCTCATTGGCCTCAGGAAGGGGTTGGTCGCTTTCTCAATGCCAATGCTGGTCGGCACAGTTGGCAGGTCGCGGGCGCGCAGGTCCTCCACCTCGCGCATGCGGGCTTGCAGGTCGATGTTCTCAGGGTCGACCGTCAGGGCAAACTTGCCGTTCGCCATTGTATATTCGTGGGCGCAGTAAACCGCCGTTTCGTCGGGTAGGGCCATCAACTTGGTGAGGCTTGACCACATCTCGTCGGGGGTGCCTTCAAACAAGCGCCCGCAGCCCATGGCAAACAATGTGTCGCCGCAAAAGAGCGCCGCATCGTCGGCAAAATGATAAGCGATATGGCCGCTGGTGTGACCCGGCACAAAAATGACATCGGCCGCGATGCCGCCAAGATGCACTTTGTCACCTTCGCCAACAGCGACATCAATGCCGGGGATACGCTCCCGGTCCGCAGCCGGGCCAATGATGGTCAGCCCGTGTCTTTCCTTAAGCGCCAAATTGGCGCCCACATGGTCCCAGTGATGGTGGGTGTTGAAAATATGGGTGGGTGTCCACCCGCGCGCTTCAAGCGCTGCAACCGTGTCTTCTTCAACTGCCGGGTCAATGATTGCGGTTTCACCTGACTGGGGGTCATGGATCAGGAACAGATAGTTGTCCTGCAGCACAGGGATCTGTGCGATTTCGAGGCCATCACGTGACATATGTTTCCTCCAATTCGCAGGGAGTATATCAGCAACAAAGCTGGGTGCGAGTCTGAAAGAAATCATAAGCAAGATTAGTGCTTGCATGATGGAAGAATTCACGTCATTTGGGTTGGGCAAGTTAAGAAGTGGGGCTTGAGTTATGAAAAAAGTATTGCATGTCGGTTGCGCAAAACACACCCTTGCAAACATGCCTGAGGGATTCCAGGGTGGCGACTGGCAAGAAGTTCGATTTGACATCAATCCAGACTGCAAACCCGATATTGTCGGCACCATCCTGGATATGGAGGCAGTACCTGACGAGTCAATGGATGCTATTTTCTCCTCCCACAATATTGAACATGTGTTTTTTCACGAGGTGCCAACTGTTTTGAAAGAGTTCCGGCGGGTACTTAAACCTGATGGTTTTTGCGTAATTTTTTGCCCCGACATCCAGGAAGTGGCGAAATCTATGGCAGAGGGCTTGCTGGATGAGCCACTCTATCATGCCAAATCTGGCCCGATCACGCCGCTCGACATCATGTATGGCCATAGCAAATCGATCAAAAACGGACGAGTCTATATGGCTCATAAAACCGGGTTTAGTTTGAAATTGTTGGCAAAGCGAGTAGAGCGAGCCGGTTTTAGACGCTATCGCGGTTCGCGTATCAGACACCAGCACGAGCTTCGAATTGTTGCAAGCAAAGGGCCCATGGACCAGGACGGCATAAGTTCGTTGTTTGAGGCCTATACAAAAATTAACAGAGCTCCGCAGCCTCAATAATCTAGCCCACTGCCATTCTTCGCAATCCAGATTGGGTTGCGTAAAACCAAGTGCCACACTCGGCTCAAATCTAGTCTTGATCCTTGTGACCAGCGCTCGGTCATGGGTGCTCCGGAACCGCATTTGTAAGAATTTGTCGCGACTAATTGGTCGTCGACTTGTCTGGCGATTAATAGCTGTACCCCGTCTGAAACCTATGGTGTCTAGTAGCGGTTTAATGAAGACCCGGCAAGCGATTGCCTTATTGCGACAAGATATCCAGATAGGGCTGATAAACAATGGCGGACAGGCCAACCCCTGAGATTTTGTCACCCGCCTTTAGCGCAGACGTTTGAACCCCGATGATGTGCCAGGTGCCATCCACTTGTTGCAATATTGGCCCACCGCTGTCGCCCTTCAACGCAATACAGCTGGTCAGCAAAATGCGTCCTTGATTGGCCGTTGTGATGATGTTGCAGTTTTCTTCAAGCGACAGGATGTGCTTGCGGTCCCCAGGGTAGCCAGCGGTCGTCACATCTGCCGCAATCTGCACCTTGCGCTTGTTGGGCCTTGGTGGGGCCGTTGGTTTTGGCGGTTCAAACCACCCGTTGGGAACGGTCAGAAAGCCAAGTTCTTCTCCCAGCGGTTCTTCCAGGACCAACAGGGCCCAGTCATGGCCCATATTTGCACGGGTCGCGCCTTCTTCGCCGCGGTACCCGTCGCCAACGCGGTAAGATTTGACCTTTGAATGACCAAGATGTTCACCGCGCGAATAGCCCGCCACAAAATGCACGATACCCGGTACCACCATTTGCCCGCTTGCCTTTGAAAACAAGCAGTGGGCTGCGGTTAGAACAATGTTGGCGGCAACCAGGGTGCCGCTGCAGTGCGCGCGACCACCTATGTTGACGCGACCAATGCTTTGCCAGGGTTTTTCTGTGCTGTCGACTGATCGGCGGTGAAAACTCGTCACATTGTTTTGTGGTCGCAGGTGGGCGGGCAGGTCCTTGCGGATGCCCTCGCGCTGCTCGCTTTCCTGGGCATAAACGCCGGGTGCAGCCAAAAGGCAGGCAGCAATAATACTGAGTGCAACTCTTTTCATGTTCATGAGCTTAAGCCAGTCCGGCTGTGATGTCATCCTGCATCCGCTTCACGCTTGCGTTAAAAAAACAGGCCACCGAAGTGGCCTGAGTGCTTATTAAGAGGATCGTAAATCCAACCCATAATGGATTGGCGGGTTATCTTCGCTGTCGTGTCGCAAGTTCAGTTGCTTGGTTACAAAGTAACAATGAAAGCGTGCGCGGCTACCTGCCTGCGATCAAACGAGCGATCGACGCGATGAAATGTTACAAAGTAACTTATCCTTGGAATTGGGCGGAACTGTTCGTTTCCGAACAAAGAATAGTGTTCATTTTCGTACGGTCGTGGTGGCGGGTATTTCTGTAAAGGTTGGAAAAACTTGGTTTGACTCAGATTTCTGGGGATAACGCATTGGCACAACACTTGCGCAAACTCATATGGATAACGGAGTCCGGAGGCGGGGCAAATGCAGCAACTGCGTGCAGTCAGAATCATAGTCAGGCAATTGAATTCGCACAAAGGAAATAGCCTGATTATGTTTTTTGGGCTTGCCATCGCCTTCACGTTCATGACGGCAATCACTCAGTATGTTCGTCATGAATTGAGCTACGACACTTTCTGGCATGAAGCCGAGCGTGTCTACCGTATCCAGGCGACTATCACGTATCCTGGCCAAGAACCGACAGCGTTTGCTACTTCAAATCATCCGCTTCGCAATTTGCTGAAAAGCAATTTCAGTGAAGTTGAAGCTGTCTCTCGACTTTTGAACACCAAAGCCACTTTTCACCGAGACGGTGTCATGTTTGACGGCATAGTTTCAAAAGTCGACCCTGAGTTTCTGGACATCTTTGACTTTGCGATCATTGATGGCATTGGGAAAGCAGGGCTCGCGGACCCTCGTGGCATAATGATTTCAGAAACCTTGGCGCAGCGCCTGTTCGGCGAAGAACAAGCCATAGGCAAGGTTATCCCTGTGAGCTTGTATGATCAGGGACTTGATGCAGATTTCCGGGTGACCGGCGTTTTTCAAGATGTGCCGCACAATTCCCACCTAGCAATCGAGGCGATTGTGCAGTTTGATGAAAGCTTACACAGAGCCGAGATCCTATCTAACTGGCGGGCAGCATTAATTTTCACTTATGCCAAGCTAACCCGTGGTGCAAATCCAATCAGTATTCTCAACCGGTTGCCAGAGCTCGAGCGACAGGTCATTCCGCCTTCTGGTTCATGGGATGTAGCTGAAAGTCTAGTCAACACGCTTAACCGGGTTGACCAGCTGCATCTTTTCCAAAGTGGTGTTGATGATATGAAACCGGGAGGCAACCTACAGATCCTATATATCTATGCGCTATCGGGTCTGTTGTTGGTTGTCATCTCAGGCGCGAACTTTGTGAACACAATGGTTGTTCAGGCGCAGTTCCGTATCAAGGAAGTGGCACTTCGGAAAGTTTTTGGGGCCGGTCTACCGCAAATCCAGCGACAGTTCCTGCCGGAATCACTTTTGATCTCATTCGGTGCTTTTTATCTGTCCATTATCGGCTTTGAAGTCTGGGGCGACCAGATTTTTGACCTCATAGGGTATCAGGGTGGGCGCAATGGTGGAGACCTGAGCATGTCGGGCTTGTTTGTCGCTTTGACGGCTTTTGCGCTGGCCCTGTTTGCCGGCCTGTTTCCAGCAACCAGATTGGCCGCCAAAACCCCGATTGACTCACTGAGGACTCGCAATGCCGCTTATGGCGTTTCCATGCGGTTCAGCCGTATGATGATGAGTTTTCAATTCATCATCGCAGCCACATTGCTGATCGTTGGCAGTGTCGTTTGGGCTCAGGTGCAATTCATCCAATCCAAGGATTTGGGGTACGAGCCTGACAATGTCATCCTGTTAAACAGCCTACCGTCTGACGCGGGGAAATCGTCAGATCTGTTTAGCAAGTTGTCTGATTTGCCTGGTGTGGTGGCATCAGCGCGCGGCATGTCCGCACCGACGGAAGGGACTTTGCCAACAGCAGGGTTTTCCACACCTGGGCATGATCTGAATGCAGAATATATATTCCCTGTTCAATTTATGAATCCGGATTTCTTTGATGTGTTCGATTATGAATTACTGGCGGGAAGGCGCCTTTCGTTCGAGTACGGCGAGGATCACTACTCCAGTGAACGCGGTTTCAATATGTTGGTTAACGAAGCCCTGATTGAAAAACTTGGGTTTGGATCACCGCAGCAAGCACTGGGGCAACAATTGTGGTGGGGCCAATCGGACGACCGCAGGTTCATAACCATAGTTGGCGTGGTTGAAAATATTCATCAAACTTCTCTGCGCGACGAGATTGAGCCCATGATGTTTTGGATCAGAGAGGACTTTTATTTTTCATACGCCTTCAGAACTGCGGGGCGCTCGGTCGATGAAGTGTTCGCTGACATGGAGCGTGTGTGGCGGGAAACTGTGCCTGATCGCGTGTTCGTTGGTGAACTTCTTGAAGACAGATTAATGAAACAGTATGGGCCCGAAATGAAACTGTTAGACTTTCTGCAAGTTGCAGGTGTGCTTAGCCTTGTGATCAGTTGCATGGGATTATACGCGGTTTCTTCATTCCTATTAGCAAAGCAGCGCAAAGAGTTCGCCATTCGCCGTGTTCTTGGCGCGTCCGTTTTGCAGGCTTGGAAGCTTGCGGCTACACGCGCCATCAAGCCGGTTTTTTGGGCTCTGGTGGTTGCTTTCCCTGCGGCTTATATTTTCGTCACGGAATGGCTTAACGGCTTTGCTTATCGAATTGATGTCCCATTTGGGCTTTTTGGGGCGGCAGCAATTCTTGTTATTGCCGTGGCTGTGTTTTCGATAAATGCAGTGGCTTACCAAGTTTCACGCGTGTCGATGGCAGCATTGCTTGCTGACGAATAGCCTAGTCAATCGTCAGCGTGATTGTGCCGTCCTGAATGGCATCTTCCCCCACTGGGATTTCGCGGAAGAAACAGCTGGGGTGCCCCACGTGACAGCATTTGCCGCCTTTTTGCTCCACAACCAGCCACAGGCTGTCCTGGTCACAGTCCACCCGAAATTCTTTCACCAGCTGAAACTCACCCGATGTGGCACCCTTGTGCCAAAGCTCCTGCCGGGAGCGGCTGAAATAGTGCGCTTCGCCTGTTTCGATGGTTTTCTCGATCGCTTCGGCGTTCATCCATGCCTGCATCAGGGCGCGGCCTGTGGTCGCGCAGCTGGTGAACACAGGGATCAGCCCGCGTTCGTCAAACTTCGGCGCAAAGCCGTTGCCTGTTTCCAGTTCTTTTCGGTCTGCGGGTTCTGCAAATGTGAGCGTCATGATCGGGTCTCAGAGTATCTTCTTTTGCATTTCAAGCATTTGTCGGTTGCCAAAAACCGTATCCTGGGAATTATGAGGTAGCTTACCGGGGCGCCGCAGTGCGGACACTTCACGTTATAGGCCAATAGTATTGCAGAAAGCTGCACTAGAAGTGCGAGCAAAGCAAACCAAGCAAAACTTATTTCTGCACCGTTGGCATCTGCCAGGAAGCCCAAACTTCCGGAACTCGATAGCGCAATAATTGGTCCACCCAATGACAGGCAATTGTATTTAGTGTGCAACTGCAAACTTCAGACCCCAAAAAATAAAGCGGCATAGTCCTAGAACCATGCCGCTTCTTCAAGCTTTATGTGAGGCCGGCGCTTATCCGCGCACAAGGTCCCAAAAACGGCGTTCCTGATCTGCTTCTTTGAAGCAACCACGGAACTGACGCGTGATGGTGTAAACATCCGAATGTTTCACACCACGGCAAGACATGCAGCTGTGTGTCGCGTCGATGATCACGGCCACCCCTTTGGGGTCTAGGTGCTCCTCAAGCGCGTCCGCGATCTGTGCTGTCATGGTTTCCTGGGTCTGCAGGCGCTTGCCATACGCTTCTACAATGCGGGCGAGCTTTGAAAGCCCAACAACACTGCCATTTGGCATATAGGCAACATGCGCAATACCCGTGACCGGCACCATATGATGCTCACAGTGGCTTTCCACCTTGATGCCACGCAGCACGACCATATCGTCGTAGCCGTTGACCTCTTCGAAGGTGCGCGACAGGATTTCTGCCGGGTCCTTTTTGTAACCGTTAAAGAATTCTTCGTAAGCTTTCACAACACGTTTTGGCGTGTCGATAAGGCCTTCTCTCGTGGGGTCATCGCCTGCCCAGCGAATTAAAGTGCGAACCGCGGCTTCAGCCTCGGCCCTTGTTGGGCTCTCAGCGGCGTCCTGCGGGATTACCTTCAGTTCAGGGCTATTGTCAGCCCTTTCAAGTACGGCATCCATAAGGATGATCCTTTCGATTTTGGCTCGGGCCGTCCCGCCCGAACGATGTGACATTTGTCGCGGTTTTGTTTATTGAGGGGACCCGTTCCCCCCAAGCGACAAACGCTGTTGATATGGTGAGCTTAAGGGATTAATCAAGCAAACATCAAGCGCTTGCCTGACGGCTGTCCCTTTGCAGCACCGATAATTCCCTACGGCAGGGGCTTGAAGATGGATCAGCAAAAGGCTTATTTAAGGGTCGTCATGAGCGAGCTTTACAACACCGAAATTCTGCGGCTTACCACGCAAATTCCGCATCTGGCGCGGCTAAGCGACGCCGATGTCAGTGCCGTGAAAACCAGCCGTATCTGCGGTAGCCGAATTACCGCTGAAGCGCGTGTTCAAGATGGTGTGATCACCGAATTTGGGCAGGAAGTGAAAGCCTGCGCGCTGGGTCAGGCGTCAGCCGCCATTGTTGGCGAGCAGGTTATCGGACTATCGGAAGCCGAGCTTTCAGACATTGCAGCGCGCTTTCGCCATATGGTGAAAACAGGCGAGGTTGATTTCCCACAAAAATGGGAAAAGCTGGGCCTATTGTCGGCTGTCACTGATCATCCGGGGCGTCATGGCAGTGTGGTTCTACCCTTTGAAGTGCTGGAGCAGATGTTTGCTGACCTCAATGCAGGTAGTTCTGCGGCCTGATGCGCGCAACCGACGCAGAAAAGGCCCTTGCGGCAGATATATGGGACCATTTCCTTGGGGAACGGTTTGATAAGGCCCGAACCCTGCTGGATCAGGCGCTGCGGGACAGTGAGCATCTGCGGTTCCGTCGCATCCAAGCCCGATTTCAATTGTTTGAAGGGCAAGAACAAGCCGCAGCGGAAACCCTGAAACCAATCATTGAAAAAGCGTGGGCACCTGGGTCTTGGGAATTGGCAATAACCGGCAATGGTTTGAGTCGGGCCCGGGTATTGCCGGCAGAGAAAATTCTGTTTTTCCCCATCCCCAAGTGCGGTTCCACTAGTGTGATGAATGTGTTGAAGGTGGTTTTGGGTGAAGAAAGCCGCGGCGAAGGCATTCACGATGAGGACGCGAAAAAGCGCCCGGTTAAACTGTCTGATGTGCCAAGCAAGTATGCTGACTATTTTTCGGCGGCATTGGTCCGTGCCCCCATGGACCGCATCTGGTCATTCTATCACGGTAATATCGCCGCGCGGGACCAATTGGCGAAACATCATGACGGCGCTGCCCATTTCTATGGCATGCCAACAAAGCCCGACTGGGAAACATTCATTGGTGAATTACCGCGATACCGGCAGGTGTTTATCACGGCCCGCAATCACACCGAACCAGTTACCAGCTTTTTAGGTACAGACCCAAGCCTCTTTAGATGGCTTGGTGGGTTGGCAGACCTGCCAAAATTGGTGGCCCAATTGTCTGATCACACAGGCCAGGCACTGCCGCTTCTTGAAGAGATGAAATCGCCCAAAAAAAACAGGTCTGGTGCGCCAGCGCTGCCGAATGAACTGGCACCGCTTTATCAGGCCGACTTTGCCGCTTTTGGGCGCTATTTTTGAAAGTTAGACCGTCAGTTTCAAGTCTCTTCGACGTTTGCTTGCTCACTAACAGGCCTTGGTATTTTAGGGGGGTTAATGGCGATATTCCTCGAGTAGACACCGAAGAAATACGGCAAGCTGAGAAACAGCATAATGATAGTCAATGTCAGAGATGCGAAGTTAGTTTCATCGATGCTTCCGATGACTTTGAGAAACGCCGACAAGTCAAAATCGACATTGAAATATATATAGATTAGCACGGCCGCAATCGGGACAAATTCGACGACATTTCGTTTTTTGGAACTTTTAAGCCTGTAGATGCTGGCGATGATGTAATTGGCAAAATAAAGTGTAACAGCAAAAATGCTAGCGGGCCCGAAGTTCCAGTTAACCGATGAATTTTCAAATGTTACACTGAAATCATTATAACTATATATTATATATAGTGAAATAGATAAAGAAAGGACATGCGTGAGGCTGAATATTAGGGCAATGATGTTATCGACATAAGTCCGCATCAGTTCATCATTGCTCGTGCCTATGTGGAGAAAGAGTAGGCTGACAACAATACCAAAAATGCCTTTGAACAAGTAATGTTGGTCGGCAATTGACAAGGCTTCGTTGACCGAACTGTAGGCGCTATAAATTATCGTGGTCCAGGTGAGTAAGTGGCCGACAAATCCGCTGACTAAGAACAGAGTCCTCCAAAATCCCGAGTTTCTGTAGAATACAACTCCACGGTCAATGAGGGTTGGTACAAGAACATTAAGTTGTTCAATTTTATTAGTCAGAAAGCTCTTTGAGTTTGGGGCATTGGAAATTCGGTCCACTGTCAAAACAGGCTCCTAAACGATTGAATGCACAAAAAACTCAACTACTCTGGCAGCTATTTGCCGTAACAATAAACCCGGTTAAAAAAACAACTTAATACCGTACATATAACGCAAAGATGGTGGTGTTGAAAACCTAAAATGTAAGTGTGCTGCAGTTACAAGGTGCCACGGGTGGTCAAATGTACTGGCTGGCCCATGCGGAGAGCACACGCGCCACATATTGCCCGTCGGCAGCGTTTTTCATCAAGAGATGATCAGCTTTATCAAGGGATACATAGCTTTTGGGGTGCTTCGCAGCCTCGTAAATTTTACGGGCATGGTCGATGCCGACGGTCTCATCAATAGGGCTGTGCATCACCAGAAGCGGTTTCTTGAGCGCTCCAATATGGTCCGCCACATTCTGGCTTTTCGCGTCCTCGATGAACTGTTTCTTCATCTTGAACGGGCGACCCGCCAACATCACCTCGGCCTCGCCGTCCGCTTCGATGGTGTCGATATCGTTTTTGAATTGCTTCAGCACATTCACGCTGTCAAAGGGTGCGCCGATGGTTGCCACTGCCTTCACCTCCGGCACCTGACCCGCCGCCACAAGTGTCGCCGCACCACCCAGGCTGTGCCCCATCATGATGGTGGGGGCGATCATAGTGTCGCGCATGAAATCTGCGGCGCGCACCAAGTCTTCGACATTGGAGCTGAAATTGGTGTTGGCGAAGTCACCGTTCGACAGGCCAAGACCCGTAAAGTCAAACCTGAACATGCCAATGCCGTCTGCCGCAAGCGCGCGGGCAATGCGGTTGATGGCATTCAGGTCCTTGCCGCAGGTAAAGCAATGCGCAAACAGGGCCATGGCCCGTGGTTCTTCGTCGGGCCCATCATAGCGCGCCGCAAGCTCAAACCCTTGTGAACCGGTGAAAACAACTTTCTCAGACTTCATGAAACTGTCCCCTGATTGCCAGGCCGCCATCTTGGCACAGCAGGCTGATCTTGCAAGCGAAAGCAAGTTCACATCAAACCAGCAAAAGTGTGAGCAACAGGTGTTGGCGCAACCACCTGCTTTTGGTCTATGGTCAAACTCCTTGGTGGTACGGGAGAGACGTTATGGACATGGGTCAACTGTCCGACATTGTTGTCGGTCTTCTCGAAATCTTGTCGTTTTTGTTCATTTTCGCGATCGGGATCGGCATTTTGTGGGTGCTCGTGCTCTATGTGCACGACAAAATGCAAACCGAAAGCACGCTTAAGCGCAATTACCCTGTAATTGCTCGTTTTCGCTATTTGTTCGAGCATCTCGGGGAGTTTTTCCGCCAGTATTTCTTTGCGCTCGACCGGGAGGAGATGCCTTTCAACCGGGCCGAACGTTCCTGGGTTTACCGCGCCGCTAAAAATGTGGATTCGACGGTTGCTTTTGGCTCTACGCGGGACTTGCGACCCACTGGCACTGTGTATTTCGTAAACTGCCCCTTCCCAACGTTGGAGCAGGACGCGATAGAGCCAGGCGCCGTTACAATCGGCCCCTACGCACGCCAACCCTACACCACCGATTCCATCTTCAATATCTCGGGGATGAGTTACGGCGCCATTTCGATCCCAGCCGTGAAGGCGCTGTCAGCGGGTGCCAAAAAAGCTGGCATCTGGATGAACACGGGGGAGGGTGGCCTGTCGCCCTACCATCTTGAAGGCGGGGCAGACATTGTGTTTCAGATCGGCACCGGCAAGTTTGGTGTCAGGAAGCCCGAAGGCGGGTTTGACGAAGACAAGCTGAGAGCGGTTGCCGAGCATGACGCCGTTAAGATGTTTGAAATCAAACTCAGCCAGGGCGCTAAGCCGGGCAAGGGCGGCATTCTGCCGGGCGCGAAAGTCACGGAAGATATCGCGCGCATTCGCGGCCTTGAAGTCGGGCAGGACGCGATCAGCCCGAACCGCCACCCCGAGGTGGACAGCATCGATGACCTGTTGGACATGCTGAATTATGTGCGGGACGTCACCGGTAAGCCGGTTGGCTTTAAGGCGGTGATCGGTGCGTATGGCTTCTTTGAAAACCTGTGCAAACTGATTAATGAGCGCGGGCCTGAGAGCGCGCCAGACTTTATCACCATAGATAGCGCCGACGGCGGCACGGGCGCCGCCCCCATGAGCCTGATTGACAATATGGGCATGCCGGTGCGCGAAAGCCTGCCGCTTGTGGTGGATATCCTGAAAAAGCATGGTCTTCGGGAGCGTGTGAAAGTGTGCGCCAGCGGCAAGATGATTAATC
The DNA here is from genome assembly GCA_017640725.1 of Kordiimonadaceae bacterium. Taxonomy (GTDB): domain Bacteria; phylum Pseudomonadota; class Alphaproteobacteria; order Sphingomonadales; family Kordiimonadaceae; genus Kordiimonas. The sequence continues at coordinate 773,255 of JAEPQB010000002.1, read as the reverse complement.
CCTCAGAAGTGGCCTGGGCCTTCTGCGCTGGCGCGGATTTCGTGAACTCCGCCCGTGGTTTCATGTTTGCGCTCGGATGCATTCAGGCGCTGCAGTGCAACAAAAATACTTGCCCAACCGGCATCACGACGCACGACAAAAAGCTGCAATATGGCCTGGACCCCGCGAACAAAGCCGTGCGAGTGGCGCAATATGCCAAAAACATGAAAAAGGAAGTTGGCATTCTGGCACACAGTTGCGGGGTCGCAGAACCTCGGCTTTTGAAGCGCTATCATGCGCGCATTGTGCTTGATAACGGCCGCAGTGTCGCGATGGATGAACTGTTCCCGGAACCCGAGGTGAAAGCCGCGGAGTAAGGCCCGTCGATTGAAAGCAACCGTTGTTGGTCTAGATGATTTGTAGTGGGTAAATCTTCAGCGGGGCCGGTCGTGGAACTCATCGTTTATACCGATATCAAGAGCCCTTACGCCTATCTGGCCAAGGACCATATGTATGCGCTTGAGGATGAAACAGGCGTCGCCGCCGAATGGCGACACTTTACGTTAGACATTCCCTCTTACCTTGGCTCAGCAAAGGTGGATGATGCGGGAAATGTGCTTGAGAGCACACGCACCGAGCACCAGTGGAAAAAAGTGAAATATGCCTACATGGACGTGCGCCGCCGCGCCAACCTTCGTGGGTTGACGATTAAGGGCACTCAAAAAATATGGGACTCTTCGATGGCAGGCATTGCCTTGGATTGGGCGCAGCAGTCCGGACAGGACGTCATGCGGCGTTTTCTCGATGATGCCTTTGAGCGTTTCTGGCGGCGAGATCTTGACATCGAGGACGTGACAGTACTTGTGGAGTGCCTAACGCGAGCGGGCGCCGACCCTGATGGTTTTGCGGGCTACGTCGACAATGATGGCCGAGCAAAGCACGACCAGCAGCGACAAGAGGCATGGGATCACGGCGTATTTGGCGTGCCCACATTTCGGGTAAATGACGAACTGTTTTTCGGCAGTGAGCAAATACCGCTCGTGCGCTGGCGCCTTGGTGGTAGTGTTGGAGAATGCCCCGACTTGCGTTAAGTTTCCCCAGCTATTCAGTTTTCGGGGGACCTTTGATGAATTACGAAACTCTATACAGTGCGGCCAATTTGGCGGTGCTGCCAGCGTGGCTTCTGCTTGTGCTGTTGCCCAAGTCTGAAATCACCAAACGGCTTGTGCACAGCGGTATATACCCGTGTATCTATGGTGCCTTTTATCTGGTGCTTTTTGTGCGCGCCACCTTCATGGGGCACGGCGCAGAGGGCGGCGGGTTTGACACGTTAGAAACGGTTATGATCGCCTTCACTCACCCCAATGTGGCACTGATGGGATGGGTGCATTATCTGGTATTTGATCTGTTTGTTGGCGCATGGGTTGGGCGTGATGCAGCCGCGCGCGGCGTCAATCATTTTGCGATCATACCATGCCTGTTTTTCACATTTCTAGCCGGGCCGATTGGCCTATTGATGTATCTGCTGCTGCGGCAGTTCACCGGCAAATGCAGTGCGCTGACGCTTGATGAACGCGGCGCGGATTAAGCCGTAAGCGCTGCGCCCATTTCATCGAGGAAATTGTGGACTGGAAATTCAGCCGATAAAAGCCTATATTAGTAGCACAAAGGAAGAACAAACAGTGTTCATGTGATTTTTATGTGGGCACTGTTTTTGATTCCTTAAGGAGAATGTAGATGGCCCTAGCTTCTGAAACCGTTGCAAATAAATTGATAGAATTAGCGTCGGCGGATGGTGAAAAACTAACACCTATGCAGCTTATCAAGCTCGTATATATTTGCCATGGCTGGACACTTGCTCTCACAGACCGCCAATTAATCATGGAAGACATTGAAGCGTGGCAGTATGGACCAGTCATTTCGGATCTTTATCATGCATTGAAGCAATACAAATCCTCGGCAATTACTTCGCCCATCAATAATATGTTTGAAAAAATAGACAAGTTTGATGATGTCCAAGAGAGCATTGTCGAGCAAGTATACAACATTTATGCAAAGTATACTGGGATTCAATTGTCTTCTCTCACGCACAAAAAAGACACTCCTTGGGACCTAACTTGGAATACTTATGGGCAGAGTGCCGTGATTCCGCAGCAATGGATCCGAGAGCACTTCAAGGAACTGCAGGCGCGTGGCAAAGAAAAACAAGCCTGAGAAGCTACCTAAAGTCCCTGACGTCATTCAGGAAGATGGCAACCTCTTAGACGCGATGTCTGAGCAGGAACAGGCTGTTTCGGCAGAGGATTATGAAAAGGCAAACTCGTTGCGCCCCGTAGACTATCGGGAGCGCATAAAAAAGGATGCCGAGACAAAAGACCACGGAAGAAAGCAGAATATTCTTGATGAATTGAGCTTCTTGTCAAAGTGGTTCTTGAGGTTGGCTGCACTCTTGGTTGCAGGGATGTTTTTCACATGGATTTGGCATATGGTGACCCCTGCATGCTGGCATTGGCTCGGGCAAGCCCAAGCTGACAAGATTAAAGACTTGCTTTTCAGCGGAGCATTGAGCGCCAGTTTAACTCTATTGGGTTCAATGCTTTACAAGAAACAAAAATAGTTGCGAATTAGATTTTTAGTGCTGCGCCCATTTCGCGAATGCGGTTAATTTTATTGTAGAAGGGCGACCAGTCGTCCTTCTCCGCGATCGGCGCCCACAGGTCTTCAACCTCGTCAATCAGCAGGGTTTCCGGGCCTTCGCCGAGGAAATAACTGGTATTGAGCGCTTGCGGGTTGCTTGGCTCATAGGTTTTCAGCAGGTCGAAAAACTTGCCGTAACTTTCTTTGCCATACCGGTGCGCGTCTGGGGCTGCCAGCGCGCGCTCCGCGCTTGCGCCGCCACCGTACCAATCGAAGAAAAAACGCTCATAAGGGAAATTTTCCTTCGCCATAAATTCGTTCACGTGCGTCAGCAGTTCGTCGTCCGGCGTATCGCCCTTGGGCTTCACACCAAGCCGCTTGAGTAGCTTTTCGCGGATCGCATCCAGGTAAATGCGCGGGAAGTCACCGAGTGCTTTTTTAAGCTCGTTTTCTTCGCAAATGTCCGCAAGCGCACCGCCAAGCTGATACACATTCCAATGCAGCGCGTCGGGTTGGCGGCCAAAGGCATAAAGCCCGGTTTCATCGAAGTAGGCCGCTGTGAACGCCAGGTCCATCGTGGGCAGGAAACGCCAGGGGCCAAAGTCGAACACCTCGCCCGTGATGTTGATATTGTCGGTGTTCAGAACGCCGTGCACAAACCCGGCGGCCATCAATTCCGCGCCCTGAATGGCGACCTTTTCGGCAACCAGCGAGAGGAACTTGAGCGCCCGGTCCTGCGCGCTGCCGGTGGGTGTTTCGCCGCAATAATGCGTCAGGCAATAATCAACGAGCTTTTCCAGTCGTTCGGTATCCGAATAAAAGGCGTGACGCTGGAAAGTGCCGATACGAATGTGGCCGTGATTGAGCCGCACCATTACCGCCGAGCGCGTGGGCGAAGGCTCATCACCCCGGTGCAGGTTTTCGCCGGTCTCAATAATCGAGAACGTCTTGGACGTATTGACACCGAGCGCCTCCAACATCTCTGTCGCCATAATTTCGCGCACGCCGCCCTTCAGCGTCAGCCGCCCGTCGCCAGAGCGTGAATAGGGTGTGGTGCCGCTGCCTTTGGTACCCAGGTCCATCAAACGGCCCTCATCGTCTTGCATCTGCGCAAAAAGGAAGCCGCGCCCGTCACCGATCTCGGGGTTATAGTGCCTGAACTGGTGGCCGTGATAGCGCTGTGCCAGCGGTTCCGCGAGCGTACCGGGCAGCTGTTCAAACCTGCCAAAATGCTTGACCCATTCTTCGTCCGTCAGGCCATCAAGGCCAACCGACTTTGCCGCGCGGTCATTCCGGTACCGAATTATGGTTTCAGGAAAGTCTGCAGCCTTCACCGGGTCGGCGAATCCGTCACCAAGTTCCAGAAACGTGGATTTTGGTTGGTATGATTTACTCAGCAGCATCTGCGGGCCAACCCCATGTTACATGGTCTTCAAAATTTGGGCGCGGGCGCTCTGCCGTATAGCATTCGCCGTGGTGTCCAAAGAAAAGGAAGCCTGCGATACGCTCTTGCTCACTCATCTGCAAGTCGGCGCGCACACTGGGGCTATAGCTGCCCCAGCCGGTAAGCCACTGAACGGCATAACCGAGCGCGGTGGCTGCAATCAGCATATTTTGACAGGCGGCACCCGTGGATAGCTGCTGCTCCCACTCCGGGATCGGTCGGCTGTCATTGGGGCTGTAGATCGCTACCACCAGCACCGGGCCCTGTGTGGCATAGCCCTTCATTTTATCAGCGATTTTTTCGCTGGTTTCCTGTTCTTCGACGAGCGCTTTGGCGATCGCGTCACCCAGCTTTTCGCGCGCTGCGCCCTCAAGCACCACAAACCGCCAGGGCGCAAGCTTGCCATGGTCCGGCACGCGCATGCCGGCGCGCAAAATCTTCTCCATAACCTCCCGGTTGGGGCCCGGGCCTTCCATGTCCTTCGCCTTCACAGACCGGCGGTTCATCAGCAGGTCATAGGTGGCGGTGTTAGGCATGTTGAATGTGGGCGTATCCATAGAGTTCACTTTCGAAGACAGGTCTACAGTTTTGTCGAATTGACTTTTGGCGTGCGTGGGCGCAAATCACATTTTATTGTGTTTCACATCAAACCCGCGAACGGCTATAGCTACCGCCAACATGGGTCCTTTTTGGGAGGGAGAAAAGGCATGAAAGCAAATATTTTTGGTGCAGGCCTTCTGATTGCATCCATCGCAGGTGGTGCAAATGCCGCCTCCACCATCGGACTGGCTGAAGACGCACCGGTTGATCCAGCAACTGGCATCAGCCTACCTGCAGGCTTCAAAGCTACTGTTTTTGCTGATGAAATTGGCCAGGCACGCCATATTTTCGCCGCCGAAAATGGCTGGGTTTATGTAGCGCTGCGCCGCCCGGTGGACGGCAACGGGGCTGTTGCATTGAATGACAGTGACGGTGACGGCGTCGCTGACAACCGCGAATATTTCGCAGCCGGTATGCAGGGCACAGGTGTGGCTGTGCATGATGGCCACCTTTATTACTCCACAGATGTCGCGGTGATGCGCTGGCCACTCCCCGCTGCTGGCGCACCGGAAGGCGACGCCACGATCATTGCAGAAGGCTTTGTGCCAGAAACTCAGCATGCCTCCAAAAACATCGATTTTGATGAGAGCGGCAATCTCTATGTGAATGTGGGTGCGCCCTCGAACGCCTGCATGCGGGAAATGCGCAAAAAAGGCTCGCCCGGTATGCGCCCTTGTCCATTGCTCGAAAAGTATGCGGGCATCTGGCGATTTGATGCGGCGAAACCAAATCAGGACCAGATGGCAGACGGTCACCGCTATTCAACGGGCATCAGGAACGGCCTTGCAATGGCGTGGAACCCGCATGCTGATGCGCTTTATATGGCGCAGCATGGCCGTGACCAATTCGCAAGTTTCTTCCCTGAAATGTTCACCAACGAGCAAAGCGCAGAGCTGCCATCCGAGGAATTCCACCGCCTGTCAGACGGTTATGATGCGGGCTGGCCCTACAGCTATTATGACCATGAGCAAGGCAAGCGCATGGTGATGCCGGAATATGGCGGCGATGGTAAAACAGAGTCTAATGAGGGTGAAACACCGCTTGTTGGTTTCCCGGGGCACTGGGCACCCAACGACATGCTGTTCCTGAACGGGGACGCGATGCCGGAGGCCTACCAGAAGGGTGCATTCATCGCCTTCCATGGGTCTTGGAACCGCGCGCCGCTGCCGCAGCAGGGCTACCGCGTCGTGTATGTGCCGCTGGACGCTGACGGGAACGTTTCTGGTGATTGGGTCACATTCGCCAATGGTTTTGCAGGCCCGGACCCAGTTATGAGCCCCAGGAATGCAAAACATCGCCCAATGGGCCTTGCCGAAGGACCGGACGGCGCCATTTACATCTCTAGCCTGATGTCAGGCGGGCGCGTTTGGAAAGTGACGTATGAAGGTAACTAATTTGGTTGCAGCTGCAGCGTTGGCTGCCGCTGCAGCAGGCCCAAGCCTAAGCCAAGACAATCCGGGCAAAGCCGGTTATGAAGCACATTGCGCCGTGTGCCATCAATATGATGGCGGCGGCGTTCCTTTCATGCAGCCCGAGCTTTTTGCACGCCCGCGCGCCAATGGCCCTAAAGGCGGCGTGATTGACATGATCATGCTCGGCAGCAAAGCACCGGGTGCGGGGCAGGGCGAATACTCAAACGAAATGCCGGGATTTGATTTCCTGAGCAACGAAGAAATAGCAGCGATAGCGACATATGTACGAACCAATTTTGAAAACAACGGCGGTCCTGTCACTGCTGACGACGTTAAATCCCGCCGCTAGCGCGCAGGATACTCAAGCAGATATCGAAGAAATCAGCATCACCGGCGACCGCCTACCAGTGCGGGTTGTAGCGCAGTCAATCGTGGATGTGGACGTACGCGAGCAAGCCACCTTCCGGCTTGATAGCGCACTTGGCAGCGTGCCGGGCCTTGGCCTGTTTCGCCGTGCCAACAGCTTTACGGCGCACCCGACAACGCAGGGACTGACCATGCGCGGCGTGGGCGCCAATGCAGCGGGGCGCACGCTGGTAACCCTCGACGGTATCCCGCAAAACGACCCGTTTGGCGGCTGGATTTACTGGTCTGGCTATCAAGGCGTATCGATCGCCAATGCGCGCGTGCGCCGTGGTGGTTCACCCGGTGCGTATGGCGCGCAGGCACTCGCAGGCGCGGTTGACCTTTCAACCGACCCTCAGAATTCTGTGTCCGCTTTTTACGGGTCGGACGACACCTTCGCGGTTGACGGCAGTGCCGTTTTCTACGCCCCTCACGGTGATTTCACTGTTGAAGGTGGCTATTTTGAAACCGACGGCGATTTCCTGCTGGCGGAAGCCGACCGGGGTGCCGTTGATGCGCGTGCCGCCAGTGAAGCTTATTCCGTTGGGGGGTCTTACAAACACAAGTTTTCCGCTGATACCAGCCTGACCGCGCGGGCGCGCTTTTACGGCGAAGACCGGGTGAATGGCTTTTCGCTCGCGCTTAATGAAACCGATGGTTACGACCTTTCGCTCCGCTTGCTGCATGAACCGTCAAACGGTGCGAAGTATGAGCTAACCGCCTATTTCCGCGACCGTGACTTTGCCAATGTGTTTGCGTCTGCGCGCGATGAGCGCACGACGGAGCGCGCGGTCCTTGACCAGTTCGATGTGCCCGCATGGGGTGCAGGCTTCCTCGCGCGTGTGCAAGTGGGCGAATTTGAATTTGGCCTGGATGGCCGCCGTATGAGCGGCGAAACCAACGAGCGCTTCCGCAACCTGGGCGCGGGCTTCACACGCCAGCGCCGGGCAGGTGGTGACCAATGGATCATTGGTGGCTACGGCGAGTATGCGACAAGCGGCGACTGGGGCGAGCTCTCTGCCACCGTGCGCCTCGATCGCTGGCGCACCTTCAATGGCGAGCGGGTCGAGACCAGCCTGGAAGATGGTTCTTCTGTGCGCGAAGACGTAGTGCCGAACCGCAGCGACTGGATCGGCAGCGGCCGTATTGGCTTTGAGCGCAACCTGACGGGTGCCATCACCTTCCGCAGTGCCGCCTTCAAAAGCTGGCGCCTGCCCACGCTGAATGAATACTACCGCCCGTTCCGGGTTGTGAATGACATCACGGAAGCGAACCCGAACCTCAGCCCAGAGAGCCTGTATGGCATTGAGGCAGGTTTTGATTATCAGCCGCTGAATACCGTGAGCGCGAGCGTGACTTACTTCCGCAACTGGTTCCATGATGCGGTGGGCAACGTGACGATCGGCTTTGGCCCGGGCTTCTTCCCGCTGGGTGGTTTTGTGCCGCCGGGCGGCGTGCTGAGACAGCGCGCTAACATCGACCGCACAACGGTGGACGGCATTGAACTGGCGGGCCGTATCGAGCTTGATGAAAGCCTGACGCTTGAGGGCAACTATCTTTATTCCCGTGCGCGCATTACCCGCTTTGACGATAATCCCGCGCTTGTGGGTAACCGCCCGGTTCAAACGCCGCGCCATGCTGCAACCGCAAGCGCCACCCAGTCTTTCGACAAAGGGTTCTGGCGTATTGAAGCGCGCTATGCGGGCGAGCAGTTTGATGATGACCTGAACACCCGGCGGCTGGATGACATATTTACATTCAATGCGGCGGCTGGGTTTGATGTGCGCGACGGTATCCGCCTGACCGCCAATGTGGAAAACCTGTTTGACGTGAAGGTTGTGTCTGCGGTCACCGCGGCCGGGCTTGAGACTGTGGCACAGCGCCGTTTTGTGCGCGTGGGGTTTGAAGCGAGTTTCTAACGAAGCTCGCTCAAGTCAGAAGTCCTCTGGTTCTGCCTCGTAGAGGCGTAGCGATTTGTCCGTGATGCCTGCCTCATCCCAGCATTGACGCCATTCAGCGAGATGTGCGGAGTTGACGTGCGCCCCAAGCGCAGCGCGGCTTTCCCAACGCTCGCTGACATGCACAGTGTTGCGGTCAAGCACATCAACCGCATAGGCATAAGCGATGCAACCCGCTTCAGCGCGGCTTTTTGTAATCATGGTTTCCATATGGGGGCGTGCCTTTTCGAGGTCAGCCACTTTGATGGTGCCTTCAACAACAATCATGATTTCCCCTCCACTGAATGAATTGCTCTTGAATTCCGCGAGCCCTGACATTACACCAAAGCCATAAACAAAAAACCACTCAACGACACAAAGAGGATACGATCCATGAAAGCATTTCACGTCACACTTGCGACTGCCGCAGCCTTCACGCTTGGCGCTTGTTCCATTAGCGTTACGGATGACGGTGTTAGCCGTTACAACAACCGCGACTATGGCCAGGACCGGGTCACAGTAACCCTGCCTAATGGCGACCGCGATGGATTCAGCTGCCCCGAAGGCACATCAAGCTTTGTCATCAACAGAAAAGATGAAGGCCTTGGTATGGCCTATGGCTGCCGCACCAACGGTTCGCCAGAAGTTGAGTTCGACGGCGGCGAATAAAGCGCAAGCTCATAATCGTGAAAAGCCGGGTTTGTTCCCGGCTTTTTTTGTTTGCTAGTTCTGAACTCGCCGCAGCTCGCTGCTGTCGACATGGTCGAACTGTTTGCCATAAATGAACAGCTTTGTAGATTGGCGATAGGTCAGTTGATCCCCGGTTACAGTGAGGGTCATTTGAAAACTGTCCGTGCGTGCATTCTGGTCCATGAAGGGTGATTGCAGAATGCCAAAAGTCTCGTTGCCTCTGTTGGCTTCAACATCAAAAACAACGTTGGCACCATCGGTTTTTGCAGTGCCACCAGCTAATACGCACACACCGCGCGGAATAGTCAGCGAGTGCATGACAATGCCTGTGGAGGGCTCATAAAGCCAATGGCCGATTTGGTCGTGCAGCACGTTCTGATCTTCGCAATGTTTGACCAATTGGTGGTATTTGACAGCAAGTAACGATTGTTTTCCCGCGTTGGAGACATGGCCAACGCCAACAAAGGTAAGTTCATCAATAAATTTTCGTTCGCAGGGTTCACAGTCATGGTCGGGCGCAACATCAAGTCCAGTTTCACCAACCCACTTGCCGATTAAACTCGTCAGCGGACCATAATCCACCTTGTGATCTGCAGCTGTCATACTTCCCCCGACACATTTTATGCAAAATAAACAGATACAAAAGAAAGCCTGATGCAATCAATCATAGTGTTGAGATTACCGGGGCTGTCGAGCTTCAGGTGTTCGCCAGTTCCTGCAACTTCAGGACCGTGCGCAAATTTCGAACGGTCATTTCTGTAGGGATATGTTGCGCCATTTTGGCCACAAGCTTGGAGCGACCAATGCCGTCTGGCGCGTGCAGGTAAAATACACTGTCCGTCAGTGTGAATTCCTCTGAAGGAACGGCGAGCTCATGAAGCGGATCCATATCAGTGCCCGGCGCCGGTGCAAACAGGAAGCAAAACTGCACTGTTTTTGGATCACCATCCGGATAGGGGTTCGCCGAGACCGCAGCATTGAGGGTTTCCTGGCTTAAGAGCAAAACCGGCGGACGGAACCCAAAGCCTTGCTCAATCAAGTCTTCGATCTGGCGCGTTAGCCCTGATTGATCGTCAGAGCCAGAGCGGAAAACAATGTTCCCGCTCTGGATATAGGTTTTGACGTCTATGAACCCCTGGGCGTCCAAGAGGCTGCGCAGGTCTTTCATAGGCAGGATATTGTTGCCGCCCACATTGATCCCGCGCAGCAATGCGACCCAAGTGTTCATGGTTGCGTTATTCTTTGGTTGGGCAGATCAAGAACTTCTCACCGGTTTTCTTGGCGTAGTAGCGCGCCACTGTTGCGGCGTCCAAAGCGTCGGCGAGCGAGAGTTCGTCGGTATAGTTGCTGGCAAATGTTGTTGTGAGCTCGTCCGCTACACGCTTGCGCAAGCGGCCCGCGACTTCGTCGCCCACGCGGGCCAGGAAGTTTGGCAACAGCCACCCGCCAACACCCCAGGCCATGCCATAGCCGCGTGTCAGTACTGTTGGTGATACGTCCAGGCCGCCATAGAGGTAAACCTGCTTGTGCTTGATCGAGCCATAGATGCTGTAAGCGCCGGGTGTGCGCGCAGCTGCGCCTTCCATTGCCGTCAGGATTGAGGAAGCAAGCGTGCCGCCGCCGGTCGCGTCAAACGCAAGCGTTGCCCCTGTGGCATGCACAGCATCAATCAGGTCTGGCAGGAAGCTGTCGCTAGAGCTGTTGACTACATATTTCGCGCCCATGTCCTTCAAGAGCTGAGCCTGCTCGTCCTTGCGCACAATGTTCACAAGCTCAACACCGTCATCCTGGCAGATGCGTACCAGCATCTGGCCGAGGTTGGAGGCTGCGGCTGTGTGCACGAGCGCGGTGTGGCCTTCAAGCTTCATGGTTTCCACCATGGAAAGCGCGGTCAGCGGGTTCACGAATGAAGAGGCGCCGTCGCGCGCTGTATTGCCTTCATTCAAAGGCAGGCACATGGCGGCTTCCACCAAGGTGTATTCGGCGTACATGGTGCCACTCATCACGGCGACCGTTTTGCCAACCAAGCTCTGCGCGTACGCGTCGTCACCAGCAGCCACGACGGTGCCTGCGCCCTCGTTACCCACAGAGAGGTTTTGGCCCATGCGGGCTTTCATAACGCGCATGCCTTGTTCGCTCACTGGCGCGGTCAGCACCGTGCTTGCGCCTTCACCCGATGATGTGGCTTCACCCATACTGGCCCAGCCGAACATAACGCCCTGGTCTGATGGGTTGATGGGTGTTGCTTCCACGCGCACCAATACCTGGGTGCCTTCAGGTGTTGGCATATCACGTTCTTCAAGCTGCATGGTTAGTTTTGCGTCCTCAGATACGGTGGACGTCATTTTCAAGTAAGTGGCAGGTAAAGACATCTGGGGTCCCCTTCGCGATTTCATTCTGCTGATGACATAGGGCGTCCGCCCGAGTTGGCTAGCTCAAAGTTTCAGCAACATGATGCTGTCCCGAATAACGGACGGGTGCACGAAGGATGATTGGCTCAGTGACCAATAACCCAACCAACGGCAGCGGCCGTCAGCAGAAACATTATGACATATCTGGCTTGGTTCATGATTTTGCCTGCTAGAAAAGGGGCTGGCGGCGGGGGCGAGTAAAAAGGGGGAAAGCCCCCGCCACACTGGGGGATTTGAATGAAAGCTGACAATTACTTGGACTAGTCGACCTCAAACGTGTCCTCGATGCTGTCACCAACAGCGACGGCGCCAACAACCACAACCGCAGCAACACCAACACCAACAAGGGCCCAATTGATGCCGCCGCCAGACTTTTCTGCGGTTCCATCAGCATTGAATGTGATGGTGCCTGGCTCAATAATGTTGCGGCCCGAGATGGCGAAGTTGTCAAAGCCCTGCGCGTTGAACTTCAGCGTGAGCGCGTCTTGGCTGAAGCCAAGCTTGTTGTCGCGCCGACCTGTGAAATCCGTATAGCTATCGTTGAACTGCAGGCGAAAACCGTATTCAGCTTTATTTGCGGTTGCGACGGATTCCACGCCGCCAAGCGGAAGCCTGAAATACATGCCCACAACGGCATCATTGTATCGCTGCGTATAATCTTGTGCGGACAGCGCGGACGACTTGGCCAAAACAAGACCAAGCGCACGCGCCACCATTTTATGCTTCTTCATAGTTCCTCACTGTCTGTCGTTTTGTGTCCACCTCATTCCGATGTCGCTGCATCGGACGGTTGGTTTATTTAGTTGGCGCACCTTATCCATACGCAAAACAAATATAAATTGCGAAAATATGCCTAGCTGGTATACGAAAAACAATGAATTGGGACGCGATATCATTTGATTGGAACCAAGTGCGCGCTTTTCTCGCAACGGTCGAGGAAGGTTCGCTATCGGCTGCTGCACGTGCGCTTGGTCAAACCCAGCCAACGCTTAGCCGGCAAGTCGCTGCCCTCGAAGAAGAATTGGGTGTTACTCTGTTTGAACGCGGCCCTCGCACCATGGCGCTTACAGACACAGGCGCCAGACTTCTGGAGCATGTTCGCGACATTGGTGAGGCGGCGATGCGGCTTTCGCTCGCGGCATCCGGTCAATCCAAAGCGATCGAGGGCAATGTCACCATTACGGTGACTGGCATGACTGCCGCATATGTTTTGCCGCCGGTGCTAATGGACTTGCGGCGTAAGGCCCCTAACATTCGTATCGACCTCGTGGTGTCAAACGAAGTACGTGACCTTGTGAAACGGGAAGCTGATATCGCCATCCGGCATGGCCGACCAGACCAGGCCGACCTGGTTGCCAGGCATTTGGGCGATACGGCTGCGCATTTTTGCGCTTCAAAGGACTATCTGGACCGGGTGGGTCATCCAACTAGCCCGGAAGAGTTTGAAAAAATAGATTTTGTTGGCCCGTCCCCGATCAATACTATTTTGCCCAACTTGCAGGCGGCTGGGTTCAAGCTGACTGCAGATCAGTTTAAATTCGTTTCTGCGAGCGGCGTAGCGCTTGCCGAGATGGCGCGCCACGGTGCTGGCGTTACCATTATGCCTGCGAGCATCATCAGTAAATTTCCGGAACTGGTGCCGATCATGAAAGAGGACATTTCATTTGATATGCCTGTCTGGCTTGTCACCCACCGTGAGTTGCACACCAGCCCGCGCATTCGGCTTGTGTTTGATCATTTGGCTGAGGCTGTCTCAGCAGCATTTTAGATCGCTTGTCAGTCGGTCTTCGTGGCTTTCACAAAACCGCGGTACTCGAAGCCAGTCACAGCACCAGCATCATCCCGCGTGAAAACCAAATCGCTGCCAACGAGCGAGAAGAAGGCGTTTTCGCCTTGGGCCAGAAACGGTTCCCCGGCGATGAATCCGTCCGCTTCAAGAACAAGTGCCTCACCGGCAACCGACAGGGTAGCCGTGGCTTCCATGGGTTCGGTCACCGCGTATGTGCCGGCAAAGGCCTGAAGGGCGTCTTCCGTTAAGGCAACGGCCCGTTTTACGGGTGGCTGCACGTCATCCCAGCCATATATTTCTGCGGCGCGGTGGATGATTTCCCGGATCAAAATGGCACCATTGTCGCCATTGGTCATGACCGCAATGCCGTCACCGGTTTTAGTGTAAACATAGAAGTTGGCCCGAAACCCTTGGTTCGAGCCCCCGTGACCAAACGAGAGCGCCCCGTTTTCTTCATCGATGAAAAACCCAATACCCACAGGGCCCACCGGATTGGTAAGCATATCGCGCGCGCTTTCGGGGTTCACAACCTCACCCTCAATGCCCTCATTCGCCCTCCGCACAGATGAAGCCCACTTGAGAATATCGGTCGGCGTTGTCCAGAGGCCCGCGGCTGCAAGCGCAGCATATGTGTGCGCACCGCCCGGTACGGCCTGCCCAATACCGTCATGCGGCGAGGCGGCATTTTGCCTGTGCGCCGTTGGCAGAGGCTGCGCAAACACACTGTGCGTCATGTCCGCAGGGCCAAAAAGATACTCACTCGCCATCTCTGTAAGCTGAGCGCCTGACACGTCTTCAAGCACCAGTTGCGCAACACTTGTCCCGCCACCTGAATAGCGAAACCGTCCGCCAGGCTGGATGTCGACCAAAATAGGTGCCGTGTTGGTTGGCGGTGCGCCATTTAGCAACTGCACCAGTGTTGGAACATCTTCACCCATCGCATAGCCGGGAAAGCCATGTACGGTAGTGCCCGCCGTGTGGCTCAGTAGCCGGCGTAGTGTCACGTCTTCCGTGCCTTGCCAGTCATGCTCAGGGACTTGCCAGCTGGTGAGCAGCGAATTCACATTGGCGTCCAAGTCGAGCCCGTTTTGCTCACGGTAACGCATTAAAATGGTTGCGAATGCAGGTTTGGATATGCTTGCGGCCTGAAAAAGAGTTTCGGCATTGACGGGTGTGCTGGAGTCTGCAGTGAGAACCCCTTCAGTGTGCGACAAAACAATCTGATCGGCTTGCATGATTGCGATCGAAACACCTGGCACCTTATGAACGGCCATGCGTTCCTTGAGTGTCATAAGAAGCGGCTTGCGGTTTTCAACATGAACAATCGGCCTGAGACCAGAACTGATGGCGACTTGTTCTGCGGATAGCTGCGGCTGCTTTTCAGGCGTTTTCTCAGTCCTGACCCAAAGGAATGCGGCCACGGCCACCAACAGCAAAGCCCATAAATGCGCTTTTTTCATCATTGCCCCCTTTGTGCTTCGTAGCAATTGGCTCACGGCTAACTTACTACTGCAGAATTATAGCCCCACGCAGGACCATGTGGACCTGACCCTTTGCCGCAGGCTAGTTGCCGCCTTCGCGCACTTCTGTTTCCATGGCTAGCGATTTCATCTGCGCTGCGACATGCGCTGAAATTGCCTGGAATGCCGCAACCTGCTCGCTTTTTTTGCGCGGCTCGTTGGGATCAGTGAACTTTTTGTCGGCGCTGGTTTTAGCGACAATCACACCGGTTGTCGGGTCGATATAGATATATTGGTAATAGATGCCCGCCGCGTAAAAATCGCCGTGCGGGTCTTCTGGGATCCACCATTGGTACCCATAGCCCATTGGGTTTGACGAGTTTGCCGATCCTGGCATCAGGTGTGGTGCATCCGGCGTGATGGAGGCGGTGACCCATTCTGCAGGCACGATGCGCTTGCCGTTCAGTTCACCCAGATGCAAATAAAGCCGACCGACCCGCGCCATGTCCCGGAGCGCCATGTTGAACCCGCCCATGGCCATCTCCATGCCAACGCCGTCTGTCAGCCATTTGCCGTCAAACTCGGCGCCCATGGGCTGCCAGATTTTCTCTTCCACATATTCTGAAAGCGTTTTGCCGGTCTGCTTCACGAGAAGCATGCCAAGCACGTGCGTGTCGACACTAACGTAATTATTGTAGGTGCCTGGCTCCCACTGGCGCTCAAGGCCTGTTGCGAAACTATTGAGGGACCCACCTGTCGCGATCGTCAGGCCCATCTGGTTCACATCAGAGAAGGGGTCATTATAGTCTTCATTGAAATAAACGCCCGATGACATCTGCAAAATGTCTTTGATGCGCACACCTTCATAGCCGGAGCCATTGAGTTCCGGCAGGTATTTGGTGATCGGGTCTTCGATGCTGTCAAACGCCCCTTCGGAGAGCGCAATGCCAAGGGCGGCTGAAACCACCGATTTTGAAACCGAGAACATAATGTGCCGGTCGCTGGCTTGCTCACCCAAATAATAATCTTCAGAGATAATGGTGTCGTCTACAGCCACCATGAAACCGGTGGTATAGGTGCGCTCAAGTAGCTCGCTTAAGGAGCGTGTTTCACCCTTGTACACGTATGTTTCTGGAATCGTGATATCGCTGCGGCGATCAAACGCCAGAGTATCCTCCGGCACTTCCAAAGTGTAGGTCGGAAATGTTTCGGAGGCGGAACGAAAATTTGCAAGCAAGTTTTCGGGGTTTGAAAATTCCTGAAACGGCTTAATTTTTTCATAGTAGCTATAACCCCAATAGCCACCTGCCAAAACAAGACCAAGCACGACAATGCCGGCAATTTTTCCTCTGCTCACTCTACGGCCCTCCCCAAGCTCGAATTGTGACTGGATAGTATGGTGCTCGACCTAGGCCGCAGCATTCATGCGGATGATGCTGCGATAGCCATGCGCGATTTCCATTTCTTTGCCAAAGCCCTTGGACACCATGATTTTATGAACTTCCGGCAGACGCCAGCAAGGCACAAATGGCACCATATGATGCTCAATATGATAATTGACAAAATAGGGCGCGAACGTCATGCGTTCCCAAGCGCTCGCGAGCGTGGTGCGGCTGTTCTTCAAGGGGTCATCCAGATCTGGCACGGTTGCATGTTCTGCAATGTTGCGGATGCGCAGGAAAAACTGGTGGGTGGTCATCATCGGCACCATCCACATCATCAGGAACAAGTCTAACCTGCCAGCAAGCGCGAAAGCCGCAATAAACACCGCATAAAAGACAACAATCGTTCGGTAAAAATCATACAGACGTGCCCAGCGGCCTTCTTTTTCACCCCACAAAAAGCGGAACAGACCAATTTGCGTGCGCAGAAAAACAACACCGGTGAAATCCCGCAGGATTTTACGACTCATGCTGGCTTTGCTCACTGGAAACGGTGTGTAGAGATAGTTTTCCGGGTCTTTGTCAGTGCGGGTGAAGCGGTGATGGGCCATATGCCGGATGCGATAGTTTTTCATGTTGATGATCAAGGGCGCCGCCGCGAGCCATTGACCAAGCTTTTCATTCATCCAGCGCGTGCGAAACATCATGCCGTGGCTGGCTTCATGCATCAGGATTGATAGGCCAAGCTGCCTGCTGCCAATCAGTGCTGCACTAACAAGGAAAGTCAGCACGTTTGGGAACACAATAAACAGCGCCATGGCCGCCGCAATAATCCCCCAAGCATGCATCAGCATCCACCAGCCCATCAGATCCGAGCGTTGGCGCAGGCGATGCTGTTCCTCGCTTGTCAAAATGTCCGAAGGTTTGATGCTGTTCCACTGTGTGGACATTGTTTTCCTCTTGGCTGTTTGCGCCACTAATGAATCGCATTACTTTAGCATAAATCTGGATCATTTTCGACGCACGGCAAGAACTTACCTAGCAGGCATGCGTTCGTCCCTGCAATGATTAGCATCACATACTTCTCACACATTTTTGGTCCGGAAAGACTTTCCAGCAGCAAATTGCTCATGATAAATTAAGGCATGATCTGGATTCGGCGCTATTTGTGTTTGGTTTTCCTTGTGCTGGGTTGCGGCACGCTTGTGCGTGCCGAAGCGGACAACCAACTTCTCAATCAGTTAACAGACGCCCCGCGCATTGCGGCGGCATCGCTTTCGTCTTATGGCCATTATATCTCGGCCCTTGTTCGGGCGGATGATGGCGGTGCCCAGGTTGCCGTCTGGCGTGCTTTCACCGGACCCGAAAACGCGGACCTTTTGCCGTACCGGCGATCTGACGTAAACTGGCTTGCCTGGATTGGTGAAGGGCGACTTCTGCTCTCTTTGCGCGAATACGGGCTTGTTCTTTATGATGCGCACATTGGCCGCCTGCGCCCCCTGATTGAAAACGGTGGTCCGCGCCCGCACGAGTTGCCGCCAACGCTTTTGAGCGCGCTGCCGGATGACCCCCGCAATATCCTGATGCAATGGGAAGACCCGGCTGTGCCTGGTTACCCGGCCGTTTACCGCGTTAACGCCCTTACCGGCGTCTCTGAGAAAATCATGGGTGCATGGCGACCGGTTATTCGCTGGTGGGCAAGCCCGTCGGGCGAAGTCGTCATGGGGGAAGGCTACCGCGGGCGCCGTCAACTTATGTTCGGCAAGCGCGCTGATGGCTGGGAACAAATCACTGATAACGACTATTTCCGCCAGAGCCCCATTTCTGTTGTGGCGACAGAAGCTGGCGGGGTAACCGCTGCCGTGATCAGCGGCCACGCCAGCAATACCCGTGCGCTTTGGCGAATGGATGTGCGCACGGGCAATTTTATTCGGGAGCTTGCGACAAACGCGAGTTTTGACATCACTGCGGCCATCGTCGACCCGATCAGCGACTCCGTTGTTGGCGCAACGTATGTGGACGACGGGCGAGAGCAGCTCGTTTGGCAGCCGGAATTTCGCGCCGAACTGGAGCAGGCGGCCGCTGACCTTGGGGTTGATGCGGTCGAGATTATCTCCCGCAGCCGCGATGAGCGGGTGACCCTGTACCGCGTGCGCAGCAACTGGCGCGGCCCCCGCTATTTCCTTCGGCAGTCCGGGGACGATAGCTTCCATGAGGTAGCCCCAGACCCTGCGGCTGACCAGCTCGCCAAGCCCCGCAAGCGCGGCGTGCGAATCCTCCTGAAAGGGAAGCGTACGAAAGGCCTTCCGGCTATGCATGCCATCCTCTCTGAACCGGAGGGCGGCGGCAACGGCAAGGCCGTGGTGCTGGTGCACGGTGGGCCCGTCCGGCGTGTGTCCGACAGCTTTAGCGGTGTCGTCAGCTGGCTTACGGCAAACGGATATACTGTTTTGCAGCCCAATTTCCGGGGCTCCAGCGGTTTTGGGGAAAAGTGGCGCCGCGCCGGGTACGCGCGGTGGGGCACAGACATGCAGGATGATGTGCGCACAGCCGCCCAGTGGATGTTGGACGCCGGTTACGCAGAGCGCGGCAAAATGTGTGTCATGGGCGGTTCGTATGGGGGTTATGCGGCCCTTTGGTCTGCGATCCGGGACGACGATCTGTTTGAATGTGCGATCAGCCTGAACGGCGTTACATCCGTGCCGCATTTGGTAGGGTTTCTGGAGGTTGGACGCTTTCACCTGCTAAGTGTGCCGCGTATCAAGGGCTCGCTGTCAACGCGTACCTTGTTCCGTCGCTCTCCGCTTGAGCGCGCAAAACTGGTGCGCTTGCCGGTTCTCTTATTGCATGCAACCCGCGACGCGAATGTGCCGTTCGAGCAGGGTGTGCAGATGGCCAAGGCACTGCGTGCGCATGAAAAAGACCATGAATGGATCGTCCTGAAGGGCTCGGAGCACCAGTTGCGGCGACCGCAGGACCGGCGCACATATTATGAAGCGTCGCTGAAATTTCTGAAGAAACACATTGGCTAAACCTCGTCTCGCGAAAGACTCGCAATTCAAAGCCAAATATGGTTTGAAGGGGGCGGGAGAGGTTTGGCGGAACATCCGCACATCGCCAGACATCTAAAAGAAGGGACCGGGCGCAGGCTGTTGGCGCGCCCGATAATTACATTTATGAGGTGGACATGACTGACACAGTTGTCTCAACCGAGGGATCACAGGAACGCGAGTTTCTGGGTCATCCTATCGGGCTGGTAATCTGTTTTCTAACCGAAATGTGGGAGCGCTTTTCCTATTATGGTATGCGCACCATTCTTGTTCTGTATTTGATCAAATATCACCTGTTTACCAATGGTGAAGCCAGCATCATTTATGGGGCATATGCCGGCCTTGTTTATATGATGCCAATCATCGGTGGTTACATGGCTGACCGTTACTTGGGGAGCCGAAAAGCCGTAACTTACGGTGCTATCCTGCTTGTGGCAGGACATACCCTGATGGGCTTCCATGGACCGCAGGCCTACATGGACGGCGACACGGTTGTACGTAGCGATTTTTACCTACAGATATTCTTCCTGGCTCTGGCGCTGATTATTACCGGCGTGGGATTCTTGAAAGCAAATATCTCAACGATTGTAGGCGCGCTTTATGGTCCAGATGATCCGCGCAGGGATGGCGGCTTTACCATTTTCTATATGGGCATCAACGTTGGTTCGGTCTTGTCGACGATCATTGTTGGATATGTCGGCGAGGTTTATGGCTGGAACTGGGGCTTCTTTATTGCCGGTGTTGGTATGTTGTTCGGTCTCTTGGTATTCCTTTGGGGCCAAAAGTACCTGGACGGTCGTGCAGATGCGCCTGCACCAGAAGTGCTCAAGGAAAAGTCACCCATCGGTGTGAACAAAGAAAATGCCATCTACTTGTTTGGTATCGTGCTTGTTGGTGTTTCCTGGATGATGATGCAGTATCAGGAAATAGTCGGCCAACTCCTTGGGTTCTCCGGCTTTGTGATGATTGCCATCATTCTCATCTATGCCTTCAAGAATTGCACCAAGGTGGAGCGCGACCGCCTGATGGTTGCCTGTTTTTTGATTGCCATTCAGTCAGTATTCTGGGCGCTGTTCGAGCAACAAGCCGCCAGCCTGACAGTGCTTGCAGACGAACAGTTTGATCGCAGCATATTCGGCCTGTTTGAAGTTAAAGCAACACAGGTTCAATCAATGAACCCTCTGTTTATCATCATTTTTGCGCCAGTATTCGCTTGGATGTGGGTGGCCTTAAGCCGGAAAGGGCTGGAACCATCAACACCTGGCAAATTCGCGATCGCGATGCTTCTGATTGGCGCGGGCTACATCCTCTTCTCGTGGGGCATGAGCCTTGACGACAGCACCAGCAAAAGCTTTATCTGGCTGGTCATCATTTACTTGTCGCTGACTCTTGCAGAGCTTTGCCTCAGCCCGGTGGGCCTTTCGATGGTAACTAAGCTGAGTGTGTCCAAGATCGTGGGCATGGTGATGGGTACATGGTTCCTGTTCACAGCACTCGGAAACTATGTGGCCGGCTGGATCAGTTCACTTACAGGCAGCGGTGCGCATGGCGGCGGTGGCGCAGTTCTGGACGTGAACGCTACTATGGAAGTTTACAACATCATCGGCTACGGCAGTGTTGGTGTTGGCGTCTTCATTTTGCTTTTGACGCCAATCCTTCGCAAAGGAATGCACGGCGTGCATTAAACCAACCTAAGGGCGTTTGTCCTTGCTTGGCAGGGTGGCTTGTGTTTAACTCTGCCTAATTTTCGCAAGCCTTTTTGGGGCATGCACGGCGTCTGATCCGTCAGGCGCATTTGGTCGAGGGCGGGGACGTGTAACGTCCCCGCTTTTTATTGGGGTGATGGTCATTTCATGCGCTGGCCTTGGCAGAGAAAAAAATCGAGAGATATTCTTCTCATCGGGACCTACCACAAAACCGGTACAGTCTGGATGCAGAGGGTTTTCCTCAATCTGGCCAAAGTGCTTGAAACAGACTTTCACGGCAGCCATTTGGGTACAGAGCCCATAGACCCAAAGCCCGGCTTTTACCTGGATGATCACAGCCAGTTTCCGCAAAGTCTGCTGGAAGCAAATCATTCCGGCTTCAGGATGATCAGGGACCCGCGCGATGTAGTTATCTCTGGCGCGCATTATCATGTGAAAAGCCATGAAAGCTGGCTGCATACCCCGCGCGATGATATGAACGGCATGAGCTACCAGCAGGCGATCAATGCCTGCGAAACGCCCGTTCAGCAGTATTTGTTCGAAATGGAAAATGTCGCATTCCATACATGCAAGCAGATGCTGGCGGATTTTGAGCGTTTGTCCGATTTTGCAACCGTTCGCTATGAAACATGGATGACCGACGCGGACATGCAGGACTTTGAAGCCACCATGCGGCGGCTGGGTTTCACAGGCGACGAACTGGCAGCAGCAAAAGACACTTTTTTTAAGTTTTCCCTGTTCGGCGAACGCAAGCATGTGGACAAACACACCCGGTCCGGCAAAGTAGCTCAGTGGCGCGGCGTCTATACCCGCGCGATGGGCGAACGGTTCCTTGAGCTATACGGTGATGCCCTCGTCCGTCTCGGCTATGAGGAGAACGACGACTGGGTGCAGTCTTTGCCAGCGGACTAATTCGGTCCGGCGGTGGTCTCCGCACTTTCCATCCCGGTTTCCGGAACCTATAACGAACCCCTATGCTTATCTCGGTCAAACATAAGTTCGTTTTTCTTTCGAACCAGAAGTGTGCGTCCTCGTCGATTATCAAATCGCTCAAGGACCACAGCGACGCCGTGCTTGGTAACCACTTCCGCTTGCGTCACACGCCTTACGCCGATTATGAGCAGTTTGTATTGCCGTTCCTGCAGCACAGGGTGGGGCCTGAAGTGGTTAACTATCCGGTATACACCCTGATCAGGGAGCCAACCGACTGGTTGTTCAGCTGGTACAAGTTCCGGCGCCGTCAAAAAATTGAAGCGGAAGACCATCCGCGCCATCACCTCTACACTGGCGACATAAGCTGGGCAGAGTTTTTGCAAGAAGTGGCAAGCCCAAAGCCGCGCCCCTTCGCCAAGGTCGGCAGGCAAGCCAAATTTGTATTGGCGGCGGACCAAAAAACCGTCGGGCCCACGCTGTTTCGATTTGAGGATATTGACCAGCTATGGTCGACACTTTGCGAGCATGTTGGCAAGCCACTGGTGCTTGAGCGACGCAACGTGTCACCGCCGTCAGAACAGGCACCAAGTGCAGAAGACCAGAAAAAGTGCCGCACCATACTCGCTGACGATTACCGGATTTATGACGCCATTCTCCCTGCAAGTTCGTAAAGTTTTTTCTTCACTGCGTAATTATCATCAGCTTGCGGTTTTACTTGGCCCCTCAACTATAGTTGATCAGTGCACGCGTGACTCGGCGCCAACTGCTTGTTACTGTTTGCTTTCTCTCTCATTTGGTGGCCGTTCAGGGGCCAGCTTGTGGGGGCAGTTAGAGGGGATAACATATGACTATGACTATGCTGTCGGCGCGAGGCCATCGCCCGCGTGCCGCAGGCTGGTTGAAGCGTGCCGCAACCACCGTTGCCGCATCCGCGCTTCTGGCCGCCTGCACGCCCAGCGATACAGAGCAGGGCGAGTTTGTTGACATTAACCGGGACCCGTTCCCATCCAGTTACACACCGCTTCCATCATCCGCGACGCTGATTACCGGCGCTACTGTGCTTGATGGCAAGGGCGGCATGATCGAAGGCGGCTCTGTCCTGATGGAAGGCGGCAAGGTTGTTGCCGTGGGCACAGACATTTCCGCACCCGACGGCGCCACCGTGATTGATGCGGCTGGCCGTTGGGTCACACCGGGCATCATTGATGTGCACAGTCATTTGGGCGTTTACCCAAGCCCGGGTGTGCAGTCACACTCAGACGGTAACGAAGTGGGCGACCCTGTCACGGCTGACGCCTGGGCAGAGCATGCCCTGTGGCCGCAGGACCCAGGATTTATTCGTGCTGCTGCCGGTGGTATCACCTCGCTGCAGTTGCTGCCGGGATCCGCCAACCTTGTGGGTGGCCGTTCGGTCACCATCAAAAATGTGCCGGGCCGCGTTGCGCAGGATATGAAATTCCCGGGGGCACCCTACGGCATGAAAATGGCCTGCGGCGAAAACCCCAAGCGGGTTTACGGTGACGGTAGTCGCGGCGGTGATTTCCGCCCGCACACCCGCATGGGCAATGTTGCCGGATACCGGCAGGCCTGGGCCGACGCGCAGGATTATCAGCGCCAGTGGGACAAATACGAGCGGGACTATGCCGCGGGTAAAGACGTACTGCCACCCAAGCGTGATCTGAACCTGGATACGCTTGCAGGCGTACTGCGCGGCGATATTCTGGTGCATATGCACTGTTACCGTGCCGATGACATGGGCCAAATGCTCGATGTGATGAAAGAATTCAACTATCAGATCACATCGTTCCAGCACGCAACCGAAAGCTACAAAATTGCCGACAAGCTTGCTGAAAACAATGTGTGCTCGGCCATGTGGGCAGACTGGTATGGCTTCAAAATGGAAGCCTATGACGGCATCCGCGAAAACATCCCGTTTGTGCACAAGGCTGGCGCGTGCGCGATTGTGCATTCTGACAGCGCATCTGGCATCCAGCGCCTGAACCAGGAAGCCGCCAAAGCGTTGGCTGATGGCCGCAAGGCGGGTGTGGACATTTCAAAAGCTGAAGCCTGGATCTGGCTTTCCCAGAACCCGGCCAAGTCGCTTGGCATTGACGCCATGACAGGCACGCTTGAGGCTGGCAAGGACGCAGACGTGGTGCTGTGGTCGGGGGACCCGTTCAGCGTCTACTCCAAAGCTGACCTGACGTTTGTGGACGGGGCCGTCATTTTCGACCGCGCCAACCCGGACAGCAACCCGGTTATGGACTTTGAGCTTGGCCAACCAGCGGAAGGAGACGTGAAATGAGAAAGCTGATTTCATCCCTCGCGCTCGCGGCGGCGGCGTTCACGTCGCCTGCGTTTGCAGAAGATATCGCCATCACCGGCGGTCGTGCCTTCACAAATGGCGGTTCCGGCGAAGTTGAGAACGCCACCATTCTGGTCTCCGACGGCAAAATCACGTCTGTCACGTCGGGGGGCAGCGTACCCGATGGCTACCGTGTGATTGACGCCAGCGGCAAATGGGTGACCGCCGGCTTTATGGCCGCTGATACCACACTTGGCCTTTCTGAAGTCGCGCTCTCCGGCGGTATTGTTGATTCGTCCGCACCACGCGAGAAAAACGTCATCGGCATCAGCGTCGTGCCCGCCTACAACCCGGCGTCCGCCTTCATCGCGAATACGCGCATCGAGGGTGTAACCCGTGCCATGACCCGCATGACCAACACCGGTGACATGTGGCTTGGCCTTGGTGCCATTGTCAAAATGTCTGACGATGATGCGATTGCTGCGGAAAAAGCGTTTCTCGCCATCGACCTTGACGAGGGCGCTGCGACCGAAGTTGGCGGCAGCCGGGCCATTCTTTGGCACAAACTCAATGAAAAGTTTGATGCCGCCAAAACCAAGATGGACAAAGCAGCTGAAAGCGACGATGACGACAACAAGAAGAAGGACGCCAAAAAGCCTTCTGCTGAAGATGCCGCCATGAATGCGGTCCTGTCGGGTGACATGCCGATTTACGCCATCGTCAACCGCAAGGCAGATATTGAGCAGCTGATCGCATTCAAAAACCGCTTTGGTGTGAATGTCATACTGGGCGGCGCAGGCGAAGCCTGGATGCTGGCGGATGCGCTGGCGGCGGCTGGCATCCCTGTGGTGCTTGATCCGTCTGCCAACCTGCCGGGCAACTTTGATGTGCTTGGGCGCACCAGTGCAGCCGCCGGTCGGTTGCATGCGGCCGGCGTGAAGGTGGCCTTCATCCCGCCGGGCACACCAAACGCGCGGCTTGTGGTGCAGAACGCAGGCATTGCTGTTTCCATGGGCATGCCCTGGGAAGCGGCGATGGATGCGCTGACCGTCAACCCTGCCGAAATATTTGGTCTTGCTGACAGCTACGGAAAGCTTGCCGATGGCATGGACGCAGACATTGTGGTTTGGGACGGTGACCCGATTGAAGTGATGTCTAGCCCGGACGCGGTGCTGATCGCAGGCGACGAATATCCGCTTGTATCACGCCAGACCAAGCTCAGGGATCGGTACAAAGACCTGGATCGCTCACCAGCGTTTGACCGCTAGGCGTTCCAAAACCTGAACCAGACAAGCCGGGGTTCGCCCCGGCTTTTTTGAGAGGAAGTATGTTCACAGTTAGTATCAAAAATTTTGCGCTTACAGGGCGTTTTGGGCCAGCAGAGATTGGAATGAGCAGAGCTAAAGTCGAGCAGTTGCTCGGTGAGCCGGATGGGCGAACAATTCTGGATGGAACTCCCGATGAACCCGGTCATATCTACTATTCTCGGTATGAATTCTTTTTCGAGAATGGCATTTTGGATGCGATGCAGAACGACAATGTGTTCCCTAAGTGGCCAGAGTTCGTGAGATACGAAAGCAAGGTGTTCCGGGTAGAACCATGGATTTTGGAGGTGTCACCCAAGCCAAATCTTGCACAAACCCGCATACTTTTGAGCCAAGAGAAAATTCCTTTCAAGCAAATCGACGATTATCACGGTGGTCCGGCACTAAGGTTAGAGAGCGGTGTTGTTCTTGATTTCGATGGATGGATTGATTTCGAAGACAATGAGGAGGCAGAACCTCCTCTGGATGAACGCGAATTCCTTGGCGTCAGATATTTCCCCAACAGATAGCGCTGGCTAGGGTTCGCCCCGGCTTTTTTGTGCGGGTATCGGTTGATACGCGCGCCAAACCGTGCATGCTGCGCCTTCAGACCTTCTTGTGAGATTGATTTCAATGCTTAAGAGTTTTCTGGATGAGTATCTAAAGGACGCTGGTTACTCGGTGCATCTCATCGACGGCGAGACCAGGCTCAGCATTGTGCAAGGAGATGCTGAGCCGGACGTGGTGGCGCTCACACCGGATCACATGTTTCGCATTGCCAGCACCTCCAAGACCTATGTTGCCGCCGCAGTGTTGCGGCTGATGGAGCAGGGTAAGCTTGCACTCTCTCAATCGATCGCTGGCTTAGTGAGCGCGGAAACCACCGCAATCCTGCAGGGCGGTGGATACCATGTTGACCAGATCACCTTGTGGCAGCTTCTAAACCATACAGCGGGCATTTTTGATCACACGCAAAGCGACAAGTATGGCGAGACCATCCTTGAAGACACCAACCATGTTTGGACAGCGCATGAGCAGCTTAAGTCAGCGATGACATGGGGCAAGCCTTACGGTGAACCCGGTGAAAAATTCCAATACTCAGATGTGCATTATATTCTGCTGGGTGAAATCATCGAACGGATCACCAGCAAACCGCTCCCCATCGCCGTTCGGGCATTGTTGGATTTTAATGGCCATGATTTAGCGGAAACAGCCTGGGAGCTGGGGGACACTTGGCAACCGGCCCCGGACCAGCGCGCCCATCAGTTTCTGGCCGGTGACGATACCCACAGCTGGCATCCGTCAAATGACTTGTTTGGCGGCGGTGGCTTGGTTGCAACACCGCGCGACGTTGCCCAGTTCTACAGGCTGCTGATGACCGGCAAGATCTTTGACCGGGCGGAAACGCTGGCCTTGATGCTCTCGCCCGACGGGCACCCAAAAGACAGCCCATACAGGCTGGGGCTGTTCGAGCAAGATCACAATGGGCACCCCATTTACGAACACGCCGGCTTTTGGGGAACGGGCGCGTTTTTTGACAATGTCACGGGCATTGTGGTGGCGGGCGGCACTTTGCAGCATGAAGACTACCATTTGCTGGAACGTGCGCTTGTTGCCTTCCTTTTGGCTGCGCGCTCCTAACCCTGCTCGATAGCGCTAAAACTGGAACAAAATACCGATTGTTGCCTCGAGCTTGCCCTCCACATCAATGTTGGTGTTGGTGTCACCAAAGTCGGCAGCAAGCGAGCCAACCGCCGCCCGAATATGCAGGCCACTGCCAATGGCTTTCTCAAGGCCAACCCCATAGCGCACCATGCCCTGATTATCGTTTTGGGTTCCGGTGCCAAGCGGCCCCGTGATTGTCACGTCAAAATCACGAGAGGTCTCAAGGCCATAGGCGAAAAGAAGCCAGTCTTTATGTTCACCAAAAGCATAGCCAAGGGTTAGACCGTAAGCTGACTGGCTGTTGTTTTCATAGCCAATTGTCAGACCTTGCGCTGTATCACTGAACGTGAGGTCTCCATCTGTTGCGCCAACTTGCCCCTCAAAGCCCAACACCAGACCGCTTTCAAACTGATAACGTGCCCCAATAAATCCGCTCGCCACAAAGCGTTTATCTTCGGTCAAAATATCTGCGCCGTTTATCAGGGCACCGCCAAACAAATTTTGGCTGCCAATTTCACTGCCCAGGTAGATGCCGTGGAAATGTTTGTCTGTGTCATTCTGTGCGGTAGCCGACTGGCTTATGCCCAAAAGCACCATGCCAGTGAGCATAGTTGGAATAGTTTTTGTCATATGCATTGGTTCCTCAAATATCCTGTCATGACTCAGGCGCTGGCAGCGCACGGGTCAGCCCAGTTGTTGACATCCGAAAGCCACGACCGAATAGTTAAATTGGGACAAACGCCCCGTTGCTGGGCCGAATGACCGGATTTGGGGACAAGTGACAAATAGTAAAAAACGCTTTTTTGAATTAAGCAGCATCACCCTGCCAGAAGTGCTGGGTTGGCTGTTCATTGTCAGCCTGTTTTGGTCGTTAGGTGCCTATAACATGATGGTTGATTACGAGCGCAGACAGATCGAGGTATCGCTGTTCCGGCTTGTTACTAACGAAGCATCCAGCGGCTTTTCGGCGTTGCTGCTGGTTCTTTTTGTGCGCGCCATGCTCGACCGCTTCCCCTTCAGCCGAGAACAGCTGTTGATGCCGTTTGTGGCTCATGCAGGCGGCACAATTCTGTTCTCGCTGGCGCATATTGGCATGATGGCAACTTTGCGGGAACTCGTGTTCGCCATTGCCGGGCAAGACTATGTTCACGCGGCGTCTGAAGGGCTCATGGGCGTTATTGTTTATGAATATGCCAAAGACCTGCCCATTTATGTGGCTTTCTCGGTTGTCATTCTGCTGTATCGCTATTTCAAGAAGCCGGTTTCGGCGGCTTCACCGGAAAACCAGCCAGCTACAATCAACAAAATTCTTGTGAAACATGGCAAAGCCGACAAGGCGCTGGATCTGGCGAGCGTTGACTGGTTCCAGGCCGCCTCCAATTATGTACGAGTGTTTGCAAGCGGTGAAGAATATCTGACCCGAGACACGCTAAGCGCGATTGAAAAAAAGCTCTCGGCAGGGCCTTTTTTGCGCGTGCATCGCAGTTTTGTTGTCAACCTTGAACAAATTGAAGAAATTGCTCCGCTGGAAAGTGGCGGTCATCGATTGGCATTGAAGGGCGGTGCACACATTCCGGTTGGTCGCCGCTACAGGGATGCGCTTTACGCACGAATTAAGGGCTAAAGCCCGCCTGTTACGTCCAGTATAGAGCCAGTGGCATACCCTGCTTCGTCAGAGGCAAGCCACAGGATCGCACCCGCAATGTCATCTGGTTTGCCAACCCGCCTCAAGGGGGCTGTTTCCGCCACCATGCCGGGGCGGTCCGGGTTGCCGTCGCGCTGGTGCACCTCAGTGCCCACCGTGCCGCTTCTAACCGCATTCACGCGGATACCATCCGGGCCAAGTTCTTTCGCGAGCCCTATAGTGAAACTGTCGATTGCGCCTTTGCTGGCGGCATAATGCACATACTCGCCCGCGCTGCCGAGCCGCGACGCCATCGACGAAACATTGATGATCACGCCGCCGTTTCCGCCCTTTGATGTCGCCATGCGGTTTGCGGCTTCCTGCGCCGCATACATGGCACCAAATACATTCACGGCAAAGGTGCGCTTGAGTGCATCAGCAGGCAGGTCAGGGAAGGGTCCCATTTGGCCCACAATGCCCGCGTTGTTCACAAGCAATGTGGCTGCACCGAGCGTAGTGTCGCAGGCTTCAAAAAGGCGCTTTACGTCGGCCTGATTGGCCACATCTGCCTGTACGGCAAGCGCCTGAGCGTCCGCCTCAATGCACGTCGCCACCACGGCCTCCGCGGCAGTGGCGTCGCTCACATACGACAGGCATACACCGTATCCGGCTTTGGCCGCCTTAACCGCAGTCGCCGCCCCAATGCCACGACTGCCGCCCGTTATGATCGCGACCTTGCCCATGCGCCCCTAAAGCGTCAGCAGCGCGCGAATGGCGATGGCGAACAGGAAGATGTTTGAAATCACAAACAGTAAAAAGCGAACCGCCACTTTGTTGATGGTGGATTGCACCAGCGAATGCAGAACCCGCGCGCCCACATAGCCCCACGCCAGCATCACGGTGGTGCTGTCGGTAATGCCTGCCAAATGGCAATAGAACACCAGTGCATAGAAAATTGTCGGCTGCTCATGCAAGTGGTTATAATTGTCGGCAATGCGGCGCACGCCGGACGGCAGCACATTCAAAGAGCCCGGATGGGCAGCGTCCTGTGGGTCCACTTCCGCCTTTGTCATGGCCGGGATGCGCGTAATATACATCCAAAGCCACATGAACAAAGACCAGCTGACCATCATCAGGATCGGCGTCAAAATTGAATTCATGGTGTCTCTCCCCTTTTAATCCCCAAAAAAACCAGCTGACCGCTAGCTTTTATTTTTCCGCTGTTTCAGCCAGGCTGAAATACGGAACATCAGTGCCGCCAGCCCAAATACAACGATGAACCCACCTGATGGCAGATTGTGCGGCAATTCATTGATAGACCGAGAGACAAAGATCAGCCAGATATAATAGCTGCCCACCTTATGCATCAGTTTCCAGTTTTTAGCGCCCATCTTCCGCACGGACGCGTTGTTGCTGGTCAGGGCCATCAGGCCCAGAAACACATAGGCCAGGCCACCCCCAGAAAGCTGTCCGGCTGTTCGGGACGCCTCCGTCAGCGCCAGGTTAGAAAGCACAAGTACAGCATGGGTAAAATGCGCCAGCGCAAACGACAGGCCAATATACCGCCGGTTTTTCATCGCCCAGCGACCATAGGTGCCACGAAACAAAATCTGAAAACTGCTGGCAGTAAACGCCATGATGAAAAAGGTAAAGGAAAGCCAAACCGTTGGCTTCATTGTCAAGGGCAGCATCGCCACATAACTGCCCGCCACCACATAGCTGCCCGCCAGAAAGATGATCAGCATAACCGCGACGGTTGCGATCAGCCGCGGCCCTTCATTCAGTTTCCCCGGGTTTCCCGCCATTTTTACCTCCTTGCGCCCAACAGGCTTGCGGCAACTGTTCCATATGGTTACTGCTTGGTCTAGAGCTTTTGGGGGCGCACAACGATGACAGTTACACTGGAAAAAGTGCCAAACGAGCATGTGGAGCAATATTATACCCTGCTCAAAGACCCCACGCTTTCCATCAATACGGGCACCATCCCGTACCCTGTCACGCGAGAGTGGGCGCAGGAGCGCCTTGATTTGCGCCGCATGGAAGAAGACGCCGGCACGCGTGTGGACCGCGGCCTCTATGAAGGGGAGACGCTCGTTGGCATCGCCGGCTGGTTTTTTAACGAGCGCGACGAGATGGAAATTGGCTACGCGATCCACAAAGACCACCGGGGCAAGGGCCTTGCCACCAAGGCCGCGGGCATGGTGATTGACCTGCTGCGGGACGGTGGTTTTGACGGCCCCATTTATGCGCAATATTTCAAAGACAATGTGGCGTCGGGCCGAGTGCTCGAAAAGCTCGGGTTCACTGCCGTGCGCGAAACCGAGGGCATTTCCGCTGCGCGCGGTGGCAGTGCGCCTGCGTGGGTAATGCGGCTGGATTTAAAAAGTGAAGGAGATCACGCGTGATCAAACGGATTGCAATATTGGTTCTGATGCTGGTGTCTGGTCCGGTTGCGGCGCAGGATGCGGAGCTCTCCCTTAAGGACTATGGCCGCCTGGCGGCGCAGTCCTATGTGTATGGCTTTCCGCTCATTGTGATGGACGAAACCCGCCGCACAACCGTGGGCGACAACTGGAACCGGCTCAATCATCTGCGCAGTTTCCCGGACCATACCTTCCGCCGTGTGGTGCGCCCGAATGTGGACACCATTTATTCGACCATCTGGCTTGACCTGAAGGCGGAGCCGGTGGTCATCAGCCTGCCGGACAGCGGCGGGCGCTATGTTGTGATGCCGATCCATGACGCCTGGACCAATGTGTTCGCGAGCATTGGCAGCCGCACAACCGGCACCGGCGCGCAAACCGTGCTGGTTGCAGGGCCAAATTGGCAGGGCGAGGTGCCTGAAGGCATGCCAATGGTCCGCTCCCCCACCAACATGGCGTGGGCGATTGCACGCATGATGTCCACGGGCGGTGATGATATCGCCGCCGTGAACGCGTACCAGGACTTGATGAGCGTGCAAACGCTCAGCAGCTTTGTCGCTGGCAAGCCCGCGCCGCCGGCGCTTGACCCAAGCTTTGCCAACAACAGTGGTAACCCCAAGCAGGCGGTGCTGGACCTGGGCGCCAAAGATTTTTTCAATCGGCTCTCTGCCCTGATGGTTGATAACCCACCGGCGGAGGCGGACGCAGACCTTGTGGCCAGGATGCAAAGTGGGTTCGGCTTTGCGGTTGGTCAGGAATTTCCAACAAGCTCCCGCTCGTTCCGGCAAAAGCGTGCGTCAGCGAAAGCCATTGAAATGGCGCAGAAACGTTTGCTGGAGGTCGCGGCGCGCTTGCCGAAAAACGAGGGCTTTTGGGCGGGCATGCCGGGCGGTGCGCGGCTTGGCAGCTATGGCAGCCGTTATCCGGTGCGCGCCTATGTGGCGCTCGTGGGCTTGGGCGCCAATATCGCCGAGGACGCCATGTACCCCAACACACGGCAGGACGCCTCTGGCGCACCGCTCACCGCCGATAAAAACTATGTACTGCACTTAAGCGCCGACCAGATACCGCCTGTGAACGCCTTCTGGTCGCTGACAGCGTACAATGACGAGTTTTACTTGCCCGAGAACCCGATTAACCGCTTTTCGGTCGGCAGCCGGGACGATCTGGTGTTCAACGAGGATGGCTCGCTCGACATCTATATCCAGCGCGACGCGCCCACTGGCGTGCCGCAACCCAATTGGTTACCTGCCCCAAGCGAAGGCGGCATCGCGCTCAACATGCGGCTCTATTGGCCGACCGAGCACGCCCTTTCAGGCGACTGGACCCTGCCGGGCGTGATGGTGCGGCCTTAGGAGGGCTAGCCCCCCTCCGGCCCATGGGGGCGAGTGAGTACAAATGTTGCTGCACCGCCGAGCACAACAGCCTGAATGATCAGCACCATCGTTGACACGCCGAGCACAAACGACAGGAGCCAGGTGGCGGCCATGGTCACCACCGAAATCAGCTTGGTAGGCTTGCTGATGGCGCCGTTATCGCGCCAGTTTTGAATGAGCGGGCCGAAGGTGCCATGCGCCAAGAGCCAGGCCTCAAGCCGAGGCGAACTGCGGGCAAACGCGTAAGCTGCGACCAGCAAGAAGGGCACGGTTGGCAGGATCGGGGTAATGGCCCCAAGGAACGCAAGGCCAACACAAATAAGGCCCAAAATTAACCAGAGAATACGCAAGGTGTTTGGCCTAACTTAATGGTGGGCGGCGTTTTTGATGGCGTTGCCGAGCGCCTCAAAGGTGCTGGCGCGCGGGTTGGTGGCCCGCCAGATGAGGCCGATCATGCGTGTCGGGATGGCGTCACCGAACGTGGCGATGTCCACGGGCATGTTGTTGGCAATGCCCGCCTCAACCGCCATGCCAGGCAGCAGCGTCATGCCGTGGCCCGCGGCGACCATCGGCAGAATGGTGGCAAGGCTGGTGTTGGCGAGCTCCCGCCCCGCGCGGCGACCCACCAGCGAGCAGGCCTCCAGTGCATGGTCACGCAGGCAGTGGCCTTCGTCGAGCAATAGCAGCTTATCTTCGTCCAGATCATCGGTACTGATCTCTGCGCCCGGGGCTTCGCCCGACGGGTAAACGGCGACGAACGGGTCCGGGAACAGCGGCATCTCGTGCGCGTTGCCGCACTCAAACGGCAGGGCATACAAGACCACATCCAGGTCGCCTTTTTTGAGAAGGTCGCACAGGTCTGCGGATTTGTCTTCCCTGAGATGCAGCACCAGTTCCGGCAGTTCCTTGCCGATCACCGGCATGATCTTGGGCAAGAGGAAAGGCGCGATGGTAGGGATCACACCCATGCGAATAGTGCCCGACAAGGGGTTTTTCGCGGCCTCCGCCATATCGGTCAGGTCATCCACATCGTTGAGGATGCCGGTTGCGCGGCGCACCACTTCGTTGCCCAGCGTGGTGAACATCACCGACCGCTTGGTACGCTCCACGAGCTGCGCACCCAGCAAGTTCTCCAGCTCCTGAATGCCGGCTGACAAGGTTGACTGGGTCACATGGCTCGCGTCAGCAGCTTTGCCAAAATGGCTATGTTTATGCAGGGCCACCAGATAGCGCAGCTGTTTGAGAGTGGGAGGAAAACTCATCGACCTGTCCGATCAAAACTGAATGTTTGAATTTGCAGCGTCGATGATAAACTTGTGCCGCGGAAACGCAAGCGCGATCAGCCCACCGCGGCATTTCGCTCAATTCATCGCAATTCGACGAAATTTGTGGCGGCTGCCCGATTGTGGTCACAATTGACTTATTTGATACAGCACCAACAAGCGCATGTGTTGTTTGCGCTGTCTGTTTCGAGTTTTGGTATGCCGAGTTTTTGGGGGAACGGACAGGCCAGCACCTTCCTGACCAGTCGCTATCCTGATTTGTAGTGAGCCCATTCACGAGTGGGCAAAACTCAAAAAAAATGGCCGGGTAAAAACCCGGCCCGAGTCACGACAGCGAGGATAGTGTGATCACAAGGTGTGATCACAACAGGAGTGGGCACAACCGAGTCGCGCCCTCTCGCACCTCCTAAAAAAACAAAATTTGACTGCCGGGTCAATGATTCTCTGAGTTCTTGACGCAATTTCTGAACATTTTTGTCACTTTTGTTCAATAATGACCACAAATTGCACCACATCGGCACGTTGTGATTCACTTCGTGTCAGAAGGCCGAGTTTGAAGTGAACCCCTGTTCAGTTTTGGCATGATTCGATGCTTAGAGCATCATCTCAGAAGAAATCTGATTTTTGACACGCGAGCGATAACGACGGCTGACCGGGTGACGGTCCCCACTTTTGCAAATAAGTTCCATCTGGCTTTCGCCAAAGTCCATCGCGGTGACATGTTCCATATTCACGGTATGGGAGCGATGGCAGCGAATGAAGCTCTCCGGCAGCATTTCCGTGAATTTTTTCATCGTGCAGCGGTGCACCAACACATCATCGCCCACTTTGATGCAGATATAGTCCTTGCCAGAAACGACAGATTCGATGTTCGCCACATCCAGCAGTTTTGTGGAAAGGCCATCCTTGACGGCGATGCGCCGGTAACCGGCTGCAGCACCTTGGGTGGTGGCTGAAATGCGCGCGAGATCGGCGGGGGCAAGGTCTTCAAGCGCAGCGATCAGGCGTTTGTTCTGGTTCACCGATTGCTTGGCATTGATGCGGTTCGCGAGCCGCACCAGTGTTGCTGTAAACTGCTCGTCCTTGATCGGTTTCAGCAGATAATCAACGGCATTCACCCTAAAAGCTTCTACCGCAAATTCGTCATAAGCGGTAATGAAAACAATGTTTTGCGCGCCTTCAGCACACAAAACCGTTGCCGCTTCAAGCCCGGTCATTTCCGGCATTTCGATATCCAGAAAAATCACATCGGGCTTATGAAGCCGGGCCAAAGCAATCGCGTCTTCCCCGTTATCTGTGACGGCGCATACCTCAAAAGGGGCCCGGTCCTTTAGGCGCAATTCAATGGCTTCCCGCGCTAATGGCTCGTCGTCGACAATCAGAACTTTAATCGCCATCGCTGATCACTCCGTGAGTTTTAGGAACGCGCATGACGACGATGAAAACACCGCCATCGGCTGCAGCAGACAGGCTCGCCTGCCCCGCATAAAAGGTCTCAAGCCGTTCGCGGGTGTTTGTGAGGCCAATGCCAAACCCGGGCGCTGGGTCGTGCCGCATGTCGTTTTCGATGCGCACTACTAGTGACGCCGGTTCTTCAGTTACCTGGATTTTCACAAAGCCACCGCTGCGTGAATTGATCGCACCATGCTTCACGGCGTTTTCAACAAGCGGCTGCAGGATGCCGTTTGGCAGCTCGACATCAGGCAGCGTTTCGGGCAGGTCCCATTCATCGCGCAAACGCTCACCCGCTCGGATTTTTTCAATATCCAGATAGCTTTCTACCCGTTCAATTTCAGTGCCGAGCGTCACCGCAGGTGCGGGTTCCCGTTCCAGCGTCTGGCGCATATAGTCACTGAGTTTACTGATCATCTCGCGGGCAGAGGCCACATCATTTTTCAAGAGCAGCGTGTCGACGCCGCTCAGGGCGTTGAACAGAAAATGCGGGTTCACTTGGTTTTGCAACAGCTTCAGTTTGGCGGCCTGCGCTTGCGCGTTTGCTTTTGCCGCCTGCAGCTTTTGCTTGCTGTAGCTGGTGTAATAATAATGGGACCAGAAGGCCCCGCTCCACACCAAAAGCTGGGTTGCCGATGTGCGCCCATAATGAAACAGGCCCCAATATTCATAATTGGGATTATCAAACTCAAAGACATGATATTCGATGAGATTATAGGCCGCGCGCCACCCCAGCGCCGCGGCAAGCGTTGCGACGATCGCTAACCCCATTTGCCAGCGCACTGACCAGTCTTCTGTTCGCTTGAACAGCAGCGCCAAACCCGTAGAGGCCGCGAAACCCAGCCCGGAGTAGGTGAGCATTTTGTCCCAACCGGGTGTGTTATCGGAAAACCACAGCCAGCTCAGCCAGGTCATCAGCGCGAGCGAAAACCAAACAATGGCTTGAACAGTCAGAAACATTTTTGACGTAATTGATGGCATAACGGCCGCTTTTGTAGCGGGTTCCCGCTGCCAATAAAAAGGGTAAATGGGGCCGAACGTCGCAAAAATGGGACCAGTGGTCGTTCCGGCACTGGCTTTTTGCCGTTTGATCGCGCACGCGGCCCTTCAGGTGTTCCCGCCAGCGAGAGGTCACAATGCGACAGCGGATATTTGGTATACTGGTAGTGTTATTTGCGCTGCCGGCCCACGCTCAACATGTGGAGTACTATAGTGATTTCCCGTTTTGGGAATCGCCCCTTCAGATGTTCAAGGGGCAAAACCCCATCACGGAGGAGCAAGCCAAAACACGCCAGAATGTGCGTGCGGAGTTTGATGCGCTTGGGCGAATTGTTGATGTGCAAATGCGTGGCGGTGAGGTGCTCAAAGCCCCGGCTGCATTCTTCCGCAGCCTGCATTTCCATGTGGCGCATACGCGCATTGAATACACCGGCAATCAGGCAACTCATCGCTTTTACAATCGTTTTGGTACCCGCGTTACCGCCTGGGGCGAGGTGTGGGAAAAAGTCTATGAACTTGACGTGCGCGGGCGTCCGGTAAGTATGTCCTTTTTCGGTCGCGACGGTGCGCCCATTGATAATGCATGGGGCAGTGCCCGCTTTGACTGGGCCCACGCACACGATGGCAGTGTGATTGAAACCCGGCACTCGCTGGCCGGTGAGCTGATGCCACACCGGCGCGGGTTTCAGTTCAAGCGCATTCGCATGACGTTTGCGCCCGACGGAAATTTGGCCCTGATGCAAAACATCAATGAAAATGGCGATCTCGTTAATTCAGACTCTGGCGCGGCGCAGTATCGTTATTTTTATGATGCGGCGGGCATGTTTGACCGGTGGGAAGTATATGACGCGGCAGGCGAACCAGCACTTGGCCCGACAGGAACTGCGGGCGAACAGTACAAAAACGGTCCTAACGGGTTTGAAGAAATCGCCTTTTTCAACACGGCTGGCGAGCGCTCTTTGCATGGCTCCGGCGCCGCATATTGGCGCGGCAGCTACGATCAACACGGCAATATCGCTGAACTGGCGTTTTACGGCGTGGATGAAGAACCCATTCTCGGGCGGCAGGGGTTTCACAAACATCAGTATCGCTGGAGCGCAGACGGCCTGCATGTCATGGAGCGGACGTATCTTGGCACGGACGACAAACTCATTAGTACCAGCGATGGTATCGCCCGCGTGGCGTATGTGCGGGACGCGCGTGGCCTCGCGACCGAAGTTCGTTTTTTTGATGCGGCGGGCGGCCTAGCATTCAACAGCTATGAACAAGCTGCCATTCTGCGCTACAGCTTTGATGAAGGTGGTGTCCAGACGGATATGGTGCGTCTGGACATAAATGGTGCCGTGTTGTCGGACTGATACTCTAGTTTTTCATCACAAAGTCATCGACTACCTTGCACGCCGCAGGGCCCAAGAGCACGACAAACAGCGTTGGCAGGATGAACAGAATAAGCGGCACTGTCAGCGTGGCTGGCAGGCGCGCGGCTTTTTCTTCTGCTTTCATCAGGCGTTCGTTCCGAAACTCCGCCGACAGCACGCGCAAGCTTGTCGCCAGCGGTGTACCATAGCGTTCTGACTGAATAAGCGTTGTCACCACGCCCCTGAGTGCCGGCAGGTCCACACGCTCCGATAGGTTAACCAGTGCCTGTCGGCGCTCTGGCAAAAAACCGAGCTCGATGGCAGCGAGGGAAAATTCGTCCGATAGTTCAGGCGTTGCGCGCCCCAGTTCTTTGGCAACGCGGTTCAAGGCACTATCAAGTGTCAGGCCGGCTTCCGCGCAAACCACCAATAAATCAAGGGCATCGGGCAGGCCTTTGCGAATGGCTTCAACACGCTTCTGCTTCGTGTTGCTGACATAAATATCTGGCAGCTTCAGGCCCAAAAACACCATGCCAGCTGCCATCATCGGGTGGAAGGTTTCATACTGTGGCATCACGCCCATGCCGTAAAACAGCAGGATACCCACAAGCCCCATCACAAGCGGCATGGCCAAGCGGCTGACCTGATAAATCACCAGGGCATCCTTGGAGCGAAAACCAGCCTGCTGAAGTTGAAGCGTCAGCTTTTTGGTCTGCTCGTTTTGCAGCAGCTTAAGTCTGTCAGCAAGGGCGCGCAGCTGACCAACGCCGTCGACCTTTTTAATCTGCGACGTGCGCTTCGTGGTGCGCACTAAACCGGCCTTCAATGCGTCGCGCCGGTCCTGAAGGGTTTTCACCCGGCCTGCCATCGGCTTTTTAACAAGCGCAGCCTGATAGACAGCAAGCAACACCATGAAGGCCACAACCCCTGTGAAAATGGACAGAAGGTCAATGGTTGGAATGCCAAGAATTTCATCCGCGCCCATGGCTACACCTCAAACTTGATCATTTTGGCCATCACCAGCATGCCGAGCCCCATCCAGATGAGCGCGCCAATGCCGGCCATGATGGCGGTGGGGTGGGTGAACAGCACGATGCCGTAATCATAATTCAGCACCATGATCAGGCCGAGCATGATGAAAGGCAGCACACCCACAATCCATGCGCTGGCTTTCGCTTCTGATGACATGGCCCTAATTTTCAGTTTCATCGCCTGGCGCTGGCGCAGAATGCCAGAGAGGTTGCCCAGCGTTTCACCCAGGTTGCCGCCGGTTTCGCGCTGTACAACCAGCGAGATCACGAAGAATTTGAAGTCAGCGGTATCCAGCCGATCAGCGGTTTCCCAAAGCACGTCCTCAAGCTGTTTACCAAGGCGCATGCCATCGGTGATTTTGCGGAACTCTACGCCCGCAGGTGCGCTTAACTCGTGGCCCACGTTGGCGATGCACTCGTTCACTGGCAGGCCAGACTTAAGCCCGCGCACCATCAAATCAATGGCTTCAGGGAACTGTTTTGTGAAACGTTCAATGCGTGAAGTGATGCGGCGGCCAACGTA
The DNA here is from genome assembly GCA_017640725.1 of Kordiimonadaceae bacterium. Taxonomy (GTDB): domain Bacteria; phylum Pseudomonadota; class Alphaproteobacteria; order Sphingomonadales; family Kordiimonadaceae; genus Kordiimonas. The sequence continues at coordinate 734,077 of JAEPQB010000002.1, read as the reverse complement.
AAAATGCGGCAGGCCAAACCCGGCGATGACAGACAGCGCGAACGACATGGGCCCCGGAAACCCTGCAAGAATGAGGAAGATCATCACTGTGATGGCGATCGCGCCGCAGATCGCGGCGTAACGACCAAGCTCAATGTCCATGCCGGCTTTGGCCAGGCGCATTTGGATCTGGTCACGCCGCGGCATAAGCGCTGACAGCTGGGCGGCAAAGCCGGTTTCTTGCTGGTTAATTCTGATCGATGTTGCCTGCGAGGTCTGGACCGGGCCATCGGCAAACCGGTTTTTGAAACTGTCGAGTCGGGACTGCGTTTGCTTCTGTTTTTTACCAAGCATGCGCGCAAGCACAAGAATAGTGACAAGCAGAATGACAACCATCAGGCCGGCGGCAAATAGAATGACTGTTACATTGGCGTCTTGCATGGGCTTATCCGTTCATTGCATCCATCAAGGCCCGGTCGAGGCCGAAGTATTCAGCGTTTGTGAGGAAGTGTGGGCGCACGCCGGTGGAGTTGAAGTTGCCGATCAGGCGGCCACCTTCGTCTTCGCCCGTGAACTCGTACCGGAACAGGTCCTGCGTTGTAATCACGTCGCCTTCCATGCCCACAACTTCAGTTACGTGCGTGGTGCGGCGGCCCCCGTCACGCATCCGCTGTACCTGCACAATCAGGTCCAGGGACGCTGCGATTTGCTCGCGGATTGCTTTTGGTGGCAGGTTCAGGCCTGCCATATTCACCATATTCTCAAGACGCGTAAGAGCCTCGCGCGGGCGGTTGGCGTGAATGGTGCCCATTGACCCGTCATGGCCTGTGTTCATGGCCTGCAACATATCGATGGCTTCACCGCCCCGAATCTCACCTAGAATAATGCGGTCCGGGCGCATCCTGAGCGCGTTTTTCACAAGGTCGCGCATGTCCACTTCACCGCTGCCCTCCAAGTTTGGTGGGCGGGTCTCCAGGCGCACAACATGCGGCTGTTGAAGCTGCAATTCCGCTGCGTCCTCGATGGTCACAACCCGCTCGCCCTGGTCGATCATGCGGCTCAGCGCATTGAGCATGGTAGTTTTACCAGAACCGGTACCGCCCGAGATCAGGATATTGAGGCGGCAAGCGCCCGCGATTTTCAGCACCTTAGCGAGTGGCGGTGAAATACTGTTGAACTCGAGCATTTTGTCGAGCGTGATTTTGTCTTTGGTGAATTTCCGGATGGAGATAGAGGCGCCGTCGATCGCGAGGGGCGGCGCAATCACATTCACCCGGCTTCCGTCCGCCAGGCGGGCGTCACAGATGGGTGAGCTTTCGTCAACACGACGGCCAACGGCGGTCACAATCCGCTGCGCGATATTCATCAAATGCTGGTTATCGCGGAAGCTGACGTCAGTCAGGCGCAGCTTGCCTTTTTGCTCCACATATACCTGTTGTGGCCCATTAATCATAATGTCCGAGATGCTCTCGTCAGCGAGCAAAGGCTCCAGCGGGCCAAGGCCCAGCATGTCGTCGAGCAGCAAAGTGACAAGATCGCGCTGTTCGGTCAGATTCAGGTTGATCTTTTCCTGCACAAGCAGCTCGCCGACTACCTCACCCACTTGCTCGGTAAGCTCGGGGCGAGGTAGCTCGGCGGCAGCCACAGGGTCGATATGCTCCATAAGAAGCGCCTGTATCTGTTCCTTGGCATCATTCAGCGCTTTGCGCTTGTCTTGTTTGCCTTCCTTGGTGTTTTTGCTGTCTTTGCTGGGACCTGTGTCACCAATCGGGCCAATGGTGCTTTCGACTTCGTTCAGCAGGTAGGTAGCAACATCTTTGATTTCGCTGTCGGACAAGGTGAGGCTGTCAGCTTCTGCGAGGTCCGCTACGATCATGGTCAGTTTTTTGGTAACTTCACCCTTGGTAGACATGCGTAGTTCGTCTGCCGTGAAGCAGCTCGGCAAGGCTTGCTCACCAAGGCTTGCAAGGCGGTCTACGCTATTGCCGTCAGGGCTTGGAACGGGTGTTTGCGCCAAAGCAACGGGCTGGTCGTTTGCGGCTGGCGTTGCCACTTCTTCAAGCACCGGCGCCGGCCCGGCCGCCGCCAACGCACCACGGCCAAACCCACCACCTGTTTGGCGTCTTAGTCCTGTTTTTCGCTTGCCGAATGCCTGGGGCTTCATTGGGCTCGCCTTCTCTTATGCGCTCTTTTTGAACAGTTTGGAAAACCAGCCATTGTCGGCTTCCGCGTCTTCATCGACGGCAGAAATGGCGCTCAGAACATCTTTGTAGGCAAGCGCAAGCTTGCTCGTTGCAGCGTCATCCACAACCAATTTGCTGCGCTGGCCTGATGCCATAAGGGTTTTCAAGTCACTTGGGATCGTCACGTCGGTTTCGTGCTCGATCGAATTTTCAAAGTCTTTCTGTTCCACCTCTTGCGGTGTTGCTGTGGTGTTGCTCGCGACCACATGCACACTAGCGTTTGGTGATACTTGTTTGATGTGTGCGAGCAGGCGAATGCAGTCCCGCGCCGCGGTTAGCGAATAGTCGGTTACCAGCACGATGTCTTTCGCAGCAGATAACAGGTCAGAATGATTGCCCACCATCTGGCGCGGCACATCAACCACCACATTTTTGAAGTTTTCTGCAAGCGAACCCACCAGCTGTTGCAGGGATCCGTTCACGGGCTCCTGCAGGCTGCCGACCGGGGCCTCTGAGCCCAGGATAGCCAGGTTTGCGTGAGGTTTCACAACTGCGCGCTCAAGGAACAAGCCGTCCACACGATCCGGGTTTTCAAGCGCGTCCGAAAGGCCGCGGCCTGGCTCCAGGTCAAATTGCATGGCGGACGTGCCGAAATACAGGTCCAGGTCCAGCAGAACCGTTTTTTCGTTCCGCTCAGCCATCAACCAGGCCACGTTGGAAACCAGCGTGCTGGTGCCAACACCGCCGCGCACACCGATGAACACAGCGCGCTCACCGGGCGTGGTGTCTTCGGGTTCTTCGTCAACTTCGGTGACCATCATGGCTTCCTGCGCCATGATAATGGCTTCATTGAGCATATCGGCCGACAGGGGTTTTACGAGATAGTCATGCACGCCTGCATTCATCAGGTCGCGGTATAGCGTCACGTCATTAATGGTGCCAACCGCCAGTACAACTGTACCTGCTTCGCATACATCCGCGAGCGACTGCATATCCGCGCGGGGGTCTGTGCTTTCGGACAGATCAACGATCATAAACTCCGGACAGGCCATGCCACCCAGCATGCGCACACCCGCGGCAATGCCACCGGCAAAGACCATGTCGGCGGACCAGCCGCGTTCTACCACCAATGGGTGCAGGATTTGGCTAGACATTTCATCGCACATGAAGGCCGCAAAGGCTGGGCGCGGAGTATCGCCTTGCTGACCATCCAATATGTTGCTGACTGCATTCATCAGAAGGTCCTTTCCTAGTTGTCGCCGCCGGAGCTGCGCGAGGCGCGGGCAACGGCGTCAATGTCTGGCGGCGGCGCTGTGTTCGCCAGGCCATCAAGTGACATGGTGATCGTTGGGCCAGACGCCTGAGGTGCCGGGCTATAGATCGCGCCAACCGCCGAAGCTGTTGAGTTACCGCTGCCCTGGCCCGCGATCAGGTCACGTGGGTTGGCGACCATCAGGCCCAGGTTTGCCATGCTGGCGCAGCCATAATGGGCGGACGCATTGTTTTTGCGGTTGCCCGACGTTTCGGCCCGCCAAAAACCGCAGTTTGGTGGGATAACCACATGGCGTTCGACATAAAGAGTAATGTCGCCGTCTGCCGGGGCAGCGCCCAGGGTCGCCACACCGCCGTAAACAAGGCCGCGGTCACGGATGTATTTGGCAAGGTCGTCGATGCGTTCCTGCGGTACATTTGGTGCGTCCAGCAGGATGACATCCGCATGCCCGGCATCCACGCTGCGCAAGAACAGGTTCACACCCGCAAGCGTGTAGCCTGACGGTGTCGCTGTGCCATCTTCTTCCTTGCGGACAGAGAAGGGCAGGCGCACCATTTTCACTTCGTTCCTGAGCACAGTTTCAGAAACCGCCGGTTCTGTGATGGAACCGGTCTGGCAGGCTGCGGCCATCAGGCCAGCTGCCAGCGCCAGGGAAATTTTTGAAGCATTTGAAAGCAATGTTTTCATGTGTCTTGTCCTTTCCCTAGTCCAGCTTGAAACCAGCGCGTTGCTTGAGCGATGGACCAGAGCGTGTGTCCTGGTTCTCAAGCGCACCTGGCTCCACATCGGCCCAGCGGCGTTCGCCAAAGAAGCGCTGCATGTCGGTTGGTGCGCGGTAGCCATCGGTTGGCAGCGCAAGCTGCCGGTCGCCAACGGGGCGCACGATATAGGGCGTGATGACAATCAGAAGTTCGGTTTCTTCACGGCGGAACTCTTCAGAGCGGAACAGCGCGCCAATGATCGGAATGTCGCCAAGACCAGGGAACTTGTTCGCGTCCTGAACCACATTGTTTTCAATGAGGCCCGCGATTGCGAAGGATTGACCGGAGCCAAGTTCCACCGTTGTTTCCGCACGGCGCGTGCTGATGGATGGCACGCTGATGCCCTCCACCCGAATGGCGCCGGCGCTCGAAAGGTCGCTGACTTCAGGGCGCACATGCATGGAGATGCGGCCTGTGCTCATCACAGTTGGTGTAAAGTCGAGTTTCACGCCAAACTCGCGGTATTCAATACCCAGTCCATCCCGGCTTGGGATCGGGATCGGGAACTCACCGCCCGCAAGGAAGTTCGCTGACTGGCCTGTAAGCGCCGTCAGATTAGGTTCGGCCAGAACCTTGATAAAGCCTTCCTGGTCCAGTGCATCAATCGCATAGTTCAGATCAACACCGCCTGTGAAAATCTCTCCAAACAAAGAGTTTCCAACGTCCGGACGGTTGAAAATCTCGATTGGCAGCTGCGTGACCGGGTCTGCAATGATGTTAGAAACATCACGGCCGTTAGCGATGCCAAATCCGATATTGGAGCCGGTGTAAAATCCTTCCCAGTTAACACCAAGCTGCTTCAAGACCGTGCGGCTGACTTCAGCAATGCGCACGCGCAGGTTCACCTGCGTTGGCTGCAATACGTTGATACCGTTCATGACCCGGTCAGTTGACAACACATCGCGCGCAAGCCGCTCCGCCATCGCGGCTTCTGCGGGTGAACTGACGTTCCCTTCCAGCACCACAAGCTGGCCCATCATCAAGGCGCGCACAGGGGCACCCGGCAACATACGGTCGTACGCCGTGCGCAGAGCTGAGAGGTTGCGTGTTACCGAGATGTTGGACGAGAAGATCGTGCGATCATCTTTATCGAGCGCATAAAAGCTGGTCTCACCTTGCGCCTGGCCAAAAATATAGATCACGCGGTTAGATTTAACCTGAACGTCAGCGATATCCGGGTTCGCAATGAACACTTCGGCTGCCGGGCGATCAAGCCGGATAAGGGTGCCCTTGTTCACTTCAATTGAGAGCGATCCCTGGCTGGGAGACAGCACGCTTGCGCCGTCTTTTTCCGTTAGGGATGTTGCTAGTACGCCCGTGCTGAGCGACGCTGCCACAACTGCTGTGGCAGCCAGTTTCACAAGAGACTTAATCATTGGCCGTCTCCACCAGCGTCAGAGCTGCCGCGCAGGCTGCGCCCAGTTTCAACGGTGGAGATGTTATTGCCGCGGCTGACGCGCACGGTACTGGTTGCCGTGTCTTCATTCATGGCCGGCAGAAAGCGGCTGACTTCATGGCCGAGCGTGTGCGTAGTCGTTAGGCTAATAGGCGGGCTATCAGGGTCTGACGCAACAGCGTAAGTGCCGTCATTGGTCAGGCTTCTGAGGCTAAGCGACAGCGTACCGAGCTTGCCAAGCATAGCCACCTTTTCCGCCATCTTTGGTGTCACTTCGATGGTCGCAGTTTTGGCAACCTGAATTTTCTCGCCCTGAACGGCGCTGCGCTGGTCAACTGCAAGCACACGAACATTTTGAAACACGGTTTCAGCTGCTGTGTATTTTTCTGTGCGAGACAGTTCAATGGTGTGGGTGAGGATCACATCGACACGGTCGCCCGGGAATATGAAGCCGCCAACGCTTGCAACCGGAGACAGCTTCACCGTCACAGCGCGCATGCCAGGCGTCAAAACCGCCGCAAGAAAACCACGCTCGCCCTGTGCGACAATCGCTGACGCCGTCATCGGTTCGCCGCGTGTGATAGGGGCGCGCACAACTTTGCCCTCAACGTCCTTGAGCTTTTTCTTGCCACTTTCGAAATAGGCATCGTTGACGCCGTTTTCGGGCCATGGCTGCCATTCAACCAGTTCATTGGTCAAAATGGTGCCAACGGGCAAGTCTCTTGCCGCCACAAGGATGCTGGCCGTTGGCGCAGGGGCGCTAACAGTTTGTACCTGCGTCGCATTTTGTTGCACACCAGCCAAAAAAGACCGGGTAAAAAACACAACACCAACAACGCCCACCAGGGCCACTGCGAGTAGGATCAGACTTCTGGGGTTCATGTCCTGTCTCCTCAATAATTCTTAACCACCGACCTCTTGCAAGGTGTGGTTGGCTCGGGTTGGCTCAGCTGAGCCAAATTTTCTGGAGACAAACCCAAACGCCGCCGGCCATGATGGCGACGCCGTACGGCACCTTCACCTGGCTGACAGTTGGTGATGCGGAGTTCACATAGGAGTGCACAAGCGAACCAAGCGCGACGAAACCGCCAGCAATGGTCACAAACAAAACAAATGACAAGCTGAGTGTTGGCCCGGCAACCAATGCCACAGCCCCAATCAGCTTCACGTCACCGCCGCCCATATGCCCGATGGCATAAAGGACAAGGCACAATCCAAAAATGAGAATTCCAGTGATAAGAGGATAAACAAATGCCGACATGGCACTTGTCCCGCTACCCCATTGCCAAAAAGCAAGAAGACCAAACAGTGCGCAAACCAGGAGGGGCTGGATGTTCGGAATCCGGCGCTCCTTCAGGTCTGTTGCTGCGGCCCAGACAAGGATCGCTGCGACAAATGCATATATGCTTGGTTCGACCAAATTGGTCATGGGTTCCACCTGGGTTCGATGGGCATTCAGCGACTGCTGCCACAGTCATTTGCGCTTTTGCCCGTTCCAAAAAAATAGCCGCCGGAAGGTGCTACCCCCCGACGGCGATCTGAGGTTTAGCCTGCTAGACTAAAACCTGGCCCTTAAGGCGCAGGTGCAGGCGCTGGTGCCGCCGCAGGAGCGTTAGCATCCAGTGTGTCTGATACGCCAGTGAACATGCCATCAAGCGATGTACCCAGACCGTTCAGTGCAGTGATAAGTGCAATTGCAACGAGTGCAGCGATCAGACCATATTCAATGGCGGTAGCGCCTTCTTCGTCACGACGAAATTTTTTCATAAACTTGAGCATTTCTTTTCTCCAGCTGCCAAGATTGGATGCCCAAGAGGTAACGCTCCAGGTGTGAACAAAAAGTTAATTTCAAGGCGTTAAAAACCAATAAAAACAATGGCTTATAAGATAATTAGTGTAAAGTTTTTAGACAATTTTATGTAAATTGAAAAGCCATTGAAATTTTGTGGGTTTTGGGGATGTGGACAATTTTTCCTAAATTGAAAATGTATGGCTGGGGCTTGAAAAAAATTAAAAAAAGTTTCGGATTCCTGGAATTAGAGTTCAGAACGGCCGCCGTCGAGGCCCGCTTTTGGATGATTTGTTAACAGACTCGCACAGTAAATCTGCCCGATTCAGAATCACCTGCGTCCGCGCCGTCCGGTTTGGCACGCATAAAGCAAAAGAAAAGGCGGCGCCTGGATGCGAAGGGGGGAAGCATCCAAGCACCGCCGGGTCTACCTCCCCGTTCATGGGTGCGCCTAAAAGGCGGGGGAGATTCTGTGCTAACGTCGCTTTGGTTGGTTAGGACCAGGCTTCGTTAGAAAATTACATCCACAGCAAGCAGATCGTCCTGTGACAAGCCGGCCAGGAAGATGCTGTCGCTTTCGGTGGTTTCAATCAGCACACCAAACTGACCATCAATGACCGTTTCAAACGAGAAGAACAGAAGATCATCATAGTTTCGAATGTCGTCGATGTGCGTGAACACCAGGGCATCATCAAGGATGTTGAAATCGTCGATGGTGTCGTCCCCGTGACCGTCGGCGAAATAGAAAAAGTCTTCGCCAGTGCCGCCGATCAGGGCATCGTTGCCGGTACCGCCGAAAATATCGTCGTCGCCGGCGTCACCCCATAGTGTGTCATTGCCGGAACCACCATACAGCGCGTCTGCACCGCCAGCTCCCGCAATAATATCGTCGCCGACGCCGCCAAATACGGTGTCGTTTCCAGCGCCCGCGAACACATCGTCAGCGCCGTAAGACGCGCCAATCAAGTCATTGCCATCTTCACCGTAGATTGTGTCATTACCGGCGCCGCCCCAGATGTCATCCCAGCCATTGCCCGCAAAGATCAAGTCATCGCCGGAGGAGCCAAACAAGCTGTCATCACCGTTGCCACCATCAAGCGTGTCATTGCCGGCGCCGCCATAAATAACATCAAATCCAGAGAGGCCAGACAGGTCATCATCGCCAGTGCCGCCACCGATAGTGTCGTCAAAAAAGCCGCCTACCACCAGGTCATCACCGGTGCCTGCCCAAATGACGTTTTCTGGTTCGGCGCCAGGAATTGCAATTACGAATGCCGGGCCTTCGGCTTCGCCAAAATCATACAGGCCATTATCGTCAACAAGATCGTCATTCCAGCCAATGCCGATGATGGTATCGTTACCGGTGCCGCCAATCAGGGTGTCGCGGCCATCAAATTCAGTACCGTCAGGAATGACAGGCGCGAAAAAGTTCAGGTCGCCGTACCAATCGATATGGGCAATTTCACCGTCATCGAACCCGCCACCGACGATGAAATCGTCGCCTGCACCACCATGCAGATAGTCGTCGCCGCCACCGCCGACCAGAAAGTCATCTCCGGCACCGGCACGAAAAAAACTGTCGCTACCGGATCCATCAAAAACTTCGTTGCCATTTACTGTGTTTACAAAAGTCATTCCATTTATCCTCGATCTGGCCCCAGCTCTTCGGCTGGTTGGCTCCCTGTTATGGGTTCACAATGCACGGGTCATACTGAACCCAAAATGAACAGCAGGACGTGCTGCATTCATACAAAAAGGAATGAGCGGCAGAATTGAGGCATGGACAGGGGGAATGTGTGGCGGCAGGCGGCTTATGCGGCCTGAATGTTAGTCGTCATCGTCAGCCGGGTCGATGGCTTGCAAAGCACCGATTCGGGGGCGAAAGAAGCTTTCCTTGCGTAGCTGCTGAGATGGAATGAACTGGAAAATGACCGGTTCATAATTGTAGAAAATTTCGGTGGCCAAAATGGTTTCGTCATCACGCATGGTAAGGCCAGCGGGCAGTGTTGGGGGCTCGCCTTCAATACCAAACTCGCTGTTAACACTCAGGGTGCCACCACCGGACCGCTGCCAATAAATGCTGGCGGGTACATCTTCCTCCTGGCTGATCGCAGACACGATAACCACAGCGCCCGTTCCCATTTCAAAAGGGGCCATGATCTGGGGGGCAGCATTAAAAATGTCGGCCATGATGTCTTCAGAGATTTCTTCGTCGCGGGTCACAAGGTCCGCGATTGATACAACAGAATGCTGAAGCTTCAGGTTGATCAGCAAATAGGTGCCAACTTCCACGATACCCATCAGAAAAGTGACGAACAGCGGCAGCGCAAAAGCCAATTCCGCGATGATGGAACCTTGCTGGTCCTGCCTTAGGTTTCGGACCATGCGCGCAATTAAGGGCACGTTTTTAGAACGGCTCATTGCGCACCGCCACAGTTGATTGAACATTCAGCGTACGGTAGGCCCAGTCCATGAAACCCGTAAGACTGTTGGCTTCGTAGTTGATACGATACAGCACAATGTCACCCGCGCCACCCAGGCCGGCAATGGCCATGTCGTCGTCCCAGACGCCATTGCCATTAACATCGGAAAAATCTTCGCCGTCATCCCACTGGTCGTTGCCATTGTCATCGGCAAAGGGCTCTGGCTCGCCGATGTCACCAAACTGTTCATAAACAAGGGTTTCGATTTGGACGGTGTCCATATCGACCATGCCGAAGGTTTGTTCTTCAATGATGGCGCGCACCTGGTCTTCGCGGGTGACCCCTTCTTCATTGCCACCGGTAATGCCGAACCGGGAAGCATGCAGAACCGCATTCTCAACCGACGCTGAGACAAAGTAGAAATTTGCTATCTCAAAAACACCGACCATGGCACTCAAAAGAATCGGCAGGCCGAGGGCGGCTTCAACCAGCGCTCCGCCGCGCTGGTCCTGCCGAAGGGTTCGAGCAGCCTTAAGGGCTTCTCTAAGCGTCCACCAAATCACTTCGATAACCTCAGGTTAGAGAGTTGCCGCCCAATGGTGTCAAAAGCTGTTTCCAGTGAAGACGCGGTCGGCGCGTGAAAATAAAAGGCTGGGTTGGTTGCACAGTTTTCAAACGCTGTTTGCACGTCATCATCCGGGGTGCTGCCGAAAGTGATAGAATAAATGATGATGCCATCAGCTTTGGCGTTGACGCAGATGCGGTCAAAACGGTCATCCAAATCGTCGCGGGCATCAGAAATATTATCATGGCCCATATCAACGATGCGCCCATAGGCGGTATAATCCGAAATCCAGGGCATTGGATCAGGCCAGGAGGTGGGCTGGATCACTTCATTTTTGCCGTCGGTCAAGATGACGATCACTTTATCCATGAAGGGTGTGTCATGATCCATGGGCAAGTTCACGTCAGACCCCGCCCAGAAACCGCGCCAGCGTGGGCTTAGGACGCGCCAGCCCCAGACCAGCCCCATCGGGGTGGCCGTGCCGCCAAATGACCAGGGCGCCATGGCGTCAATGGCATCCGTCACCGTTGTTTTTTCAGCGACAAGCGGCGTGATTTCTTCACCGCAGCCTCTGTTCGGGCCGAGCGCATCATAGCGGTCGTTGGCTTCTACAATGGTAATTTCATCGCCGTTGGTTTCATCGAACCAGTTGTTGTCAGCCTGGCCAAATTCCCAGAAGCCCCCGCCGTCATGCCAGCCTTCATAGTCGGTATCTTCCCAATAATAGGGCATGAAACCTTCTTCACTTGGGGGATCGTCTGTTTCATCCAGTCCATCATCGCGGGCCGCGATGCAACCCATCCAGTCGGTTGTCGGGAAGCCGGTATCAACTAGTGTTTGCCCGTCAGCGGACAACCAGCCTTCGTTCGCGCTGCCGACATTCACATGCGTGACATAGGGCACAACGCCAACCCACAAGTTGGGATTGGTTTCATTGTCTTCGCCGTACACTGTTTGGATCAGGTTAGTTGCAGCTTCTTTCATGGTGTCGATCTTGTCGTCGTGACGCATCGAACCGGTGTTATCCATTACCAGAACAAGTTCCATGCCGCGGGTTTCCCGGCTGATTTCTGTACTGGCGGAAACGGTTATTTCACCGAAGCCAAAGATGCTCATGAAGGTGGCATCAACCGTTGCTTCGGCGGTAAGCGTAATCAGTTCATTGTCATCACTGATGGTGATTTGCATATCGGACGAGGCCGCCAGATTGTCGACCGCGCCGATGTTGGCGTCGAAAAATTCGCGCGCGTCGTCTTCCATGGTATCTACATCCATGGCATGCCCCGCTGCGAGGCCCGCACTATCAAGTGATTTTTGAAGCACGTCTTTCACATAAAACATGCGCGCGCCGTCAATTGACAATCCTGCCGCACCGGTCAGCATCAACATGCTACCAGCAACGGCGGGCACCAAGCTGCCACGCTCGTCGCGGGCGAACTTTAAAAATGACGAATTTAATAGCTTCTGTGTCTGTGACCACATGAACATTGCCTGTCTGCCCGTTGAACCACAAAGGCGACTGTATGCCCATAAAGCGAAAGACAAGTAAATGAATGCAGACAATTAGACACGATTTTTAATCGATTAAAATCAATGACTTGGACAAATACTGAGGTGCTTTAAGGTCGGCTTTCCGCTAATGTGCGCAACATCCTTTAGCGGAGACATTGACAAGGTGTCATTATAACATTATTTGGATTTGACACGGTTTAGGGTTGCAACGAATGTTCAGTAGTGGCAACACAGAGTTGGTGGGTCGAAAAGAACCCTGTGCGGGGATGGAAGGCGGGCGTGAGTCGTGAGTGAGGAAAAGCTGCCGACATCAGCGATGTTGGCCGAGGCGAAGGAAAGGCGAAGGGAAGCGCCCGACGACGCCATTTTCAGTTATTATACCGCTACGGACGGTGTGCAAATGCGTTTTGCACGGTTTCCCGCCAGCAAGGTGGTTGAGACCAAGGGCACTATTGTCTTCCTGCCGGGCCGCACTGAGTTTATCGAGAAATTCCTCGAAGACATTCATCTGTGGAACGACATGGGTTTTGCCTGTGCGGCCATGGATTTGCGCGGGCAGGGCATGTCACACCGCGTGCACTCCAACCGCGACAAACATTATGTTGATACGTTCGACCAGCATATCGACGATGTACATCAGTTCTTTGAAGAAGCTCTGGTGAACAAAATGCCGAAGCCTTTCATTCTGATGGGGCATTCGGCAGGTAGTCATGTGATTATGCGGTTCTTGCATGATCATCCTCGCGACGCCGATGCAGCCATATTGGTTGCGCCCATGATGCGCATTGCAGCTGGTGGCATCCCGCGCCCCATCACCAAAGGCCTGGCTCAACTGATGACCACAATTGGTTTGGGCGCCGCTTATGTGCCGGGCCACACCAAATTCAAAGAAGGTCGTTGGGGCTGGCGCCGCAAGCTGACCCATGATGATGACCGTTTTGAAGACGAAGATCATTTCATTACCACGCGTGACAAACGGCTCGCGGTTGGTGGTGCGACCTACAAATGGCTGTTGGAAGCCATGAAGTCGTGCGACACGCTGATGGCGCCTGGCTATGTGGAATCTATCCAGCACCCTGTGCTTATTTTGCAGGCTAGCGAGGACCAGATTGTTGACAATGCTGCCCAGTCCCATGTTGCGGCACTGCTGCCGCATGGCAGGTTGGCGCCAATAGAGGGCGCCATGCATGAAATTCTCAAAGAGTCTGACGATATTCGGGCGAAGGTGTGGGATGCGATCGGCGAGTTTATCGACCTGAAACGTGGACCGGACTTTTCAGTCCTGTAAGAATCTTACTCAGTTATTCCAAGGGCTGTCAGGGTCGCTTCGGCGCTGGCCCATAAGCGGTCTGCGTCCCGGATTTCTTTGCCCATCACGTTTACACCAACAAGCAGTGCCACAAGCGCATCTGCAATGGTGGCGGGGTTTTGCGAATGAGAAACTGAGCCATTTTCCTGTGCCACACGGGCCACAAATTCGAACTGGTCACGTTTGTTGTCAATGAAGGAATGCACGCCCGCGGGAGCTGGCATATCAGGGGCAGCTTGCACGTAGCAGTTAATAATTAAGCAGCCTTTGGCGTCTTCGTCGTTTACCAGATTTTGACACACGTCATAAAAGAATTTGCGGGTTGCGCGAACCGGGCAAAACCCTTCCAGGTCTGGTGTGAGGATAAGGGATGTCCCGCTATTCTGGTATCGGACAAGAGCTTCATCGAAAATCGCTTCCCGGCTTTCAAAGCTGTTATAGAAGCTGGAACGAGTAATCGACATAGCTGACGCCAGATCCGACACAGACGTAGGCTCAAACCCTTTTTCCCAAAAGGTATTCATGGCGAGTTCAATGGCATCGTCACGATTGAATTTTGTTGGGCGGCCCAATGCAGATTCCCTGTAGTAGTCAGTTCCATGGATTGGCGATTATTTACATTATTTTGCTAAGGTAAGACAATGCTGTCCGTTTGAACAATAAATAAGGTGTGAAGACCGGACTTTAATTGATGTCCGTCAATATTGTCTGCGCGAGGCTGGTATCACCAACCGCCAGAAGTTTGCCACTTTCGCCCGGCGCGTCACCGCTCCAGCAGGTGGCGCTGCCGCCTGCACCACGCACAACAGGTATCAATGCCATCATGTCATAGGGCTGCAGGCCACTTTCCATAACCACATCCATAAATCCGCTCGAAAGAATAGCGTAGGCATAGCAATCCAAACCATACCGCACTAATTGCACCTCGCTTAGAATTCGGTCGAAAATTTTGCGGTCGCCAGTGTCGAATAAGTCCGAGTCAGTCGTGGACAAAGTCGCAGAACTTAGGCTTTTGCAGGCCCGCGTTTTGATCGGCTTGCCGTTCAGGCTGGCGCCACTTGTCCAACCCACATATCGCTCTTTCAAGTATGGCTGATCAATAACGCCGATAAGAGGCACGCCTTCATACTTTAGGCCGATCAGGGTGCCCCAGGTTGGCAGACCTGAGATGAAGGCGCGTGTGCCGTCAATGGGGTCCAGCACCCACTCAAACGGGCTGCCAGTGTCTTTTACGCCGTATTCCTCGCCAACGATCGCATGATCTGGGTATTTGGCTTCAATCGCAGCGCGGATGACTTCTTCAGCCCCGCGGTCAGCGAGTGTCACAGGGTCGAAACCGGCATCACCCAGCTTGTTATCGATGTCTATCGGTGCGCGAAAATGTTTGAGTGTAACCTCAGCTGCTGCCGTGGCGAGGTCGCCCGCGAACACTGATAATTCCTGAATTTTCTGGGCTGAAAGGGTCATGATACCGCCGCCTGATGTTTTTCGCGCAAAGGACAGAATGTCCGCTTGCAAAAGCAGATGTCTTAGATCACAAATTGGCGGCTGAGATCAATGGAGTGTGTATGCAAAAGCTCGATTTTCTGATTGTCGGTGCCGGCATCGCGGGCGCGGGCGCGGCGTATCGCCTTGCCGGTCATGGTGCAAGCATGCTTGTCGATATGGAAGAGCAGGCGGGCTATCACACAACGGGCCGGTCTGCCGCTTTTTATGCAGAAACCTATGGCGGTGAAAAGCTGCAACCGCTCACAACCGCCTCGAAGGAGTTTTTGCACAATCCACCTCTCGGCTTTTGTGAAGCGCCGCTGATCACAGACTTGGGCGCAATCCATGTTTTTGACACCGAGCAAGAAGCAGAAGCCAGGGCCCTGTTTGAACGGGACAAGCAAAAACTGCCGCACATTGAAATGCTGTCAGCGGATGAACTTCAACAGGCTGCGCCGCAACTAACGGGCGGTCGTTTTGTCGGCGCCATTCGAGACATGGAATGCGGCAATCTGGATGTGGCGGCATTGCACCAAGGCTATATTAAAGCCGCTAAGAAAATGGGCGTGGAAGTCAAACTGGAGGCTCAGTTCGAAAAAGCTGATCGTATCCCGGGTGGCTGGCGCGTGAAGCTGGGCCGAGAAGAGGTTGAGGCCCGTGTCATCATTAACTCTGCCGGTGCCTGGGGGGATCAGGTTGCTGAGCGGTGCGGGATAGAACCCTTGGGGCTTGAACCATTGCGGCGCACGCTTGTGACGATCCCAAACCCTGAAGGCTTGCCGTTTGACAGGCATCTGCCCGTCATCCTGGATTTTGATGAAGATTTTTATTTCAAACCAGAAGGTGAAGGCTACCTCGTTTCACCGGCAGACGAAACACCAAGTGCGGCGTGTGACAGCCAGCCAGACCTGGAAGATATCGCCATTGCCGTTGACCATTTCGAGCGGGCAACCGGTTCAAGCGTCACCAAGCTTGAAGCCAAATGGGCTGGCCTGCGCACCTTCGCGCCTGATCGTGCGCCGGTTATCGGGTTTGAGCCCGGCGTGGATGGTTTTTTCTGGAATGTTGGGCAGGGCGGATACGGCATTCAAACCTCGCCGGCCTGGTCACGCTATGTTGCGTTCCTGTTGCTTGGAAAAGGTATGCCGGAAGACTTGAAACAGGCTGGCGCAAAAGCGAGCTGGTACGACCCGGCCCGCTTCCGCGATTAGTTGGCTAGTCGTTTGGCTGTCGGCCACCGTGCCGGCGTTTTCCAAACAGGAAAACAAGCAGGATAGCACCGACAGTGGCTGATATCAGGTCACCGACGATGCCAGTGGTGCTGAACCCGGCAAGGCCGAACAAAAAGTCGCCCAAAATGCCGCCAAGCACACCCAGAAAAATATTGCCAATCGCACCGTAACCTTCACCGCGCAGGATGTTGCCTGCAAGGTAACCGGCTGCCGCACCAATAAGAATTGCCCAGATCATAACGTGTCTCCCCTAGTTCGTTACGCTTTAGTAACGACCGTAGCGGCGTTCATAATCCATTTCCCGGCGCAGTTCGTCATTGCGATACTGGCTCAGGCTATAGATCGCCCACATTGCCGCCACGGGCCATCCGATAATGGTAAGCCACAGCAATGCGCAGAACAAGCCTTGGAACGGGCGGTTGATTGTGAAAAAAACGATCGGGGGCAAGAATATCGCCATTAAAAGGCGCATGAAATCCTCCTGTAACTCTCGCTGTTAATGTTTTTTTTATCGTTTGTTATCTACAAGACATAAGCACGCAGCGCGTCGATTCAAGGTGCGTTGTAGGGGCCTCACGGACTAGGGTAATTTTAGAAAATCGGATGCAGCCAAATCGATTATGGTCTGCTAAAAGATGTGCAGCACGAGTTGTGGGGTGGCTTGCTTTGTTTTGTAACGTGTTTGGAATGATTGCATGATCGCATTTCTCCGGAATTTTAAAGTCAACGTGCGCATATGGGCGCTGACTATTTTGTCCCTTTTGGGCACCTTGTTCATTGTTTGGCAGTTCAGTTCACTGGTTCAGGAACTCAATGAGGGTGTGGTCTCGGCCCGGGAAGCCGAAGCACATCAGACAGAGGTTTATATCTACACCGCTATCCTGTTCGTGTTTGTACTGGGCTTTAGTGTGTCCATTATCGCGAGTGTGATGGGACCGCTTCGGCGCCTGCAGCAGGAACTGGGGGCTTTGTCCGAAGGAAAATACGACAAGCCTGTCACAGATATGGATCATGCGGACGGCATTGCCGCGATGGCGCGTGCCACAGAGTTTTTGCGTCAGAATTCGTTGGAGACTGAGCGCCTGCGCGACGAAGCGGAAGAGGCGCGCAAAGCCCGTGAAGAACAGCAGAAACACGAAGCTGCGGAGAAAATGCAGGCGGAGCAAGAGCGCCTGGATGCGGAAAGCGCACAAGCGGCTGAGGCCGCAGAGGAGCGTAAGCGCATGCAAGGGGAGCTTGCGAACTCGTTCGAGCAGGAAATTTCTGGCGTTATTCAGTCGCTCTCAGGTTCGGTTGCTGAGCTTCAAATGGCATCTGACACAATGTCAGAAGCAATTGAACAAACGGGCCTTGAAGTGAGTTCAGCTGCAGCCGCAACAGACGCAACTAGCCAGGACATGGTCTCGGTGGCGGAGGCAACAGAAGGCCTCACAGGCGCCATTGGCGAAATTCGCACTCAGGTCGAGTCAGCTAACGGCACGTCCATGAAAGCAATGGATGTCGCGAAAGAAGCCGAAACCCGCGTTGGGTCGCTTGCTGCAGCGTCAGACCGGATCGCCGAGGTTATTACGCTGATCAATGAGATTGCGGAACAGACCAACCTGCTTGCGCTTAACGCCACCATTGAAGCAGCGCGCGCCGGTGACGCGGGCAAGGGTTTCGCGGTTGTGGCAAGCGAAGTGAAATCGCTGGCGAACCAAACCGCGAAAGCAACGCAGGAAATCGAGGACCAGGTAAACGCCATGCAGGCTGCCACAAATGACACGGTGCAATCTGTGAATTCGATCCGTGATGCGATCAAGCAAGTCAGCGAAATATCCGGCATGATTGCGGCCGCTGTTGTGGAGCAGGAAGCCTCCACAGGCGAAATCAGTCGCAGTGTTCAAAACGCCAGCCAGGGCACAGCCAACCTTGGCCAGAATGTTGGGCGCGTTCAGGAAGTTGCGGAGCGCAGCGCCGGCGCCTCATCCGTCGTTGGTCAGGCTGCTGGTGGGCTCGCAGAGCAGGCGGACGTGCTGGAACAAGCGGTGAATAATTTCCTCGCGCGTGTTCGCACATAAGCTTTTGCCATACACACAAAAAAGCCGCTCCCTGAGCGGCTTTTTTATTGCCTGCAATCGCGCCGCTCATGTACTGAATGATGCGATGCGGTCCTGATACCATTTGGGAAACCCATAGTTCCGGGCAGCGTCAGCCATCAATTGCAGATACTCCGGGTCTGGCTTGCCGCTCATTTCCGTGGCGGCCATATACACCATGGCAGGCAGCATCTTGCCGCCGCGGGTGTGCACCATTACCGCCTCAGGTAAATAAGGTGTATCCGTCAGCTTAATGCGGTGTGTTTGATAGAGCTGGATCAGCTCCACATGCGTCATGTTCGCCAGTATGCCATAGACAACGCCGTCGCCGCTTTCGACCAAATTGGCGTGCGGTGCAATGATAAGTTCAAATCCTGTAATGGAAGCCGGCGCAAAGGGCCGTTTGGCAATGCCTGCTTTTTGCAGCATAGGCAGGCTCATGAATGAGCCATAAAAAAACACTTGGACCTTACGATCACTCACAACTGTACCCCCGTCCCAACACCGATTTTTTATTTTGACCCCACTTATCCACATTATAGCAAGCGTTTTCTTATCAAATCGTTAGGGCGAAAAAATTTACCTAACTTACTGTATTTTTGACAGAAATCAGAACAAAGTTTCTAAGTTAAGAGGCGGCGCGTGATTTTTTCATCAGGCAGTGTCAAAATGCCGTCGCTTGGTTCGTTGTTGCAGTGACAGGTGATTGGCACCTGTTTGGAACCCGAGACAAAAACAGCGAGAACACATTATGAATACCTATGCCCTGATGCTCAATCATGCCCCGGACCGCTATGAAGGCCTGTCTGAGGATGACTATATGGAAATCATTAAAGACTATATCGCCTGGACCGAAAAAATGACGGCTGACGGCGTTTATGTTGGCGGTGAAAAACTGGCTGACGGCCCAGGCCGCGTTTTGACCCGCACGGATGGTGGCATCGAAGTTCACGAAACGCCGCTTGCCGAACTGGCTGAGGTACTGGGCGGATTTATGCTCATTCAGGCCAAGGACTATGACGCCGCAGTAGAGATTGCAAAAACCTGCCCGCATCTGGTGCACAATACCGGCCTTGAAGTGCGTGAAATACACGCGGTTGACTAAGGGCTGTCATGGCTGAAACCCTGAGCAACGACATCATTCGCCATCAGCTGGAGCGCCTCGCCCGCCGCGAGCGCGGCCGCCTGGTGGCGGATCTGGTGCACCGGTTGGGGGCGGGACGCCTGCAACTGGCAGAAGATGTTGTGCAGGATGCAGTCGTCGCCGCGATGGCCACCTGGCCATTTAAAGGCATGCCTGACAACCCTGCCGCCTGGCTCAACCGGGTGGCGCGCAACAAAGCTTATGACCGGCTGAGGAAACAAGGCCGCGAGACAGCCTTGCCTGAGTTTGAGGAAGCATTGGACCCGGCGCCAACAGTCACCGAAGAAGCCGACCCGCACGGGCAACTGTTTGGCGCACAGGTCACGGACCCGGAACTTAAGCTGATTTTCCTGTGCTGCCAGCCCGCCATTCAGGAAGAAGACCAGTTGATGCTGACACTCAAGGTGGTCAGTGGTTTCACCGCCACGGACATCGCGCTGGCGTTCCTGAAAAAGGACGCCGCCGTTGGCCAGCGGCTGGCGCGCGCCAAGCGCAAGCTGCGGGCCGAAGAGGGGGCGCTGACGGACGAGCTCAGCCGTTTTGAAATCAAAAAGCGCCTGCCGACCGTGCTCAAGGTCATCTATCTAATGTTCAGCCTTGGCTACGCACCGCGCCGGGGAGATGCACTTATTTTGCGCGATGTGGCGGACGAAGCCCTGCGGCTTGCTCTTGCGCTCGCGCACCAGCCGGATACCAGTTCGCCGGAAGTGCACGCCCTTGTGGCCTTGCTTGCGTTTCAGGCATCGCGCTTTGATGCGCGCACGGACGGGGATGGCCGCCTGATTGTGCTGCGGCACCAGAACCGCAGCCTGTGGGACTGTAAGCTGATAAACCTTGCGTTCCAGCATATGAAACTGGCGCAAACCGGCGACAGCCTCACGCGGTACCATCTGGAGGCGGCCATTGCGGCCGGTCACGCGGCGGCACCCGATTTTGCCAGCACAGACTGGACACAAATGCTGAGCGTTTACCGCTCGCTTGAAACGCTTACGGCGTCACCCGTTGTGGCGATCAATGCCCGTGTTGCTGAGGCGCATGCCGGGCAGCCGGAGGCCGCCTTCCTGAAGCTGGAAGCGTTGGCAAGCCACGAGCAGCTTCAGGGATTCGCGCCGTTTCACACCGCGCGCGCTGAGTTGCTGCGCATGCTCAAGCGGCCCGAGGAAGCCGCCAAAAGCTTTCAGGCAGCCCTTGCGTGTGATGCCTCAGCACCCGTGGTGGCGCACTTGCAAGACCGGCTTGCAACTTGCGTTTAACTTCAACGCTTTACTCCAAAAAACCTGTTGGTCCGCCAGACATTTTCCGTTAGGCTCATCATGTTCTGGTTGGGGCAAAGGCTCGCATGCGAGCGCCAGATCATTTGGTTCAACAAGTGATAGGCAGGCCCATGAATGATCAGATGGATCCTGAAAATACTGATGCGACATCGCGGGTGAAAGACCGGCGGGAGCTGCTGCGCCTTGGCGTGGCGGGGCTTCCGATGATGATAACGCTTAAGGCATCCGCGCAGCAGGCGGTGATATCCCAGCTGCAGTGCGCCTTCCGCCTGCCACAGCGTGTGCGCATTATGGTGAGCGCCAACGGCGACGCCTACGCGAGCACCACCCACAATGTGCGCTTTAACAGGCGGCGACAGGCCTACCGGCGGGATGACCTTGAAGAGTTTCTGGAGCCAGGGAATTCCACGCGCTTCCGGCGCGGTGTGCCAAGTGGCTATGTGCCAAGCGCCTGCACCACCCCGCCCGACCCCGAGAGCAACTGGATTGAATGTGGCTGGAACAAATTTACCATTGGTCGCAACGCCAGAATTACACCGGCCGATTATCTGGTTGGCAACAGCTGGCAGTTAAGCGGCGACAAGGGCCTCTATCTCGCCCTCACCATCCGCTACGCGGAAGCGGGCGCCAGCGGCAACTGGCCCGGCGTTTCCTGTGTGGTTTCGATCCTGAATTATCTGGGCCAGAATTAAGCGCACCCTCTGTGCAGCCAATCAAATCCCACTTGTGTAGTTGCAACCCATAAGGGCATAGTTGCTGCACAAGGGGGACAAGCATGGCCGACAAGAACATCATTGATGGCATCGAGTATGAATCCGAACCGCACCCGGATTATCTGATCGACGGCAAGCCGGTTTATTACGCCCAAAACGTGCCTGCATCTATTCGAATGAACGGCGATACCTCTGAACGCAATGTAGATGAGGCCAAAAAATTGGACAATCTGTTGCCTTTGGAGAGGCTCGAAAAAGGCCCCGATGCTTGGAATTTATGGGTGATGTTCCATGCAGAGCGTTGGTTGCGTAGAGTAGTCACTAAAGAGGCGACTTACTTGAGTTGGAAACCTCTAGATGATGTAGAGCCCAAGTACCAGGACATTGATTTTGGGTGGGGTCAAACGAAGGATGAAAACGGGCGATATTTGATTACTGAATATGACTTTCACGGAATGGTGTTTCCGGTTGAAGCCAACTTCATCAACGCGCGATTTTCCAAGGGTGGACTTTTTAGCAAAGCTGAATTTGTTGGGACAGGGCGCTTCGATCGTGCACTTTTTGAGGGTCCTTATTTTGCATCATTTATGGGTACAAAATTCCGACGTTGGCTCTGGTTGTGCAATACTGAATTTACATGCCAAACGAATTTTACCGGCGCACTTTTTCAGCGTTGGGTGCTTGTTGAGTCCGCTAAGTTTCATGATAGAGTTAGCTTTAGGGGGGCGGTGTTTCGTTGGGTAGCTGACTTTGATAACACAGAGTTTTTTAAGACTGCCCATTTTGACGATACAGTATTTTTTTATTCAGCATCTTGGAACAACATTGTCGCGCATTCCAACGTGGACTTTCAGCGCAGTCAGTTTTTGTTGCGGATGTCTATGCACAGTCTGGGCCCTTCGAAAACGACATTCGCCAACTCCAGATTTGATGGCTATGTAAATTTTGACCAGTGTTGGTTCGGAAAGGAAAAAGGCACTCCATTGCCGGTGTCAGTTGACACGGCGGACGGGGAATTTGGTGGGTATGAGAATTGGAGTGCAGAATTGCAGTCCGAATATGTCGAAACCGCTATTACACATGAGAGTATCACCATCCCGGACTTCAGAGGTTCTAGGTTTCATAATGCTCCAAATCTTAGTTATGTGCACATCACTTTTCCGGCGCATGAAGCTCTTCCCAAGACTATCGGAGCAATAGCTGGAGGTACTATCCAGCGTTTAAGTAGCACTGATGAAAGTGCTGCTTCAAAACTGAGGAAGCTGGGAGAGCTAGCACACCAAGGACATCATCACCTCGCGGAGAAGCGTTTTTTCCGAGCAGAGTTGTTAAGCCGGCGCGGCCATGAAACGCGTAGTTGGCGTGAAGTGGCAATGATTAATGCTTTTGAGCTGTTCAGCAAATGTGGGCTCAGTTTTTGGCGGCCTTTGGGCTGGCTACTTGGTTTGGTTTTGCTCTCATCACTGTTCTACGGGTTGCAAATAAGCTGGCCTGCCGGCGAGAGTGGGCCGTTTGAACTGGCGTCCTATAGCTTCGCTAACAGCCTGCCGCTGTTGGGCTATATCTCAGACAGCTATGACGTATCGGTCAATGTGCTGTTTGGGGGTGTGGACAAGGTGCCGCCATGGGTGCGGGTCTGGGCCTTCTTCCAGAACCTCGTGTCCGCCATCCTCATCTTCTTCGCGCTGTTGGCGATCCGGAACTATTTCAAGCTGGGGTGATATGACTGGGTCGATCGTATTTAGAACCAAATCTGGCATGTTGCTGATCCATGCCCTGCTGGTTTTGCTCTTGTTCGTCGTAGCACTGGGGTGCTTTACGATATGGTTTCAGGAAACGCCGCTTGCAGACCGGTTGAAAGTGTCGGCGCTCGGCGTCTTCCTCTCGTGGGCCATGTTTTCAATCCTGAGCAGGCAGGTGCTGCCGTTCGCCACACCACAACTGGCGATCACCCTGCATGAAGACTATCTGGAGATCGGCAGCATAAAGGGTCCGATGCGGCTGGAAAGGTCGGCGCTCAGTGGCTGCAGTACACCGGCGCAGAAAAGCAGGTTCTTTGTGGCGAGAGACCACAATAACCTTGTTGAAATCAAACTTAAGAAGGCCCACAAGTTGCGCAATTGGCGTGGTCAGCCTGTGAACCCGGTCTTTGACGGCTCAATGATAAAAGGCGAAACGCCAAGCAGCGTCATCCGCACAATACGGGATTGGCGCAAAAATGGTCTGGAAAAACCTAGTCAAACAGGCCTTTGATGCTGGCAAAAAAGCCAGAGGAAACAGCCTCTGCCGCTACCACAGTGTTGGTGAGTTCATGCTCGCGCACGTGGCGGGTGTATACACCATTTTTTGTCGCCGCACCTGACGCGCGACTATCACCAGCTAAAGTCGGCAGGCAGCTTCCCAGTCAGTCAAGAGTTTCATAATGGCGAGCGAATCCGCATGTCGGGGGCTGGGGCGCGTGGCCTCAGTGCAGCCCTCGGCAATGCATCGTTCCACTAACTTCACTTGATGGTAAAAGGCATCATGCGGGTCGTTCACAACAATCGTCTTGGCCTCGCTCTCATAGGGCTGCCACAGCAGTATATTGTCACCTGCAACCGGCAACCATGGATTTGTTTGAAACGACAGGCTGCCCTTGCTGCCCATCATTGTGAAGCCATGGCTCATGCCGTGTGTATCGCTGGAGTGCAGAGTGGCAAGCACACCGTTGTTGAAACGCACGCTCACGCTTGTATCGCAAATGTTGCCATCGTTTGCGTTACGGTTGGCATGCGCCGCCATCGTGCGCGCAGCAAATATTTCGTCCCCAAAAGCGGACTGAATGACCAGATGCAGTAATGACGCCGGATAACACCCCAGATTATACAGTGTGCCTTTACCTGCAGGGTTTACAAAGGCGGCAATGTCAGCCGCATAAAAACCATTGATCGCCCGGATGGTGCCAAGCCGTCCGTCTGTGAGCAGTTCAGTGACGCGCCCATACAAGGGGTGAGCCAGATACATCAAGCCTTCAACAAAAAAGGTGTTGTGTTGCTTTAAACCACCAACAAGGTCGCGCGCACTTTTCATGTCAACAGTAAGCGACTTTTCTGACAGCACCGCCTTGCCTGCTGCAGCCGCCAACAGGCTGTAGTGCGCATGCAGATGGCTTGGCAGGCCTATATAGACCACATCAATCTTGGGGTCGTTGATTGCGGCCTCAAAGTCTGTCACAGCGTGTGGAATGGCATATTTGTCGGCAAAGGCCTTCAGCCGGCCCTCGTGCCGTCCCGCGACTGTGCGCAGCGTCGAGCCGTCACTTTGCTTGATGGCACCAGCCACTGTTTCCGAAATAAAGCTTGTGCCAAGGATGGCCCATCGCAGCATATGTATCACCTTATGAACAGATTGCGCGAGCCAAAGCCCGCCGCGCAAATCTGCCCAAGTCAATGCCAATGTCAAGTTGGGATAGCAAACGAGAAAAGGCGGCTGGGCCGGACGCCGAGCCGCTTACAGACTTTTGTTTCAGCTAAAATGCCTTAGTTAAAAAGGCCTTTGATGCTGGCAAAAACGCCGGTTGAACCTGCATTGGCAGCAACAACAGTGTTAGTGAGTTCATGCTCGCGCACGCGGCGGGCGTACTCAACTTTTTTCACACCGTAGGCAAGTGCTGGTTTTTGCGTCTTCATGGGGTTTTCCCTTCGCTTGTCGTGTCGTTTTATTTTATCGCCCGGTTTTTACCGGTGCGCTTTGTTCCACAAGATGTGGTGAGTGTTTTCTAGATTACAAGTGCGGCACAAAAAAGGCGGGAATGGACAAGTGGTTTTGATTTTGCGTTGAAGCGCGCTGCACCAGCCCTCACCCCCACCCGACCACCGCACGGTATTAACCTATGGGTGGCCGTGTGGGGGTGAGGGCTGGAACAGCATTCAAACAAAAAAGGCGACCCGAAAGTCGCCTTTTTGAATTCTATCTTTGCTCGCGCTTACTCCGCAGCTTTAGCGGCCTTCTTGCGCTCGTGCGGGAGCAGGTAGCGCTTGCGCAGGCGAATGCTCTCGGGCGTTACTTCCACCAGCTCATCATCATTGATGTATGCGAGCGCCTCTTCAAGTGGCAGCACCTTTGGTGTGGTCAGCTTCACGGCTTCGTCCTTGCCGGCGGCGCGGATGTTTGTCAGCTGTTTTGCCTTCTGAACATTCACATCAAGGTCATTGTCGCGGCTGTGCTCGCCGATGATCATGCCTTCATAGGTCTCGTCACCACCATTGATCATGATGATGCCGCGTTCCTGCAGGTTAAAGAGTGCGTAAGTCACGGCCTTGCCGCCGCCGGTGGCGATCAGAACGCCGCGCTGGCGGCCGCGGATTGGGCCTTTGTAAGCGTCATAGCGATCGTAAGCGCGCGCCATAATGCCGGTACCGCGGGTGTCGGTCAGAAACTCGCCGTGATAACCAATTAGGCCGCGCGCCGGAGCGTCAAACGTCAGGCGCACCTTGCCGCCACCTGATGGCACCATGCCAATGAGCTCTGCCTTGCGGCCGGTCATCTTTTCAACCACGACACCTTGGTACGCTTCGTCCACGTCCACCTGCACGGTCTCATATGGCTCAAGGCGTTTGACGTTTTCGTCGACTTTATAGAGAACGCGCGGGCGGCTAATTGCCAGCTCAAAACCCTCGCGGCGCATGGTTTCGATAAGCACACCCAGCTGCAGCTCGCCGCGGCCTGCCACTTCGAACGCGTCTTTGCTGTCGGTTTCAGTGATCTTGATCGCCACGTTGCCTTCAGCTTCCTTAAGCAGACGGTCACGGATCACGCGGCTGGTCACATGCTTGCCTTCACGGCCCGAAAGTGGGCTGTCGTTGACCATAAAGGTCATGGCAAGGGTGGGTGGGTCAACCGGTGTGGAGTGCAGCGCCTCGGTCACTTCCGGAATGGCGATAGTGTCCGCCACCGTCGCGGTCGCAAGACCTGCGATCGCGACAATGTCGCCCGCTTCGGCTTCTTCAACCGGCACCCGCTCCAGCCCGCGGAACGACAGGAGCTTTGAAATACGACCCGCCTCAATGATTTTGTTATCGCGGCTGAGCGCATGGATGGCGTCGCCGACTTTCACGCGCCCTGTTTCAATGCGGCCGGTCAGGATACGGCCCAGGAAATTGTCCCGGTCCAGCATGGAAACCAGCATCGAGAATGGCTTGTCGGCGTTGCCGTCGGTTACCACTTTTGGGGCTGGTACATGCTCGATGATTTTTTCAAACAGCGGATGCAGGTTTTCGCGCGGGCCATCAAGCTCGTTGTCGCACCAGCCATCGCGGCCAGAAGCGTAGAGGATTGGGAAATCCAGCTGATCGTCGTCGGCGTCCAGGTTCACAAACAGGTCAAAGCAGGCGTCCGTTGCGGCGTCCGGGTCGCCGTCTGGCTTATCGACTTTGTTCACGACCACAATCGGGCGCAGGCCAAGCGCAAGCGCCTTAGCTGTCACAAACTTGGTTTGCGGCATCGGGCCCTCAGCAGCGTCAACCAGCAGAACAACACCGTCCACCATTGAGAGGATGCGCTCCACCTCACCGCCAAAATCAGCGTGACCTGGCGTGTCCACGATATTGATGCGGGTGTCGCCCCACATTACGCTGGTGCATTTCGCGAGGATGGTGATGCCGCGCTCGCGCTCCAAGTCGCCGCTGTCCATCGCGCGTTCTTCAACGCGCTGGTTTTCCCGCACGGTACCGCTTTGCTTGAACAGGTTATCCACCAGAGTGGTTTTGCCGTGGTCAACGTGCGCGATGATCGCGATGTTGCGAATATTTTTGCTCATGGCCGTAAATCCAAATGCCGCCAGCTTGCTGGCGCGCTGTATTTTTGTTGATGCTGGTCCAGCCGACGCTTTCTGTTCCTTGGCACCCGACCACCGCATGGGATTGTCCCGTGGGTGGTCTGGCCAAAACCAAAAGGCGGCGAGGGCCGGTTCCGTATTGGGCAAAACCCAAAAAAGAGGCCCTATTTGCGGCAACCACCGCAGGCCTCTCCCTTCACTTGCGCGCCTTATAGGCGGGAAAGTTCCTACTGGCAAGGAAGAAGCCGGTTACAGCCAAAAAACAGGCTTGTTTTCGATGGTGTTTTCTATACGCTCCGATTTCGAAATAAGGGGGTCCTATGAGTTTTATAGAAGAACACGCAGGCGCGTTGCCGCGGGCTAGTGCTTTGGCTGCTATTGGCGAAGCCTTCGGATTTTTGAAAGAAGGCGGCGTGTTCTCAGTTCGTCTCGTTTTTTATTGCGGGACCGTTCTGCTTATTTTTGGGCTGGCACAAGACTATTTTGGTGCGAAGGGAATTTGGTTCTCCATTCTCCAAATTATGGCAGAAAGCGTATTTATTTACAGCTGGCACCGCTTTGCCCTGTTGGGTGAGCAGCAAATAGGCGGTGACCATTGGAATGCTTTTGCTAAGCGCACGCTGTTTTACTATTTTGTGCTGGTCCTAGTTGTCATTGTGGCGCTCGTGATTTCTTTCGTAGGCATCAGCCAAATGACAGATAGCGTAGCAGGCATCCTGATGGCCATTGTGTTAGTGGCGTGTCTTCTTTTTGTACCCCGCATAGCATTGGTATTCCCAGCCATTGCGGTTAACAGCGCCGAAAACAAAATGAGAGATGCTTTTGTTTTGAGCAGCGGAAACGTGCTTGCTCTGGCCGGAGCCTATGTGGTGATGACCATCATTGTCCTTGTGTTGTTTGCGCCTGTCAGCTTTGTCTTCTATTCCCAAGAAGCGCAAGTGAGTGCGGTCAACGACTCCCCCATATACGTACTGATTGTGAATGCCCAGCTAGGCTATTCCGTCGCCGTTTCTACACTTTTGTGGGCCGGATTGAATTCAAGCCTTTTCAAGCAGCTGGGTGGGATGGATAACCTGGAAAACAGCGAGCCAACCGAGCGCGCGGACGGAGACCAAGCATGAAACAGAATAAGTTTGAGTTTGGGGCTACCATCGAAACAGCATTGAATGTGCCGCGGGTGCATTTCCGTGCCTTGTTGCGCGCCGCAGTATGGCCTGCGGTTGCGGCAATTCCGGGCCTGGGCATCTATTTCACAACAGTTTATCTGATGGTGCTATCAGGTTCGGGTGAGGCAACTGGCGGCAATGTCTCCGCTTTGCCTGCCGGTGTTATCTTTGCGTCCTGGGTTGGTATTATTCCCATGCTTTTGATTGGTGTTGCCTTCACCTACAACTGGCAGCGGTTTGTCATGAACGGTGAATATTCAGGTGGCAGCACCGAGATAGGGACGCCATATAGCCCACCCGACTGGTGGGATGGGTACAAAGCAAGTTTGGTCAAAGCAACGCAATTGTTCCTGCTATTCATGGTGCCCTACCTTATTTTATTTTGGGACCTATTCACCACAATTCCCGCAGGACAAAGCCGAACTATTCCCACGGAGGAAGTATGGGGTATGTTTGGACCCTTTGCGGTTTGGTTTGTTGTTGTCATTATCGCAATGCCATACTTTCTGCGCGCCAGCCTCGTGTTTCCCGCGATTGCTGCGGGCATTCCTGACGCCACCTTCAAAAATGCGTTGGCAGTCAGCAAGGGAATGGGATGGCGCATGGTGGGCACTTATCTCGTCGGCGCCTTTGCATTGATGGTGATGCTGATGCTGGGCATGATCGCCTTTGCCATTGCTGCAGCCATTGTTGGTGGTCTCGCGAGCCTGATCAGTCCCAATATTGCCGCAGTGATTTTTGTGCCGTTAGGCCTCGTTTTTTATGTGGGCATTTATCTGTACATGTCCGCCTTTTATGCTGGTTTTCCCGCAACTGTCCTGATCCAGATTTTGCCCGATTTTCATGACCGCTGGAATGAGCTTTCAGGCAAGGCGCCTTCTGAGCCAACACCGCCGCCGAGCGAAGAGTTCACGCTCTCATCATACGGCAAGAAAAAGGATGAGGACTAACGCGCGCGCCCTTCCGGGTTGCAGTTGTTCAGCTCACGCATCAAATCACGCGCGAGTTCAGGGTGCTCATCCGCCAAATGGCGCGACAGCGTCAGGAATACGGGCACTTGACTGCGCAGGGTGGTTTTGACCCGGTTTTTCATCATTTGCTGGGTTTCCCCGGGAAGTTTGAAGCGAAAATCAACCGCCAGCACAGCGTCAACTTCGCCGGTCAGGAGCGTGTACATGATCCGGTTGTGGTCAGTGCTGCCCGGAACAAAATTGTAGCCATCGCGCTGCAGAATGTCTTCAAAGATGGAGCCTTTGTATGCACTTACGCGCGCCTGCTGCATAAACTCGTCTGACGTGACGTCCATTTCTGCGTTTTTGAGCTGGTACCACAGGATATCAACAGTCCCAAGCGGACCCACCATGCGGCGCTGTTGCTCTGGGTTGTCATTTGGGCCTGAAGGGAACCACAACATGTGGTCCTGAGTGTTGAGCATTGTGGTCGCCCGTGACAAAGGTGCGAACTGGAAATTGAAGTCCATATCCAGCGGCCCTGCAGCGCACGCCAGCATGTCAGCGATTTTGCCGGTAACATTCTTATCTTCGTCAAACTGGGCAAATCGTGTGTCACCGTGGGTGAAGAAATTGATTGTTGTGGGTGTGTCGTGCCACAGCGCTTGCGCTGCCGTACCGGAAACCGCAGCCGATAAGGCGGCAGCCACCATAACCGGACGCGCCAAATTGCAAAAACTACGCTTTATATCACCCACAACCATGACCAAATTGTAGGGCGAATATGTAAACAAAACATTGCTCATTTTTTACACAGAATTGCGGTTTGCCAGACTTGGTTTATTGGGATGAATTGATAAACTGCCCATGCAGAATGTGAGGAGGATAGTCATGCCATCAGGGTCTTGTCTATGTGGTGCGGTTCAAATCAAAGTGAAAGGCAAGTTACCGGAGCCGCATGCTTGCCATTGCACTATGTGCCGCAAAAGCACAGGCCACTTCAGTGTTGGCAGTGATGTACCGCGAGAGCAAGTCAGCATTAGTGGCGAAGACAATGTTCGGTGGTACCAGTCTTCAGAAACTGTCCGCCGCGGCTTTTGCAGCACCTGCGGCTCGCCCCTCTTTTTTGATATCCCTGGCCAGGATTGGCTCGGCATTAACCTGGGTGCGATCGACGGCGCAACCGAGACACAAACAATCTTCCATATATTTGTCGGCAACAAGGGTGACTATTACGACATAGTCGACGGACTGCCACAGTTTGAAACGCTCCCGGGTCCAGACGAAGTGCCGGCAAGCTAAGCGGCGATACTTTTGTTGATGCTAAGCGCCTGAACAAATTGGTACGCAACCGTTGGCCAATCGTAGAGTCTCGCAAATTGATTGCAGCTTTGCCGATCAAGTGTGAGCGCCACCTGGATTGCCATGTTCAGGTCATCATCCAGTGCAGCGATTTGGCTGTTCCATTCTTTGAAGGGTCCACGGCCAGAAGCGCCCACCACATCCAACGGTCCTTGTATGGGGTAAGCGGCAACGGGTGTGCCGGCCGCCAGCGCTTCAATCATTACCAAGCCAAATGTGTCGGTTTTGGAGGGGAAAACGAAAACGTCAGCCGCCGCATAAAATGCGGCCAGTTCGTCACCAAACTTGGCGCCTACAAAGTGTGCGTCCGGGTGTTTGGCTTTGAGTTTTTCGGTAGCCGGGCCATCACCCACAATCACCTTGGTACCGGGCACAGTTGTGTGCAGAAAGGCTTCAATGTTTTTCTCGACGGCGACCCGCCCCACATACAACTGAATTGGACGCGCAAGCCCCACCAATTCCGGCACTGCTATGGTGCTGGTGCGTGGTTCAAAGAGAGATGTATCCACACCGCGGGTCCAGGGCACGATATTCTTATAACCTTGTTCAAGCAGCTGCTGGCGCACAGTTTCGGTCGCCACCAGTACACCTTTGCTGGCCTCATGAAACCGGCGGAACAAAGGATAGAACCACTTGGCAGGAAAGGGACTGCGTGCCGCAATATATTCAGGAAAAGCGGTATGATAGGCGGTTGTGAACTCAACATTGTTTTTGATGCACCAATGGCGCGCCGCCCAACCAAGCGGGCCTTCGGTCGCGATATGAACAGCGTCCAGTTCCTGCGTATCAAGCAGCTTGGCTGTTCTGCGTCGCGCGCCGATGCTCAGGCGAATTTCAGGGTAGGTCGGGCAAGGGAGGGTTTTAAACAAGCGGGGTGTCAGCATGGACACGCTGTGCCCCATAGCCTCCAGATTGCGGTGCAGGTTCTCAAGCGTGCGCACCACGCCGTTCACCTGCGGATGCCAGGCATCCGTCACAATGCAAATCTTCAGGTTCTGGGTGAGTGGCAACGAGCCATCCATGAAACTTACTCCGCAGCTATTGGGATAGGGGCGTCTTCTTTGCTGGACTTGCGTTTTTTGTTTTTCTTGCTCTTTTTCACCTGACTTTTTTCGGGTTTGCTCGGACGTTTGGCGATTTCGTCTGCCCAATGCAGGATGTGAAACTCGCCGTGCTTGTCTTCAACAAGTGCCGTGCAACTCTCTACCCAGTCGCCGTCATTCATGTATTCAACGCCGTCAAAATTGCGTTTTTCCGCATGATGAATATGACCGCAAATCACGCCATCGACGCCGCGGCGCTTGGCTTCTGCCGCAACGGCTTCTTCATATTTGCCGATGTATTCAACCGCGTTTTTGACTTTGTGTTTCAAGTAAGCGGACAAGGACCAATAATCGTAGCCAAGCAAGCGGCGCAGGCTATTAACGGTGGTATTGAGTTTGAGCAGTACTGCGTATGCGCGGTCACCCACATGGGCTAGCCACTTGGCATATTTCACAACGCCGTCGAATTGGTCGCCGTGCAAGACCCAGTACCGCTTGCCGTTTGCAGCTTCAAAAATCAGTTCATGCTCCAGCGAAACGCCAGCGAGGTCGTTGCCTTCAAAGCCCCTCAGGCCCTCGTCATGATTGCCCGGGACATACACAACTTTCACGCCGTGCTTGGCCATCTTCAGCACGCGGCGGATCACATCATTATGGGCGGTGTCCCAGTACCAGCTGCGTTGAATGGCCCAGCCATCGACAATGTCACCCACCAGATACAGTTCCTGGCAACGCACGGTTTTCAGGAAATCAAGCAGCAGGTCAACTCGGGCCGCTTTTGTGCCCAAATGGGTGTCAGAAATGAATACACTCCGGTAAGTGTGCCTGTCGCTTTCCTGTTTTCGGTAATCTGAAGCCGAGGCGTCTTCTTTCATGACCTCTTCGGCAACTGCACCGATGACTGGCGCCATTGACCCGCTTGGGCCGCTGTTTTCTCGGAAAAATGAGGGGAGCATGAAAAAGCACCACTTATCAGGGAACTAGGGACGTTGGCTGTTTCATCTTTGGCCTTCCCAATTCGTTCCTTGGTTTATCCTGTCCCTACCAAAGCTCTTGTCCTTGGCTGCTACAGCAGTTCCGCTTTTCTTCGTTGGTGCTTACCCTCTATTCGCCTTGTGACAGATGGGTGTCGCTGGCATGAAGTTTTTTTGAAACAATCATTTAGCGCGATTCGGGTCCGAGTCTCTGGTGAACAGCCACAGGAATTTTTCGACTTTTGCAAAAGCCTGTGGAAAAAATATTTAGCGGAGCGCGCGAAAATATTGAGATATTTCAGTCAACTAGGTGGTCCACACAGGCAATTCACTGGTTCGTGACAGGGGGGTGCCCTTGGCAAAACGGTCCCGGGCATTTATCTTAAAATGTGACGAGTGTTGCTCGTCAATGCCCTCCGTGGGCGTTTCCTCCCTGAGCCTGGGCCACGCGCAAGCGTGGCCTTTTTTTTAGCGGTTGCAATCTAATCTCTTTACGTGAACGTAACTTTTCATGCGGTAAATACTCTAATTCCTAAAGACTGTTACATGGGGAACTCGATGCATTCTTTGATCCAATCACGCCTTTCGCTAGCCGGCGTAGCACTCATTAGTGTGGCCTGCTCTAACGCCGCGGCGGCGGATGATTGGACGGTTGAGGTCAAAGGCGCTCACCGCGTGATGTACGAGTATTTAGACAATCAGTTCCGACAGAGCCGCGTGGGCAGCGAAGATATCTTTAATTTTCGCACAGGTCTGAATGTCACGGCCACCAATAGCGGCTTTTCTGCTGTTGTTGAAGTTGAAGACTCGCGCATATACGGCGTCGACGACGTCCGCAACGTTACACCTGGCCAGGTTAATGCGGTCGAGCCGCTGCAATATTACCTGGCGTATGAGTTTGATGCCTCGGCTGTTTTTGGCGCCAAAGCCGGTGTGCGGGCAGGCCGTTTCACCTGGCCAATGGGCAGCGGCCGCATCATCGGGCGCAATGGCTACCGCAACACGCGTTTCAGTTTCCTTGGTGCCCGGGCGCATTTGCAAACAGACAACGGCAATCGGGTTGAGGCCTTTTGGATGATGCCTGCGGAAATCCGGCCCAACGACACACCGTCGCTGGATGACAATGACGTTGATCATGATCGCTTTAGTGACGACCTCACGCTTGCGGGCGTGTTTGCAGAGAGTAAAACCCTGATCGATGGCGTCACCTCCCGCGGCTACGCCGTATGGTTGGATGAAGAAGATGACGGCGCGACTGGGCGCCAGTCTCGTGACCGAAATTTGTTCACGCTTGGTGCGCAGTTCCAGAAAGCCCGCAGCGAAGGCGCGTGGGATTTTGATATTGAGGGCGCAATCCAAAGCGGTGAGCGCCGCCAAACAGCTAATCCTCTTGATGTGACAGATTTGGACGTAGAAGCCAGCTTCCTGCATGCAGAGGTTGGCTACAGCTATGCGGACAGCGGCTTGAATTTGGCCGTTACCTACGACTATGCAAGCGGCGACGATGACCCAAATGACGGCGAGTCTGGCCTGTTTGATCCTATCTTTGGCCCCATCCGTGGTGACCTGGGTCCCACCGGCTTGTTCACCCTGGTGCACCGCAACAATATCAACGCGCCTGGCGCAAGACTTATGTATCGTTCAGACGCAAGCTGGGACCTGATGCTGCACTGGCAGGCCGTTTGGCTGGACAGCGCCACAGACAGCTTTGGACGCATCGGTGTTCGCGACATCACGGGCAATTCGGGCACATTCACGGGCCACCAGATTCAGGGCCGTTTCCGCATGCCTGTATTTGAAGGCAAAGCCCGCTTCGAAGTGGGGGCGGTATCGTTCCAGAACGGCGAGTTTTTTGATAACGCGCCAAACGCAACAGGCAATGGCAACCCGTTCTTTTTCTATACGGCACTTGAGTTTTTCTTTTAAGGCGAGGGTTATTCCGCGGCTTTGGCCGGAATGTCAGCGGGTAGCTGGTCATAAAGCTCCACGAGTGACCAGGCGACCTTGACCATTTTGTCGCGTACTTCATTAAACTCTGGCAGCTTTTCAACGCGGGTTTCATCCATGTAGATGCCGCGATTTATCTCAATTTGCAGGGCATGGCATGCTTGCGCGGGCTTACCATAGAAGCGGGTGGCGTACCCGCCGGCATAAGGGATGTTTCGGCGCACCCGCAATCCCGCTTCCAGGAACAATCGCTCGGCAAGGCCGGTTAGTTCGCGCGAACAGCTGGTGCCCCAACAATCGCCCAAAATAATGTCAGGCTGGGCCTTGCGGCGGCGACCCAGTTCGGGTCCTGATGGCATGGAATGGCAATCAATCAGGACCGATGAACCAAACTGCCGGTGGCGCGCCTGCAGCAAATCAGCCACTTTATTATGATACGGTTCATAGACCGTCTCTAGCCGCTTGAAAGCTTCCCTGATCGGAATCTTGCCCTCATAGATCGGCATGCCTTCGCCGATCATGCGCGGTATAACGCCAAGCCCGGCTTTCACGCGGTTATTCAGGTCGACTTCATACGAGCCGATTTCCCCCGAGAACATACTCGGCTCAAGTTCGTTTTCAGCCCGGTTTAGGTCTACAAAAGCGCGGGCATGCGTCGCGACGATTTGCGTCGCACCATATGAGGAAACACCCGCAAACAGGTCGTCAACAAAAGCGTCCTCCGAAAGGCGCAAATCCCGGTTGCTGAGGCGTGATCTTTTCCTGAAGCTGTCTGGGTAATGTCGACCAGAATGAGGGACAGTAAACAAAAATGGGCTGGTGATTTCCACAGGAAGCCTGAGCACAAACGCATCTGGCGCGTCGCCCAAAGACTCTACCGGGGCTGCAATATCACTGTGCTCGGTCATGAAATGCACGCTACCGGCTTTTTTCAGTTCTGTCACCCGTGATTGTCGGGCGTGGACCAAATCCTGAATGCACCGTGCCCGAAATAAATTCGATGACCTGAGTGAAGAACGGGGTGAGCCGCCATACGGGCCCGAATTGCTGTGTTATAGTATTACGCTAATGCTGGTGGGGACCGGCAACAATGAGGGGGACGCAAGATGGCCACACACATCAATCGTCGCACGTTTTTGGCATACGGCTTTGCTGCCGGCGCCTTAACGATTGTGGCGCCGTTTTCAGGTAATTCACGAGCAGCTGACAATGAAGAAGGTTCAGAGCTTACACCGCTTCTAAAATTGCACGCCGACAATAGCGCCACTTTCTACGGTCCGTCGCCCGATATGGGGCAGGGTGTGGACACGTCGCTTGCGATGATGTTTGCCGAAGAGCTGGACCTGGATTTTGAAACTCTCGACACCAAGCCAATGCCCTATTCAATCATGCGCGGCGAGGACGGCAACATTGCTTTCAAAGCTGTGCCGCAGGGGGCGGGTGGTTCAACCAGTACACCGCGCAACTGGACCTTGCTCCGCCGCGCGGCGGCAGTAGCTCGGCAGCTCATTTTGCAGGCCGCTGCCACTCGCGAAGGGGTTCCGATTGCAGAGTTTGGCACTGCTGCGTCCCATATCGTGACCAGTTCCGGTGCACGCATTCCTTATGGCGCGTTGATCGAAGCAGCAGCGAATGAGACATTGCCTGAAGGCTTTGAGCCCACGTTCAAGTCACGGACGGAGCGCACGCTGCTTGGCACCGCACAAAAGCAAAAAGTGGCCAAAGACATTGTAACCGGCAAGCCGCTCTACGGCATGGACATGGAGTATCGGGGCGCCAAAGTGGCGATGGTGGCGCATTGCCCGTATCTGGATGGCTTTGCTGAGGCTGTGGATGATGCAGCCGCGCGGGCTGTGCCAGGTGTGCATTCGGTGCATGTGCTCGACCGGCCTGACCCGGCAGGCAATTACACATACCTCTCAGCCGGCGTGGCCGTGGTGGCAGACAATTATTGGGCCGCCAAGCGCGCCAAAGACCTTTTGACCATCACCTGGAACCATGGTCCACACGCTGGCGAGAGCACCGAAAGCCTGGACGCGCAGTGCGAGCGGCTGCTTAACACCACCGGCCAGATCGTGCGCGACGATGGTGACTTTAATGCCGCAATGGCGGGCGCGGCAACCCGCGTAACCCACACCTATCGTATCCCGACAGTGTCCCACGCGCAGCTAGAACCACAGAACTGTATTGCGGATGTGCGCGCTGACAGCGCCACGGTCATAGGCCCATTCCAAAGCCCTTCGGGTGCGTCGCGCATCACCGCGCGCCTGACCGGCCTCGACCGGTTGGACATTGACGTGAAATACACCCGGCTTGGCGGAGGTTTCGGTAGACGGCTAACGAGCGACCATGTGGCGGAAGCTGTCACCATATCGCAGGCAGCAGGTGTGCCAGTGCGCCTGATGTGGACCCGGGAAGATGACCTCGCGCATGATTTTTACCGCCCAATGGGCCACCATGAAATGCATGCAGGTTTTGATGGTGACGGCAACTTGGTTGCCTGGTCACAGCGGCTTGCGGGCACGCCGAAATATTATCGTCGGGACAATGTAGCGCCGGAGACCATGTATCAGGCGGACCTATATGTGGATGACTTCCCGGCGGGGCGCGTTGATAACCTGCGGCTCGAGTATTTGATGGCGTCCTCCGGCCTGCCACAAGGCAGCTGGCGCGCACCCGCCCATACGGCAAATGCGTTCGTGATCCAGAGCTTCTTGGATGAGATTGCGGCCGAGCTGGGTGAAGACCCACTAGACCTTCGCTTGCGCTTGCTTGGGGACGATGAGGACCTTGAATATGGCCAGCATGGCGGCCCGGTGTTTAGCACCACGCGCCTCAAGAACGTGCTGCGGCAAGCTGCGCGCCTCGCCGGATGGGGCAAAAGCATGCCCGCTGGCAGCGCGCAGGGCATTGCCGGGCATTTCACCTTTGGGGGTTACTGTGCCCTTGTGGCTGATGTTACGCTTTTGGATGGTGGGCAGTTCCGTGTGGACCGGGTATCGGGTGCCGTTGACGTGGGTACCATCATCAACCGGGCCGGGATTTTGGCGCAGATGGAAGGCGGCATTCAAGATGGCCTCTCGACCGCGCTCGCGCAGGAAATCCGGGTATCCGGAGGTCGTGTGCAAACTGAGAATTTCGATACCTATTCCATGATGCGTATCGCTGACAGCGTACCACAGATTGACGTGCATATTGTGGACAGTACTGCTGATCCGTCAGGCATGGGGGAAATGTCGCTGCCGCCTTTGGCGCCCGCGGTTGCAAATGCGGTTGCCCGCGCAGGTGGCCGGCGCATGCGCGCCCAGCCGTTTTTTAGCGCCAGTGCCTAAGTCTCTATGCCATCTTTGGCCAGCTCGGTAGCGGTTGCCAGCCTGGCCTGGTTTTCGGGCTGTTCGTTGTACCAGCTGTCGCCTGTGTCCGCATCGACAGCATCACGCACCTTCAGGATAGTGAACATGCCGCCCATGGTGATGTAACCCATGGGGCCGCGTGCGCCCACCATGGGCGTGCTGTTTTCTGGCACCGCCATATGCCCCATGCCAATGTGCTTGCCATGGTCACCCATGCCGTCTGTGCCCATCACCATGGTGCCGGGAAGGGCGGGCGCGATGGCTTCCCTTAGCGCATCACCGTCGGCACCGATCAGTAGATCCAGGTCATGACCCATTTGCGTCATCACATGGTGGGTCATGTGGCAATGCATGGCCCAGTCACCAGGGTTATCAGCCACAAACTCAATGGTGCGGGTGGCGCCTGTTGGCACCAGTACTGTGGTATCTGGATGCTGCGCGCTTTCGGGGATCGGTCCACCATCCGTTTCAGTAACATGAAATGCATAGCCATGCAGGTGAATGGGGTGATGGTCCATGGCCGACAGGTTGCCCAGACGAATACGAACCCGCTCGCCAGTTTCAGCCACCAGCGCATCGGTGCCGGGGTAAGCCCGCGCGTTGAACGTCAGTACGTTGAAGTCAGTCATT
Source organism: Kordiimonadaceae bacterium (assembly GCA_017640725.1). Lineage (GTDB taxonomy): Bacteria > Pseudomonadota > Alphaproteobacteria > Sphingomonadales > Kordiimonadaceae > Kordiimonas. The sequence goes on along the minus strand of JAEPQB010000002.1, from coordinate 695,718 downwards.
TCGTTCGGGTCTGGCCTGCGCGTGCCCGGTTCAATCGACCATTCGCTCATCATCAGGGCATAGTCCCGGTCCGGCAGTGGCCCGTTTGGGGCCCGCGGATGCACCACAATCATACCCAGCATACCCATCGCCATCTGGGTCATCTCGTCATGATGGCTGTGGTACATGAAGGTGCCATGCTGCACGAGTTTGAACTCGTATCGGTACGTCTCCCCCGGTTCGATGGGTGCCTGATTGAGGCCGCCCACGCCGTCCATGCCGCTTGGCACAATCACGCCGTGCCAATGCACGGTGGTGGCGGCTGGCAGGCGGTTGGTTACATAGATGCGCACAATGTCGCCCTCGACCGCCTCAATGGTGGGGCCATGCACACGGCCATTATAGCCCCAGCATTGGGCCGTTAGGCCGGGCGCAAACACATGGTCCACTTCTTCAGCGATCAGGTGAAAGACCTTCACATCATCAACCACCTTGAAGGGCAGGGTTGCGCCATTGGGAGTGATAACAGGCCGGTAATCGACTTCAGGTTTGCCGGGTTCGAATGTGGCTTCCGGGTCAACGGTCTGCGCGGCGGCAATCGCGTTTTGGGCGCTGGCTTGACGTGCTGCAAGGCCTGTCAGCGCAAGGGCGCCGCCGAGACGGAAAGTATCTCTGCGGGATAGGCTCATCGCTCAGTCTCCTCAGTGTCGGTTAGACCGTGCAGGGCCACCCCGGATTTCAAGGCGTCTGCCTGTATGCTGGTGAGCGCCCAGAGTTGCTGCATCTCGACCGCTGCGATCTGGTTTTCAAGCTGCTTAGCTTTCGCGGCCAAAAGACCTAGCGGTCCGATCTGCATGCCATTCAGCTGGCGCTGTTCGAAATCAAACTCGTTTCCAGTTTGCACAAGCAAATCCGGCGAGAGGTCATTGGCCGCTGTTTTCGCCACCTCTAACATGCCAAGGATGGCCCGCGCCCGGTTGGCGACTGCAAAAGCCAGTGCCCGGTAGCGAAGCTCTGCAGCTTCCAGTGCTGCCCGCGCGGCACCCGTGCGTGCCCTGCCTCCGTCAAATATGGGCAGACTGAGCGTTGCGCCAAACCCGGCGGCGGTGTCGTCTTCTTCGCGCTCAAACGCCGCTTCTGCTTCGAGCCCATCCAGCCACACGGACACGTTGGCGAGACCAACTTGAATGCCGAGGGCTTCAATGCGCTTGCGCTCTGCCTTGAGGGTTAAACTGTTTTCGAGCGTAGTTTTGATGAAGGCCTCTTCGTTCGTGAAGGTGCTCATGGCCTCCAGGATTGCCGACGCGTCGGCTGAAATGATTGTGCCGGTCACGTTTGACAGCGCTTCAAGCGCATCGATGCGCGCCAACTGTGCCTGACCAAGCGCAAAGCGACTTTGCACGAGGGCGCGCCGGTGCATGGCAAGATCACCGGCGGTGAAATTGCCAGCATCAGACAGGATTTGTGCCGCGTTCGCCGCGGCTTCATGCACTGTGACCACCTCACTCTGCAGGGCAAGCTGCTGTTCCGCTGCCCAAAGGCTGATTGTAGCCGCTCGCGCCTCCACCATTGTTTGCACGATGGCTTCGGTCACTTCTGCCTCTACCTGCTCGCGCTCTGCCGTGGTTAGTCTCATGCGTCTGCCGCGCGTCAGCAAACGCCCCAGCTCAAACGCCAGGCCAAAATCAAGCATCGGGCGCACACCGTCTTCCTCAAACAGGATTTGCCCACCGAGTGTCGGGTTAATGAGCAAGCCTGCCTGCACTTCGCGCGCGGTGGCCACGTTCAAATCCTCAAGAGCCGCATGCAGGTTGGGGTTGAACTGCAGCGCCATGCGCGCGGCGTCGTCTGGTGATAGTTCGCCAGAAAAGGGCGTGGGGGAAGCCTGCAATTCGGCAGGCAGGCCAAGGCCGGTGCGGCTCGCAACATCAGCGCGCACATCGGGCAAGCGTGCGTCGGGCTCATAGCGCGCGCAGGCAGCAGTGAATAGGGTAAGAAGGCCAAGGGTGGCCGTGACTGGTCGGTACATAAAACTGTTTCCTGAAATTGAGAGTTAGGCGAAATCGCCCATCTCAAATCCGGAGACAGTCAAACTTTTCTGTGGGGGTGGCATGCCGGGGTGGCCCGCGTCTTCGCTCAAAATCGAACGCGGCCCGATTGGCAACAGGTTTGGCGGCAGAGGGTGGTGTAATTGCAGTAGCGTCCAAACCGCTATGTTTTTTAGGCAGTTCCACCTTCGTTGTGGTTGCGTCCTGCTCGCAGCAGTCATCGCTCATCACCTCAACTGCTGGCGCGTCATGGCAGTCTTCCATGGCCATATCCGCGCCATAAGTCGGCTCAGCCGCCGTCACGCATTGGCAGCTTGCGAACACGAGGGACGCCACCAGCAAGAGATGTTGAACGAATTTCATGGTGCCGGTTTTAGCGTATTGCCATAGTGCTGTCGAGCGGCAGGGCGCCGCAGCTGAATTGCATTTTCTGCATCGATTTTCCACTTGCACGGCGAAAAGGTGCGTTTTATACAGTCTTCCCGTTGGCGCGCCCTGCGCCAATTTGCAAATGGCACGGTCGGTTAGCTCAGTTGGTAGAGCGTTTCGTTGACATCGAAGAGGTCGTTGGTTCGAACCCAATACCGACCACCATTTGAAAACCCTTGTTTCCCAATCGTTTGAGTTCATTGTGCTCCCTCCGTGTCCGGAGATGTTTCCGTTAGTTTGGCAAACTGAGTTGCGAAACTGGTGGCTTTCGCCAGTATTTCCGCCTCTTCTTGCAGATATTCTGGTGCGAATTTCTGATAGATGCGCCTTACAGTGTTTGCGTTGGTGCCGGTCATAGCTGAAATGCCTTCTATCGGGCGACCGCCCTGCGCTAGCCACGAAATGGCGGTATGTTTCAGAGTGTGCGGCGTGACACCCTCTAAGCCTGCCTTTTGGGCGGCGAGAGCAAACCCCTTCTTGATATCTTTTAACGGTTTTCCGTTGAACTCGATCACGTGACTCGTTTCGGCGAACTGTTTTGCTGTTTTCAAGGTCGCAACCGTTTCTTGGGTAATTGGAGACAGGGGCCGGCGTTTGTTGGTGATCGGTCTGTTTGGATCGTTGAAGTCGATCCGGGCGTCGATCAGGTTTACTCGATCCCAAGTGAGTTGAAGGAGCGCCTCCTTCCTTGCTCCGGTCACGAGGGACAGTTGAATGAATAGCTTCACGTGCGCAGAGTAGGCCGCGTTCCACAATGCTTCTGCTTCTTTCTTGGTCAGAAATCTGTCCCTTGGCGGGCTTTTGGGTGGCAACAGTATTGGAGGAGCTCGGTCTATAATGTTGTGGTTCACTGCCATTTGGAGTGTTGTTTTCATCTCCAAAAGATATTCCCTCAACATTGCAGGCACGTAGTTGTATTGCTCGCGGAAGCGGCTCAGAAGTGGCAACGAAAGCTGTTCGGGGCGTAAGTTTCCGAAATGTTTGCGGAGTGCCTTGTGCGCGTACTCTACGGTCGGCACCCGACGCACCTTGCGTGCCCTCATGTCCTCTAGCCTTATCTCTAGTAGCTGAGAAATTGTGGGTTGGGCAGGGATAGCCTTCCGGGCTATGTAGGAAGCTAGAAAGCATTCAGCTTCCTCCCGATTGTCAGTTCCTGTCGAAAGCTGGAAGCTGCGTCCGTTTTTACCGCGGACAGTTCCGTCTTTAATGTACCAGTTGTCTTTTCCGGACACGCGGACAAGCCGTGGTCCCTGCCTTGGGCGTGACATATATTTATCTCCAGGTATTTCGCAATTGCAGATCGTGGAACGCGCATCTGGCGACCTTTAGGGCGTATCACCGTGAGCTCACCACATTTGCCCATCTTCCTAACCGTCTCAGGGTGAATGTTCAGAAAAGTGGCGGCTTGTTTCACACTCATAAAGAGCGGGAGAGCTTCAAGGGCTTGTGCAATTTCATCTGGAGGACTAGTTTGTGCTTCCACTTTCCTTCTCCTGTTTTCCGATGGGTGTTGATTGTGGATCAGGGCTCAGAGGGGACGGCAAATCTACCTCTGAGCCTTTTTTGTGATTGTAGTCATGCTGCTGTGCAAACTCGCCGAACAATTGATGCAACCACGCGGTGCTAAATTCCCTCTCAGCTCTTAAAATTTGCGAGCCAAATAGCCCTCCAAGAAACTCATCACTGGAGTTGAGTGCGGACACTTCCAGAAGCTGTTTTGCATCCTCGTTAGTTTCCGCAGCTGAAATGAGTGCTAGGCGTGGGTCTAGTTTCAAAAAAACAATGATTTTGATCAGGATAGCCAAAGGGGGGAATTGTCCGTTTCTTGATCCGGCTTTCTCGTATTTAGCAAGTGAATTCAGGTTTATTCCGGTCAGCTTTGCCATGGCTGTTCTGGAGACGCCTTTGGCCTCTCTCGCACCTCGCAAGACCTGTCCTAACGTTGGAATTTCTACTGAATTAGCATTCATATCTTATATTCTTGTATTAAAAAGTGATACAATAAGTACAAAAAATAAATACTAAGTCAAGATCGTTATGAAGAATTTTTCGGAAAACGATTGTCAAAAACGATTCAGCTCAATTCCTAAAACCAACATCAACATGTCTTCGCTTCTGCAGCCAGATTGTTGCGATTGGTTGCTACAATCTGACTGGTGTCGTTTAGCTGGTAAGCAGCCAAGAAGGCCTCTATGCACTTGAAGATCGTTTACCGATTGAGTTAGGCAATTCTTTTCCGGCAAGACAGTACTTGTAGAATGGTGCCCGAACGTTCTCCGCAATTATTATTTCATCAAGGCTTTCCCAAGAATAGCCCAATAAGCCCCAACATTGCGGGTCTTCTTCCACTACCTGCATAATCTGAGCTAGTTGGTCTTTTGAAAGTAGATCGAGTGCTAGTCCAACAATGGCTTTGTCAATTAGTCTGACCATCAATAAGTTAGACAACTCTTCTCCTTCAAAATCCTCCAGCAAGTCTTCAAATTCGACATCATATCCATTAGTCAAATGGATCCAGTCTTCTTCTTTTAAATCCCTGCGCAAAGATACAATGTTTGCAATCCAAGTCTGAATTTCATCAGTTTTTTCCAGTGGAAAGCCTTTTTCTCGGAGCACAATAATCTCTGCAATCGCTGTAGAGACCTGTTTGCCGCTTTCATCCAGCTCATACTTCTGTTCAGTTTGTAGTTTGGTTGTCTGGCTTTTGCCGAAAGCGAGCTCAATTGGTGACACTCTTAGCCGATTGGCAATTTTATAAAGCATCGCTACTGTGGGGCTTGAACTGCCTTGTTCATAGTGAGCCACCGTACGATGTGATACGCCGATTTTTCCGGCTAACTGCTCCCTAGAGATGCCCTTGTCATCACGGATAAACTTGATCCTGTCGCCGAGTGTTTGCGCTTCCTCAGGAAAGTCGAATTGATGGGAATTCATGATGTTTCTCCTAGTTATTCCCTGTTCGGTTTTTTCGGAATGAAATTTGGGTTTTCGGGTGCCGGGTGGGGATCGGGCCATTGAAATTGCTCGGTTTTTTCGAAAATTCCGGACCGATCTACGTGGTCCGGAAAAATCGGAAAAGCTGGATAGTGGCGATGAATAATTTTCCACCAATCCGACTGCATCAGCAGTTGAAAAAAACAATTCAAAAGAGCATTGTTGCCTTGAATCCAGATCACTCAAAAAGAGGTGTTTGCTGTGCTTTTTGCAAATTACGTAGTTGCAGTGTTCGCAATCGCTTTGCTGTTCGCCTGTATTCTTGTTGCCAAGGGCAAAAGCAAAAAATGGTTTAGAGACCACCAAACCTTTTTTGCTGCCGTTATTGCGTTTTTCAGCGTAGCGATCGCTGCATTTTATGCAGATTACGCCGCTGCTAGTCAGCAAGAGAATATGCGGAAGGCGGTCGCCATAGCTTTCCATTCTGAGGTAAATAACTTGATAACAGAGACAAACGTCTTCTGTGCCAAAACAAGTAAAGTTGTCGTGCGCCCGCGATACTATTTTCCTATTTATGATGGCTATCGCGACCACATATTGCAGTCCGAATGGGGGCCCGCCCTCGTCTCCCGCGTTGAGTTGCTGAGGCGGGTGAATGCCCCCGGACCTAATAGCCCCTTTGTCACCACTTCGGATGAACGGCTCGCCACCTGCAGAGCAAATTTGTTGGTTTTGTATGGTCTTTCCATGATCAGTTACCAAGAAGCCCTCGGCACTGATATGGGGCCAGAGGAGCGAGCTGCTGCAGGTATCCCAGACGGATTTGATTTGGGTAATCCGTCGGGCTTTCTTAACGGTTTCAATTGAAAACCTCTTTGCCGAAAGCGGCTGTTGAAGAAAATTCATCGGGCTTCATCCACAAATTCGTAGCGTCCTTGAGTGCGGGCAATCTTCCTTCCATGATCTTTGTCAGCCAAAGCCTCAGTCACCACCTTGTTGGCTAATTCTGTGAGCTCTTCCTCGGAGAAGGTGATGCCATGCTCCACGACGGCGGCTGTGCGCATATATCCTGCGATGGCGGTCTGGAATTGCTTGACGACCTCGGATCGCTTAGCCGTGATTTTGCGGCCTACAGGCACGAACTCTGCCGGGTTGCCGACAGCATCTATTGCAAGGCTCCATAGCGAGTGAAGAGGCCAGCGTGAGCGATTACAGTCTGTTTCCTGCGGAACCACCAGACGGCGGCTTTGTAAGCCTTCTGCAATCAGCTCCCACATCAGCTCTAGGAACTGCTGAGGGTCCTTGTTAGTACGCTTCTTGAGCCAGTCCCCGGCCATGCGCACTTCAACTCGCCAGATATCGGACGGGTCGCCCGGAGGCTGATAGCCATAGTCTGCCCAGACTTCGAACATCCATTCTTTACCGGAAGCCTCACGGATTTCCGTGAGCTTGTCATATATCTGGATTTCCAGTCGGCCCTTCTTCCCAATAGTGAAGGTTTCGAGCTGGGCGCGATGCTGCCCTTTCTTTGGGCTTTTCAGATAGAAGTTGCCGTGGCCCTTGACGCCGGGAGGCAATACAAAGCGATCTGCAATGCCCGGCTCCATTTCAGGCGTGAAACCGGGTGCCCAAAAATCGAAGGCATAATCCGCTCTCGAGAGCTTAACCCACGGTTGGCCATCAAATCGCGGCCGCAGGCCTGCTTGATGACACATCGTATAGACACGCTTCCTGAGTGCGTGCACGCCGTGCTCCCACAAGCCGGCAGCTGTTGCACGCCAGCCAAAGGTCCACTCCATTGCCGTGTCTGTGCGACCAATCTCAAGACGCAGATCATCATTGATGAGAACGAACTCTTTGCTGCGCAGCCCATAGGCCTGCAACTCAAACTTCTCACCACCAAATGTGAACGGTACTGAAGCCTTATTGCTATCGTCTAGCTCGCGGGCTTCCTCTTTGGATAGCAGCATGCTTTGCCACAAAGTAGCCGGAACCAGCAGGTTCAGGGCTTCTTGCCACCAATCGAAGTTGTGGCAAATCAGCAGACCATAATCGTCATTGCACTGTTCATGTAGAATATCGGGGCGCACTCGGCTCATTGTCGTGCCTCGTGCGTTTTATGGGTCTGTGTAGACAGTATCCCCCCTATTAGAGGGTGGGGGGCTTGCAAGTATGACGTGTTCTCAATACGTTTATAGTTGTTTTTTTTGAATTGGATAAGCTTGACATGACACGCACAGACGAAAGCGAAAAACAGCAAAATTTGAAGGTCCGCAATAATACTTGGCAGTCTTTCTTGGTATTGCTTTCCTACTTGTTCTTGATTGGTGCGGTCCTCTACAACGCTTACCTTTTCAGGGAGGCAGGCGATCAACGGCTTATGTGGATTGGTTACTCGGCAGCGATCGGTGTTACAGTTGCCATGCTCAACGCTGTATTGGGCAACTTTCGGATTAGAGAGCAGATGAAGCTCCAGGTCGCTTTGAACCGAGAAGCCAACCGCCGGCAGCAACAAGAATGGGACAAGCGGCAAAAAGAGACTTTGGAAGAGCTTTCGAGGGACGCCACAAAAAAACAAGAGCGTATCAGTGCCCTTTGTGATGGGCTTATAATGGAACTCGACTGTGTGGCCTACGACACCCGAAAACTTGCCAAAATGGACGCGACCAAGTTCACCCGCTCGCAATGGTACATTGTGTTTGATGAATGCGTAACTACACCTTGCAGACCGGTATTCGACAATTTGGGTCAATCCATAGGTGACTTGCCGCCTCAAGTTGTTGGTGCGATCTCGCGACAACAATCTAGTTATCAGCACGCCGTAGACGAATTTGCGGCTTGTGTACAGGATCGCAATCACTCTTATGAGCGACGTGTAGCAATTTCTAACCGAGCTAATCGGCTGCGAAAAACATCGATCGCATACATGGAAGCTCTTGAAGAGTCTCGGAGATCGGCGATGAACGCTGGGTAAAAATTCTGCCTGTAACTGCCCGGTACTAATCGGGCCGCATGGAGGTTTCAAAAGATGAATGATGTGGCGATAGCTTTGTGTGAGAAAGGCCCCATAATATCGGACTCTTCTCGCAATTATAAACGAAACACACTGATTGTGAGTGCACTCATATGCTTGGTAACAATTGACGCAAAGGCGACTTTCGCGGACCTTCAGTTTTTTGGAGTTTCGCTGGACCCTTATACGGTTATTTGGGGCTCCTTGGTTCTCATTTTGTACAATCTGGTCGCGGCTACAGTGGGAGTGCTTTCCGATTATAAGGTCTGGAAATCCAGTGTATGCAGCATCCACCCCAGTGCAGCACTTCCCATTCTTTGGTTTCCCTTGGCATTGTTCTATGCAGCAAGTGCAGAGCAGGTAATTAGGTTCAAGTCTGTGCCGCCGGCTTCTCTCTCTATGAACAGTTTGCGTGAGGCATTTAGGAACTGGTTTAAACTTCGCTATTTTGGAGGCGCAGAAAACGTGTTTTTCGATGGGACAACTATCAAAAGATTCAACAGTCCAAGTGGCCAAACCAAGATTTTTAGTTCTGAAACTAAGAGTTTGCTTTCTATCCGTCTGCTGGAATTCGTAATGAAAGATGTGATGCTTCCACTGCTGTTGGCGGTTGCGGCGATTTTCAACTTGGGGCCCCTGTTGCTGGCGAATTGAGATAATTTTGCCGGATAGACGACAGCCAACTTGCTTGCGAGTGCGCATTAAAGCGGCCGATATCGCGATTTGACGATTTGAGAAGCGCATTTGAAATATGGGTTGCTCCGCGCCGCTCGCGCGGCTTGGGGAAGCAAAGTGTTTTTCAGAGCAGGGATGAAAGTCAGATGAGGAGGATAGCGCTTGAGCACTATCCTCCTGCTCCGAAAACCCTTCTGGGGCTTCCACCTCCCAGAAAGGAAAAAGAGAATTGCAAGAGTATCCGAAAATTACCATCATCAGTTGCAAACTCCTTTACGTTCAATCAACATGAAGGCTCCGATTGAACATGCTCGGTGTTCTTGATGGCGCCATATGAAGGATGGAGTTAGTCGATGAAAATCAGTTCGAAGATGATTGCCGCAATTGTAGTGGCAGCAATGTCCTTTGTGGTCATAGGTTATGCGGCTGGCCAACATTTCTATGTTCCTGAAAGATGTTGCACGCCACCGGGTTATTTGCCCCCATCTGTCAATGATTTCGTGGCTGCGTGGTCGGGTCCTGTTGCCGGGATCATCGCCATAGTCATTGCCGTGTGGAATAACTTCGCCGCGGATCGAAGATTCCGACAGCAAGTTCGCGTTGAATTGTTGAGAGAGAAAAAAGCCGAACGGCGGTTTAAACTGCAAATCGAAAACCAAAATACTCTTGATCAAAAAGCAGATTTTCGACAACAGGCTGAGTGGAAACGACGTGAAACTGAAGCTGTTGCCGACAGAAATGTTCTCAGACGTTCTATCCGCAAGGGCCTTATCGCTGAACTCAAAGTAGCTAGCGAGCAAGCGGGAAACATTGTTGATGAAATTGACAATGACGAAAGTCTGACCAACTTGTTGGGTCTTATTGACAGTATAAATCCCGATCGCCCAGTTTACGATCAAATGGGCCAGAATGTGGTGTTGCTGAACAAAAGTGTAATTGAAGTGATTACAACTCTTGAACCCAAATATCGATATGCGCTCCAGCAGGCCCAAAGAAACATTGAGGAAGCCAATAAGGGTAGTGCCTCTCCACAAAGCAATATGTTGACCCTTCACGCCAAAACCTGCCTCGAGAGATATATCGATTGTTGCAAGGACTACATAAAAGCTCTGGAAATGTGAGCTTCCAAAGCAGCGGCGAGCCGGAGTTGAGACAATCGGCCAATGTGCCACGGTAAGTAGGTGCTCCGGTGATTTTTGAGACTGAGAGTTTTGGCAATTGAAAGCAAACAGATGAACAGTACCTACACAGGCAAAATTGTTGCATTTTTTACGGTCACGGCCGTAGCAGTTATTGCTTACACGGCCGGCAGTTTTTTCGCGCCGGTGCAGAACTGTTGCGTGCATCCGCTGGCGGACCAACCGACGCTGTCTCAGTTTTTGGCTATTTGGGTTGGGCCACTTGCTGCTGTGGGGGCCTCGGTTGTTGCTGTGTGTGTTGCGGTCTACTCCAAAAACAACATGGAAAAATGGCGCAAACAGGATCGCCAACAAGAGATTGAGCGAGCTGCTGAGGAACGTAGCGAATTCCGAACGAAGATCGAAAGAATTGTTTGTGCCCAACTTCTCATTTTTGAGAGTGACTTGTCGGGAATTCTTGGCTCTGCGGATGTCGCCAGGAAATTCATTGCGAAGGATGAAGTCGCCTCTGCGAATGTAAAAGAAGGCCTGAAAAATCTTATTCCAACCCCTCCAAACCTGATGGAAACATGGGGGGCAAAAGTAACTGAGCTTCCAGTTAAATTTGTCGCAGAAGTGTCTGTAACTAACTATGCTTTGCGGAACGAAATGCGAAACTTCACAAATGGTTTTGGGTTGGAAGAAAGTGAAGTTGATCAGTGGGTCGACTGTGGGTTGGAAGCGCGCCGTTTGGCTTTCAATCTGATATGCACCATCACTGGTAAAACAGTCGACATTAGTAACGAGCAAAAAACCAAAGCCTTCCGAGAAGCCATTTCGGAGTTCGTTAAGAACGGCTGATTTTTTAGGAAGTGTTGCGAGCCGGATCATGTTTTAACTCTCGCGAACCAGCGCGCAGCTTTCTGTGCCCGGATTACGGTTTGCTTTGAGCAGCCCAGCTTTTGAGCAATATCTGCCTGCTTTAGTTTCTTGAACCTGAGCCTGATAATCTCGCCATTCAGCTGTGTGGTTTGAGAGCTGAATTGTTGCTCAAATGTGCGTAGAGTTCTGCGTACTGTTTGTGTTGTTACACCGCAGTATCCAGCTATGAAGGGGTAGCTTCTTTTGCGCAGTTTCAACCGGATAATGGTCTGCGTTCGTCGTCGAACAATATAATCGTGAACCGCCTTTTTTCTCAGCCGGATGAGTGTGACAGTCAATGTTACAGGGAGTTCTAGCTCTGCACCAATTGCAGACAACGCCATTGACCTGGATACGCCAGATCGTAATAGCTGCCGATAGCGGCGGTAAGCCTGCGGTGCCAGCCTCAAAATTGCACTTCGTTTTTGGACGAGTTCTTGTCGCTCAAGCTTATTCGCTTCGATTTGTCGCAATCGTGCTTCAGCCTCGCGCGAAGCAGTTTCAGCAATGGCTAAGCCGTGGGCGCGAACCTCATCCGCAACAGCTTCCGGGACCATAATGGTTACTGGAATATGCCGTGGCTCACACATATTTGCCCCGCGTATTGTCTGTCTCGTAAACGCTCATCAAGTGCCACGAGAAACGCAAACTGATTTGCGAAACAAAATCTCCAATCCGGTAAGTGATTGATTTTATTGAACCGAGGGTTCGTGCTGGAAAATCGGAAAGTTTAGCAATCTCAACGGGAGCAGATTTTTGACATCGAAGAGGTCGTTGGTTCGAACCCAATACCGACCACCATTTGAACCCTCATCACATTTTCTTCTTGTAGGTTCATTTTGGACCATTTGTGTTGACGCAACAGCATACCTGCTTAATGTCCTTACTTGGCGTCGCTGGACGCATGGCTAATGGTTGGGGGATTTTATGCCGCAAATAGTAGGCACTGATTTTGACGACTCTTTGAACGGAACCGATGGTGCTGACACCATTGAAGCTGGTGCGGGATCAGACAATTTGTTTGGCTCAGCTGGCAATGATGTGCTGGATGCTGGCCCTTCGATTTTCGACACAGTCCGATACGAGTTCAGCAGCGCCGACACTTTGAGCATCAATAATAATGTGGCTCAGTCAGAGCAGTTTGGCACGGACACTCTGATTGGTGTGGAGGCTGTTCGAGTCACAGGCTCCTCAGGCAACGACCGCATAGAAGTCGATGGACACAATGCCTTTTTGTTTGGTGGGCTGGGGTCCGACACCCTGATTGCGGGCTCAGGTGACGATTTCCTGTCAGGTGATCCTGTATTGGAGGCTGACGCGGAACAAAGCGCTGATGTGCTGATGGCAGGTGCTGGTGACGACACGCTGAACGCTGGTCCGGGCGACACGGTGACAGGTGGTGCTGGAAGTGACCTTTTCTATATCAGTGTAGAGTTGGGTGTCGATAACATTGAAGATGCCGCAGTCATTACTGACTTTGAGGTAGGTCGCGACGATATTGGCAACTTGTTTATTCTACAGGATTTGTCCGCCTTCTCCATTGCGCCGGGCACGGGGGAATATGCGGGTGACAGCGTCATTACGCTCACGGAATCCGGGCAATTTATTGCCATTGTTCGGGGCATTACAGTTGAAAGTTTTGATGGCCTTGAAATAGCGAAAGACACCCTGACCGGCACAAATGGGGATGACACCCTTGCTGGCCGAGCGGAGGATGACTTGCTGTCGGGTGGTGACGGCGATGACTTGCTGCTGGGCGGCGGCGGTGACAGAGATACATTGATCGGTGGCAACGGCGACGACACGCTGGACGGCGGCGAAGGCGACTTTGATACGGTCGACTATCGCGGCGCAGGTTCGGGTGTTGTTTTTGATGCTGCGAATGGCACTGCTGTGCTGGAATCTGGTGAGACCGACATTGTGTCCGGGATCGAGCGTGTTTTTGGAACCAATTTTGACGACCGTATCATTGGTGATGGCAGTTTCAACCTGCTAAGCGGCGAATTTGGCAGTGACTATCTGGACGGCGCTGGCGGGCAAGACATTCTGTTTTCCGGGTCAAATGGCGACGATACATTGCTTGGTGGTGATGGCTTCGACCAAATTATTGTTTCAACGTCAGACTCTGCCATCGTTGATGCCGGTTCAGGGCCTGACTTGATAACAGTCTCCAACGGCACATCGACCTTAGCAGGGGGTGACGGTGCTGATACTTTCCGCATATCAAGTTTCGAAGGAAGACAAGACCCTTTCAGTGTCACAATAACCGATTTCGACAGGACTGAAGGAGATTTCATTCAAATCGTGCTGGCCTACGATCACGCGGACCCAAATTTGCAAGGGGTGGCTTTTGTTCGGCCGATAAGTTTTGAAGAAATTTTACTCAATGCCTCTGACGTTGACGGCAACACCCTGATCAGCTTGCCCTATGCCTCAATAACAATTGAAAACATTGCGGTCGATGAATTGACCCGCGACATGTTTTCCCCGTCAGGCACCGGTAATGCAGCACTGACAGATGGTGCGGAAGGCGACTTCGACGCATTTTTGACAGAAGGTATATCGTGGGAGCCGAGTGAAACACTGACCTACAGTATTGATCCGGCTTTTAACGAAACGATGGTGGCTCTTATCAGGGACGCCATCGAACAAGTTGCGCGCGTAGCCAACTTGAATTTTGTGGAAGAAGAAGGCGGTGTCCTGTCCTTCGAACTCAATCCGAACCTTACGTCTGCGGGCGAGGCGGAGGTTGTGGACCGCTCGGGAACGTTCATCCAAATTCGGTCTAACGACGAGCCCCAGCTCGTGGTGTTTCATGAATTAGGACATGCACTTGGTTTGTTCCACCCGGAAGAAAGCCAAGACTACAACCCTGACATCCACCGCGCGCCGTTCACCATTATGCAAGGGGTTGGTTTGCCAGCGATTGCCCCAGCAGACCAAGACCCAGCGCTTAATCCTGAGTATGATCCAAGTTTGGTGACAGGATTCTTCAGCCTCGATTTGGAAGCTCTGATTGAGCTATACGGTGAAAGCGATCTCACACATGGTGACGATACCTATGTGTTCGATACATCTGTTCCAGTGTTCCAGGGGCTGCACGATGGCGGTGGCACTGACACACTGTTGATAAATGATGACCGGGCAGTGGGTGTTTCGATCGATTTAACGCCCGGCGGTGCCTACAGCGTTGGCACGTCTATCGATGGTTTTTTTGCGCCGCCACTTGCAGAGACTGTTCATACCACCCGCGCGACCGTTATCGAGAATGTCGTTGCGGCGGAAGGCGATGATTTCGTTAATGGCAATGACGCGGCAAATTCCATCCAGGGCATGGCAGGTGATGATGCGCTTTGGGGCGGGAACGGCGACGATAGTCTTGATGGTGGCAATGGAGACGATACCCTTGATGGCGGCGCAGGCATTGACACCGCCTCGTTTGCCGCTGCAACGAGCGCGGTAACTGCCAACTTGACCCAGGGTCTCGCAGCAGGCGATACGACCGGCGATGATCAGCTGCTAAATATTGAAAACCTCACAGGGTCTGATCATTCAGATGACCTGACCGGCAACATCTTTGCCAACGCTCTGATCGGCAACGCCGGAAACGACACCCTCAATGGTGGTCGCGGTTCTGACACGCTTGAGGGCGGCGAAGGTGATGATGTGCTGTTTGGAGGCACGCAAGCGGACCGGCTCGATGGCGGCGAAGGCAACGACAGCCTGCTTGGCGGCAACGGTAACGACACGGTCGAAGGCGGCTCTGGCAGTGACACCCTCGCCGGTAGCGTGGGTGACGATAATCTGAATGGCGGCGGTCAGGGTGACCGGCTGTTTGGTGATACGGGCGCTGACACTCTCAATGGTGGCGGCGGGTCTGACCGGGTCGATTATCTGACCGGCAGCGAAGATATCCTTGTTGACCTTGAAACTGGCGAAGCCACCGGCGGCCTGGCAGAGGGCGACACGCTCATCTCCATCGAAAGCCTGTTTGGTGGCAAAGGGGATGACACGCTCAGAGCACTGGAAGACGGCAGCCGTATCAACGGCGCTGGCGGTGATGACATCGTCACCGGCCGCTCCGGCGATGATATTCTGGCAGGTGGTAACGGCAATGACCTGGTCACAGGCGATGCGGGCGACGACCTGATGAACGGTAACCGTGGTGACGACACACTTGATGGCGGTGCCGGTGATGATACGCTTCGGGGCAGTGCAGGGTCTGACACATTCATTTTCAGCAACGGCACCGGCGATGATATTGTGCTTGATTTCCGTGCCAATGATTTGCTGGACCTATCGGACACCACCACTGATTTCACCAGCCTTGCAGACGTGCAATCGGCGGCAACCGAAACCGAAGCGGGCCTGCTGATCGACCTTGGCGGCGGAGACAGTGTGCTCTTGGCAAACGCAACGCTCGCATCGCTCGCTGCGGATAATCTGATTTTGTAATAAATCCCCCAGTTGTGTTGACCGAACACATATAACGGTTACAGTCGTGACCTGATAGCGAGTTTGCTGCCTGCACGATTGGGGAATTACATGACAGGTATTATCGATCTCTCAGAGCTGGATGAGAGCACCGGCCTCTTACTCTCAAGTGATGAGCTTGACTGGGGCAATTCTGTTGTTTCTGGTATTGGCGACATCAATGGCGATGGGTTCGACGATTTTGCCATTGGGTTTCCTGATACCAGGGTGGGAGACAATTCCCGGACTGGAGAAGTACGGGTTATTTTTGGCTCCCCTTCCATCGGTAGCGACGACATTGACCTGGAAAACCTGGACGGCAGCAATGGTTTCTTAGTTTCAGGCGCAGTGCGGTCTGGTGAGCTTGGTCTTGGGATCGCATCCGGCGGAGACATCAACGGCGATGGTTTCGACGACCTTGTGATTTCTGGCTATGCCGATTATAGCGGCACATATGTCATCTTTGGCGGCACAGATGTATTTCCAGCCACGTTTTCGGTTGCCGACTTAGATGGCAGTAACGGATTTGCAATCGAAGGCGGATATTTCGCTTTAGGAACCGCCGTTACCATTGTTGGCGACATCAACGGTGACGGGTTTGATGACATTTTACTGGGTGGCGGCACGGCGTCATTGACCGGTGCGCGGTTTGAAGGCGAAGCCGTTGTTGTTTTTGGTACAGACGCAGGTTTTCCGGCTTCAATCAACGTCGATGATCTGGATGGTACGAATGGCTTTCGTATACCAGGCGTCCAAGCGTACGGAGAACTGGGTGCTGCGGTGGCTGGCGCTGACATCAATGGCGATGGCCTTGATGACATAATCATCAGTGCCCCATCAGCAGGGGGCACCTCTGAATTCGATTTGGAGGCAGGCCCAGGCGAAATTTATGTCATTTATGGTACCACAGACGGATTTGCGGCGGATTTTGATCTTGCCTCCTTGGATGGCAGCAACGGATTTGTCATCCGTGGGGACTTGACGCAACAACTGCTGGGTTCAGACCTTGATATTGCCGGGGATATCAACGGTGACGGCATCGATGACCTGGTAATAACAACAGGTAGAATCGACGGACGCAGAGGTGGAGCCACCCATGTGGTTTTTGGCTCAGAAGCTGGATTTGGCGCTGAATTAAACCTGACCAGCCTTGATGGCAGCGATGGTTTTACCATTTTTCCAGAGGGCGTCGCAGATGATAGTGGGCGCGCTGTTTCTGCAGCCGGCGATGTGAACGGTGATGGTATAGATGATTTGTTGGTCGCCACGTCTTTTTCGCTAGAGGGCCAGGAAATTCAGGCCTTTATTTTGTACGGTACCACAGACGGGTTCCCTGCAGTGTTCGATCCGGCCACTCTTGATGGCACAAATGGGGTCCTGCTCGAAGTTTCAAATTCGCGCGATGAAGTTGGCCGACTTATGGCCTTTGCCGGCGACGTAAACGGTGATGGTTTTGCCGATGTTCTGCTGGCAGGAGGTACGTTTTCCACAGATGATACCAACGTCTTCCTTCTGTTTGGCGGCGAAGGGCTGGGCATACCCATTGCAGCGGATGGCACGGATGGTGCGGATTCGTTTGTTGGCGGACCCGCGAATGACACCCTGACAGGGGCGGCGGGCGATGACACGCTCGACGGTGGCTCCGCAAGGGACTTGCTGGTGGGCGGCGCGGGTGCTGACCGCCTGCTTGGTGGTGGAGGTAACGATACCCTGCGCGCCGGGGCTAACGATGACGGCGACGATACGCTGATTGGCGGATCGGGCAATGACACCATTGCAGGTGGGCCGGGCGCCGACAGGCTGATTGGCAACAGCGGTGATGATACTCTCGCAGGTGACGCGGGCGACGACGACCTGTTTGGCGGTGGCGGCAACGACCTGATCCGCGGCGGTGACGGTAACGACAGCCTTTCTGGCCGATTTGACGAAGATACCCTGGAGGGCGGAAACGGTGACGACACCCTTGATGGCGGTGACGGCGCTGATCTGCTTATCGGCGGCCTGGGCGCGGATCAATTGTTGGGCTTTGACGGCAATGATGATCTGACGGGCGGCGACGGCGCGGACACAATAGATGGCGGCAACAACGCCGATACGCTCAATGGCGACGGCGGCGATGATGTGCTGGAGGGCGGCAATGGCGACGACCTTATTGATGGTGGTGCTGGGGCCGATGTGTTGGCCGGTGGCGGCGGTAACGACACCCTTAGCTATGCGTCTGCCACAGCAGGCGTAAACGTTGACCTGGATGTCGCATCAAGTTCCGATGGCGACACGATTTCCGGTTTTGAAGCTGTTGCAGGAAGCGCCTTCGACGACACGCTGGCAGGTGCCACACGACTTTCAGGCGATGACGGTGATGACCGTCTCTTGGGTGGAAACACTTCGGACACCCTGTTTGGAGACGCTGGCGCCGACACGCTAGAAGGCGGCAGCGGCGACGATGTGTTGTTTGGCGGCACGCAGGCCGACCGGCTTGATGGTGGTTCTGGCGCGGATAACCTGCGCGGCGGTAATGGGTCTGACACTATTGTTGGTGGCACCGGAAAAGACACTTTGGATGGTAGTGTCGGCGACGACAACCTCGCCGGCGGCGGCAGCGGTGACCGGCTGTTTGGAGACAGCGGCGCTGACACCCTGAACGGTAACGATGGGGCTGACCGGGTTGACTATTTGAAGGGTAACGAATCTATCCTCATTGACCTTGAAACTGGCGAGGCGAGTGGCGGCTTTGCCGAAGGGGATGTGCTGCTGAATATCGAGAGTGTTTTTGGCGGCACGGGAGATGATACGTTACGTGCAATAAACACAGGCAGCCGATTGAACGGCGCTGGCGGTGATGATGTGGTTACTGGCCGTGATGGCAACGACCGGCTGGCGGGTGGCAATGGCAATGACCTGGTTGTCGGCGGCGCCGGCAATGACTTGATCAACGGCAACCGGGGTGATGACACGCTTATCGGCGGCGCCGGGGATGACACGCTCAGAAGCGGCAATGGTCCGGACACCTTTGTGTTTGCTGCGGGTTCTGACGATGACGTTATTCTTAGTTTCCGCGCCAATGACCTGCTTGACCTTTCAGGCACAACCACAGATTTCACCAGCCTCGCAGATGTACAATCGGCGGCAACCGAAACTGAAGCCGGCCTGTTGATCGACCTTGGCGGCGGCGACAGTGTGTTGCTCGCGGGTACGGATTTAGAAGACATCGGTTTGAACAACCTGATCTTATAAACAAAAATATCGACCATGCGTGCCCAAGCCGAATGAATGACAACGATGGGAAAATTTCTGTCAACATTTATGTCAGCTTTACATTTTGATCTGTTTCTGCTCTGTTTGAACTCTAGGGTGCACACTCCAAAAGTTTTTGTTTGTTTCAAGTAGTATGTGTTTTCGCTTTTCGTCGAGAAGGAAAGACGTGTGCGCAGATCTTGATTGGACTTGATTAATTTATCGAAACTCGAGGGGGGTTTATGATTGTACTTGGCACCGCTGGCAACGATTCCATCAGTGAAAGTTTTGGAAGTTTCGATATATCTGCAGGGGCAGGAGACGACAACGTCCAGGTATTCTCCGGTGTTGGTAATTCAAGCACAGTAACGCTTGGCAGGGGATCTGACACTCTATCGGTAAGTTCAGACCCAATTTTCGAATTCTTACCTGGCGACAATGTATCCACCGAAATTTTCATGGGTGAGGTCATCGTAACCGATTTTGACGGTTTGGCCGGTGATATCATTGTCGTTAGTGGAGACGAATTCTCTTCTTTTTCAGAGCTGATAGCTGCCGCGACGGAATCCGATGGCAACACCATCATAACCCTGAATTCTTCCAGCCAGTTGGTGTTGCAGGGCGTTTCCATTGCGGACCTTGACGCCGATATGTTCAGCTTCCCAGCTGCACAGGACTTTCCACCAATATTGTTTGCGACAGAAGGCCAGGTACTGACCGGCTCTGACTCTGCAGAAACGTTTATTGGCACTGCCGGAGACGATACGCTGGAAGGTCTGGGCGGTGTGGATATCTTCATTGGCAGCTCTTTTCCGTTCAACGCCGCAAACTCAATTGCCGACGGTTCCGATTTGATCCGGGCGGGCGCCGGTGACGATAGTCAGCTGATCGGTCTGGCGGGTAATGATACGCTTGATGGTGGCGAAGGCACGGATACCGCCCAATATGACTTTTTCCCCGTCAATGGCGTGAACATTGACCTGGAGGCTGGTATTGCAACAGACGATGGTTTTGGCTGTACCGACACCATCATTTCGATAGAGAACGTAAGAGGGTCGGGCCTGGGTGATACGATCCGCGGCACCTCCGGTGACAACGAAATACGGGTCGATGGTGGCAGTAACCTGGTTGATGGCCGTGGCGGCGATGACCTGATCACTGTTGGTGCTGATGACCTTGGCCAGGATACGATAATCGGTGGCACCGGCACCGACACACTTACATATGAGCTTGCAGATGAAGGCATAGACATTGCCTTGGATGGCACGGCCGCGACCAATTCCGCATCCATCACAGGCATTGAAGTGGTCATTGGGTCCGGCAGCGACGATACAATTGTGGGCGGCTCATCAGCAGAAACTCTGTTTGGTGACGCAGGTGACGATGATCTTGTGGGTGCTGGCGGCGGTGACCTGATTACAGGCGGAAACGGCGATGATGATATCACGGGTGGTGACGGCGATGACACCCTAATCGGTGACGATTTAGGCAGAACAGACTCACAAGGCCGCGACTTCATTCGAGGCGGTGACGGCAACGACCTTATCTTTTTGGGCGGTGTGCGCGACAATGGGGACAATGTCTTCCTGCAAAGCGAAGCCTACAATGATGTTGATGCTGCCGGTTCAGGTACCGAAGTGGCTAATGGCGGCAACGGCGATGACACGATTTATGGTGCCGACGGCGCAGACACCATTCGTGGCCAGCAGGATGATGATGTCATCTTCGGTGAAGGCGGCGATGACACCATTGATGGCGGTTCCGGAGATGACCAGGTCTCTGGAGGAGACGGCCAGGACACCCTTTATGGAGGTATTTTGGGGCAGGACACTTTAACGGGTGGCAATGATGCTGATGCCTTTATTTTATATAGCGACGAAACCGTATCTGGTGCAGCCAATGCAGACGTCATAACCGACTTCCAGGTTGGAGTTGACCGGTTGGTGCTTGAAAACATCCTTTCGAATGAAACTGGTACCATTTTTGATCTCACTTTCACTGCGGGAACAGGAGATTTTGAGGGCGACACGATTGTTTCGGAAACCGGACAGGATGGCATTTTGGTGGTCCTTCGGGGTGTGAGCGTTGGTAGCGTGCTGTCGTCAATAGGTAGTCAGCTTGAAGGAACCGACGAAGGCGACGACCTGACAGGGACAAATTCCATCGACTCCATCTCGGGTGGTGCCGGTGACGACACACTTAATGGCAGCCGCGGGGCTGACACCGTTAACGGTGGTGACGGAAACGACGTTGTTCTGGGTGGCACGCAGTCAGACCGCCTGGACGGTGGTGCAGGCAATGACAGTGTGCTCGGCGGCAACGGCAATGACACCGTCATTGGCGGTGCCGGCAGCGATACACTTTCTGGCAGTTTGGGTGACGACAGCCTGAATGGCGGCAGCCAAGGCGACCGGCTGTTCGGTGACCTGGGCGCTGATGTCTTGAATGGTGGTGGCGGCTCTGACCGGGTAGATTACCTTAAAGGTGATGAGGGTGTGTTGGTTGACCTTGAAACCGGCGAGTCTGTTGGTGGTCTGGCTGACGGCGACACCTTAATTTCCATTGAAAGCGTGTTTGGCAGCACCGGCAACGACACCCTTCGCGGGCTCGAGGCAGGCAGCCGGTTAAACGGTGCTGGCGGTGACGACTTGATTGTTGGCCGGTCTGGCAATGACCGGCTTGCTGGCGGCAATGGCAATGACACCATCATTGGCGGCGCTGGCGCAGACATCATCAATGGCAGCCGCGGCACCGACCTGGTTGATTACTCTGATTCAGATGCGGCAGTCACCATCGACCTTGTCGCCAGAACGGGTTCAGGTGGCCACGCTGAAGGTGACACAATCGCGGGCACCGAAAATGTGGTCGGTAGTGACTTTGCCGATAGTATTGTCGGCAATCAGGCCGCCAATGAGCTTGAGGGCGGAGAGGGTGCTGACACCATTGATGGCGGCGCCCGCAACGACACCATCGACGGTGGCAATGGCAACAATGTGTTGATTGGAGGCAGCGGTGCTGACTTCATTCAAGGCGGTGCTGATGACGACAACATCGATGGTGGCATCGGAAATGACACGGTCCTTGCCGGTGATGGAGATGATACCGTTGACGGCGGCACTGGCAACGATCGCATCTTTGGCGAAACCGGTCGGGACGATCTTACGGGTGGAGAAGGAAACGACTATCTTTCAAGTGGCGACGGCGCCGATACTGTTGAGGGTGGTGATGGTAACGACACCTTAATTGGCGGTACCGGTGGTGACATTCTCAGGGGCGGCGACGGCGATGACAATATCAACGGAAGTGTCGGCAGTGGCTTTGACACCCTTGTTGGCGGTCGCGGAAACGACACGCTGAACGGTGGAACGGACGGCGACAACACCTTTGACTTTGACATAGCCGACTATCGGGACGCCCCTTCAGGTGTGAATGTCAATCTGAGCACAGGTGTGGCATCCGATGGCTACGGCACCACAGACACCTTATTTAGCATCGAAGATGTGAACGGCAGTAACCATGACGATACAATTATCGGGACTGTTGGCGGCGACCATTTCCTGAACGGTTTTGCCGGAGACGACTATATCGATGCGTCAGGCTCGTCGTTTGTTAGCCTTAGTGGTGGTGATGGTGATGACACCATATTTGGTGGCGACGGTTCGTCCAGCATTACGGGCGGTAACGGCGACGATATGTTGTATGGCGGCGGCGGGGTAGACACCTTCAATTTCCGGCCTGGGTCGGGTAATGACACGGTGTTTAATTTCAGCTCGAATGACCGCCTTGACCTCACTTTCTATGATGACCTGTTCTCCACGCTTGATGATGTGCTGGCGGCGTCATCAGAAACGGCAGACGGCTTGCTGATTGACCTCGGGAACGGCAACAGCATCTTGCTGGACGGCGCTGACCTGACGACCCTGACGGCTGACAATCTTTTGCTTATTTAAAGCAGTTAGCCCAAAACTTTTGCGCACTGGCTGGGAGAAACGTTGCCGGTGCGCTACACTGGTGACTTGATGCTGTGTTTTGCCTTCACTGGCTGCCTGCAGTTGGCAGCACAGGCAGATTGCCTGGCAACACACTTCTGAGGGGGGTGCAGTGGTCAGTTTTGTCGTCACACTGGTTAACACCGAAAACAGTGGGCTTACAGAAGAAGAGCTCGAAACCATCGAGCAACAAACATTGATCGCCGCCAACCTTTGGGGCCGCCATTTCGATGCGCCCGGCGTTGTTATTGAAATTGAAGTAGATGTTGCTTCGGACCGCACAGCTGCCGGTAGCCAGTCGTCAGTGTTTGTCGAAACGCTGGAAAGCGGTGCCAATGTTTTTCAAACCGGCGTTGCGTATGAACTCGCCACCGGGATCGACCCGAACGGCGACCTGCCAGACATCAGGGTGCAGCTGCGCGAAGAGGATGTGGCGCAAACTTTCTTTCTGGAAACTGAACCGGATACCAGAACGGGCGACATCCCCCTTGGGCAACAGGACTTCATCAGCATTATGCTGCACGAACTGGGCCACGGGTTTGGGTTTGGCGGGTTCGTCGGCGGTGGGCCAATTTCCGATGTTTTTGATGCCACTACCCTTGGCGTGTTTGACACTTTTTTCGAAGAAGTCGAGGGCGGTTTCGTCTTTAACGGGGAAAATGTGGTCCGGGTAGCGGGCCGACCACTTGAATTGAACGAAGAACTATCGCGCGGTTTTCTGTCCCATTTTGGCAATCTGCCTGCCACATTCCAGGGGTTTTCTGCCTACCCCGGGTTTGGCGATGACCTTGGTGCCATGGTTATGGCTGGCTTCTTTTTCTTGCGCGATGTCCGCTATTATATCACTGCTGCTGATATTGCCGTGCTCGAGGATGTAGGGGTCCCGATCAGGCGGCCTTCGGAAAGCGATGACTTGCTATATGGTTACGAGGTGCCAGACCCGGGCATCGAAGCCAATTACGGCGTGCCTAACGCGAGTTTCCTCAGTGGCAACGACAGCATTGACGCCCTTGATGGTGACGACACCATTTATGGGTTCTCGGGCGCCGACACATTGAAGGGCGGCAGCGGTGCCGACCTGCTTGAAGGGGGCGCGGGTGCAGATCTTCTGGACGGGGGCACCGGCCTGGACATCGCAAGTTATGCCGACTCCACCGAGGCGGTCCAGGTTAACCTTGCGGTTGGAAGTGTCACTGGCGGTGATGCAACCGGGGACGAATATGTTTCAATTGAGGGTGTGCAAGGGTCCGCGTTCGCAGATGCGCTGACAGGGGATGCCGCGGCAAACAGCCTGCTGGGTCTTGCTGGCAACGACACGCTCTCTGGTGGCAGAGGCGTTGACACGCTGGATGGCGGCGAAGGGAACGACATTCTTCTCGGCGGCACGCAGGCGGACCGGCTGGATGGCGGCGCCGGTAGCGACAGCCTGCTTGGGGGTAACGGTAACGACACAGTCGAGGGTGGTTCCGGCAGTGATACCCTCTCAGGCAGCATTGGGGATGACAGCCTCAATGGTGGTAGCCAGGGTGACCGGCTGTTTGGCGACAGTGGCGCTGACACGCTCAATGGTGGCGGCGGCTCTGACCGGGTTGATTATCTGATTGGCGATGATGCGATCCTGGTGGACCTTGAAACCGGCGAAGCCACAGGCGGATTTGCCGACGGTGATGTGCTCATCTCGATCGAAAGTCTGTTTGGCGGCAAGGGCGACGACACTCTGCGTGCGCTAGAGGCAGGCAGCCGCCTCAATGGGGCGGGCGGTGATGACATCGTCACGGGTCGCTCGGGCGATGACTTACTCGCGGGCGGCAACGGCAATGATGTGGTTACAGGCGGTGCGGGCGACGACCTGATGAATGGCAACCGCGGCGACGACACGCTTGATGGTGGCGCCGGTGACGATACGCTCAGAGGCAGTGCGGGTGCTGATACCTTCATCTTCAGCGACGGCACCGGCGATGACATTGTGCTCGATTTCCGCGCCAATGACCTGCTTGACCTCTCCAACACCACCACTGACTTCACGACCCTCGCGGACGTTCAGGCCGCCGCCACGGAGACCGAAGCAGGCCTGCTGATCGACCTTGGTGGCGGGGATAGTGTGCTCTTGGCAAACGCCACGCTCGCGTCGCTCGCGGACGATAATCTGCTTTTGTAAACGTATGAAACAAGCCGCGACAGTTTCTGGCTGCCGCTGGTGAGCGGGTGCATCCGCAGCCTGTTCAGGCTAGATGCCGATGGCTTTGCGCGCCGCGCTGATGCCAAAGGTGGTGGCTTTTTTGGACAGTCCTTTCACATTTTCAAGTAGCGTGTCAGTACTGTTTTTGAGCGCATCTTTCTTCTCAGTCAGGGCCATGGCTTTCGCTTGCAAAGCCTCCGCAAAGCCCTCCGGCAGCTCAGTGCCTGCTATCAACTCGTTTATGGCTGCCAGTTCGGCCTCCATCGCCTCGGCGGCCGCTTTTTGTTCTTCAAAATGCGCCTTCATTGTTTCAGTAAGTTCGTCACCCAGCGCCGCAAGCTGCGGGTCGTTTTCAAAGTCACTCAGCTTTTCCGAAAGAACCCCCTCAAACTGGCTCATTTTAGTGTCGATCAACTCGTCAACATTTTGTGCAGCCTGCCGCATTACACCGTCAAACGAGGACGGCATATATGCCATCATTGCCTGCATTTCTTCCTTGGAAATGGTCATGCTCTTTGTCCTTGCTTAATTGCTTGCTGAAGCAACGTCGTTGGTCTGGCTCAGCCAGCCAAACTGGTTTTTGACCTGGTCGACAACCGACTTGGCGCCGTCATCAATCAGCTTTTTAAGGCGATCATTTGCTGCCCGCGTTACCTGGTCACGGCCGTTTTTGAGAATTTCCTCTGCGGCTTTTTGCTCACCCTTCAGCAGGCTGACACTGCCGAAAGCATTAATGGTATTGTCCAGCTGGGTTTCCAGCTCCTGTTTGGCTTCCGAACTCGCTGCAGCAGCTGCCTCGGCTTTGCTCAAATTCAGCGCGTCCTTGAAGCCCTCGGTCGTGCCGCTAATCAAAGCGCGGAAAATCAGTATGGGCGAATTCAAAAATTTGTTCAGTTCTTCGCCTGATGCACCGGCCGCTTCCACCCATTTCTTGAGGGCAGCATAAGCTTCTGTTGAAGGAGGTGCTGCCGGGTCGGTATAGGTAAACTCGGTTTCATTCAACTTGGTGCGCTCTTGTTCAACCAAGTCGCCGAAGTCTGTAACGGCTTTGCTGCGGGCCTCTTCCAGTTGCTGCGCATATGTCGTGTAAACCTCGTTTGCTCGCTCCACATAGGACTGGTACATTTTGGTCGTTAAGTCATAGTACACTGCTACTGAAGTTCTATGAACGGCCGCAGCTTCGGCGGCTTGCTTTGCAAGCTCCAGATCATCAGGTTTTGCGTCCGAAGTTGACTTGAGCGCGGTGAAGCGACCAAGCGCCTGGTCGCGGAAACTCTTCAGGCCCAACAGGGCTAGTGGGCCTTCTGTTCGCAACTCGAGAGCGATGGTGTTTTGCTGTACGATGAAGGTGCGCAGGCCTTCTACCATCAACTCGTTCGCCCGCGCTTCGAACTGTTGTTCTATTCGGTCAATCTCACCCAGCGCGGCAGCTTTTTTTGCGTCAAATGCTGCTTCGCGCGCAGCTTTGTAATTGGTCTGATATGTGGTTATGGCCTGCACAAGAGATGCGTCGCGCGTTTGCAGGTCGTCAACTTTTTTTGCCACATCTTTTGCACTGTCATTAAGTTCTGCTGACACATCCTTGGCGGACCGGTATCCAGCGCAGCTGGCCAGCACGGAACAAGCGATAATCAGTCCCGCGAGTCTGTTAAATTGGCGTGCTTTGCTCATGTTGTGTCCCTTCATCCTGCGGCTCCGTTGGGCTGGGCGGCCGTGGCACCTGCCGTGCCTGCCTGCGCTTCGATAACACCGCCATCAATTGCATCCGCCTCAAGCTTTTGCATGCTTTCTGCTTTTACTTGGCGAGTGACTTCCCTCAGCGTTGTTGGGGCTGTGTGTAGATCAAAATTCACCTGATACTTCCGTCGGTATTTGCGTGCTTCGTCATATTCGGCGCGCAACTTGTCCTCGCTGAGCGAAAAGCCCCGCAGCACGCCTTTGGTTGCATCGCGCACAAGCCGGGTCACCCGGTTGGACGCAAACCCAAGCGCAAAAAACACAAACATCATGTACGGCAGGTTTACAAAGGTGATACCGCTTTCTGTCAGGCCAGCACCCCACAGCGAGACAACAAGCAACGACATAAATGGAGCGGAAAATAATTTGGGCACGGTCAAAGCAAACTGAACCGGGTCAAAATCTTTTTTGGCCACGGCCTGGTTAAGCCTGAAGAGGGCATCAAGCAGAACACCCATTGTTGTCCAATAAATCAGATGTACCAGCCACCATGCTCCCGCGGAATATAGCCAGGAGAAATTGAGAGGCGGGCTTAGATTAGGGGCACCCGCCCGCGTGTTGGTAAATAGATTGATTTCAGAATCGATTTGCAGTTGCAGGGCTTTCTTCAGCGAATTATAGCGCGCTGCGTCGGCTTGATGGCTGCTGTAAGCGCTTTTGACGCCAATCAGCTGACCTTTCCATGAGGAGAGAAGCGTCAGCTTTTTTTCAGCCTGCTGAACTGTTGCCTGGTCAGTATCAACGATTGATTTAAGGCCCGGCAGCGACCTATTGAGGCCAGTCAGACGATTGGCCGTGGTGTTTATCTGGTTTCGCTTTTCTTTGGCTTCCTGTTTTTTCTGCCGAAAGGCGGCATCCGGTTCAGGTTTCACTTGCGCCTGTGTATTGCCGTCAACTGCCGGTTTGGTTCCGGATGGTTGTTGCTGACCAGCGACGTTTTTTGCGGTGCCTTCGTTTTCGGGAGAGGAAGCGGCCCTGATCGAGGCTTTCAGCGCGCTCAATTGCGCATTCAGCACATTCAAATTGCCTTCTGTGGCCGCTAACTCGGCGAGCTGGGTCTGATACTCTGACCTGGAGGTGGCGAGTTTGCTTGTCGCAATTTCGAGTTCAGCTTCAGCCTCAATCAATTGGACTTCAACAGTCTCCAGGTCCGCGACGCCGGCGCTCTCAGCTTTTTCCAATAAATCAGCATAGCTTTTGAACTCGTCCAATGAACCAAATGGCGTGAACATATCCGGGAACTCATCAAGCCATTGCTGAATTACCGACAAATTGGCGGAACGCGTCAGAAGCGCATCAATAGCGGTTGAGTTCGGTGAAGAAAGATTAAGCGGAGCCGGCGGGGCTTTGGCGCGAAGTTTCGCGCGCGCAAAATTGTTAATGTCATCCAGAATACGCTGGCGTCCACTCAGCAGGGTTTCCTGGGTTTTTTCGAGTTCTTTCCTGAAATATTCCTGAAGAATTACGATCTGCTCGCGCGCCAGGTAAGAGTTTAGTTTCGCTTCATCAAAGGTGATATTCAGAAACCCGTTTTCATTCAGACGAACCGAGCCGCACGCCCATGGCTGAGGCGATTGAGAGCATGCTTGTGTTTGCGCATCCGCCTGGCCAGTACTATCACCACTTGCCACAATGGGCACGGGTGGGTCCCACGGGTCACCCGCACCGCTGCGTGACACCAGCACGAGGGCGACGTAAGCCAGCGTCGCGACCCCTATGAGGATCAATAAAAAGCAATAGGGTCCACCCAGCCGGATGATCCAGTTGCCAAAGCACTTTTCGATAAAACGCTCAAATGGTGTGTTGGTCTTCGACGCTAAGTCAGTCGAGTTCATGTCTTGTGTCCCCTGTCAAGACAACCAGAAACTCAAAATACTATTAGTTGTATTGTTGCTGTAAGAACTCAGAGTACTATTAGTTGTATCAATACTATTAAAACTATTATTTGTATCGTCAACATACAAAATGCTTGGCTGGCTTTAGTTGGTGTGATTGGGAACGTACGATAACCAAGTCCATGTACCGCGATTACGTGACATGACCAAAGAGTCAAGATTCAATATGTTCCGGCCCAAGCCAGAGCAATGGCTGACCACTGCTTCAAGTTTCCCTGTGTTTTGGGCAAGCAGTAATTTCTGAAACGGACAACGACTAGTAGCAAGACTTTCGGACGCGATTGGATGGACCGATTGCCTGGGTTCTGTGCTGTCGTTTGAAGGAAAAGGTGAGCACGATGACACAGGGGTCAAACAGGGCGAATTTCGCGATTTATGCCGATGGTAAACAGTTGCCAGTGCAACATGTGGCTCGGGAAACTTGGTGCCACGGCCAGTTGCTCGAGCTGTATGAATGTGCACTTGATGCAGGTGCCCGGCACATCTTAGTGGACAAGCGGCAGATGATAACGCCCTGGGATTCAATTGTCTGCAAGTCGTCCGTCGAGGCCGTAGGCCGTACTTTGAACAGGCACCGCGCTCGCCTTGCCGTTGTGATCGACAAGAGCGACCATATCGAAAAAGCGGCTTGTCTTGGAATCATGCAGCATGGCGGCAAGGTGTTGTCTACGTACGATATGGAAGAAGCGCAAAGCTGGTTGGTAGGCGATATTTTTTAACTGTCAGTCTACAAGGCCAATTGAAGTTGCCCGCAGAACCGCTGTGACCCGGTTGGAGACACCAAGCTTGCCAAATATTCTGCGCACGTAGGTGTCCACGGTATAGCTGGAAATGCCCAAAATGTCGGCAATTACGCCATTGCTTTTTCCACGAACCACCCATGACAGAATCTCTAGTTCCCGCGCCGACAGGGACATGTCTTCTTTGCGTTTGTCCTGCAAAATTGCGCAATACCGTTGATGTGCCAGCTGTGCCGCATTCTGCAGCTGCATGATTTTGAGCGCAGAAATGGGTGGGGGGTTTTTACCGAAGCCGATACCGGCGTATCCGGTGCGACCGTTCGGCCCAAATAAAGGGATCGCCAGTCCATCACCTAAATCCTGGGCTTTCAAAATGTCCATATAGCGTTGTTCATCGGCGCTTAGATCGGGATTCCCATCTAGATCAAACCACCAGAAAGGCTCGCTTCTCTTCAGTGCATATTTGGGGATCGGGTCGATTTTGTGCAATTCTTCTTCCACATACCGTTTAACCCAGTCATCCGGAAAGCCCTGGGCCGCAACCGCCAGCGCCCGATCATGGTCGGTAGCGCCCACAGGGGGCACATGGTGGTAGCTCGACATTACAGCGCCGTGCTCGGTGAAAAAGTCCGTACAAAGTTGGCCAAGCTTGTCGAGGTTGGTTTCCACGGCCACAGCTTGGCCGAAGACTGCATGCATGAAGCTGTCTGGACGATCAGCCAGACTGATATCGGGCTCCTCATTTTCCATTTTGGTATGATGAGCCACTTGGTGAATTTTGCAAGCACTACCGGGACGAGAGCTGTTTCAATCACAAAAGAAGGGCACCGGCGATACTCTGCCGATGCCCTCCGTGCCTGAGTGCTTCCGGTATTGGAAGCGCCACAGTGACTAGAAAATAAAGTCGCTAGCCTCCAGGGTATCACTCACACCCTGCAGTAAGACACTACCGTCAGACCAGCTGACGAGAGTGCTGCCTTGTGTTTGGGTGATGGTCAGGTCGTCAAAGCTGACACCCAGCGATGACAGGTCGATGAGGTCATCATCGTCGCTGTATCCGCGGATAACATCGTTTCCAGCGTTTGCGCCAAATACGAACACATCATTACCGCTACCGCCGTACAATGTGTCGTCACCGGTGCCACCGTTCAGTGTGTCGTCACCGCTGCCACCGAACACCGAGTCTGACCCCGAGCCGCCGTTCACGATGTCGTCGTCTGAACCGCCGAACAACAGATCATCACCATTGCCACCGTCAACAACATCGTCGCCGTCACCGGCAAATGCTTCATCGTTGCCGTCACCGCCGCTGATGTCATCGTTGCCATTGCGACCAGCGAACAAGAGGTCGTCCCCGTCCTGGCCGTTCAATGTGTCGTCACCGGTGCCACCACCGATCACGTCGTCATTGCCACCACCGATAACTACGTCGTTGCCGGCGCCTGCCCAGATAACGTCCGAGCCATCTGACGCGTCGTTGCCAAAGGTGTCTCCGTCGTCAACATTGCCGTCGCCGTCATCAGTATAGTTGGAGCCAATGATGGTGTCGTCGCCGTCACCGCCGAAGATATTGTCGCTGCCATCGCCGCTGCCGCCGATTTCACCGCCTATCAGCAAGTCATTGCCTTTGCCGCCGCCGACGACATCATTGCCATCGCCGCCTGAGAAGACATCATCACCTTCGTCGTCCTTGCCAGCGAAGATGGCGTCATCGCTTTCACCGCCGTCGACTGTGTCATTGCCAGCGCCGCCAGTGAGGAAGTCTTCGCCTTCGCCGCCATCAATATCGTCGTCGCCTTCGCCGCCGCGAATGACATCGTCCTCATTCTCAAGGTCTTCGACTAGTTCGCCAATTTCTTCGACGACATCTTCCAGATCGTCTTCTTCGAGGCCATCTGCCGCACCGGATTCAATGGAAGCGATAAGGGCTTCCGCCTGGGCTGTTACATTTTCAGCAGTAGCAGGGACTTCTTCCTCATCCTCTTCATCATCGGATTCGTCATCTTCCTCATCTTCATCTGAGTCTTCGTCCTCATCCTCTTCATCATCGGAATCGTCGTCTTCCTCATCTTCATCTGAGTCTTCGTCCTCATCCTCTTCATCATCGGATTCGTCATCTTCCTCATCTTCGTCTGAGTCTTCGTCCTCATCCTCATCATCATCGGATTCGTCATCTTCCTCATCCTCATCGGACTCGTCGTCATCCTCTTCATCGTCGGACTCATCCTCACCGTCGTCGTCACCTTCGCCGGCAGGTTTGTTGTCTTCTTCGTCGTCCTCGTCTTCGTCGTCTTCGTCTTCTTCTTCGTCTTCGTCCTCGTCTTCGTCTTCTTCTTCGTCCTCGTCTTCGTCTTCGTCTTCGTCGTCGTCGTCTTCGTCTTCGTCCTCGTCTTCTTCGTCGTCGTCTTCGTCGTCGTCTTCTTCTTCGTCTTCGTCCTCGTCTTCGTCTTCTTCTTCGTCCTCGTCTTCGTCGTCGTCGTCTTCGTCTTCGTCTTCTTCGTCGTCGTCTTCGTCTTCGTCCTCGTCTTCGTCTTCGTCTTCGTCTTCTTCTTCGTCCTCGTCGTCGTCTTCTTCTTCGTCCTCGTCTTCGTCTTCGTCTTCGTCCTCGTCTTCTTCTTCGTCTTCTTCGTCGTCTTCTTCGTCGTCTTCTTCGTCGTCGTCCTCGTCTTCGTCGTCGTCCTCGTCTTCGTCTTCGTCTTCGTCCTCGTCGTCGTCCTCGTCTTCGCCGTCTTCGTCGTCCTCGTCTTCGTCGTCGTCTTCGTCGTCTTCTTCGTCGTCTTCAGACTCGTCCTCATCGTCCTCAGACTCGTCGTCTTCCTCTTCCGCAGCTTCTGCCAGAAGTTCTTCAGCCTCATTCAATGCTGACTGAATTTCTTCAAGCTCGTCTTCGGTGGTTGTGTCATCAATCAACGCAAGCAGTTGGTTTATTACTGCGATTAAATCGTCCGCTGTTGCTGCGGATGTGGGAGTTTCAACGTTTGCCATGTGTCTCGTTCCTTGTTTCTGCCCAGGTCATTGCCTGTGGACATTGGGTGAAAGCCCACTCTCCCGCGGGCATGGTTCATCACCCGGTTAACGACTGCCACGCGCATATTATTCCACAGCTCCTGAATTTTTTCTCAGCGAACCTGTAAAAGTTTAAACAAAACCCGCGGTGACCGCGAGTTCTGGCAAGGCATGAATGTGAGAGAGGTTGCGCCCCGGGCCGGTTAGTGCCAGCCCATATCAATCAGGTTTTTTTCCTGCTCGAGAGACAAGCTGTCACCCTGCATCAAGGACCGAACCGCGTCGTCAATCAATTGAGTGTTTGCTGAAGCAGTCGTAAACCCTTCGGTCGCTGGCGTTTTGGGTGTGGTTACGCTGGCCCTTACCAGCCAACCCCCTTCAGCCTGGCAGGCAAGGCTGCGGTTTTCAGTTCGCGCATCAACTATCGTCAGTTCACGGCAATAGGTGCCGTCAGCTGACGCGAAACTGAGGGTGGGAGTTGCAATGCTGCCACCAGACAACGAGGTGGATTGCATGCTGGCTGTGTTTTGAAGCACCGGATAAAGCGGGTTTGACACATCAATCAACCCGGCGACTTGCTGCGCGCCTTCGGTTGGTTGGCTGCCATTATCGATTTGCATACCTGTCAAAACACCCACGACCAGGGTCACCGAAGCGGCAATGGCCTGGCCCCATGCGGGCCAGCCCGCCAGTGTGCGTGCATGATCGGGCTTCTGGAACGACACCACATTGTCGCTTTCAGCCGCTGGTGCGGCACCATGATTGGCAATCAGGTCCAGGGTTTCCTGGCGGATTGGTGTTTCCTCCAGCTCGGAAAACTGCTCTTTCAGCCAGGCGTCTGTGCTGCGCAAGGCTGCCAATCGTTCGGTAAGCTCATCCGACTGTGCAAGGGCATCCGTAATGGCTTCCATTTCGCTCTCGGGCAAAGCGCCGTCCACATAGGCGGATAATTGTTCGTCTGTGAAGGTCATTGAACATTTCCGCTGTTTGGGTTTGGCAAAATGGACGCAAGCTTAGCGCGTGCCCTGGCAAGTCGGCTCATGACGGTGCCAATGGGCACATCAAGCATTGCCGCCACTTCTTTATAGGAATGTCCTTCAATCACCACTTGCACCAAAATTTCTCTTTGCTCTTCCTGCAACTGCTGCAGGGCATTGGATAGTTCCCGCAGCTGTATTCTGTTTTCAGCATGGCTTTCGCCGTCCGTTGACGGTTCATGCCTGGCCTCGGTAGGGTCCATTGTGGGTCCCCGCACTTTCCGTTGCCGCCATTCGTCAAACCAAAGGTTTTTGCAAACCCGAAACACCCACCGATCAAGGTTTGTGCCGTCTTCAAACTGATCAGCCTTCGCCAGAACCCGCTCTACTGTCGAGTGCAGAAGATCTTCCGCATCTGTCACTGAGCCGGTCAAGCTCAACGCATAGCGTCGAAGCCGGGGCAGAAGATCTACCAGATCCTGTTTCCAGACGGCTGAAGCTGATGGCTTGCTCATGGTTGCCGTTATCCCCTTAACGCGCAGGCTGCATGAATTATTCCCTAAAATTCTATCAATTTGTTAACCGCGGATGTGCCAGCGTCAAATGCAACAGGATTTTAGCTTCGACATCAATCTGTTATGGTTCAGGGACGGAGGCAAGGGGAAATCAGCATTGACGCTGCTATTGCCGTGCGAGACGAAAAAAATATCGGGAATAAAGCCCCGTGACAGATCGTTAGGCGGATTAACTGGGCCATTGGCCCTCACCCAATCAACTAAGGGCACCAGACTGAGTGACGAGCCAACCGATATTTAAAGGGCCATGGCGCGCCAGATTGAAACTGCTGACAGCGGTCAGCAGTATTGCACTGATGATTGTGGCCGCAGGGCCAGCTCCCAGAGCTTTTGCAAAAAACTATCGTGACCAACAGGTCTCTGCAGACCACGGCTTCGTGCGTGCTGAAGCATTCGGCCAGCCTGAAGACGACCCTGAAGAAGATGAAGCTGAAGAAGAGGCTGAAGAAGAAGCGGAAGAGGAAGCTGAAGAAGAGGCCGAGGAAGAGGCTGAAGAAGAAGCCGAGGAAGAGGCTGAAGAAGAAGCCGAGGAAGAAGCCGAGGAAGAAGCCGAGGAAGAAGCTGAAGAAGAAGCGGAAGAGGAAGCTGAAGAAGAGGCCGAGGAAGAGGCTGAAGAAGAAGCCGAGGAAGAAGCAGAAGAAGAGGCTGAAGAAGAAGCGGAAGAGGAGGCTGAAGAGGAGGCCGAAGAAGAAGCTGAAGAAGAAGCAGAAGAGGAAGCTGAGGAGGAGGCTGAAGAAGAGGCCGAGGAAGAGGCTGAAGAAGAAGCCGAGGAAGAAGCAGAAGAAGAGGCTGAAGAAGAGGCTGAAGAAGAGGCTGAAGAAGAAGCCGAGGAAGAAGCAGAAGAGGAAGCTGAGGAGGAGGCTGAAGAGGAAGCCGAAGAAGAGGCAGAAGACGAAGCGGAACAAGAGGCAGAGCGAGAAGCAGAGGACGAGGCCGAAGAAGAGGCAGAGCGCGAAGCCGAGCAGGAAGCGGAGGACGAGGCAGAAGACGAAGCTGAGGAAGAAGCTGAAGAAGAAGCCGAGGAAGAAGCTGAAGAGGAAGCTGAGGAGGAGGCTGAAGAGGAGGCCGAGGAAGAAGCTGAAGAAGAAGCCGAGGAAGAGGCTGAAGAAGAAGCCGAGGAAGAAGCCGAGGAAGAAGCTGAAGAAGAAGCCGAGGAGGAGGCGGAAGAAGAGGCTGAAGAAGAAGCAGAAGAAGAAGCAGAGGAGGAAGCCGAAGACGAAGCCGAGGAGGAGGCTGAAGAGGAAGCCGAAGACGAAGCCGAGCGAGAAGCAGAGGACGAGGCAGAAGACGAAGCCGAGCAGGAAGCAGAGGACGAAGCAGAGGACGAAGCTGAAGAAGAAGCTGAAGAAGAAGCCGAGGAAGAAGCAGAAGAGGAAGCTGAGGAGGAGGCTGAAGAGGAAGCCGAAGAAGAGGCAGAAGACGAAGCGGAACAAGAGGCAGAGCGAGAAGCAGAGGACGAGGCCGAAGAAGAGGCAGAGCGCGAAGCCGAGCAGGAAGCGGAGGACGAGGCAGAAGACGAAGCTGAGCAAGAAGCAGAGCAGGAAGCAGAGGACGAGGCAGAAGACGAAGCTGAGCAGGAAGCAGAGGAGGAAGCCGAAGACGAAGCTGAGCAGGAAGCAGAGGACGAGGCAGAAGACGAAGCCGAGCAGGAAGCAGAGGACGAAGCAGAAGACGAAGCTGAACAGGAAGCGGAAGACGAAGCAGAGGATCAGGCCGAATTGGAGGCCGAGAGGCAATCGGAACTGGAAGCTGAAGAAGAAGCCGAAAGAGAAGCTGAGGATTTAGTCGAGCGAGAAGCTGAAGACGATTTTGAAGATGATGTTGAGGACGATGTTGAGGACGACCTTGAAGAGGATTTTGAAGAAGACGATCTCGAAGAAGACGACCTCGAAGAAGATGACCTCGAAGAAGATGACCTCGAAGAAGATGACCTCGAAGAAGATGACATTGATGACGAAGACCTGGAAGAAGATGATGTTGAGGACGATGTTGAAGACGACCTCGAAGAAGATGACTTTGATGACGAAGACCTTGAAGAAGACGATCGCGACGAAGACGACGTAGATGACCAAGGTGTGGACGAGGACGAGCTGGACGATGCACCCACGGAAGACCGTGAAGACCAAGTAGACAGCCTTGAGGATGATGACGTCGCCGAAGACGATAGTGAAGAATCTGATGACGAGGAATTTGTAGAAGAGGAAGAAGACGTCGAGGAAGAGGAAGAGGTCGAGGAAGAGGAAGAGGTCGAGGAAGAAGAGGAAATCCAGCTTGATGACGATTCATTAGATCGGTTCGGGCGCGCAGGCAGAAACTTCCAGGAAGCTGAGCGCATGGACCGCATTGAGTTGATGGCAGACCGCGCGTTCGAAGAGGTTTTTGACGATGTTGGTGATGCCTTCATTCAAGATGAGGTGCTTGTACTGCTGGACGTGGAGCAGGAGCGTGAGCTTGAGCTTGAATCTGAGCGCTTTATCGATGACGACCGTATTCGCCTTGATGGTCTGGATATGGTTCTGGTGCGCGCGCGGATTGGTGAAAATTATTCTTTGAGCGACAGTCTGGCCACGCTCGACAATTTGGTTGCGGGCGGCGCCGTGGACGTGAACCATGTTTTTGAAACGGAGGCCGCTCAGCAGTCAGATACCAACAACCTGATGACGCCTGAGGCCTTTGGCAGACTGATTGGCATTGAACTGCCCGTTACCGATGGAAATATGGTCATAGGCCTGGTGGATACGAAAGTAGATGTTCGTCACCCCGCGCTTGCAGGCAGAAATATCATCAGCGAAGACTTTGCCCGTTTCACAGACCAGCGGCCGGTCGAACACGGCACGGCGGTTGCCTCCATCATGGTGGGGGATGGCAACGATGGGTACCGTGGGCTGATGCCCGAGGCACAACTGTTTGCCGCCAGCGTGTTTGTTGAGCCAGCGCCCGATCGGCAGGTGGCCACCACGGAAAGCTTGATACTCGCACTGGACTGGATGGTGCGGAACCGCGTACCGATCGTGAACATGAGCCTGAGCGGACCAGCGAACGAATTGCTCGAGCTCGCGATCACGCGTGCCGCCGCCCGCGGCAGCCATGTGGTGGCGGCGGTTGGCAACGCTGGGCCGAATGCCAAGCCGCTCTATCCAGCGGCTTACCAGAATGTAATCGCCGTTACGGCCATTGACCGTGATGCCCGCGTGTTTTTGCGCGCCAACCGGGGCGGCCATGTGGACTTTTCCGCGCCGGGCGTGAATGTGCTCACTGCGCGCCCCACGAGTGGCTATGCAGCAAAAACCGGCACCTCGATGGCGGCGCCGTTTGTCAGTGCCGTCTTGAGCCAAGGCCTGACTATGTATCGTTCAATGGATATGGCAGATTTGGTGAAAGAACTGAGGTCGGACGCCAAAGACCTGGGCGAACCTGGTTTTGACCCAACCTATGGCCATGGACTCATCCAGTTTTCAGTGCCAGTCTCAAACCCCGAAAGTGATTAAAGGTAGACCATGAGCAACCCTCGATATTCCCTTAGATTTGTCGCGATCATCGCTTCATTATGCCTGGGGGCAGCGGCCGCCCATGCCCAGGAAGAAGAGACTTCTGCCGCCGAGCCAGGCCCCGAAGAGCTGCCGATCAGTGGTTATGTTGAAGTGGGCGGCGAGTATGACAATAACATCACTATTGACGACACAGATACAAACTCCGCTGTGGGAGATTTCCGGGCTCGTATTCGGGGGCGCATTGGGTTTGACCTTCATGATGACGGGGATGAGCGGTTAACCGCGCGTTACAGCTTTTTCCAAAGCCTGCACGAAGACCTGACCAATTTTGACCTGCAAATCCATGGCTTTTCCCTGCGGGGTAAAACGAAGTTAGGCAAGGTGAATGTGGGCACAACTTACCGGTACGACAATATCTCGCTCGGTGGGAATAAGTTCCAGGACGTGCACACCATCCGCCCCGATATCGGGGTTCTGGTTGCCCGCAAGACCTATCTGACCGCCTTTTATGAATATCGCATGCAGCGGTTCGAAAACCCGCTGGTGCAGGAACGGGACGCCAATCGGCACACCTTGTCGTCTCGCTTGTATTTTCTGCTGGGGCAGGGCCGAAATGTAACGGCTGGGTATGCAATATCCCGGCATAATGCAGAAAATAACGCCTTTACCTACTGGGGGCATACGGTCAATGCGACGCTGAAGTATCCCCTGAGTGATGACGAGTTCGCCAGTGTTTTCAGGCTGCGATACCGTTACCGCTTAAAGGATTATCAAGCCGTTACACCGTCAATTGGCGAAGTGCGGGAAGACAGCCGTCACACAATTCGGGCCATCCTGGAAGTGCCTTTTAGCAATAATTGGCAGGCGCAAGCTGAATATCGGTTTGTCGCGTCCGACTCCAACCTGGCAACTGTGGACTATACCAGTCACACAGTCCGGGCTTCGCTTGGCTACAGTTTCTGAGTGCAAAATAAACCTTAGATAGCGAATAGTTGAAATATTATGTCTCATTTGGTGCGATTAAGAGAAAATTAATTATATAGCGGCGACCCTAAGTGTCATTACTGCACGATTGAGGGAATCGAGCCATGAAACGTGTCGCACCTGTGAACGAGGAAATCAGATTTCGGGACAGCGAAATCATTGTCTCCAAAACCGACCTGAAAGGCCGCATTGAGTATGTGAATGATGTTTTCTGCCGTGTGTCAGAAATGTCTACCGCAGAAGTTGTCGGCCAACCGCACAGCATCATCAGGCATCCTGATATGCCGCGGACTGTTTTCAAATTTATGTGGGAAACTATCCAGTCCGGCAGCGAAATTTTCGCTTATGTGAAAAACATGTCGGCAACCGGCAAATTCTATTGGGTGATTGCCCACGTCACACCATCGAGGGATGCTTCGGGTGAAATCGTTGGCTATCACTCCAACCGCCGTGTGCCCTCCCGCAAAGGCATTCAGGAAATCGAACCGCTTTACACCAAGCTTGTGAATTATGAGATGGCCGCCAGTAACCGCAAGCAGGGCCTGCTGGACGGTGAAGCGCATTTGCATTCCATGCTGGCGGATGTAGGGCAAAGCTATGAAGAATTTATCTGGTCGACGGGAGAATGAGCATGTTTGGATCCGCAGGAAAAAATGCCCACGCGGCACAGTTAAGAACTTTGGAAGAGCAACTGAAAACTGCTGAGGAAAACGGCGAGCGCTACAAGCGCGCATTTGAGGCGGTCGCCAAAGTTGCTGACCGGGTGGAAACCGGCGACCTTGAGGCCCGAATTACCGATTGGGACCAACACGGCGACCTGTCGGAAACTCTTTCGAAGGTGAACCATTTGTTTGACCTGACGGACAGTTTCATTCGCGAAGCCACTGCCTCACTGGAAGCAAGCTCTGACGGGCGCTTTTACAGGCAATTCCTGACAACTGGCACATCCGGTTCTTTCCTGGCTGGTGCCAAGGCCATCAATGAAACCGGGGCCAAAATGAAGGCCTTGCAAGAAAGCCAAAAGCAGCACCGCGAAGAAATGGCCAACCAGTTTGAAACCGAAGTGATGGAAATTATCACCGTGCTCAGTCAGTCGGCGGAAACAGTTCAAAGCACCGCAGAGCAGCTGGAATCTTACGCATCTGCCAATCACGAAATGGCACAAAGCGTTGCGGCGGCGGCTACTCAGGCCACAGCCAATGTGCAGACGGTTGCCGCGTCGGCGGAAGAACTGTCGGCCTCAGTTGAAGAGATTTCGAGGCAGGTATCGAGCTCCTCCGCCAAAACATCAGAGGCCGCAGATACGGCAAAAGGCGCGTCGGGCACCATCCAAACGCTGAAGTCGTCCAGTGATACAATCGGCAAGGTCATCGGCCTTATCAATGACATTGCCGAGCAAACAAACCTGCTGGCGCTCAATGCTACTATTGAGGCTGCGCGCGCCGGCGATGCCGGAAAGGGCTTTGCGGTTGTGGCAAGCGAAGTGAAATCACTCGCGCAGCAGACTGCGAATGCAACTGGCGATATCAGCAATCAGGTTAATGCCATTCAGTCGAGCACAGACACCTCCGTGGGTGCTGTGGACGAGATCGCTGACATGATCAGCAACCTGAATGAGATTGCCACCACCATCGCAGCAGCTACCGAAGAGCAGTCAGCGGCAACGGTCGAAATCAGCCGCAATGTGCTGGAGGCCTCGTCTGGCACAGAGCAGGTTTCACAGAGCATTGCAAAGGTTAGTGAGACGGCGAACGAAACCAAAGCGCGCGTTGGCGAACTTGGCAGCTCTGCTGAGCAAATGACCCAGATGGTTGAACAGCTAAGGTCACAGTCCGAAGCGTTTTTGAACGACGTCAGACACGCTGGCCAATAAACTATTGTCAGTTGTCTGGCACGGGTCAGACAACTGTGATACCTTCTAAGCATGTTGGAATGTCTCTTTGGGGAGGGCCATATCAAGCGTCTGTTGCTAACTTGTTTGTTGTTCTTCTCCATTCAATCTGTGGTCGTTGCAGACGACCATCCGGTGATGATATCGGGTGGGCGTATTCCCTTTGTCTTCGACCCCGATCAGCCTGGGCCCTACAATCAGATTGTTGACCTGATGCGTGCCGGACTTGATCGGCCGGTTGAGATTGAGTTTTTCCCGATAACGCGCGCGATGCGCCAGATGGCGGACGATAACTATGATTGCTTTGCCATGGCGCTCAAGCATTCTCCCAACTGGGCTCGGCTCGGCATGGACGCCAATCAATATATTTTTGTTGGCCCTGTCGCCTGGCTCAAAATCAACCTCTATACGCTTCCGGGACAATTGGTGCCCGAAGGGCACGATGAAGATTTTCTGGTGGCGGCTGATGGCACGATCGCTGATCTGAAAACGGTCTTTGAGGATCACTGGTCAAATCACGAGATGACAGCGACAGCGAGCTTTGTGGAAGCGTTTGACCTTCTTGTCGAAGGGCGCGTTCATGGTGTGTTGGCCTATGATGTGGACGTGCAGTCGCTGGCTGCTGATCATCCCCTGCAAGGTAAATTTGTCCAGTCGCATATTACTGTTGCAGAGCTGGAAGATGGCATGATGTGCAAAAGCACTTCGGGCATGTTGCCGGTCATTCTCGGGCTGCAGGAAAACCTGGACAAAATCGCGGCGGACGGAACGCTTGACCAGATCCTGAACCCGCACTAATCGCTCTTTTTACTCTTCCAGCCACTTAAGCTTCTCAAGCGGGTAGCCCAAGTACCACTTCGTGCGCTCAACGATGGTGCGGACTTTGATTGATTTAACGCCAAGCGATTCATCGCCGCTGATCTGGTCACACAGCGCATTGAGCGCCTGAATATTGGGTGCGCAAGTGAAACTAATATAGTCCGTGCCATCATTCAGGCGCAGGCAGTCCATAAACTCGGGGATCCCGTCAATCGCTGCTTCAAACGCTTTGCGGTGCTTTGCGCTGTTGCTCTCCAGCGTAAATTCCACATACGCCAGCACATGCTCGCAGATGCGGTCCAGGTCCATTTCAGTATGGAAATTGAAAAAATATCCAGCCTCGCGAAGCGCTTTAGTGCGCTGAAAGCACGCGCTCGGCGACAGGCCCACTTCTTCCGCAAGCTCCTGGTTCGACAGGTCAGCGCGCAGGTGAATGGTGGCCAAAATCTTTTTGTTGATGGCGTCCAGCTTGATTGTTGGCTTGTTGCTGCTCACTTGGCCCTCCCAGTTTCACAAAATATTCTACGGAATCGTCGCTTGACTTCAAAAGCCTATTTTGTGTGAGCTATGGCATGGTGGGGATATTGATGTGAGGGGACACACATGAGCCATTCCAGCGAATTTTCTGCAGCACCCATAACAGACGACCAGCTTGTCGCTTGGCCCCGCGTTGCTTCGATCGCGGTGATGGTAGCGTTTGCGCTGCCGGTGTTTGTGGCGGGGCTTGAGATGTATCACGCCCTCACGGTCACTGATTTCCTTGTCGCTCTGGTGGTCGGCTCGCTGATCCTTACACTCATAGGCGCGACTATGGGGTCCATCGGTGCGCGCACCCGCCTCTCAAGTTACCTACTTGTTCGTATCGCTTTTGGCGACAAGGGTGCCGCGATCGTAAACCTTGCATTTGCTGTGTCCCTC
Organism: Kordiimonadaceae bacterium; assembly: GCA_017640725.1. Classification (GTDB taxonomy): domain Bacteria; phylum Pseudomonadota; class Alphaproteobacteria; order Sphingomonadales; family Kordiimonadaceae; genus Kordiimonas. Next base: position 653,693 of record JAEPQB010000002.1, on the reverse strand, counting down.
ATTGGCTGGTTCGGCGTGAACATCGACTTATTCTCGGGCGCAGTTACCCGGCTTGCCGCCGACATATGGGGCATGGAGCTGGCGGCATGGCCCATTGAAATTGCCGCCGGGGTCCTGATGACCACGACCACGGTTTTTGGCTTTCGCGCCATCAATATTCTCGCGACCATCCTGTCGCCCGTGCTGGCGGTTGTGACAGCGATGCTGCTTCTGGGTTCGTTTGAGGCGATCAGCCTTGGTGAATTTATGGCCATTGAAAAAACCGCTACGCTTACCGTCAGTGACGGGGTTTCTGCGGTGGTGGGCGGCATTATAATTGGCGCGATTATCCTGCCTGACATCACCCGTTTTGTGCGCCACTGGACTGGCGCCATTCAGGTTGCCTTCTGGGCCTATATGGTGGTGGAACTGGTGGTATTCGGCGTTGCGGGCATTGCGGGCGCGGTGTCCGGCAAAACCGAAATCCTTGATGTTCTCTTGCACTTTGGGCTGGGCATCGGTGCCTTCATCATTGTGATTGCCGGCAGCTGGGTCCTCAATTCCCTCAACCTCTACAGCACGGTCTTGAGCGTGGAAGCTACCTTCCCGAAGCTGCAAGGTACGCTGGTAACAGCTATCCTTGGCGGGCTGGGGGTGCTTGCTGCCTTCATGAATATCCTTGATAGCTTCCTCACATTCCTCGGGTTCCTTGCGGTCATTTTTGTTCCCGTCGCGGGCGTGATCATCACGGACTATCTGTTTGTGCGCCGCGAGATTTATGCGGCTGAAACACTGAGTGCCAACGCACACCTGTCGCTCCCGGCGTTTGCAAGCTGGGCAGCGGGTGCCGTGGTTGCCGCTGCCGTCAGCTACGGTTGGATGCCGTCCGTTTTGGGTGTGGGTGTGCTTGATAGTGTGATTATTTCGGCGCTGCTGTATGGCGCGCTCACGTATTTCAAGCGGGAGGCATAAGCCATGCGCATCGGCATAGACGTTGGCGGAACCCACACGGATGCAGTTTTGCTAGATGGTAGCGAGATTGTCGCCTCCACCAAGGCCCTCACGTCCGCGGACGTGCTCACTGGCATCACCAACGCACTCGATACCGTGATGGCGGATGCGGGCATTCCGCAAGGCCAAGTGGAAGCCGTGATGATCGGCACCACCCAGTTCACCAACGCGGTGGTGGAGCGGCGCGAGTTATCAAAGGTGGCTGCCATTCGGGTCGGCCTGCCATCAGGCCGGGGCCTGCCGCCGATGGTGGATTGGCCGGACGATATCGCGGATGCGCTCGGTCGCACCAGTTATATGGTAAACGGCGGCTCCCTGTATGATGGCTGGCCGCTCGCGGAGCTCGACGAAGACCAGATTGATACCGCGATTGCGGACATTGCTGCCAAGGGCATCGAAAATGTCGCGATCTCTGCGGTGTTTTCGCCGATGAACGCCGCGCCAGAGCGCATGGTGGCGGAAAAGGTACGGGCTGCGATCCCAGGGGCGCGCATTACCTGCTCCCACACCATGGGGCGGCTCGGCATTATGGAACGGGAGAATGCAGCGCTTCTGAACGCTTCCTTGCTCGCGTTTGCGGACCGGGTGGTGGACGCCTTTCTGGAGGCGATCCGGGCGCGCGGTTTCACCTGCCCCATGTATGTAAGCCAAAACGACGGCACCTTGATGAACGTGGATTTTGTGCGCGAGTTTCCGGCCCTCACCTTCTCCAGCGGGCCAACCAACAGCCTGCGCGGTGCCTGCAAGTTGACGGGCCTGAATGACGCCATTGTGGTGGATATTGGCGGCACCACGTCTGACATTGGTGTCCTCGAAGACGGCTTCCCGCGCGAAAGCAATGTGGTGATTGAGGTGGGCGGCGTGCGCACCAACTTCCGCATGCCGGACATCATGGCCGTGGGCCTCGGCGGTGGCAGTATTGTGGCCCCAGACGGGGAGAGCATCGGGCCGCGCTCTGTCGGGCATCGGCTGGTAACCGAAGGCATGGTGTTTGGTGGTGATACGCTCACCAGTACTGACCTTATTGTTGCTGCTGGGCATGCGGACATTGGTGACAAAAGTCGTGTGGCGGGACTTGATCCCACTGTGGTTGCGGCAGGTAACCAGACCATCCACCGCATGCTGGACGGCGCAATTGAGATGATGAAACCAAACGCGGACCCGGTGCCGGTTATTCTGGTGGGCGGTGGTGCTGTGCTCGTTTCCGGCAACCTGAAGGCCGCAAGCACCTTGCTCCGGCCAATGAATGCGGGTGTGGCGAACGCCATCGGGGCCGCCATTGCGCAAATCGGCGGGGAGGCCGAGCGGCTTTTATCCTACTCCCAGTTGCCGCGAGAGGCAGCGATCCAGAAAGTGACCAACGAGGCGATCGAGCGCGCCGTGCAGGCGGGCGCAGACGCAGGCACCATCCGCGTGGCAGACATTGAAGAAACCGCCATCCCTTATATGGATGAAGGCAATACCCGTGTGCGGGTGAAAGTGATCGGCGACATTGCGGCGCTCGCAAAAAAGGAGGGCAACTGATGCAGGTAAAAGCAGAAGATCTGGCTGACCTTTCTTTGGGTGCCGTGTTCCTCGCAACCGGCGGCGGCGGGGACCCGCACGTGCCTGAACTGATTTGCAGTGAAGCGCTCAAAACCTATGGGCCGGTTGACCTGTTGGCGGTCGAAGACCTGCGGGACGATGCGCATGTGGTCTCCATCGGCGGGGTGGGCGCGCCCACCGTCAGCCTGGAGATGCTGCCGTCGGTCGACGATGCCGCCAATACATTGAAGGCCTATGAGGATCATGTGGGCCGCAAAGTGGACGCGATTGTGTCGTTCGAGATTGGCGGCGCAAATTCGCTGATCCCGATAACGGCTGCGGCTGGCCGCGGCCTGCCGGTGGTGGACGGGGACGGCATGGGCCGCGCACTACCCGAAGCGCAGATGATGACTTATGCGATTGCGGGTGTGTGCCCGTCGCCTGCGGTGGCCTATGACTATGCTGGCAACGTGACCACCTTCACAACGCCAGATACGCCAACTTACGAGCGGCACATCCGCGCGGCCGCGATGGCCTCTGGTGGCATGATCACCACAGCCGAGCATCCGATGACGGGGGCGGAGCTGAAGCCCGCGATCATTCCGGGCACGGTCGGATTTTCGATTAAGCTCGGTCGGGCTTTGCGCGAAAACCGGGGCAGGGCAGACCAGATGCTGCCTGCGTTGCAAAACGTGTTTGCGGACTCAGTGTACGGCGAATGCCGGCTTCTCTATTGCGGCAAGGTTTCTGATAAAGCGACCCGTATCATCGGCGGTTATGACATTGGTGAAGCGACGCTGACGCCGTTTTCAGACGAAGGCGACGCGCTGACGATCAACATCAAAAACGAGTATCTGGTCGCGAAGCTCGCAGACCGGGTAGTTGCCACCGTGCCCGACCTGATTGTGATTGTGGATTATGAAACTGGCACGCCGATTAACGCTGAGCGCCTGCGCTACGGCCAACGGGTCGCTGTGTTTGCCGTTGGCTGCCCCACATTCTTCCGCACCGAGCGCGCGCTCAAAGCCGTCGCGCCCGCTGCGTTCGGGTTTGACATTCCCTATGTGCCGCTCGAGGACTTGTAGGGCCGTTTGATCCCACAATCGGACTCTGTTCATCGATTTGATTTGAGCGTGCCTTCGCTTTTGCTACTGTCTTTTTTCGGGGCAAGCGAGGGAACAAAATATGCCAGCATTTCCAATGCAGGGTTGGTTCACCAAAACCAAAACACTGTTGTCCATGTTTTGGGCGACGCTCACCATGACCATCACTTTCGGCGTGATCATGCAGGTGTGGCAATTCGAAATCATTGACGAAATGTCTGACCCGGAGCAGATCCGCGCGCATGTGGCGGCGTTTAGTGAAACCCAGAAAACCGTGCATGCCTGGATGACGGCAACGCTGGATGTCGCGTATCCGCTGGCCTATGGCAGCTTGTTCATAGGCATGGCGCTTCGGTTTTTTGGCCGCATCGGGTTTTGGCTCGCGCTACCAAGCTTGCTGGTGATCCCCGTTGATCTGGCGGAAGGCTATGTGCAGGTCACTTTCTTGATGGGGGACGACAGCCTGTTGCACCTTAAAAGCATCCTGACACCCCTGAAGCTCGCTTTGTTCATTCCGGGCCTCATCATCGCGCTGGTTGGTGCGGGCATTGCCTTCAAGGAAAGGCGCAGCAAGGCGTGAAGATAGCCAACAAAGACGCGCGGCGCTTGTGGCTCGCGGGGCAGGGACTCGCGCAGAACCCAACGGGTGCGCTTGATGTGATGGGTATCATCCGGTCGCTCGGGTTTGTGCAGCTCGATACCATCCGCAATGTGACGCGCGCGCACCATCATATTTTATGGTCCAGGAACCAGAATTACCGCGAACCGATGCTCGGCAAGCTCCTAAAAAAGGAGCGCGCGATCTTTGAGCATTTCACCCATGACGCCAGTGTGCTGCCCATGGAGTTTTACCCCTATTGGCGGCGCCAGTTTGGCCGCATGGAACACGCCACCGCCAAATGGTTCGCCAAAGGTGTCTCTGACGAAGACGTGGAGGAGGTGCGCCAGCGCATCCGGGCGGACGGCGCGCTCTCGACCAAAGACTTCGACAGCAAAGTCGAAGGCGAAAAGGAAATGTGGGCGCGCCCACCGCACAAGCGCGCGCTTGATATGCTTTGGTATGCGGGTGAGCTCACGACCTGCCACCGGGAAAACTTCATCAAATATTATGACCTCTCTGAGCGCGTGGTGCCCGCCCACCATTATGAGCATGAGGTGCATGACGATGCGCAAATTGACTGGCTGTGCCGCGCGGCACTCGACCGCCTTACGTTTGCGACCCAAGGCGAAATCCAGCGCTTTTGGGATGCGGTGAGCGCAAAGGAAGCCAAAGACTGGATTGCTGCCAACTCCGCAGACCTTGTGCCCGTTGAACTGCAGGCCGCGGACGGCAGCTGGGCAACGGCCTTCGCCCATACCGACATCGAAGCGCGGCTTGACGCGGCGCCCAAGGCCACCAGCCGCCTTCGCATCATCAATCCATTCGATCCGGCCATCCGGGAGCGCCCGCGCCTGAAGCGTTTGTTCGGGTTCGAATATGTGAACGAGATGTTTGTACCCGCCAAGGACCGGCAGTGGGGATATTATGTCTATCCCTTGCTTGAGGGGGATCGTTTCGTTGGCAGAACGGAAATTAAGGCAGACAGAGCCAAGGGCATCCTGAGCGTGCACAAGCTGTGGCGCGAACCCGGTGTGAAATGGACCAGGGCTCGCGCGGGCAAGTTCGACGCCGAATTAACCCGCTTTGCCCGCCTTGCGGGTATTCGCCAGATCGAGTGGCTGTGCCAGCAAACACCCGACTGACCTGAGTTGATACCGAACACCTACAGGTGCCCGGTTTTCACATAAATCAGGGCGCCGTCCTCTTTTGTGAACGGGTGATGGGCGCTCAGGTGCGGGCTTCTCAGCCAGCTGCCTGCGGGATAAACCCCATGCTCGTCATGAAAGGTGCCCTGAAGCACATATATTTCCTCACCGCCAAAGTGCCGGTGTGGCACAAATTCGGTGTAGGGTGCCCATTTTACAAGGGCCGCATGCTCGCCTTCAAAACTGTGCAGCGGCATGACGGAAAGTCCGGGCACCTGGCCCAAATGCCAGGGCGTTTTCGAGGTATCAATATGGATGCCGGCACTATCGTGTTCGGCCAACTGACCTCGCTTGATGAACACGGTTGCGCCGTTTTCACCAACCTGGCGGCGACGGGACCGCCCCGCAGGACTTCGAACATAGGTGCCCACCGGGTAGGCACCCCACTCATCTGAGAGGGCACCCTCAAGCACCAGGAATTCCTCACCGCCCGCAGGGGAAGGTTGCACCAGGACAGCGTCGGCGGGATAGCGCACAATCATTGTTGCACGTTCACCGTCTATGCCGCTTTGGTCGAGCAGCGTATGCTGTGTGCTTTCAGCTTCAGTGGTGGTCCAGCGATAGTCTTCAGGGCGAATGACTACACGCTTGGTAACGTCATTATTCATCAACATCGGTTATTGCCTTTTTACTAGGGAGGCACCTGAGAGCCGATACAGCTCTCAGGTGGTGTAAATTTGTCTTTCAAGACGTTAGTTGCGACCGGCCATAACGCCGCCGTCCACGTCCCACACCGCGCCGGTGACCCAGCTGGCTTTGTCACCAAGAAGGAACGTAACAGTGTTTGCCACATCCTCTGGTGTGCCGATGCGGCCTGATGGGTGGAATTCGTTGAGGCCAGCCAGTGCTTCGTCAACTTCAGCAGGGTCGATGAAAGTTTCATAGATCGGTGTTTTCACCACCGCCGGAGAGACCGCATTGACGCGGATATTATAGTCCGCCAGTTCCATGGCCATATGCTGGGTCAGGGCATGCAGGCCTGCTTTTGCCATCGAGTAAGCTGACGATGGTGTTGCCTTGATCGCCTGCTTGGCCCACATGGAACCAATGTGAACGATTGAGCCACCGCCGGATTTTGCCATCCGCTCTGCCACGGCCTGCGAAATGAAAAAAGTGGCCCGGTTCAGGTCGTGATAGATGTCATAGTCATTGTCGGTGTGCTTCAGGAACGGTGTTGGGTTAAAATAGCCTGCGGCATTCACCAGATATTTGATCGGCTGCTCGCTTGCGCCGACAAAATCAATGATACGTTGCACATCAGCGTCATTGTATAGGTCCGCCTGCAAGGTGGAAACCTCGGCGCCAGCTGTTGTCAGTTGCTCTTTGGCAGTAGTCAACTTGTCAGCATTTTTACCAACGATGACTGTGTCGATATTCTGGCCCAGCAGCTGCTCTGCAACTGCATATCCCATGCCGCTTGATCCGCCGACGATGAGTGCGAGTGGCTTTTGCTCTTTAGACATTGTACCTTCCTTTCACTAGAAATTCGCGTTTGCGATGGTGTTCTGTTAAGGCGCAATATCGGCAAGAAACGCGGGCCCGAAAAGTAAGCACAATCCGGTGCCCTAAGAACCAAGCGGTGTATCTTTATGGAAAATAAGGAAAAAAAATTTTCGCAAAAGTCTGCCCCGGCCCGCAGTGCGCGCATGGTGGAGACAATTTACGGCTGCAAATGGTCCCTGACGGTGTACCAGCTGCTGGCGGAAGGGATCGACCGACCGGGGGAAATGGTGCGCAGTGTCGAGGGGTTGTCGACCAAGGTTTTGAACGATTGCCTGCGCCGCAATATCGAGTTCGGCATCCTGGAGCGCATTGCCTACAACGAAATCCCACCGCGGGTGGAATACCGTCTGACACCCTTTGGCGAGAAGTTTGTGAAGGTGCTGGATAGCCTTGAAGATCTGCAGGTAGAGATCAGCGAACAAGCCACGGTATAGTTTTCATATTAGCAGTGCCCACCACCGAGCTTGAGGCCAGCCCCATACAAATCCGTAAGTTGTTGAGCGAAAACGTTATTGAGTGACTTGCAGATTGTCAGGATATAGGCTTGGTCGGCGAGCCGGAGTTGATTGGTGGTTTTTGAACTTATTCCCTTTGTTGGACTGTTGGTGGGCACTTTCTGTGTGGCCTACTTTGTCGCCGCTATTGGCCCGACCGGTGGCATGCAGCTCGCCGTTACCAGTGCAACGGTGCCTGCAACTATCATCATTCCGTTTCACGCCTTCATTTCAGCCTTTTCAGCGATTTTTAGGGTGGCTGGGCTATGGCGCGACGTAGACCGTGGATTTGTAGCCCGGTTTATTGTCCCGTCACTTGCGTTTACCGGGCTCGCGGTTCTGATTGGACGATTTACCGGCTTTGAGTGGATTCGCCTGCTAATCGGTGCCTACATCTTGTTGGATGTCAGTGGCTTTTGGCGTTTGTTTTCGGAACGCATTGGATCGGTATCCATGAATGCATATGCCATCGGTGCGGTGACTGGGTTTGTGACCGCCTTTATTGGCGCATCCGGCCCCCTGTTGTGGGTGCTGATGAAAGATGATTTTGCCAGCAAGGAAGCCCTGTCCGGCACCCACTCCGCATGTTTGGTCGCCCAGCATTTTTCAAAGATCCTGGCTTTTGGGCTCATAGGATTTTCGATTTTCGATTATTGGCCAGTGTTGCTTGCAGCGGTGGCAGCTTCGGGCCTTGGTACCTATCTGGGGCAAAAGCGCCTGCGTTCCTTCGATGAAGCAACTTACAAGAAACTTTTGAATATTGCCCTGCTCATATCTGGCAGTCTCATCATCGTTTTGGGGTTGGTTGAATTGGTTTAGGACCTGTTCAGATATCCAAGACCACCAACAATGCCAAGTGAGCTCAAGAGCCATCCCAATAGCGAAAATATATGAGTGAAAGTGCGAGCCGAAAGGACGCTTCTGTGTTGATCAGGCGCTACCCAAAATTCTTCCTGCCGGAGTGTAAGGATGGGAAGAAAAGCATCCACTGAATACCAGAACGGATTGAAGTCTGGATAAAAATACAGAGCACGCTCAGCTTCTGTTGGGTTTTCTGATAAAGGTCGTTTTTTGCAGCTCGTTGTTAATGCCGGATTGGAAAAAGGAATCTCGTCTTTTGCCAAGCGCTGTTCACCAATTCGGTAACAGACAAACCAAGCATCTGACCGAGCAACAAGTGCATTGGCTGGCACGATCTGCCCCGTCCGGAATGCATAATCATAATAGACCGTGCCCGCAAAAATAACGGCAATCATAATTGGAATAAGCAGATGCAGGCGATAGCCATAGCCAATCGACCGCATGACAGTATTCTGGAATCCATACACCAGCCAATGCCATGGCCAGCGTGCCCATGATGTCAGCCGATGAGCGATACTGCGATACGAAGCGGGAAGGGAAGGTTTGGTGCGTTCGTGAAGTTTGGTTTCTTTATAAACTAAAAATTCCCTGGCAGCGGCTCCATCGCCTTGTGCTGCGAGCACTTGTGAAAGCTGCTCAAAAGTCTGCGGTTCAAAACGTTCGTCATCACGCGTGTCGGCGGCCAACCATTTTTTGCGAAACGCAACATCCCGCGGTGCGTACCTTCCCAGTGCCTCATACTTAAAGCCCCTCAGCACCAAAATGTCTTTGCTGTTTGGTGCCATAATGGTTTCATAAATGAGTTCAGAATCCGAAAAAGTTTGGCACCGCGCCCGCTGGAAGGTGATGCCGCCTTTGATTATGCAAGCATTGACGGTGTGTTTGTCGTTTGGGCAAACACGCTCGTCCTCTTCTTTTTCCTTTGGGCCAAGGATGATCGAGCTGATGCGACTGTCGGCAATATTGAGCGCATATTTAGGCTTCTTTTCGGTGGCTTTATCATTCGGTATTGCCGCCTCTATGTAAGCTCCGCGCGCTGACAAGGCCCCTTCAATATGGGCACCAGACAGATTTACGCCCTCGGTCGCATGAAACCTGACAACGCCAAAGTCTTTCGACTTGCGAATGCGCGAACGCAAATAAATAGACGCAGACGCTTTGCAACGGGTGCCGCGCAAACGGCGTACCTTTGTGCCGTCCAGGAACAGTGCTTTTAACTCCGTATAATCGCAGCAAAAGTCACCTTGTATTTCGCTTTCCGTGATTGATATCAGATTGTTGATTTTGGCTCCTGAAATATTCACGGAGCCGTCGATTACACAGTTTTCAAGCCGAATGCCAACTACTGCGCGTGGAATTTGGTCGGCAAAAAGCAAGAGCTTTTGCACAAATCGCGCGCTCAGGGTTGCGCCCTCTGCATCATGTTTGCGGCCAAGTTTTACGTTGTTGAGAAACTTGCGTTCTTCTGGAGATATCTTTCCATGTGCGGCCAAAAATTCTGGATCATCTAGTTCCAGATGGCTGGCGTTCGTTTGCTCGCTCATTGCCCCGTCTCCCTAGGGTAGCATTCTAGGCATGAAGCAGGTCGAGAGTCGAATCTCGTATCAAGTACAAGAGCTCAATTGAGGTAGGTATTTAGCTTTTCTTCGACTGCGCGCATGATCAGGGCACGCCAGTCCGCCACACCCGCGCGCGGTGCGCCCATATGGCGGGTCAGGCCGACAAACCCGTGCAAGAGCGCCCAAAATGTGAGTGCAGTTTCCTGAATGTCTTGGCTGGATGCGTCCGCCGGGTGCAGCTTGGCTGCGTGCTCCCTCAGTTTCATGAAGGCGGCGCGCGCCAGTTCCTGCGCTTCTTCTGACGGGGTATAGTCCGGGTCGCTTTCGCCGAAAAACAGCCGGTAATGGGCATAGTGCTTTTCCGCCAGGTCGAGGTAGGCTTCGGCGTTTGCCATCATGCCCGCCTTTGCGGTGGGTGCGCCGTTACCGGCGTCCATTGCGGCAGAGACCATTTCGGTCGCTTCGATAAACAGCGCGTCCAGAATGCCCTGCTTGCCCTTAAAGTGGCTGTAGATACCAATGGTGGACACGCCCGCCTTGGCCGCAATGGCGCGCACGCTCATGGCCTTCACGCCGCCCTCTAAAAACAGCTCAGACGCCGCTTCAAGGATCTTCTGTTTGCTTTCGCTCATGGAACCGTCTTTGGGCACGTTTCGTCACATCCTATTCAGTCACTCTTGACAAACATAACAGTGTTATATATGTCAGGCATAACAGTGTTATGCATAGCTATATCGGATCGCCTCAAGTTTGTCCAATTCTATGCATAGGGTCCGCACCAAGCCCAAACGGGCGGCGGGAAGAAAAGTAAATTTCGGGAGAGTGCAATGGCACACCACAAACTTGAAGCAGATTATCTGGTTGTAGGCACAGGTGCCGTGGGAATGGCGTTTGCTGACACCATGCTGACGGAAAACAAGGACGCCACAATCATCATGGTGGACCGTCACCATATGCCTGGTGGCCACTGGAATGATGCCTATAGTTTCGTGAACTTGCACCAGCCGTCCGCGTTTTACGGCGTTAGCTCCAAACCGCTTGGCACGGGGCTGAAGGACGAGGTGGGCCTCAACAAAGGTCTGATGGAATTGGCGTCCGGCGCGGAAGTGAGTGCCTACTTTGACCAGGTCATGAAGCACACCTTCCTGCCATCAGGCCGGGTGCAGTATTTCCCCATGTGTGACTATGAAGGTGACGGCAAGTTCCGTGGCATCAGCTCTGGCGACACCTATGAAGTGGACGTGAAAAAGAAGGTGGTGGACGCTACCTACTTCAAAACCTCTGTGCCCTCAACGCACACACCGAGCTACACCATCGATGAGGGCCTGACCCGCGTGCCACTGAACGCGCTGCCATCTATTCAAGAAATTCCATCTGCTTATGTGATTGTCGGCGGCGGCAAGACCGGCATTGATGCCATCCTGTGGCTGCTGGAGAAAGGCGTGGACCCAGACATGATCAAATGGATCATGCCGCGCGATGGTTGGCTGCACCCGCGTGAGAATACGCAACCAGCGGCGGAGTTTTTCAAAACCACCATCGGCGCGCAGGCGCGCCAGATGGAATGCATTGCAAAGGCAGACTCGATCGATGACCTGTTCGAGCGCCTTGAGGCAGAGGGTTGCCTTGTGCGCATTGATCAGAGCGTGAAGCCAGAGATGTATCACGGCGCCACCATCAGCATTCCCGAAATGGAAATGCTGCGGCGCGTGAAAAACGTTATCCGCCTCGGCCGGGTGTCGCACATCACCGAAAGTGAAATCCAGCTGGAAAAAGGCGCGGTGCCAACCGACAAAAACGCACTCTATGTGGATTGCTCTGCTCGTGCCGTACCTGTCACGGAACAGTATCCGGTGTTTGACGGCAATCTGGTGACCATCCAAACTGTGCGCACCATCCAGCCGGTGTTTTCGGGCTCGTTTGTTGCCTATGTAGAGGCCCACTATGAAACCGAGCGCGAGAAAAACGACCTGTGCACGGTTGTGCCCCTGCCGAACCATGACACGGACTGGATCATTTGCCAGGCGGGCATGATGATGAACCAGATGCGCTGGAGCCAGGACAAGGAGCTGCGCGCCTGGATCAAAGACAACCGCCTCGATGGTTTCACCCGCCTCGTGCAGGACGCGGACACCAGCGACCCGGAGAATATGGAAATTCTCATGAAGTTCAAAAACAACGGCGCGCCTGCCATGATGAAACTGCAGCAGTTCATCGCGGAAGTTACCGCCAAACAGGCGGCATAACAGCGCAGACGCTTGCGCAAACCCGGCGACCCCTTTAGGGTGCGCGCAGGCAACATGCGGGGTGTTTCTAATGGTACGATTATCAGCTCAGCCACTGTGGCGGGCGTTGTTGGCGAGCCTTGTCGCCGCAGTTTTTTTCACTGTTCAGGTCACGAAAGCCAGCGAGGAAGAGGGCTTCGATAGCCCGTACCTGCCGTCTGCAGATGTGATGGCGGAAGTTGACGCCACGCTTGCAAAAGCGCGCGACACCGGCAAGCTTGCCCTGATTGTGATGGGCGCCACCTGGTGCCATGACAGCCGTGGCCTTGCTAAACGGTTCCGCAGCGCCGATGTGGGCGACGTGATCGACGACAAATATGAAGTTTTGTACGTTGATGTGGGCTATCTGTCTGATGCGCGGGCCGTGAACCAGCGCTTTGGTATGCCATCCATTTATGCGACACCCACGGTCATGATCATCGACCCTGAAACAGAAATGCTGACCAACAGCCGCACCATGCATATGTGGCGCAATGCTGACAGCATAAGCTATCCAGACACCCGCGCCTATTTTGCCAAAGAAGCGGAAACTGCCCGTTCGCCAGCACCCGCGCCTGAAGCGGCGCTTCAAGCCTACTTTGACAGTATTGATGCCTTTGAAGCACAAGAGGCCGCACGCCTTGTTGCTGGCTATGACCTGATCGGTCCGCAGCTTGCGATGGAGCCAGATTATCCTGACGGGTTTGAAGACCTGTGGCGCGAAGTGCGCAACTTCCGTTACAAACTGACTGACGATTTGCTGGCGCTGCGCGCACAGGCCGAGCAGCTTGCCGCAGAAGGCATCAGCGAGCCGCTGGCGTTTCCAAGTTATCCAGCCCTTAGCTGGGAAAGCGAATAAGGTTAAGGCGCGTCGGTAGACACAGCCGGCGCCCGCTTTTCAATCAAAATGGTTTGCCCAAGGTCAAGGGCACGGAAGTCTGATTCCGCCAATCCCTCACGCTCGCGGGCCTGTGCCAGGCGACGCGGTGGGTCCATCGGCTCCTCTGCTGTCAGGGGATAAGTACCCCAATGCATGCCGATGCTTTGCGCCGCGCCAATGTCCTGATGGATCGCGACTGCTTCATCCGGGTCCACATGATAGGTCTGCATGAAATCGCGCGGGTCGTATGCGCCGATCGGGATAAGCGCCAGATCAACCGGACCAGCTTGCTGGCCAATTTCTTTGAACAGGCGCTCGTTATAACCGGTGTCGCCGCCGAACCAGATGCTGTGGTCCTCCAGCTCAATGCGCCAACTGGCCCACAGGGTTGCACGGCGATCAAACAGGCCACGCGCGGACCAATGCTGTGATGGCTGAGCGGTAAAACGAATATTCTGCGCTGTGCTTGCTTGACGTTTTTGCCACCAGTCAAACACATGAACGCGGTCTTCAGACACGCCTTCACTTACGAACCAGCTCTTCAGTCCAAGGGGCACCATATATTCTGGGCCATCGCCAAGGAGCTCAACTGCTGTGTCGTCCAAATGGTCATAATGATTGTGGCTGATCACTACATAATCAATGCGGGGCAGGTCCTCATAACTCACCACATGGGGCGTATAGCGCTTGGGCCCGGCGAAGCTGGCGGGTGACGCCCGGTTGGAAAAGATGGGGTCGGTCAGCACATTGATACCGCGATACTGGATCAGGAATGTGGAGTGCCCAAGCCAGCTGACCTGCAGTTGATTGAGCGGTGGGTTCTTAACCCGGTCCAGCTCCAGCATCTGAAACGGCACATCGCCTGCGGTTTTTTCATGGTCGGCCCACTCGTAGCCGCCGAACAGGCGCATACGAATGAAAGAGAAGAAGGACTTGTTGGGTTCTTCAATATAAAGGTTCTTGAACCCGCGCGTGGTGTGGTGGGCGGGCGCGCCTTCCAGTGCACGTTCAGCAGGTGATATAGCGCAGGAGGCGAGCACAGCCGCCCCCAGAAAGAATACTACCAGTTTTCTTCCGGTTTTTACTTTCACAAACTTAACTTTCGTGCACCCCCTAGTCGTGCCCGTAGGTCATAGATGTGGTAGATATTGGCAACGTTGTCAACGGCCTAATAATGCCTCAGAACTGAGTAGTTACCTCAAACCGAATGGTATTGCCAAAATCGCGCACTTGCAGCTCGCGGCCCACAAATGCACCACCCCGGTCCGGGTCAAAGAAAGACCGGTCACGGTCAAACGCATTGCCAGTGAAACGGTTCCATTCCAGGCGCATTTTCACGCCAAACCAACGGGTGGTTTCTGCATAGAAATTGAACCGGTAAGGACCCTCGAAATCCAGCTGTTCCGACACAAAGAAGTTTGGTTCTTCAAAGCCGCCGTCCATCGCTACACCCCAGCTGAAACGCTCGGCCACAATGTCATGCCGGAATTCGGCACTGATGAACTGTTTGGTGATGTCACTTAGGCGGCGATCGCGGCCAATGATTGGGTCGAACAGACTGCTTTCGCGCAGGCGGTACCCTGCCTCGAGCCGGCCACCAGGGATGATGAAATCAAGTGGCAGGATCATGTCTGCCTCAATGCCATAAAAAGTGGCATTGCCCGCGTTACCCAGGCCCGCGCCGCCGGATGGCAGCTGAATCTGCTCAAGCACATCCTGTCGCCACTCGTGGAAAAGAGTAACAACAAGCGAGCCTTTGCTGTTGAAGCGCCAGTCAACTGATCCCTCAAGCCGCCATGTCTGGTCGGGGCTCAATTGCGGGTTGCCTGCCAGCACGCGCTCGTCCGTGATGTCGTTGGAAGCGGCAAAATCTTCAAAATTCAATTGGCCAACTGTACGGCTTGCGCGCAGCTGCAATTGCAGATTTTCTTTCCAGTTATAGGTGACGTTTGCTGACGGCTTTAAAAACTTGAATGTCTGCGTATTGTCACTGTCGCCGGTTACCTTGATCCGGGAGATTTCCCATGTCAGGCCACCATCAATGGTCAGCTTGTCGCTTGCGTTCCACACCAGGTTGGTGAAGGCTTCGGCGCGAATTTCAGACACTTTTGCGTTGGCTGACGGCACGTCGAGTTCCACGACACCATTTTCGTCTTCCTGAAACAGATCAAACGAGCTTTCAAGCTGGTTGTACGCGACCTCGGCACCAAATTCGGGCTTCAGTTTTGCGCTGCCTACTTTGCCGTACGTACCGCGGAAGATGCTCTCGAGACGGTCTTGCGAATTGTCAAAATCGCTGCGGAAAACCTGCGTGCCCTGCGGCGTTTCATCGATGAACTGGCTGACAAAATCACGCCAGCTCATTTGCGTGAAACTAAGCAGGCGGATTTTCCAGTCCTTGGATGTTGTTTTGGTCCAGTCGGCGCCAAGCGAGGCTTCATAATAGTCGCGGTTCACGTCAATCAGCACCAGCCCATCGGGTGAACTGTCCGGCAGTCCACCATCAAACACGTCACGGGAAGACAGCGCATCAAAAGTATCCACGCCCAGCACAGTATTCAGAACCAGTTTGCCGCCAAACAGGTCTTTACTGGCTTCGCCCGTGTACCACATCCATTTGAAATTCTCGGGCCGTTCTTCTTCGCCGCTGGCCACAAGCTCGTTGTTTTCGTCGAAGTTCCTGAAGGAAATATCGCGTGGCTGGCGGCGCAGGGCCGCATCAAGCTTGGAACTGGTTTCCCAGCCATCAATTGTGGTGGAATAGGATGTTTCGGTTTGTGGGCGAATGGAGCCATCGTTTTTACGCACAAGGCGCACCACGGACGTGCCGGTGCTGGCGCCTTCGATGCGGATGACGTTGGCGACAACCGTTTGGCCCTGCGTGTCGCTGGCACCGACCCCGCCGCGCAGCACTTCGATGCGTGCGACCTGGGCAGCTGGAATGCGGCGCAGCACGTCATCCAGGCTGTTTTTAGAGCCGGGGCGCGCGCCATCAATCAGCACGTTGCCTGCCGTGCCGCCAAAGCCGCGGGCATCGCTGCCGCGGTCAAAATTAAAGCCAGGCAAGCGCTGGACCATCTCAAGCGCATTTTGCGGCAGGAACTGATCAAAATAGTCAGAGTCATAAACCGTGCTGGAGCTCGCGCGCCCCTGCTCGGTGCTGGTCTGGATGTCTTGTTCGTCTTCTGCAGCAACGACACTGTGCGTGCTGAGCGCAAACAGACTTACGGCACACGAAAGCGCGCCCACAAGTCGACGTTTTCGGGTGTGGGAGAGGTTCCGACCGCTTCCCCCATCGGTCATTTCTCTAAACTGCTGTCGCATGTTTCTACCAGACTAATCCTTCAGTCCAATGAACGCGGCCGAAGGTTGAAAGCTCTTAACTGGAACCGGTTTTACTTGGTTCCTGCGCCCGCTCTTATAGAGGAGGTAACGCTGCGTCAATCGCTTGTTGGTTGATGTTATAAGATTACACTTTGGGCTGTTTGCCAGTTTTCGCGCCAAAAGGGTTTCTTATTCGACGAACCGTTCATCGCACAGGTTGAAACGAGGAAAATTCCCTTTTGGATCAACGATCACACTTGTGTGATGTCGCCTCACAAAATTCTCGCCCGGGGTCACGTTGGCTTGATTTTGGACATTTTTGTACAAAAAAAGCAGACAAGCATGTACAAGCTTCCCATATGAATTGTACGCGCTTCGCAACGCAGCTTTGCACCCTCAAGGTGCAGGCTAGTCGTAGTGCGAACGTGACAAAGTTGAATGGTGAAAGGACGTTAAGAAGGCATGCGCGAGCATGGAGGTTGTGTGACCCCATTTCCTCTTGCATCCCTGTCTCGAGTAACAGCAGCGGTCTGTAAAAGTTTCGTCCCCCAAAAGACGAAATTGTTCTGAGTGAAGACTTCACTGCTGGTGTCGCGATGCTTTTGTCCTTTCACTGCTCCAGGCGTTTCACATTGGCTGGCACGACCTGGGGCAGGGCCGGAACCCTTCTCATCCAATCGGGGTTTTTCCGGTTCCCGGCTTCCGCACGCTCTCTTCCCCCCAGGTACCCAGAGAGCGTGCGGGGCCACCTTTTTCCTGCACCAACATCGAGTCGCCTTGTTTTGGTTAATAAAGCCGGTTGCAGATACAACCTGTGCTTGGCTTAAGTATGTAGCATTTGTGATTTTTCGCCTTTTTTTCCATCGAATTGCGGATACCCGCAAAAATTGTTCCGATTCTGAATCAATTTAACCAAATTTAAAGACAGTGGGTCGAGATTGGACAAGCAAGCCTCAGGGGTGCGGCGAGCAAAGGACCATAATCGATGCCATCATCGGTGCGATTTTTGACGATATATGTAGGGGCAACTTTTATGGCCCTGCTGACCCTTATGCTTTGGCCGCACAACACTGATAAACTGCTTGTTTTTGTACCCGCTGCACACGCAGAGGGTGCGTCCGCATCCGCAATAAGGGATGCAACTTTTTATTCTATTACGGCCAGCAGCGACGTGCGCTTGCTCAGCAAAGTTGGTCGAAATGGATATGTTATTACGGTACCTGGTGGGGAAGGTAATGCCGTTGTGGAGCAACTGTATCGAAACGGTGCTTTTTTGGTTCTAAACGCAGCCAACTTGGAGAGTTGCGGCAGCACACAGAAGCGCACCGCTTTCCGGAGAAAAGACACATGACGACGCTTACAGAAATTCAATCCCAGGCCGCCAAAGCGATCAGTTACGCTTTGCTGGGGCATATCCTGGTCCTTGGTATATTGGGGGCAGTGATTGGCGCAGAATCGCTTGTTTCAACACTGATTGTGTTGGCAATTGTCGCTGCAGTGCCAACCATTATTCTACACACCAGCGGCGAGGGGGAAGTCCACCGCTATGTCACCAGCGCATCAGCCATCTTCATGGCCGCGTTTTTCGTGTTTATCTTCAGGGGCCACCCCTGGCAGATTGATGCGCACATGTATTTCTTTGCCATGCTGGCGGTTGTCTCGGCCTTCTGTGATCCAAAGAGCATCATCGTGGCGACGGTGGTAACAGCCTTGCACCACATTATTCTTAATTTCGCGGTCCCGGCCTGGGTTTTCCCTGAAGGTGCTGATTTTCTGCGCGTGATTTTGCATGCCGTGATTGTTGTACTGGAAGCTGCAGTGCTGTTCTGGGCCACAGGCAAACTTGCCAGCACGCTTGATCAGGCCGATGCCGCTGAAGCACAAGCCAAAGAACTTGCGGAAACAGCGAAAGCTGAGGCAGAAACCGCGGCTCAGTCTCAGGCTGATGCAGAAGCAGCCCTTGAAGCGCAAAAAACCTCTGACCATGAAAAACAACGGGCTGAAGAAGAAGCCGCCCAGCAAATCTCTGACCAGCGCGAGCGCCAGCAGCAGGCGCGCGAGGAGCTCGCAGCCGAGTTTGAAAGTTCCCTGTCCGTCTCTGTTAGCGAGCTGGCCGAAGTCAGCCAGGGTCTGCAGGCCGAAGCGGAGGCATTGCAATCCATTTCGGCTGAAAGTGGTAGTGCGATGAAAGTGGCCACAAATGCCACTGGCAATGTGTCGCAAAACGTCAGTTCAGTTGCGTCCAGCGCAGAAGAGATGTCAGCCTCTGTCGCGGAAATCGCGCGTCAGGTGAACAAAAGCACCGAGGTTGTTCAGCAGGCACGCGATGAAGCAGGCACGTCTGAAGCCCGCATCAAAGAGCTGGCTGAGCGCGCCGACAAGATCAACGACGTGCTCACCATGATCGGCGAGATCGCGGAGCAAACCAACCTGCTGGCGCTTAATGCCACCATTGAGGCTGCCCGCGCCGGTGACGCCGGCAAGGGCTTCGCAGTTGTGGCAAGTGAAGTGAAATCGCTTGCTAACCAGTCCGCCGGTGCAACGGAAGAAATCAGCCGCTTGCTCGCGGGCATTCGGGAAGCCACCAACGACGCGGTTGAAGTGAACAAAAACATCGTGAAAGTGATTGGCGAGATCGGTGAAAACTCCGCGGGCATTGCGGCTGCGGTTGAAGAACAGTCTGCCGCCACCGAAGAAATCGCCCGCGCGGCCCAAACCGCAGCAGGCGAGACAGTTGAGGCGTCACAAGCCGTGCAGAACCTGCAAGCCATGACGGACAAGGTGGACGAAGTGTCGTCCATGACTGCCAATGCAGTTTCCGCGCTGTCTGCTCAAACCACCTCGCTGAGTGAAAAATCCAACGAGTTTGTGGAGCGAATTCGCGCCTAATGCATCCCAAGGGATAAACCAAGTCCCGACAGCAAACCAAGCCCCGATGCCAGTGATTATCGTCCGGCGTCGGGGTTTTCTTTTGCGGCCCTGCTTGGTCCGAAAACAGCGTGCAATATCGGGCGCGCGCCGCTAAGTTGCCGCCACACCTGAAACGGAGGCAACTCATGGCACCCACACCAACCATGGACGGCAAAAGCTGGCTGATGCTGATGATCCTGTCGATCATCTGGGCGGGCTCGTTCCTCTTGACAGAAATCGCGCTTGAAGAGCTGCCACCGCTTGCCATCATGACGGCGCGGGTGACCATTGGGGCCATCGGGCTTTACGCCATGATGCTGGTGGCGCGTGTTGGCTTTCCCAGCAGGGAACAGGTCGCACCCCTGAAGCTCATTGGCGCTTTCATGGTGCTGGGCGTGTTGAACAACGTCATCCCGTTTTCAGTGCTCGTATGGGGGCAAACCCACATGAGTGCGTCGCTGGCATCCATCCTGAATGCCACCATGCCTTTGTTCACCGTTATTCTGGCGCACTATTTCACGCTCGATGAAAAGATTACGCCCAACAAACTGGTGGGCGTGCTGATTGGCATTGGCGGTGTGGCGGTGATTGTGGGTGAAAATGGCATTGATTTCAGCTCTGGCTCCAACTTCGCGAAAATCGCTATTTTGGGTGCGCCGCTTTCATATGCCGTTGCGGCGCTGATTGCACGGCGTTTTGCCCGCTGGAACCTGAGCCCGCTGTTCGTGGCCTTCGGCCAAAGCGCTGCCGCTGCAGTTGTGGCCCTGCCGCTCACCACCCTGGTTGAAAACCCCTGGGGCATCAGCGTGTCCGCGCCCGGATGGGCGTCTTTGATTGCGCTCGGTCTTTTCTGTTCGTCGGTCGCTTATCTGATTTACTTCCGCCTGATTGCAACAGCGGGCGCGACCAATACGTCGCTAATCACGCTTACCATTCCACCGTTTGCTGTGGTGTCCGGGGTGCTCTTACTCGGTGAGACTTTGTCGATCGCGCAGGTGGTGGGCATGGGTTTGATTTTGTTTGGGCTTCTGGTCACTGACGGGCGTTTGAAGTTGGGACTTTTTAGTTAGTTCGGCACCGGCCCACACCCCCACCCGGCCACCCATAGGATAATACCGTGCGGTGGTCGGGTGGGGGTGTGGGCTGGTACAGCCAATAGGACAAACATTCTTTGATGCGTTTGCACCACGCTTTTTGAAATTTTCATGAAGGCAGTTGACAGCCTGTGAAATCATTGTATGACTCTGGCCTTGTCGTGATCAGGCGAGTGGTTCGATCTGACGCGGCAGACGATTTGGAAAACGATTAATGACCAATCTTTGGACATATAAACCAACTGGCGCGCTAGCGGCACAAATGTTTGTGCGCGGCGTTAATGCCATTTGCCATGTCCGGGGAGCGGGCCAGCGATCGACCTGATCATATAATCTGAAAATCAGATATTTCGCCCCCCTCCCGGACCCAAGTCCCGGAGGGTTTTTTGTGTTGAACAGCCACATGTGTGGCACCGCCATTTGGCAAAGTGAAAGGCAGAGCAATGAGACAGACAATGCTTGATAGCCCCTACGACCGTAATCAGATGCAAACGCTGTTTGCCATGCTGGGTGATACGCGTGTCCAGGGTCAGGTCATGCTGCCTAAAGCGAAGCGAAAACCCGCCAAACCAGCGGTGGCTATTTGGTGGCAGCGGTTGAAGGCGCGTATTGCGAAAACGCATGCGCCGTCAGCAGCACCTAATTTCCCCCAGCGCGCGGTGTCTCCCCGTGTGCCGCGCGACGCCGCCCGGTGGCGGGCCCCTGACCAGAGTGCGAGCGTAGAATTTTACGCCCTTCTGGATGACATGGGTGCCCGCCACCAGGCGGCAGCCCGCCGTGATCATTTGATCAGGGCGCTGGAGGCAAACCTGCTGGAGAAAAATATTTAGGTGCGGCGGTAAAGGAACCCCGCGCCAAAGAAATCCCGGTCCGACAGTGAACCGGAACAGGAGACAGGGCGTAAGCTCTGCGCACTGGCTGAAGATGAGAGGCGGCGTTAGCTCCACCGCCAACCATCAAAAAGCCGAGAGCGGCGGGTGAGCCCCTGTTTCCTGTCACAAAAAGGCCCTATATGATAAGGTAGAAACGCGTTGGATGCGGGGTCCCCAAAAAGCATCCAACAAAGGAAAGAAAGATGTCAGCGGTAGTTTACCTTCCGGGCGCAGCCCCGGGAATTGACAGATTTGAAGAGTTCAGAGCGGCGTTGCCGCTTCGGGTTTCGCGCGCGCGCCGCGGGTTTGGTGGTTATATCACCTTTGACCTGGGCGCAGAGCAAGGCCGCGATGCCATCACACAGGAAGCCCAGTTTGAATGGCATCTGTGGGTCTATATGTGCGACTGGGACCTGTATAAAGCCGACAGCCGCATCCTGTGGCGGCGCGAAAGCGACAATGCGCTGGCGGGTGCTGTGCTTGAAATGCTGAACGGCGAAACGCTCACGGGTATCGAGCATGACGAAACAGACGACTGTTTTGAATTCCATTTCTCAGGTGGCTTCCGCCTGCATATGGACCCGGACTTCTATGATTATGACGGCGACGATGACCTGTTTATGCTGTTCCGTTTCGGCGAGCGTGATGCGCTGAACTATAGCCCGCGCAAACGCTTTTACCGCGCGGCTTAGTCGCGGCGAGTCACGATTAAGCCGGGGAGTGTGCTTCCGGCTTTTTATGTCTAACCGTGGGCAGCCAATAGCGCGATGGCGGCTTCCTTGCCGTCTTTGGCGGCATCATCAGTGTGGCCAAGGTGCGCCGTGACGATCGCGCCTTCTTTAAGGAGCAACAGCTGACGCGCGAGTGCAGCGGCGTTCTTGTAGCCGGCGTCTGCCGCGAGTGCAGTAAAATGCTGCTCCAGAAGGCGTTTATGATCTGCGGACTGCATATGAATGGGGTTGGTGGGTTCCTGATACTCGGATGATGCCTTGATGAACATGCAGCCTTTGAAACCCTGTTCCTCAAACCATTCACCAAGCGCATCAAACATGGCAATCAGTTGCCCTTTTGGTGTGTCGGCCAGGTCTTCCATGCGGCGATAAAGCCAGTTGCGGAAGCGTTCATCACGCAGGCGCAGCACGGCAAGGATCAGGTCATCCTTGGTGCGGAAATGCTTGTACATGGACGTTTTTGAAATGCCTGTTTCCGCCACCAGCATGTCCATACCGGTTGCGTGAAAGCCATTTCTGTAAAAGGCGTCTAAGGCTTTTTGAACTAGTTCGTCGCGTTTACTGGGGCGCATAAATCATACTTTCTTTACTAATCAGTACATACGCAATGCTAACTTTCATCTCAAGACACAAAAAAGTTATCCAATAAAAACAGCAAGTTATCCAAAAACATCAATCAGTCTGGATCTTTTCATGAATTTTATCCTTGAATTACTGTACCGATCGGTTCACTTTCGCCTTAACAAACTGTACCGATCAGTAAACATTGAGTGGACCACTAGAGGACATAACGGAGACCGGCCATGAAACTGCGAGCAAAATCCCACGGGCGACCAAGTATCGGTGCAACCACGCTTGCATCCTGCATCGCGTTGGCGGTCACGCTTTCTGTGATCAGTTTTAGTGGTCAGGCGATCGCCGACCTCGCGGCTGGCACTAGTGCCCATCCGGTTTGCATGAAGGCCTTACCGATCGATTAGCTATCCCCAGATGTGCCGGGCCTCATGCCCGGTGCGCTTGTCTCCGGTCATTCTGTTCCCCCTCAAGAGAATGGCCGGGGACGCCCGAAACATTCAAACGCCCAAACGCGTTTGATGCCCTGACAGTCACTCCCCCCACTCTCCCCCCAATCCCCCGACTGTCGGGGCAGCCCCCAACACCAGTTAAGAGGACAAAACCATGACCAATTCCACTGTCAGACCACCTGTTCCCCCCTTCGACCGCCATAGTGCCATGCAAAAAGTACGCGCCGCGGAAGATGCCTGGAACGGCCAGAACCCTGAGAAAATCGCCCAGGCCTATTCAAAGGACAGTTTTTGGCGCAATCGGTCCGAGTTTCTGCGCGGCCGCGATGCTATCGTTGAGTTTTTGACCCGTAAGTGGCAACGCGAGCAGGACTATCGCCTGATCAAAGAGCTGTGGACGTTTGGCGGCAACCGCATTGCGGTGCGGTTTGCCTATGAGTGGCATGACGCGTCCGGCCAATGGCACCGATCTTACGGCAACGAGAACTGGGAGTTTGACGATGATGGCCTGATGCGGTTTCGCATCGCCAGCATTAATGACCTCGCCATTGACCCGGACGAGCGCAAGTTCCATTGGGAAACTGGCGCACGGCCGCTTGACTACCCAAGTTTGAGTGACCTGAAACTTTAGAAAAACTCCTGTGGGTCAGGGGTTGTCCTCAGGCAACCTCACCCCCACATCACGCAGTCGTTAACCATGCTTTACTCGCAATAAATTTGGGCCTTCCCACATGTCTCATGGGCAGGGAAACACGCCCGACTTAAAATGTGATGTAACAAATTGAACCAGGCGCCGCTCTAACCAAGCAGGCGCGCATAATTTAAGCGAGGGCATTATGAAAGCCATTTTGAAACCATTTGTTGTGATGCTGGGCATCATCATCGGTACCGCCGCCGCCGACACTGCGTTTGCAGCAGACACAGTCGCCACCGGCGGTTTTTCGAACGTAGCCATGAAAACCAAGGGCACCTGGACCCTGGAAACCCGCGCGGACGGTGTGTATGCCGTTCTGTCTGAAGACTTCAAAGCGCGCAAGGCACCAGACCTGAAGATCTTCCTGCACACCGCAGCAGCCGGCAGCGTTGACGATGATAACGCAGGCGAAGGCCTGTTTATTGCCGAGCTTACCAGCCACAAAGGCGCACAGGAATACAAGTTGCCTGAGGGCCTGGACCTCAGCGCTTACAAATCCTTTGTGATCCACTGTGAGCGCTACTCCAAATTCTGGGCGGCTGGCAACATCAACTAAGCCAGCGCTTTTGGATGATTTAAAGAATACCCCCCCTTGTTTTGAGTATCGGCCCGGTTCCCCTCCCTAATATTTTCCGGGTCATAAAAGGCAGCCTCCCCGGCTGCCTTTTTTAATGGCTGCCTTTTTAAAGGGGCTGCTTTTTTATTGGCGGGGCAGGAGCGCTCAGGTATTGGTGAAGGAAAGGGGAAGCCAATGCCAATTGAAACCATCATCGCCTTCACTGTTGCGTCTGTTGTGCTGGCGTTCGCGCCGGGGCCGGACAATATTTTTGTGCTCACCCAAAGCGCTATGAACGGCCCGCGCGCCGGGGTGGCGGTCACGTTCGGTCTGGCGACCGGGCTTATTGTGCACACCGCGGCGGTGGTGCTGGGGCTCGCGGCGCTTATTCAGGTGTCGCCGGTTGCTTTCACTGTGCTCAAGGTGGTGGGGGCAGGATATCTCCTCTATCTCGCATGGGGCGCGCTTAGGGCTGGCACAGAAGACCTTGGCGGTGAAGACGCCGGGCTTGGGCTCACCGCCTATTACCGGCGCGGCATTATCATGAATGCGACCAACCCCAAGGTTTCGATCTTCTTCCTGGCGTTCCTGCCGCAATTTGTTGACCCCACCCTTGGTGGTGCCACCAGCCAGATGCTCACGCTCGCGTTTGTATTTTTTGTCGTGACGCTTGTGGTGTTCTCAACTGTCGCCATGGCGGCGGGTTGGCTCGGCGCCGCGCTCAAACGCTCGCCCAAGGCACAGCTGGTGATTAATCGCATCGCAGGGCTGGTGTTCATTGGCCTGGCGGCGCGCCTGCTTGTGACCGAGCGTTAAGTAAAGGCGGTTCAAAGCAAAGGCTCAATGGGGCCATCCCCACTAAACTACTGCTAAGACTCTTTTTTTTGATCCAAGTTTCATCCCCTCGCGTAATGGTTGATAAGGGATTGCAAGACAGCACGCGTGAACCGAATTCCGCACCCCCAAGCTTGATAGTGAAGCGCGTGTCAGATCACTTTTTTACCCCAATTCCCCCTTCAGTGATCTGCTTGCACTCCCTTTACTTGTTTAGAGTTTGGCTTCCCAAGGCCAACATCCAATCGTGTGAGACTTCAGAGGCTTCCTCCATCTGAAGTCTCATTTTTTTTGCGTGTGAATATTATTCACCGGGAACGGTGTACAGCATTTCTTCCAGTTCACCAGATGCGGTGAGCGCGTCAATACGGTTGTTGATATGGTCAATCAGTGCGCGGGTTCGCTCGCTCGTCTTGCACATCACCCGGTCGGTTGCTGACGCGATCGCGAGATTTGGGTCATACTTGAGCGGTTTTTGGTCGGGGTGTCGCGCCGCATATAGCGCATAATCATAATCCATCATTAGTGCCGCTTCTGCGCGGCCTTTGCTCAGCATGGCAAAAATCTGGTCCGCGCTCAGGGCATCCACCATGTTGGTGAGATTTGGCGCCACTTTCTCAATGCGCACCAAACCGCCGACCCCGATATCGACCGCCACCCGCTTGTTGGCAACTTCCTCCAGCGAGTGGAAGGGGTCTTCCCGGTCCAGGCTGAAGATGCGAATTGAAACTGTATTGAAAGGCTTCGAGAGGATTACAGGCTTATTGAACATGGGTGTGCCGGCAAAATAGGCGTCGCTTTCTTCGCCAAGAAAGTAGCACTCGGCATCGCCCTCAAAAAAATGCCGCATCGCCCGCATCAGCGGCTGTATCTCAAGCTCAACAGGGCTAGGGAAGCCATCAAACAGGGCGTCGGCAATCCGGTTGTAGGGGCCGGGTTTGGTGCGGTCCAGCACCCACGGCACCTTAAGCCCAATCATCTGGATTGGCGCGCCCCCCGGTTGCGCATGGGTGGCTGGCCCGGTCAGAGTTGACCAGGCGCACAGCACGATCAAACAGGGTACCAGTGCCTGTTTCATGAGTCCCCTTGTGGCGCAGCAGCTGCGCCGTCATTCCTCTTAAACTCAGAACAGTTGTCGGCAAACTATCACAATGCCTTCAGTAATCCGAATATGTGGGCGCGGTGGCTGACGGTTTGTGATGGCTATGGGCAAAGTCCACCGCTGGCCGCAGGATGCTGACCAACCGGCCCGACTTTGACATGCCTGCAATGCGTGCATTCACATGGGCAATCAAAGTCTCAGTACGCGGGGTTTGCTTGCACATCATGGCGTCCTGTACCTTTTGAACAGTCAGGGCAGGGTCAAACTGCAGCAGCGCCTGCTCCGGGTGCCGCGCCGCATGCAGTGCATAGTCATAGTCCATCATCAGGGCGGCTTCCGCCCGTCCTTTGCTCAGCATCGCATGAATTTGGTCTGCGTTCAGCGCGTCAACGGCCTGTGTAAGGTTCGGTATCACCTGCATGATGCGGATAATACCACCCACACCCAGGTCAACAGCGACACGTTTGTCAGTAATTTGGTCAACGGAGCTGAACGGCTCCGTATTGCCAAAACTGAAGACGCGCATATTCACCGTGTTGAACGGCTCTGAAACAATGATCGGAGTATCAGCGAGCGGCGTGCCGATAAAATAGGCTTCGTCGGTGTCGCCCATGAAAAAGCAGTCCGCGTCTCCTTCAAAGAAATGACGCATGGCGCGCTTCAGTGGCTGAAGTTCAAGATGTACGGCGAGCGGGCTTTCGCTAAAAAGCGCATCCGCTACTTTGTTGTAGGGCCCTGGTTTTTCATAGTCCAAAAGCCAGGGCACCCGCAGGCCAATGATCTTTATAGATTCAGGTGCGGCACCAGTGTATTCCACCTCGCTGGCGTGCAAAGGTAAGGATAAAAGCAACAGAATTGCTGCGGCAAATTTTGACCTCATAGTCACTCCCCGCGACATCTTTGCCGCCAGTGTGACCCCAACCAATTGCCTATGCTAAAAGCAAAGCCTTATCATTCGGTAAACAGGAAACACTCAACGCCGATTAAGCTGGTTTAACAAGAGATAGGGGTGTGGCCGTTCCGCGAATTGCCGGCGGGAGCGGGCATAGTCAGGCGCCAGTGTCTGGGCCAACTGGCCGGAGCGTGCCAATGCGTCGATGCGCGTATTCACATGCTCAACAAGGCGTTCAGGCGTAGTACCCGATTTGCACATCAGTTTGTCTTCAATAGCATCAATGACTAACGCGTCGTCATAATGAAGTTGGGGTTCCGCCTGATCATGGGCTGTGAACAACCGGTAATCATAATGCACCATGATGGATGCCGTCACACGGCCCTGCGACAGCAAGGCATGGCTCTGTGCAACATTCTCAGCGACCATGGTCCGCACACTTTTAGGCAGACTGTTTTTTACGGCCTCTACGGCACCCACTGCCGCGTCAATCGAGATGGTGCTGTTATCAAGCTCGGCCAGGGTTCGCACTGCGGGTTCGTTACTCGCTGTGAACACCCGAATGCTCGAACGATTGAAAGGTTTGGTAAAGACAAGGTCTTCCCGTTTCACCCCGCCAATCTCAAGAAATGCATCGTTGTAATTGCCTGCAAAGTAACAGTGGGCTGACCCGGCGAAAAATTCCCTGAGCGCGCGGCGGACAGGCAGGATACTTACCTCGAGCGGGGCGTTGAAGCCATCGAGCAGCTCGTCCATCAGGTCATTGTATGGTCCGGGTGTTTTTGTGTGCAAAAGCCAAGGGATCTCCAGCGCGACGATTTTCAACGTATCGCGTGTTGCTGCTGGCGTGCCGTCTTCTTGTGCAAAAAGAGGTGTTGCGAACAGTAGCAGAAGCATGCCTGCTAATGTTGGTTTCATTGTAATTCCTGCGGCGACCGTGTCGCAAATTAGGACCCCACGGCAAGCCCCTTAGTGCCATAAATACGCGCCAAGGTAAACTGGCAACACCCTACGGTGTGGCAGGTTGGTAGGTCACCAAATACGGATGGGGCTGTTCTGCAAACTGCCGACGCGATCGCTCATAGTCCGGTGCCAGGATTTTCGCCAGCATACCATCGGCGTTTAAGCTGCGGGTTTTGCTGTTGATGTGCTCAATGAGAGAAGCGGCCTGATCAGACCGTTTGCACATCACGGCATCTTCAACCGTGCCGAAATCAAGCCCGACATGAAAATGCAAAGGCGCCTTTGATGGGTGTCGTGCCACAAACAGACGATAGTCATAGTCTACCATAATAGCCGTTTTAGCCCGGCCCTGGGACACAAGTGCATGCGCGTGCAGCGTATTGCTCGCCATGATCGGTTCAACTGATTTGGGCAGCGCATCCAGTATCAGTTGGACCGCGCCAATGGACAAATCAACCGCTGCATTCTGCCCGGCTGCTTGGGCAATATTTTCGACCGTGTCCAGTCTTGCTGGTGTGAAGGCCCGGATATAGGACACATTAAACGGCCGGGAAATGATCAGGCTGTCGCGCGCAATGCCGGTTGTTTCAAAATAGACGTCATCATAGTTGCCGGCATAAAAGCACAGGGCAGGGCCATCAAAAAATTCGCGCTGCGCCCGCCGCACCGGCAATATGGAAACCTGTAGGGGCTGATCGAACCCGACAAAAAGTTCGTCCATCAGGTCGTTATAGGGGCCCGGGTTTTCGGGGTCCAAAAGCCAGGGAATTTGCGGGCTAACGATGGTGATGAGCGCAGGGGTTTTGTCTTGCGCCTGAAGCGACAAGGAAAGCAGGGCTAAAACTGTCAGCAGCAGGCCACGCATAGTGCAGCTTTCTTTGTGCCAAATGCCAATCATCTGGCTTGCCTCTGGCATCTTGCTGAGACCCCGGTGCCTGGTAGAGACCCGAGGGTCAGCCTCAAAAGGATCCACAATTCAACAGTTAGTGTAGCGCACCGCCTTATTAGTCGCCAAGTCATTTGCTTTGCAGGAATTTGGCATGTTACCGCCGTCGACAGCTGAGCGTTTTCTCGCATTTTCTCAGGCAAGT
Organism: Kordiimonadaceae bacterium; assembly: GCA_017640725.1. Lineage (GTDB taxonomy): Bacteria > Pseudomonadota > Alphaproteobacteria > Sphingomonadales > Kordiimonadaceae > Kordiimonas. Next base: position 624,621 of record JAEPQB010000002.1, on the reverse strand, counting down.
GCGAGCCAGAAGGGCAAACTCCCAGCAACTCACGCGCTGGCGAAAATGCATGCCCGTACCTTTAACTCAGACAAAAGCGCCAGGGAGTAAGTCGACCTCAATCAGCAGCGCTCGCCCCCAATTCAACTTCGCACAAAAACAATAACGAGCGATGCGAAGCCGCTAACAAAAACGCTTGCCAATAAAATTCAATTTCGCATGACTTTTTGCCTTGTATTAGAATTAGAATTCTGATTCTAATACGCCATGCGCATCGGGGCGATGCAGGGTTCAAAATTCGTGGAGGGGTTCATGACAACAGCGGCAAATGCAGCCATGGCAGAAACAGGTGCAGCGCAGGATCAGGTGCAGTGGGTGTATCGGGATGCGATCGCAAAGCCAGTGCAATTACGATCGGAGCAATCGTTTTTGCGGTTCCTTGATGCCGCGGAAGTATTGCTTGACGATCGCTCCTGGACGTCGCTTACCATTCAGGATGTTGTGGCCACAGCTGACGCCTCTGTTGGCTCCTTCTATAATCGCTTCGAAGACAAGATGGCCCTGCTGCACTGTCTTGAAGACCGGCTGGGCGCTGATTTCGCCGCGGCCATGCAAGCTATTATAAGCGAGTGCGAGCTGTGTGAGGATCTGCTGGCCGATGTGGATGGGTTGATCATCAGCTTGTTTATGCGCCTGTGTCTGCAGCGGGCTGGGGTGATCCGCGCCCTTGATCTGGCTCAGCGCATTGAGTTGCCTCAGCCTGGCGCCGAAGACGGGGAAGGTTTTGCAGGTATCGGTCAGGTGCTCGATAGGGCTTTTGCTGAATTCGCCGAATACCTGAACGGGAAACCCGATTGTCTTGCGGGTGCGACAACAGCGGAGCTGCACCGCGCCCTGAGGGAGACTTTCTGGCTGACCCGTGAAAACCTGCTTTATGGTTCTGCGGAGCCTGACATGCAGGCCGTTCATGGCTCGCTTCGTCAGCATTTCTTTGCAAGCCTGCGCTTTCCGGCCTAGGTAACTTGTGGGCGCGAGCGTGCGCCTGCAACGCTCCTACTCTGTCGCCAATCTCCAAGAGCGCTGAGGCAGCTTGATTTGCCTCAGCCATGTTTTGTGGTTGCCCAATTGTTTCACAGGCATGGTGAGAGAGCCGCCTGCACAGCATGTGCAGGTGCCGCGTGGTGGAAGCATTGATTTTCGCTTCCAAGTCCGCGAGCAGCTTTTCAAGTGCCAAGACAGACCTCCGGACCCATAGGGCGGGGAGGGGACGGGTCCCTATGCGGCCTATCCATGTGGCTCACCTTACGCGGCGCCATTTCCAATTGTCTGCACAGCGGCAAGACATGGGGAGGAAATGACCTTGGTCGGCGCACGCAGGCGATGATTGCTGCACGGAAATGCATGCGGCTCTCTCCATTTTTTAGGCAGCTGTCGCCGCCCAGTCCCGCTCCGGCTATAGCGCGCGAAGCCTTGGGGTGCTGTCGGGGTGAAGAGTCAGGAGCCAGCATTGCTGGCCGCGCCGTCAAGTTGGATCAGGTGGGGTCTTGTCACTCAGCTTTCAGTGAAACCTGTGATGCTCCCGGCCCTTCAATCGATGCCCATTAATTATTACGAATAACGAAACTCTTGTCTATAATAAATTACGAAAAACGAAAAACTTGTTGTGTGGGGAATTACGATCCAAGTAATAATAATGCGTATTCGCCACACAATAGCCGCAAATACACGTATAAGGTGTTTATCGGTCTGGAGAAGGGACTTGTCGCACGCCAAAAAACTAGAATGGCAGGCATTCAGCGTTGGCTGGTAGGTTAGAAGTTCTCGTTAAGGCTGTATAAAAACCGGTTCGAGCACAATTTGGGGGGATGATGACATCCAATGACACAGCTGCAATACATCAACAAACAACCCCGGCCCATGACGGCGCAGGCATTTCTGATGCGCCGGCAACATCACTGACATCAACCGCACCAAACCCAGCCTGGGTTTCGGAAACGCATTTGCGCAAGCAACTGGCACCCGCAAAAGGTGTGGGTGATCACGGCAAGGTGCCGGGGCGCCCGGCGCGCAATGAGACGCTTGTTTTCAGGAAGCTTCTTCCGGCGTGTAGCGCCGATGTACCCACATCACACCCGCGACTATGTCGTCAGTGCGTACGATTTTATGAGCCCCGGATGCCGTGCCCTCACTTGCGGCTTTAGCCTTGGGGCTTTTATCAAGGTCGCTTGGTAGCATTGAAAAGCGCCAGCTCTCATACAGCGGGTTATGGTTGCGGGGCAGGGGCACCAGCCAGTCTTCACCGGCGTCCGAGCGGAAGAATTGCCGGGCGGTGATGCGCTCATCGTCAAGGCGCACCAGGAAAATAGCCCCCGGTACCATGGGAAAGAAGTGTGTGCGCGGGTCGCCTGCAATAATCAGCGAACCCTGGCGGATCTCCTGCTCCAGGCTATCGTCTGCCATTTCATAGCAATAGAGCCCTTCAGCGGTTTCTGCGTCAGGGGGCACGGCGACCCGGTTGATTTTGCTGTCGGCGCGGGGCGGTGTGATGGTGCCAGTACCTGTCAAGCCACCGAGTAGCTTCAGGCTGGGGCCGTCAATGTCCGCACCCACTTCAAGGCGCTCGCCCGCCTCGAGGCTGCTCAGGAGCGAGCGGGAGGACAGGCCAAGGAGTTTCGAAAGTGGCAGGATCTCGTCGGACTGAACTTCGCGCATGCCTTTCAAAATATCGGTCATGCGCGGCGGCGTAATGTTAAGCGCCGCTGCGGCATCCTTCAGTTTGAAGCCCCGCTCTTTTAAAGCGGCTCTTATCCAGTCCTGCGCAGGCATTTAGGGACTATTACGAATTTAGTAAAAAAATGCAACAGCTTTTCGCAGAAAATTTGCTTGCTAAAATTACGAAAAACGAAAATAATATCTGCATCAAATTCGTCGCCTGCCATGGCTGACCTTTTAACCTTCCCCTGCCATGGGCCGAAGGTTTTCACGCTTGTTTTCAAATGATGTTCAAAAGGAGCCTTGATGGCCGCTTACCCTGCTATGCCCCTGTTTACTGATGCTTATCTGGCTGACACCCGTCACCTGACAACGGAAGAGCACGGCGCCTATCTGTTGCTGCTGATGTGTGCCTGGCGCTCGCGCGAGTGCGCTCTGGTGGACGATGATGGTGCCTTGGCGCGCATTGCGGGCCTGTCGCCCACCAAATGGCGGCGCATGAAACCAGTGCTTCAGAGCTTCTTTGACATTGAGGGCGGTTTGTGGCGTCAGGCGAAACTGACCAGCGTGTATGCCGACGTCGCCGCGCGGGTGGCGCGCAACCGTGCCAGCGGCGCCAAGGGCGGCAGGGCCCGCGCGCTGAAACGTTCGGCAAAGCCGGGACCGGAACAGAGCCCAGCGCAAAGCCCAACGCAAAACTCTGGACAGGCTACAGGGGAAAACCCTAGGCAAAGCCCAGCGCAAAGTTCAGAGCGAAGTTCAGAGCGAAGTTCGGGGCAACATTCAGGGCAACATTCGGAGCCAGCCCCTGAGCAGCAGTCTCGCAAGTCGCTTAACCAACACACCCAGCAAAAGGCTCAGCAAACCATCCACCAAAATACCCACCACTCTGCAAACGAAAACAAAGCAACCAAAACCAAAGCAGCGGCCAAGCCTGATAGTTTGGTTTTGGACTCTGCTTGGCACTGGCATCAAGAGCTGTCCGCCTTGTGTGGTGCCGGTGTGGTCCTCGACGGGCAAACACTGGCCGCCTGGCAGGCCGCGGGCGTGGATTTTGAAGCGACGATTAAGCCGACCATCAAACGCATGATGGCGCGCGAGCAAAAGCGCACCGGCACCTTGCCCAAGCGGCTTGCTTACTTCAGGGAGGCGGTGCTGGAAGCGCACGCCGACGCGCCGCCACCCGCCATACCGCAATCCGATAAAACACCGTTTGAGCCAGAGAGTGCCGCCCATTGGCGCCGCCTGCTTGGGGACCCCTCAAGCGCCTTCCGCGGTGATTATATGAGCCAGAATTGGTTTATCCCGGCAGACCACCCCGAGTTTGCCACGCGCACGCTTGGCGCAAACCCCAGGTTCTCACCCGCGCCGCTGATCCCGGCAGAAATCAGGGCTGAGTATGGCCGCGCCTGGAACTGGCTGACCGTCCCCTAATCACCGCCAATGCAACGCATCGTCCCGACATCTTCCCCCTCTAATGAAAGGCACCCCATGACCGCTCCCACTTCCCCCATCACCGCCCACAAAACCACACCTGCCTCCATCAGTGTCGCTGAACTGACGCTTTCGCCCGAGGCACATGCCAAGTCGAGAGAGGAGCGCCTTGCAGCGCTCACCGAACTGGTGGAGACGCGCCTTGTTAACGCCGCCTGGACACTGCGCCGCCTGCCCGACCGGGAGCGAGGCCTTCTGTCCATGCGCACCATGATCTGGCCAGACGCGCACGCCAGCGCCGGTGACTATGCGCCGGTGTCGCTCACTAGCCTGCAGGCCCGCCTGCGCACCCGCATTGACCCCCGAGACATCGACCAGATGCAGCCGACACTTGACCTGTTGCCGCTGCTGCCCGACGCGACCGATCGGCAGCTTCTCTTTTGGGCGGCCTGGCACCAGGACGGCGAGCGCCAGGCCAAGCTGCCATGGGCAAAAGTGCGCCGCAGCATGGGGGCAAGCCTGTCACGCTGGACCCTCAAACGCCGCTATGAAAACGGCCTCAAATGGCTCGCCAGTATCATTTTGGCACAGTCTTAGGCTTGTGTTATGGTTTCTTGGGGATTTCGAAACGCTGAAGCAAACGGGCGATGTGCAAGCCCGTTTTTGGCGACGAAGGGAATAGCTGTGGTTGGGATCGCTGGGTTCGATCAACTGACCCAATATTGGCACGGATTAAAGGCGCAGGCTGATGGACAGGTGCCCAGGCGGCCGTTGTTTAACCCGGCCGATATTGTGCCGCTTTTGCCAAACATTTATTTGTTGGAGCGGATCAGTGCCGACCATGTCTATATCCGTCTGTGCGGCACGGCGCTTGACGAAATTACCGGCGTATCAATCACGGGTATGAACTATCTGGCCGTTTGTCCACCAGAAGACAAACCGGTGTACCGGGAAGTTATTCACCAAACACTGGCCCAGCCGTGCGCCGCCATCCTTGAGCGGGAAGTCACCTTCCAAAACGGCAAGATTTTTCATGTGCGCAGTCAGGGCTTTCCGCTGGCGGATGAAAACGGCATCCCGCGCTATTCCATTGGCCTGATGATACCGCTTGCGGTAATGCGGGTGTCAGATATGAAAAACGGACCTGTGCTCAAGTCCGTTCTCAAAAGATTGGATTATGTTGACCTTGGTTTTGGTGTACCGGACGCAAGCAACAAACATCTTGGTGGGATGCGGCCCGCGTAACCCCATCACATAGTGACAGACAGGCTCCAGTATAAAACGCCACCAATTACCCCGAAGAAACTGACCATTCCGGCCCAGCACGCTACCCCATGACGCGCGCGCGCGTTCCAATAGTTCTGACGCATCTTGATTGTCTCCCTAAATCAATCTGTCAGTATGTAAATGACCAGTACCCAACTGGTCATGCCCCCTAACGGAACCTTGCATAGCGATAATTTTGGTAAAATTCCAGTTATAATTCGCAGGCACCCTAGGATATCCGGGCTTTGTGCCGGCACGTGCTGAGGGTTTTGACGTCAAATCAAGTGGTTAGCGAATCTTGACCAAACAGCCAACTAGGGCTGTGTGATTTCGAAAAAAAATGCTTGCGTAAATGGCGGTAATGATGCACTCTCGTACGAGCCATAGTGACTGAATTAGCTCGCTCTCGGGGCCTAGCCCCGGAGCGGGCTTTTTCTTTTTCTGCGCCCACTATTGTCTTCGCTGGCATAGATGACCGCTTGCGCCAGAAACGGACTTCCAATCCTCAATTAACGAATGCCTGAGTTTGACCCACTGCGGTCATTTAGTTGGACCAGAAAGAGACGGCAACCTTTGACCAAGTGAAATATTGGAGCTCCCGCGGTAATTGGCTAGAAGAAGCAACTTAAGGCTATTGGACGGGCGTATACTTTTAACCTCAGATAACAAATATGTTATGTTATATCGAAACTATTTGAGTTTTAATGAATAAAGAGTGATCTTTCCTTCATTTAAAAAAGGATAGGAAAGATAATGAACAAATTTAGCAGAATTGTAGCAGCAGGACTTGGCGCCGTTGCTGTTTCTTATACTTTTAGCCTGAGCTCTATTGCGAGCGACACAATACAGCGTGCCATTGAAAATCCCGCAAGACCAGAGACCGATCGCCAACGTGACGCGGTACGTAAACCGGCTGAATTATTGAAATTTGTGGGTACATCAGAAGGCGATGTTGTTTTGGAAATGTTATCGGCTGGTGGATATTACGCGGAAATATTATCTGGGGCAGTTGGTTCCAAAGGTGAAGTCGATGCGCATAATAATGAGGATTACAAAACATATACTAAAGATGCATTAGTAAAACGACTGGCCGTTGAAGGACGCATGCAGAATGTGACCGAACTTGTAGCTGAAGTTGATGAAATGGAGTTAGAAGCAGGCAAATATGACAGCATCTATCTTGTAGAAAGATTTCATGATTTTTGGGATGCTGCGGACGGTGGGACAAAACATAATGTGGAACGCGCCTTGGCACAGTTCCACAAAGCATTAAAATTGGACGGTACACTTGCAATCGTTGATCATGCGGCGGCGGACGGTGCACCATTATCTGTTGGTCATACGCTTCACCGTATTGCAAAAGATGCAGCTATAGCAGAATTGGAAAAAGGTGGTTTTGTATTGGAAGCAGAAGCTGACTTCTTAGCGAATGCCGAAGATGACGGTAGTGAACTTTCTAGCGGTACATCAAACCGAATGGTGTTGAAGTTTAAGAAAAAATAATTCTCCGCTAAATTCAGTTTTTAAAGGGCCGTGTGTTAGGCTTTTTTTTCTAAATGCTATGTGCGGCCCTTTTACATTGGTTTTGCATCGCGTTCTCTGAACTGCTGGTTATCGCCCGGTAATTCCCACCTTTCTATCATTCACAAACTAATCGGTAGTGTTTGAGTCGGTGGGGTTGGTCGGTCGCCAACGTTGAAAAGTAGGTACAGGGCAATCCAGCACCTCCAGCTGCTCCAAGCGTCCCAGGCAGGCACCTGAAGTCCGCACCTGGCGATTAGGTGGCAAGCTCGGCATTATAGCCGAATGGCTGCATTTCACTCGCAGCGGATAAGCGCCATTTGGTGGAACGTGAGGTACAGCAGACTTCCAACCAAATCCGAGAATTTGCCTCTTTTCATAAAATTACGAAAAACGTAAAATAAAGCTTGCACCCAAAAGCATTCTGGTGCACCATAGGGACAGTTAAACGAACACAGTTGTAACAGCGCCGCGGCATCCATTGCCGGGGCGTTTTTGTTTCAGGAGGCGCCGCGTGGCTGCAGAAGAAACTGGCGAGAAGACGCGCCCGGGCGGGGCACGCAGCGCCAGTGATGTTGTCGTCCCCAGTGATCTTGCTAGCCAAAGCGATGCTGCTACCCAAATTGATCTGGCCCTGCAAAAGAAGGCTTTCCTGAACGCGTTATCCGCAGGCCACAGTGTGCGTGCAGCGGCAGAAGCCGCTGGTGCCGCGTTTGATGAGCCCCATAACTGGCGCGAGAGCGACCGCGCATTCGCGGACCGCTGGCAGCGTGCAGAGGATGCAGGCACTGATGTTATCGAGGATGAAGCTTACCGGCGCGCGGTCACCGGCGTTGAAAAACCCATCTACCGCGGCGGCGAGGTGGTGGGCCATGTGGCCGACTATTCGGACAGCATGTTGATGTTTTTATTGAAGTCACGACGCCCGGACCGTTACGGGGGTAAAGCGGGCGATGGCGCGCTGGACGCTGCGGCGCTGGCGGAACGGCTGAACCTGAAAGGGGCTCGCGATGGGCTTAAGCGCAAGTTTATCGGATGGATTTGTGGCCTTGCGCTCGCTTGGCACTTTATGGGCCACGACATTGTTAACTGGTTGCGGCTCGCCTTTTTCCCAGAAACACCCGCGCCGCCGGCGCTCAATGGTACTGAAACATTGGTGACCGTGCTGTTTTCCATGCTTGGGCTTGGCGGTTTGCGCACTGTTGAAAAACTGAAGGGCGTAAGCCGCGAAGAGTGGAAGCGTTAGCGCGAGCTTTCCGCTTGCAACCGGCTTGTGTTTATCTGTGCTTTAAACGCCTCTAAAGCTTCGTCAAACGCGACCAGCCTATTGTAAAACCCAATAGGTGTGATCTCCCACTCAGCATAGTCGACTGTTTCTCTGCCCTCTTCCTCGGCTTCCAAAGACAGGTCGAAGATTTCGAACAACCGCATTGCAATTTCCTCGTCCATGGAAATCAATGTGTCAATTTGCTCACTATCGAGAGAAGGAAATAGGCTCGTGGAGTCTTTTTCGCCAAAGACTTGGTAAATTGGTTTCAGTTCAGCAAACAAAGTTGCGATTATGAAGCGATGGCCATCAGCGGAAGAACTAGCTGTAAAATTGACCAGTTCGGCCCCGATTAAAGCGTTCAGGGCTGCAATGCTGCGAACGGCATTGGATGTCTGTATCTTGGTAACAAGACTGATCATGCGGTCATGTGGTTGTTCCGAATTCAGTGCATTCGCTTCCACAACAAGCATGAGCTGTAGCGCCAAATTGGCCGTTTGGTAAACCGTCCGGCTACGAACCTCATCCAATTCAAAATTTGAGATGCTTGGTCCGGAACCAGGCTCTGGCAAGGCCATTGAGCCTGTATCTTCAACCTTTCTTTTTGCGCGGATGCCTAGCCGTGATTGCAAGTGCCCCGTCAGTTCAGACAGCGCGGCGTCTATAGGGGCGGATCGCGGAAATTGAACAGACTCCATATAGGTTTCAACCAACGGTACCAATTGAACAGAGGCTTCTTCGAGTGTGGCAAATGCTATGTTTGCTCGGTCTCTAACTTTCGGCGATGGTAGGTGGTTTTCTGATCTCAAGAATGGATGAATCAGTGTTAACTGATTGGCAGCATCAATTACTGCCCGCGTTGCGCTTAGAACTTCATGCGGGTAGGGCGCATGCTTTTCTTGCAACTGTGGCAAACACCCCGTCAGCAGCATGATCCCCGCTAAACCAATAACCATCAACCGCGGCATGCCACGCTCCCCAACTGTTACTTCAACCTATAGGGGATTTTATACACCAACTATGTGAACAAATAAAGAACATTCCATATGGCCGATTTTTATAAGATGAAGTCGAACGTCGGTACACGGGCGCGCAATCACCCCGCAGATGTCGCATTTGTTCAGTTGGTGGTGAAGCGCAATGGTGGACTGATCCGGTCGAGGAGCCAGCCACAGGTGATCGATGGAAGGTTCCATAAGGAGTTGCTGAAATCACTAGAAGATCTGTTTGCTAAAGGCTCGAAAGGAGTACGCGTAGGCGTTCACTCCGCAAGCGAAGAGCGTATTCTGGGAAAACGAAGTGGTACCAAGCTCAGCCGGTTTTTGCCTGCAGATTTGCGGGGCTATCAATTGTTCATCAATGCGGTGGGTGGGCTGCCCGTCCTGAATTTGCTGGCAAGCCCAGTCCTTCAAACGAACGGCAAAATTCGATACCGCGCCAGCGACATCCATCTGCCCGACGACTTGAAAAACAGCTTGCTAAAATTCCTGAAAAGAATGTCTCACCGGGCGGGCACCCCCATCCGCATTCTCAAAGTGGGCATCATCAAAGGCAAGTTTGCCGTGAGCTTGAAGCTCGATGAGGGGCTTGTGATTGATCGCTCGACGGGTCGGGTGAAGAACTCGAAAGCCCCAAAAACTATTGAGTGGTTGATGAAGCGTTTGAAAAGCCGCTTCAGACCCATCTGGTTTAAAAAACACTGGGACTTTGAGTCGAGAGATGGGTTGTTTCTAACCTCCAAGAAAACATACAGTTTTTTAGAACTAACCACCTATCAAAAAGGCTTTATACTCTCCTACATACCGACAAATTTGCAGCCGTTGATTGTTGGCGATGAAATGACGGAAAAATGCTTCACGGCTTATCAGTATGGGCGCATTGCTGGAACGATGACGCCCGAGCGCGAGCGGATATTTCACCAATGTTTTGGCCCGAAGAAACAGGCCATCTTGCAACACGAAGGGGCGCAGCGGGCCTTGTGCCAAAAAAGAACAAGTCAATTTCGCACCATCGCCATACAGCAAATACGCTTGTTGCGCTCGTTTGAGGCTCGGCGTGCGGAACTTGCAGAGGCAACCAGGCAGCATGATGAGTTTAAGGAAAATGGACTTTACGATCTCATTGCGGAGTTGTCTTTAGATGTGGCTTCGGTTGGACTTGCGAGAGGATTGAAGAAGGTAAAATTTACGGGGACAGCAGATGCTGTTGACCCTGCAGTGGCCAGCATCCAATACGAACTGTTCTCCAACAAGGACGCCGTTGATACTTTGATCCTCGCGGCTTCTATTTCCGCTTTTGCAATATTGGGAGGCACGACTGCCCCACTTATAACGGCACTTGTCACATTGGGCAGCGTCTCAAAATCCATATATGACTTTGTTGAAAAATCCGACGAAGCGGATGGCAATCTGATGAAGGCGGCCAAAGACCTTGACGAAACATTGCAGAGGCTTGCTGAAAACACCCAGACTATAGTTGATTTCTGGCAAGCCGCCGAGGCCGAAGGCTGCGCCTGGTTGCTTGCTGATATCAGGAATGACGTCGGAATTTCAGTGCCCAAACTGGTTGCGAATGGTCGTGCCACGCAAAATTGACGCCCAGCCCTAAAAATGCCCCATTCCTGCTAAGCGATTCTGAGTGTTGCAATTTTGCGCTAACCGCCAGATTCCAAAGCTTAAAATTCTATTATTCTACCCCCAGATTGTTTGACGCCCGGAATAGTTGCTGATAGCTTGGCCCCAAATATTTGTTCCAGTAAGGATATTGGGGTTTTTCAAATGGGCGTTTTTAACGGTACCGCTGGTAATGATCTGCTGCCTGCAGGCGGCGCATGTACAGATGACGATACTATCACTGGCTTGGGTGGTGATGACACTATCATTGGTGGAGACGGTGCCGATGACATCTTCGGTGGTGACGGTGATGATGTCCTATTTGGTAATGACGATGCTGATGAGATTTTTGGTAACGACGACGATGATAATATCGACGGCGGTGCCGGCAACGATATCTTGGATGGTGGTTCAGGCAGCGACGTCATCATCGGTGGCACGGGTGCAGACAGCATTCTTGGCGGCAGTGGCACCGATACAATTTTCGGCGGCGCCGGTACAGACAGCATTTTCGGCGGCACAGGCAACGACCTAATTTACGGTTGTGACGATGTCGACCGCATTATGGGTGAGGCTGGCGATGATACGGTGTTCGGTGAAGACGGCAACGACATCATCAATGGTGGCGACGACGACGACAATATCAATGGTGGACTAGGTAACGATTCCATTTTGGGTGGCGATGACCGCGACATTCTGGTCGGCGGCGATGGTGATGATACGCTGCGCGGTGAAGATGGTAATGACCAACTGTTCGGTTGCGATGACTCAGATTCACTCTTTGGTGGCAATGGGAACGACACGCTGGACGGCGGTGAGGGCGACGACAGTCTCAATGGTGAAGACGGTGCTGACGACATTGCTGGCGATGCCGGTAACGATAATATCGAAGGTGGTGACGGCAACGACAATATCGATGGCGGCGCAGGTAATGACGTTATTCTTGGCGGCGCCGATAGTGACGTAATTGATGCTGGTAGCGGTGACGACTCTGTACTTGGTGGCGATGACCGAGATACACTGCGCGGTGACGGCGGTGACGATACGCTTCGCGGTGAAGACGGCATTGACCGCCTCTTTGGTGGTAACAACAACGACTCCCTGATTGGCGGAGACGGTGATGACCGCCTATTTGGTGAAGCTGGCGACGATACACTAATCGGTGGCAACGACGATGATGACATAGATGGCGGTGATGGCACTGATACCGCCATATTTGATGGCGAGGTTGATGGAACCAATGACATCACAACCATTAGTGGCGGGTTCCGCGTGCGTGTTCAAGGAACAGATGATGTCGAAAACGTTGAGAATCTGGCCTTTGACAATATCACTCTGTCTTCCACAACGGCAGACGATATCGGAGCTTCTATTGACCTGACAGCCACTGCAGAGGGGCAAACCTCAGCCACGCATGCTAGCTCAGTGCTAGCCTGGGATCCGACCGCCAGCACAGTGTTGAGCACGCCTTACGATGACAACGACTGGACGGTTGTTAACATTGACGGTACCGGCGTTGCCAACAACGGTGACTTTGTTGACGTAGGTATCGGTACGCTTCGCATTATTGATACAGATGGCGACGGCATGGCTGAAACCATTCGATTTGAAGGCAACAACGACCTTAGAAACGAAGAGGCCAATTGCACTGACGAGATTACCATCACGCTGGAAAATGCGGATGCGTCCTCTACGGTCACCATGACGTTGAACCTTACCCTGACTGCGGATGACAATTTCTCTGCAGACGCGGGCGGAGACACGCTCGTTGGCGGTGACGATGACGAAACCTTCACTGGTGGTGCCGGCGGCGACAGTATCGACGGCAACAACGGTGATGACACCATCAATGGTGGCGACGGTTCAGACACCATTAATGGTGGTGACGATGACGATGTTATCGATGCTGGTACAGACGCAACTGACAATACAGTCAATGGCGGTAACGGCGACGATACCATTACCGGTAGTAACGGCGACGATGTCCTGAACGGCGGCAACGGTGATGACGTTATTAGAACACGTGACGACGCAGCAACCGGGGACACAGTCTCTGGCGGCAATGGCGACGATACCATCACAGGTGATGACGGCACGGATTTGGTGCGCGGCGATGCTGATGACGATATTGTTTTCGGTAACAACGGAGACGACACCCTTGAGGGTGGCGCCGGCGATGACGAGCTGTCAGGCGGCAACGATGACGATGATCTGCTTGGCGAAGATGGTGAAGATACACTGGAAGGTGGTGCTGGCGCAGATAGCCTCGAAGGTGGCAACGATGACGACGTTCTTACCGGTGGCGAAGGCGACGATACTCTTAATGGTGGAAACAATGATGACGAGATAACCGGCGGCGCCAATGATGATGACATTGATGGCGGTGACGGCGACGATACTGCTATTTTCAATGGCTCGATCACTGATGAAAGCGACATCGAAGCCGGTGACGGGGGAACAGGCTTTAATGTTCTGGTTGAAGGTGATGATGAAGTAGACAATGTTGAGTCGCTGGAATTTGACGGCAACATCACGTTGTCTTCAACGGCAAACGAAGACATTCCTTTGGATATCACGCTTTCTGCCGCCGCCGGAACCGGGGTCACTGACACAGTTGCACAGTATGTACTTCAATGGGTGCCGGGCGCAGCAGGTGACCCTCTTACAGAATATACCGACAATGAATGGACCATCACGCGGGTCAATAACTCCACCGCAACAGATGGCCGCTCTTTCTCGTTCAATCTGGGTGATATTACTGTCACAGATGCCGATGCGGACGGCAACATTGATACCATTACATTTGATGCGGATGACAATGAAGGCGATGACCCGACTGAACAGTCGCAGACTGTCACAATTCGTCTGCAAAACACTACGACCGGTGAAACGGTCGACGTGGATGTAACGTTGGTTATTCCGGCCGACACGACAATCGATGGCACCAGCAGCAACAACACCATTAATGGTGGCGATGCAGCGGAAGAGATTAATGGCCTCGGCGGAAATGACAATCTGAATGGTAACAATGGTGATGACAGCATCAATGGCGGTGACGGCAACGATAATATTACCGGCGGCGAAGGCGATGATTCACTTCAGGGTGCAGATGGCCGCGACGATATTGAAGGTGGTAACGGTGACGATACCCTGAATGGCGACACGTCGTTTGATACCAACGCTGACACGCTCTCCGGTGGAAACGGTGATGATGACTTGTTAGGTGGTCGCGGCGATGACCTGCTTATTGGTGGAGCCAATGATGACAGCATCATTGGTGGCAGTGGCGACGATACGGCTCGTTTCAGTGGTTTTATTGATGATGCCACCGATATTACCGACGATTCCGGTGATTTTGAGGTCAACGTAGAGGGTACAGACACACTCGAAGGTGTCGAAGTTCTCGAATTCGACAATGTAACGCTGACTACCAGTGCTTGTGATGACATCGTGTTCGATTTGGATTTGCACGCGGATGCAGGTGACTCAAACACTGACACATTTGCAGACGGGATTTTGGCTTGGGACCCAACGTCAGGCACTCCTCTAGCGGCCTATTCTGATAACGACTGGACCATAACGGAAATCGATGGCGAAGCGGTGGATGCCGGGGACACAGTTGATACCGAATATGGTACACTGACTGTTACTGACGCAGTTGGAGCTGATGGCAATATTGATACCATCCGCTTCGATGCCGATGCGAGCCTCTCCAATTCGGCTTCCAATCTCGATGAAACAATCGAAATCACAATTGTCAACGCAACTTCAGGCGCGACTGAAACCCTTACCGTCAACCTTCGTGTTGTTGCTGATGTCGACTTTGCCGCCGATGATAACGGCGGATTGATCGAAGGTAGTGACGACGACGAAGTATTTGCTGGCGGTACTGGGCAGGACCGACTACGCGGTGAAGGCGGCGACGATTCGTTTGATGCAGGTGCTGGCAACGATACAGTGAACGCGGGCAACGGCGATGATACAGTCATCGGCGGCAGCGGTCGGGATATCGTTTTTGCCGGTCCAGATGATGAAGGTGACGATGTTATCCGCGGTGACGGTGGTAACGACACACTATTTGGTGGTGGCAACGATGACGTAATAGTAGGCGGCGGAACGGCCTCCGACTTGTTTGGTGTGGCGTCCACGGATTCCACAGCGGATGACGGCGCCGATGTTCTGTTCGGTGGTGATGGTAACGACGTAATTGTCACTGGCACCTGGGACGACCGCGGCGGTGACGACAATGGTGTGGTGGCTATTGGCGAAGTCAGCAACTCTGCTTCGGATGGCTTCAATGTCGCCTATGGCGGCACTGGAAACGACACCGTCTTTGGATCTGGCGGTAACGAAATAATTGGCGGCGGCGAAGGTAACGATGATATCTTCGGCCTCGACGGCAATGACACCATTTATGGCGGCAGTGGTAGTGCAGCTGAAGGTAATGATGTTATTGATGCCGGTGATGATGATGATTTGGTCTTTGCAGGCAATGGCGCGGACTCGGTAGTCGGCGGTGACGGCGACGATGAACTCTTTGGCGGTGATGGCAACGACACCGTAATTGGCGGCGACGGTAACGACACCCTGTTCGGCGGCGATGACGATGATAGTCTTGTTGGCGGAGCCGGTAATGACACCATTCGTGGTGGCAGTGGCGACGATACGTTGATTGGCGGTGCCGGTGACAACTTGCTGCGTGGTAATGGCGGTGATGACATCTTCGTCTTTGGCGCCGACGCAAACAGCAACAACATAATTGTCGATTTCGATCCGGACGATGATATTCTGGATTTGAGCGGCGTGGCGGCAGGTTTTGCTAACCTTGCCGAGGTGAAAGCTCTTTCTATTGAAACCTCGCAAGATGGCTTCGACGGAGTGCTTATCTCCTTCACTGGCAATTCAACCGTGTTTATTCGCGGCATCACGCTGGATGACCTGACGATCGACCAAGTCACGCTTTAAGAATTAGCTCAATCTTGTAGCTATAGAGGCCCCGGTAATGCCGGGGCCTTCTTGTTTGATTTTCCTCCCCTTTCCTTCCTCCCTCACTTTTTTCCTTCTTTCCCTTCCCTCATGTGATCGATCTGCTATCACTCAAGCATGAGCGAGTTACCCAAAGTTCCATTTACTGTGCGGGCAGCTGATCCGCAGTTAAGCCGGCAGGACGTGCTTTCCGACACCGAGCATGACCGGTTGGCTGGTATGCACGAAGGTGCACGCCCTGCGTTTGTCACTGCGCGCACCATGCTGCGCACAAAACTTGCAAACATTATGGGCCTAACACCTGCTGCGGTACCGCTTTACCAGGAAGGTGCAGGACGCATTTCCATTGAGGGATTCAGTCCAACAGAACCCCCATTCTTTTCGGTTTCTCACACCGGTGCAGCGGAAGCTGGCATTGCAGCAGTGGCGACCTCTGAGCACACCCCCATCGGCATTGATATTCAGCAGATTGACCATGTTATTGATTGGCGCCGTGTGGCCGAGCGCCGCTTTCCTCAGCATGAATGGCAACTCATGAGCGCCATGCCTGAGGGTGAGGGCCGCATGCTGTTTTTCACTCTTTGGGCCATCAAGGAAGCCTGCGTGAAACTTGAGGACGGTGCCCTTATGCCGTATTTGCGCGGTATTGAAATTGATCTGAGTAGCGGACGCTTTGATCTATTGTCACCGACCCCAGGTGGTCTTGCCAACATTCATGTTTTCTTCAACTATGTTCCCGAATTTGAGCTGGTATTGGCGTGCGTTTCCCGTGATCCTGCGGCAGTAAAGCTTGATTGCCACATCGAACCACCGGCGCCCAAAGCTGACAGTCTCAATAATCCCGGAACAGACTAACTCTTGCGCTTTTTGTGCTGGCACGTTAGCCAGTTAAACAAACAAAAAACTACGGGAAGGGGCTTATGGCTCGTAGCGTTCGCATTACCGACGGCATCTCTGTCGCCAATGATAAACCCTTTGTACTATTTGCTGGCATGAATGTGCTGGAGAGCCGGGAATTGGCGTTTGAAGTGGCGGCGGCCTTCAAAGAAATTACTTCCGCTCTTTCGATCCCTTATGTTTTCAAAGCAAGCTTCGATAAAGCCAATCGAAGCTCGGTGCACTCATTTCGCGGACCCGGGCTCGAGGCAGGGCTCCAGCTGCTCGCTGATATTAAATCTGAGTTCGATGTTCCGGTCTTAACTGACGTGCATGAGCCAGCGCAGGCTGCTGCGGCGGCGGAGGTTGCTGACGTAATTCAGCTGCCTGCCTTTCTCGCGCGCCAAACCGACTTAGTGGCAGCGATGGCGGCAACGGACGCCATCGTGAACGTCAAAAAACCTCAGTTTCTGGCGCCTCAGGAAATGGCCCATATCATCAAGAAGTTTCGCGAAAGCGGCAAAAGCGACATAATGCTTTGCGAACGCGGCACCAGCTTCGGTTATAACAACCTTGTTGTTGATATGCTGGGCATGGACGTGATGAAGCAAATGGGCCCCGTTATTTTTGATGCGACCCACGCGCTGCAGCAACCCGGTGGCCGGTCAGACAGTGCCGATGGTCGCCGCGCACAGGCTGGTGCGCTTGCGCGGTCTGGCATGGCGCTTGGGATCGCGGGTCTTTTCCTGGAGGCACACCCAAACCCCGATGAAGCATTGTGCGACGGGCCCTGTGCTTTGCCACTTCATGCGCTCCGGCCTTTCCTTGAGCAGATCAAAGCCATTGACGACCTTGTAAAATCCTTCGACCCAGTGGTCACGGAGTAACTGCATGCAAATCAAGCTATTGTGCCTGGATGTAGACGGTGTGATGACCGATGGCACCATCCTGTACACCGAGCATGGCGAGGAGATTAAAGCCTTTCATGCGCATGACGGGCTTGGCATCAAGTACCTGCGCAAAGCGGGTGTTGAGGTGGCCGTAATCTCTGGGCGCCGCAGCAAGCCGCTTGAGCGCCGATTGGGGGACCTGGGCATCCGGCGCGCACGATTTAAATGTTCTGACAAATCAGCGGCCCTTGCAGATATTTGCGATGACATGGGCATTGGTTTTGAAAACTGTGCCTTCATGGGCGATGACTGGATTGATCTGGATGTCATGGGTCGCGTTGCCTATCCAATGGCGTCAGCAAATGCAGCCGCCGAAGTCAAAGCCATCGCCAATTGGATTTCTGAAAAAGCAGGCGGGCACGGGGCGGTGCGTGAAGCGTGCGAACATATTGCGGAAAAAATGGGCATTAAGCTCGTGGACCTTGTGAAGCCATCAGAGTACATTTAGGCGTTATGAAAATCGCCATTCCAGCTCGCTATGCGTCAACCCGGTTCCCGGGCAAGCCGCTCACCCCCATTGCGGGTAAGCCGATGATCGAGCGCGTCTGGCGTCAAGCTACTGCGGCGGTTGAGAGCGCAGATGACGTCTATATAGCTACAGATGACCACCGCATTGCAGACGCGGTGAAAGCTTTTGGTGGCCAGTGTGTCATGAGCCGGCCGGACCATGAAAACGGTTCTGAACGGCTGGCGGAACTTGTGGACCTGTTGGGGCTGGATGATGCAGACGTGGTCGTGAATGTTCAGGGTGATGAACCCCTTATTGACCCTGCGCTCATTCGCCTGGTCGGCGAAGCACTGTCAGAAAACCCAGCGGCGGCTTTGTCGACGGCTGCCGACGTGATTACTGACCCAACAGACTTTACCAGCCCCGACATTGTTAAAGTTGTCTGCGACAAGTTTGGCTTTGCCCACTATTTTTCCCGCGCGCCGATACCGTTTGTGCGCGACGCGAGCGACAAGGTGGAACCCCTGCGTCACATCGGTATCTATGCTTACCGGGCGCAAACTTTGCGTTCCCTCAAAGTCGCGGAGCCTGCACCCACCGAGCAACTTGAGAAGCTGGAGCAACTGCGCGCTCTGTGGCATGGCATGAAAATCCACGTGTCCTTGTATGATGGTCCTCGATCAATCGGCGTGGATATTCCTGATGATGTATGGAAAGTCGAAGCCGTGTTGGCGGAGCAGGGGCAATGAAAGCGGTAACTGCTTCCCGCGGCATTGCACGTGACAAAGCCCTGCCGGTTTTGCTGGGGTGCCCCGTTTCACACGGGTTGAGCGCACGCACAGGCGACGTCGTTGTCGGCTGGGGCGAAAAAGAAAATACCGAAAAAGCAAGGGCTTACGCACAGAAAAACCGGCTGGACTATTGGCGGCTCGAAGATGGTTTTATCGGCTACCTCAGTCATCCGTCAATTGACGACCGCCGCTTGTCACTGGTTGTCGATAAAAGCGGCATCTATTATGACGCACACGGCTCCAGCGACCTTGAAAAGCTCCTGAACCAGGATGACTGGATCACTGAAGACCTCACCGCCCGGGCACGATGCGCGATCAACCGCATGCTCAAGTGGCGGATCAGCAAATATAATCATGCGTATTTTGACCTGTCGGCAGAATTGAAAGATCAATTGCAAGCCTTCAAGGGCCCAAAAGTGCTGGTGGTGGATCAAACCTTTGGCGACAAATCCATCGGGCACGGCATGGCGAGCGATGGCATGTTCAAGGAGATGCTGGAAGCTGCCCTTGAAGAAAACCCGACAGCCCTTGTGATTGTGAAGGTGCACCCGGACGTGCTTGCCGGCACCAAGCAGGGGCACTTTGACCTGCGGGAAATGGCGACGCGGGACACTGACCGGGTTTTGTTTGTCGCAGAAAACTGCAACCCGCACGCCCTGATGGCGAAGGTAGACCATGTGTATGTGGTGACCAGCCAGCTCGGTTTTGAAGGCTTGATGGCCGGCAAAAAAGTGACCTGTTACGGCGTACCCTTTTACGCCGGTTGGGGGCTAACACACGACCGGCAATTGTGCGAAAACCGGGCCACGAACAGGACGCTCGAGGAACTGTTTGCTGCCGCCTTCATACTCTATTCCCGCTATGTCGACCCCTTTACCGGGGAGCGCATAGAACTTGAGCGCGTGCTTGATATTCTTGTCGCAGAAAAACAGATGCCACGGCCCACTGGGAAACGTGTCATTGCTGCGGGCTTTTCCCTTTGGAAGCGCGGCTTCATTCCCGAATTTTTTGGTCCTTCATTTGAAAAAACCATTTTCACTACACCATGCTCGCTTGAAGAATTTGAGTATCAAGACGGCGACATTGTTGCCCTGTGGGGTCGCTCCAACGATGAAGCGGCAGCAAAAGTCCCACAGAATGTTCCGGTTTGGCGCATGGAAGATGGATTTATTCGCTCGGTCGGGCTGGGGGCGGAGCTTCGTCGCCCGTCGTCACTGGTGATGGACCATGCCGGTATCTACTATGACAGCACCTGTGCAAGTGATCTTGAGAGTTTCTTAAATACGCACACATTTGACGCCGACGAGGAACGCAGAGGCGGCGCGCTTCGGACGGCAATTCTGGAAGCGCGCGTATCCAAATATAACGTGGGTACGCAGGGGTCCCTCGACTTCAGAACCCGTGCCGGGGACAAACAGGTTATTTTGGTGCCAGGGCAAGTAGAAGGCGACGCCAGCCTTCAGTTTGGTTCGCCCAATGTGTTCAAGAATGCGGACCTTCTCAAAACTGTCCGCGAAGCAAACCCCGATGCTTACATCATTTTCAAGCCGCACCCAGATGTGCTGACTGGCAACCGGGAAGGGGCCGTGCCCACAGATGTACTCGACGCCTGCGCGAACGAGACAGTGATTGACGCCGATATCATTGACTGCCTGGATGCGGTTGATGCCGTTCATACCATGACAAGCCTTACCGGGTTTGAGGCTTTGCTGCGCGGTAAACCCGTTACCACATACGGCTTGCCGTTTTACGCAGGTTGGGGCCTGACCCACGACCAGATGGCATGTGAACGCCGGACGGCAAAACTGCCGCTTGATGCACTCGTTTACGCCGTTTTGTGCGTATATGGCAGGTATGTAGGCTGGCCGGGTGGCAAAAGCACCAGCCCTGAACAGCTGGTTGAGGCAATGTCGCAAGCCAATCGCACTGGCGGATTGTCCAAATCCGGACCGATCGGCGCCATCGGCCGGTGGGGGCGGAAAGCGCGCTATCTGGCGGAAGCTCTTACACGCTAACAAGTCGTTGACATTCAAGGCGTTCAATCGCAATAAAGACTGCAATTTCTGAGTGGAGTCTCGCCAATGCTGATTTTCGGGTATCACGTCGCCAAAACTGGCGGCACGACCGTCATGCACCATATTATCGACCATCTTGGCGAGGATGCCTATTTTGGATACGGCAACCACACCAGTGTTGAGCGGTTTTTCAACCAGCAACCCTTCTGGGAAGAACTGTCGCCAGAGCAGCGCGAACCCGTTCGGTTTGTTTATGGTCACCATGTCAAAGAGCGGGCGCTTGCCTGTGCTGGTACCAATGATGTCGCTTTGTTTTCTGTGATACGCGAGCCATTCAGTCACTTCGTTTCCCAGTTCAAATACCGGTCTTCCATGTTGCTGAATGAAGGGCGCCGCCTGACAGCCCGCGAGTTTCTGGAAAAGCGGCCCAAGAACGCGGTTTCATCTCAGTTCTTTAAAGCATTTCCCGGTTTGAAGGCGGATCGCGACCAGCCATTCGGGGAAGAAGCTGTGTTTGAGATCATGCGTCAATTCCGGTTTTTGTGCCTGACGGAGAAGCTGACCGATCAGTCTAAGGAAATTGGCGATGCGCTTGGCATTCCCCCCATTTCAGGGCGCTACCGGGTGTCACAAAATACGGTGGACCTTGAAGGCATAAAACCAGAAGACGTCTATGAGCGTTCACCCGTGGATTTCCGCCTGTATGAAGAAGTTGCCAAGCGGGCAGCGGGCGAAAAAAGTGCTCTTGATTATGATGATGCTTTGTTCCGCGAGCGACTGAAGGGCATCAAAAAGTCGATATCCCGCAAAGAAGCGATTGAAGATGCGTACAATAATTTTGCGCTCTTCTTGCGCAGCAATGGCAAAACTGCTTCGGCCAAACTGCATATTGCCCTTTCAGGCAAGACGGCACCCAAGTTTGACCCCATTTTGAACACCCAAGATCGCGCCCATGATCACGACACGGCATTTGCTGTTGCCCGTACCGAATTTGAGATGGGAAATGTCTACATGCGCCACCATCGTCCGAAACTGGCGCGGGCTTGTTTTGAAAAAGCCATCAGCTTGTGGCCAGACCATTTGCAGGCCCGGATAGGGTTGGGCAACTGCCTCATTCGATTGCAGGAATACGAAAAGGCCAAAGACGTAGTAGAATATATCATCGAGAAAATTGACCCCAAAAATGAGCAGGCGCTTCATTTGATGGACCAGTTTTCCAAAGGAAGCGATAAGCAGACGGCTGCGGGAGCCTAACCATTTTTGACCATGATGATTTTTACTGGCGTCGATTTCAGCTGCATGTCCTTGAGTGGCAGTGGCAGCGGGTCATTACCCGCCTGAACGGGTCATGCCTTTTGGTCGCTGACGGTGAGTTCATCAAACATATCAAGTCTCGTGGTGTTTCTGGTGATTTGGTGATGCGCGACTGCGCGTCATACCAGGGCAAGGTACCGCCTAAAATTTCCACTGTGCTTGTCTTTTGCCGCAAGGGTGAACTGCAGTTGGTGCGCCAGTTGCAGAAGAAATACCCTGAAAAAACAATTGTTTCAGGCACTTACGAGTTTTCGATGCTGCGGGCTGACAACATGCCTGAGCTTGTCAATGTCGGTCCAACTGACAGAGAACGGTCCTCGTCGCCTCTCGTGATGCTGTCGGCGCCTTACGGCAAGGCAGACTTCCTCAATCAATTGCTGAGCGGGGCCACAGGCGTGCGTTTTGATGAACATTTGGGGCGCCCCATGCTGGACTGGCTGAAGCTGGTTGATACCTTTCAAACGAGCCGTTTTTTCGCCAACGCCGAACGGGTTGCAGTGACAGAAAAGCCGTGGGCGACCCTGGTGCAGACCGACCTTTTGGATGGGTTGCTGACGCACACGAACCTGACACAGGAACGGTTTGCGCGTGCGTTGAATGCCAGGCGGGCGAAAGTGCTGATGCTGCGCCACCCTGCACGCTTTGACCATGCATTTGCCAGCGAACTTCTTGAGCGCTCGCGGCTTCGGTTTGCGGCTCAGGCGCCTGCTGGAAAACCGCACCCGGTGAACCCGCAAAAAGTGACAATGCTGGCAACGCTGCGCTGGTCAAAGGCACTTTTGCGCCAGGAAGCCATTCTGGATGGGCTATTGGGCAAACTGGATAATGTGCTTTCGATTGACGCCGAAGAGCTGGTGCAAAAGCCGGAGCAAATCGTCACTCAGGCTTCAGAGTTTATTGGTCTTCCAATTGATGAAGGTAAGCCTGCGCAGTCCTTCAAAGACTATGCTCGCCCCATAAAAGGTGTGGACGCTGTCACCCTGCCGATGAAGCGTCAACTCATTGACCAGTTCGGGCTTCACGTCAGCTAGGCGTTTTCAGCCTCGGCTGGTACATCGGCTTTGTGGAAAATGGCCGCATCCTGCAGATGAGAAGGGCCCTCTGGCTCACCAGATGGTTCCAGTGCCGCGCGAATAAGCTGGCCGTTGCTTGTCACTTCAAAAACATGCGTTCCGTGCGGAATAATCAGCCATTTGATCATGGCTGGACTGAATTGCCAATCGAAGTCAAAGAACAGACGACAACGCTGGTCTTCCGCATGAGTGTTGGTGACTTGCAGGAAGAATTTTTCTGGTAGTTTGTGTTTCTTGCTGACGCGAAACACAATCTTGGGGCCTTTGCCCTCAATGGTCCATTGGCCGGTTTCTTCGTTTTCAGCAACCTGACGCAGAACGCGGTGACTTTTTACGGGCTCGCTGCACGCCACCTGACCAACATAATCTGCCTGATAGAAGGTGGAAGAAACTTGCTGATACCCAACCGACGGGTCAATGAACTGCAGACAGCGCTGGCGCATGTCGTCAGTGAGTTCCACACCCATGAATTCAGCATAGGTGGTCAGAAACTCTTCTTTGTCTTTTATCGCAGCGTCATAGTTGATCAGCAAAGTCGGGCTGTTCAGCAGCTTGACCTTTTGTACCATCTCCATCAGACGATTGGAACTGAACCTTAGCGCTGTATGAATGTCAGCATCCGACCGGTTCACCTGGCTGATGGCAGACGCCAGTGTATTGCGCCACACCAAAACAATGTGCGGATTGCGCAGTTCACCTTCGATCTGCTCAATATACTCCAGCGAGTGAGGCATCTTCCAGCCCCAGGTCTCGGCTTCTGCGTTTCGCACCGCTATGCGTTCTCGCACATCCTTCAGGTCTTTCGACAGAAAGCGACGGTCTTCATGGTTTTCACCGAGGTGCTGCCCGAGGTCGATACCCATCTCGCGCGCTGCACCAGCAACCATAGACGTGCCGCCACGCGCGACACCCAAAATAACAATTGTTTTTGGGTCCGCGTGGTTGGCTTCGCCAATTTGAAAGTGATGCTTAGACATATACAGAAGTACGGCTTACTGGCTTATTCTTTTGTGAAGCAGCTGATGCAATCAAGGTTTTCAACAAACCCCTGAGTTTCAGCGGCGTTTTCGATGCTCTCATCCCAGTTGATGATTTTTTGCTCAAGCATTGTCAGGCCTTCGCGGTAAATGAAGTAGCTGAACAATTCGCTGCTCATATAGTTGCGCCAGTGTGGCTGTTCCTGGAAGTTGCCGCCGAGTGCGTTTGTCCAGTTGGAATGGTGAATGAAACCAAATCCGCCTGGCTTCAGCACGCGGGCAAACTCTGCAACATAAGAATCAACAACTTCTGGCTGGAAGTGCACCATGGCGTCAAAGCAGTACATCAGGTCTACTGAGTTGTCTTCGATGCCTTTGAGCTGAGCACCATCAGTTTTGATGAAGCTGACATTGTCGACATCTTTGAAACGCTCTTCACAATAGTCGATGCTTTCCTGGTTGATATCAACGCCAACAACTTTGTTGCAAATCCGGCGCAACATTTCTGTGTTGCGGCCCCAACCAACAGCGAGATCAACCGCAAGGTCGTAAGTGCGTGTGCCAACAATTGGCTCAATATAATGCTTCCAATGGCGATCAAGCGACATTTCCGCTTGCTCAAAATAACTGGATTCTTTGAAAGGATTTCCAGAGATGGCCGCCCTGGTTGCCAAATCTTTATCAGACATGTGGTTAATTCCCGCTGCGTAAACAAACTAGGCAGGAGCGATATCACCCTTGCCGCGCGCAGGCAAGCAGCAAGTAAAAGTTTAAACACCTGACGCCCATTATGTTCCGAAATGTCAGAATTTCCGCAGCAGGCGCAGATTTTTATGCTGTTATTTGTACCGAACATCATATGGGGGGCGCGCGCCGGCTTTCTGCAGCTGTTTGGCGGCGGCAGAGCATCGCTTGCGGGAAATTCTCTCTCCTAAATGCCGACTCCATGCGCTTGAGGGTGATCTAAAGCTGTCGCCTTTTTAGGTGTTCATGCTGTTTTGATTGGCGCGTCCTTGCGCATTGATAGGAAAAGCCCCTTGATCACGAAAATTTTTTCCAATTAAGTGCCTCTGAAGGCCTCAAATAGAAAAAATTGTTTTCTCTGTCGCTTATCCTTGCGCTACACCCTCCCCATCTTTAAAAGCCTGATGATTTAATTGTTCAGAAATTTCTATAGTTCCAAAGGCTGGCGCGTTCATTTCATGACCAAGACACTTACACACCTCAAGCGGCTTGAGGCCGAAAGCATACAGATCATGCGCGAGGTTGCGGCGGAAGCCGAAAACCCCGTAATGCTCTATTCTGTTGGTAAAGACAGTGCGGTGATGCTGCATGTTGCCATGAAGGCATTTTACCCCAGCAAACCTCCGTTCCCATTGTTGCACGTAGACACCACCTGGAAGTTCCGGGAAATGATCGCGTTTCGCGACAAGATGGCGAAGGATCTTGGGCTTGAGCTGTTGGTGCACATCAACGAAGAAGGCGTGAAAGCTGGCGTTGGCCCCTTCACGCACGGTAGTGCCACCCATACCGATATTATGAAAACGCAGGCGCTCAAGGCTGCGCTCGATAAATACGGTTTTGATGCAGCCTTCGGCGGCGCCCGCCGGGATGAGGAAAAATCCCGCGCGAAAGAGCGTGTGTTTTCTTTCCGCTCTGCGCAGCACCGCTGGGACCCGAAGAACCAGCGCCCGGAACTCTGGAACCTTTATAACGCCCGCAAGAACCCGGGCGAGAGCATCCGCGTATTTCCCATGTCCAACTGGACCGAGCTTGATATCTGGCAGTATATCCACCTGGAGAATATTCCGATCCCATCGCTTTACCTGTCGAAAAAGCGCCCGGTGGTGGAACGCGATGGCCAGCTCTTCATGGTTGATGATGACCGCATGCCCATGGAAGACGGCGAAGAGCCAATGATGAAATCAGTGCGTTTCCGCACCCTTGGCTGCTACCCGCTTACGGGCGCTGTGGAAAGCGAAGCCGACACGCTTGAAGACGTTATTCAGGAAATGCTCCTGACCACCAGTTCAGAGCGGCAAGGCCGCGTCATTGACCATGACAGCGCCGCCAGCATGGAAAAGAAAAAGCAAGAGGGGTACTTCTAATGGCGCACCAGTCCGACCTCATTGCTGAAGACATCGCAGCATACCTTAAGGCGCAGGAAGAGAAATCCATGCTGCGCTTCATCACCTGCGGCAGCGTGGATGATGGCAAATCAACGCTCATTGGTCGTTTGCTGTATGACAGCAAGCTCATTTTTGAGGATCAACTGAACGCGCTTGAAGCCGACAGTAAAAAAATGGGCACGCAAGGCCAGGAGATTGACTTTGCGCTTCTCGTGGACGGTTTGGCTGCAGAGCGGGAGCAAGGCATCACCATCGATGTGGCGTACCGCTTCTTCTCCACTGACAAGCGCAAGTTCATTGTCGCGGATACGCCGGGCCATGAGCAATATACCCGCAACATGGCAACCGGTGCGTCTACCGCTGATGTTGCCATTCTGCTGATTGATGCGCGCCGGGGTGTGTTAACGCAAACCCGTCGTCACAGCTTCATTTGCTCGCTTCTGGGTATCAAGCGCATTGTGCTTGCCGTTAACAAGATGGACCTTGTTGACTATAGCCAGGACGTGCTGAACGAGATTGACGCCGATTACCGCGCCTTTGCCAAAGACTTCGGCTTTGAAGACATTGTCACCATCCCGCTTTCGGCGCTCAAAGGTGACAATATCATCGAAAGTTCGGACGCCACACCGTGGTACGAAGGCCCGTCGCTGATGCATTATCTTGAAAATGTGCAGGTGGGTGATGCGCGCCAGGCTGCGGACTTCCGCCTGCCTGTGCAGTGGGTGAACCGCCCGAACCTGGATTTCCGCGGTTTCTCCGGCACGGTCGCGAGCGGCACCATTAAAGTGGGTGACCCGATCAAGGCGCTGCCAAGTGCGCAGGAAAGCCGGGTCAAATCCATCGTGACGTATGACGGTGACCTGGACGAAGCCGTTGCAGGCGAGGCGATCACCCTCACGCTTGAGGATGAGATCGACATTTCCCGCGGCGACATCATCGCTGGCAAGGACCATCCACCAGAAGTGGCGGACCAGTTTGAAGCCAAAATCATCTGGATGCATGACGATGCCATGCTGCCGGGTCGGCCTTATCTGTTTAAAACCGCGAACAAAATCATTCCGGGTGCGGTGACGGACCTGAAGCACAAAATCAATGTGAACACGCTGGCGAAAGCGGCTGCCAAGCAGCTTGAACTGAACGAGATCGGCGTGTGCAACATCGGCCTCGACAGCCGCATCGCGTTTGACGCTTACGGCGACAACAAGGAAACCGGCGCTTTCATCATCATTGACCGGCTGACGAACACCACCGTTGGTGTCGGCATGATTGACTTTGCCCTGCGCCGTGCGTCCAACATTCACTGGCAAGCGCTCGATGTGAACAAAAACGCCCGCGCCGACCAGAAGCATCAGCGCCCAGCCGTGCTGTGGTTCACAGGCCTTTCTGGTTCTGGCAAATCAACGATCGCAAACATCGTTGAAAAGCGCCTGTTCGCCCGTGGCCGCCACACCTATACGCTGGACGGCGACAATGTGCGCCATGGCCTCAATCAGGACCTTGGCTTCACGGACGCGGACCGGGTGGAAAACATCCGCCGTGTGGGTGAGGTTGCCAAACTGATGGTGGACGCCGGCCTGATGGTGATGACCAGCTTCATCTCCCCCTTCCGGGCTGAGCGCCGCATGGTGCATGACCTGATGGCCGAGGGTGAGTTCATCGAAGTGTTTGTCGACACGCCCATTGAAGTGTGCGCAGAGCGTGACCCCAAGGGCCTTTATAAAAAGGCCCAGGCGGGTGAGATCAAAAACTTCACAGGCTATGACAGCCCGTACGAAGAGCCTGAGCGCGCCGCCATTCACGTGAAAACCGCAGAAGCGGACGCAGAAACCTGCGCCGACCAGATTATCGATTATCTGGAAGAAAACGGGTACCTGAACGCAAATGGTGGGAACAGGGATTAGGATTTAACCGCTATCGCGGATCTGCACCAGCCCACTCCCCCACCCGACCACCCAATGATACTTCCGTGCGGTGGCCGGGTGGGGAGTGGGCTGGAGTTGCCGGCTTCGGCCCCAACTAAGAGTTCAACTTACACTTGAAAAATTCTCTCAAAAAGGCTGGGATACTCCCGGCCTTTTTTATTGGGGGGAACAATGACGGAAAAAGACACAAACCAACCAATCCTTGAGTTTCCTTTTGATGATGGCAGCACCCTGAAGATTCAAGGGTTTAAAGAGCTGAAAGAAGTATTGGGAAACCAGCTGACGCAGTTGTTCGCTGTCAGACAGGAACTTGTGGAGATGGGTGTTGAACCATCTCCTGAATTTGAAAAACAAATTAGTGAACTGAACCAGCTGGTGAAACGCAGTGAACTGTTTGCGCGGACCAATACTCCTGACAGTAAATTGGCTCAAACCTATGTCGAAAATGTCATCGGCTATTTTGGTAAATCCGGTTTTCGGAAGACTCGATTTGAACGTGACTGGATGGAGCCAGTAATCACTGCGTTAAAGAAAGCTAGGTTGAAAGAAGCACAAAAGCTTCTGTCTGAACGTACGAAAATTGAAATTCCTTTTTTATTGGAAAGCAACCAGTTTCAAAAGGGGGACCATGACAATTGGGCAGACGATGGCTTGCCTGGAACACCCTCTCTTCGCACACTGGAACAAAGCCAAAGAATTCGGAGTTTGGAGAAGGAGTTTTCCAATGTTGTAAGTCGGCAAGAAAGTTTTTTTTCAGAAGCAGATGAAAAGCTACGTCTGGTCGAAACTAAAACAGCCGAAGTTGAAAATGCTCGCGAAGCTCTTCAAGACAAACTAGCGCTAAATGCTGCCGCAAGTTATTGGGGTACGAAACGGATTGATCATATATCTCGCCTCAAGTGGCTATTAGCTAGTCTTGCTGGGTGGTTACTTGTCAACGCGGCCACGATCGGATCTGCACTCTATCTGGCACACGACGAGTTGAAGCACGCTAACGATTTCTATGATTTGGTGCCTTACCTACCTACCAACATTATTCTTCTGTTGGTTGGGGTCTGGGGCGTAAGGGTTTTAGTTCGCTTGATGTTGAGCGAGAACCATCTATCAACACGCGCCGAAGAAAAAGGAATACTGATCAAAACCTACGTTGCGCTTGTTAACGAAGGGATGGCGAAAGAAGAAGATCGGTCAATCATACTGGCTTCGGTATTTTCTCATACACAGGATGGATTGGTCCAAGATGATGGTATGCCGCAAACCGGGCCGATGAGTATGTTAACAGGTTCCAAAAACTAACCCGTCACCCGGTTCAAATCTGCACCGCGATGGTGCAGCGCCTGTCACATGGTCGTGACTGTTAAGTGTTCGCGGCACGCACCATTTTAGGCGTCGAAAGATTGTAACTGGAGACCCTCTTATGACTGTCAATCAAACCCTCACAGCCACGCTCGCGAACGCCGTTAAAGAATCCGCCAACCGTATCCCGGCGGAAGTGCGCGAAGTGATGCTGAACGCCAATGATGAGATCATCAAAACCGGCATTGAAGGCACCGCGCTCAAAGCCGGTGACACGGCCCCCGATTTCACTGTCACCAACCACAAAGGCGAGGCGGTCACGCTGTCGGAGCGCTTGAAGGACGGCCCGGTTGTGGTTATCTTCTACCGCGGTGGCTGGTGTCCTTACTGCAACATGGAGCTTTACGCCTATGAGCAGGAGCTGGAAACGCTTAAGGGTCTCGGCGCAAACCTCATCGCCATCACCCCCGAAACGCCAGACAACAGCCTGACAACGATTGAGAAAAACGGCCTGTCATACGACGTGCTGTCAGACAGTGACTTTATCGCCTCAGACGCGTTTGGCCTGACGTTTACGTTCCCCGAGGCGCTGATCAAGGTCTACAGCGGCTTTGGCCTCAATGTGCCGGACACCAACGGCGACACAGAGTGGCGCCTGCCGATCCCGGCGGCCTATGTGATCGACCAAACGGGCAAGATCATCCTGCATCATGTGGATGTGGACTATACCAAACGCCTTGACCCGGTGGATGTGGTCGCTGCGCTCAAGGCCAACGCAGGTTAATTTTTAGCTTGTTCGGCACCTGCCCTCACCCCCACCCGACCACCCATAGGATGATACCGTGTGGTGGCCGGGTGGGGGTGAGGGCAGGTGCCGAGTTAAACAAACAGTCCACCCGCTGGCCATCGTGTCCGTTTTCCGCTAAACTAGTCCCGTATCGGGATAATACAGGAGAAGGACTATGGATGTTATCGACGCAGTAAAATCAGCGTTCCAGCGCTATTTCGATTTTCAGGGTCGATCGCGGCGGGCTGAGTTTTGGTACTTCATCGCTTTTGG
Source organism: Kordiimonadaceae bacterium (assembly GCA_017640725.1). Lineage (GTDB taxonomy): Bacteria > Pseudomonadota > Alphaproteobacteria > Sphingomonadales > Kordiimonadaceae > Kordiimonas. The sequence continues at coordinate 593,993 of JAEPQB010000002.1, read as the reverse complement.
CGTAGCTGGCCTTTGTATCCTGCCGTTTTTTGATGGCCTGTTGTTTGATACGTCCGCACCGCCAGAGGCCGGGCCCTGGTCATCCTTCGGTTTCAATGTACGGCATGGGCCTTTGTCCATCCTGTTCATCGCCGTGATGTTCATCCCGTGGGTGTCCGTAAGCGCACGCCGCCTGCATGACATTGGCCGCAATGGCTGGTGGATATTGTTTGGATTTGTGCCGCCCATTGGCTGGCTTTTCATGCTGATTTGGCTGACCCGTGACAGCCTGCCAGAAGAAAACGAATATGGCACAGACCCGCTCGCGGGCGAGGGCATCGCAGGCCACGCCTGAACGGGGGCTTAGGCCACCGACAGCACGTTGACGCTGGGTGTTTTCCAGCAGGTAATATGCAAAAACCGGTTGATGGTCCTGCCGTCAGCCGCCAGCGGCAAATGCATCACCGCAATTGTTTTGGCGCGGTCCTGATCGCTCGCTGCCGCCACATACCCAAGCGAAAACTGGGGCGCGCGCAGCATGGTGGCAATATGCTCGCGGTAAACGGCGTCATAGGCCTCGGGCAAGCGTTTTGACAAAACACTGCCGGTCAGGTCGTCGCCTTGCTGGAACACCATGTCACTGCCAAAAAACTGAAACCGTACATCGTCGCGTGATGGCATCACTTCCGACAAAGCCATGCGCGCATGCCAGCCAACAAAATCCTGCAGGGCAAACTGGCGCCAGCCCGGCATGGGCCTGTCCTCGCGCTTGCTTTGCCATAGTTCAACGATAGAAGAAAAATCAGCGCCTGACGGAAGCTTGAAATGCCTCGGCGCTGTTTCCACAGGGAAATACTCAAACATCAAAAAGCTGCTCACCCAAAACCAGCTCAACCCACCAGCGGCGCACTCTACACGCTAATGGTTATCAATTGATAAATGCGGGGCGAAAAACTGGCAGGGCGGACTTCGCTTCATCTCATTTCCCCGTGACAGGCGCGGTCGCATTCGCTAGGTGTGGCGTTGGGGGAGGCGCCGGATGGGCGCCCAACATATATTGGGGAGCCTTTTATGGCCAATGAGGAAAGTGTCCGCACCAATAAGGTGACGGACGTGGAGCAGCTTGGCACGTTCGCGGCCATCGCGAGCCTGAGTTATGTGTTCTGGATATGCGGCGGCATGGAAATGGTCGAGCGGCTGGCGTATTACGGCGTTTATTCATTGTCGACGCTGTATGCCACAGACCCTGTGAGCGCAGGCGGGCTTGGCATCACCAGCGGTGAGATGGGCACGATCTTTTTCTATTGGCTATTGTTGCAGGGATTGCTGCCGGTTTTTACGGGCGGCCTGTCTGACCGGTTTGGCTATAAGGAAACCATTGCGGCCTCTACGGTTTTCAAAATTCTTGGCTATCTGATCATGGCCATGTTCCCAAGCTTCTGGGGTTTTTTCATGGGCGCGCTGGTGCTGGCATTTGGCACAGGCATTTTTAAACCGGGCATTCAGGGCACCATTGCCAAAACCGCCAACCGCAAAAACAGTGCTGTTGCCTGGGGCATTTTTTACCAGACTGTGAACTGGGGCGGTTTCCTTGGGCCTGTCCTGGCAGGCTTCCTGCGCCAAATGTCCTGGAGCTATGTATTCTTCGCCTGCGCGGCGATTATCTCCCTGAATTTTCTGCTGCTGCTGACTTATAAGGAAGTCGATAAGGAAGAGCGCCTTGCGCACCGCGCCAAAGTAAAGTCCGGCGAAGTGAAGGAGGGCAACCTGATCCTCGATAGCTGGCGTGAATTCACCCGGCCAACGCTTCTCGCCTATATGCTGTTGTTCTCGGGCTGGTGGTTCATGATGTTCCTCTATTGGAATCTGGGACCCGTCTATTTCCGGGATTGGGTCGACACCGCCGTGCTGGTGCAAACGTTTTGGGGTGATGGCACACCCGGCGAGTTTGCCAAACGCTTTTGGGTGATGGACCTGGAGGGTACCCGTATTATGCCGGAAGGCCTCGTCAACATTAACAGCCTGATGATCATGATCTTCTGCTTCCTGATTGCCGGCTTTAGCGCAAAACTCAAGGCCGCCAACTCCATGGCGATTGGCACCATATTCTCGGCGTCCGCTTTTGTTATTTTTGGCGGTGCCAATTTTGCGTGGTTGATGGTTTTGGCGGTGGTGTTCTTTTCCATAGGTGAAATGCTCGCGAGCCCCAAAAGCCTTGAGTTCCTCGGCAACATCGCGCCTGACGACAAAAAAGCAATGTATCTGGGTTTTTACAATCTACCGTTTGCTTTTGGCTCTGCCGTTGGCGGCAAAGTGGGGCTTGGTTTCTACGGCGAATATGCTGCCAAGGACACCGTGGCGCGCTCAGCACTTGCGGAAAACGGGATGAGCGCGGTGGATATAGGTGCCATACCCAACGGCGAAGCGTTTGATGCGCTTGTGGCGCTCACGGGCGCAGCACCAGGCGCACTGACCGATCAGCTTTATGTTTCCTACAGCGTTGGCGACATTTTCTATGCCTTTGCCCTTATTGGTTTTGCGGCGGCGCTTGGTCTCTATTTGTTTGGCCGCTGGACCTACAAGCGCGCCATGGTGCCCGCTGCAGCTTAACTTGTGGCGGCCCTCAGGGCCCCCTCAAGCGGGGTGGGCTGAAAGTCTGGCAATAGGGCCGCCAGCTTTGACCCATCTAGCCGGTGCGGCACGCGCCACAGGTAAGACATGGCCGCGACGCCGCGCATGTTGCTGTTGAAGTTGGCGAGCAAGCGGATGGCCCACCAAGGCATGATTTTGACCTTGAGTGGTTTACCCGTCAGGGCCTCCAACTCTTTGGTCAGTTCCGCGCCGGTCAGGCTGTAACCCTCAAATCCGATGTCTTCAAACGCGCCGAGATCACGGCGGTTGCGCGCGAGCATTTCAGCCGCCCTGCCAAGGTCCGGCAAATAGGCCCAGGCATGCATGCGGTCCGTGGGGCCGGGGTACGTAAACACACCCTTGCATAGCTTGTTGGCCATTTGGCTTTCGAACCAGTTGCCGGTGTCTTTGCCTTCAAAAAAGTCCCCGGCGCGCAGCAGGATGGTTTGCACCCCGCGGTGGGAAGCGTCGCGGTATGCGTGCTCCAGATCCTCCCGCACCCGGCCCCAGGCGTTGCTGGGTTTGTGCGCTGTTATGCTGGTGAGCAAACTCGGCATGTCTTCACCGAACACATACACATTGCCCGCGATCAGAATAGAGGCACCAGATGCCTCCGCCGCTGCAATCACATTCCTGGTAAAGGTGGGCACGGTATCTTCCCAGTCGCCGTAGGCGGGGTTGAGCGCGTTCACGATCACATCCATATCGCTTGCAGCGCGCACTACCGAAGCCTCGTCCATCGCGTCCCCTTCAATGATGGTGAGTCCATGGGGCAAATCAGTGGTTGCCGCGTTCCGCACCATGGCCGACACCTGCCATCCGCCATCAAGGAACGCGTTTGTTGCCGCACGACCAAACCGGCCATTTGCACCCAATACCAAAACTTTTCCTGCCATCTTCACCTCCTTATTATTGAATTTCCTGCTGGCTTTCCTTGACAGTAAGTATCCAAAAATGGATAAACAATTCCCATGAATGGAACCATCATTTCCATAATTGGATAGGCTACGCATATGAAAGACTTGGACTGGACCCTGGTGCAGGCCTTCACGGCGGTTGCTGAAGCTGGCTCCCTGTCCGGGGGCGCGCGGCTGATTGCCAGCAGCCAGCCAACCATGAGCCGGCACATCGCAGCGCTGGAGAAATCGCTCGAGCTGACGTTATTCGACAGGACGGGCGCAGGGCTGGAGCTCACGCCAGCCGGGCGGGAGCTCTTAGAGCATGCCAAGGCCATGAAAACTGCGGCGGGTCAGCTTGCCCTTGTTGCAGGTGGGCAGTCCACCCGGCTTGCTGGCACCATCCGCATCACGGCGAGCCGTATTGTTTCCACCTATGTGCTCCCCGCCGTGCTACGTGCGCTACGGCAGGCAGAGCCAGAGATCGAAATTGAACTGGTGCCATCAGACGAGACTGAAAACCTGCTGCAGCGGGAAGCAGACATTGCCATCCGCATGTATCGCCCAACGCAGGCAGATGTGTTCACCCGCTGGATTGGTGACCTTGAGGTCGGCATGTTCGCAGCCAACCAATACCTGTCTAAGCGCGGTCTTCCCACAGGTTTTGATGACCTCATGAACCATGACATCATTGGCTATGACCGCGACGATGGTATCATCCGAGGCTTTGCGGCAGCAGGCTTTCCGGTGGACCGCAGGTTTTTCTCTTTCCGTAGCGACGACCAGGTGGTGTGCTGGGAAATGGTGGTGGCAGGTTATGGCATCGGTTTTAACCAAAGGCGTATTGGTTATGCCGACACACGCGTGCAAGCCATTCTGGACGATATCCCTTTGCCTAAACTGCCCGTTTGGTTGACAGCACACGCAGAACTGAAGACAAGCCGGCGCGTGCGACAAGTGTATGACTTTTTGGCCAGTGAACTTGGGCAACTGCTGATCGAGCAGCAAAGGGCGTAGCAAGCTCGTCCTTGAAGGCCAAGCGTTTGTCCCTTCTCTCACGAAGCCTGCTCGCCATATCAAGGGTGTGCTCTAGAAAGCGCCGGTTGCCTATGCAAAGGTGACAGTGTTTCGAGTAGGAACAATTGGTGTGCAGATGGCCCTGGGTTTGAGAAAAATATGGCAATATCGCTGGGTGCGATTGATGGCTTTTGGCTTTGCCTTTTGGCTTGCGCTGTTTGCCACCTTTGCAACCGCCGCCATTCTGGACCGGCTGAACACCGGCGGCGAATTTGACATATGGCGCATTTTATTTGGCTGGGGAATCGCCTTCAGTCACTGGATTTTCCTGGCCCCGCCCATCCATTACTGGACAACAACAGACCGTTTTGTTGACGCGACCATTTTGGGCAAAATCTGGCAGAGCCTATTTTTGCTGATCGCCAGCGCGCTGGCTGTGCTGCTTTACATGTATCTGGTTGCGGCCCCCGCCTTGGGTCAGCCTTTCATTCCGTTCGTCAAAAGTTTCCAATTGGTGCAATGGATCTGGGACATTGTCCTGTTTGTTATCGTTGTGCTGTTTGGCTACCAGTCGGTGGTCATAAAGCGCAGCCGCGAAGCCCGGCTGAAAGCCGCGACATTGGGCCAGCAACTCGCCGAGCAGCAACGCGACCTGAGCGCCCGCGAAGCTGAATATTTGCGCGGGCGGCTTGGCAGCCATTTTGTGATGAATGCGCTCAGCAACCTTGTCGGTTTGATGCGGCTGGGACAGGTACGGCGCGCCGAAGAGGCGACTATTCTCCTCTCCGATATTCTGCGCAGCATGACCGGCGCATCTGGTGCGGACGAATGCATTCCGCTTGTAGATGAGATTGAAGACGCGAAAAAGTATCTTGCCTTCCAGCAAATTCGCTTTCCCGAACTAACCGCGGAGTATGCGATTGATGACGCCGCCAGTGGCCGAGCGGTACCGCGCCAGATTTTGCAGCCGCTGCTGGAAAACGTGTTCAAGCATGGACCACGCGGCGCGGTTCAGATCCGTGTTTCCGCCCACGAGGCTGACGGCGATTTGATCCTGACAGTGAGCAACACAATGCCGGGCGAAACTGCAGACACCGAAAACGACGGGGAGGGCATGCTGTTGACCAAGCTGCGCCTAGAAATTGCCTTTGACAGTACGGCATCTGTCAGCCGCCGGCTGATGGACGGGCTGTATCAGGTGGTGCTGCGTTTCCCAGCCAAAGATGGGGATAGCCGTGATGATTAAAGCCCTTGTTCTGGACGACGAAGCGATAATTGCTGCTGACATCACGTATCAGTTGAACTCCCGAGAGGGTTGGAACGCTGAGGCTGAAACCAATGTGGACAAGGCCCGCGCACGCATTTTGGCGGAGCGGTTCGACGTTCTGTTTCTTGATATCGAAATGCCGGGATGTGACGGCATGACATTTGCGGGTGAACTTAATGAAACCAGCCCGGATCTGCATGTGATTTTCTCGACCGCCTATCCGCAGCATGCAGCTCAGGCGTTCAGGCTGTCTGCGCTGGACTATATTGTTAAGCCATTGTCACGCGGTGTGCTGGCTGAAGCGTGCGAGCGAGTGGAGAAAAAGAAACGTTCGCCCATATTTGAAACGGATGCGCCCAAGTTTGTGATCAAGTCCTTTGGCAGAACCGACCTTGTGCCGATGAGCGACGTGGTCGTTGCGAGAGCGGAACGAAATTATGTCGCGCTGATGTGCGGGGAAAAGGAATATCTGCACCGCAGCACCATTTCCGAAATGGAAAAAGATCTGGGCGCGGTGGGATGCATCCGGTGCCACCGGTCCTACATTGTCAAAAAGGCCATGGTGCAGAGCTTGCTGCGCAAAAACGGTGTACTAAGCCACCTGAAACTGGTGTCCGGCGAAGAGGTTCCTGTGGGGGCCAATTACCGTTCGCAAGTTCAGGCCGCACTGGTTGATACCCAGTAATTGCCCTCTTGTCCCGTTTGGGTCTGATTTCGTCACAACCCTTGTGTGAAGGGCTTTTCCGCCTGGGCAAGCGCGGTTTAATGCATGCCAATCAAATGATTGGAGACATGCGAGATGAATAAAAACTGTTTGATGGCCTTTGTTGCCGCGCTGGCATTGACTGGCACCGCAGAAGCAGCGGAAGAACCCTTTGACGCCTGCACTGGGGCATTCACATTTGTCGAGAGCGATGCGACGTTTGAGGACTTCGATTTCTGGTTGGGTGAATGGCAGGTCGTGGCAACGGAAACCGGTGAGCTGCGAGGATACGACAAAATCCGAATGATCCATGATGGTTGTGTCATGAAGCAGGAATGGCATCAGATGGATGACCTGTTTTCCCTGAATGCGTCGCCCAACCGGCTGAGAGGCACGAGCCTGACTGGCATCGACGCCAAAGGACGTTGGCGCCAGCTTTGGACCGATAACACCGGCACCAACATGATACTGACGGGTGGCATAGAGGACGGTGTGATGGTCCTGCGTTCTGAATGGATCACCGTACCCCGGCCAAATGGCAGTACAGTTGATGTGCGAAACCTTTGGTATTGGCATCCCCAGCCAGATGGCACGATCCACAACTGGGGCGAGCAGCAACGCGACTCTGAAACCGGCCCGAAGCAGAAGTATTTTGACATCACATACCGGCGTGCCATCAAAGGCGGGCCTGCCTTCAACTTAAGGGTTCCGCCCGCTGCAGAGTAAACACCTGTGCGCAACTGAGTTTTCAGTTGCACCGCCCTCTGTCGCCGTTAGCATAGCGAACGGCGATAACCGGGGGCAGCGAGGCACGCGTGACAAACAAAAAAGCAAGGGTATTGATGCTGCAAGGTCCGCTGGGCCCTTTTTTTGCGGATCTCGCTCAGGCTTTGTCGGCCGCTGGCGCGGAAACTCATCGGATTTGCTTCAACAAAGGGGACTGGCACTTCGCCCAGGCCGACCATGTCCATCTATTTGAAGATACTGCAGACAGCTGGTCAGTTTTTTTGGACGACTTCCTGATCGAACATGCGATAGAGGCTGTTTGCTGTTACGGCGATAGCCGCCATTACCACAGCGCAGCGCGGCAGGTGTGCGACGCACGCGGCATTCCGGTTTTTTGTTTTGAAGAAGGGTATGTGCGTCCGGGCTTTGTGACCATGGAACGTGGTGGCAACAATGCAAACAGCCCATTTCCCGAAGCCTTTGCAGCCGGTAGTTTGCCCGATCAGCGCAAGCCGGAAGCGGCTTCAATTGATGGCCACTTTCGCTTCCAATTCTGGTTCGCAACCCTTTATTACATCGTGAAAGACTGGAAACTGATGGGCTTTGGCGGTTACCGCCACCACCGACGCGGCAACTGGGCACATGAAACGTTGGCCTGGATAAGAGCAGGTCTGCGAAAACACATCTATTCAAGATTTGTTGAAAAGGGCTTAACTGAACAACTGATGGCTGACACGACAGGCCCTTTGTTCACCGTACCCCTGCAGGTCGCGGTTGATGCCCAGATGATTTATCACTCCCCTTATGGCAGCGTGGCTGACTTTATTGATGAGGTGCTGAGGTCGTTTGCCGAGAGCGCACCCAAAGATGCCCGGTTGCTCATCAAACACCATCCCATGGACCGAGGCTTTACCCATTACGGCGGACTGATAAACCGCTTGAGTCGTGGCTTAGGCTGCGCAGACAGGGTGATCTATGCATTTGACATCGATCTGGACCGAATTCTGGAACACAGTGACGGCTGCATCACCGTGAATTCTACGGTGGGGCTCACGGCCTTGGAGCTTGGAACGCCAACCCTTACTTTGGGCAAGAGTATGGTTGGGGCGGCCGGTCTGACATCAGCTAAAAGCTTATCAGAGTTTTGGGATTCGCCGGGTAGCGTTGACCAAACGAAGGTTGAGGCATTCAAAATGTCCCTAGTTACACAAACTCAGATACCTGGATCCTTCTACCGTGACCGTCAGGTCGCGGCGCGGGCGGCCGCCTGCAAGCTGATGTCTGTTGCCCTTCAATCGCGTTGATTTTCGCGCTTTAGCATGTGGCATATTTGCGACTATGTCTGCAAACTGTCACAGTGGTCACAAAATTGCCAATGTTTCCATCAAGTTAGTTGAAGGCGCCTAAGGGCGCAGGAGGTTGACCTTCTGTGCATCAGGCATTACTGATAACAATGCAATTACGCGAAGGGCGTTGAGGGGAATAATCGTACAACTTGAGACGTTATGGGAGTGACCATGTCGCCGCCGGTAGAATTGAGCAGGATTCACTGGCAGTTGTTAAGCCTAAGTTCAGGCGGCAATGGTGATAACGTCAGGCATTATGACCAATTTGTTCAAACTTTACAGGTTGGTTGAGAATGGAAAATTGCTGTGATAGCGTGCAGGAAATTTTCGCTAAGCAGCAGTATAAGCGACGAGGGCTGGCACATAGCTCAAAAAAAGTAAGAGCTAACGCAGGCACTTGGGGTAAACGAAAATATATCGGGGAATTTTATGAAGAGCTCCACGGATGAGGGCAATGCACAGATCAACGTGCTGGAATTGCCAAGCAGCCTGAAAGCCGATCTGAATGAGACGCTCACAGATGTTGGCCAGAGCTTCCTCAAGCAAGGACAAGCGCTGGAACGTTTGTCCCAAACTTACGATGAAGACGCATACCGCCGTGCCATTTTAATGTGCATGCAGACGACCGGACATATGATTGTGATTGGCATGGGCAAATCCGGTCACGTTGCCCGTAAAATCTCCGCGACGCTTGCGTCCACTGGCACACCCAGTTTTTTCCTTCATCCGGCTGAGGCATCGCACGGTGACCTTGGCATGGTTACCTCAGGTGACACGCTTCTTTTGATTTCCTATTCAGGCGAGACACAGGAAATTGTTCAGTTACTGCCTTCGCTTAAGGCGTTTGGCAATCGGATCATTGCTATAACGGGCGCCAAGTCCTCTACAATTGGCCGTGCAGCGGACGTTGTGCTTGAAATACCTGTGGCGGAAGAGGTTTGCCCAATCAATTTGGCCCCGACCACTTCGATCGTGCAAACGGTCGCAATCGGCGACGCTTTGGCGATTTCCTTGATGAGCCTGAGGGATTTCCACGCGCAGGATTTTGCCCGCTACCATCCAGGTGGCTCACTAGGCCGTCGCCTGCTGATGAAAGTGGAAGACTTAATGCACACAACGTCTGTGCCTGTTGTGACAACAGACATGGTGCTGTTGGAGCTTGCGGCAGAAATGGCGGGCGGCCCAGCAGGAATTGCCGTGGTTGTTGACGAAGGCTACATTCCAATCGGCATCGTCACAAAAGGCCAGCTTGGCGTGGCGTTGCGGGTAACCCGCAGGGTGCGCGAAGTGACCGCTCAGCAGTGTATGAGCAAAGAGTTTTCGGTAATCCGCGAAGACGTTATCGTGGACGAGGCCGAGAGCATGATGCGCACTGACGAAGTGAAGTTTTTGGTAGCTGTTAACGAGGACGGCGTGTTCCGTGGCATCTACAAGCATGACGAGATCTGATCGGCGCTGTGCCATATCAAGTCTTGCCGTAATCACAAACAGTTGGTAAGTCTTCGCCCTCATGTGTGTGAGGGCGCAATGTTGCTATGAAGGCACGGTCCGCATTTTCCATCCAAAAAGACGTTATCTTTGCGATCTTCATTCGTGAGATGGTGACGCGTTTTTCCAGTTACACCTTCGGCAATATCTGGCTTGTTCTCGAGCCGTTGCTGATGATGATCCTTTTCATGGTGATATTTGGCGCGCGCGGCCGCGGGGCTTATGGTTTTGTTGAAGCCCCGGTTTTCATTTTTTCCGCTTTCCTGACGTTCCGCCTGTTGTGGAACTACACCATGAAGCAGAATTTTAGTGCTCGAAACGGTACCCAGGGTTTGTTGGAATACCGTCAGGTCCGTTTATTTGACGTTTTCCTCGCTCGCAGCATCATTGAAGGCGCTTTGTTCATTGTAGTGGGTCTGATTATCGCCATGGGGCTTGTGTGGCTGGGTTACGATCCGTGGCCAAGCGACCTTTTGCTGGTTCTGGCTTATTGTTTGGTGCTTTGGCTGTTCGCGGCCTCTTTTGGCATGCTTGGGTGTATGCTGGGCAGCTTTGCCCGTGAGATCGAGAAATTCATCTCTCTCATGACCATGCCGTTGATGTTTCTGTCTGCAGTCTTCTTTCCCATGTCAATCATACCCCCGCAATATTGGAAGTACCTGACCTGGAACCCGCTGTTGCATGCGATGGAATTGATCCGGGAAGCGTGGTTTTCAACCTACACAAGCCCCGTGGCGGACCTGCAGTATCTGCTTGCCTTCACCTTGATTTTCATGGCGCTGGCCATGTCGACATACCGCCTGTCATGGCGGCGGGTGCTGGCACGATGATCCGGTTCGACAATGTCAGCAAATATTATCCGACGCGGTATGGCCCAAAGTATGTGCTGCGCGATCTCAATATCGAAATCCCTGATGACCGGGACATTGCGATACTGGGTGCGAATGGTGCGGGCAAATCTACCATGCTGCGCCTCCTGGGTGGCATAGACTTCCCAACCAGCGGAAAAATTAAATCTGACCGTTTTATTTCCTGGCCTCTTGCACTGGCAAGTGGGATGCAGGGCAAACTGACCGGCCGCGAAAATGTGCGGTTTATTTGCCGCATTCACGGTGTGAATGCCAACAAGGAAACCGAAGAGTTTGTAAAAGATTTTTCGGAACTTGGGGACAGTTTTGAGCTGCCCCTCAACAGCTATTCTTCAGGCATGCGGTCAAAATACTCATTTGCTGTTTCCATGGGGTTCGATTTCGACACCTATCTTATTGATGAGATACTGTCGGTTGGCGACGCCGGGTTCCGGCGCAAGTGCGAAGCTGCGATCACCAACAAGCGGGCAAATGCCAATATCATCCTTGTTTCTCACAATATGGATGTGTTGAAGCGTCAATGTAATGCCGCAATTTTGCTTGCATATGGCAGAGCGGACTTCTACGAAAGTGTGGATCAAGCGATATTCCGCTATCAGAACTTATGAGGAACGGTCTGATGGCGACGGGAGTTTCATGAAACAATCACTCACAAAATTCCGGGAAGCGGTGGCGGGTCGCATGCGCGGCTCCGAAACAGGGGATTATCAGGTAACAATCGGGTCGGAGGCAAAGCTTCTTACCTACCGTTGGGTACTGGTGATATTTGGCCTCTTTTTGTTTTACAATCTGGTTTGGGTATCAGACCGCTATGTAACGCTGGCCAGGGCCTACGTTAAGTCCACCAATGAAAACACGGCGGTAACGCCTGTTCTGCCCTTGGTGCCGGGTGGATTTGGCGGTGCATCGCAAGATGCCCTTTTGCTGCAAAGCTATGTTCATTCTGCGGATATGTTGGCAGCGCTCGAAGAAAAAATTGGCGTTCGCGCCCATTTCGCCAGCAGCGAGTGGGACTTTTTCTCCCGGATGAGCAGCAGTGCAACGGATGAAGAATTCCTCGAGTATTTCCGGAGCAGAGTTGCGGTGCAGGTTGATACAGATTCGAACATCCTGACCATCGAAGGGCAGGGTTTCACGGCCGAGTTTTCGCAGGCACTTGTTGAAGCGATCCTTAACCAGTCGGAAAGCTATATCAACAGCGTCAGCCAGCAGATTGCACTTCAGGAAATTGCTTTTGTTGAGCGCGAGCTGGACCGGGCGCGAGCAGCCGTTGAAAATGGGCGTAGCGCCATGCTCGAATTTCAAACGGCGAATGAACTTTTGGACCCGGCGGCGACGGGTGCCGCAATCCAGGCCGTTGTGAATGACATGGAAGGCGAATTGGTGCGCCTTGAAGCGGAGGAAAAGGTTCTGTCTTCCTATCTTCAGGGTGACGCGGCTGAACTGGTTGCGGTTCGTGGTCGCATTGAAGGCATTCAAAACCAGCTTGAGCAAGAGCGAGACAAGTTTGCGAGCCAAGGTAGTGATTCTATCAACCAAGTTAATGCTCAGTTTGAAGAGCTTAAGTTGGCTTTCGAGTTTGCGTCTGACATTTATCGTGGGGGGTTGCAAACGCTTGAGCAGGCGCGCGTTGAGAGTTACCGCAAGCTAAAGCATTTGGTGATTATCCAGTCGGCCCGTACACCCGACGAGCCGTTGATGCCGTATAAATTATATAATCTTGTGACATTGTTCGTGGTCCTGAATTTGATCTATGGCATCACCGCCATGATCGTTGCGACCATTCGGGAGCATAAAGATGTTTGAGTGGATGAATAAAACCTTCCGGAATGCCGTGAGTGTTCTTTTGATTGCCGCATTTGGGGTGATACCGCCTGTTGCGGCTCAAACCGTGCCGATCACACAAGACGCGCAGCCGGTGAATGAAGGCAATAACCCCACGGTTGAACGCCGCGTAGCATTCGGATCCTGGATCTTTGGCGGCGAGTTCGCCAACCAATCCTTCATCGGCTTCAATCCGAATTATGAAATTGCCATTGGCGACCGGATTGCCCTGCAGCTTTGGGGTGGTTTTGACTTCGCAGGTGACTTGGTTGTGGACGCGCAGGGCAATGTGTTTATCCCTAAAGTTGGCCCAGTTGAAGTTCAGGGCGTGAAAAACCAGGACCTCAACGGTTTCATCAGTGATGCGGTCAAAAAAGTCTTTCTGAAAAACGTTGGTGTTTATGCCAGCCTGGGCGGTGCCGAGCCGGTTAAGGTGTTCGTGACCGGTTTTGTCAGGAAAGCGGGCCTGTTTCAGGGCCATTCTTCAGACTCGGTTCTCTATTTCCTGGATAGTGCTGGCGGCATTGACCCCGACCGGGGCTCGTTTCTCGATGTGAAAGTGATCAGGGACGGCAAGGAACTTCGTTCTATCAATCTTTATGATTTTATCCTGACGGGCGCGCTGCCTTCGTTCCAGATACTGGACGGCGACACGATCGTTGTGCGTCCCGTTCAGTCGCGTACTGCCGTTGTGGGCGATGTGCAGAATCGGAACGCTTTTGAGTTCGACGGCGACAGCATCTCTGCCCCTGAACTGTTGGCACTGGCGCGCCCCAACGCGCAGGCGACCCACGTGCGCATTAACCGCAATAACCGCGAACGCACGGAAATCGAATATGTCGCTATTGAGAGCGTTTCCGACACCACAATCTACCCGGGCGATGTGCTTGAAGTTGTCTCAGATAAGTTACAGGGCACAATTTCGGTCCGTGTAGAAGGGGAGCACAACAGCAGCCAGGAATTTGTGCTGGCTTACGGCGCCACCATGGGAGAACTTCTTTCGCGCATCGACTTTGGCCCGAACGCACAACGCGACGCGGTCCAGCTCCTGCGCAAAAGCGTTAAGGAACGACAAAAAGAAACACTTGAGGCGCAGTTGCGCGCCCTGGAAGCCAGTGTGCTGACAGCACGGTCAAAAACAGCTGCCGAAGCTCAGCTGCGCCAGCAGGAAGCAGCGTTGATCCTTCAGTGGGTGGAGCGGGCACGCGATGTAGAGCCAAAAGGACAAGTTTCGCTGGGTAACGCATCATCGGTGAATGATATTCTGCTTGAGCAAGACGATATCATTCGCATTCCGCGCACCAGTAATTTGGTCATGGTTCACGGTGATGTTCTGTTCCCGAGTGCGATGGCTTATCAGGATGGCAACACCATTGAGGGCTACATCAACCAGGCTGGTGGGTTTACCCAAAGCCGTGGTGCCTCCAATGTGCTTGTGCTGCACCGCGATGGCAGCTTCAAGAAAATCAGTAAGAGGCAGTTGAAGAGCCGCGATGTGATTTTGTATCCGGGTGATGAGATCTTTGTGCTGCCAAAAGTACAAACCAAAAGCTTCCAGCTCGCTCAGGACATTATCACCATCTTTTACCAGCTGGCGCTGTCTGCCGGCGTTGTACTGCGACTTTAGGGTCGCAGTCAGCGGAAACGGGGCAGGTGCCATGTATCGCAAGATCAGGAAGCTATACCGCGACCCGCTCGCTTTTTTCCTGGATTCAGACAAAGCCCCTTTGCACGCCATTGGCCAGTCTATGTATCGGCGGCAAACGCAAAGATACCGCGACCTCGGCAACGATTATGGGGACGTTAAAATATCGGTGGTGATGACCGCCTTTAATACCAGCCACCTGATTGAAGCGGCGGTAGAGTCGGTGCTGGAGCAGACCCACCCAAATCTGGAATTGATTGTTGTTGATGATGCCTCCACCGATGACACGGTGCGGGTGCTCAGGAATATCAAATACAACGACAACCGGCTGAAAATCTTCTCGTCCGCATCAAACCACGGCACTTATTGGTCAAAAAACTGGGGCATATTGCATGCTACCGGAGACTATATAGCGACGCACGACAGCGACGATACGTCCGACCCAAACCGGCTTATGATGCAACTGGGTGCGTTGAAGGCAAACCCGTCAGCTGTCGCATGCACTGCGCGGTGGCGCCGCGTGAACGACACGGGTGAAGAGCTGGAGATCGACGGCAAGTCAGAACGCATGGCGGCAATAAGTCTGATGTTTGATCGTAAACGTGTGACCGAACAAGCTGGTTTTTACGATAGTGTGCGCATTTCTGCAGACACCGAATTTATCACGCGGCTTGAGCATGTGTTTGGGAAAAAGCAGGTCCTGCATTTGCGCCATCACCTGTATACGGGGCTCCTGCGCGACGAATCGCTCACGCGCGGGGAGGGCTCGGGCTTCACCTGGGAGGAAGCGGAGGCTGGCAACAGTTTCACCCGCGAGCTTTCCGGGGACCGTGCGGCCTATCATCGGGCGTTTCACGATTGGCACAATGACCCAGCTGTCGATAGTCTCAAGATTGATTTCCCGCTTGCCGACCGGCGGTTTCCAGCGGCTGATTCGATGACCCGTGGCTGCGCAGACCAGAACCTCGACCAGGTTCGGGAGGTGCTCTAGCGTGCTGTATGCAAAAGACCTTTCGGACATGGATTTGGTTTCACAGTTAAAGGCAACTGCGGCCAATTCCGGCTGGCCTTATCAGGCACTTGGCATGACCAGTGAGGATATCCTTGTTTTGGACCGTGCGGCTTTGGAGATTGTCGAGGTCCACCGGCCAGAGGATGGGCCGGCACTGGTGCTGGTTGATGACTTTGAGCCGGCGAATGTGGAGGCTGATCAACGGGTCTTTGTGCTTATGCGCGCCGGGGAGCGAAGCTTTGTTCGCACCATCACCGCCCACCACCCTGACATGAAGATCGCTTCAGTTGTGTACGGTGACACACTTCATCTGGTCGATATTAAAAAACGAGTGCGGCGGTTGAGGGCGGCGGTTCTCATATCATCGCCAAGCAGTGGCGGTGACTATCTGTCTAAACTACTGGATACCAACAAAATAGCGGGGGTGCTTCCAGGCCTTGATGAGCTTTATGTGCTGTGGAGTCGGTATGCGACAGACTTCAGCGCCAACCGGCGGTTTTTGCATTTGCTGGAAACGGCCAAACAATCCAGCAACAAAAAGCCCGTCGTTCTCTCGTTGGAGCTGGATCAGCTCGATCTGCTGACAACCGCCCAGTTGTTGACCCTGAAGCAGTTTAGAGATTTTTCCATCAAGCTAAATATTGCGACAATCTACCTGCTGCGACGCAACAAATCGCTTCAGGCGGCCCGAATTGCTTCATTGGTCGATGACGGTGATGAGCGCAAGGGCATGCCGAGCCCAGAGAGCTTGATGCCTATATTGTTGGACCTTGCATATCTGGAAACGCACTTCGAAAGGTTCATGATCAATTTGACAGATGCGAAAGTAATTACTTTCGAAGAGTTGCTGGCCAACCCTGTCGCGGTCCTGTCGATGCTGACATTGTACCTGGGCGAGGGGACCCTTCGAAAAGCCAAAGTCGTTGATCCAAGACCATTTGATGTGACAGATGAATGGCGCGAAGATTTTGTCGCCCACTTCAAAAATTTCGCCCAAGAATATATTGGCGTCAGGAAAAACAAAGTGGGTTCGTACGCCGACAAGAGCGGCTAGTGAATTGCTCAATCAGCTTTTGATTGGATCGCGACCCTTGACACAGCGACGCTGACAAACTCGTCCACACCAACGGCTAATCTGGACTGTCCCGCAGACTGAATGCGCAGGATAGAATAGGGCCGGGCAGGAACGGCGCCGATAGAGCCTTCAAAGATCCAGCGGTTGAAGCCGCGCCTGCTAATCGAGCCCTCGATGGGCTTGTCATCTATCCAAAAAGACAGCGTTTTGAGGTGTCGCCGCCGGCTAAAGCCAGCGCCCTCAATCCGGACCTGCGAGCCCTCGCGCATATCTACGGGACACATCAATGTGCCGATGCGGCCCATCCACCGGAAGGCGGTTCCGTCCCTGCGTCGGCCAAGGTCGCTCCAACCGGTTCCCAAAAAACTATCGGACTCGGCCAAGACGTCCATTGATGAGGGTGGGTTGGTTGCCGCGTGCATCGCTGCTGCATGGGCTGGCGCGGCGCCTAACTCCTTTTCAAACCGTTGCCGCTGTATAGACAGCAAGGCATCGATAAAGTCTACCGCTGCCCTGGGGAACCGTGGTTCCGGTGACATGGGTTCATCAGGTGTATTGTTGGTCTTTTCATTAGGCATTGGGGGACCATTTCAGATTTATTGGTACACCGGCAAGTATTTTTCGAACATCAGGTGTATCACCATCCCGCTGCGGCATTGCCGTCATTTTTGCGAGCAGCATGCCATGATCAGGGGCAGTGAGCCTGGGTGAGTTGCTATTTGAGAGTAGGGAGGTCTGCGAACCGTCGGACACAACAAGCAACTGATCGGAGTTTATGCTGAGTGCCAGCTTGCCCGCCCCGCCTGTCGCGACAAGAAGGCTGAGGGTATTTCTGAAGGTATCATAGCGCCAGAATATACCCGTATTTGGATCGAACATTTGGGTAAGGTCGGGCGTGTCAGTAAGGTTTTTTGGCAGGCCGAAATCCCAAACCGCTTCCGCCGAGGGCGAATCGGTTTTGGCTTGATGCGCGCCTGCGAAACTGCAGCCGAACGCGAGGGCTTTTTTTGCCTGCAACAGGTGAGGGCTAATCTGATCCCATGACTTTGTTTTGCGCAGCAGCATGGACGCAGGCGCTGGTTGTTGATCCGTCACAAGCACGTCTTCGCATCCCAACTGACCTGCCACGGATAAAAGCGGTGTGTCTGTTAATTCTGATAGATACCGCGCATGTTCTATGCTCAAAAAGCGCGGGCAGTTGTCGAGGTTTAGCCGCGGGAACAATTGTTCGAGAACCGGTTTAACTGGGATGGCGCCAACCAATGACCAGGTGCCGGCTGGTGACATTTTTTCTACAGTTTTTCCCGGGGTGTCAGGTGTTTCAAACTTTAGGTCATCCAAGTGTTGAATGGTGCCTTTGGCGTTGGCTGCGCCTTTCAAGATGGCGTGGGCAAATTGATGTGCCTTGTCTTGAGTTGGCGCCTGCGTTTTGGTGCCAGAAGTATTCTTTTCCGAACGAACCGCAGCGAATTGCAGGGCATGCGTAAGCGCCGACATCGAATGAGCATTCGGTATAGCATCCACGCTGCCGAGTGGAAGATCTGCGACCCATGCCTGGTCCGCCACTATCACATGTTTGCCTACAGAAACGGCCCGAACTGCCAGAGGGCACAAAGCTGCTTCATGGCCATCCAGAATGGCGACTGTATCGGCAGCTGCTATGTCCTCGATAACGCTTTGGGAGAAACGATCCATAATTTTCAGCGCATAATGTTTCGGCAGTTGGCAGGTCGCTTTGAACTCAGACTGCAAGCCTGCTGGCATGCCTATGACGCACACGGTTTGATGAGCTGTGTCACCGCCGCCATCGTTTGCGGGTTCGACTATTGCACCGGCTAGCATTTGCGCGGCAATGCCATCTTCTTCCATTTGGTTGGTCTGGCGTTTTGTCAGGCCGAGGCCATCGCCATTTTCAGAGAGCAAATAACCGAATGCTGAAACCTCCTTGGCAATCTCTGTGGGAAGGCGTTTGTGATCAAACAGAGCATTGCCAAGTATTTTGCCTGCGTGATGGAAAGTCTGTTCAAGCCAGCCTCTGAAGTTTGCAGCATCGTGTGACAATACTGTTCTGGCATATGCCAAACTGAACAAACTTTGATCTGATACCAAAACCGTTGATGGGCAACGCTCCAGAAAGGAAATTATCGGGAGGCTGTCCGGCTGACCGCCTAAGACCACAAGGCGCGGCCAATCATCGAAAGTGCCCTGGGCAAACTCCGGGTCAAATGTGCGAACTGTTTTAATAGGCGTTTGGCCAACGGGTGGTGGACAAAGCTCATCTATTAGAACGACGACTTCAACACCCGCCGCCGTCAGTCGCTCACAAATGAGTTGGGTCCATTGTGCCGCAAGCGACGGTACCGGAGGAAGTGCCCCAACCAGCAGAATTCTATTTTTGCTGGCCGCGCTCACTCTTTGGTTCCAGAATTTGGAAGATGGGGCAGCTCAGGGAACAAGGTGGCCAGTGTTTTCTGCTGTTCGGTCATATAATCAGTGATGATGGTTTTAGAGAGTTGAGTAATTTCCATCAGTTTTTCAGCAGACACCTTCTGGTCCAGAAACGCCAATATGTCATGCGGCGTTTCAAGGTCGTGGCAGTCCGCGCCCGTTGCTATGCCGATCATTGCGTCCCGGGTTGCAACCAGCGGTTTGCCGTATGCCATCGCTTCAATCGATTTAATCTTCAAGCCGGTGCCACCCACATTCGGATTTATGACCACATCAACATCCCGGTAAAACGAGGCGGGGTCTTTGACGAATCCCAGTTTTGTAAAAGCGTCTGATTGTGCCGCTGGACCATTACAAATTGCGCCTGCGAGCACGAAGTTGAATTTCTGTTGCAGGCCTGGCTGTTTAGACAAGCCTGAAGCCAACGCCTCCAGGCTTTGTTGGTTGATAGGGTTGTCGCTTGCCATATAACCAATGGTTAGCTTGGTGTTTTTATCAAGCTCGCGCGGCGCCATAAATGCAGGCTCAATAAAATGACCAAGTGTGGCCACATTGGACTTTGTTCGAGTGCGAAACTCTTGGGCTTCCGCATCCTGAATGGCGATCACCGTATCAGCCCGGTTGAGGCCAATGTTTTCTTCATCCGGTGTTGTCGAAAACCATGACGGCGCAATGCCATCTGCTTTCAGTCTGGCATGTCTGTCTGCAAAGATATCGTGGGTATCAATTAGTTTTGGAATGCCCGCGGGCACATCCGATAGCCAGCGGGAAAACCACACATAGTTTGCAATACAGTAATGAATGCGCCAGGTGTCCAGGATTTTTCTGACTACATCGCCAAGCGCATCCACGTACCAGTCATCAATTGCATGATGGGATTTGAAGGACTGCTTGCGGTCTTTGGTGCGCAACAGTGGCAGGACATAGACAAAGTCCCATTCTGCGCGCATTTCTTGTTCCTGCTCAGCAGACAGGCTTTCCAGCCCCCCATACACATAGTGAATTTGCGCCCCAGCAGTTTGAAGCGCTTTGCATAAAGCCGTCACCCGCGCACGATTGCCGTGATTTTGCGGGTGAGAAGGAATTGGGCTTGTGACAAGAATATGCATGGTGTTGCCGAAGGAGACCTGCCGAAGGTCTAGAAGTCAAACGAGATCTTGGGCGCAGGGCAGTTTTTCTTCAAAAAACGAATTTCCTGGTCGGTCAGCTTGATCTTATGGGGTCCTGTTTGCACCAGGCTTTTTGCGCGGGCTTCTTCGGGAAGCGACTTCAAATAGCTTTCTTTGCTGAGCGATTCGATTGGGGCCTTGAGGCCGGGTGAGCCACCTAATATTTTCTCGCCCAGAAAATGGACAAGAGCCTCATTGTCTTTGGCAGCGGTGTTGTATTGAATAACGCGAAGGTCAGGGCGGTTTTTCTCAAGGACACCAATATATTTTGGCCACAGTTCTGCAAACCCCTGCAGCGTTTGTTTTCGTTGTTCGAAATTGGGGTCAGCGAAATTTTTGTGGCGGTGGTCCGTCATATGCCGCATTAGTGATCGGAACACATGCTCCGGAGGGCGATAAACTGCCAAGTTCAGAGCTTCCGGAAACAAATTCCGAATTTTCGGATACCAATAAACATTGTGAGGCGATTTTTCGACAATCGTTGTGCAGTCCTTTGGCACCGGCTTGCCGGCAAAAAACAAATGCTTGAACATCTTGTCATGCAACGCTCGGTAGCTTGGTATGGTTACCGGTTCCAGACTGCCAAAGCCGTCATAAACCTCTTTGTTCACTACAGCTATATTGTTGTTGTAGCCTTGGACCAGCTTTCCCATGCCATCATAAAAGAGCCGAAAGTAGTCTAGCTCACCCCTGGCGTAGACACCGTTGAACAAGCCAAAGGCGCGACCGATAAAAGTGGTGCCACTTTTGGTGTACCCGCCAACAAAAATCTTCCTAACTGGCTTTTGGGCCCTAATAGTTGGCATAAGTTATTCTCCTCCGTCCAGGCGATATACTAGTCCAAATTGCGTCGGAACGCCCAGGTGTCTTCAAGCAAAGTTCTAAGGTCAGAACGCTCCGCTTGCCAATTCAAATCCGCAGCAACTTTTGATGCGTCTGCAACAAGTTTGCCCGGATCGCCGGGGCGCCGGCCTTCTTCAATAACCTCGAAATCAATGCCGGTGACTTGCTTGGCGGCATCAATCACTTCACGAACCGAATACCCTTGGCTGGTGCCGAGGTTCATGGCGTCGTAGCTTCCCGTCTTTGACGGACGCTCTAACAAAAGTTCGACGGCCCTAACATGCGCACGTGCGAGGTCCACAACATGAATATAGTCGCGAATGCATGTGCCGTCCGGGGTGGCATAGTCGGTGCCAAAAATTTTGATGTTAGGCCGTTTGCCACGTGCCGCATCCAGAATCAGTGGGATGAGATGCGTTTCTGGCTCGTGACGTTCGCCGATGCGGCCTTCAGGGTCACTGCCGGCTGCATTGAAATACCTCAAAGCGATGGCATTGATTGCGCCTGTGGTGGCCATGTCCCGTAGCATGCATTCGACCATCCATTTACTGTGACCATAAGGGTTGATTGGTTGTTTGGTTATCTCTTCCGACAGAAGGTCGAGGTCATCGCGCTGGCCATAAACGGCTGCGGTAGACGAAAACACGATGTTCCGCACATTATGTTTTGCCATGGCTTGTAACAGGGTCAGACTGCCTGCCACATTGTTTTTATAAAATGTCATGGGGGACTTCACACTTTCACCTGCTTCGATGAAAGCCGCGAAGTGGATGACCGCATCAATGGCTTGCTCTTTGAACAGAACATCAAGTTTAGCACTATCTAATATGCTGCCTTCTATGAAAGTGCCTGCGAGCACGCTGTCCGCATGACCATTCGACAGGTCATCATATACGATAATGTCGTGCCCGGCTTCGCTGAGAGCCAAAACCGTATGAGACCCGATAAAGCCCGCGCCGCCTGGAACCAGAATTCTTGCCATAAAGCCCTCAATTGACAGTGGCGCACCCCAGGCGCCAGCGCCCCACTTTGGATACGCGTCGAGACCCTAGCCTTTGCCGTCTGCCTGTCAACATTTTTGAGTGCGAAGGCTTGGGAATTTTAAACTAGCGCTTTAAGGGCGTTGCAATCCGCTTCCTAATTGTCTAGTGCCTGCTTAGTATTTTTCTCTGGGCTACGGGCTAGCTTCAGGAACTATGAGTGATCGTTTATGAAAATTCTTTTCATGCATAATAATTTCCCCGGGCAATACCGGCGGATTGCGGCATTCCTGAAAAACAAACCTAACGTCAAAATGTATGCTGCGACATTGGCGACAAACAGCCAGAAGTATGACATTCCTGATGTGCGTTATAAACCGCACCGCGACGCGTCACAGAAGATTCACCCTGCCATATATAATACCGAACAAGCCGTTATAATGGGGCAGGCCGCACTGAAAACTTTGCTGGCAGCCAAAAGTAAAGGGTTAAGACCCGATATAATCCTGTCCCATTCTGGGTGGGGGTCCAATTTGTTCCTAAGGGACGCTTTCCCTGATGCCAAATTGCTAACCTATTACGAATGGTATTATTACACCAAAAACTCGGACGGCGATTTTTTGAATCCTAATGCTTACGACGTGAATGGTCAGATGCGCATTCGCATGAAAAATACACCCATCCTGCAAGATCTGGCGGCAATGGACTGGGGACAGTCTCCAACAAAGTTCCAGCACAGTAAATTGCCTGATATTTTCCAGAAAAGGGTGAGTGTCCTGCATGACGGTGTGGACACCCAATTCTTCAGCCCTGCCGATGAAGAAGTTACCGTCGAGATCAACGGCAAAAAATTGTCGTCATCTGATGAAGTGATCACATATGTCGCGCGAGGCATGGAGCGCTACCGGGGATTCCCGGAATTCATGCAGGCTGCGTCCAAACTGCAAAAGCTTCGTCCAAACTTGCAGGTGGTTGTTCTTGGCAATGACAGGGTCGCTTATGGCTCGTCACGCGATGATGGCCGCACCTTCAAGCAATGGGCATTGGAGGACCTCGAGTTTGATATGGACCGCCTGCACATGCCGGGGCTTCAGCCGCTCGGCGTATTTAAACAGTTGATGCAAATAACCTCGGCGCATGTCTATTTGACCGTACCGTTCGTTCTGTCCTGGTCAATGATGGAAGCAATGAGCGCAGGTGCCCTTATCGTTGGCTCAGACACAGCGCCCGTTCAGGAAGTGATTACAGACGGTGAGAATGGCCTGCTGGTTGACTTTTTTGATGTGGATGCGCTGGTTTCCAAGCTTTGTCACATTCTTGACAATAAAGCGGATTATCAACCGCTTAAAGAAAAAGCACGCGAGACGATTCTGGGCCATTATGACACTAAGGACCTTCTTCCAAAATACTGGAAGCTAATCCAAAGTGTTGCAAACGGGTCACAAGTTGAGGGTGTTTGATCTTAAATGCACTGTCTGGGCGATGTGTTTGTTGAAATGCATTCCCTAAGGTGGTGTGGTTGGCTGTGGAAGAGGTAGGAACGGGAATTAATTTTTCCTATCACGAATTTGAATTGAATAATTGCAATTATGCAGTTGACATCATTGGCATTCTCTAGCTAGAGAGGGTGTCCATGGGGGCTATAAGACCTACGTTCGTGCCTCATACAAATGAGACGTTGCTTTTTCAGGAGGAAAGCTATGGCAACTATTTTTGGTAACAACGGTGACGATGAAATCTTCGGCACGGGCGATGATGATTCCATCTTCGGCGCCGGTGGTGAAGACACCCTAACAGGCGGTGCTGGCGCTGACCTTCTAGACGGCGGCGATGACGATGATACTTTGTTCGGTGGTGCTGCTGACGATACGCTGGTCGGTGGCGGTGGAGTCGACGTAATCGAGGGTAACTCTGGTAACGACGACATCTCTGGTGGCGACGGTGCAGACAACATTTTCGGTAACGCCGATGACGACACTATCGACGGCGGCAACGACGACGATGTGATCGGCGGTGGATCTGGCGCAGACTCAATCGAAGGTGGTTTGGGCGACGATTCAATCGACGGTGATGACGGCGCTGATAACATCAGCGGCGGTAACGGCGACGAAACTGTTAATGGCGGTAACGACGACGACACTATTACTGGTGGAAACGGTGCAGACGTTCTTAACGGTGATGCTGGTAATGATGACATTATCGGTGGCGCTGGTGCAGACGACATCGACGGCGGTGCAGGTGATGATACTGTAACGATCTCTGGCGAATTGGTTGCTGGTGGTCTGACTGGTAACGAAACTGCTGGTACGTCTAACGTTGAAGGTGCTGATACTTTCGATAACGTTGAAACAGTTGAGTTCGACAACGTTACGCTTGACCTGACAGCAGGTGAAGATCAGACGTTCACAACTACTGTAACGATCGCACGAGACGATGCGAATGGCGACGCCAATACCGACGAGACGTTTGGTACTGATGACATTCTCATCTATGACGACTCTGATGAGGACGTTGTTGAGAGTGAAACCAACAACTGGACGATCACTGGCATCGAAGTTGACGGTGTTGTAACGGCAATTGACGCCAACAACGACAGCGTGACGCTCGATACTGGTTCTGTGATTGAAATCATCGACTCAAACATTGACTTGACTGTTGAAGATGACAACATCCGCTACACGCCAGGTGAAGAGCTTGGTTACATTGCTGCAACTACAACTGAAAATGTTGTTGTGATTGCAACCGATGGCACCAACACAATCCGCATCAATGTTACGCTGACTACTGCAGACTCAGACGACACGCTGACTGGTAGTGCGACTGAGGAAACCCGCCTTGTTGGTGACGACACGGCAGAATTCCTTGATGGTGGTGCAGCTGGTGACCGTCTGCTCGGTAACAACGGCGACGACGATCTCGACGGTAACGGCGGTAACGACACCCTAAACGGTGGTCGCGGCGCTGATATCGCTCGCGGTGGTAACGGCGATGATACCTTCTTTGCAGGTTCTGTCGATGACGGCGATGACACCTTCCAAGGCGGCAACGGCGACGATGTTGGCTTCGGTGGCGCTGAAGACGATAGCCTCGTTGGCGGTAACGGTGATGACTCACTGTTCGGTGGTGCCAACGAAGATGATCTCGAAGGCGATGACGGTGACGACGTTCTCTTCGGTGGTGACGCTCGCGATAGTGTTGCTGGCGGTGACGGCGCTGACGTAATCGGTGGTGGTGACGGTGCTGATAGCCTTGAAGGTGGTGACGGCAACGACACGATCTTTGGCGGCGACGGTGCTGACGTTGAAATCGATGCTGGTAACGGCGATGACCTCGTGTTCGGTGGTGCTGGCGACGATAGCCTCGTTGGCGGACTGGGCGCTGACTCCCTGTTCGGCGGTGCTAACGACGATGACGTGCTCGGCGGCGGCGGCAACGATACCATCTTTGGTGGTACCGGTGACGATGATCTGTTCGGTGACGACGGTGATGATATCGTCCGCGGCGGTAACGGCGACGACGAGCTCGAAGGCGGTAACGACGACGACATGCTGATGGGTCAAGACGACGACGATACGCTGAGCGGTGACGACGGCAACGATACCCTGTATGGTGGTAACGATGACGACGTTCTCGACGGCGGTAACGGCGACGACGTACTCGAAGGTGGTGACGGTGACGATACTCTCACTGATGCTGACGGCGGTGCGAACGTTGACTCCGACGATACCCTGAACGGTGGTGACGGTGACGACACGATCGATACAACTGGCGACGCCAACGGCGACAACGTTGTAGACGGTGGTGCCGGTAACGACGACATCGACCTCGGTAACGGTGACCACACGGTAACTGCCGGTTCCGGTGACGATGATGTTGTCGGTGGTGACGGTGCTGATGACATCGATGGCGGCGCCGGTGACGACGTGATCGACGGTGGTGAAGGTAACGATACCCTCACTGGTGGCGACGGTGCCGATGAGTTTGACTTCAACGATGACAGTGGCGGTGACATCATCACTGACTTCGACATCAGCGAAGACATTCTCGACTTCAGCGCGCTTACAACAGCGATCACCGACATCTTTGATGTTGCCGACGAGACTACTCGTACGATCGACGGTGTTGTGACAAGCGGTGTCCTGATTGACCTTGGCGGTGCCAACTCAGTCTTCATCGTTGGCGTGTCACTCGGTGACCTCGCAACCGCGGAAATCACTCTGGTCTAATCCAGATAGATATCCAGGATTTGGAGGGAGGCTTCGGCCTCCCTTTTTCTTTTGTTCACCTGCGGTTAAGGGCAACACCGGTTTATGTTAGCGCTTACAGTATCCGTGACATGTATTTAGGTCTGTGCTAACAGTGCGGATTGAATGGATTGGGGTATAAATCCAGCCCGGTGTGTGTTTTGAGTATTCAGTGTGGGGAATGTAAAAATGTCGTTGCAGACAGACTACCTGGAAGAAGAACGGAAGCTTTTTAAAACCTTCCGTTCAGCAGGGCTGTACAGCTTCCTGGCAAGTATATGTATCCTTGCCATGCCAGTGTTTATGTTTTCGGTTTACGATAGCATTCTAACATCGCGCAGTGTGGAAACACTGATAGCCATGTTCTTGTTTGCCTTCGTTATTTTGGCCGTTTACGGCGTTTTTGACTATGTCAGGCAAATCCTGCTTGCTAAGGCTGGGCTTGAACTTGAAAGCAAGATGGCTGGCCTTATTTTGGCGGGTGAATTGTCTCGGCAAAGCGATGCAGCGGTTCAAAGCGTGAGGGACGTTGGCATCATTCGACAGGTCATTGCCTCACCTGCATTCTACTCGATTTTTGATCTTCCCATGTTGCCATTGTTCTTGACGCTGATCTTTTTGATCCATCCGGTTCTCGGTGTGTTTGTATTGCTTGGTGCTATCATTCTGTTTTCAATGGGTTTATGGGCGGATCGTTCAACCGCTCATTTAAATCAGGAACATATGGAAGCAGCCATTGGCTCACAGCGAATGCTTGAAACTCAAGTTTCATCACAGGAATATATTCGTGGGCAAGGACTATACCGGGAGGCTGTGCGCATTTGGGGCGCCCAACATGGCGATCAGCTGCGCAAATTTTTGGCGAGTTTTGACATAACATCCCGCTTCAGCGCTGCCTCAAAAGCAGTGCGCCAGATCATTCAAATTACGATGATTGGTGGCGGTGCCATGCTAGTTATCAATGACCAAGCAACCGCTGGCGTTATCTTTGCTACTGCCATTATTGGTGGTCGTGCGCTGGGTCCAGTGGAGCAAATTGTCGGTGGATGGCGTGCGCTCCGCAACGCTTGGGATACCCGTAAGCGACTGCTCGCGCGGCTTGAAGACATGAGCCTGCCTGAAGATCGTACTAAGCTGCCCAGACCGAAAGGTCATATTAAAATAGACCGGGCTGCTTTTGTGCCGAGACCAGGCATGCCACCTATCATTCGCAATGCATCTGGCAATATTGAGGCAGGTGATAGCGTAGCGATTATCGGGCCTTCAGGCGCAGGCAAGTCCACTCTCGCAAAATTGCTTGTGGGCTACTTGGTTCCCAATGCAGGTAAAATTTATCTCGATGGTCAAGACTTGCACGCTTGGGACCCAATCGCTCGCGGTATTCATATTGGCTATATGCCGCAACAGGTAACCTTTTTCGACGGTACGGTGCGTGAGAACATTGCCCGGTTACGCGAAAATGACCCAGAAGACTGGGCAATTGATGCAGCTCGCCGCGCAGGCGTTCATGACTTTATTCTCAGTTTGCCGCAAGGCTATGACACAATTATCAAACGCGGAATTTACACGCCGTCTGGCGGGCAGGCACAGCTTCTTGCCCTTGCACGGGCGTTCTATGGTGATCCTGCGGTTCTCATTCTTGATGAGCCGAACGCGGCACTGGATAATGTTGGCGAGCAAATCCTCCACAAAGCATTGAAAGCAGCAAATGCAGAGAATGTGACGGTTATTGTTGTCAGCCAGCGCCCCAGCATATTGTCGATTGTCGGCAAAGTGATGATCATGAGTGATGGTCTTGTGAAAGACTTTGGGCCCAAAGAGCAAGTTATGTCTGCAGGTGGCGTAAAAACCAATCGAACTGCTGGAGCAGCTATAAGCCAAAAAGCCCAGGCTGCAGCCACAGACAAAAAGAAAGCCGAGCAGTCGGTCACGCAGAAGCAAAAAGACCAGCTGAAAAAGCAACTTAAAACGCCTGTAGGTGACTTAAAGGTTAAGGAGGGTTGAGATGGCTGAATCGTCTTTGACAGTGGACCGCGAACAGCGCCAGCTTGCGCTCGCAAATGAGGGTTTTACCCGAGATGATCTGGGTTCTTGGCATCAAGACTTAGACACCGACCGCAAGCCCGTTCTCAAGGTCGCATCACTTATCTTGATTGTAGTATTTGGTATTGGTGGCCTTTGGTCATTGCTCGCACCTCTTGCCAGCGCTGTCGTGGCTAGCGGCCGAGTAATTGCAGAAGATCGCAACAGGGTTGTTCAACACTTGGAAGGTGGAATTCTAGAAGAGCTTATGGTCCGTGAAGGCGATATTGTGGACCAGGGCGCGGTAGTTGCGCGCCTAGACGACACTTTGCTACGCGCTCAGCTTGATGCTGACCTTTTGCAAGAAGCCATTCTTCGTGTGCAATTGGCCCGGCGCCGTGCGGAGGTTCAACTTTCTGATTCGATTGAGTTTCCAGCAGATTTTGATCCGTTAATCATGGATGATCCCCGTTTGGCGGAAGGTATTGAAAGTCAACGCGAAGAGTTTCAGTCCGTAAAAAGCTATATCGCGGCAAAAATCGCCAATCTTCAAAATAATATTATAGGGCAACAGCAAGATATTGCGGGTCAGGAAGAAGCTCTCCAGGCTTTTTCAACAGCAGCCGAGCTGTACCGAGAGGAACTGCGTGACTTTCAGGAATTGGACGAACTTGGCTATACGCGCAAGCTGCAAATCAATCAGCGAAAACGTGAAATCGCACAAACGGACGCACGAGTCGCAAACACAAAAATCAATATAGAAAAGGCTCGCAACAATATCATCAGCTTACAAAATCAGATCGAGCAGGAAGAACTAGCTTATCTCAAAACGGCAAATGAGACTGTGGTTCAAATTCAACAAACCTTGAACCAAACTCAAAGTCGTATTGATCGATTGAAGGATATGCTGAAGCGCACCAAAATCGTTTCTCCTAGTGACGGTAGAGTTTTCCGGATAGCGAAACGTGCTTTGGGCGAAGTTGTGCGCCCAGGTGAAACCATCATGGAAATTTTCCCGAGCGAAGATGCGCTAACTATTGAAGCATTGATCCAAATTACTGACATTGAAAAAGTCGAAGAAGGACAAGCGGTTCAAGTGGTGTTTCCTTCCAGCAGGGAAAAGCGCCTTATCCCTTTACCTGGAGAACTTGTATACTTGTCGGCGGATGCTGTGGTTAGCGAGAGCAATCCAGCAGGCATGTATATCGGCCACGTGAGGTTGGATGCATCAGCAAACCAGGAAGACATGTTGCCAGGTAATTTCGCCGAAGTTTACATCAATACTGGTTCTCGAACGTTCGCTGAAATCTTGGCCAAGCCGTTCACACGATTTTTGTATCGTTCATTCAAAGGCTAAGCCGGACAGCAGCCATGTCAGAACGACTGCTCAGCAAAACCGCATTTCCGCTATTTTACGCGTCCAACAGAGTTGTCATTGTTTCTCGTGCGGTCGCTAAAACGCTTTCTACGTTTCAGCCGCTCAAGGAACTCGAATATCTTGTTCTTGATTCTGACGGTGTTCTCGTCGCGCCGGATGAAACTACACAGGAGTCCACACATTTGGCACCCGTTGGAGCACCGATAGGGGTCAAGGCTTTTGTTGTGGAATCGGCTTCTACCTCCTTGGCATTCAGGTGGCGAGACTGGCTGGAAGAACAAACTGGCCGGACTCCGCCCAAGGTTTTTGAACTTGCCGACGAGCACTCGCTTCCCGACATCTATGCGGCGATCGCCGAGTGCATGATCACGGACTCTAAATACACACGCGCGCAAAGTGCTCGCACAGAGCGCGATTTGGTGGCCCTGAGATGGGATTATGAACAGGCGCTCATTAACCTGGAAAAAGCCCGTCGTGTTATTCGGGGCGCAGGCTTTGACACCCGGTACGCAACAATGACTGTACCCGTGGGCAGGGGGCAAGTTGGCCCAAATGGTGAGGTTGCGGAGCCGCTTAATCTATTTCGCATCAGGTGTGCCATGCCTTGCGACGCAGCAGGACTGATTGGCGTTAGCTTGCATTTCGCTAGTGCCGCAGACGCACAAGTGACTGGCAAGCTGCATGTTAAAATACGTCGAATTGTCGATCAATTGCTGCTAGGCTACGCCAGTCTGGATTACGCTGAAGTTGTTCCAGGATGGTCTTTTTTTGAGCTTGAGCGCCCCGCTGTCGGGTCCTTTGGGGACTGTGAATTAACCTTAGAATGGGAGCAGACTGTTGCGGGTTTGGCGCCTCAATTGTCGCTGTCGGATATGGTGGCGGATGCTCGAGGTGGCGTAACAGTAAATGAGCCCGTGCCAGCGATGCAAATCTGGTCAGGTTTCACTTTGGGTGAGTTGTCCAGTGAAAATCCATTATTGCCGCAGGGCAGCGATAAAAGACAAGCTGATTTTGCGGACCTGATGGCATTTGCTCACCTGCTTGAAACAACTGAGCAAGCAGAGCTTACCGAGACCGAGCCGACTCCATGGGTGCAAACTCACTTGCAGGCTGAAACCGCTGTGGGCGTGACTGTGCCGCGGATTGTGCCGCCAACGGTTTCAAGTGTTCAGGTTACTTGTGAAACAGCGCATGAAGCAGGTCCGCCGGCTCTGTATATGATTGCGTTCTATGACGAAGACAATGCACCAGACCAACAAATTTGGACTGAATTGCTGGGTGACGTGAAAGCAGGCAAGCGTGCGCACACCGACCATGATTTGGATTTGGGAATATATTGGAGTGTAGCACTCGTTACGCCTGGCAGTCGAACGCTTATCGAACTCGCTGCCTCATCAGAGCGTGGAAGTGGTTCAGCCCATGGTCTTGCGTGTGTAGTTATGTCGGCGGCCGATGATGTAGCTTACGGTTGGTGCCGGTGGCATGATGTAAAGGTGACCTATGCAGTTGAGTCCACATTGCCGATGATTGCGAGGTCTGAATCTTCATTGATGCATCGGATGCGATCCGTGAAATTCCCTGAAATCGGTGAGCAATTGGAGTATTTGGCAGGACAAGCCGAGTTACATCAACAAACGAGCGAACTGGGCTTTTCCCCCATGATTGTTGCGGATGATAATGGTAGTCTTCAGACCCATCCGTTGTTGGATAGTTTGTCGGCAGCATTATATCGAAACGGGGCGGAAACTGGGACAACGCGCGTGGCCTGTGATGTTGAAACTGCTCACGAACGCTCTCCGGTTTTTTGTTATGTCCTGCTCTTGCTCCCATCAGCAACGCAGGACAAATATGCTGTTGTAAAAAACGTTCTGGAGCGGCAAGTATCCAGTTCTGCATCGATTCAGTCGGGCGTTGACGAAGTTACAGGTGCATACTATTCAGCACGACAGTTAAACGCACTAGATGTGAATTCAGTTGTAATTGAACTGGCCGATCCATTATGCGAGCCGCACGATATCGTTGCGGCTGCTGTACCAGTACAGGGCATAGTCAGCTATGGCTGGTGCCGTTGGCTGTCGCTTAGTATCAGCAGCGCCATTGAATTGCAGCCTGAGTTTCGCCTTTCTGCCAAAGCTGAGTAAGGGTGCGCATGGATGAACAAGCCACAGTTGGTGTCGTTGTACCCGGTTATGGTCATCCTCGTTTTTTGGCTGAGGCGTTGCAGTCGGTGTGCGAACAAAATTGTGACTTTCAGTACAAAGTAGTTGTAGTTGATGATGGGTGCAGATTTGAGGAAACCGCAGATGTTGTTGCCAATTTCGTCGCGGCTTATCCCGGTAAAGTTCACTATCTCAGACATCCGAATGCCAAGCTTCCAGGTGCTCGCAATGCAGGCATTCGTTTTTTGCTGGCGCTATTGCCGGAACTGAAAGCTATCTATTTCCTCGATGCTGACAATCGTTTGCAACCCTACAGTTTGCAGGCCTTTTGGTCCGCCCTAGGCGATAATCAATCTGTTGGATGGGCATACCCTGATATTAGTTTCTTTGGCCAAGTCTGGAATTCAGAAGGATTTGACACAAGAGAGACGGCACCAAACTACAATATTCTTTTGCATTTGATTGGCAATGTTTCGGAGGCTGGGTCAATGGTACGTGCGGATGCATTCCGCAAAGGCGTGTTATACGACGAAACCATGCAAAGTGGCTTCGAAGATTGGGAGTTCTGGCTGAGTATGCTTGACGCTGGATACAAAGGTGTTCCAGCACATAGAGCAGGTTTTTCGTATCGTCGTAGGCCAGAGAGCATGTTGGCGGGCAGTAGACGCCTTGAGGAAAGTTTGATCGCCTATATTCGGCAAAAACATAAAACACTGTTTGCTCCGCGAGCTTTAATGCGGATGGAACAAGAGACAGCGCCAGCGTTTGCGGTATTCCTTCAGGACGAAAACAAGGTTTTTTGTTTTACAGACCCTGCAGTGCCTGGGGAGCCTCTATCGCTCGCCGAGTTCGGTCATACGGTGCGAACATGGTATGGCGCACAAAAAGAGTATTTTTTTCCAGAGAAGCTGCTGGTTTTGTCAGCTACTCAATGGAAACAAATGGCAGGCCAAGGGTCGCATCTAAGATGGTTGTTTTGGAAACTGCGAGGGCTGGAGGAAGGCATTCATCGTATAGAGTTTGCGGAAGGCAATACCATTTCTTTCGAAGGACGTCCCTGGGGTACACCCAATACAGCGGACGCAATGCTCTGTGTGTCTCAGTTTTCTTTGAAGGCTTTGCTCGATGCCCACGCAAACATCAAGCGTATTTCGGACTTGCCATCGACACCGAAAATTCATGTCGAAACTCCAGTCGCTATGGTTTGCGGAACGAAGGAAGTTACGGTCGATGGGTCGCTTAAAGCATTGCTGGCATTGGCTGAATTGGGCGGGAAACCTCAGGTTGTTCGTCACCTGCATCGCCGCTACGCTGGCCCGAATCACAAGCACTTGCGCAACAA
This sequence comes from Kordiimonadaceae bacterium, assembly GCA_017640725.1. GTDB lineage: Bacteria > Pseudomonadota > Alphaproteobacteria > Sphingomonadales > Kordiimonadaceae > Kordiimonas. The sequence goes on along the minus strand of JAEPQB010000002.1, from coordinate 560,930 downwards.
CCTGATAGATCCGATTTGTGCATTTGAAGACCAAGTTCCTATTCCAGTTGGTCATGATCAACTCCGTGTGACGGTTATTGTCGAGAGCGATGTAATGACTTCAACGCCGTCGCAGTACCGGCTGGGGTCATTGATTAGAACTGTCAAAGATTTGGGCGCTGAAGTGTGCATCGTGCAGGAATATGCGCACAAACTTGATTTGGGTTGGTTGCAAATTTCTGATTGGGCATCGGACGTTTCCGACATATTCCCCTTACTACAAAGGGCGAACCAAGAAGAATTCAAAATGTATCTGGGTAGACGCGTTAGTGCCCGTTTGCCTATGTCTTCGAAAGCGGACATTTCAACAATCGGAAGGATGTCGGACGTTGTACTCAGCATCGGTGCCGCCGGTTCATTGGAGGTTTTGGGAGAAATCAAAGGATTTGGCCCCAAAATTGTTGTTTGGCTAGAACCCGAGTTTGAAGGTTTCGAAAAAGGGGAAAGCCTCGCAAAGATGTTGGCTTACGAGCACGCTATCGATGTACTGGTCAGCGACGATTTGGATTTTCAATCACGCCTCTCTGCTCAAGGTGTACCTCCTGGCAAGATCAGCAGCACACAGACACTTCTGGATAGAAAAATACTAGATTTTCTGCAAACGTCGCCTGATTTCAACTACGAAGCTGATATTGAAATTACCACTTAGCCATTTTATAGCTTTTATCCCAGATAGACGAATGTTCAGAGAGGCAGATTTTGTCCGAAGCCTATAAAATTCAATGCCTTGTGCCAGACCTTCCCGAGTCTGAAAATCTTCTGCCTTTTCTACAGGAAATGCAACAGGCCAAGTGGTACTCGAACTTCGGCCCTCTGAATTCACGGTTTGAAGATTCCATGAAGTCTTTTATCGCGAGCCTCAGTGGTTTCGATGACTTTGAAGTCGTTACGTTTACGTCGGCGACGACAGCACTTGAGGCTGCGCTTGCTTCATTGGAATTGCCAAAAGGCGCAAACGTTCTGATCCCGGCTTTGACATTCCCCGCAACGGCCACCGCGGTCATAAATGCAGGACATACGCCTGTTTTCAGTGACGTTGAGGAAGAAAGCTGGTCATTGTCACCAGATATTGCCGCTCAAATGAGTAAGCGGAAGGATTTCGCAGCGGTTATGCCTGTTGCTGTTTTTGGACGTCCTCTCGATGTTGCTGCATGGGACGCTTATGCCGTGAGCTCCGGCAAAAAAGTGGTTATTGACGCTGCAGCAGCGCTTGGACAGCAAGCGGCAGGCCGACATGTCCATATGGCATTTTCATTGCACGCGACGAAACCCTTCAGTGTTGGCGAAGGTGGCCTATTGGTCTCACCAGACGCCGAATTGGCCAAGCGCGCGAGGTCATGGTCTAACTTCGGATTTTTAGGCCCTGGTGGTGTGATTTCGCAGGTGGGCACCAATGCCAAAATGGGCGAATTTTATGCTGCAGTCGGATTGGCCCAATTGAACCGGTGGGAAGACGTATTGGCCAAGAGAACAGCCATAATGGAAGCCTACCTTGCTGGTCTGAAGTCCCTGGACAATAAAATCACCCTGCAACAGGGTGCCGAAGCATTTGTGCCGGCCACTCTTGTTGTGAAGACGCAGGGGAAAGCCCTCCTTTTGGCGGACGAGCTTGCTCAAGTAGGCGTGCATACGCGATTCTGGTATTTGCCGCCCCTTTATGAGCACCCGGCCTTGGCTCAATATGCAATTGATCAGGACCCCCAAAACGCATTCCCCGTGACCGAGGGCCTAAAGCATGATCTAATTGGGCTTCCATTTCATTCATTTTTGACAGATGACGATGTCTCATTCATCTGCGAAACAGTTGCGAGTTACGTGTAAGCCATGACTGAATCAGTTGCATCCGACACCAACAAAAACCTGTCTAATGAATCGGGCAAATCTCTGAGAGTAAAAGAAGAGAAAGAATTGTCTTTCAAAAACAGGGTTTATCTTCTAGATGAGTTGACCAGCGCGAAAAATTATCGGGACGCTATCCCTCTTCTGACCAGAATGCTCAAGGAAATGGAAGCTGGCAAAGCGACATTCGGCAAAAATGTGCTCGATCAGGGCGAACTTGCGGAACAACATGCAACAACTTTTTGTACTGCCGTTACACGCATGATAACTGATCCCGCTTGCAAATGGTCCGACACCATATTTCTGGGCCTAATACCCGTCAAACGATCTATGGCACAAGCCTGGGAAGTCAGTGGGTATCGCGGTACCCGACACTTACCAGCCTTGGTGGGCCAAAAGCAGCCAAATGGAAGCCGTAATTTGTCGCGGCAGGACATATTGAAGCTGTTTTGGGCACTGTCCATCAATGCCTTGAATACAGAACTTCTGAAGCTTTTGTTAAAACAACCTGCAGAAGTCGCTTGGCCCCTTTGTATTGCATTTATGTCAGAGCAAATTGTTTACACGCCAGTCGGAAAATCAGCGCGTCCAAAGATAATTCAGGCGTATGAACATTTGTCCAAGGCACCCCCCGTTCCTCAACTGGTTCGGAATGTTGGCCCTGCTTACATGGGTTGCAGCTATGATGAGTCCGCGGGTAAGCATGACATTAAACATGCCATGAATACCGTAATAAGAAAGTGGCTGCTGAACAGCGGTGTTTCCGATATCGATATGTCGGTACCACGCAGAACTGACCAAGAACAACCAACTGTGTTGGTGTTGGCCGAGCTATATGACAGCCGGCATGCGATGCATCGCTGTTATGGCCCTTCCATCGCGAGCTTGAAGCCTCATTTCAAGACGGTTTTGATGACGACAAGTGGTCAGATGGATGAAGCGCTGACTGACATGTTCGACGTGATTGACCAAACGAAGTTTGATGCCAACAATCCGGCAGAATTTGTCAACCAAGCCCAGTCTTACAAACCCGATATGGTTTATTTCCCTAGTGTGGGTATGCGTCTTATGAGCATCGCTTGCTCTACTGTTCGTATTGCCCCTATTCAGGTTATGACATTTGGCCATCCTGCAACAACGCACTCAAATTGTGTGGATTATGCGGTGTTGGACGCTGAGCAAATTGGATCGCCAGATACTGTGAATGAAAAAATTCTGTGTCGTGCCTCAAAACCAAGATTTGCGCTTCGTGAGGACGCTACTCGGGTGTCACCGAAACTAAGGCATAACCCCCGGATTGTGCGGATAGCAGTCCCGGCTTGGTCTCGAAAAATATCACCGACCTTCTTGCAAACTTGCATGGACATTGAACGAGCATGCTTGAAAGAAGATAGGCCGGTCGAATTTTGGTTTTTCCCCAACGCGGTTGGCACGCTTTTGCAAGGTTTCGCGCGCCGGGTTAAAACACTAATGACGGCAAAGGTCCTGCCGCGAACCAATTACAATAACTATATTTCAACTCTCAATCAGTGCGATATATTCCTAAGTAGTTTTCCTTTTGGTGCAACCAACGGTATCGTTGATGCAATTAAACAGGGATTGCCAGTTGTGAATCTAACAGGCCCTGAAGTTCATGAAGCGAACGACAGCCATATCGTGAAGCGGTTTGAACAACCTGAGTGGCTAACCACAAAATCAAGGGAAGAGTATGTGCGGGCAGTTGTGCGCTTGGTAACCCATGACAAATTGCGGGTCAAAATTGGTCAAAACCTATTGAAGAACGATCCGGACTCAAAGCTGGTTGCAAAAGATGGCGCCCGTGATTTTGCAACGGTCATGCGAGTAGCGATGAAGCACCATGAAGCCTTTAAAGCGTCAGACCAGTCTATTTGGCAATATTCTGAACTGGAAGCGTTGGCAGCTGATTTGTAGCTTCAGCTGACCAAACTGTACTCGCTTAATTTGCCCCGCAACCCATTCATACCTACGTTCATCAAAACGTCGACCACCGATAAGCGAGGTTCGAACGCTTGGACAGACCTAGTTTGAGGGTAGGGCACTGGGTCATGAATTAAGAAAGACAGGTTGATACCTGCCGACACAAATCGTCCCGCAGAATAAAGTTCTTTGCCGCCCTCTGCATTTACGTAATGGCTGGCACCCAAACGACTGCAAATATCCAGGACTGCGTCCTGGCCAGATAAACTTGTGTCACGACCTAACTCTGAGGACCATAAGAACCGGGTAGGCAAATGCAGGCGGGCAGCAAGACTAATCAGCGAATTTCCAGCCAGTCTTGCTAGGTTTTTCTCTTTAACCATCAAGCTGGTTTGTACAAAGTCCATGGCTTCAGTTTTAAACTTTGCCTGAGCGTATGTTTGTCGAATAGTTTTACATAGTTTGTGGCCATTATTGCCGACCTGTACTTCGTTAATGGCTTTGTTTGCACTTGCTCCCTGCAAATTCAAAGTAATGAACTGCGTGCCACCTTGGCCGAGTATTTTGTTTCGATTGATCCAGCCGCCTTTCATGAATTGCGCATCGTCATACAGCACGAAGGTATCAGCCGCGCGAAGCAACTGCACATAGCCCAGATAGGGGAAAAGATAGGGCTGCATTATTACTACATTCATATGCTTTTGCTGCCGTAAGTGGGTGGACTAGCTGAATTCATAGTTTGCAATGGCGCTTTCGATTTCAGCGCATTCATTTTGAGAAAGTCGAACTGACCGGCTTTCTTTAAAGCTCGAAGGGCCCGAATAATGATCTTCCAGATCAAATCCCTGCTCTGCAAACTTCTTTATTATCAAAGACATGACATGTTTCGGGTTAGCGCAAAAAGCGGAATAGTCAATACTCAATTTTCGACTTTTCTCAACAGCCGCCAAACCATCTTGCACCCCCGTACGATTGTAGTAGATCTGACCCACAACCTGAGAAAGAGGGGGCTCATTAGACAGCAAATCGTATTCAGGAGGCTTGAAGCTATACCAACGTTTCCTATCACCAAAAAAACGTTCTCGGGCCTGTAGAAGAGACTGAGCATTGTAAAATGGGTCGCGCTCTACGTTGATAAACAGCGCATGCGGCAGGACTTTGTCCAGAAAAGGCAAGTTCCAATTGAGTATCATGCCTTTGGTGGCTATTGGCGCACTTAGTGCCGCTTCCAGTCCAGCCAATCCTGTTAAAAAGGCGTGAGTGTCTATCTGTGCTAACTTTTCGGCTTTCAGAAAATTTGTATCGCCAAATTCGAAGAAACGTCGCCAAAAATACCAAAACTCGCTCGGAGCTAGAGCGCCTTCCGTTCGACCGAGATCCGAGGAAAACGCCAGTGATTGCTCTTTGGTGAAAATCTGGCGATTGCTATCGTATGTTAACGTAGCTTGTTGAATTCTCGCGCCCATGTAAGGGTTTCCATAAAAACGGGCGATCAAATTCGACGGGTAAGCAAACATGCCAGACGCGGCAAGCCATTGTAACATCAGAGTAGTACCGCTGCGAGGAGCACCCACAATAAGGACCACAGGGTATTGCGGCGTCTCGTAGGGAGGAGACATACAACCCGGTATTGACTGGTTCAGTTCTTTGAGTACGTCCTCTAGCGACTGATCACGCACGAATTCTTTGCTGCGTCCAATGTTCATGTCTTCGCGCTCTGGTTTCGAATTGGTTTCAGACAAGATTGCTATCCCCGTATGATCGGTCTCTGGACAACAACTATATAAAGTGGCTGGTGCCTGATTGCATTGATTTTTTTGGATCAGTTACCGGCGATGCGAGGGTGCGGTATAAGGGCCTTTCGTGGACTTTGCAGAAAATACTTGGCGACAACACGGGCGTCATTATGATGGCTTCAGATTTCTAAGAGGTCCCGACCAAATGGAATTTCACTTCCTGATCGCCAGCGAGAGAAGCGGCAGCAACTTAATCACAAAAATGATGGATGCCCATCCTGATGTTTGTGGGCCGTCCCCCCTTCATATTTTGCGGGTAATGGGGACAGCATACTATCGCTATGGCGACCTCTCCAATTCAAACAATTGGCATGCATTGCTGGATGATGTTTATCTCATGCTCAAATCTAATTTCGCTCAGTGGCGGATTATTGTCGGACGCAAGGGACTTGAGCGCATGGCGAAACCCGGCGACCTGCCCACTTTATTGCGCGAAATTTTTAAAGCTGAGGCTACAGTTCACAACAAAAAAGCAATCTTTATCAAAGAGCTCTGGGCGTACCAATATAGTGCTTTCCTGGAATGGTGTTTCCCTGATGCTAAATATGTCTATCTAGTCCGTGATCCTCGAGATGTGGCCCTTTCCTGGCGAAAAAACCCAATACATTCGGGAGGTATTGTTGCGGCATCGAGACAGTGGCAAATCGATCAGCATGCCTCTTTGCTTTTGTTTAAACCGCTGGAGGACCAGGGTCGTGCCACTTTGGTCCGTTACGAAGACTTGATTAGCGACTCTGAGCGTGCGCTAACGAAAATATGTAAATTTCTGGGTATCGAGTATTCGCCAAAGATGCTGGAGTTTCATGAAAACAGGCTGACCAAGAAAAACGCAGAGTCTAATCAACTTTGGGGGAATCTTGCGAAAGAGGTCATTTCAGATAATTTTAACAAGTTTAAGAACGAGCTCGGTCCGTTTGAGATCGCGGTGTGCGAAAAATTCTGCCAGTCGGCCATGGAGTATTTTGGATACAAGTTGGAGACGGACCTTGAAACCCTTGAAAGGGTTACAGGTGCTCATATTGCGCGCCTCAAAGCCGAGGAAGGGAGTCACAAAATCAAGACAAAAGACGCTCCGGTACATGACATTATTCAGCTGCGCCTTTTACGTTCGCACCAAGTGCACCAAGACTGTACCGCTGGCTCAGATTGACGTCTTCTCATAGCCGAACATCTGAAGAACCGGCGCCAATTTGTTTTCTATGAACTCGATCTGTTTGGCACTTAACTGCTGTTTGTATGCACCAATACTTGAAGTGGAAATCTCCTTTTGCGACATCAGTTTAGATTGCCAAGGTTTGGCTCTTTCGCTTTGGGCTCGTGAAGCAAGCTTGGCGGCTAGCGTGCGCTTGGTTGGATAATTTGGGTCGAATTGCTCAAGCTTTAGGCCAGTAAACTGCCGTAAGGCACTAACCACCTCCAACGGGAAGCTGACAAAATCCTCATACTTCACCCATCGGAGTGCCGAGCGAAAGCTGTCCGATGATTGAACTGCTTTTATCGATACTTCATAAAATGCGTTTACCAGTTCTGCTAACTTGTCCACATCGGCGCTGTTGAACATATGATGCGTGCCGATTTCTTGCATTTTCTCGCCGACCTTCATCATAGAAGCGATGGTGTCGCGCGGGTCTCGGGCAACCACGACAAATTTTGCCTCGGGCAACATCTTGTGAAGAAATGGAAAAAAACTGGTCATGTGAGGTTCTTTAAGCACCAGAGAAGTAGCCGGAGCGTAGTTTCTCAGGGTGCGATCGAGATACATGCGCGTTACCGTACGCATGTAATCAGTTAATGCTTTTTCGGACCCTAAATGAAAGCGAGACTCATCTTCAAATCGATGGGTCATGAAATACTGCGCGTCCAGCAAGCGCCGGAACCCGCTGCTTTCTCCCAGATAGGGGTTTGTTTGTTCCCCGGAACACAGAGATGCAGCGACGAGTGATGTGCCGGAGCGCTGGGCTCCTCCCACAAAAATGTAACTCATGGCTTGATTCTCCGACCATCAAATGAGATCACCTGATAGCAGGCTCATCTCACGACTGCAACGCGCGAAGCACTGTCACAAGTGCTAACGTACAATAAAATAAGGGAAACTGAGGCAACCAATGGCATTGTCACCAGAAGGATACGTTTTTGTCATTACCTATGGCCGGTCAGGCTCCACATTGATCCAGACTCTGTTGCAGTCGATCAACGGATACTTCATGCGCGGCGAGAATGCGAACGCCTTGTGGCCCTTGTTTCAGTCAATCAAACGTATCGAGCAAGCCAAAATTGAACACGGCTACCGGGAGATCGAAGCCAAAGGCCCCTGGTTTGGCATCAATGCGGTCGACCCTGACCGCTACGCACGGCGACTGGTTAATATATTCGTAGAAGAAATCATCCAGCCGCCGGAGGATGCAAGAGTTATTGGCTTTAAAGAAATTCGGTTCCATGAGGCCGAAGGCGAATTCGATGAGTATCTGGAATTTATCGCTCATCATTTCTCCCCGGCACGGTTTGTTTTTAACCTGCGTAATTGGCAAGATGTGGCGAAGTCAGGATGGTGGAAAAACTGCGACCCGGACATGGTTAAAGCGCTGGTCGAAAAATCGGACGCACAGTTTCTGTCATTTACAGAAAAGCATCCTGACAGTTGTTTTGTAGCTCAGTATGAAGAATATGTGGGTGAGCCAAATTACTGGCGCAAACTATTCGACTTTTTGGGGGAAACCTATGACCCAGCAAGGGTCAAAGAGTTATCTGCCCGGAAATTAAAGCATTAGAGGCTAGACGAGCTTTTAAAAGTCGAACTCGTCTGCTTCTTCTACGCCCGCCAGATACCCTTTCAAGCGGGCGATGTTCAGGCCCATGCGTTCATCGATTACGTTGTCATCGACATCATGGGCAAAGCCCCATTCGCGGTCACCGTGATTGATGGCATCAATGGTATCGTGCAACAGCTCTTCGTTTTTCATCAGCTCATAGTCGAAGAAGTGTTTAAAAAAGGCACTTTCGATTTTGCTGCGCTCAAACGTCTCTTCTTCGTCATAGTCATGCGAGTGATAGACGGTCGCCTGCGGGGCATAAACCTTTTGGTATCCGGCCTTGATGATGTCCCAGGCCCACAATTGATCCTCACCGAAAGTAACCTTGCGGTACGGGATTTTCTCCCAGACTTCGCGGCGGAAACAACTGTTGTTGTCGCTGTAGAAATGCAGCGCCTGTAGCCAGCCCTGGTCCTTAGCTTTCCAGCGCTTTTCGTCAGTGGATTTGCTAACGGCAATAGGTAGACCGGAGAATAGCTGGAAGTGATTGTTAAGGTCTCGCTTCGTATAGGCAGAGGCTTCTGGCCATGCGAAGTGTTTTCCAAATGCGCCCGCCGCATTCGGGAACTGCTCAATCGATGAAACCATATTGTAGAGCCAGCGGTCGTTCACAGGCATGGCGTCATGCGTTAAATAAGCGATAAATTCGCCGGTGGTGAGCTCGGCCCCCAGATTGCGGGTTGCACCATGGTTGAAGTCTTTTTTGTCGATCTGATGCAAGCGCACGCTTGGGTGCTTGGCAACTGTGTCCAGCGTTCCGTCTGTGGAACCGCTATCTATCACGAGCACTTCAAATGGCCAGGGCGTTGTTTGGTTCACCACGGCTTCAAGCACACCTTCTAAAACGCTGCCAGCATTCAGGGTAGGGATAACAACAGATGCCTTGAACCCATCGTCGGCAGTTTTCGCTTTGCTCGGTTTGGCAACAGGTTTGCCAAACTCAGCAACTCTTTCCTTGAGCGCAGCCTCAACACTGTTGGCAGACGCTTTCCAGGAAAACTTGCTAACCCATTCCAGCGCAGCGTCGGCCTGAGTTTTTCTCGCTTTTTTATCCTTCAGCAACTTCCTGAGGGCATCTGCAATCGCGGTCGGGTGTGGTGTGGCCAGCGTGACAACATCTTCTGGGAAGATGGCACGCGTGCTTTCCACGTCCAGTTCAACAATTGGCAGTCCACATGCCATCATTTCCTGCGGTACAAGCGAATAGTTGGTGGCCGAGAATACAAGGCCAACATCAGCTTTTTGGAAAATACGGGCGAGTTCTTCTTGCGAAGCAACACCGTGATCTACGAACTCGAAAGGTGCTCGTGTAAAATCAAGCGGGGCGCCAAAAAAGTCTACGGCAAACTTGGTGCGACCCTCTGAGAGTTTTTCAAGCGCCATAAAGGCCAGCTCAACCGCTCTGCGCGCTGTAAAGTGGCGCGCATATACCGCGATGCGTGGCTTTTTATTTTTCCGCTTCTTCTCCGCAGGGTGATAAATGCGCTGGTCAGCGGCTAACCAAAAGTGGCGCGCCCAGCGGCCATAGTCGTTTTCCATGCGCTGCGCGAGCCAAGGGCTGGCGCACAAGCAGTCCAAATCCTGGCGATATGTCTGATCCGCCAACAAATAGTTGGAGCCCATCGGGTGGAAGCTTGGTTCGAAGTCCTGCACAAAGTAGAAGCGACGCTTAAAGTTTGATGCTGCCATTACAGGGAACACGGTCCAGCAGTCGGTCGCGATAATCGCGTCGCCTTCCGCTTCTTCCAATGAGTCATCAACAAATTTGATGTCACCGGTGAAGTGCTGGAAATGGTTTTCAAGCATTTGGTATATGCTTTCGACCGTATCGTGCGGGTTCGGATCGTTGATCCACAGCGTTTGATTATGCCCTGCAACTTCCAGGAAATGCACCATCCGGAAAATGGTCATATGACCACCGCCACCAGGGGCAAACGCGGGAACAACCCAATGAATTTTCATATGGTCCTGATCGAAAGTTTCAACTTCCGGGGCCAGTGGCTTGGCCTCAAAATTCAGCACGTTTCTCAGCGGACCTGGTATCGGCAATTGCGCGTTCAGATCTTTTGTCGGCGCTTCTCTTGGCGGCGCACTTGGTGCGGGTTTCGGTAGTTTCTTCTCTAGGCCGACCGTCAGGAAATGCAGCAAAGGATCATCATCATCCTTCATATGCTGCTCATTGACGATCCGGTAGCTGTTGGCGCAGAAATCCGGTGCCGGGTTGTTGCCCCGAGCAACACCTTTTTTGATGTAGTGAATCAGCGGGTTCGCAACACTTTTCTTGTCACCGTAGGTATCTTGGTACCAGCGCGAAGCAAAAACCGGGTTTGGTTGCCGCATTTCCTTGGCCCCAAACCGGGCAAAATGATATAGCGCAGGCATACCCGAGGCGCGCACATCGAGGTTGGCTGCAAGGTACCAATCAGCATCAAACAGACCAGAATCGCTGATCGTCTGCATGGCGTCCACAACGGAGCGCATTTTCTTTTCTTCCAGCGCAAGTGGGAAAGCAATACTCCCAACAAATCTGCCGATACTGAAATGCGCGGAAAGTGGATCAATATCCAGGTTCGCCATCTCAGGGTATTTTTGGAAATAGAGCTTGGTCGAAAAATCTTTGGATGGGTTGCGACCGCGTTTCCAGCCTTTTAGGGCAAAATGCTCAAGAGCAGAACCCTGGAATTTAGCTGCACCTGGTGCACGCGAGACATAATACTCGGGATCAAAATACCTGTTTGGCTTGAATCCAAGCGCTTCGCCTTTGGTCAAATAGTGTTGCAAAGGTGTCTGGCGTTCGCTCAACACCTCGGGGTGTTGCTCCAAATACCAGTTAGCATCAAAAAGAACCTGAAACAGTTTTTCGCGCTTCCGGGTTTTACCACCCAGACCCAAAAAATCGTAAAACGCCACGTTTGTCACCCTGAATTGACCTAGCTGCCGACCCCATAGCCGTCAGCTCCTAGCTCTACCCTTATTCAACGCTAGCGTCCCACTAAATGCCAACGTTGTCATTAACAAGAATGTTCACTGACGGCTCTTTTGCCTTTTTTCGACAATGGTTTCCAGTGTTTTTCTTACCCTTTTGAGAATTAAATTCTGCTTCCCAGGGTCGTATGCCAGTTGAATAGGCAACCATGCATCCATGAGTTGAGCGGGCGCCCATTTCTTGAGCAGGTTTTCTCGCTCACGTAGCTCCCTACCTCGGTTTTGCGGATCGCTATCCGATCCGCGACTTTGAGATTCCAGATGCAAAAACTTGATGTCTGCGGCGTAAATGATTTGCCTGCCCATAGCTGTCGTCGATAAGCAAAAATCAATGTCATTATAGGTGACAGCAAACCTGCTCTGATCAAACCCACCAATTTCATCAAAGTGGTGTTTGCTGCAGGCTAAAAAGGCGCCGGTAACAGCGTCACAGCAGCGTGTGAGTGCCAGTCGATTTTGATACCCGGCATCATTGTCCTCAAATCCCATGGCCTCATGCTTGATACGACCGTCCGTATGCAAAATGGCACCAGCATGCTGAACCGTGCCGTCATCAAAAAGTAGCTTAGCGCCAACAACGCCGGTTGCTGGCATTGCAAGCAGGCCACGCAGCTCCACGTCCCACCCTTTGGCTAGTGCCTGGGTGTCATTGTTCAAAAACAGCAGGAGGTCAGCGTCCTGTTGGCTTGCTGCTGCATTGTTGATGGCGGCCCAATTGAAAGGCTGAGTGTCCTTGACGATAGACACCTTAACACAGTCGCTGAACGCCGCAGGTGCACCGTCCAGCCATTCGCGTGTGCTGCTGTCTTCACTGTTGTTGTCAACAATCACAATCTCGGTTGTGGCTTTGAACTCGATCGTCTTTTGCAAGCTCTCGATACAGGCCTTCAGTAGTGACAGTTTGTCTTTGGTTGGAACAATGATGGCAAGCTTTTTGGTGCCATCCACCTCTGGAAGCCTTAGCTTTTGTGGTTTTTCCTGTACACAGCTGCCTGGACGGGTCAAAAGAACCTCTGGAACAAAAGCAAAAGCCGACTGCCCCTTTTCGGCATGCAAATTCTGTAAAAAATCTGCTGAAGGCATTTCTTCTGAGTGCTTCTCAATCACCTGGCGGCGTGCCGCAAACGCAGTCGCATAGCTGGGCGTCTGCTGCGCAATCAATGGGTCGAATTTCGCTACAAATACAGGTGAGTGATATGTGCCGTCCTCAAGGTAGTCGTACCCAAAGCGAATAACATCAGCGTCCGGGAACTTCGTCGACGCCTCAGCAATCAAGGCCAATGCCCTGGGGTGCAGCACCTCTCCGGGCGTCAGAGCAATGATGAGGTCAAAGGACGATCGCTGCCCCGCCCCGAGTGTCTCAAATATTTGATAATTCTGGAAGGTCTGTGCCCGGAGAGAGGCGCGCGCTGCCTCCATTTCCTGAGTGTCATGATTGATCAGACAAATGCCGATAGATGGCACATCCGCTTGCGGTCGCACTTCTGGTGGCTGGTAGAGTTGTCGATACAAATCATACTCGTCCAGTGGAAGGTCAGTGATGCGGTCCAGCGAGGTCATCCATGCCTTGTTGGCTAGAGCGCCTGACGCACTCGCATCCGCTTCACCGGCTTCGATGGCAGCTTGCGCCCTGGCAAACAGTGTTGACGCGGCCGCTAAGTTGAGAATGACCTCTTTGGGTGGGCAAATCATAACGCCACTAACCCGCTCAAATATGGTCAGCATCGCTTCATTTGGCGAATTCTCGTCCAACCACCTTAGCGTGTGTTCAAATTTTAGTGAATTTGCTTGAGTTTGTTGCACAACAGCAGTCCCTGCAGGCACGCCATTCAGGTACAAATCCAAGTCAAGCGGGCCATTTGGGTTTTTCACCGCAATAGTGCCTTGAATGCGTGTCCCGTGTGTTTGCTGCACATCAGCTTCGATTGCAGGTGCGTCGCCCTTTAGCCCGGCAAACTGCTCTGCAAGGTACCCTAAACGATCCGGGCTAAAGGCTTTAAGGAAAGCTCTTTGTGCCCTGTCCATCTCCAGGCAAGCGGCCAGACATTGTGGCCAGCGACCGGATTGAGCCTCAGTCAGTTTGGCTGAAAAATGTACTTTTGCACTGCCAGCAATAAATTTTGATTGTTCTGCAGAGAACTGCACCTGCATCGGCCTCTTACCGAGCAGAAAAGGGTCTACCACCGACTGTGCGAAGATTGCAGACAACAGCATTCGCTTGGTGGCACCAAAAAAACTTAAGTCCAAAAACGGTTCAAGTTCAGCGTCCAAATGAGGTTCGCGGCCAAGCAACAGCAAAAAGAGAAAGCGTGCACCTTGAGGGGTGCATGGTCTGGCTTTCTTCTTAAATGGGCTGCGCATGGTATTGCCTGGTCTAGTCGTCGTCAGGCCCGTACTTTAGAACGGATGACAAATATTCGCCGTAACTGTTTTTGTAGCTGGCGGCCAAGGCACCAAGCTCGTCGGCGCTAATGAAACCGGAGCGCCAGGCTACTTCTTCAGGGCACGCGATTTTGACAGCTTGGCGGGCCTCAACGGTTTGCACAAAGTGGCTGGCCTGCAAAAGGCTGTCTACTGTACCTGTGTCAAGCCACGCTGTACCGCGAAGCAGCTTGATTACATTCAGGTCACCCCGGTTCAGATACACTTCATTGACGGTCGTGATTTCAAGCTCACCGCGTGCCGATGGTTCGATGGATTTGGCGATATCAACAACATCAGAGTCGTAGAAATACAAACCTGTTACAGCGAGATTACTTTTTGGAGCGGCTGGTTTTTCTTCAATCGAAATTGCCCGACCATTAGGACCCATTTCCACGACCCCAAAATCCGACGGGTCGCGAACCGGGTAAGCAAACACGTAAGCGCCTTTGGTAACCGAACCAGCTTGCTGCAGATACTGTGTGAATCCGGCTGCATAGAAAATATTGTCACCGAGCGCGAGTGCGGACGGCTGACCATCCACAAATTTCTCACCGATCAAAAATGCTTGCGCGAGGCCGCCTGGTTCAGGCTGTTCCGCATAATGGAGTTCAATGCCCCATTGGGACCCATCGCCGAGCAAATCTCGATAAAGCGGCAGATGATGCGGCGAGCTGATGATCAGCACCTCGCGAATGCCTGCCAGCATTAGTGTGGTGAGGGGGTAATAGATCATGGGTTTGTCGTAAACCGGCAGCAACTGCTTGGAAATTGACTTGGTGATTGGATAGAGCCGTGTGCCCAGTCCGCCCGCCAGAATTATGCCCTTCATTTCCGTCCCCTCCGGTTTATCGGTTGTTTTGTGTTTGACGCGGGAGCCTAGCCCAGCTCGCCCATTTGTGAAAGCCGTTTGACGCACTCCGCGGTGCTGTCGCGCCAATCTGGCTGCTGCAGGCCAAAAACCCGTTTTAATTTGCTGCAATCGAGCCTTGAGTTTGCTGGTCTTTTGGCAGGCGTTGGATACTCACTGGTTGGAATGGCAGCGACTTCCGGTTTTGGCAGGCCGTACTTTGCACCTTCCTCGAAAATGGCTTCTGCAAAGCCATGCCAGGACGTGCTACCCGAGCCTGACATATGATAAATGCCAGCCTGTTCGGGTGTCGGTTCTCCTTCGCCCTCAAGCCGGAACCAGATGCCTAACAACATGTTGGCAATATCGGGCGCGTACGTGGGGTTGCCAAACTGGTCAGCTACCACGGTCAAGCGGTCACGGCCTGCGAGTGACAGCATTGTTTTCAGAAAGTTTTTGCCAAAAGGACTATAAACCCATGCAGTTCGCAGGATAATGGCGCGCGGGTTGGCCGCCAAAACCGCTTTTTCCCCGGCAAGCTTGGACCGCCCGTAGGCACCCGTTGGGCCGACAGGGTCAGTTTCCACGTATGCGGACGCCTTGCTGCCATCAAAAACATAGTCGGTTGAGATATGGAGGAACGGCACCTTTAGTTTGGCAGCTACTGATGCAAGAGCCGCAGGACCGTCAGCGTTTACCTTTGTTGCCAGTTCTTCTTCGCTTTCCGCCTGGTCTACGGCCGTGTAAGCCGCAGCGTTGATAATGGCTGCCGGATTAGCTGCCATTACCACGGCTTCGATGCTTTCTGGTGAAGCAATATCAAGCTCTGGTCGGCCATATGCTTGTAAGTGAAGGCCCTGATCAACCGCTGCTTCTTCTAGCGAGCGGGCAACCTGACCCGATTTTCCAGCAACAAAAATCATGGGATTACTTCTTCAAAACGCCCTTGCGTTCAGCCGCATGTGCCCGCAGCGGTGCCCACCACCATTCGTTATCCAGATACCAGGCAATGGTTTTCTTGATACCACTTTCAAAGTCTTCTTCGGCACGCCAACCAAGCTCATCCTCGAGCTTAGTTGCGTCAATCGCATAGCGGGCGTCATGACCCGGGCGGTCGGTGACATAAGTGATCTGCTCGTTGTAGGGGCTGTTTTTGGGTCGCAACTCGTCAAGAATTGTGCAGATGCGCTCAACAACCTCGAGGTTGGTGCGCTCGTTGCGGCCACCAACATTATATTTTTCACCAATACGACCTTTGCTCATGATGGTGAAGAGCGCTTTTGCATGGTCATCCACAAACAGCCAGTCACGCACGTTTGAACCGTCGCCGTACACTGGCAGCGGCTCACCGTCCAGGGCGTTCAGTATCATGAGAGGGATCAGTTTCTCCGGCAGATGGTAAGGGCCGTAATTGTTGGAGCAGTTAGAGATCACCACCGGCAAGCCATAGGTTTCTACCCAGGCATTGGCCAAATGATCTGCAGACGCTTTTGAAGCGGAATAGGGCGACGACGGATCATACGCCGTTGTTTCATGGAACAAACCCTCTGCGCCCAGCGAGCCATAAACTTCGTCGGTTGAAACATGCAGGAAGCGGAACGCAGCCTGGCCTGCTTCATCGAGGGATTGATAATGAGCTCGGGCGGCTTCCAGCATGTGGAAGGTGCCAACAATGTTTGTCTGAATGAATTCACCAGCCCCGGTGATGGAGCGGTCGACATGGCTTTCTGCTGCCAGGTGCATCACCCCTTGCGGCTGATACTTGGCAAAGATCCGGTCAAGCTCTGCCCGGTCGCAAATGTCAACTTGTTCAAAATTGTAATTGGGGCTGTCTTCAATTTCTTTTAGCGTTTCCAGATTGCCCGCATAAGTGAGCTTGTCCACATTCACGACGCTGTGGCCCAAGTCCCGTACAAGGTAGCGGCAAACCGCAGAGCCAATAAATCCGGCCCCGCCGGTGACTAAAATCATCATGGATCAAACGTCCTTATAGGAAAATGGAGACTGAAATTCTTTCAACTTCTGAAGGCCGCGGTCTTTGTCTGACAGTATCAGCTGGTCTTCAGGGAACGGCCATTCAATGCCCAGGTCTGGGTCGTTGAAAGCGAGGCCGCTGTCAGATTGAGGCGCATAAAAGTCAGTAACTTTGTAGCAAAACTCGGTATCGGGCTCGAGCGTGCAAAAGGCGTGAGCAAACCCGGCTGGTATCCACATTTGCTTCCAGTTTTCGCCGCTTAGCTCAACTCCCACATGCTGGCCATAGGTGGGTGAACCGTTGCGCACGTCCACAATAACATCCAGAACGCGGCCACGTGGTACGCGTACCAGCTTGCCCTGGGCATCCGGCGGTAACTGAAAATGTAGACCGCGTAGCGTGCCAGCGTCACGGGAGAGAGAATGGTTGTCCTGAACAAAGTTCACACCGGGTGCAATTTCTTCAAATGCGCGCGCACTGAAGGTTTCGGAGAAAAAACCCCGGTCATCACCAAAGCGCTTCGGGGTCAACACAAATGCCCCCGGCAGCGGAAGTTCTTCAATCTGCATGAAAGTCCCCGATAAAAATAAGACTGGTCACGGCAATCGCGCCTTTATATTAAATGACATGAAGAATGAAAAGGTCCGATTGAAAAACCGGCAAATAAGAGGTTGTGGATGACCCCGAGGCGCGTATCCGACCCTGCAATAACCGACGCAAAACGCAGCTTTGACGAAGCTTGTGTCGATGCAAAACTGTCTCTTTTTGCCAAGGGCGTTGACCTGGAGGATGCACATTTGCTGGCCTACTATCCGCCTGTGCATCGCAATCCTTTCCAGCATATGCTGTATTCCGCCGCTTTTGAGCAGGGCTTTGCCTGCTTCCCAGTGCGTGCTGACCTTGCTGAAGTGGGCGCGCCGCCTGTCAAGGCGCCGCTTGGCGTTCACTATCATTGGGTGCACCGGGTATTCACGGGTGCGCAAACAAGCCGCGATGCCGCACGGCAATCTCAGGCGTTTATCGATCTGGTTGACGAACAGAAAGCCGCAGGGCTGAAGATCGTCTGGACTGTGCACAACTTGTTGTCCCATAGCGCCAAATATGTAGATGAGGAAATTGAGCTGCGCGCCAATCTGGCTGACCGTGCAGACTTCGTCCATATTATGAACCCGGCCACCGTTGAGCTCTGCGGTCGATATTATGAGCTGAATGCCAGCAAAACTTTCATGGTGCCGCATCCCTCATATTTTGGCGTGTACGGCGATTATATCGGCGCTGAGCAAGCCCGATTTGACCTTGGTCTTACACCGGAAGATAAAACCCTGCTGCTTTTTGGCGCCTTGGGGCCCCATAAGGGCGCACGGCAATTTATCTCTGAGCTTGATGCGATGGAAAAGGCATTGAACGTCAGGCTTAGGGTGCTGATTGCAGGGCAGCCTTCGGATGCTGACTATATGGAAGACATATACGCCTTGGCTGCAAGCAAGCCCAATGTGTCTTTATACGAGCGCCATATTGACGACCAAACTGTGCAAACCCTCTTTCGGGCAACGGACGCCGTAATATGTCCCTATGAAATCGGCTTAAACTCGGGGGTTGCCGCCACAGCTGCAACGTTTGGTCGGCCCTGTGTTGTGCCAGATATTCTTGTGCCAGCAATGGCGGGCATTGGCGCCGGCATCATCGGGTTTAACCCGTCGGATCGCTCGAGCCTGACAGTTGCTGTGGGCCGCGCACTCGAAGCGGCTGAAAACCCTGACACAGAAAAATCCCTAACACACTGGGCAGAAATGCATCGGCCACGGGCGATTTCGCGTTCGTTTTTTGAAGCGCTGAGGGTGCGCTGGTAGACAGATGAGTGCCGAACAAAAAGCGCGTACGGGAAAGCGAAACACCAACCGTTTGATTCGCAACGGGTATAGAGCCCTGAGCAGGCTGACGCTTGCGCTCGCAAGGACCCGGCTGGTTGACCCTTTCTTGTCCGGAAAAACCATTTTGCCTCGCCGTGCAATTTCGCTGGTTTCAATGCTCCCCCCTGCTGCAGAAAAGATCAGATTGCAGCTTTCACTGGCCACGGCGCGCGTAAAATTTGAACGCGGCGGCGCCACCTTGTCAGTGAAGTTTTTCAGTTTGTTCGGCCGACAAATCAACGAGGCGTCCCTCAAGCAGTCCCACGACCTATTTGCCGATACCATCGACGCTGTAACGGCACAGAATGTCTATTTTAATGTGCCAAATGGTGCGCGGTGGATATCAGTGAAAGTGGAACGCAGTGGTTCCAGTCGGCGCATAGGTATTCATGGAAGCCTTAGGCCAAAAGCGATTGAGAGCGACAATCTCGGCTCGCTTGAAGAAGCACTGGCAAGCCGCGACCGTTTGCTGCTGGAAGCTCACTTGGCGGCTGGAAACACGGCAAAGAACCGAACAGTAGCGCGAAGGGTGCTGGAGAGACTTATATATCTGGAGAAAACCGACGCCGAAGAAACACTTCACCGCATGATTGCTGATTTGGACAGTGTTTTTATGCGGGTGCCTAAAAGGGTGGCCAGTGATGAAACGCAAACTGTTTTTGACTACACCCATCCGCTGGTAGGCGAGTATTCAGCAAGCGTACCTCTTTCTAAGTGGCTGGCGCTCGAATCGAGAGCACTGCGCAGCGTAGCGACGCAGGCCAGCGTTCATTTGTCTGGCAGTGATTATGCTGGCGTACAGTTGCTTGCATGCCTGTATGCCCAGCTTCCCTTCACGCTAAAAGACTGTGAGCGTCACCGGCTGGCATCATTCCATCCGTGGGTTTTTGACAGTGATTTCAATGAGATTCTCGCTTTCAACCCATAGCGCTAGGATTTATAGTGCTCTCAAAATCATTGGGGGCAGAACGGAAAGTTCATGAAACACACTATTCAACCTGTGATCCTTTCAGGCGGTGCTGGCTCGCGCCTTTGGCCTCTTTCCCGTGCAAAGTATCCAAAACAATTCTTGCCTATGCTTGGCGACGAATCATTGTTTGTGGGCACGCTCAAACGCGTTGGCGTGGCCTTTGGTTTCAAACCCTCGATGGTTGTCGCGAACGAGCATCATCGCTTTATCGTGAATGAACAGGCTGCCCGCGCGCAGGTGGATTTGGGTGCTCTGATTTTGGAGCCAGTTGGCCGAAACACCGCACCGGCGTTTGCGGTGGCCGCCCTGAAGGCTGCAGAAACGGACCCGGACAGTCTTTTGCTGTTTTTACCGTCGGATCATGTCATTCAGGACACGACTAATTTCCACAAAGCCGTTGAAACAGCGGCTGAGGCTGCTGCTGCTGGCAAGCTTTGCTGTTTTGGCATGACACCGTCCCGCCCTGAAACTGGTTACGGCTATATCGCACAAGGTACCGGTATCGACGGCGTGCTTGGTGCTTTTGAGATAGCAGGTTTCCGCGAAAAGCCTGATGCAGAAACGGCGCAAAGCTATCTGGATGACGGTGGTTACAGTTGGAACAGCGGCATGTTCCTGATGAAAGCTTCAACCCTGCTGGCGGAATTTGAAAGCCATCAGCCAGCGATGCTCAAGGCGTGCGAGGCGGCACTAGAGACAGTTGAATCTGACCTGAATTTCCTACGCATGGAAATGGATGCATTTGCCGCCATCCCAGCAGACTCCATTGACTATGCCATCATGGAAAAAACCAGTCAGGCTGCGGTGGTGCCGGCAGAGTTTGGCTGGTCAGATGTTGGTAGTTTTTCTTCGCTCGCCGATGTGCAGACGTCTGACAGTGACGGCAATGTCACCATTGGCGATGTCATTTTGGAAGACAGCAAAAATTGTTTTGTTTCCAGTGAGGACAAACTCGTTGCGCTTGTTGGCGTTGAAGACATGATTGTGGTTTCAACTGACGATGCCGTGTTGGTCGCACCGAAAAACAAAGACCAGGACATCAAAAAAATCGTCACGCGCCTGAAGGCAGACAGTCGCATTGAGGCTGATTTCCATAAAACCGTTTATCGGCCTTGGGGCAACTATTGCGGCGTGGCCGAGGGAAGCCGATACCAGGTCAAAGAAATTGAAGTTTACCCCGGCAAGCGCTTGTCGCTGCAAAAGCATCACCACCGCGCCGAGCACTGGGTGATTGTGGAAGGGTCAGCGATCGTCACGCGCGATGACGAAGAAATATTGCTGAGTGAAAACGAATCTGTGTATTTGCCGCTGGGTGCTGTGCACCGCCTAACCAACCCCGGAAAAATCAATCTGAAACTGATTGAGGTTCAGTCAGGCTCCTACTTGGGCGAAGATGATATCGTTCGCCTTGAGGACGATTTTAACCGGGAAAAAGACAAATAGCGCATGCGCAATGCCATCAAGCTGAAAGTGAACGATAGCCTTGCATGGCGTTGTTGAAGTCTGCTTGAGACACGATATTTGCTTCGCCTGCCAGTACCTGTTCCGGTGGCATGGGGTGGTATAGCTTGTCCATATATTCGGCGTGGTCGATTGTCACCAAAACCAGGTATCCAGCAACTTTGTCGCTATCTGCATGAGCAAGTGCCACACCCGATTCCATCGTCCGTAAATAATGTCTGTTCAGATAACAGAACATGCCAAAACAGCAAGCAATGCCATGCCGGCTGTTCATATGGTCTATCATGGACAGATATGTCTCGCGGCACACCTCATGGGGATGGTCTTCCACAAGCATGCCAGTAAAGTCCTGCTGGTATTCCTCAACCACTTGTGTACCCACCAGGGCAAATCGGCTGCCTTCGTTCGAGGTACGTATTTTCACGATGTTGGGCAGGATGGACTTCAAGCGATTGGGCCGCACATCATCAATGCTGACGCGACCATCAGCGCGCTTGTAAATGTTCCAGAAGTCAAAAAACGACTGGTGCATCTGAACTATGTTGGACCCAATAGGCATGCGCATATCAGCATGCCGAAAACTTGTTAATAATGAGTTAGTGTCGTCAGGTCAGCGAAATGTAATCAGCTGACGGATCTCATGAGCCATATGGGGATCTTCTGCTGCGAGGGACAAGTTGGCCATCAGCCAGCCTATTTTGCTGCCGCAGTCAAAGCGTGTTCCGTCAAATTCGATGGCGTGGAAAGGCTGCTTGCCAATCAGTTTGGCCATCGCATCTGTGAGCTGGATTTCGCCGCCTGCACCGACCGCTTTTTCACTTAAATGATCCATGACTTCCGGCTGCAATATGTAGCGACCAACCACAGCTTGCGTGGACGGTGCGTCTTCGGGGTGTGGTTTTTCAACCAGACCTTCGACGGCAATACGATTTTTGGTGTGCTCACCAGGCGTAATCACCCCGTATTTGGAGGTGTCTTCGCGTGACACATTCATGCTGGCGACCATGTTGCCACCCAGCTCGTTATAGGCCTCTACCATTTGCTTAAGTGCTCCAGGCCGACCTTTGATCAGATCGTCGGGCAGGGCCACGGCAAACGGGTGCCCGTTAACCAGCTTGCGCGCGCACCAAATTGCATGCCCCAAACCAAGCGGGCGCATCTGACGAACGTAGGAAATCCGGCCTTCTTCCAATAGCATTGAACGCGCAACCTCAAGACCGTCATCCTTGCCTTTTTCCTGCAGGATTTTCTCAAGTTCGTAAGCATGGTCAAAATGGTCTTCCATGACCTGCTTGTTGCGTCCGGTGACCAGAATGATGTCTTCAATGCCGGCTTCCAGCGCTTCTTCAACTGCATATTGAATGAGGGGCTTGTCCAGAACCGGCAGCATTTCTTTTGGGATTGCTTTTGTCGCCGGCAAAAACCGTGTGCCAAGGCCTGCCACAGGCAAAACAATTTTCTTGATTGGTGCGTTCATCAATATTCTCCGACCGGCGGTTGCTGGCGCTAGTCTTTCAGGTCTGCCAAATATTGGCGTGTAAGTATTTTGCCTTCTTCTACAGCAGGTTGGTCGAATGCGTCCACACCCATCAGGTGAGCAGTCACAACTGTTTCCAGCATAAATGACACGAACAGGCCGCCAAGGTTTTCTTCACTCAGGGCATCAATCACCAGTTCGCGCACCATGCGGCCTTTGCCGCGCAGCGTTTCTTGCGTTGCGCGTGACTGGCAGGTGACTGTGTCGCCGATTGTGCGCCCGGCCATATAGTCCAGACCAAAGGCTTTTGCGGCTTCCACGTCAATGCGCGGGCCCTCGTTCAAGCTCGGAACCGTAACGAATGTGCAGAATTTATCGTTCGGGCCATCGAGAAACAGCTGCAACTGGCTGTGCTGATCAACTGGGCCAATTGCCCGGATTGGGGTGGTGCCAAGCCCGTCTTTGCCCAGGCTTTCGGCCCAGAGTTGACCGTGCCAGCGGGTGAAAGCGCGCAGCGCCTCAGCGTATGGCATCAAAAGAACCTGACTGACGTCCATGTGTTCATGCAGTGTATGGGTCAGCGCTGCCCCCACAACTGCGGCTGAAACTGATGGGTCAGACGAAAAGGCGGCCGCTACTGTCTCGGCCCCTTGCCGGAATTTGGTGGCCGAAAGGCCGGATACTGCAACTGGCAGCATGCCAACAGTCGTCAGCACGCTGAAGCGGCCACCAACATCGGTTGGGTGATCAAGGATAGGAGAGCCAAGTTTTTCGCCGTAAGTGCGTAGTGGTCGTTCGCCGGGTTCTGTGACAAACGTGAAATGGCCGCTCAGGTCCGCGCCGCTTGTTCCTGCTTCAAGCCAGGCGCGACACGCCAGTAACTGCGCCAGGGTCTCCGCTGTTGTGCCGGATTTTGAGATGGCGATTACATGTGTTTGTGCTGGTTCAAGTTCAGCAAAAAGCCGGTCCATTTCAAAAGGGCACAAACTGTCGGGCGTGTGAATTTGCGTTGCGGTTCCGGCGATATGATCCGGCAGGTAGCGCGCAATCGCAATTGCCGCCTGGGCGCCCAACGATGACCCGCCTGTGCCAAGTACGATCAAATGCTTGAATCCAGCCCGAATATGCGTCGCAGCAGTTTCGATGTCCGCAAGCTCTGGCGCATTCGATGCCTGACGGGCAAACGGCAGCAATCCGTCAGCTGCCAGTTGGGCCGCAAAGCTGGTGGCTTTCGCAAGGTTTTCAGCATAGGCGTCGCTTAATCCCCGCTCAGCGATTTGTGTCGCTAGGTCCTGGGTGCCAAAATTCATAGTGAACATAGTCAGTATTCCTTATCCCCATTCGCTTGTTGGCGGGGCATTCGGGTCGATCCAAATTGATGCGTGTTTGTCGAACATATGCCGACAGGGGACTTTAGGGCCCCTTCATGGCGTTGATGTTACGGTTTTTTCTTCATGAAGCGAGTGAATTCATCCATCTCTTTGTCGGTGGGGTCAGTTTTAGGTTCTTGGCGGCTTTTTGCCCTGAACCACAAATTGAAAGCCCATTTTTCGCCTTCTTCAACCGGCATGCCAGCGTGTACGGACATCGGATGGCGCCGAATGGTGCCATGTTCAGTATTATGGAAAATGAGAAGCTTGCCTTGTTCGGCCGGAACTGATGTCTTGAGTTTGGTGAAGCGTGTGTCTCCACCCTTTTGCACGGTGTTCAGATAACAAAGCGCGGTCACGAGCCGCTGGCCACCACAAGCCCAGTTCCGTTTTCCCGTATCTGTGGTCGGGTCGAAACTATCAAAGTGCCCCCGGTATTCAGCGCCAGGCTGATAATGAATCACCTGGAAGCTTTCTGCATGCGAAAGAGGGATGCCAATCAGAGATGCAATTCGGCGTGCAACTGCCGTAAATACTTCGTCCGCATAATGAGTGACCCACAAAACACTGTTGGTTCGCGCATCCGTAACGACACCTTCATCCTTGCCAGAAACTTTGGCGCGGTCCATATGCTCTTTTTGGGCATAGTCGATAATATGTCTGCATTCTTCTTCACTCAGGAATTTGTCGATCGTATAAACCCTGGGATCAGTGTGCAGATCAATGATCATTCGTTGCATGATAGTCGTCGTCCAAAATTCCCCCAAACAAGCCGCACTTTACTAACAAAACCAAGTTGCGCCATAGCATTTTGACTTTAGAGCCCAATAACAGGCCGTTTTTTGATGGAATTTGCGCTGAGGCGCTGTATTCCTTCTGGAATTCATCACAAGATGCTGACGAATATAGACAAGAGTCACAATATGTGGGAAAAATGACAAAATTCATCTGCAGCTTATCAAAAGCGAAAATGGCAGTGTTGGGGAGCGAATTTATGAACAGAAAAGCGTCACTTTTGGCTTGTGCCAGCATAATTCTTGCTGGGTGCCAGGGTCTTGCAAACGGGTCAGAACCGGCTGCTGATTCTGCAGATGCGGCTCAGGCTGTGGCAACCTACGACGGCACAGGCGCCGAACCACCCAAGGAGTTGCTGCTGGCCCTGGGTGAAGCCGTTGGCGATATTCGTTTTCCGGATGCCACTGTGTTTGACGAGAAGAAGTCGATCATTTTGGGCGGCGGTGTAAATACCTACGGGAAAATACTGGGCACCGTCCGGACCGACAGTGAATTGGTTGTCAAGTTCTTCAAAGACAATATGCCGAGCGAAGGTTGGGGATTGATCAGTGAGTTTCAAGCTGATGACACCACGCTTGTGTATGACAAACCTTCCCGTGTTGCTGTGATTTTGATCGAACGCGGCAATCGCATCACGAAAATGCGGATCACGGTAACGCCGCGCAATATGTAAGCTTGAATTAGGCCGCGCCAGCTCATTGGCGCGGCTTTGTTTTCTCAATTGGCATGTAACGAACTTTATTCGCTCTCGGTCGCTTTCACAGGGCTGCCTTGCGCGTGAAATGCGCGTGCTGACGAATAGGGCAATATAGGTGTTTTTGGTGACGCGTCGTCATCTGCATGCTCGCTCACCTCTTCGTCCGCTTTTTCATCGGCCGCTGCTGTAATGGTACTGATAGTGCGGAAACAGACATAGACGGCAACAATACCAACAGCCATCGAGCCCACAGCCTGCGCAACCAGCGCACCCTCAGGCCCATAATATTGGGCGCCAAAATATGCAAAAGGCACTGTACCAATCGTTGCTTTGGACACATTGAAGAATGTGGCCCTCATTGGATGCCCCAAATTGTTGAAAGCCGCATTTGCAACAAATAAGGCGCCAAGGAAAGATGTCAGCGGCACCACCCAAATACAGAATGCGCGGATCATATCGGCAGAGGGCCCGGTTGCACTAAAGGCGGTGATAATCAAATCCTGGCAAAGAACAAACACGGCCCATAACACCGCCGTATAGCCTGCAATGAAACGTAGTGAACTGGCGACAGTTTCACGAACGCGGCCGTATAGGTGCGCGCCCAGGTTTTGACCAATGACCGGTCCAATTGAACCTGACATCGAGAAAAAGAGTGCGAAGGCAACAGGTGTGATCCGGGCAACGATTGTATTGCCGGCCACAACGCTATCGCCGAACTCTGCGATAACAGCGACCACATAGGCATTTCCAATGGGGGTTGCTACATTGGTAATGGTAGCAGGGCCGGCAATTTTCATCATTGGGCCCAGCGTTTCCCGGAAACCATCAAGGGTCCAGCGGCCGCGCAATTTGTGGATATGGAAGATGGCATAAAAGCCGCTCAGCATCATGGCCACGCGGGCGAGTGCGCTTGCATATGCGGCCCCCACCAAACCGAGGTCGAGGCCAAAAATCAATATCGGGTCAAGGATGCCATTTACGATCGCTGCAGTCACCATCACCATCATGGCGCGCCGTGCGTCGCCCAGCGCCCGCAACACACCGCCAGCACCCATTCCCATAGCCATCAGCGGCAGGGTGGGCAGCAATATGTGCATGTAAACAAGCGCGAGTTCATGCGTGCGCCCCTTGGCGCCGATCATGTGGAGGAGCTCCGACAGCCAGGGCCACATCAGCAGCACCACGGCCGTTGCGATGCCAAATGAGAAGGTGAGAGTATTTGTCACAATCAAACTGGTTTTGGCGCGGTCACGCGCACCAACGGCCCGTGCGGTCAGGGCGCCGGTTGCAATCGATAATCCAATGCAGATGGACGCAGAAAAGAATATGATTGTGCCTGCAAACCCAATAGCAGCAGCAAGTTCTGGCTCACCCAGCAAGCTCAGGAAATACATATCCAGAAGGTCAACTGCGAACACTGACATCAGGCCAACAGCGCCAGTCAGTGTCATCGTTATCACATGCTTGAACACCGAGCCTTCGGTGAAAGGCGCGTCAATTTGGTTGCTGTCGTCTGTTTGCTGCTTGTCATCAGCAGCATTATTATTGGCATTGTCTGCCATTATTTCCTCTCCGGTGGGCGGTAGATCGCCTTGCCTGATTTCAGGTCATAGCTTTGCGGCGTTTGTTGCTGCCGATCAAACGTTTAATTCTTGCCCCAAGTCAAACAACAGTTTCGTGATGCTGGCATGCATTTTTTTATCGGCTTGCCGATTTCCAGGTATCAGTACGCCGATATCTTATCATGAATCGTCACGCGATTTGATACGAGGAGGCACGGACAAAACTTGGGGTAATAAGGGGATTGTCAAATGAAGCCGCTGCCACTCTTCGCGAAATTTGCTGTCGTGGGTGTTTTACTGTTGGGTTTGCTGCAGATGCTAGACGACCACCCCGACAATAAGAGTGCTGCGATGGTGCAGGCGATCGTTGCAACGCCTGCTCGGGAATTTGCGGCGACGTTGGACCCATCCGGCAAGCGCATCTATTTTAACCGATCGCCCGAAATGGGCTCTTGGCATATTTGGGTGACTGATTATTCTGGGGAGAGCGTGGCTGCGGCATCGCCTGTTGCCTTCAGTGATGATCGCTATGACGACCTTGACCCCTTTGTCAGCCGCAATGGGGACCGTCTGTATTTCAGTAGCGACCGACCCTTGCCTGGCAGCACAAATGAAGACCGCACGGTGGACACCAATACATGGTTTTCACCTTGGGCTGACGGCGCATGGGGCGCGCCTGTTTATGCGGGAGACGCCATTAATACGCGGTCTTCAGAAACCTATGTCTCGGAAAGTGCATCTGGGGAGCTCGTTTTCGCGCGGTTTGGGGAAGGGCGCGGCCGCGCAAGGCCAGCATTTCTGATGAGTGCGCGCCGAACAGAATACGGCTTTGCTGCGCCCGTTCAAATAGCAACTCTTCCGGACGGGCTGCGCCTCACTAACCCCGCCATTTCGCCTGATGGCCGTCTGCTCGTTGCCGCTGGCACTCAGGGCGGCGGCCCAAGCCTGTATTTCAGCCGCCGTAGCGACACGGGTGACTGGTCCGAATTCAAGTTGCTTCCAAGCCCCGTCAACATTGACGGCAGTGGCCAGTTCGCGCCTTACATCACAAATGATGGCGAATGGCTTTATTTTGGCTCTGACAGGAATTCCGCAGGCGAGGAGCGAAACGACGATATTTTTCGAGTCCCGCTCAAAGCACTGCTCACCGAATAAAGCTTACCTGTCCGTCGGAATTAGGACTGGTTCCATGGGCTCGGCGTCGTTCCAAGCGGCGCGGTCAGTGGGCTGGTCATGATCGAACGTCAGTTTCCAGCGTCCATTTTCCTTGCGAATGATCACTTCAAACTGACCATAGTGAGCGGTACCGTTGTTGCCCATCAGACGGAACACACCCGTTTCATAGGCCGTATCACCGTTAGTGCTGCGCTCGGAAAAGCGAAAAGCAATCGCACGGCCGCCACGCGCTCGCAAGCTGTTTACATAGTCGCGCATGCGCTCGATGTAGGCGTCGCCTGTTTGCACGTTGCCGCGATTAACCCGGACAATGCTCTTGCTATAGAGGCTTGCGTGCAAGTCACCATCGCCGTCTGCATACGACTGAATGAACGGTAGCCAGATTTGCGCATTGATTTCGCTTTGGGTGTGGGTGTCTGCAATCGCACTAGTGCTTATGACCAATGCAGCCAAAATGAACATAGAAATCTGTTTCATGGGGCCCTCATTATCTCGTTTGTCCAGAGATTAGAGCTGTGTTTCATACGCACGCACAAAAATGATGCAAAAGGTTTGTCAATTGAGACGAATTGTTTCTCCAGTGTCGGCATCAAGCCAGGGCTTTGCGCACTTTTGGCAGGATGCGTCGGCTAACGGGGACCTCTAAGTTGGTGCCCAAAAGCAATTTCCCGGAGCCAGCACCCGCACGCTCCAAGGTGCGAATATACCGCGTATTCACAATGTAGGAGCGGTGAACGCGCAAGAATGTTGAGGGCAGTTCCTGCTCCAGCTGACTAAGGCTGCTGTCATGCAAAATAGTGCCACGACCCTCCACCTCCAGCTCCACATAGTCTCGCGCGCCCCTGCAAACGCTGATCTGATCCGTGGAAATGAGTTCCATCTTGCCCTGGCTCGTGACCTTGATTTGTGACGGGGCTGCGGCCTCCTTGCTCTCGTCCAGAGCAATCTGCAATCGGTCTGCACGAGCTTGCTCCAGTGCGCGCAGTCGGCGCTCTTCATTGTTCTTTCGAATTTCAACGCCAAACAGAAACAGCAACAAACCTGCGACGCTGTAATAATAATATGTATCGAGAAACCCTGCTGGAATGGTCAACAGAGCAAATAGGATGAGAACAATTGTGTAGGCAATTGCCGACTTTTGACCGCGTGCGGCTTTGATGCCGGCCAGGCCCGCGCCCAAAAGCGCCGGTAGCTGCAGCGACATAACCGCTTTTCCGTCAAACCCCGGTGTCATCTCAACCGCTATCGCAACCAACGTGGCCGCCGCAAAGGTCACTATGGCTTTTTGCTTTGAAACAAACTGGTCAATCACATGAAGCAGCAGGCAAAAACCACACGCCGCAGCAAAAACCAGGATCATAATCAGTCGAATATCCTGAAAGGAGTACGGGTAGGCGATCAGGCCGCGGGACACTTCCGTTATCAGCTGCGCGGCGGCAAAAAAAGCGATGAGGGGGACCAGAATGCTGGTGAGACCCTCGCGGCGACGTATCGCCAGAAGGCCAAAATAAAGCGCGCCGCCGATCAGAATACCAAACGGCAAAAGCGACTTGATGTAGCCGCGCATGATGAAGGCATTTGGGTCAGTAAAATACCCCAAACCAAGCACATGGAACGGGTAAGAAAGTTCAATGATGCTGTGATGTCCTGACAGCTCGAGCACCAGCATATTGTCCTGTGCCTTCAACAGGTCACGGTCGACGTAAAAATTGACGTCCATCAGACCCTGCATTTCAGCTTCAGCGGTTGGCCCGGGTGTACCATTTTCGCCAATCAGGATACCGTTCAGGAACACTCGGCTCGCGGCTTTTGCGCTTACGAAAACGGCTAGGGGCAAATCGCTGGTGAGCATTTGTTCCGGAACATTTAATTTGGCTCTGAGCCAGATATGGCGGTGTTGTGTGTCGATGCGGTTGTCGACAATCGGTTGACAACTTGGCTCTTCGAAAGTCGGTTCCTTGTCCCCAGCTGGGCAAATCAATACGGAATCAGTGTCGACCTGAACGAACAGCTGTGCCGTGGCCGGAAATGCGGCACCCAACAATAATAATAGGCCCAAAACAACGCGTTTCATCGAATACCAGCTTATCAAAATTCACTACCACTTGCAGGGTAGACCATACCGTTTGCAGACTGCCAGATGAAAAACTGATACTTTTCAGCCAGATAGAATGTATCGACGCAAAAACAATACGACATGAGGATACACATGAAAATCAACACAGTACTGCGGTCTGCCTTGCTGGTATCTGCCGTTCACTTCGCACCGTTTGCTGTTGCAGCAGCACCGGCAGGTGAAAAAGCCATCACGTTCGAAGAACGCGGCGGCCAAACGGTGGACGCCTTTGAAGGCAGTTTGATGGTGCCAGA
This sequence comes from Kordiimonadaceae bacterium, assembly GCA_017640725.1. Lineage (GTDB taxonomy): Bacteria > Pseudomonadota > Alphaproteobacteria > Sphingomonadales > Kordiimonadaceae > Kordiimonas. The sequence goes on along the minus strand of JAEPQB010000002.1, from coordinate 530,489 downwards.
AAACAGAAATAAAATCGGCAGCCGCAAAATCCCAATCAAATATGTTCGTTTTCCCGCAACAGGCGAAACCCCCGGCGCGCCTATTATTTATCTTGCGGGCGGCCCAGGCGGTTCAGGCATACGTACGGCCCGCGACAGGCGGTTTGCCATGTTTATGGCCATGCGCGCGCACGGCGACGTGATTGCCCTGGACCAACGCGGTACTGGCGCATCAGACATTCTGCCACAATGCGAGTCCAGTCACAGTGTGCCAAGCGAAGAACCGGTCAGCGATGCTGAATTTGTCTCCATCAATCAGGTCGCCTTCCAAGAATGTATGTCTTTCTGGCGCGCTGAAGGTGTGGAGATTGAGGGCTACAACACGGTTGAAAACGCCCGAGACCTTGATGATTTGCGCAAGCACTTGGGCGCTGAAAAAGTAACCCTGTGGGGTATTTCATATGGCAGCCACCTTGCTTTTGCCGCGCTTAAAGAAATGGGCGACCGGATCGAAAAAGTGGTGATCGCCAGTGCAGAGGGCCTTGATCAAACCGTAAAGCAGCCAGCGAGAACGGATGCTTTTTTTGATCGGCTTCAAACTGCGATTAACAGCCAGCCCGTCGCAATGGCCGCATTTGGTAACATAAAAGAATTAATGCGACGCGTGCACGCCAAGTTGGACGCAGAACCAATTATGCTGGATGTGCCGCTGCGCACCGGAGGAACGGCGCCATATTTGTTTCACCGGCGAGACATGCAGCAGATTGCGAGCGCATTTATCTCCGACCCGGGGCGGGCAGGGGGACTGCTGAGCCTTTATCTGGCGCTTGATGCTGGTGTCACAGAACCCGTTGCGGGCCTTTTGGGCCGGTTTATTGTGCCGGGTGAACCCATCAGTTTTCGGGCCATGTCTACGGCAATGGATGTCGCTTCCGGCATGACAAAAGCGAAAGCCGGGTTGATCAGTGCTCAGGCAAAAACGGCGCTGCTGAAGGACTATCTGAATTTTTCTTACCATTATGATGGTCTGGCGCCAGAGCTTGACCTTGGCGACGATTTTCGCGCCAAGCCTGTGAGCGACGTTCCGATGCTTTTGCTCAGTGGCACACTTGATGGCCGGACCTATGTTGAAAGCCAACTGGAAGCTGTGTCTGGCATGAGTAACGTGACAACGATCACTGTCGAGAACGCAGGGCACAACCTCTATATGCTCAGCGATGAGGTTCAATTGGCAATTGATAGTTTCCTGCGAGGGGAACCGGTGAAAAAATCGGTGATCACAGTGGAATTGCCAGACTTATCACCGCGGCGCTAGGCAACAGCTGAACATAACTTCAGGCTGCGTCTGTTGGCGCAGCCTTTCCTTTTGCCGATAGGCCAATGGCCGCCCCCAATGCCACAATGCCCACGATATCCGCACGCAACACGCCTGTCAGTTGCAGGGCATCCGGGCCAATGATGCCGTACAAAGCGGCGAAGCTTGCCATGCTGACTATGCCGCACACACTCGCTACAGTCCTGAGAGAGGGTTTGAATGCTGCCACCAGCAACATGCCGCCTAAAATGCCAAACAATACAGCGCGGTGGCGCAGCAAAAGCGACAATTCGGGCGATGCGATTTCAATGCCATACGAAGACTGAAGCAACACGTCACCCGTCACACCCGCGAGGGGGACGAAGTTAATCAGCCCGGCAATCAGAAACAGTCCCTTTACAGCTAGTTCTTTCATGGTGACCTCCTCATCAGGGTTCGCGCATCAAATGCTATGGCCCGGTTACACCCAGGTCCGACTTCAGAGCTTCAATCGCAGCGGCCGGATTTCCAGGCTGTTCGTCCAAAAAACTGCGTAGCCTTTCAATTTTGACGGGCGTCACCCCAAGCGCGGATAGCTGGGTGAAGAACAGGGTTTCGCTTTCACCGGTTGCCCTCGCTTCTGCGGGGAGAGCAGCCATTGATTGCCAAAAAGTCATGATGCCTTGCCCGGGTTCACTTGGGTTCAGCAGTGCACCCATCAACCAGTTAACAAGGGCGCCGCACTCGTACACCACCCTAAAATTCCCCTTGGCAGGTCCCAGATGAACACTGCTGATTTCAAGTCGCTCAGCGCATTTTTGCTGGGCTGATGACCAGGCGTTTTCATACTGGTCCAGTGAATAGTGACCGGTTCGGCGCATCAACTCATAAGCCAGTGCATCGGCGCTGCCTTCATGCATCCAGGGGAAGTCATCACCCAGTCCAGGCCAGATGTCGCGTTGCCAAAGATGGATGACCTCATGGGCGGTTAGTTTTGCAAAGAAAGTCGGGTCTTCTTCGGCAATTCTGAGCGCCCCACGACCCTTTAAAGTGAACAGAATTTGGTTCTTTTGGGTGCCGCCTTTTATGGAAGTGCCGTCAAAAGCATCCAGTTCACCACCGGCCATATAAACAAGATATGGCTCGCTTGGTTTCAGATTGAACAGCGTGCTGAGTTCAGCATTCACTTCCGGTATTGAACCCACGATCACATCTCGCGCTGACGTTGGAATAGCTGGGTCAATCACAGCAGTTAGGCCGTCGAACCGATGCAGCTGTTCACCGCCAAAATATACATACTGGTGCACCAGATTGCTGAGGTCATAGCCCAGCACTTGTTCACCTGGTAGGCCCTTGAACTGTGCCTCCAAGTTAAAGGGCTGCCGGGTTCCGTCCCGCTGCACGTCGCCAGTGAAGTAGCCTGTGTAAACCGACATGCCGCCCGTGGAGAACGGCGAGAAAGCATAATAGTTCTTTGGAGGTAGTGCTGTGTAAGTTTTCACGTCAACGCTGCCACAGCGAAACGCGCTGCCGTTCTTTGAGACGAGCTTAGCTGCCCCGTTTTCATGTACCAGCTTCATTTCATCAGAAACACTGGTCCAGTGGCTCTCCCGCATCCCTTCTAGTGGACGGGTGAAGGCAACTGCGTCAACAGGCTCATCAAAGCAATATTCGGCGCGCCACAGGTCCGCCTCGACCCGCTCCAAGGTGAATGTTCCATCGGAGGTCGCGTCCTCTGCCGATGCAGCCGTAGACAAAAATGCACCAAAAATGACAGCGAACCCTGAAAGTATCTTGGATGGTGGCACAGGCTTGATCCCCTACAAAAACCGTTACTGCTCTAGTAACGTTGCAGCGAGCTGAATGGTTGCATGGGGCCTTCCCTAAAGGCGATAAGCTTTTTCGGCTGTGCCGCGGAACATGGCGTCTTGCTCAGAATCAGAATAGCGACTGGCAATTTTCTTCAGGCCGTTCCATAGAACGCGGTAACCGATCGAAACCCTGTCCACCGGGAAGTTGCTCTCAAACATGCAGCGCTCGGGGCCAAAGCAGTCGATGGTGTGGTGATAATATCGCTCTTGCGCTGCGACAAACTCGTCGGATGTAGGTGGCACGTCACGCCCAAACCAGCCGAAACCATTGTCTGGCATGGCAAGCCCGCCCAGTTTTGCATACACGTTCGGGCATTCTGAAATCGCGGCAATGTCCTGTTTCCAGGTATCAAAAATCTCGTGTTGTTTGCCTGCGTAAGCACCAACCCCAAGCGGTGTGCCAAAATGATCCAGGATCATGGTTGTCTGCGGAACGGCTGCAGCCAGATCCCGAAACTCCAAATTCTGATGGTGATAATGCCAGCTGTCGTAGGTGAGTTCATAATCAGCAAGCCTGGCCATGCCGCGACGGAAATCGCCGTCGGCAAATAGCCCTTTTGGGGCGGGTGGCGGGATCAGCATGGTTTCTGGCTTCTCATCCCAGGCGCCGGCATGGCGGATGCCGCGAAACAAGCCATTGCCAGCGATCTGGTGCCCTTCAATGGTCTCGTCCAACAGGTCATGTCGCAAATCTGCGTGCGCTACGATGGCAGAAATCGTCGACTGTTCCGCCAAACCTTCAGAGCGCGCGGCGCACAAGGCCACAAATTCTGTTTCACCAACCGGTTTTAAGTGGTCTGGCCCGTCTGGCCTGTAACTGGCGCCGCATTCGATAAATACAGTCTTGGTAATATTGTGACCTGCACCGGTGTCGGCATGCAGCATTTCAAGCGTGTAGGTCAGGTTGTCCTGGTCCCATAGATGGTGATGCGGGTCCACGATTTCGCGGGTAGGATCAATAATCTCTTCTTCGACTTGGTTAAGCCATGCATCGTTGTCAAACATGGGATTCCTATAAAGCTGTTGTGAGGGGGTGTGTCAGATTTGCAGGTGGCGGTTTGGCAATATGGGAGGAAGTCATTTCCTCTGGCAGGCCCCAACCAATATCGATGAAATGGCCAACGGAATAGTCAAGGCCTACGCAGGGTTTGTCCCTTGGTTCAGAAATGCGGATCAGCTCAAAGGCGTGCTGCAGAGAGAAGATCATGGGTGCACCATCGGGGCCAATGATTGGCAAAATCAACGCCTGACAGGCCCGGTGCGTTCCATCTTGATAGGCGGTAGAGAATTCGGCAATGCCTGCGCATGGTGTTTGCAGAAGGCAGTCCATCCAGGATTGCACATCATCTTTCACGTCTGGCGCATGAAATTCGAGCACATTAGTAGTAGGGTCAACGCCGCCAAAGCGTTCTACGACGGACGAACCCACCAGCCGGTGGCCAAAAAAGCCAGGTGCGCGCCGCTCGATAATGATTAAATTGTCGGCATGTGCCGCAAAATCGCGGAGGCCAATATCCCGCCGATGCGGAAGTTCATTGCCTATGCGCGCTTTTTGCCATGCGTCAAAGTACGATTGATAAGGATCAGGATCCCGAAACATAGAAAAATTGATGCGCATTCCACCCCCGTAAACAGTGCGCTTTGATTAGGGCATTGTGCGACAGGGGCGAGCAAAGTCAATGGCGCAGAGATCACACTTTCAGGCGGAGCTCTGTGTCAAAGGGGTACGCTGGCTTTCGTTATTCAACCGTTACTGACTTTGCCAGGTTACGCGGCATATCGACATCTGTGCCTTTTTCAACCGCTGCATAATAAGACAGCAGTTGCACAGGGAGCGCGTACAGAATTGGCGTAATCAAATCGCCAGCTGAAGGCATTTTAAACTGAGCATACATGTCGTCCGCCACGCCGCCTTCCATATCTGAAAGCAAAACAACTTTGCCTTTGCGGGCCATGATTTCCTGCAAGTTTGAGACAGTTTTTTCGCTCAATCCTCCATTGGGTGCGATGCCAATCACCGGCACATGTTCGTCAATCAGTGCGATGGGGCCGTGTTTAAGCTCGCCTGCAGCATAACCCTCGGCGTGGATGTAGCTGATCTCCTTGAGCTTCAGCGCACCTTCCATCGCGATGGGGAAATAGATGCCCCGTCCAACAAACAGAATGTCTTGGGCTGTCGCGATATCGCGCGCGATAGCTTCAATTTCTTCATCGTTCGCTAGGATTTTTGCCATCAGGGCAGGGGCGCGTTCTAGTTCATTCACGTAGCCCGAAACTGCTTCCGCGTCTATTTGCCCCTTGGCTTCAGCAAGCGCGATGGTGAAGCTCGCGAGCACGGAAAGCGAGCAGGTGAAGGCTTTAGTGCTTGCTACGCCAACTTCAGGTCCGGCGTGCATCGGCAGGACCAGGTCACTTTCACGCGCCATGGTGGAACCCAGCACATTCACGATCGAGGCCACATGCTGGCCTCCTTCTTTTGCGTGCCTCAGGGCTGCAAGCGTGTCCATTGTTTCGCCGGACTGTGAAATAAAGAGTGCAAGTCCGCCGTCCGCATATACCGGGTCGCGGTAGCGAAATTCGCTCGCGATATCCACTTCAACTGGCACGCGCGCGATCTTCTCGATCCAGTATCGGGCGACCTGTGCCGCGTAAAAACTGGTGCCGCAAGCAACCAGGGTGACTTTTGGAATGTCAGCCAGATCAAATGGCATGCCTGGCAGGCGCACGGTGCCGGCATTGGGGTCCAGATAGCGGCCAAGCGTTTGCGCCACCACAGTTGGTTGCTCGTATATCTCTTTCTGCATGAAGTGGCGATGATTGCCTTTGTCAATCATCGTGGCTGCCACTTGGCTTATGCTGACGGGCCTTGCCACCAGCTGGTTTGCCCGGTCAAAAATTTGATAGTCGTCGCGGCTGAGTTCAACCCAGTCGCCTTCTTCAAGGTAAATCAAACGGTTCGATAGCCCGGCCAGCGCCATGGCATCTGACCCCAAATAGTTTTCGCCTGTCCCGAGACCCACTACAAGCGGGCTGCCTTCGCGCGCACCAAACATCAAGTTTTCTTCGCCCGCGATCATCACGCAAAGGGCAAAAGCGCCCTCGAGCTGTGCAAGCGTTGCCTGAAACGCCTCTCGCGGTGCTGCCCCGTTGTTAAGCTCGCGGGTTAGAAGCCGCGCCACCACTTCGGTGTCTGTTTCGCCTTCGAAAACGGCACCGTCCGCCAGAAGGCTGTCTTTCAGGGCTTTAAAGTTTTCGATGATGCCATTGTGCACGATCGCCACTTTGTCGGTTGCATGTGGGTGTGCGTTGGCCTCTGTGGGCTCACCATGCGTGGCCCAGCGGGTGTGGCCAATCCCTACGTTGCCGGGTAAAGGGTCTTGTGCAAGCGCTGACGTAAGGGCTTCAAGTTTGCCGGGCGCACGCCGCCGGTCGATTTTGCCGCCGTCCAGCGTCGCCACACCCGCACTGTCATAGCCCCGATACTCAAGCCGCTTTAGGCTTTCCAGCATGCGGGGGACCGCCGGATTTGATCCAAGAATACCTATGATGCCGCACATGGCTTAGTCCTTTTTCTTGGCGTTGCGCGCCGCTTTTTCTGCGCTTTTTTCCTTCCGGAATTTAGCGGCATAGCCTTCGATGTTGCGCTGGCGGGCTCGTGAAACGCCCAGCGCATCGCCCTCTACATCTTTTGTAACCACTGAGCCAGCACCCACGTTGGCGTTGTCGCCAATGGTAACGGGCGCCACGAGCGCGGAGTTTGATCCAATGAATGCGCCTGCGCCAATGGTGGTTTGATACTTTAAAAAGCCATCGTAATTGCAGGTGATGGTGCCCGCGCCGATGTTTGCGTGCGCGCCAATGGTTGCGTCGCCAATGTAGGTAAGATGGCTGACTTTAACGCCCTCTGCGAGTGTGGCCTTTTTGATTTCAACAAAGTTGCCGATTTTGGCACCCGGGCCAATATCTGCGGCAGGCCGTAAGCGTGCATAGGGGCCAACACTTGCGCCGGTTCGAACAGTTGCGCCTTCCAAATGGCTAAACGCTTTGATGGTTGAACCGTCTTCAACGGTGACGCCAGGAGCAAAGACAACATTAGGCTCTATGACCACGTCGCGGCCAAGTTTGGTATCAAAGCTGAAAAAGACCGTTTCTGGCGCGACAAGGCTTACGCCGTCCGCCATGGCAGCGTCCCGCATTTTTGACTGGAATATGGCTTCCGCCGCCGCAAGTTCGCTGCGGCTGTTAATGCCCATCAGTTCAGCTTCATCGGTTTCAACAACTGCAACAGACCGACCTGATTTGTTGGCGATCTCAACCAGGTCAGTGAGGTAAAACTCGCCTGCTGCATTGTCATTATTGAGAGAGGCCAACCAGTCGGTAGCGCTCCCTCCCTCAATCAGCATCATGCCCGAGTTGCAAAGGGTCACCGCGCGTTCTTGCGGCGCTGCATCCTTGAACTCCACGATACGCTCCAGCGATCCATCGGCGCCTTTTATTAAACGGCCGTAGGCTGCAGGGTCACTTGCTTCAAACCCCAGCACCACCAATCCGCAATCATCTTCTTCAGCAAGGGTAGAAACCATCCGGTGCATGGTTTGCTCACTAATGAAAGGGACGTCGCCGTACAGAACAAGCAGGTCACCTTCAAATCCTTCCAGTGAAGGCAGGGCGCACTGCACAGCATGGCCAGTGCCTAGTTGTTCGCCTTGTTTGACAAATTCAACACCCTGCAGCGATTGCTCCAGTTGCTCGCCTTTGGCGCCAATAACAACAACGGTTCTGGAAGGCGAAAGATGGGTGAGCGAATCCAGAAGATGCTGGACCATTGGCTTGCCACCTATGGGGTGCAAAACCTTGTGCAGGTCGGACTTCATCCGGGTGCCTTGACCGGCGGCCAATACAATGGCGGCTAGGTTGGCAGTGGTCATACAGATGTTCCCCTTCTGTGGGTAGCCTAACAGGCCCCGACACATATCGCCCAATACGTCCTGTCGCAGCATACCGGTTTGAAATATTTTTCAAACCCATTTGTGCAATGAGTAAAGGACTTTAGGGCTTAAAATCTGTCATTTCTTCGGCAGGAATAAGATGCCAGCTCGCCCGGCTGTTTTTGCGGGCCGCAACAGCGTCCTGGCGTCGCCAATGCCAGTTCAGCACACTCATTTGCAGGCGACTAATCCACGAAAAGGGAAAACCGGGCAACGGAATAAATGGTGTTGGCCTGGAGTAAGCCCAAAACTCAAGGCGCGAAGCGCCGGCTTCCGCCTGACCACGGCCATGAAATCCGTTGGTGTTGGCAATCACCAGCGTGCCGGCTTTCACGGCGAGCCCTTCTGGGGCGGGCAAGTCCATCGCTTGCAGGTCATTGGCGTCGGCCCGGAATGAGCCCTTTTCCGAATATCCATCAGGATTTGCTTTTGCACTCTGTGACCGCTGATATTCCCAACCGAGACGTTTGGTCGTCAGCCGGTTTGACCCACGAACATAGGTGAAGGGGCCATTGGCGGCGGACACGTCCTCAAGAAACAGCCAGGCCTTCATGGTTGGGTGGAAGGTGTCTGAATGCATGTTTTTCTGCGGATCTGCACCACCACCTTGGTGGCCGTTGCGGATTCGCTGAATATAGAGCAGCGGTGGCATCAAGGATGCTGCGCCGTATCGCAGACGACCCAGAAGTTTACCATTGTTCGCTAGCGACGAAAGGGTCGGCTTTCCCTCAAGGTTTGACTCAGTTAGCAGAAAACGTTGGGTCGCCGTATCACCCTGAAGCATCTGGCGGGTCTCACCATGGTGGCCCTTTGTTTCGGTCCTTATTGCTTTCAGCTGATCCTCAGATAAGAATTCTTCCACCACAACAAACCCATTGCGGTGAAATTGTTTGCGCTCATTTGTTGGCATCAGGGGACTGAGAACAAACCAGCGAAACCAAACGAATGCGCGCGCCAGCAGCACGCGGGCAATATGCAAACCCAGCGCATTCAAAAGGGAAGACCCAATCAACGGGTTGGATTTGAACGACTTGGCGGGCGTGACCAGTGCGACAATCCAAACCGGTATCATCAAAATTGATTTAATGTGCCGCTGCATGATGCTGATTAAACGCCCCTTCAAATTTGCTGATCGACGTGATCAGACACGTAACACGGAACGGCTAAAGCGAAACAAATTTTTCATGAAATGGTAAAAATTTGAAGACATTGAGCGATCTATATCAAAACGACACATGTCTCTTAATGGCACGCTCCACTGGTTGCGTAGGGGCGTCATCAATGATGGTTGCAATCGTACACAACCCTAAAGTGTTTCGTTTCGGTACAGAAATAGAGGTCACTTCGTTAAAAATACTTAAATAAAAAGAACTTACGCTAAAAATTGACTATAAAGTCAGATCAATTTTTGCTACGTTTAGGCGAATCGGGCGCAGTATTGGTGAGTATAACAGTCATCCTGTTTTTGAATTTCTGGGGTCAAAAACATCAAGATGACACCACCGCCGAGGGACGGACAAGCTGCAGCAGATACTGAGCAGCCTCGTTCTCTTGGTTCGACGGAGGACACATGGTGCCGCACATATATCCAGAGCTCATATTTTTCATTCTGGTCTCAACCGTGCCTGCCGCGATTTTTTACCGCGCCACCGAAATCCAAGCCATAAACATCTCTACCCTGCTAATCGCGTGTGGCTGTGTATTCCTCTCGCTTTCATGGGCGGTTGACTACAGCCTGCACATGTTGCTGGAAAGGGCAGTGGTGCCGGTGGATCGCATATCGACACCGCATCTGCTGTTGGTGCTGTTTGGTTTTGTACCCGGTGCCGGGCTTGTTGGTTTTGGCTTCGCCAACTGGGCCCGCGAGACAGCCAATCTTCGTCATGAAATTGACAAGCGTCGCCAGATGGAAGGCGAACTGCAGCAGCTAAACGTGCAACTGGAGCAAGAAGCCGCACGCGCCGAACGGGCAGACAAAGCAAAAGCCGACTTTCTGGCCAATATGAGTCATGATTTGAGGACGCCGCTGAATGCCATCATGGGGTTCAGCGAAATGATGCACGCCGAAATTTTCGGCAAACTGGGCACGGCCCGCTACAAGGAATATCTGAGCGCCATCAATGCCAGCAGCCGACAGTTGCACGACAGCATCAGCGATATGCTTGACTTGGCCAAAATTTCTGACGGCCAAATGAAACTTGTGCGTCAGAAACTTAACTTGACCCAGTTGGCCAGCGAATGTTTAGCCATTGTTGAGCGGGAAGCTCACGACAAAAACATTATGCTCGATGTCAATATTGCAGCCGAACTGGAAGTCAGTGCTGACAAGCGCATGCTGGTTCAGGTGTTGCTCAACTTACTTGGGAACGCCATTAAATTTACGCCGCCGCAAGGTAAAATCACGCTAACGGTGTTGCAGCAAACTGATGGCAAGCCAGTCATTCTTTTGCGCGATACTGGCTACGGCATTTCCAGTGAAGATATCAAGCTTGCGACTGCGCCGTTTGATCATACCGAAAGTCTGCTCGCGCGCTCTCATGAGGGGCTCGCACTACAGCTGGCGCTGGTAAATCAGTTTATTGAGCTTCATGACGGACAGTTGATGATCGATTCAAAGCCGGATTACGGCACATGCGTTACGATCAAGCTGCCTGCGGTACCGCTGATCAATACATATTCAGATGACAATGTGGTTTCCATCGCCTGACAGGTCAGCGATCACCGACCAAACGACTGCGTTCTGAATGAACCAATGATGTCAGAAAATCAGTTACCCGTGCCATATGCGGCAAATCTGCTGCGTCTGCATGCACGGTTAGCCATAAGTCCCGAATAATCGAGATCTCTCGCGGTAAAACCGTGGTGAGTGAGGGCGTGATATCGCCAACAAAACAGGGTAACAAAGCTAAGCCCAGGCCGGCGGCAGCGGCGTTGGCTTGGCCGGTCACATTTGTGGTCCTGAACACCACGTTCGGGGCCCCAATCATCTTGTCCAGCATCTTGAGCTGTGGCAGCGGCAACAGGTCGTCCACATACCAAATAAACTGATGGTCTTTAAGGTCCCCCGGACGAATGATGGGCGGATGCGCTTGCAAATAGCTGGGGGCAGCATAAAGGCGCAGGCGATAATCGCCAATTTTGTGGCTTTGCACCCGTCCATGCTCAGCCTTTGAAAGCGTAATGGCGGCATCTGCTTCGCGGCGGGTTAAAGACATGGTGCGGGTTTCGGCAATAAGTTCGAGCTGAATGCCCGGATTATGGGCATGAAACCCGGCAGCATGCCTCGCTATGAACTGGCTGCCAAATGCCTCCGGTGTAGCCAGTCGCACGGTGCCTTCCGGGCCGGTTGAGGAGGGAGCCACAGCGTCCAGGAGTTCGATGGAGCCTGCCTCCATTTTTTCGGCATGCGCGAGCAAACGGCGCCCCTCGTTCGTGAGTTGATAGCTTCGTCCGCTGCGATCAAAAAGGGATACTTCGAGCGACGCTTCCAACGCGGCTAGCCGACGTGAAACCGTGGTGTGGTCGACCCCGAGCCTGAGCGCAGCAGACGACAATTTGCCGCGCCGTGCTACCTCTAGAAAATACCGAAGGTCATTCCAGTCAAACATGAATGCATCATGTGCAAATTTGCGCAAAAAGCAAACGTGCGGCTGTAGGGTTGGTGCAGTTTCGCGCAAGCCGACTTGAAGACGACAGTTTAATCCTGGTTGTGACCAAGGAACCATCAGACTATAAACGCCCATGAAAAGGGGGCGTCATGCCGGCAATTGCGTTGCAGGGAAAACAACACGAGCTTTTGAAAGCTGTTGAGACTTCGGTTTCGGATTGGGCGCATCCGAAACACCCGTTTCTGCAACTCGTGCCGATGCGCAGTTACGAGCTGGCATATGTTGTGCAAAACTACTACCGGCCGTGCGGATTTGTCTGGAAACAGGAACTGGACAAAGACCTTCGAAGTAAACGCGCCGCAGAACTTAGAAACTTTGATGTTCAGGGCTGCAATTTTCATCACCGGGTAGCCTTTTACGGCCTGATGTATCGCTTGGCGTTTTTTACGCCGGATGACTTGGAAGCCATCCGTGTCATTCGCTTGCCGAAAAGCTGGTCTGGCAGTGGCGCCGATGCCAGTGAAATTGCCAGACGGCGCGCGACCAGTTTTGACATAATGATGCTGCAGCATGTTGTGCGGGGCTGGCAAAATCTGGCCGCCAACGCAGAATGCCTGCTGCAGGCACGTTGGCCTGATGGGCAGCTCAAATCGCTTGCTGCCGATATGGCAGTACAAGCGCATTACGAGCACGTGCGACCAAAGATCTTTCGCAATGTCATTGAGACCCCCGACATTCAACCCATAAAAGCGGCAGTAGCTCTCGCTGAAAAAAGCCTTGGACCAGTAAACAAGGCAAAACAGCATTATTTGGCACTGGTCGCGGCCATGGAAGGGGACCTCAATCATGCGGTCCAACTGCATGGGACTTCACCCGTTTCAGGGTATAGAACCCAATTCTTTCGAACTGCGGCCCAAGTCGAGACCATAGAGGCGTTCCAAAAGCAGAGTTTTTCACGAAAGCTATGGCACCATCAGCCAGTTTGGGATGTTCGGAACAGCAGTCAAACATCCTGCAGCTTAATCGCTTGCGACCAAGCGTATTTTTTTCAATTCTTTGAGGGGTTTGCCGCGAGCTTTGCCATACAAAATCCGGGCGGCCTTCTGCATTTCCACGGCGTGGGGTTCAAACCAAGCTGGGCAGCGATTGAAGCGCGCATTGCAGGCCTGGATATTGAAGTTAACGTCAGCCACGATGAGGCGGACCTGAATTCGATGTTACCAGACAGGTTCAAAGGTTACTGCGCCGGCGCTCGCTATATGTACCTGCCATTTTTTCTGGAGCAGTATGAGCAGATAATCGTGCATGATGTTGACGGTGTGCTGACCACGAGTATGGAAAGCATCTGGGCAAAAAATGATGCCGACGTCATGATATCGTCACTCATGCTGGGCCCGAAAAGACGCGCATTTTTTGCCCTTTGGTCCAACATCGGTGCTGGTGCGTTCGCGATCCGAAATAGTAACGGGGCTATTGAGTTCGCTGACGCGTTATCACGGTATCTTGCAGAACATTTTAATGCGTCGGACAATGACCAGCGACGATATTTCTTCTCGGATCAAACTGGGCTTTTGCTGGCGACCCTTGCTTACCGTGATAAGATTTCGATAGAACACATGCCGCAGATCTTCAAACAATCAACGCAGCACAATGGGCCTGGTCGCGGGATAGCAAAAAAACAGGCGCAGGACGCGGCACTGAAGGGTTTGCGATGAGAGTTCTGCCCTTGCTTTTCCAATCAATGGGCAAGTGAATCGGTCTGGTTTCGCGACAATAATGAGGATGCAATGCTGGCCAGTTTTCTGGAAAAATTAGCCCAAAAAAGAACGTTGGGCCGCGTGGCACATGAATTGTCAGACCGCCGTTTTGTGAGCCGGCCGGTTCTCGCTGTGCGGTCATTCCGAGCCTATGAACAGCGCTATGTGGTGAAAGATTATTATCGACCCTGTGGGTATGTCTGGAAGCAGAATCTGGATGCGGCTGCCAGGCAATCTTACGCCGGGGAATTGCGCAGTCAAAAAAGGACTGGGGCAAGCCTCGATTATGAGGTTGCTTACTATGGCGTGCTGTATCGTCTGGTATTTCTGGAAGCAGACGAATTGCAATCCGTTGGCGCGATAACCCTGCGTGAGGTTTGGTTGGACGAAAAAATCTCTACAGCAGAAAGTGAAAAGAGACACTCCACTGTGTTTGATCTGCTGCAACTGCAGCATGTTGTGCACTCCTGGGGCCAGTTAGCTGCCAACAGCGAGATCGTGCTGAGGTCCGGCTGGGCGAACACGAAAATGAAGGCTTTGGCGGCGGACATGTTGGTTCAGGCACGGTACGAACAGATCATCCCAAGGATTAAGCAAAACAAGCTTGAACCTAACCAAATCCAGTTGCTTGCAGACGGCATTGCAGTCGCTCGTGAAACACTGGGTGACCAAAACGGTGCAGGGCATCATTATGAGGGTTTACTCAGTGCCATTCGCGGCGACATGACCCGGGCAATAGAATTGCACAGCAGCAAACCGGCAGTTGGCTATCGCACACAATTTTTCCGAACAGCGGAACAAGTTGAAACCCTCACCAAGTTCAAAAATACGGCCGACCCCAAACAGTCCTGGCCGGCGAGGCCGATGTGGGACAGCCGTGACAGTGCCCAACTATCATGTGGTCTGATTGCCTGTGACAAATCCTATTTCTATCAGTTTTTCGAAGGATTCGCCGAGAGCTTTGCGCTGCAAAATCCGGGCGGGCTGCTCCATTTTCATGCCGTGGGGTTTGTGCCTGTTATGAGTGAGATTGCCGCTCGGACTGATGGCTTGGACATCGAAGTGAATGTCAGTCACGATGATATGGACTTATCGGCTTTACTGCCTGACCGCTTCAAGGGCTACTGTGCCGGTGCTCGCTACATGTATTTGCCGTTTTTCCTTAAACACTATGAAAACATCATCATTTACGATGTGGATGGCGCACTAACCAATGATATGAAAACCATTTGGTCTTCCAGCTGTGCCGATATCATGATCTCCTCTGCTTACTTCGATGAAGAACAAGGAAATCATTTTGTGCTCTGGCAAAATGTTATTGCCTGGGCTTTTGCCATCCGCCGCAATGCAGGCACTGCTGAATTCGTCAATGCTTTGTCTGGCTACCTTGCTGAACGGTTTGCGCTCGCGGCCGATGATCAACAACGGTACTTTTTTACTGATCAAACAGGCTTGCTGCTTGCCGTGGAAGCTTTTCGGGATGACCTGAAAATAGGGCGGCTGCCAGCGGCCTTCAGCCAGACTACCCAGAGTTTGGGGCCAGGTCGCAGGAAGGCCAAAAAAGCTGCGCAAAAAGCCACCCTCGAGAAGCTGAAAAAGATATCGGATTAATATCTTTGGTGTGCAAAAATGCACATTAAAAGCTGCAATACTTCTTAATGACCTGCGATATTGCATACTGTATGGTGCGCTCCAATTCCCTGAGAAGGGACCCATGACAATGTTGGAGAGAGCAATGTACGAACGCCACCATTATGTAAACGGCGCCGATATCGAAGGCACATCTGGCCGCTTTGGTGCAATTTTTAACCCGTCAACAGGCGAGCAACAGGGCAAGGTAGCACTGGCGTCAAAAGCCGAAGTGGAAGCCGGCATTGCCGCTGCTGATGCGGCGTTCGCCGGTTGGTCGGGCACCTCAGTTGTGAAGCGTGCACGAGTTTTGCAAAATCTTGTTCAGCTTCTCTACCGGGACAAAGACAAGCTGGCTGAAGCGCTGGCGAGCGAGCACGGCAAAGTCTTTTCCGACGCCCAAGGTGATGTGCAGCGCGGCCTAGAGGTCGCAGAGTTTGCACAGGGCATCCCGCATCTTCTTAAGGGTGAATTCTCTGACAATGTTTCTGGCGGCATCGACATGTACAGCATGCGCAAACCCTTGGGTGTTGTTGCTGGTATCACGCCGTTTAACTTCCCGGCGATGATTCCACTGTGGATGAGCTGTATGGCAATCGCTTGCGGCAACACATTTGTCCTGAAGCCGTCTGAAAAGGACCCAAGCGTTCCCTTGATGTTCGGCGACCTTTGGAAAGAAGCTGGCCTGCCAGACGGTGTGTTTAACGTGATTAACGGCGACAAAGAAGCCGTGGACACCGTTTGCACAGACCCGCGCGTGAAAGCGGTGTCGTTTGTGGGCTCAACGCCGATCGCACAGTATGTTTATTCAACCGCAACGGCGCACGGCAAACGCTGCCAGGCTATGGGCGGTGCCAAGAACCACATGATTATCATGCCGGATGCCGACCTTGACCAAGTGGCAGATGCGCTTGTGGGCGCTGCCTATGGTTCAGCTGGGGAGCGCTGCATGGCGATCTCGGTTGCCGTACCCGTTGGCAAGCAAGTCGCCGACAAAATGGTGGAGATGCTCAAGCCACGCGTTGAGGCGCTGAAAGTGGGACACTCGATGGACATGGAAGCTGAAATGGGCCCGCTCGTGACAGCTGATCACCTGGCAAAAGTGCGCGGCTACCTTGACTTGGCCGAGCAGGAAGGCGCAGATGTTGTAGTCGACGGCCGGAACTTCAAATACAACATGCAAGGCTATGAAAACGGCTACTATCTTGGTGGTTCATTGTTTGACAATGTGAAACCCGAGATGCGCACCTACCGTGAAGAAATCTTCGGCCCAACGCTACAGATTGTGCGGACAGAGACATTTGACGACGCGATCCGACTTCCAAGTGAGCATGAGTTCGGCAACGGCACGTCTATTTTTACCCGTGATGGTGATACCGCGCGCGCTTATGTTAACAACGTGGAAGTGGGCATGGTTGGCGTAAACGTGCCAATCCCCGTGCCGCTCGCGTTCCACACTTTTGGTGGTTGGAAAAACTCAGCCTTTGGTGACATCAACCAGCACGGTATGGAAGGTGTGCGTTTCTACACCAAAACCAAAACGGTCACCAGCCGCTGGCCAACCGGCATTCGCTCTGGTGCAGAGTTTGTGATTCCGACGCTAAACAGCTAAACTTTTCGACCCGGGCCAGTTGTTGGCCCGGGTTTGCACTTGTGCGCAGAGAATGGGGGTTAACCCATCGTCTTGCGAATTGGTGCAAAAACCCGCGCAAGCGGGCGGTTCATCTCGCGGGGAGACATACGCAATGACAATTAGAAACCTACTTGTGGGTTCCTTGGCTCTTGGTGCGCTGGCAGCGTGCGAAGCACCAACAACCGACACATCGACAGCGAATCAGGCGGCTGCCGTTTCAGAAAAAGGCATCGACCTGGAAGTTCACATTCCATACGAAAAGTTTGTGCTTGATAACGGCCTTAGGGTCATTGTGCACGAAGACAGAAAAGCGCCGGTGGTGGCAGTTTCTGTTTGGTATCATGTGGGCAGTAAAGACGAGCCACAGGGCCAAACCGGATTTGCCCATTTGTTTGAGCACTTGATGTTCAACGGCTCTGAAAACTATGACGACGAATTTTTCAAACCTTTTGATGCCGTTGGCGCAACCAACATGAATGGCACCACCTGGTTCGACCGCACCAACTATTTCCAGAATGTTCCAACACCAGCGCTTGAAATGGCGCTGTGGATGGAATCTGACCGCATGGGCCACTTGCTTGGTGCCGTTACGCAGGAAAAGCTCGATAACCAGATCGGTGTGGTGCAAAACGAAAAGCGCCAGGGCGATAACGCGCCTTACGGCCTTGTGGAATATCGCCAGCTTGAGGGCCTGTTCCCCGTTGGTCACCCTTATCGTCATTCAACCATTGGGTCGCTGGAAGATCTTTCTGCAGCGTCCCTTGATGATGTGAAGGACTGGTTCCGCGAATATTATGGCGCCGCCAACACGGTGATAGTGCTGGCTGGTGATATTGACGCCGAAACGGCGCGTCCTTTGATGGAAAAATATTTTGGCGACATCGGCGCCGGCCCTGCGCTCAAGCAGCATAAGGCATGGGTGCCAACCCGGGTTAACAACACTGTTGAAGAAATGGTCGACCTGAAGGCGCCACAAGTGCGCATCTACAGGAACTGGGCGGTGGCACCGCGCACGGACATGGATGCAGCAGAGCTTGTGATTGCAGCCAACGTACTTGGCGGCGGCAAAAATTCACGGCTTTATCAGGCGCTGGTTTATGAAAACCAGCTTGCCGTTAGTGTGTCTGCTTCCATGCAGCCGTTTGAGCTTGCCAGCCAGTTTGAGGTGCAGGTGACACTGAAACCCGGTGTTGATGAGGCCGAAGCCGTTCGGCTCGTCAACGAAGTGATGGACAACTACCTTGCTGAAGGCCCGACAGCTGACGAGCTGAAGCGCGTGAAAACCCGCGTGATTGCTGGCCAGATCCGTGGTCTCGAGCAAGTTGGCGGCTTTGGCGGCAAGGCAACAGCCCTTGCCCAAGCTGAACTGTATGCTGGTGACCCGGGCTTT
Source organism: Kordiimonadaceae bacterium (assembly GCA_017640725.1). Taxonomy (GTDB): domain Bacteria; phylum Pseudomonadota; class Alphaproteobacteria; order Sphingomonadales; family Kordiimonadaceae; genus Kordiimonas. Next base: position 512,340 of record JAEPQB010000002.1, on the reverse strand, counting down.
TATGCGGCTTCCGTTGAACATCTCAACAACGCGTCTATTGCCGAAGTGGTTGAAAGCTCCAACAAATGGCTTGGTCAGGGTTACTACCAGCTGACGGTGCGTCCTCCCGGCCAGTATGCAACGGTTGAAACCGACGTTGACCGTTCTGCTGGCTTGCCAGCAGTAGGCGACATGCCTGACTTGACGTTCCCGGCGATCGAAGAAGCGACACTTGCAAATGGCATGAAAGTGGTGGTCGCAAACCGTCCAACAGTGCCGGTTGTTACCATGGCCATGCAGTTTGATGCTGGCTATGCGGCAGACGCAGGCCGTCCGCTCGGTACCGCCAGCTTTGCGCTCGCGATGATGGACGAAGGCACTGGAAGCCGCAGCGCGCTTGAGATTTCAGAGGAAATTGAAACGCTCGGCGCCACGCTCAGCACCGGCTCCAACGTGGACATGAGCACGGTCAGCCTTTCTGCGCTTAAGCCGAACCTGGATGCATCCCTGTCGATTGCCGCTGATGTGGTTCGTAACCCGGCATTTGCTCAGGAAGAAATCAACCGCCTGAAACCACGCTGGGTGCAAACCATTGCGCAGGAAAAAGCACAGCCAGTTCAATTGGCCCTGCGGACCCTGCCAGCGCTTTTGTACGGTGAAGGCCACAGCTACAGCGTGCCGCTAACCGGCTCTGGTACTGTGGCGGCGATTGAAGCGCTGACGCGCGATGATCTGGTGCAGTTCCACACTGATTGGATCCGCCCGGATAATGCGACCATCTTCATGGTGGGCGACATCACTCTTGCAGAAGCCACCGCAGCGCTTGAGCGCACGTTCGGTGATTGGGCCGCACCTGAAAGCCTGATCCCAGCCAAAAACATTGCCGAAGTGCCAGTGCCGGAAACGGGCCGTGTGATCATCATGGACAAGCCGGGCTCACCGCAGTCGTTGATCCTTGCGGGCCACGTTTACCCGTCCAATGGAGACACAGGCTTCCAAACTCAGGAAATGGCGTCTGACATTTTGGGCGGTGAGTTCACCAGCCGCGTGAACATGAACCTGCGCGAAGATAAGGGCTGGGCTTACGGCGCTTACACCTTCACGACAGGTGCGCGCGGTCAGCGCATGTGGCTTGTTTATGCGCCGGTGCAAACCGACAAAACCAAAGAATCGATCGCGGAGCTGGGCAGAGAGTTTGACGCCTACCTTGGTGATCGGCCAGCAACAGCAGACGAGCTGTCGCTGTTTGTATCAAAGCGCATCAACAGCCTGCCGGGCCAGTTTGAAACCGCAAACTCGGTTCTGGGCAGCTTGCTTTCAAACAACCGCTACGGTCGCGGTAACGACTATGTGCCAAGCCTTAAGGGGCAGTATGCTGCGCTGGATATCGATGCGATCAATGCAGCGGCACGCCAGCATATCCACCCAGGGAGCCTGACGTGGCTTGTGGTGGGCGACCGCACGCAAATCGAAGCCGGCATCCGTGAGTTGAACCTGGGCCCTGTTGAGGTTTGGGATACGGACGGCAACCGGTTGGACTAAACAAATCTGTCGGGGTGGCTTTGTCGCCCCGACACTCTTTTTGGGGAAGACATCATGAAACGCATACTGATCGCAGCCATGGCTGCAAACCTGAGTGTCGCAGCCAGTGCGCAAGACGCGGGCGACTGGCCTTATCCGGAAGATACGCCAACATCGTCCCAGGTCGCGGTCGGCATTGCGGGCGAAAAGCCAGCGGATATCACCCGTTTCCTCATGGCGCGCGGTGGACGTGCGCCGCTTCTGAATGCTGATGCTTCCATGATGGCTTTTGCTGATAATATTACCGGCGACATGCAGTTATGGGTGATGGACCTCAAGAGCGGTCAGGCGCGCCAGATCACGTTTGGCAACGGCATCACCGATTACGACTGGCACCCGGACGGGGGCAAACTGATTTACGCCGCAGACAATAACGGTGACGAGCGCGAGGCTTATTATCTGATCAGCGCTGACGGAAAATCAGAGCGCGAAGTTCTGGGTTACGCCAATGCGTTTCGCCAACTGGGTGAATTTGACGAAGACGGAAAATCGTTCCTGTTCAGCTCTACCGAGCGCAATGGCCTGGATTTCGATGTCTATGAGGCCGATTTGGCAACTGGCGAAAGCAAAATGCTCCTGGAGGCCAGCTTCAATTATTTTCCCGCGGCAAAACAGCCGGGCGGTGACCTTTTGATCATCACAGATGTGCGCGGAGAAGATGGGCATGATGCTTATATACTGAACACGGCATCGGGCAAGCTGGATGTGCTTTTCCAGCCCGAAATATCCGCGGAGTTTTCGGATTTTGAATGGGTGCCCGGCGGCGAGTCTTTCTTCTACCTGACCAACGATGGCAGCGAATATATCCGTGTTGCGCACTATGACCTGGCAAGCGGCGAAAGCACGACAATCGCTGCAGGCGATGTAGATCATGAAAGATTGGGCCTGTCGCACAGTGGCCGCTACCTCTCGTTTCAAACTAACGAGGGGGGCTATAGCAAACTTCATATCCTGGACCGAGAGACCGGCACCTATGTTGATGTGCCCGCACTGCCGCGTGGGGTGATGCGCCACAACTGGTCTTCAGGTACAGATGCGATCGCACTTCAGGTTTCGGGCCCCGGTATGGTAAGTGACCTTTTTACCTGGACCGTGGGGGACACGAGCGCTGTTCATGCCTACGCCTCCAATCTGGCTGGGCTTGATGCGGAAGATATGAAAGTGCCGGAGCCGATCAGTTTCACCGCGCGTGACGGCGTTGTGGCGCACGGTCTTCTTTACTTGCCTGACGGTGTGGAAAAGCCACCGGTGGTGGTGGATGTGCATGGCGGGCCAACCGCGCAGGCGCGCCCGGGATGGAGCCCGATCACACAGTATCTGCTGGGCAAGGGCATTGCAGTTCTGGACATCAACGTGCGCGGCTCCACGGGCTACGGCAAAACCTTCGCGCGGCTTGATAATCAGGAAAAGCGCCTGGATAGCGTACGCGACCTTGTTGATGCGCTTGACTGGATGCGCGAAGACGGTCGCGTAGACGCGGACCGCGCAGCGGTTATGGGCGGGTCTTATGGCGGCTATATGGTGAACGCGGTGATGGGCTCGTACCCTGGTGCGTTTAGAGCGGGTGCCTCCTTTGTGGGTGTGTCCAACTGGGTGCGCGCGCTTGAAACCGCGTCGCCGGGCCTGAAGGCAAGTGACCGGGTTGAATACGGCGATATTCGCGAAGAACGCTGGCAAAAATTTTATGCGGAAAACTCGCCGATTAATAACGCCGACAAAATTAAAGCACCGATGTTTTTCGAGCACGGCGTCAACGACCCGCGAGACCCGGTGACAGAAACCGATGTGATTGTAAAAGCCATTCGTGACAATGGCTTTGAAGTCGAGTATCTGCGGTTCCCGGACGAAGGGCATAGTGTGAGCAAAATGAAAAACCGCATTACCTTCTATCGCCGTCTGGCTGCTTTTCTTGAGAAGCATCTGGCTGCGGAATAGTTAACCCTGGTTCTGGGCGCGCCTGAATGCTGCTCCAGTGCCTAAACGTAATTTTTGCGCCCAAGGGAGTAAGTCTTGGATTTCTCGCTGAATGAAGATCAACGTGCCATTCAGGATATGGCGCGGGCTTTCACAACCGACCAGATCACGCCAAATGCCCACGTGTGGGACGAGGAAAAGGTGTGGCCCACTGATGTGGCCAAAGCGGCTGGCGAGCTGGGTTTTGGCAGTATTTATGTGTCTGAAGACGCGGGCGGCTGTGGCCTGTCGCGCGTCGACAGCGTGCTGATTTTTGAACAGCTTTCACAAGGCTGCCCATCAACCGCGGCCATGATCAGCATTCATAACATGGCGACATGGATGATCGACCGCTTCGGCAACGACGAGCAGCGCGAACGCCTTGTTGCGCCGCTGGTTGGGTTCGACAAGATGGCAAGCTATTGCCTCACCGAACCCGGCGCGGGCTCAGATGCCGCGAGCCTGAAGACCAAAGCCGTTCGGGACGGTGACGACTATGTGCTGAACGGTGCCAAGGCCTTCATCTCCGGCGGGGGTGAAAGCGATATTTATGTGGTGATGGCACGCACATCGGATGACGGCGCGCGCGGTATCAGCTGTTTTGTGGTCGAAAAAGGCACGCCCGGCCTGTCGTTTGGCGCGCAGGAGAAAAAGCTCGGTTGGCACAGCCAACCGACGTCTGCCGTGATGTTTGATGACTGCCGTATCCCGGCCACAAACCTGATCGGCGAAGAAGGGCAGGGCTTCAAGATTGCCATGATGGGCCTGGACGGCGGTCGGCTTAACATCGCCGCTTGCTCGCTCGGTGGGGCGCAGCGCGCGCTTGATGAAGCGATCACTTACACCAAAGACCGCAAGCAGTTCGGCAAATCCATCGCTGAGTTTCAGGCAACCCAGTTCAAGCTTGCTGATATGGCAACCGAGCTGGAGGCCGCGCGGCTTCTCTTGTATGCCGCAGCGCAAAAAGTATCAGACGGCGCGCCTGGTGCCGCCGCCCATGCCGCCATGGCCAAACGCTTCACAACCGACGTCGCTTTTGACGTGACCAACCATGCGCTCCAACTTCATGGGGGCTATGGCTATCTTCAGGACTACCCCATCGAGCGCATTTTGCGCGACCTGCGGGTGCATCAAATCCTTGAAGGTACCAATGAGATTATGCGTGTGGTGATCAGCCGCGAACTGTTGAAGGATTGAGTGATGGCAGAAAATGCAACAACAGAAGCCGAAGTTCTTTTTGAAAAACGGGGCAACATTGGTCTGATTACGCTCAATCGGCCAAAGGCGCTCAACAGCCTGACGCATGGCATGTGTGTGCTGGTCCACAAGGCGTTGGATGACTGGGCGACTGATGACGCCGTGCAGGCTGTTGTGGTTGTCGGTGCGGGCGACAAGGCCTTCTGCGCGGGTGGTGATGTTGTGAAAGTCACCCAGTCCTACAAAGCAGGCACCACTGAGTGGCGCGACTTCTTCCATGACGAGTACCTCATGAACATCGCCATCAATGAATTTCCCAAGCCTTACATTAGTTTGGTGGACGGTATCGCCATGGGCGGCGGCGTTGGTGTATCCATTCCGGGTGATTTTTGGGTGTCGACGGAAAAAACCCTGTTTGCCATGCCGGAAACCGGCCTTGGCCTCTTTCCGGACGTGGGCGGTGGCTGGTTCCTGCCGCGCCTTCCCGGGGAAACCGGCATGTTCCTGGCGCTTACGGGCGCGCGCATAAAGGCGCCTGACCTCTATGCCCAGGGCATTGCAACGCACCATATTACCTCTGACAAAATCGAAGATGTGATTGCCGCGCTTGCTGCCGCCGAGATCAGTGGCAACGAAGACGCCGCCGCAGTTCTCGACCAGTTCCACACCGGGCCCGGCGAACCGGCGCTGGCGCCATATTATGGCACTATTGACGGCGCGTTTGCCGGTGTTCGCATTGACGAGATCATGCATCAGCTTGAGCTGGATGAGAGCGAATGGGCACAAAAGCAGTTCAAGACCCTCGTGAAAAAGTCACCGACCAGCCTGAAGCTGACGCTGGCGCAGCTGCGCCGAGGCAAAGTGCTCGATAGCTTCCGCGATAACATGCGCATGGAATTTCGCATGGTGAACCGGGTGATGGAAGGCAAAGATTTTTATGAGGGAGTGCGCGCGATCCTGATTGATAAAGACAACACACCCGTTTGGGAGCCGAACTCTTTGGAACGGGTGGAGCGCGGCGAGATTGAGCATTATTTCGAACCGCTCGAGAACGAGCTGGCGATCGATTAGGGAAGGGTAGATTATGACAAACATTGCATTCATTGGGCTTGGCAACATGGGCCTGCCAATGGCGAAAAACCTGCTGGGCGCAGACCTTACGGTGCACGGCTTTGACCTTTCTGACGAAGCGCGCGCGGGGCTTGCGGATGCGGGCGGTTCTGCTTTCAGCACAATTGCTGAAGCTGTGGCGGACGCTGACGTTGTCATCTCCATGCTGCCATCAGGCGCAATCGTTAAGGCCGTGTATGAAGGCGAGGACGGTGTTTTCAAAAACGCCAAAGCCGGCGCGCTGATGATCGACAGCTCCACCATTGACGTGACAACCGCGCGCGACGTGGCGCAGGAAGCCAAAGCCCTTGGCTTTGACATGGTCGACGCGCCGGTTTCGGGCGGTGTTGGCGGCGCGGCGGCGGGCACGCTCGCATTCATGGTAGGCGGTTCGGCGGCAGCCTTTTCGAAAGCAAGCCCGATTCTTGAGCCCATGGGCGCCAAGATTGTGCATTGCGGCGCATCCGGTAACGGGCAGGCGGCGAAAATCTGCAACAATATGGTGCTGGCGATCTCAATGATTGGCGTCTCGGAAGCTTTCAACCTTGGCCGCGCGCTTGGGCTGGATGACCAAACCTTTTATGATGTGGCGGCGAACGCATCAGCGCAGTGCTGGTCCCTGACCAGCTATTGTCCGGTGCCGGGCCCGGTGCCAGCGTCCCCGGCCAACAACGACTATCAGCCCGGTTTTGCGACCGCCCTTATGCACAAGGACCTTGGACTTGCGATGGAAGCGGTCGCGAGCTCCGGCAGTAACACCCCGATGGGGCATCTGGCCGCGGACATCTATGAAACCATGATGGATAATGGCCACGGTGATGTGGACTTCTCCGGCGTGATCAAACACCTCGCGGGAACGCTCTGAGGCAGTAACTAAGGAGCCGATAATGAAGACGCTGCTTGCTGCGATTGCTGTTGGGCTGGCGGCAGCTGCGTCTTCGTCTTACGCCTGGCAGCACGACAGCGCGCCAGAAGCCGAAATTGCCTGGGAAGCTGTTGGCGCGTTTGAGAGCCCCGAGAGTGCCGCAATCGCGCACAAGCATCAGGCGATCTTCGTCTCCAACGTCAATGGGTATGAGAAAAACGGGCTGGGCTTTATCAGCATGCTGGCGCTTGATGGCACCATTCAGGATTTGCAGTGGCTCACCGGCCTGAATGCGCCAACAGGCCTCACCGTTGACGGTGACGTGTTATGGGCGGTTGACTATGATCGGCTGGTCAAAATCAGCATCACGGACCAGCAAGTGCTGGAGGCATACCCAGCGCCAGACGCGGAAGAAACGCCGCTTTTGAATGACGTTGCTGTTGGGCCCAATGGCGGCGTGTTTGTGACAGGTTCAAACAGCAACAGCATTTACCAATTGAGCGAAAACATGCTGCTTCTGTGGATCAGAGACGATGAGCATTTCAAATATGCGAACGGTATTTGGGTGGGCAAAGACAGGGTTATTGTTGCTGCCTACCATTTGATGTCGGTTGATCGTGCAAGCAAGCAGATTGTGCCCATGGGCCACCAGGACGTGTTGTTCGATTTGGAAGGTGTGAAGGCCGACGCTGATGGTTCGCTGTATGTTTCACTCATTGGCAGTCGGCCGCTGTACCGGCTGAACGCTGAAGGCCCGCCGATACCGATTTTTCAGACCGAGCCGTATCTGGCGGATTTTGACGTAGCTGGCCGGAAGCTTGTGGGGCCCACCGGACCCAACAAAATCACTGCATTGAAAATCCACTAGCCGCACCAACAAGAAAAAAGGCCCGGTCATGTGACCGAGCCTTTCCGAATTCCAGCCTGCTTGATGCAGAGAAATTATGGCTGATAAGGCAGCGAAGAGTGGTGCAGAACAATCCGCAGTGTGCCTTCGTCGTCTTTTTTGTAGCCCCAGCTTTTGTCCACCTTGGTGACATTGCCGTCTTTGTCGATGCAATTCACCCAGCCTTGCCACATGGCAACATCGCCTTGAATGAATGAAGCGAACGTTTCCGACGTAACTTCACGCCAGCCTTTGATGCCGAAGCCGCCATCATTTGGATAATCGTCGCTGTGGCCAACAAAGTATGCCAGAGCGCCGTCGCGTGTTGGGCGGAAAGTTTGGTCGCCGCTCGCGAGTGTTGGTTTGAACAGAACCGGGCCCAGGTTGTAGCCATATGCGCCGTCGAGGGCTGCGTTTGCGGCGTCGCGTGCGGCATCAATACCGCCGTCTTCAAATGCTTTGGCAACAGAGACGAGAGCGTCCCCCCAAATTTTGCGTGCTTCTGCTAGTTCCTGTTCAGTAATTGTCGTGCCCATTATAATACTTCCCTTGTGAGTGGCATAAGCGTTGATATTCATTACGCTTACGTTCCAAAGTTCGCTGTAGATTTAATTAGGAGGCTGCCGCGGTGCGCGCGCCCCAACTGTGCAGCAGCAAGCTAATTCTGATCGCTTTTTTTGTCAATTAAACCAAGGCTAAATAGATAAAAGCTATCACTATAAAGAAAAACGTTTTGCGAGAATGGCCAAACGTTTAGGGCGTTACTTAAATGTTTGCGGCTTGCCCAGCGAACAGAATTCCGGGCAAGCCATCGTCTTTATTAATAGCTACCTAAAAAATGAAATCTTCAGCAGTAATCTGCTCAATATTCACATTATTCAGCTGAATGCTGTTGCCTTCACTGTCAGTGACGATGGTTCTGGAACCACCAGCGTCAATCAGCGTCAAATCTTCGAAAGAGGTAACGCCCGAAAGGCCTGACACGTCGAGCAGGTCAATACCGTCTTCGAAATCAACAACAACGTCGCTACCGCTATTGTCGCCAAATACAAAGATGTCTGCACCGGACCCGCCTTGAAGGATGTCGCTGCCTGCGCCGCCATCAAGCGTATCGTTGCCTGCGGCACCACCCAGGAAGTTGTTTTCTGCGTCACCAGTGAACATGTCGTTGCCTGCGGAACCCAAAATGGTTTCGATGCTGGTGAAACTGTCTTGTTGTCCATCGGCGCCAAAGCCAGTGCCGGAGGCAAGATCAACAGTCACACCGCCAGTGGCATATTGGAAGTCAACAGCATCATTGCCTTCACCGCCATCAACAGTGTCGCCGCCGCCGCGCAGCAGGATTTTGTCATTGCCAGTGCCGCCGCTGATAGTGTTGTTTCCGTCACCGTCACTGAAGGTGTCACGACCTTCACCGCCGATCAGCACGTTATTGCCGCTGCCCGCAACCAGCACATCATTGCCTGCGCCGCCATTAGCCGTGTTGTTGCCGGACCCTGTTGAAATGGTGTCTGCGCCCGCGTCACCCGTGAGGATGTCGTTGCCAGCACCGCCTGCAATAAAGTCGTTGCCGTCACCGCCGTTTACCCGGTCGTTGCCATTGCCGCCATTCAGGCGGTCAGCACCAGCGTCACCGCGCAGGTTATCGTTTCCGTCACCACCATTGATGATGTCATTGCCGTCACCGCCGAGCAGGAAGTCTGCGCCGCCAAAACCTTCTACAAGGTCATTGCCGCCGTTGCCAATCAGGGTATTGGCTTCATTGTCGCCGCGGATGCGGTCATCAAAAGCAGACCCCAATACGTTTTCGACGTTTTTGATGGAGTCTAGTTGGCCATCACCGGCGGTGGCCAGGTCGATGCTGAGGTTGATAGAAATCCAGCCATCGGCGCGTGAATAATCGATCAGGTCTGTGCCGGAACCACCATCAACCGTGTCTTTGCCAGACCCCAGAATGATACGGTCATTGCCGTCGCCGCCGCTGATGATATCATTACCTGATTCATCAAACAGGAAGTCATTGCCGTCACCACCATCAATGATGTCATTACCGGCGCCAGCAATTAACTGATCCGCGCCATCGCCGCCAAAAAGGGTGTCAGCCCCGCCAAAACCAAACAGTATGTCGTTGCCTGATCCACCATCCAACAAGCTGTTGCCATCGCCATCAATGATGCGGTCATTGCCTTCGCCGCCGACAAAAACATTGTCGCCTGCACGGCTTGTCAGAGTGTCGTCGCCGTTGCCGCCAAGTAGGGTGTCGTTGCCACCGGTGGCAGTGATTATATCGGCGGAAGGTGTGCCTTCAAAGATTGAAGAGGGAGTCATAAAAAACCTTTCGTATACATAAACGAATTTCAGAAATCGATTTTTGAAAAAGACTTTAGCTGCAGGGTGTTAGCTAAAGCGTCGTTCTTCTGGAGTTACGAAAGGTCTGATGATTGGGGTGCTGGCAAGCCGCCGGAAAAAAGACGAAGGGCCATAAAGAAAAAGTGAAGCAGTTTCGATTGACCGTGCAACCCGCAGAGAGGCTTGACCTCTCCCGACCAGACAAAAAAAGAGCGGCTCCTAAACAGCCGCTCTTTGAGCTTAAAAAGACGTACCCTTTTACATGGCGCGCTGGTGCTCGAGCCCACCTGCGGGTGCGAGAATTTGATTGAGCGCACCATATTTGATGACGGCCTGCGTGCGGTTAGATACATCCAGCACTTTAAAAATGGCGTGCATGTGAGCTTTCACAGTGCCCTCTGCGATGGTCAGGCGTGCAGCAATCTCTTTGTTGGGCAGACCGTCTGCCGCCATCGCCAGAATTTGCTTTTGCCGGAACGAGAGACGGCCAAGATCAACATAGCTGTCTTCGTCGCGCGCAGTTGGGCGCAGCCGGTCATGCATGTAGGCGCGCACATTCGGTGATGCGGGTGTGATCGCGCTGCCAGAAACCCTGTCTTGTGGCAGGTTCAGGGCGCGGCGAATACCACTGATGATCTGCGCGACACTGGCGCCGCGTTTCACTGTTGTTGTTCCATGCCAGCTTGGTGGCATGATGGCACTGTCGCTGACAATCACGATGGCAGCTTGTGGATAAAGACGGCGCACCAGCTTCAGGCAATTGCGGCCTTCCTGGCCTTCCCCTTCACCGTCTGCGCCGAGACCCCCCGGGTGCACCACTACCAAGTCCATACGGTCATGGCGTGCGGTAACTTCAATAAATTCGCTTTCGCTTCCGGCGTCTATGACTTCGCTGAAGGATGCCGCGACTGAGACAACCTCGCGCATCGACAGTCGGAACAATTCTTCGCCGTCTATAATGAGTGCTTTCATTTCTACCTCGCTCACCTGGCCCATTGTTATTGTAATTGATCAGTGTCGCAGGGCAGGGCAAACCCCGTGCGTTTATTTGAAAGTCAGACTAATCGTTTGGTAGAGCCGGGACCGACCCCATGAGACGAATCGTTTAGTCGTTGCGACGAACAGCGGGTAGAGTGGGATGAACAGCTGGGTGACAATGCAAAGCGGCGCGTCGACTTTTGAACAAGTCGGCTGGCACGACTCAAATTTTGCTAGCCAAACTTTGGTTACGGTTATTGACTCGCTGCCACCAAAGGTCCAAGGAACAAGCAACAATAAATGACGCTTGGATCGGCAGAAGTTGACCGGCGCACGGGAAGAGTTATGGGTTTAAAACCAGCAGACATTGCCAAACAGTCTGCTGTCCAAAATCTCATGGACAGCATCGACGCTCGCCAGCAGGAAATGGTGGACACCGTTATCGCCTGGTCAAAGGTGAATAGCGGCAGCCGCAATCTTGAGGGCTTGGCAAAAATGGAAGCGCTGGTTGTTGAAGCCTTCAAAGAATTGGACCCGGAGATCGAGTATATTCAGCTGGCGGACGGCGAGGGTGTAACGCCCGCTGGTGACGTAGAGACCCTTGAAAATGGCCGGTCTATTCGCATTTTTAAGCGCCCTGAGGCCAACCGGCGCGTTTTGATGACGGGGCATACAGATACGGTCTTTGCCGTAAACCATGCTTTCCAGACCCCCACCTGGCTTGATGATAATACGCTGAACGGTCCTGGTGTGGCCGACATGAAAGGCGGCATTCTGGTAATGCTGAATGCCCTTCGGGCGCTGGAGGCATCGCCGTATTCCAGCTCGCTTGGTTGGGAAGTGCTACTTTCGCCTGATGAAGAAACAGGGTCGCTCGGTTCTGCGCCGATCCTGGCGGACCGTGCCCGCGCCGCCGACATTGGCATGACTTATGAGCCCGCCCTGTCGGATGGCACGCTCGCAGGGGCACGCAAAGGCAGTGGCAACTTTGTTATGGTCGTCGAAGGCAAGGCAGCCCATGCCGGGCGCGAATTTTTTGAAGGCCGCAATGCTGTTGTGTTGCTTGCCGAAATTATTGGTGCCCTGTCAGCGCTGACAAACGGCCGACCAGGACTAACAGTGAACCCTGCAGTCATTTCAGGCGGCGTTGCACCCAATGTGGTGCCTGACAAGGCCTTGTGTCGCTTTAATGTGCGGCTGGAGGACCCTTCAGACGCTGGGTGGTTTGAAAATGAGCTGCAGAAAATTGTTGCTGAGTTTAGCGTGCGTGACGGCTTTGCTGTGCGCTTGCACGGTGGCATTAACCGCCCGCCAAAAGCCATCTCGGAAGCGAATCAATTGCTGATGGACGCAATCGCTGACTGCGGCGACGAGCTTGGTATTCGAGTGGCCTATGTGCCAACCGGCGGATGCTGTGAAGGCAACAACCTTGCAGCCGCCGGACTGCCTAACGTTGACACCCTTGGTGTGCGCGGCGGGCTCATTCATTCAGCGGACGAATTTGTAATGGTTGACAGTTTTGCCGAGCGCGCCAAACTGTCCGCCCTTATCTTAATGGCATTTGCTGCAGGCGCACTGGACGATGTGCTTGCTGCCAAAGCCAAAGAGGCCTGATACACAGCATGTATCACGCCTGACCTCAGGCTTATCAAGAAGCCGAAGGCGACCGGGGCCCTTCAGTTGCCCGGACTAAAAAGAAGGAAAATCCCATGTTTGTGGTGCGACCTGCACGATTGGATGATCTTGAGGGGCTGGCCAGGCTTGCGCGCGTTAAAGCGCCGGGCATGACCACATTCCCCAGCGACGAAGACCAGCTCAGGGAAAGACTTGAGCAATCAGAAAAAGCCTTTAGCGGCCCAGTTCAGTTGGAAACGAAGACCAACTATTTATTGCTGCTTGAAGACCTGGAAACCGGCAAGATTGTCGGCACAAGTGCACTTATTGTTGGCATTGGCCTCGACAAGCCATTTTACAGTTACCGGATTATTCATCACACGCAGACCAGTAAGGAACCCGAGGTGAGGGTTGATACCGAACTGCTGCAATTGTCGAATGATTTCACGGGCGCTACAGAAGTCGCCACCCTGTTTTTGGACCCTGACTATAGAACTGAAGAATACAAACCCGCTAAACTTGGCAAATTGTTGGCAAAAGCCCGCTACCTGCTGATGGCGGCCCATCGTGCACGATTCCCTGAAGTGGTCGTGGCGGAAATTCGCGGTTGGGTGGATGACAAAGGCAATTCACCGTTCTGGGACGCCATTGGTCGTCACTTCTTCAACCTGGATTTTTATGAAGCTGACGATATTAACGGCGCTGGCAACAGCCAGTTCATTTCTGACCTGATGCCAACCTTCCCAATTTACACAGCGATTTTGCCGGAGGCTGCACAAGAAGTGATTGGCAGACCAAATGACGGCGCTGTTCCGGCCGCCCGTCTGCTTGAAAAAGAAGGCTTCCGCTTTTCTGGCGCGGTGGACATTTTTGATGCTGGACCGCTGCTGGACGCGCGAGTTGACCTGATTGCCACATGTCGCAACAGCGTTGAAGGCCAACTGGCCGGCAGTGTTGAGGGCGGACACGCAGACCATCATCATCTGGCAGCCAATGTGACGCTGGAAAACTTCCGAGTGGTGGCTACCAGTGTGGTTGAAGGCACCAGCGGCCTTTGGTTGCCTGATAGTGCAGCGGAGGCACTGCAGGTGGGCGAAGGGGACACCATTCGTTACGTATCCCTTGAACTGGATGAAACAGGGCGAACGCCGTTGGAGGGCATGCGATGAGTAATTTTATTAATGGTCGCTGGTCTGATGGATCAGGTGAGATCTTTGTTTCGACAAACCCGGCAACTGGTGAAACAGTGTGGGAAGGACCGGCAGCGAATGAAGCTGACGTTGCAGCTGCAGTGGCCGCTGCCCGCGAAGCATTCGTAACCTGGTCTTTGACCAGTCTTGAAGATCGAATTGCGGTCATCCGCCGCTATGCAGACCTTGTGAATGAGAACAAGCCTGAGCTGGCTGCACTGATTAGTGCAGAGGCTGGTAAAGTCATGTGGGATGCGCTGGGTGAAGCAACCGCCATGGCAAACAAGATCGAAATTTCGCTGAAGGCTTATGAAGAGCGCACTGGGGCGCGAGAGGCGGTCAACGGCGCCATTCGGTCTAAACTTTCACATCGGCCGCACGGTGTGATGGCGGTATTTGGTCCCTATAATTTCCCGGGGCATCTGCCTAATGGCCATATTGTACCTGCCCTGATCGCAGGCAATACGGTTGTGTTCAAGCCAAGTGAGCTAACGCCCGCGGTAGCCGAACGCATGGTCAAATTCTGGGAAGAAGCTGGCCTGCCCGCCGGTGTCTTGAACCTGGTTCAGGGTGCGCGCGATACTGGTGCCGCCTTGGTTGCCAATGAAGATATTGATGGTCTGTTGTTTACAGGCAGCGCCAACACGGGTCTTGCCATTGCGCGCCAGCTTCTTGACCGCCCGCAGGTTATTCAGGCGCTGGAGATGGGCGGCAATAATCCGCTGATTGTACATGATGTCGAAGACCTTCAGGCAGCTGCCGTGATGACGATTTCATCCGCATACATTAGCTCTGGCCAGCGATGCACCTGTGCGCGCCGATTGATTGTGCCGGAAGGCGCCGCAGGCGATGCGTTTGTCGATGCGCTAGCTGAGGCTATTGATGGCCTTGAAGTTGGGGCGGGCACAGCTGACCCCGAACCCTTTATGGGCCCGGTGATCAGCGCGGCGGCAGCCGACAATGTGCTGAAGGCGCAATCTGACCTTGAGGCTGCGGGTGGCAAAGTCATCAGACGGGCGGAAAAGCTGGCTGAAGGTGACGCCTTCCTGTCGCCAGGATTGATCGATGTTACAGCCGTTGCCGACAGACCCGACGAAGAGGTCTTTGGCCCACTTTTGCAGATTATTCGTGTGCCCGATTTCGCGGCGGCTGTCGTTGAAGCCAATGACACCAAATACGGTTTGGCGTCCGGCCTGATTTCGGACAACCGCGATAACTATGACTATTTCTTCCCGCGCTCCCGCGCAGGTATCGTGAACTGGAATCAGCAGCTGACCGGCGCCGCCTCAACCGCGCCGTTTGGCGGCATCGGTTGGTCAGGCAATCACAAGCCGAGCGCCTATTATGCGGCGGACTATTGTGCCTATGCTGTGGCGACGATGGAACAAGCCGACGGTAAAGTGGCCGTGCCTGCACTGCCCAAGGGCCTAACGCTGAAAGGAGACGCAGCATGAACTGGCGTGAAGTAAACTTCGACGGCATTGTTGGGCCAACCCACAATTATGCCGGCTTGTCATACGGGAACGTGGCGTCTGCAAAAAACGAAGGCTTGGTCGCGAACCCGCGCGAAGGCGTGCTGCAAGGGCTGCAAAAAGCGCAACACTTGCGCGGCCTTGGCATGACACAGGGTGTATTGCCACCCCATGAACGGCCGCATCTGCGGACGCTTCGGTCACTCGGCTTTACTGGTAGCGATGCTGAAATTCTGACCAATGCCTGGAAATCCAGCCCTGCGCTTTTGAAAAACCTGATGTCGTCGGCCACCATGTGGACAGCAAACGCAGGCACCATTTCACCGTCCCCTGACACGGCGGATGGGCGCACGCATTTCACCCCGGCGAACCTTGCGGCCATGTATCACCGCTCAGTCGAGCATGAGCGTACCGGAAGCGTTCTGAGGGCCTATTTCCCGGAGGGCGAGCATTTCGCGCATCATGACGCGTTGTCGGGTGGCACCCACATGGGCGACGAGGGTGCTGCCAACCATAACCGTTTCTGCAGCGATTATGGCGATGAGGGCGTTGCCCTTTATGTATATGGGCGCAGTGCGTTTGATGTGGCAAAGGATTTGACGTTCCCTGGGCGGCAAACCCTGGAAGCGAGTGAAGCAATCGCGCGGCAGCATGCAACGAAGTCGGCGAGAACTTTGTTCGTTCGTCAAAACCCGGCGGCTATCAATGCCGGTGCCTTCCACAATGATGTGGTTGCGGTGTCCAATAAAAATGTCTTTTTCTATCATGAGGAAGCTTTTGAAGATCCGGCAGCCATGCAGGCAATGCTGCGTGAAGCCGCGCCCGAGATCGCGTTTGAGTTTGTTGAGGTCCCATCCGCTAAAGTGCCGATGTGCGATGCGGTATCGTCTTACTTGTTCAACAGCCAGCTGATTTCCGTGCCGGGCGAGGACAAAATGCGTCTCATCCTGCCCGTAGAGGTTGAAGAAACAGACAGTACATGCAGTTTCGTTGAGGAAATGCTGGCATCTAACGGCCCAATTGGTGCGGCTGACTTTTTGGACGTGCGCCAAAGCATGCGCAATGGCGGCGGTCCGGCTTGCCTACGCTTGCGAGTTGCGCTCTCTGATCAGCAGCTGGGGGCGATGGGCGCAAATGCCGTCCTGGATGATATGCTCGTTGCCGACCTGGAAGCTTGGGCAAAGCGGAACTACCGCGACAGAGTTGAAGGTGGTGATCTTGGCGACCCTAAGCTGATGGAAGAGTGTTTCACGGCTCTCGATGAGCTCACTCAAATCCTGAAGCTGGGCAGTATTTACGACTTCCAGCAGTAAGCTGATGCAAGATTATTCGGTTGCCGGGACGCCGGCACCGATATCTACAAATATTTGGGCATGCTGCTCCACATACACCCGGTGATCCCTCGCCAGCTGGTCGCCTGTCGTGTGCGTAGTTTTGATCACGCCGGTGCCAACAAAAAACTCTACTTCATCGGTGTCACCAAGAAGCGGCAATTGCATGGTGCGATATACGAAAGGGCGTTCTTTGAGGCTGGCGCCCCATCTTGTTAACGCGCCAGCGCAGGGTTGTTCTCTCAGCTGCTTGTAATAATCAATTTGCTGTTGATAATTTTCTTCAGGCACCAGTTTGAAGATATTCTTGCCTGTGATGTCATCACCAAGAATTTTCAGCAGCTTGGACCCAGAAACCAAAATAATTAGCTCTTCCGGCCCGTTAAACTTGCTGATGAAAACTTCATCCAAGTAAGCGCCGATTTCGGTGAGTTTGAAGTCGGATCGATGTGGGGCGATGCAGCCTTCCCGCCTTGGAAGGTCGTGCCAATAGCGGGCAAGCGTTTTGGTGGCATCACTATAACTGAGCGCTTGAAAATAGGCATCTGACCAACGGTAGGTTGGCATCGGTCTGCGACTTCTTCGACTGAAATGACACAAAAGCGGTGCAAGAATATTAAAGAACCGACTGCGAAGCTACTGATTTATCAAATAATTTTCTTGTCTGACGCTAGTTCTGCGGTGCTGAGTTTCTGGAACCAGACATTTAAGCTCACGCCAGAAGAGGCTGTCTGGTCCCGAAAATCTTCATGGATTCTGGCGATTGGTATCGTTTTCACAATGCCTACGAAAAACCTTGCTTCGCCATCTTCATCCAAGAGAGGCAGTTGCATACTTTTGGCAATCATGCTTCCAGACAGGTGCGGCAGAGGGTGTTCGGATACCCCCGCAAACCGACCCGTACGCAGCTTGCTGTAGAACTCCGAAAAGCCGGGCCGATGCTCTGCCAGGCAAACATCCAGAATGTTTTGACCTGTTCGGTCCTCAATGGTGACTTGTGATGTGCGCGAACCTGCAACACGAACCATCACATGATTGTCATCACGCCATTCAGTCAAGAATACGTCTGGCAGCGCCTTTCCCATATGCATGGGAGAAAAGTCACGCTTAAAGGGGCACAATTGGTCCGGCGAGCGCAAATCAAGCCAGTGATCTACCAGCGCCTCAGCGCTCGTACAAAAGCGCATACTATCGAGTTGGCTATTCATTCCTCGAGGCCTTAACTCAAAACACATTACTTAAACACTTTACGTTCCGCCATCGGTCTCCCCTAAAGACCTTGCAGCAAACTCAGTGAATGCCTCCCGCTACTCGGCGTTTCGTAACGGCGGGGTGATACAGGTAAATGACAACGTTGACAACATCTTCGTGATTGGACGTTACCAGAGCAAACCCCTATCTAGGCTTGGAGAGGAGAGCGCAATGCTGATCAAGCACAAACATTCCTGGCAGGAAACTGAAAATTCTGTAACCGGGGAAAGCCTTTATCTAAATCGCAGAACCTTGATGGTGGGCGCGGCTGCAGCTGGTGCTGCCATTGCGGCGCCAAATGTGTTTGCGCAACGTGAACGGGAGCTTGCCGAACTGGCTGCGCGGCCGACTGAGTATAAATCAAACGAATCGCTTACGCCTGAGAACGCCGTGACCCAATATAATAACTTTTATGAGTTTGGTGTTAGCAAGGGTGACCCGTACCAAAATGCGTGGCGGTTGCAGCCAAAGCCATGGTCCATTCAAGTCGATGGATTGGTGGACAAACCGGGCGAATATGCACTCGAGGACCTGATCGATTTCAACGCGCTTGAAGACCGGATATACCGGCTTCGCTGCGTGGAAGCTTGGTCGATGGTTGTTCCCTGGATCGGTGTTTCGCTCGCTTCAGTTCTGAAGAAAATCGAGCCACAGTCCGGGGCCAAGTATGTACGCTTTGAAACCCTGGCTGACCCCAAGCAAATGCCCGGTCTTCGGTGGCCGGTATTGGACTGGCCCTATGTGGAAGGGTTGCGCATTGACGAAGCCATGAATGACCTGGCGCTTTTGGCTGTGGGTTTGTATGGCAAAGAGCTTCCAAACCAGAATGGAGCACCGGTGCGTCTGGTTGTGCCCTGGAAATATGGCTTTAAGTCGATCAAATCTATTGTCCGTATCAGCCTGACGGAAACAGAGCCGAAAACCAGCTGGAACCTGTCCGCACCCCGGGAATATGGGTTCTACTCAAACGTCAACCCAGAAGTGGATCACCCACGCTGGAGCCAAAAACGCGAACGGCGCATCGGTGAGTTTGGGCGTCGTGAAACTCAAAAGTTCAATGGATACGGCGAAATGGTCGCTGACCTGTATGCGGGTATGGATCTGCGCGCCAAATTCTAGAATTCAATTGATGATTTGACTGGCATGAGTATCACGGCAAAACAACTACGACAGTATGGCAAACCTCTTGTCTTTGCCCTGCTGTCATTGCCGGCCCTGTGGCTCGCCTGGAACTGGTGGCTTGCGTTTCAATACCAGCCGAATGGCCTGGGGTTTAACCCACAAGAGACGTCCAATCGGTTCTCTGGTGACTGGGCATTGCGCATTTTGTTGCTGTCATTGGCCATCACGCCCCTTTCCAAACTGATTGGTTCACCAAAACCAATACTCTTCCGGCGCATGATTGGTCTGTTTGCCTTCTTTTACGTGTGTGTGCACATCACAAGCTATGTTTGGCTGGATATGCTGTTTGACTGGGTGGAGCTATGGTCAGACGTGATGAAGCGGATATACATCACGGTTGGTTTCGCCGCATTTTTGCTTTTGATCCCGCTGGCAGTTACCAGCACCAATGGTTGGATAAAGCGCATGGGGGCAAAACGCTGGCAACGCCTTCACCAGGCAATCTATGTGATCGGCCTGCTCGGCATTGTGCACTTCATCATGATGCGCAAGGGTTTCCAGATTGAGCCGTTGATATATGCGGCAATCTTGCTTGCCCTGTTAGCATTCAGGTGGCGCAAGTTTTTCCCAAAAACAGCACGGGCGACAGGTTAGTCGCCCCGCTTCAGCACCATCACATTCGTTACCATTTCCATCAACAGCTCGTCTTTTTGATTGAAGACGCTGTATTTTGATTTCACCAGACCAAGGTTAGGGCGTGACTGGCTCTCACGCTTTTCAATGATTTCGCTTTTGACTGACAAAATGTCGCCTGGAAAAACGGGCGTTTTCCAACGAATATTGTCAACGCCGGGCGACCCCATACCAGCGAAGCCTTTGTCCTTCATATAGTCCACGAGCATGCTCATGGTCATGGAGCATGTGTGCCAGCCGCTGGCGCAAAGGCTGCCAAAAACCGACTGTTTGGCCATTTCTTCGTCCAGATGAAAGGGCTGAGGGTCGTATTTCCCGGCAAAATCAATAATCTCTTCTTTTGTTGCCGTGTAGCTGCCGAAGGCCTCTTTGCTACCAACTTCCAAATCTTCGTAAAAGACTTTGAACATAGTTTTCCCTTTCTATTGACCGGGAAGATGGAGCGGTGACGACGCGGGTCAAGAGAACGGACTGAATAGGAGGCATGTAGTTTTGAAGCCTCCGGCTTGCAAACTAAAGGCTGGCAAAGCAGCAGTAAAACCAGCATGCTGCACATTCAAAATACAAGGTTTGAACCAGCTCTATGTTCAGAAGACTAAGTGATTGCCATAATGTCGAAGACCTGCGCCTGCTTGCCAAAGACAGGCTGCCAGCCCCAGTATTTCATTATATCGATGGGGCGGCAGATGACGAAGTAACATACCGGCGCAACACCTCTTCATTTGAAGAATGTGACCTTGTGCCAAATGTGCTCGCTGGCGTTCAGGACGTGGATATGTCCGTGACAGTCATGGGGCAAAAGCTTGATATGCCCTTGTTTTGCTCACCAACCGCATTGCAGCGGCTGTTTCACCATGATGGCGAGCGGGCTGTAGCCAAAGCAGCGGAAAAATACGGCACCCTTTTTGGTGTGTCATCGCTGGCGACAGTGAGCCTTGCTGAAATTGGGGCGCTGACAGCATCGCCGAAGCTGTTTCAGTTCTATTTTCACAAAGACCGGGCCTTAAACGCCGCAATGGTGGAAAAGGCCAAAGAAGCCGGATTTCATGCGCTTGCACTGACTGTAGACACCATCGTTGGCGGCAACCGCGAACGGGACTTGCGGACTGGTTTCACGACACCGCCAAAACTCACGTTGGCCAGTCTGTTCAGCTTTTTGCGGCATCCTTCTTGGGCGCTCAATTTTTTCCTGCGTGAACCGTTTGAGCTTGCAGAACTCAAGTCGCACATACCGGAGGGGTCGAATATTTCCGTTTCGGTTGCGGAATATTTTACTGGCCTTCTGGACCAGTCTATGAACTGGGAGGACGCAGCGGACCTACGAGCAAAATGGGGAGGCCCTTTTTGCCTTAAGGGGATAATGAGTGTTGCAGACGCCAAGAAGGCGGTCGAGATTGGCGCGTCTGCGATCATGATATCCAATCACGGCGGCAGGCAACTCGACGGATCGCGTACACCGTTTGATCAGGTGGCGGAAATCGCGGATGCGGTCGGCGGCGAGATCGAAATTATCGTGGACGGCGGCATCAGGCGGGGTACCCATGTTTTGAAAGCACTGGCCGCCGGTGCAACTGCATGCTCAGGTGGGCGAATGTATCTGTATGCTCTCGCTGCGGCGGGGCAGGCAGGTGTGGAGCGTGCGCTTGGCAACATGCGACGGGAAATCGAGCGTGATATGAAGCTGCTGGGTGTCACCAAGATCTCTGATATCACGCCGGACATGCTTCGATACCGCTAGTGGTCTGGCGGCATAATGCACTCGTACAAAACCGCGATTTGTCGCATTCCCCTTGATCTGGCCACAATTTCGGTGAAGCATGCGCAAAACAAAAAACGTGGGACACGACACTATGCGATTTTTACTGAGTACAGCGATGATTGCCTGCTTGGCGCAGGGCGCGGCGGCTGCCGACAAAATCACCGCAACTTACAAATTTTACTGGAATGGCCTGTTGGTTTCTGAGGCCAACACGTCCGCAACGATTGCTGACGAGGCGTATGATTTTGCCCTCGACTTCCGGATGCGAGGGGTTGCCAAGCTTTTTGCCAATGGGCGGAGCTCTGCGCGTGTGGAAGGCGCCCTTCAAGACGGCGCGCCAATACCACTTAAGTATGAGAATTATGGCCGCTGGGATGGCAAAGATTATGCCCAGACCATGACTTTTGACGCCGATGGCGGCATGGTTGAAAACAAGCTTGAATGGCCGAAAAAATGGCTTGAAGAGTTCAAACGAGAGCCAGTGCCAGAAGACCTGCAAGTGGGTCCTGATCCTGCGTCTATTGTAATTGCGCTTATTCAAAGGTCCTTGTCAGACGTCACCGGTGACGCACCCTATGTTGTGCGCAGTTTTGATGGTGACAGTGTGTTTGACTGGGACGTGTCCTGTTCTGCTGAGTCTATTGATCTCGAACCGTCTGGCAAGTCACCGTTTGCCGGGGCGGCATATGAATGCGGTTTTGGGGGTACCCTGGTGGCCGGTGAGCGCATTTTGACCGAAAAGCAAAAAAAGAAAGCCGAGAAACGCCGTCGCAAGGAAGAAAAGCGGCGCGCTAAAGGCAAAAAGGTTGACGAACCAAAACCACCAAAAATCTGGGTCCAGTCATTTGAAGACGGTGCCTATCTTTTGCCAGTGCGCGCGGAAGTCTCCACCGGGATGGGCCGGGTCACCATGTATCTGACGGACTTTTCGCTGGATGATCTGCCTTCAGTTAATCAGGCGTCGCTGGACGATGCTGAGACAGCGGTTACGTCACGCGCTGACGGCGCAGAATAAGCGTCAGGCTAATCCCGTAATTCCCTCTAACGTGTTGATTGCACCACGTGAAATCACGTCGGCGTCAATTGACATTTGCGCCCGCTGTGCCACACTCGCCTGCAGGAGCTAAATCCTTGGGGTGATCTACAAGGTGAATAAAAATGATGGGCGGGCGCAGTGTTCAAGCCATTGCTGCCGGACCATCGCTTTGGGAGGGATCTATGAAAAATATCAAAAAGACACTTATGCGCTCGGTAGCAGTCGCGGGATTGAGCGCGTTTGCCTCAGCGGCTGCGTTGGCGGATATGACCGTTATTCACGCGGGCCAGCTATTGGATGTGCCTGGCACAGCACCGAAATCTGAGCAAACGGTTGTTATTGAGAACGGACGCATCACTCAGGTGGTGGCCGGATACCGCGATCCCTCTGAATTCGGAGAAGACGCAGCCGCAATTGACCTAAAAGATAAATTTGTGATGCCGGGGCTCATGGACATGCACGTGCATATCCAAATGGAACTTGGGCCAGACAATGATAGCAAGCGCTTGCGTATGTCAGACGCGGATATCGCCATGCAAAGCGTTCACTATGCTGAAAAAACGTTAATGGCAGGCTTTACCACGGTGCGTGACCTTGGTGCCCAGCCAGAACAGCTTTATGCATTGAGAGACGGCGTTGAGCGCGGCTGGATTGACGGTCCACGCATCATTGGCTCCGGTGGTGTTTCCGTAACCGGTGGCCACGGCGATGTTGATGGTATGCGGGCAGACCTGCTTGAGAAATATACCTCCAAAACCATTTGCGATGGCGCTGATGATTGCCGCCGCGCCACCCGCCGTGCCATCAAGTTTGGCGCAGATGTAATCAAAATTACAGCAACCGGCGGCGTGTTAAGCGATACCAACACGGGCACCGGCCAGCAGATGGAAGACGACGAGCTTGTTGAGGTGATGAACACGGCGCATTCGCTTGGCCGCAAAGTGGCCGCTCACGCCCATGCGGCCCAAGGCATCAATGCAGCCCTTCGCGCAGGTGTTGATAGCATCGAGCATGGGTCTTACGCCGACGAGGAGTCGATCCGTCTGTTCAAAGAAAAAGGGGCCTATTTGGTGCCCACTCTGCTGGCTGGCGCGACTGTTGTTAAAATGGCAGAAAATAGCGACTTTATGAGTTTGCCGATAAAGGCCAAAGCGCTGCGGGTTGGTCGCGATATGGCGGGCAACTTTGCGCGCGCTTATGCTGAGGGCGTAAAAATCGCCTATGGCACTGACTCTGGCGTTTCACGTCACGGCACCAACGCAGAAGAAGCGCTGCTGATGAAGGAAGCTGGCATGACTGAAGCGGACATTCTGAAAGCCGCAACAGTGAATGCGGCCGACCTCATTGATATGAGCGACAGCCTGGGCACGCTCGAAAATGGCAAACATGCTGATATCATTGCGATGAATGTTAGCCCGCTTGAAGACATCAATGCCTTAATGGATGTTTCTTTCGTCATGAAAGGCGGCCGCGTTTTCAAGCAATAGACTAGGCATGGGCCCGTTGCTTTGCGGGCCCTTTTTGCGTCTGGATGAGATATGGCCAAGAGAATTAAAGATTACCGCGCGCTATACGGCGCCATATCTTTATTCTTGATTGGGCTGGTGCTCTCTTTTCAAAGCCTCATCTATGTAAATATGGACTATTTTGGCGCTGAGCTCACTACCGCCCGGTGGCACTGGGAAATTGTCCTCAATATCCAGATTTTATGTTGCGCCTTTATCTGGTTCAGCCATCACAATCGCATTTTGTTTTCCGAAGGCTGGTGGAAAGTGCGAGCCATTTTGCATTTCCTGGTTAGCTTTGGCGCGGTTTGTATGCCAGCAATATTGACGGTTCTGGGCGCCTGGAACGATTGGTACCGAAACCCGCCTGGGCCTGAGATGTCCAAATATATGATTAGTATCGCGATCTATATTTGGGTGGGCAGCAACCTGATTTTGCCAGTGCTACTTCGGTTGATTGCTCGAGATGTTTCGGTGAAGAAAATCCAACCTCTTTCAATCGCCAAGCTGGTTACGGCCGTTGTCATGCTCGTTCTCTTTGCGATGAATGATTATCTCCCATTCAATTTAGGGTTCTATGGTGCGCCGTTTCTGTGTTTTCTGCATGGGGCAATTACCTATGTGGAAAAATCTCTTAAGGTTCCTTACTATGACCGTGGAACCAACAAGAGCAGGATTTGAATGGGTATCACGGGCAATGGCATGGGACAGCTGAATGCAGTTGGTTGACGGCAGAGCCCTTTTGGGTGCCATTGCGCTTAACATTACAGGTGTGATTCTCGGGTTCTTGGTCTACCAATATATGAACTCTACAAGCGGCATGCAGGTGTTTACCCGGTCGCGCCTGGTGTGGGAAATCATTCTCAACCTCCAAATCCTCAGTTTCGCCTTAATGTGGGTTTGCTATAGCGACCGTATTGAGATGTCGACGGGTTCAAAACGAACGCTTCAGCGTGTGCGTCGCTGGTTTTCACTGGCAACAGTTCTTTTGCCGGTCTGGCTTGGTTTGTGGGGCATACAACAAAACTGGTTCCAGGATCGCCCAACCGACAGCAGTTTGATTACTATCGCTATTTTTGTGTTCAGCTACTGGGTCGTTGGTGTGTTCATTAACATGTTGGTTGCCCGGCGCATGAAGATATCAAAAGTTGATCGGTCGACTAAAAAAAAGCTGCTGTTGCTAGCGCCTATCGTCAGCCTGATTCTGATTGCGGGTGGCTCATTGGCGTTGGGGGCTTCTTTTTGGTTATGCCTGATTCCAATCCTCATTTACCTGCAGGGGTCTGTTCCTTACCTCGACAAGGCCTTTGCGCTAAAGTGACGCCATGAAGATTGTTTATGAAACAGCAGACTATCCAGAAGTGCTTATCAAGAAAGGCATATTAGAGGATAGCGGAATTCCAGTATATGTGGACAACCTGCACAGCGCAGGCGGCGCCATGCCAGAGCTCGGCTTTACTCTGGGATACAAGATAATGGTTCCCGATGCTGCTGAAGCAGAAGCGCTGGCAATTGTAAATGATATTGAAAGTGAACTGACATCGGAAGAAGACAAAGATGCGGGCAAACAAGTGCCGACAGTGGCATCATTTCCTTGGTCCTTGGTTCGTGTTTTCGCTGCTATTTTGGTGATTATATTTGCTTTGAATATTGTAGGAAGTGCGCTTGCCGCAAGTACGACAGTTTGTATGCAGGAAAAGAGTAGAAAGCTTGATTGTAGTAGCTTTCCACTAGGTTGGACTGATTGGTTAGAAAGTCGGCTAATGTGAGAAGGCCTTTCACAGACAGATTTCGACTAGGCTGACCAATCGGAAAAAGTTATGCTGACTTTGCACTTGGGGGTGCTTTGAAAGTCGGTGCTATGTCAGACGGCGTCGAATCCAGCGACGTGACAGCGCAAAGAACATGGAGCCCACGCTCCATCATGGCGGGCTGCGCCTTGGTGACGAGTGGCGTCATTATCGCGCTGATGGTGCGTCAATATCTGACGACTTCCAGTATGGACGACGCTTTAATCCGCTCGCGCCTGTGGTGGGAAGTGGTGCTGAATATTCAGCTGTTGAGCGCTGGAATAATTTGGTTTGCTCACTCTGACGCCATCTCTCGCACCGAAGGGAAACGCAAGCGTATCTATATTCTTCAGTGCCTGTTTTCGGTTCTTTCGGTTTTATTGCCCAGCATTCTGGCCTTGATATCTGCTGTGAATAACTGGTTTGAAGTCAGGCCAAGCCCGTCCATCTATTGGATGTTCATTGGCCTCGGTTTCCTTCACTGGGCGTGGGGTTTTGGGTTTGTCATGGCACGTCGATGGAAGCTGGATGCCAGTAGTCCGAACAAAAGAAAACTTTTACGCCCGGGGGAATTTGCGCCCTTTGTTGTGCTGCTGATCATTATCGCCATTGATGCACCCGCAGGTGGCAACACATGGACGATAGCAACGCCCATACTGCTGTTTATGCAGGGGGCAATGCCCTATTTTTATCGGGGCTTTGGGTGGCGACGCTAAAGATGCGTTGGCCTCTGATCCAAAATCATGTTCACCCGAAACACACTATAAGCTAAGCTCACCCTTGTGTTTGCCCGCGGGTAGGGGAAGTTTTCAGTGCCAGACGTTGCTCCGTCAAATAAAACGCCTCGTTTTTATGTAAGGGATGGCCGCTCTTTGATGGCTGCGATTGCTCTGTTGATAACTGGCGCAATAACCGCAGAAATTGTTGATCGTTACGTCTATCAAGAAGTGACTGGGGCGCTTTTAACACGGTCCCGCCTGTGGTGGGAAATCGTTCTCAATCTGCAGATTTTAAGCGTGGGCATGATTTGGTTTTGTTATAGCGACCGCATCGCGGACGCCGTTGGAAACCTGAAGCGCATCCATATGCTGTTATGCGGCATAACTATTGTTGCAGCATTGATACCGAGTTTCCTCGCGGCGGTTTCGGCGGCGAACAACTGGTTCTATGTGCGGCCCAGTTTGTCGTCCTTCATTGGCTTTTTTGTTTTCGGCATCGCCTTCTGGTTCACCAGCCTGTTGATGCAAATAGTCTTGCTTCGGCTACGTGCTCGCCGCACTGGAGCACAAGCCAAGCAACTTCGCGCCTGGCACTATGCTCCGGCGTTTATGTTGGCAGTGATCGTTACTGTGGACGCCTCATGGGGCGGCAGGGTTTGGCTGGTCGCGACACCATTGTTGCTATACCTACAGGGCGCCATGCCTTATTTAGTGCATGCTTTTGGACCAGCCATAAGTGAGCCTAAGCGCGCTTAGTTCGCGAAACGGAAGTGCATCACGTCACCGTCCACAACCTCATATTCCTTGCCTTCAAGGCGCATTTTACCTGCGTCTTTCGCGCCTTGTTCGCCGCCATTGCCCACATAATCATCGTACGATGTGGTTTCAGCCCGAATAAAGCCTTGCTCAAAGTCCGTATGGATCACGCCTGCCGCTTGTGGTGCTTTGGTGCCGACGGTGATGGTCCAGGCGCGGGCTTCTTTTGGGCCGCAAGTGAAATAAGTGATCAGTTCCAGGAGGTCATAGCCAGCGCGGATAACCCGCGCGAGACCTGTTTGCCCCAGGCCCAAAGTCTCAAGAAACTCTGATTTCTCTTCCTCGTCATCGAGCTGGGCAATCTCCGCCTCCACGGCTGCGGAAATCACCACACAGCCAGCGCCTTGCGCTTTGGCCATCGCTTCAACTGCACGCGAAAACTCGTTGCCCTCTGCGGCGTTATCTTCATCCACATTGCAAATGTAGAGGATTGGTTTGGACGTCAAAAGCTGGAGCTCTTTGAAAACCTTGGCTTCGTCTTCATTGTTGATATCAATCAGGCGGGCGGGCTTGCCGTCCTTGAGAAGCGGAATGATGCGGTCAATCATGTCCATGGTGGCTTTGGCTTCCTTGTCGCCGCCCCGGACTTTCCGGCCCAGGCCATGAATGCGGCCTTCCAGGCTCTCAAGGTCCGCCAGCATCAGTTCCGTCTCAATAGTTTCTGCATCGGACACGGGGTCCACACGACCATCGACATGGGTAATGTCATCATCCTCGAAGCAACGTAGCACATGGCAAATGGCGTCTGTCTCACGGATGTTGGCGAGGAATTGGTTGCCCAGGCCTTCACCTTTGGAGGCACCGCGAACCAGACCCGCAATGTCCACAAAGGAAAGCTGTGTCGGTATAATTTCTTTGCTGCTCGCGAGTTCTGCCAGCTTGAACAGTCGCTCATCAGGAACGGGCACCTGGCCAACATTGGGCTCGATGGTGCAGAATGGGTAGTTGGCGGCTGCCGCATTGGCGGTGTTGGTCAGCGCGTTAAAAAGCGTTGATTTGCCAACGTTGGGCAAGCCCACAATTCCACATTTGAAACCCATCAGTTGTTCCCTTTCAATTTGTCTTTCAGCGCCTGAAGCGCAGAGGCCATGGGGCCTTCATTATTCTGTGTCTGTGGCGCGGCGGCGGACGCCTTCACTGGTGCGTCCTTATGTTTTGGTTTCGCTGGCCGTGGCGGGCTTAACCTGCGCGCAACTTCCGCCAAAAACCTGGGTCTGTCGCCGTCAGCCAGCCACACAGCTTCCGCCGCCACTGCATTCAGCATATCCTCGACACCCGCTTTTTCTGACTTGGCAAAATCACCCAGCACATGGCCATGGACACGGGATTTGTCTCCCGGATGCCCAATGCCCAGGCGAATGCGCTCAAAGTCTGCGCCGATATGGGCAGCAATCGACTTGATGCCGTTATGCCCTGCCGAGCCACCGCCCAGCTTTGCTTTGATCTTTCCGAATGCAAGGTCCAGTTCGTCGTAAAACACAAACACGTCCTGAGGGTCTAGCTTGAAGAAGCGCATGGCTTCGCCAACCGAACGGCCGCTTTCGTTCATATAAGTTTGCGGTTTTACAATGACGACTTTTTCACGGCCCAAGCGGCCTTCATGCGTAAGCGCCTGCCACCTTTTTTTGCCAGCACCAACATCAGGTGAAAAATTATGGCGGCGAACAATCTCGTCCACCGCCATAAATCCGATATTGTGCCGATGGTTTTCATATTGGCCGCCCGGATTACCCAGTCCGACAAATAGTTTCATGAAAACCCTCGTATCTGGTTGCGCCGCAAGGTGCGGCAGGAAGCGCAGTACGCTTCCCAGGTCTTACTCTTCAGCGTCTCCGCCCTCAGCAGCAGCTTCGCCTTCAGCCTCTTCACCTTCTTCGTCTTCGCCTTCAGCGCCCTGAGCGGACTTGAGGCCAGACGGTGCCACAATCGCAAGGATTGTGAAGTCACGGTCGGTGATGGTTGGCGTCGCGCCTTCAGGCAGCGTTACGTCAGAAATTTTAACAGCTTCACCCAGATCCAGTTCAGCAACGTTCACTTCAATGAACTCAGGGATCGCATCAGCTGGAACGTTCAGCTCAATGTCGTGACGGGTGTGGTTGATCACGCCGCCGCGTTTGAGGCCAGTTGATTCGTCTTCGCCCACAACATGTACAGGCACAGCCATAGTCACTGTTGCGCCTTTGCCCAAACGAAGGAAATCGATGTGCATTGGTGCATCGCTAACAGGGTGCAATTGCAGGTCACGAGGAAGAACTGTTGTTTTCTTGCCGTCAACGACCAGGTCGTAGGTTTGAGACATGAAACCACCGCGGTTCAACAGCCGCTGGATTTCGTTTTGTGCGATCTGAACTGCTTCAGGATCTTTTTTGTCGCCGTAAATTACGGCTGGTACGAAGCCTGCGCGACGTGTTGCGCGGCTGGCTCCCTTACCAAGCCGGTCACGTGCTTGCGCTTCGATGGTGATGACGTCAGCCATTCACTTTCTCCAAACTCTTGTTCAGCAAAACGGACCATCCGTTTGCCGACCGTCGCTTCCTCCAGGGATGCAAGGACGGATTGCTCGTACGGGCGATCCCAGACGAGTCGGCGCGGTTTAGCGTTTTCCGGTGCAAATTGCAAGCAATTGCCGTCAAGAGAGAGGGCATTTTTGTGAGTTTATTGTCGAGCCGCTGAAAAGCTACCGATCACCTTACGTTAGCGGCCTGCAGTTACCTTCTATTAATACACCTGACGTATGATGTTTTGTTGAGTCGATTTGAGGATACGCCAGCTGATGTTTTGCTGGCGTGAGTGAAGCTATGAAAATAAATACAAGAATACTTTTAGCGCCAGTCATGGTGCTGTTTATGATGTGCGGTGGTTTCGGTGCAGAGTCAGCGCATGCTGACCACGAAAACGCAGAGCTAGTCAGGGTTGGCGGCTACCCATTTGAACCCTTTGTCGAAGACGGGCAGGGCATAACAGCCGATTTCCTGGAACTGTTGAACCGTTCGCAGGACCAACTCCGCTTTGAAATGGTTTCCATTCCATCGCAGCGCAGGTACGAGCTTATGCGCCGCGAAGTTATTGATGCCGTGTTTTTCGAAATGCCGGTTTGGGGCTGGCAAAACTATCAATCAGACATTGATGTTTCGTCACCCATACTGCGCGGCACGGAAATATTTGTTGCGCGCAGGGAAGAAAGTGGCAAGGAGGCCGTGTTCAACCTCAACCCAAAGCGCAAAGTCGCGGTGACACTTGGGTATCACTATGCCTTTGCTGACTTTAGAGCCGATCAAAACCATATCAGGTCAGTTGTTGATGCTGTGTTTGCCGAGAAAATAAGTCAGACGCTCAGATATTTGCGGTCAGGGGCGGTGGACTTGGCTGTAATGTCGGACATTTTTTTGCTCAGCCAGTACCAGAGAGCTCCGCACCTCAAGTCGGAGCTTGCGATTGGTCCGATTGCCGATCACGACTATTCTTTGCCAGTGATTGTGCACAAAAATGCACCGGTCACTGCTCAACAAATTGATGATCTCGTTGGACAATTGAAGCGATCAGGCGAACTTGAGGCATTTTTCGCGCGTTTTGGTATTGAAAGTCTCATTCTCGATCAATAGGCCCCCAACAGCTGCCAGCCGGTCGATTAGCCTATTCATGCGTGGTTCAGGATTGTCATGATAGGCAATGCAGGACACTATGGATAAATGGCATCTGCTCTGGAGGCGCAACATGAAGTATTTGTATTTGATCGGCGCGGTCGCGCTTGGGCTTTCTGGTTCCTTGAGTGCATCGGCAATGGATGTGGAAGTGAAACTTTCACCACGCATCGAAAAAAACCTGAAATCGATCGATAGAATTGAGTTACGACGGGAATCGTTTTTTCGAGAGTACCGGGTGGAAGGCGCGAACCGCCGTCCTGTCGGGAATTTGAATGTAAACAGGTTTTCAGAGACTGAGTTCGCCAACGAAAGGCTCATTCCTGAAATAGACGACTTTTCTTTTGTCAATCTTGCTGCCGCGATGGCAGAGCACAGTTTGTCAAAAGTAGAAGAGCACAACCCTGGTCATAAATTGGTTGTAGAGATCGACAAATTCTGGGTCACAAACTATTCCCTCACCAAGTTCGCTTCATTCAATACGCGTATGGTGGGCACGGTAAGTTTGGTCGATGCCGCAGGCAAAACCGTAGCGAGTGAAGAAGTGGACACGCCGATTGTTCCGCAGTTCACGCAATCCTGGAATTACCAGGGCTCTGAGTACGCCTATTTGATCGACTCTGCCAATGTGCGAGTTGCACCATTGATGGCAACATTCCTGGAAAAAGGCATTGAGCGCCTTTACCCCGATGCAGACGTGCCCGGACCAATATTTGTTCGCCGTTGAGCACATTCTACATAACATCATGATTGAAGCGCTGGCAGTATGCCGGCGCTTTTTTTGACATTCATTTGACATCCCAAGTGATAGTCGTGACCCTTGGATGGAAATGACTCAAACAATAAGCACGCATAAATGCGGCACGTGGGGATCACATGACAAAAAATATAGTCGGCGGCCACGCCGGACCGGATGAAACGCGACTGAATTTCGGCGCGCTTGTAGATGCAATCATCATCATCGCCATTTTGGTGGCGGTGAAGCAGTTTTTTCTTCTCTATACAATCAAATATGCCGGCCCAATTTCCACTTTTACAGCGATGGCTGTAGCCACGTGGCGCCTTCGGTCAAATGGCATGACTTGGGCAGAACTGGGGTTCAAGCGGCCAAAAAACTGGTGGCGGACACTGGCGCTTTCAGCCCTTGTATTTGGCGGTATCATCGTCTTTGGCCTGCTGGGAAACCTAATTGCCGAGCTCTTTTTTGAAAAAGGATATGTCGCTGATCGGTTCGGCGACATTGAAGGCGATGTTCTCATGTATCTGGTTTGGATGGTATTGGTATGGACGCATGCTGCTTTCTTTGAAGAAATGCTTTTTCGTGCCTTCTTGATCAACCGACTCGGGGCCTTTCTTGGCGGGTCAACTGTTGCGACACTGGTGTCTGTTACATTAGCAGCCATTTTCTTTGGTTACCGGCATGCCTATTACCAAGGCATGTTTGGGTTTGTGGTCACAGGCATCATTGGGTTCGGCTTGGGGCTGGTTTACGTCTGGATTGGCAGAACAAACCTATGGCCACAAATATTGGCTCATGGCTACATGAATTCCCTGGGCTTCACGATGCGTTTTCTGGGGCTTAGGGACTGAACAAAAAAAAGCCCGCCAAATGGCGGGCTTCTGCATTTTCCAGTCAATAAAGTAGCTGCTATTCGCCTTCAGCTGCCTCGAATGGTGGAATTTCAGCCAGTCGTGACTGAAGCGGCTTCAGATCTGTTGCCGTATAGTCTGCAATGAGGGCAACAGCATCCGCTTTGGCCTGCTCGAGCGTGATGGAGCCCTCTTCAAGACCAGTGGCCACGCCGAGGATCTGCATATAAATCTCTTCGGGTTCGCCTTGAACAGTCAGACCGAATCCAGTGGTTTCCTTTTCAAGGCGTGTCCATTCTGCACGCACCGCCTCCCAAAGGTCTTTGGTTTTTTCCCAGTAAGCCATCGCCACATCGGCTTGCAAGTCATCGGCTTTTACATACGTATTCACGCCAACTTCGCGCACCAATGCCTGTGGTGCATCTCCCGTTAGAATAAGTTTGGTGTTGTCTTGTTCGTGCACCCAGCCGTCCGGCGTAATGGCGTGGCGGTTCACTGCTTCAATGGCATGATAATCTGTGCGCTTGGTCGCATCGCGGCGGGGCAGGGGCCGCCAAGATGGGTCTGAAGACCATTCCGGAAAGCCGCTGTCGTAGCGCCATCTGCCAAGGCCTGCATAGCGTGGACCGTCGTCAACCTGATAAACAAACTGCGCCCATTGGCCCCGAACATCTGCTGCGTTTAGGCTGATGTTTTTCCAGCTGTTACCGCCTTCATAGCGAGTGATGATGCTGGGTTGGAACTGCCAGTCCTGGCGCCAATGTTTGATCGGAAATTTTTTCTCGCCGCCCACCAAAAGGATGTGCTGCATGCTGATGAAGTCGCCACGGTCTTCAATGACACGGACGATTTCACGAGCGCCCGTAACATAGGCGTCTTTCACTTTGTATCCGGCCTTGAGCGGTACGGTTTCGCGGAAATCAAAAGTTACGTTGAAGTCGCCTTCCATTGCCAGGATCGCTTGGCGATCCCGCTCAAAACTAGCTGAAACAGCGTCGTTCGCTGCAACTTGCGGCGTAGGCGTATCCACAGTGCAAGCCGCGAGCATAAGCCCGGCTGCCAGCACAACTGCCTTACTAAATTGTCCAAACATGTCAAAACCCCTTGAGAGCCTAAAATAATAATAAGAGTCACTTGCATTCGCAAAAACTAATTGCTAAGCCCGCTTTAATGCAACTGCGAATGATTCGCAATATAAATTAGGTGATAAAATGACAAATCCGAATTCTGTGTACCGTCTTCGGCAGGGAGTTTCAGTTCTAGCGCTTGGAGTGGCGATCAGCGGTCAGGCTATGGCTCAGAATGCAGGCGTTGATGCAGCTACAACAGAAATCGAAGAGATCAGCATTACCGCCACGCGCGGCCCATCTGATGTTTTCACGTTCCCTGGTAGTGTATCTGTTGTTTCCCGTGATGAAATCGAAAGCCGCATTACGGCGAGTGTTGCGGAAATTTTCGCGCAAACACCGGGCGTGCAATTCACGGGTGGCCCGCGCCGAACAGGGGAAATTCCGGCACTGCGCGGCGTGTCAGGCGAGGGTGTGCTGGTGCTGTTTGATGGTGTTCGCCAGAACTTCCTGTCCGGGCACGACGGTCGATTTTTCATCGAACCAGATTTGCTGCGCACAGCCGAAGTGGTACGTGGGCCTGGTTCCGCCCTTTATGGCTCCAGCGCCGTTGGTGGTGTGATCGCCTTTGAAACTGTCAACGCGGCTGATCTTCTTGGCGAAGGTGACCAATTTGGTTTCCGTTTGAAAAGTGGTTTTCAAGGCGTGAATGACGAATGGATGGTCGGGGGCACAGTCTTTGGTACCACCAAAGACGGCAAAACCGGTGGCTTGGCCAACTTCACCTTCCGCGAGTCGGATGACATTAATGTGGCGCGGGGGCCAAACCTGCAGGGCGATGATGAAATCGGCTCTGGCATGATCAAAATCAACTCCCAGATCACTGACGACCTGCGCATTGATGCTTCTTGGCTGCGCTTCAAGAACGATGCGCTGGAGCCAAACAATGGCCAGGGCATCTCCACTGGTGATTTGGTGAACAAAGATATCGAAAGTGAAACCTGGCGGGCGCGCGTCAACTATAACCCCGACAATCCGCTCATTGATTTGGGCTTGGTTGGCTATATCAACAACTCCCGTGTTGATGAGGCTGAGCTTGACACGACACGTGAAATTTCGCGTGAAGTCGAAACCAAGGGTTTTGTGATTGATAACCGGTCTACGGTTGCTCTTGGCGGTGAAAACTCGGTGATATTCACCTACGGCGCCGAGTATTATGAAGACGAGCAAGTTGGCACAGATAACACAACACCCGACGGCACGCGTGGCGGTGTGCCGAATGCCACATCAGAAACGTTCGGCGCCTTCATTCA
Organism: Kordiimonadaceae bacterium; assembly: GCA_017640725.1. Lineage (GTDB taxonomy): Bacteria > Pseudomonadota > Alphaproteobacteria > Sphingomonadales > Kordiimonadaceae > Kordiimonas. The sequence goes on along the minus strand of JAEPQB010000002.1, from coordinate 477,533 downwards.
GGCCGACATTGGCATTGCAACAGCGGCCGGTATGTTCCGGATAATCCCCGCCATTCGATACGATGATTTTGAAAACGCTTCCGTTGAGGACACGTCATTAAACAACAATGACAATGCCTGGTCCCCGAAGATTGGCATCTCGTACGCGCCAACCGATTGGTTGCTGCTGTTTGGCAATTATTCAGAAGCGTTCCGTGCACCTTCCTTCAACGAAGTGTTTGCCGACAATTTGCACTTCACAATTCCGCTGGGTCCGTTTGTTCAGGCGCCAAACTTTTTCATTCCGAACCTCGATCTGCAATCGGAGAAAGCACAGGCCTATGAGTTTGGTATCGGCATGACATTTGAAGATGTGGCTTATGATGGCGACAAACTTGTCATCAAAGGAAGCTATTTCGAAAATGACGTTGAAAACCTCATTGATCTTGATGTGAATGTGGAATTTTCACCCGCTTGTTTTGGTGCACCCTTTGGCGTGTGTACGTCTGGTACCAGCCAGAATGTGAACACGGCGCGCGCAACTCTGGACGGTTTTGAGATTGAAGGCCAATACAGCAGCGACTACCTGTTCCTGTCGGTGGCGTGGTCGACCATTGATGGTCGCGATGAAGACACCGGCGACTATGTCGGTATTCTCACGCCCAACCGTCTGCAGTTGGTGGCTGAGGCTCGTATGCCTGAAAATGATATCCGGATCGGTATGCGCGCGGAAATCGCCAGCCGCTTTGACAAAGTAAACGATCCAACTGAAGAGCGTCCAAGTTATGAAACTGTTGACACCTACCTTGTGTGGCAACCCAGCGAGGGCGCGCTTGAAGGCTGGCGCTTTGACGTGGGCATGAACAATATCTTCAATGCCAACGCTGTGCGCACCTTTGCAGGCGTACCCGGACCAAACCGCAATTTGCGGGCCACGGTCTCCTGGACTTCCAGCTTTTAGGGAAACTTACCATGGCAACTCAAAACAATGAGGCCAGCTACGGCTGGCCTGCCAAGGCCCTGCATTGGGGCATGGCGCTTCTCATCATTTCACTGGTGGCGCTTGGCTTGTACTTGAGTGGCATGCCACGCGGAGACGCCAAGTCAGAGCTGATCCGGTTGCATGCCTCCAGTGGTGTGCTGGCCTTCATGCTGCTTTTGGTTCGTTTTGGCTGGAAGCTGTGCCAGCCGGGCCCTCGGCCACTTAGCGACATCAAATGGCAAGTTGTGTTGTCCAAACTGGTGCACTGGGCTTTTTATGCCGTCATCGCTGCGCAGGTTATCTCAGGCTCTCTTTCACTGATGACGGTGGGCTGGGATGTGCCCTTCTTTGGGCTTTTTGCCATACCCACACCTTATGAGCGTGACATGGCGCTGCATCACTATTGGGAAGGCTGGCATGTGGCCGCTTGGTACGCGCTCGCCAGCCTGTTCGCACTGCACATGGGTGCCGTGCTGTTTCACCAGCTGGTTGGCAAGAAACGGATATTGAAACGGATGCTTTAGCCGATTAGTCGAACAAGCTTGATACGCTTGTTTCGTGAGCGATCCGGTTCATGGCTTCCGCAAGCAAAGGTGCCACAGTGACAGGCCGGATTTTCGGGCTGTCTTTGGCATCCTGTGTTGGACGGATGCTGTCCGTGATCACCACTTCGTCCATCACGCTATTGTTGATGCGATCATATGCCGGGCCCGACAAAACGCCGTGCGCTACATAAGCCGATACAGACTTGGCGCCTGCATCCATCAGCGCTTGTGCTGCGTTGCAAAGCGTACCTGCACTATCGACGATGTCATCAACAAGCACACAGTCTGTTCCCGCAACCTCACCAACCAGATGCATTACTTCAGAGACGCCCGCACGTTCGCGGCGTTTATCAATGATAGCAATTGGGGCATCCATGCGTTTCGCGTATGCGCGCGCACGAACCACACCGCCAACGTCAGGCGAAACGATTGTCAGCTGGCGACCGGCATACTTTTCTTTCAGGTCCCGAACCAGCACGGGCATGGCGTACAAATTGTCCGTTGGGATGTCGAAAAAGCCCTGGATCTGACCCGCGTGCAGATCCATCGTTAACACCCTGTCAGCGCCCGCAGTTGTGATCAGATTAGCAACAAGCTTGGCTGAGATCGGTGTGCGAGGGCCAGGTTTCCGATCTTGGCGCGCATATCCAAAGTAGGGGATAACCGCTGTAATGCGGCGCGCAGAGGCACGGCGGAGCGCGTCGATGCACACCAAGAGTTCCATCATATGGTCATTGGCAGGAAAGTTTGTCGGCTGAACGAGGAACACATCCTCACCGCGCACGTTTTCATGGATTTCCACAAAAACTTCCTGGTCAGAAAAGCGCTTCACTGCTGCTTTTGCCAGAGGAATGTTGAGGTATGCCCCGATCGCCTCAGCGAGTTCCGGATTGGCGTTCCCTGATAAAATCTTCATGCCCATTTTGGCCTCCACGGTGATGAAGATTGACCCTGTTTGACCGGACCTTTAGCAGCGTGTTCTTGTGCTGTAAAGGAAGCAGTCCTCTTTGTGTCATCTTTCAGCAAGATTCCCTTTTTGGAGCAGATTTGGGCAATGAATCAGCGGCATATTTGCTGAAAGTTGGGTGCAAATTTGAGGGAGAGCGCCGAATCGATACCTGTATCTCTCACTTAATTTAACCACGCAGCATGATGCCAGACAGTTGACGGCCATAATCGGGTTCACCCCTGTGGGTGGTGCGCCGGAACGAAAAATGATGGTCGCTGGCGTAGGTGTCCAGTGCACAGTCATGCACTGTTCCAACGCTGGATGCCTTCAATTGATGGCGAACAAAAGCCGGAAGGTCGAACTGTCTATGCTCGTCGTCGACCCCAGGTTTAAAGAACCGGCTGTAGTCGCCAGAGAGTTTCAGGAACATTGCTTCGAAGTCAAGGCCAACCTCATAGCTTGGTTGAGCAATCGTTGGGCCGATAGCCGCCGCAATGTTTGCGCGTGACGCACCGAGCTTTTCCATTAGGGCGACTGTGCTTTCGATCACCCCGGCGTGCGCACCTTTCCAGCCGGCATGGGCGGCACCTACAACTCCGGCCGATTTGTCCTCAAACAGCACCGGTGTACAGTCCGCAGTTAGTATGCCCAGAATAATTCCTGGTTTGCTGGTCACCATGGCATCGGCTTTTGGTCGGTCAGCGCACCAGTCGTCGGTCACTTCCAGCGCGGTTGCACTGTGAATTTGATAGCAACTCACGATCGATGTGTCGCGGCGAGCGGAAACAACCTCCGCCGCAATTCGACGGTTTTCCAAAATAAGGTCCGGATCATCGTCGGAACCGGTGCCGCAATTCAGGCTTTGGTATAGTCCAGTCGACACGCCGCCGCTTTTCGAAAGAAAAGCATGAGGGTTGGAAAATACCTCTGGGAACTTGAGATGATTGGTCATGGGACCAGTTTGCCTCTCTGCTGTCGGAAATCAACGCAATTCGATTGTCGGAATTGCAACTGCAACGGCAACTGGTTACTCTAAAGCTGCAAAAACGAGGCAGTATGCAAGAATTTTTAACCACCACTCTGGCAGGAGAACCCTTCGCTTCCTTTCAGCGGGCGTGGGAGGCTGTTCGGGCATCGGGGAGCTTGCCGTCCAGGCAAGACATTCATCTCAGGAATTTTGTTGATCATCTGGACAACCTAGTGATTTACGAAAGGCGCGGACGCCGCGATCTCCGGTATCGTTTAACCGGTAGCGGCGTTGCCGAGCGCGTGGATAATCTGGGCGTTGAAGTAAACCTGTTTGATCATTTTGTGCCCGAAGTTCATGAGGCCTGTGAAGTTTGGTGGAACGTTGTCATGGACAAACCGTGCGGTGGTTTGATGGAATTTTCCACCCGTTTCAGTAACGGCACAACAAGAGCCGGGATCGCGCTCGCTCTTCCCATCATCTCAGAGCGCGGCGAAACGCTTTTGCTCGCGCGCAATCATATGATGGACATCATTGACATTGGTGACCCTTGTGCTGCCCCGCAATTCGGTGAAAAATATGCAGTGGGGCATTACTTCGATATTGGCTTTGGATTGCCGGAGGGATCGCAAACTTTGGTAGCCAAAGAAAAAAGTGGCGGAGTGGTAAAGGATACTGACCACAAAACAGCTTGAACTTCACTGAAAGCGGTGTAAAACGTCGGCGCGATTGGGGCGCAGGTTAACAGTACATGCACGAAAGCGTCACACATTTACTGGCCAGAGAGCCGTTCAAATCTTTCCTGCAGACGTGGCAAAATGCGCGTGATGATGACGATATCCCGTTTCGTCACCGGATCGAACTGCGCGCCTTTGCGGGGTTTGCCGAGAACCTTGTGATTTATCAACGCAAGGGACGTCGCGACCTTCGATATCGCCTTACGGGCAGTCAAGTCTCCGAACGGGTCGACAACATTGGACCCGAGGTCAATCTTTTCGACTTTTTTGTGAAAGATACGCTTGATGACGCGGAACTATGGTGGAATGAGTTGTTTGATCAACCTTGCGGCGGTTTGATGGACTTTTCCATGGCTTACCCTGACGGTGCGGTGCGGGAGGTAATGACACTGTTGCTGCCGATAAAGACAGCTACAGAACGCGACATGATTTTGGCCCTGCACGACATCGGCACCATTATCCGGGTGCAAAAGCCAATGGAACATGTGCTCGTCGCCAATGATTATGTGGTTGGCCACTATTTTGACATCGGATTCGGCCTGCCAGACAACCCACCGGCTTACTGGCCCTATAAACCGCGCAAAAAGTAAGCTTTTGGTTCGGTGCGTCGTCCGGTCGCTGAAAATACAAATTACACCTGACGCACCAGAATGATTGCGTTAATGTTGTTTTGTGTACGACCGGGGGGCGTCGCAATAGGTTTTGTGGTTCAGTGAAGTTGATTAGCCTTCTTTCATGAATAGTGATTTCACCAGTCTGTTGGAGGATCCGTTTTTCTCCGCCTTTTTCCAGGCGTGGGATGACTTACGTGCGAACGGTAAAATACCTCATCGGTCTGATGTGAAGCTTCAGGATTTCGCCCCCTTTGCCGCTGACCTTTTAATGTACGAGCTTCATTCGCCTACTGATCTGCGTTCGCGCCTGATCGGCAGCAGTGTTGTGGAGCGCGTTAAGTTTCAGGGCAGCGACATAAACTGGTTGGACTTGGTTTGTCCAAGCGTGCGCGACGCTGGGGAGCTGTGGTGGAATTCGCTTTTTTCGACACCGTGTGCCGGCGTTATGCAGTTTTCTACGCGGTTTTTAAACGGCACCAATCGCCTGGCGCGCGCGATGTTGCTGCCGATTATTGGGCCGGATGGTCAAACTCTGCTGCTTACCCTCAATAAAGCCACAGCAGTATTTCGGGTGGATGATGCGAGCGACACTATCTTGATTTCTGCGGACTGCTTTCAAACACTATACATCGATGTGGGTTTTGGTCTGCCTGCTGGTCAGCCTGCGCGTATCGACAGCAAGCCGGCCGATCCGGAAGTCCTCACGTCGCTTTATGAAAAAGGCTGACCTAAAAGCCTGGCGGGGCATCCAGACCATGAGCCTGAAGCGCCAGCACTTTGAACAGATTGCCCATTTCATCCGGCGCGGTTAAGCGCTTTAGATCAGCCAGAATTTTATGCTGGTGGGCTTCGTCACCCGCGCCCGCCAAAACCTGTGCTCTGGCACCTAGTCCAATTGCCATCAGGAACATGCCCTGCATTGTTGGCCCAAATACTTTTGTGCCTTTTTGTATGGCGGCAGTTTTTAACATGCCGAAATTCACATGGGCCGTAAGGTCAGCGGCGCCAGGCTCGTCAAAAGGGTCAACAAACTTATGTTTTTGCAGGGCTTGAAAACTGTCGCCGTGCGATGATTTACGATAGCCATAATCAATGAGGAGGGCAGCGCCGCCAAACTGATTGAGGCGGTCTGAAATTTCGCCGGTGATGGAAAGTGCAGAAGGGCAGACCTCGAGAATGCTTCCGTCGGGCGCATCCTTCATTTCATCCGCCACCAGGGCAAACTGTGCACCAGTGGGACCAAGCATGAAACCGAGCACATCACCGTCGGCGCCCACCATACGCTCAAACCATGCGCCGTCCCGTTTCTCATATTGGTGAATGGGCAGGGCATCGAAAAATTCGTTCGCGACCAACAGCATGGGGCCTTCAGGCACCTCCGCAAATGTGTCGTGCCAACGGGCGTCCGGCACACTGTTGGCCTGGGCGGCACGGAGCTGCGTGCTGGTTTCAACAAAATGTACGCTGATCGCATCCATAAATTCTTCAACCGGCGAGGTTGCGCGCAAAAGGTCTGCCATCAATGTGCCGCGACCCGGCCCTAGTTCGACAAGGTTTAGTGTGTCTGGGCGGCCCATCTTGATCCAGCGATCGGCGAGCCAAAGCCCCATCATCTCTCCGAACATCTGGCTGACTTCAGGCGCGGTTGTGAAATCGCCCTCCGTGCCAAAAACACGTTCTTTTTGATAGTAGCCATACACTGGATGCATCAGACATTCGGCCATATAAGTGGCGAGCGTGATGGGCCCCGTAGCTTCAATGCGTTTGATCAGGAATTGCTTTAGAGCACTCATGCTTTGGCAAGCTTCGCGCGTCGGGCTTTGATCCCGTTGCTGATCAACCAGACTGCAAACAGGAACATAGGCACGGTGAGCAGTTGGCCTCGGGTGAGGCTTAGGAGAATGGGAGCATCCGGTTCCCTCACAAACTCGATTAAAAAGCGCGCCAGCGCGTACCCTGCGAAAAACACACCAGCGATCACGCCAGGCGCATCTTTTGCAAGCCGGGTTTTGTGATAAAGAAACTGAAGCACTAAAAACAGCACCAAGCCTTCAGCGAAGGCCTCATACAGCTGGCTTGGGTGGCGTGGCAGTCCAGATATGTCTTTTGGGAAAACCATCGCCCAAGGCACATCGGCTGTGCGGCCCCATAATTCTCCATTAACAAAGTTGGTGATGCGCACTAGACCGATGCCAAACGGGCTGACGAGGGCAAGCACATCAGCGACTCGCATCAGGTCCAGCTTGTTTTTACGTACATACCAAATCACGGTCAGGATCACGCCCAACAAACCGCCATGAAATGCCATGCCACCATCCCAGATGCGGATAATGTCGCCAGGGTTCTCAAGATAATAGTCGGGACGGTAGAACAAAACATAGCCAAGGCGGCCACCGATAATAATGGCGAGCATGGCCCAGGTAATGAAATCATCAATATGCTGCGCTGTCATTGCTGCCTGCGGTCGTGCCGCAAGTTTGCGGACATACCACCAGACAAACGCAAGCCCGGTTATGTACCCAAGCGAGTACCAGCGAATCGCCACAGGCCCAATTTGAACCGCAACCGGATCAAATTCGGGCAGGTTGATAACACTCATGGCAAGCAAGTCAAACACAGGGCAGTTCCTCGGCTGGTCTGTTATGGCTCGACATCATACGGGCTTATGCCCCCCTGTCCAGCGGAAGGCTGTCGCCGGTGTGCATTGCAGGTACATGCGGCAGATCGCCCCTTGCGGAGCCAACAATTTTGCCCCATATGGTGGTCATCAAATGCTAGGAGCAGACCCATGCAGTCGAACAACAAATTCATGGATGATATGGCCAAACTGGCAACAGGCGCCGTTGGAGCCGCACACTCTGTAAAAGGCGAAATGGAAGGCATGTTCCGCGCCTGGTTTGACAAGCAACTCGCCGGCATGGACCTTGTTTCGCGCGAAGAATTTGAAACCGTGCGTGAAATGGCAGAAAAAGCTCGCATGGAAAATGAAGACCTGCGCGCCGAAATTGAAGCGCTAAAGTCCAAATAAGCAGGCTTTGCCTATCTTCGCTCTACGTAAAAACAGCAATTTTTGAAATATTTTTGCTTGGATTTTGATGGCGATCCATCGCTTCAACGATGGAATCTAACTGGCTGTTTAGGCCCGCTTTTTTCTGGCATGTGGTCCGGCGCGTAAAAAGTTATCCACAGAAAAATTGACAGAAATCGTAATTCTTTCTTGCCTGACCTCATAGACAGTGGCACGCTACATCTTGTGTTTAGTCAAATACAAGGAGCCAGATTTCGTGCATCTGGTAAGACAAGACTAGGACCTTTACCGGCGTAACTTCCCCGCCGGTTGTTGCTCCGGCGGCCCATCTCAGAGGGGAAACGAGATGACGACCTTGACCACCGGACATTCCGACGTACTGAACATCAATCCTGTTGATATGGCTGAAGAGTTGGCTGGCGCCAATGATTGGGCTGTTGAACGCCATAACGATGACGAATTAACTATGTTTATCAGTGGCCAATACACTGATTTGCAGTTTCGCGTCTTCTGGCGGGAAGACTTCAAAACGTTGCAATTTGCCTGCATGTTCGACCTCAAGGTTCCCGAAAATAAACGTGCAGATGTCTATGAGGCCATTGGCCTGATAAACGAGCGAATGTGGATCGGTCATTTCGAGTTTTGGGGTGAAGAGGGAGCGTTACTTTACAGACACGCGAGCCTGGCGAACGACCCGTTGTTGGGAGCTATCGGGGAAGACCACATAATTACGATGATCGAAACAGCGCTTGGGGAGTGCGAACGCTTCTATCCGGTCTTCCAGTTCGTCATGTGGGGTGGTCAATCGCCTGGTCAGGCGATTGAGAGTGCAATGCTGGAGTGTGCGGGCAGCGCTTAAGCCCCATCCATCATTGCTGTGCGCTTTGGGCGGGGCTATGCTCCGCCCATTGTGTTTGTAAAGGGACTTTATCAGCGTGAACGCATTTTCAGAGTTTAAGTCTTTCTCACCCCTGGTGCTTGTTGGCTGCGGCAACATGGGGCAGGCACTGGTGCGCGGATGGCTTGCCGCCGGATTGTCAGCAGAAGGCCTCGTGATCATTGACCCGCAACTGGACCCAAAACAGGTACCTGAGTTTGCAAACGCAACCATTGTCGCCCACGCAGCTGACCTGCCCCATGACCTGCGGGCGCGGCTCTTGTTGCTTGCTGTTAAACCACAAGTGATCAATGCGGTCATGAAAAGTAAAAAACCGCTTGTGGATTCAGACACGCTGGTGGTTTCGGTGGCGGCAGGTGTAACGCTCATGCAAATGCAAAAAGGGCTTGGAGACAGTGCAAGCCTGGTTCGGGCCATGCCTAACACACCTGCTGCCATTGGCGCGGGGGTAACGGGGCTGTGTGCGTCTGACGGCGTTTCTGAGGCTGACTGCCTGCTGGCGGATGCAGTCATGCAGGCTGCGGGTCAAACCGTTTGGGTGCATGACGAAAGCCTGATGGATACCGTAACAGCCACCTCAGGCAGCGGGCCCGCCTATGTGTTTCATATGGTTGAGGCCCTTGCCGCCGCAGCAGAAGCAAATGGTTTGCCCGCAGACGCGGCGATGATGTTGGCCCGCCAGACCATTATTGGCGCTGCTAAACTGCTTGATAAAGAGGCTCACATGCCCGCTTCCGCACTCAGGGAACGCGTCACTAGCCCGGGTGGCACCACGGCGGCGGCGCTGGAGGTGTTGATGCAGTCAGGTGAGCTGACCGAATTAATGACCCGCACGGTTGCAGCTGCCAAAAAACGCGGCGAACAGCTCGCGGACTAATCGCCGGATTTGTAGACCACGCCGCCTTTCATCACAAAATCCACGTCCTGCAACAGGTTGATGTAGCGAAGCACGTCACCTTTCACTGCAATGATGTCGGCGTATTTGCCTTTTGAAACGGTGCCCTGTTTGTCCAGAACACCCATCATGGCAGCAGGCCAGTAGGTGGCAGCACGGATGGTGTCCATCACCGGAATTTCAAATACGTCCACCCAAGCAGCCATTTCGTTCCATGTGCTCTGGCAATGGAATTTCATCGGGATGCCGCTATCAGTGCCCACAAGCAACACCAGCCCGGCTTCGCGCAGTTGAGCGATCTTGCGCTTCAGCGTCGGCCTGCGCAGGGGCACAAGGGCGGAGTAGGCAAACTGGCCGGGTTTTTGGATGGAGGCTTTGATGTCTGCAATGGTGTCGGGCTGAAGGCCTGCATGCCAGCAAGTGCCATCAAGCTTTTCCGGGTTGTCGACCGTTAGCGGATAATTCCACAAACCTTCGACGGTTGGTGTCCAATACATGGGTCCACCTGCGATGCGACCGGTTGCGGTGCGTTCCTTCAACATGGCCATCACATCGGCGGGATATTCGGGCGCGGTTGTCAGGCCGGTATGCTCGAAATTGTCCACACCAATTTCAAGGCCACGGCGGATCTCGTCAGGCCGGTGGGAGTGTGCGACAACTTTCATGCCGCGTTCGTGGGCCGTGTCGACAATTGCTTGTGCGACTTCAAGCTCCATGCGGTCCTGATCGATGAGTTTCACGATCTCCATTCCTGCGTCTGCAAGCTCGTTCACGCGGGCGCGTGCTTCCTGAACACTTGTCACCGCCCAGCGGAAGTGCGCCACGTCAGGCGATGTTTCATGCTGAAGGAATGGGCCGCTGGTGAACAGGCGTGGCCCGGGTATTTCGCCGGCGGCAATGCGTTCTTTCACAGAAACAGTGTCTGCAAGCGGCGCGCCCAGGTCACGTGCCGATGTGATGCCCGCCATCAGCAGTTGCAGCGCGCTCGCGGGCATGATTTCACTCGCCAGACGGTCCTTGTAGGTTTCGTCCCAATGGGCGTAATCGGAGTGGCCATTCAGCATCAGGTGAGCATGGCTTTCCCAAAGGCCGGGCAACACGTCCATGCCTTCTGTGGAAATGATCTCATAACCCTGGGGCACAGCAAGCGTGCCGACAGTGCCCACAGCTTCAACGGTATCGCCATCAATCAGGATAACGCTGTTGGCAATTGGACGATGCCCAAACCCATCGATTAAGCGCCCACCTACCAAGGCTTTTTTATCGGCGGCATGTGCGATCGCCGACAAAAAAACGGCGGCCAGAACCGTTTGAAACAGGTAATTCATGAAACCCTCCCTAATGCCCGATGCAAGCGTGGAAAATTATCAGGGAGCCGTCAAGCGCACGGGACGGCTTTCGCAATAACGTGAAAAAGTTGCAGACAAAAAAGGCGCTTGACTCCCTGATGTTCCATATGTACCACTACATGCACTGGTACATATGGAACAAGATATATGCAAATAATGATAGATATCGACAGCGAGGTTCCCGTTTTCAGTCAGTTGGTGAATGGCATAAAGGGGGCAGTTGAGACGGCTGCAATTGCACCTGGTGATGCGCTCCCATCCATTCGCCAACTGGCCAATGATTTGGACCTGAACAACAAAACCGTTGCCAAAGCGTACAAATTGCTTGAGCGCGACAGCATTATTCAAACCAAAGGCTACCGCGGCACTTTTGTGCACCCGGATGCCCCAAAAAACGTGGGCATCGACATCAATGCCTGGATTTCAACAAAACTGACGGACGTGGTGGGCGTTTGCCGCGACAGAGGCGCAACAGACAGTGAAATTCGCCTTGCATTTAATGCAGCCATGCAATCCGTCCAACAAAGTGGAGGCTAACATGCCTGCAGATTTTTCAATGACAGTGATACTCGCAATTTTCTATCTGGTTTTTCTGGGCCAGATATATGTGATTTCAATCCACTATCCGAACAAGATGATGAAGCGCATCCGGTATGTGCATGATAACTATCCACCAATCGACTATCCAAAGCTGTACCCGGGCAAAACACCTGAATTTGCAAGCAGAAGTCTGATGACGCGTTTGAAGTGGATCGGTGCATACTGCAAGCTCGTGGCAGCAACGGGTGTTGGCATTTTGGCCTACATGCTCGGCAGCGGTTACGAGCCCGCACTTGAAGGCGGCGACGAAATCTTTGTCATGCTTTACTTCTTCCTGCAGGCAGCGCCTTTCCTCTATCTCGCAGTCAAAGAGTATCAGCAATTTAGCAACATGCAGGCTGGCTACAAGTCCACAGTGCGATCCGCGGATTTGCGCCCTCGACGCTTATTTGATTTCGTGCATCCAAGTTACCTGTTCGCTGCCGTTGCCATGTTCGTAATTTGGCTGGGATTTTATATCTGGCAGGCTGGGGATATCACCGCTTGGGGCGGTGAAACATACGCCACACTTATCCTCATCATGGGTATGCAGGGTGCGTATGCCCTGATTATCGCGCAGCATCTCCACGGTAAAAAAGTTGACCCCTATCAGGCGCGCGATGACCAGATGCGCACGATTGGCGTAACGATCAACATACTGGTGATATCCAGTTTCATGATCAGCCTGTTCTTATTGCTGACCCAGTTGGCAGATGAATTCGCCTTCGAAGTATTTGATCCCGTCATGACAAGTTTTTACCTGCAGCTGTGTTTGATCCTGGGTGTTGGTCAAACATTCCGCACGGTAAAAATTGAAGACGTAGACTTTGAGGTGTATCGCGCTGACACCCCGGTGGCCTGAGACATTCCCTTCTCCAGCCGCCAGCCCGTCCCTCCCCGGGGCGGGCATCTTGCGTTTCAATAGTGGCTGACCGCTATTCAGCTACCTTTTTCTCATTTTCGAAATCGGCAAAGCCCTCGATGCCCACGCCTTGCGCCAGCATAAACTTCGCGATTTCATCCATGGCGTGATGCGCTTCCGGCAGCATCTGATCGAAGATATGCCAGACGTGGCACATGTGCGACCAGCTTTGCATGGTTACTGGCGATCCGGCGGCCTGCGCTTTGTTGGTATAGCGCGTGGCATCATCATACAGCATCTCGGTTGTACTCACATGGATGAGCGTAGGCGGCAGGTCATGCAGCCGGTCATGCACGGGTGATATTGTGGGGGACGAAGGCGACATGCCAAGGCGTCGCCACATGCCAACAAGCAGCAAATTATGCGGGACTTTCAGCATCATGCCCACCAGCGGCTTCAGCATTATGTCGGTTTCATAGTTGCTGCGGATTGTATTGCCGGTGGCAGCGCCGTCTGTTGCCGGCGAAATGCCCACAACCGCATCAGGCTTGCGCAGGCCATTGTCACGCAACCAGTTCGAGAGCGCGAGCGTGAGGTTGCCGCCTGCGCTGTCGCCAGCGACGGCAATTTTATCTGCTGCCGCAGGGCCATCCGGCCCATTTTCCAAGAGCCACTGATAGCTTGCGCGGCTGTCAATCACGCTGGCGATGCGCGGGTTTTCCGGCATCAGGCGATAATCGGGTGCAAATACCGCGCAGCCGGTGCGGCGCGCCAGGTTGCTGGTCACGGGCCTATGGCTTTTGGGGCTACCAACAGTGAATGCGCCGCCATGCAGGTAAAGCAGGCGTTTGCTTGGGTCCGCGCCCTCAACAAGGGTCCACTCGCCCGGCACTGATACGCCGTCAAACTCAACTGTGTCCGCCTTGAAGGTGCAGCCAAAATCACGGCCTTCGCCCGTGCTGTCGAAACGCGCGCGCTTGGCCTCAAGCGTTTCATCAAACCTGAATTCCTGGCTCAGGTACTCATTCACGCCCACCATCTCTTTGGAAGGCTCTGGCGTTGCAAACGTGGTGTCGATGGGCGTGTCCCAGCGCGACAGGTTTGCGCCGCGCAAATAACGGCGGGTGAGGGCAAAAGCACCGCCCGTTGCGGCGGCAATACTGATAGTGGATACAATCACGGTGCATGTCCTTCTTAAAGAATGCTCTACCCATCACTTAAGCCGCATTCAGAATAGTCAAGCAAGCGGTATCCAACAAAAAGCCCCACCGAAGCAGGGCTTTTCAGAATTCTGTGGCTTGCCTCAGCTTGCCTGAACATTGGCGACCCATTGGTCGACCATGCGCTCCAGCACATTCAGTGGCACGGCACCGCCACCAAGCACAGTGTCATGGAAGCCTTTGATGTCGAACTTGTCACCAAGCTCCGCTTCAGCGTCGCGCCGCAGTTCCTGGATTTTGATCATGCCAATTTTGTAGCTGGTGGCTTGCCCCGGCAGCACCATGTAGCGCTGCACTTCAGAGCGAGCCTGCGCTTCTGTGATCGCAGAGTTGTCGAGGAAATACTGAACTGCTTGTTCTTCGCTCCATCCTTTGGAATGCAGCCCGGTATCGAGCACAAGGCGGATGGCGCGCCAGATCTCGGACCCCAAACGACCGAAGTCTGAATATGGGTCAGTGTAGGTTCCTTCCATCTCTTTAGCGAGAATTTCAGAATAGAGGCCCCAGCCCTCCGCATAGGCCGTAAAGTTCGCTTGTGTGCGGAATGTGGGCACGCTCTCAAGCTCTTGCTGGATTGCAATCTGCATATGGTGGCCGGGCAGGCCCTCGTGATACGCAATCACTTCAAGCTCGCCTTTTGGCATGGCCGTCATGTCAGAAAGGTGCGCGTAATAAACGCCGGGGCGGCTGCCGTCTGGTGTGCCCGGGAAATAGTGCTGGGCTGCGCCCGGTTGCTCGCGGAACGGTTCAACGCGGCGCACTTCCAGGTCCGCTTTCGGCAGTATACCAAAATAGTCAGGCAGCTTGGCTTTGATATTGTCGATCGCAGCTGTTGCGTCATCAATATAGCCTTGGCGGCCTTCATCTGTGTCCGGGTAATAATGCGTGCGGTCGTCTTTGCTTTCGCGCAGCATGGCGAAAAACGCCTTCAGGTCGCCGTCAAAACCGACACTGTTTTTGATAGCTTCCATCTCAGCTTTAATGCGCGCCACTTCATCAAGGCCAATCTGGTGCACTTGGTCGGCCGTTAGTGAGGTGGTGGTTTGGTTCGCCAGCCGTTCGTTATAGTAAGCTTCGCCGTTCGGCAGCGCGCTCACGCCTTGCGTTTGCTCGCTGGTGTTCTGGATGTCTTCTTCCTGCCAGGCAATCAGGCGCTCATACGCTGGCTGCCAGTTGTTCACCAGTGCTTCACGGGCGGCAGTGGTCAGCGCTTCAGCTTGCGCAGCGTCAATGGTGCCGGCTTCCTGCAGCGCAGCGATTTTGCCCTTTGCATCCGCCCAGATGGAGCTGTCGTCACCGTCAGCCGTGAAGGGGGCGCCGGTGATGATCTGCCGCGCGCTGTCGATCACGCTTTCAAAGGCAAAACGCGGTGGCCGTGCGCCAGTTGCTGCCGCTTCTTTTGAAAGGGCAATCAGTTGATCAATGGCGACTTCTGATGCCTTGATGCGAGCCACATAGTTTTCCATGTCCCCGCCTGTTTGCACGCGGTGGAACGCGATCAGAAGCTGCGGGAAGAAGGAGTGCACCGCTGTCATCTGATCAAAGATGTAACCGTTGGTGCGGAACTCGTTGGCGCGCTCGTTGGCGGCGAGTTGATAGGCCCAAATGTCGTACGAAATTTTAGCGTCTGCATTCAGCTTGTCATAATCAAAGCTGGCTTTCATCTCGGCAACACTGGCGCGCTTCCAATTGAGCTGTGCCATTTGCGCTTCAAGCGAGAAGTCGTCAATTTTGTCCTGGTTTTCCGACTTTCCCTGAAAGGTTTGCTGAATGGGGCTGAAGGCAAGCTCGGTTTCATACTGCGCTTCGAACCACTCATTGAGGCGTGCGCTCTCTGCCGCGACTTCTTCCGCACTGACGGCAGGCGCCGCCGTTTCAGACGTGTTCTGCGCAGGCTCACACGCAACAAGCGCCGTGGAGGCCGCAAGCGCCAGCAGCAGCGAGCGCAGTTTTGGTGACGGGTTTTGGGTCAGTTTCATCAGAACGCCTCAATCGAAAATTTAAAGAGGCGCGCACCGTCGCGCGATTGGTTTGCCAAGTCAAGCGGTCCTAAACCTAAGACAGGGGTCTATGATTGAGGCCAAAAAAAAGGCCCCAACAAGTGGGGCCAAATCTATAGGGGACTATAAAACCGGAATACATCCCGGGAAATTAATTGGCCGACCCTGGTGAAGTGGGGGAGGGGGGAGAGTTACCAGGGCCGGCCATTATGACGGAATACCGTCAAAACTTTTTCGCGGGCTGGGCGATCACCGTCGTGTTTGCCCGTTCGCGATGACCTGTATATAGATTGATCAGATGATGAGGAGAACCCACCATATTGTCGCACCAGCCATGCGCCAGGCGCATGGCTACAGGTGATGCTCATAACAAACGTGTGAACTCACACTGGGTTAGAGGCAAGGGTGGTATGCAAAAGGCGAGGCGGCATGCTTAAAATAAAGACGGTATTACATGGGCTTATCGTGACAGGCCTGTTTTTTGCGGTGTCCACGTCGGTGAGCGCGCAAAGTCTGCAGTCTGAGTTTTTGCAGGCAGTTGACGAGCGCCGAAACGAACCCGAATTATTGGCTCGTTCGGTAGAAAATTGGGATAATCGTGCTTTGCGGATTTGGGGCCTGATGGGGGCTGAAGCCTGCGAAGCGATTCGCCCGTTCCTGGATGCCAGCGAGGATGTGCAGTCTGCAGCGCTTGAGGGGCTCGCCAACTGCCGCGATACAGCGTCTTTTCCCGAGATCGCCGATCTTGCCAAAAATGGTGGTTCTTTTGGCGTACGGGCCATCGCGCTCGAAGCGCTGGGTTTCACGGCAGCTGAAGAAAACCGGGCGGCCCACGTCGCGCTGGTTGCGGACGTACTTGCAAGCGATAAATCCGATGATGAAAAAGCAGCCGCCCTTTATGGCCTGATGCAATCCATCACCTATTCGGGCCTAACGCCGGCGGATCTTCCAGGATTGGATTTTGAGCAAATCCTGTCTTTTGCTGGCAAACCCGGCAAGCTTGGGTTTGAAGCTGCATACTTTCTAACCCGAATTGGCAATTTGGATACTACGCTTGAGCTTGAACAGCTGACAACGTTAGATTCTGAAGATGCCGACCAGGCGCAAACGTATCACCTCACTCGACTGTTGTCGCAATTTGGTGAGAAGTCTTTTACTTGGTTGGGACTAGCAGCGACACAGCATAGTCTCAACTCCCTGGAGGCTCA
Source organism: Kordiimonadaceae bacterium (assembly GCA_017640725.1). Lineage (GTDB taxonomy): Bacteria > Pseudomonadota > Alphaproteobacteria > Sphingomonadales > Kordiimonadaceae > Kordiimonas. The sequence goes on along the minus strand of JAEPQB010000002.1, from coordinate 460,721 downwards.
GCGATATGCTGTTGCAGCCATTCGGGGGATGGGGTCACTGTCTGATCCACAAAGTCGTACTTTCCTGATGACGCTGCTTTTGGATGCAGCACCTGAGTTTAAGCAGCTGGCTCTGGCTGCGCTGGCCGCTCGCGAAGATGCAGATGCGGTCGTGCAGGAACGGATTTGGAACTTTGTTGAAGATGAAAACCCATGGCTTGCCGTCACGGCGCTGGAGGGGCTTGTGCGGCTTGGTGACGAACGCGCCCGTGAGGTTGCCGCGACATGGCTTGCGGACGGCAGTTTCTACAAAGCGTTTCGCGCCATCGCTTTGCTGGCAGGCAGTGACGAAGGCCGCGCGATGCTGCAAAGCTATCTGGATACCTCCCGCGATCCGGTTCGGGCGCGACTGGTGCAAGGAACGCTGGACCCGGATGCGGTTAGGCCAGCGCCGGTGCGCCCTACGGTGCCCTATGTGGAAGCAGCTGCGTCCGACGGCACGCTCATAACGCTCCAAACAACGCGCGGTGACATCACCATCGAAATGTTCGAAGGTACGCCATACTCAGGCCATGCCTTTGTCTCCCTCGTCCGCGAGGGTGCAATGGATGGCATGATCTGGCATCGGGTCATTCCGGGTTTTGTCGCCCAGTTTGGCCAGATTGATGATATGCGCCAGTTCAGTCACGGCACCATCCGCGAAGAGTGGGGTGCCTTAAGCCATATGCCGGGCACGGTTGGCGTTGCAACGGCGGGCCCCGATACCGGCAGCAGCCAGTTTTTCATCAATCTGGAACATAACCGCCATCTGGACGGGCGCTACACAGTGTTCGGCCGAGTGGTTTCAGGCATGGATGTGGTCTACGCCATGCAGGAAGGCGATGAGATACTAAAGGCGGAATAACGGGCCAAGTGGTCAGAGCTCAAGCGCAACCGTTTCGTCGCCCAATTGGTTATAGGGCGTGGTTGAAAGCAGCGTGCCGATGTCATGAAGCGCAGCCATGGGGCCTTGCTTTGCACTGCCTATGAAGTCCCGCCACTGCTGCTCCGAGTGCCAGAGCGCGACAGTGAGCACTTCATCCACGTCTTCAATGTTTTCCAGGCAGAAGCTGCCAAGCGCTCCGGGTGTTTCGCCGTGAATTGCCCGTGTCGCCTTTTGCCATGCGTCTGCGAATTCTTGCTTCCGCTCAGGCGATACGTTCCAGCGGTAGATAACCCGGATCATGGCTCGGCTCCGCCTAAAGAATATTGCTCTCAGCCCTGATCTGCCGGATCAGGAAATCGCGAAAGAGCGCTACCCGCAACGAACCCCTAAGCTCGGGCGGGTAGCAGAAATAGCTGTTGAAGCTGTTGCCCTCCACGTCAGGCAGCACCCGCACCAGCTTTTGCCGATTGTGCACCAGATAGTCAGGCAAAACGGCAATGCCCATGCCGGCTTCAACGGCATGCATGATGCCATAAAGGTTGTTTACCTCCAGCCGTGGTTTGCGTTTGTGGGTCTCTTTGCCCACTTCAAGAAGCCAATTGAGGCCCCGGATCACCGGGGCTGTACTGGTGCCAAAGGTGATCAGATCGTGGGCATCAAGGTCGGCTGTGCTCACGGGCGTGCCTTTGCGCGCAAGATACTCGGGGCTTGCATACATATGCACATGAAAGGTAGCAAGCGGGCGCTGGATCAACTCGGCCTGCTCGGGTTCATGCAGGCGGATCGCCACATCTGCTTCGCCCGCGGACAAGTCCAGGTCTTCGTCATCCAGTTTTACCTGCAAGTCAATTTCCGGATACTCGAGCACAAATTGCTCCAGATGCGGTGTCAGCCACACGGCGCCAAAAGTCACCATGGTCGTGACGCGCAACAGGCCAGAGGGGCGCTCTTTGGATTCCATCAGGCGGCGCTCGGTCTCGTCAATGCGGTGCACCACCTCGCGCGCCGTTTCAAACAGTTCCTGGCCTTCTTGCGTTAGCACAAGGCCGCGCGCATGACGGGTAAACAGGGATACATTCAAACTGTCTTCAAGGGCCCTGATCTGGCGACTAACGGCGGACTGGCTGCAATTCAGCTGTGCCCCGGCACTTGTGAAGCTGCCGCTTTCCGCCACAGTGTGAAAAATACGAAGCCTGTCCCAGTCCATATGTGCCTCCCGGTGTGGGCGCACTATCTCACCGAATACAGGGCGCGGCAAGAGTTTGGGATATGGTCAACGTTATGTTTACCAATTAATCCTAGTGTTCAAACACTTGCACTGCCGCGTTTGGGGATGGGTGATGAGCAACAAGGAAATACTGCAGGCTGCAACGGACGCACTTAGAATGCGTTATCCGTCGCTGAATGCCGAAGCCATGATTGCCTTTATGGTCATTGCGGACTTCGAAACACCCACCATTGGCGAAATCGCTGTTGCGATGAGCCTGTCGGACATGCAAGTCTTCCAGTATATGGCGCCGCTCAGGAATGCGGGGCTTGTCGGTCTGGAGCCGCACAAGTCGGGCAGCAATGTAATCATTTTGACCGACAAGGGTCATGAGGCCAAACAGGCGGTGGAAGACGTTTTTTCGGGGTAGGGCATGCAACCCGGTGAAATTATGGCAATGTTAGCAGAGGGGCGCAGGAACGCTGTTGCCAACTCTACTGCTGTTGCCAAGATTGTCCTGAAAAGCCCACCGCTGCTGGCTACACTTGTGGACGCGCTGACGTCCCCAAACAAAACCATCGGCTCCCACGCAGCCCACGCCTTGTTAACAGTTTTCAAAAACAATCCGGAGCTGCTGCAGCCTTTTGTGGGGCAAATGCTAAAGGCATTTGCCAAAGGCCAGTGGGAAACCATGGAGCAGTTAGCCAAAATCCTGCCCGGGCTTGCGCTTTCCCAGCCGCAACAAAAAACTTTTCTGCAGCGGCTTGAAGCTGTTTTTTATGAAGGAAACTCAAGCATCGCCCGCACCAGTGCCATGCAGGCGCTCAGTGATCTGTCCAAACAACATGCTGCGTACCGGAATGCCTCTGTGAAAGCGCTGAAGTTTGCACTGGAGCAGGGCACCAAAGCCATGCAGGCGCGGGCCCGCAAGCTTGTGCAACCGCCAAAGGGCAAGGGCTAGCCTGGGTTTGACCTCATATTAATCCAGTGTTCAGCTAATTTACGTACTGTGTAGGTGTATTGCGTTATGAATACATAAAGGGGGCGAAGATGAAGTCGCTGTTATTCGTAGTAGCTTTGATGCTGACAACTTCAGGGACCGTATTAGCTGCAGATTTGCCAAAAGACCACAATCCAAGGTCTGACATCTGGATCGACTATAGCGATCTGGATTATGTGCTGTCGAAGTCGGTCATTGATATGGGACCGTCCACGCATCAGCGGGCAGGTCGTATCAAAACCAATTCCATGACGAGAATGTATAGCGGTAGCCGCACCGCTTCCCGATTTGAAGCGCGCAGAGTTGCCTTCCATGAATATAGGGACAACCACAGAGCCGTCATTCGCGCCATTCGGGATGACTTGCTGGCGTTGCCGAGCGAATTGCCGCTGAAGGACCTGAGCCGAACTGAGCAACTGGTCTACTGGTTTAATATGCATAACGTGATTGTTTTGGCCAAAATCGCCGAAGAGTATCCGATCACCAATCTTGAGCCCTTGTTTGATCGGTCAAATCCAAGGTCTTTCCTCGTTAGCGAAACTTATATGCTCGGCGATCAGCCGATTACGCTTATGGACATCCAGGACCATGTTCTTGCCAATTGGCGTGACCCGCTGGTGATTTACGGATTTTACATGGGGGCGGTTGGCACGCCGGATATTCGCAAAGAAGCCTTCAAGAGTGACCGGTTGAATGATCAGTTGCGCCAAAATGCCCGTGATTTTGTCAACAGCGTGCGCGGCACCCAGATTTGGGACGGGGAACTCCGAGTGTCCACTTATTATAGTCGCATGGCAGATCAATTCCCTGACTTTGAGGCTGACGTGATGCGCCACTTGAGGCAGCATGCACGACCGTCGTTCGCACGGCGGTTGGCTGAGTTTGAAAGTTTCGATCCGCGCGTTGATGATTGGAACATTGCTGACCTGTATAATGGCCAGCTGCATGAAGCGGGGCTATCCGTCCATACCTCATCCGAGACAGCAGGGGGGGTAACCCTTGCAGTGAAGGGATTGCCATCACATGTCAGGCATACGCTGATTGGCCGGGAATTGAACTTCGAGCGATCCACACTGGAAGGTACCGTGGACATCGAGGAAGTTGCTGCCGGCACATCAGAGGCCGCTGAGGAAAAAACACCGGAAGAAGATAAAGATGACGACCCCGGTGAACTGGCGATCCAGTAAAAAGCAAAAAAGCCCGCTGAAAGTCAGCGGGCTTTTTCTTGGTTGCGAGCAAGCGTTTATTCAGCCGCTTGTGCATGCTCCAGCACAGCAAGATACTTCTCGGCCTCAAGGGCAGCCATACAGCCCATGCCAGCTGCTGTCACCGCCTGGCGGTAGACTTTGTCTGTCACGTCACCGGCAGCGTAAACTCCCGGGATATCTGTTTCCGTGCTATCTGGTTTCTTCTCGATATAACCTTCATCATCCATCGGAAGCTGACCTTTGAAGATCTGCGTTGAAGGTGTGTGCCCAATTGCAATGAACACACCGTGCACGTCCAGTTCTGTGATCGCGTCCGTGTGCACGCTTTTCAGCTTCACGCCAGTTACGCCAAGTGGCTCTTCGGTGCCCACCACTTCTTCAAGCACATGGTCCCACTTAACATCGATGTTTGCGGCAGCAAACAGGCGGTCCTGAAGGATTTTCTCAGCGCGCAACTCGTCGCGGCGATGCACCAGCGTGACTTTCGAGCAGATGTTCGCGAGATACAGAGCTTCTTCAACGGCGGTGTTGCCACCACCAACCACAATCACCTCTTTACCGCGGTAGAAGAAACCATCACAGGTCGCACATGCCGAGACGCCGTAACCATTGAACTTTTCTTCAGAAGGCAGGCCAAGCCAACGCGCCTGTGCGCCGGTTGCAATGACGATTGTGTCAGCAGTGTAAACAGTGCCGCTGTCGCCCACGGCGCGCTTTGGCACTGACTTCAGGTCCACTTCGTTGATGAGGTCATAAATGATTTCCGTGCCCACATTCTCCGCTTGCTGGCGCATGGCTTCCATCAGATCAGGGCCTTGCACAGCGTCGGCAAAACCGGGGTAGTTTTCCACGTCCGTGGTTATGGTCAGCTGCCCACCAGCTTGCATGCCAGTTACGATCATCGGCTGAATGTTGGCGCGCGCAGCATAAATGGCTGCGGTGTAGCCAGCTGGGCCCGAACCAATAATCAGCATCTTGGTGTGTTTGGTGTCACTCATGACAGAATTCCTTAAACGGCGGGACGATACACAGCCCCGTCTTGTCCTAACCTTGCACCCTACATAATAGGTGCAGGCGCGCTTGCCAAGCACAGTCAGCCTCTTGTGCCATTGAATGTTTCAATATGTTTGATCGGTTGCGCCGATAAGCGGAAATGGGGGCAGTCGTTACGATTCCGGAATAAGCGCCGCCAGTTTTTTGGGGGCAACGGCGGTAAAGCTTTGTTCCATCCATTCAACCAGCATATCGACCGGAATTTCATTGCCGTCGTTGAATTCGCAGGTAACCCATCCGCTGTTGCCAAGCCCATAGCCGGTTTTGCTGGCGAAAGGGTGAAGCAAGGCAAATTCGGCCGAACGGGGCAGTTTGACAGACATGGCAAACACGCCAGGTTTGCTGCCATTCAGGAATACAAACACCTTCTTGCGCACCTTTAACACGGTTTCGCCCCACGGGTGGTCTTCCCACGCCTCGGGCAGCGTAAGGCCGTGCGCCATGATGGCTGCAAAGGCTTCATCCGTATTTTCTGTTGTTTCAAATGCCACTGTTAACTCCGCCGACTTTTAACGACATATTAAACCACGCGACCTATAAGCAAGATAGAAAAACCGTGGGGGTCTGACATCTTTAATTGGCGATCACTAGTTTGTCTGGTGGCGATACCTGCTTCAATTTCTTGGGCAGACGAACCGGAACCTATTCGACTGTGCACAGACGATAATTTTTTTGCACCTCTTACTTTCGTGTTGGAGGGTGAGGCGGTTGGCACCCATGTTGGTTTGACCCGAGAAGCCATATTGCGCAATGGTCGCGCCGTTGATGTAACAGCTCTGCCGTGGACCCGCTGCCTGAACGCAGCCGCCCGAGGCGCCTTTGACGGTGTGGTATCCGCCTCTTACCGCGAAGACCGAACAGAACAATTCCTATATCCTGAGGGGGCAGCTGACGCTGCAGACGAAGCGGCATTTCTATCGCGTGCCCGCGATGTTGTGATTGTCAGAGCTGGCACCGAATATGAGGGGAATGGCAGCCGATTTTCTTTGCCTCAACCAGTTGGGGTGCCGCTGGGTTACAACTTTTCTGACCTGCTCAAAGAGCGCGACACCGTTGTTCAAAGCGCAAAGTCTTTTGATAGCCTTTTTAAAATGCTGGAGCGGGGGCGGGTAGCTTCAGTTGTCGTGATGAGCGACGTAGCTGACATATATTTGCGTGAGCCCGCATACCGGGGGCGACTGAAGATATTACCAACCGCTGATCATCAGGCGTCTTATTATCTCATGTTTTCTCGCAAAGGCACTGTCAGCCAAACAGAAGCAGAAGCCATTTGGCAGCAGTTGCTTGATGTGCGGTCTGAACCCGTAACCCTGACGCAGATCAGAGCCGAGGCAGAGCAGCAGCTGAAACAGCTGCTGTCGTCACCTGAACCCGAGTAGGGCAAAGCGCTATGGCATGGGGGCGCCGCGGCTGGCTTCCATAACATCGTACCAATCGCGGCGCGTCATTTTGACTTTGAGAGCATCGGCGCTGCTGCGAATGCGCTCAAGCGTTTGCGTACCAATGATGGGAACAACTTTCGCTGGATGTGCCAGAAGCCAGGCAAGCGCAACTGCACTGCGGTCAACGTCGTTTTCTTCTGCGATACGGTCCAACACTGGGACGATGCGTTTGATCTTGTCGGCATGGGGCGCTTCAGCCTTTCCGGACACCAACTGACCGCCAGCAAGCGGCGACCAGGCGAAGGCCACCATGTTGTTTTCCTGTGCCTGATCAAGAATGCCATCGGTGATTGGCGCTGTTTCAGCGCAAGAAAATTCCGGCTGGTGCGAAACAAGTGGCCGGTCCATGTAATGTTGAAGAGCTGCAGTTTGCGCAGTTGTAAAATTCGATACGCCAGCGGAACGAATTTTTCCGGCAGACAACAGTGTATTGAAGGCGTCGGCAACCTCTTCAAACGGCGTTAGCAGGTCCGGGCGGTGGATCTGATAGAGGTCGATCACATCGGTTTTGAGGCGCGTGAGCGAATCTTCGCATGCCTTGATCAGGTATGATTTCGCCGAGCTGTAGGGTTGCCCTGGCACGATACCGCCTTTGGTTGCCAGCACCATATTGTCGCGCAGGCCGCGGTTGGCTTCAAGCACATCACCCAGCAGTGCTTCGGCTTCACCGAACCCATCTGGCCAAGTGGTGCCATAAATGTCGGCGGTGTCGATCAGCGTAAAGCCGCTTTCGAGCGCAGTTTCAATTTTGGCTGTGCCGGTTGCAACGTCGGTGCCGGCAAAACGCCAGCAACCGTAGGCAATTGCGCCAAAGCGTAGGCTGGTGCCAGAAAGGCCATACTCAGTTTTCAAAGTCAGGGATTGTTCCATTGGGTGCCTCAATGGTTTGTCGGAAATTGCCTCAGCTATATCCTATGTTGGTGGGTCGCAAAAAGCTTTTTCAACGGTTTTTGGCAATTGAGGCACAGAAGTGACGGTGATACGGTCACACTATAAAACAGCTGGGGAGCTATAGATGATCAAACTGTTTTGGTGCCCAAGAACCCGGGCAGCGCGCGCTTTATGGATGTTGGAGGAACTCGGTGAACCCTTTGAAGTTCGCCAGATTGACATTCAGGACGAGGCCCAGAAAAAAACCATGGACTTCCGTGTGGCAAGCCCGATGGGCAAGGTGCCCGCGATTGCTGACGGTGATGTGATGCTGTCCGAATCAGCGGCAATCTGCATGTATTTGGCGGACAAGTATCCAGCGGCTGGGCTGGCCCCGGCAATAGATGATCTGGCGCGCGGCAACTATCTTTATTGGATGATGTTCACACCCGGTGTGCTGGAGCCCGCAATGGCAGAGAAGTTCGGCGGCTGGGAGCCGAAGCCTTTTCAGCATGGATGGGGTGACTTCGACAGTATGGTCAAAACACTAGAGGCCGGTCTGGCAAATGGTCCGTGGATTTTAGGGGAACAATTCTCGGCCGCCGATGTGATGCTGGGATCGTCCGCCAACTTCCTCAAGATGTTCGGCATCCTGCCTGAAGGCAGCCCGATTGAGGCTTACATCGAGCGTTGCCTGGCGCGGCCCGCGTACCAGCGCACCCTTGCGCGCGAGGCAGACGCCTAAAAAATTTACGAAAACAATGCAAAAAGGGCGACAAATGCCGCCCTTTCCGCCTTCCCCGAGAGAATAAGTCTGTACCTCTCGAGCTAACTTTATGCTGCCTGCAGCGCCTCATTCTTCGCGGCAATCGCCTCAGGGCGTGTTTCGGCGATAATGTCGGTGAGTGCGGCGTAATAAGTCGGGTCAGACAACTTCAGTTGCTTGCGGACTTCTTCATATGGCAGAGTCAGCAGATGTTCCCAATCCTGGCCAGGCAGCCAAGCCGCTTTTTTACCCATGCGGTAGGCCTGCCATACCGCTTTCCAAATACCGCGTTTTGGATACTCGCGTGTTAGGTTCACCAGACCCATCAGGGCAATCGCACCAAATCCGTGGGAGCCGGATTGCGGGTAAGAAAAAGCAACTACGCAAATTTCACCAAGGCCATCGCGACCAAAGCCAGACACCACATGCCACAGGTCATGCATATCGCGGGAGCGAACAGCGTAGCGCTTCAGCCCGGCATGGGTGAGTTGCTCATAGCGGCCATCGCTTGCTTCCGCCAAACCCTCGGCGCTGATGTTCTCACGCTTCATGAAATCAAGATATACACGGCCCAGTGAGCCTTCCGGCAGCTGCGACAGGGCATGGCGGTCCGCGAGGGTATCCAGCAGGTCAATGTTTTCAGCCAGTACGCGGTTGCCCACCTCGGTATTAGAAAACTGAAGATACTTCTTCCAAAGCGACTTGCCGGTGAGGCACCCCATGATCTTAAACACCTGGCTTGTATCTTCCTTGTCCGCCATCAGCGCCTTCAAGGCCTGCCACGCACCCTTAAAGTCCATCTTGGGTGGGGTATAGCTCTCGCTATTTACAACAGTCAAAGTGGGGGCTGAGGAGGTCGCCATGTCTGTATCCTTCGGATTAATGAACAAGAATGTTGATAAGAAGATGATATTAATGAACATAAATGTCAATAGGAAAAGTGAATGGCTATGATAGCTTTTTCTGCAATTGGAAAGGACTTTCAAATTTCCGGTTTTTCCACCGCCCAGATAGGTAAACCCCAGGCCTCTCCATGATTCGTGCGGGCCTCCACCAAACACAATGACAAGCTGCATCACCGGCAGAAGTGCCTTTGAGGTAAGCTCTCTGCCAACCTCAAAAGGCTTCTCACTGCGTGTCAAAGCGGCAGTATGCCTAACATTCACGTTGTTTCCTGCTAAAATTTCTGCGCCGGGTCTTGACGGAGTCATCATGTGTATCTACTGTACTAGTACAAATAGTACAGTTGATCTTTGGAACGAATTGGCACGTGATAAATATCCAGATTGTGACAGGCGACTCCCGGCCGATCTTCAAGCAAATCGTTGACGGTTTGCGCATGGAGATCGCTCAGGGAAATCTGCCGACGGGTACCAAGCTCCCCAGTGTTAGGGGGCTCGCAATGCAGCTCACAATCAACGCCAATACCGTTGCCAAGGCATATGCGGAATTGACTTCTCAAGGCCTCCTAGAGGCCCGACAGGGTCTGGGACTATTTGTGTCCGAGCCACGACAGCTACTGAGCGAGGAAGAACAAGAAAAACGCCTGACTGGGGCCGTTGATGCTTTTGCAAACGAGATCGCTTACCTCGAGTTTTCCGACCAGGAGATTCTCGAAAGAGTGGAAGCAGCATTAACAAAACTTGGCAAAGGCGCGCCGGAAAACGGCACAAAACGAGGATAACAAAAACATGCAGCATTTCATCGAGACAATAAATCTCACCAAAACGTTCGGTGCCAAAAAGGCCTTGTCAGATTTTTCTCTGAAGGTTGATCCGGGCGGCATTCATGCAATTGTCGGGTCCAATGGTGCCGGAAAGTCTACGCTTTTCCGGATTCTGCTTGGTATCGAATCGCCTACCAGTGGTGCAGGCTATTTGCTGGGGGAGGACAGCAGGTCCCTGCCTGAAAGCGTTCGCGGCCGCGTCGGGTATGTCAACGAAGAACACACCCTGCCAACCTGGATGACGGCGCAAGGGGTGATGGACTTTCAGCGCGCCTTTTACCCCAGCTGGAGCCAGGAAATTTTTGATCAGGTCATTGGCTATTTTGACGTGGACCCAAAGCAAAAGGTGTCAGGCCTTTCGCGGGGGGAGAGGGCTGGCCTGAACCTTGCCATGGCTCTTGCCCAGACACCTTCGGTGCTCATTCTAGATGAGCCAACCCTGGGTCTGGATATCGTCGCCAAGCAATCATTTCTTGAAGCATTGATGTTCACCGAAACCGAGTATGACAGCACCATCATCTACTGCTCGCATCAAATGGAAGAGATCGAACGCGTCGCCGACAAACTGATCATCATGGAAAAAGGCCATTTGGTGAACAATTCTTCGCCAGACGAATTTGTTCAGCGGGTCAGCTACTGGGTTGGTGAATTTGTTGGCGATATGTTCGCCAGGGATAAGATGCCCGGGTTTCTTACAGCCAAACTCATCGACGGTCAGCATCACATTTTGGTGGCGGACCAAGGCCCAGACTTTGGCCAACAACTGGCAAATATGGGCGCGTCCAGCATCTCACAGTCCAGCGTCAATCTGGAGCGCGCGGTGAATGCCTTTTTAACAAAAAATCATAAATCGCCGTCAGGCGCATACGACAGAAAAAACTGAGGACACTTCGATGAAAAACATACTTGTATGTGAATTCCTGCGATATCGAAAAGCGGCCGGACTGGCCATGATAGCTTTTCTGGTCGCCGCCATTTTTATTTCCCGGCTAGGGCCGTTTCTTGATCCTAACTCAGAGCCCGTGGCCGTCCTGAGTGTGGCCCTGATGTTTGGCAGCATGGCTTTTGGTCTCACACAAATGCTGCTGCACCGCCGCAAAAACCACTGGACGTTTTTGATCCACCGCCCTGTGGACCCACAAAAAATTTATGGCGCTGTCATGTTGGCGGGTATGGCAGTTCTGGCCATCGCAATCGCGGTTCCATGGTTTCTTATGGTGGCGGGGCTCGATTTGGCGACAGCAACGGTCATTGATGGTCGTCACTATGCCTATGTCTTGCATTTCTTTATGCTATGTTGTGCGGCGTATCTGGTTGGTAGCTTGACGGCGCTGAGCGCAAACAAAGGCTCTTTTCTTTTTGCGCCCTTGATTTTGATCTTGCTGATACCGTCCCCGCAATCAGCCGTTGGCCAGTTTCTGCCCCCCATCCTAATGGTGGCGTTGCTTGCAATTTTGAATGCGGTGAGCTTCAAACCAAACCTGTCGCAGCATGTCCGCAAGCCATGGGCCATCGCACTGATGGCGGTACCGCTTTCTGTTTCGGTTATGTATGGGCTGACGATGTCCTCAACCATGACCTATCATGTGCCAAAATTCATTATGGGCACGCATCCTGACAATAATCCGATTGATGGCACTTTCCGCTATTATTGGAACCTTGATGCCGCTGACCGCGTAAACTATGCGCTGCAGGGAAGTCCCCACCCCAGGGCCACACAGTTTGGTCAGCAGGCGGCCCTTGCGGACGCGGCGATTGTGTCCACAAAAGCTGCACCGTTCCCGCACAGAGGCCAGCTTTTCATTAAGGACCAGCAATATGCCCTGTCCGACAGCGAAAGTAACACTGTTTGGCAGTTTTCTCATGGCAGTATGCTGCTCGAGGGGCGCCATGCCATAAGTCAGGAACCGGTGGGCGCAGTGGGTCGAAACGGCTTTTTGGAAAGTGTTGATCAGGCGCGCGCCGAAGACCGGTTCCGCGAAGTGCCAATTATCTCTGGCAACAATCTCATGGTCACTTCGGATGGCATGTATTTTCTTGATTTCAACGAGCGGCACCTGATCGAAAAGTTTCAACCAGCTACCGGTGAACGCATCATTGGTCCGCCACAGATTGAAGAGCATTATGTGGCGCTTTCGACCAGCCGTTCTTTGTTGCTGTTTGATCGGGAAACATTTGCGGATGAATATTATGCCGCAGAGCCGGATCATATTGTGCCACATCCGGTTGACCCGAACAGTGTTTATTATGTGCAGACCTACCGAATGGTTGATGGCTATCTGGTGGTCTATAGCGGACCAGACCTGCTTGCCTTCGACAAGCCGGGCATAATTGTTCTGCACTCTAAGCCGGGTGGTGAAACGGAGCAGGTCTATACGCGAACTTTCGACACGTACGCCCACCCGGGGTGGATCCGGCACCACCTGGAAATGGCGGCACCTGTGTTGTCTATTGTTTATGACAACATGGTTGCGTTGATCGACCCCCGCACCACTGACGGCCGACCTTGGACCGCGGAGCGCATGGTCGGTTACCCGCCATCCCTGTATGGCGTGGCGATCCTGTTGCATCTGTTTGCCATTGCCGCAGTGGTATTTCTGGTGCGGCGCCAGAATATGCCGAAACCGGTTGCAACCACCTGGTTGCTGTTGGTTGCTTTCTTGGGGCTGCCCATCGTCATTGCTTGTTTGTTGATGAACCCGTGGCGCCCTGAGGAAACTGGGCCTGAGCCAGTGGCAGAGGCATCTGCCGCGCCAGCCTAAAAAAATCATAAATGAGCCATCGCTTTTGGCGGTGGTTCCAATAGCCCATCGAAGGGCACAAACGACAGTGGAAAACGATATGAAACGCTCACTTATAGTCAGGTGGCGATGGGCAGCTGTTGCCCTGATAGCCTCCGTAACCTCAGCGCTAACCATGCAACCGATCCAAGCAGACACGCTGGACGACGCGATTGCAGAAAGCACGGCGCGCGCACCGTCGCCGATTGTTGCCCGCGCAGCAATGATAGAGAGGCGCGCCATTGACAGTGTGCGGCTTTCCCCGGACGGGCAATCACTGGCCTATGTGATAGAGCAGGGCAGGCGGCGCGCCCTTTGGCTCTTTGACACCATCAGCCAAGATCACAGCCTGCTGCTGACCAGCAAACTGCTGGATGACATCTATTGGTCGGCAGACAGCCAATATATTTTTGTGACCTCTGCACAAGGGGTGTCAGCAGTGCCGGTGGATGCGGGCAAAGCACCCGGTTTTGTCATAAATCTGGATCGTGACCGTGATGAGGTTTTCTATAGAGTTGACCGGCAGCATCCGCATGCCTTTTTTGTCGCCAAACAAAGCGAAGAAGGACAGCAATCCATTTTGTACAGGGTGAGCGCGGACGGTACACGCACGCAGCTGCACAAGAGCGCGCAGCGGCCCGTGAATTTCCTGATGGGCTCTGACGGCAGCGTGAGTATCTTGCTTGAACTGCATGAGGGCATGATGGAAGTTCTGCACCTGCAAGGCGACAGTTCCCAAACAATCACCTCATGCAGCGGCAATGATGGCTGTGCGCTTTATGGCTTTGATGCACAGTCGGGCACCCTATACATGAAAGGCCGGTTCGAGACCGACCATGCGTCTTTGTATGCGCTCAACCTCAACAGTGGTGAGACATCGCTGGTGCATACGGACCCATCCGGCAGGTTTGATCTGGCATCGGTCATGATTGACCCGCTCACCGCGAAACCTGATGTTGCTTTTTACCGGGATGAGCACATCACCCATGGTGGATTAACAGCAAATACGTCAGACATTCTGGCCCGACTGAAGCCGCGCCTGAAGGCAGAATACGTTGAACTGGAAGCAAGCGAAGATCGTGAAACCTGGCTGGCGTTTGATGTGGGGCCTGGGCGCAAAACTGCGCGGGTCGGTATCTACCGAGCGGGCAGCGATGACGTGCTCTTGCCAATGGAAACCGCCCCGTATGCCCAACGTCAGGCCGCAAGTGATACAGATTTTAAGCCGGCCCTTCGCGTGCCTGTTTGGTATCCGGTTAGTGATGGCGGGCAACAGCTGGGATATGTCACGCTGCCAAATGGACTGGCGCCACGCGAAGTGCCGCTGGTTGTGGTGCCGCACGGCGGGCCGTGGAGCCGATCAATCGGCAGCTACAATAGTGTGGCGCAGTTTCTTGCCAACCGGGGTTACGCGGTGTTTGAGCCCAATTTCCGCGCCTCCACCGGGTTTGGCAGGCAGTTTACCCTGAGTGCCAATCGTGACTTTGGCAACGGCAGGGTGCATCAGGACATTCTGGACGGCATGCAGTATGTGCTGTCGCGCGGGGTGGGCGACCCGGGCAAGTTGGGTATCTCCGGCCATTCCTTTGGCGGTTTTTCGGTTCTGGGTGCGCTTGCGTTCACCCCTGACCTGTTTCAGGTCGGGTTTGCTGGTGCCCCGCCCGCCAATCTTGTGGACGCCATTCGCTTTGCCAAGAACGCAGAACAAGGCCCTGAATGGCAGGTTCGCTATGCGAACTTCATACGGCTTGTTGTGGACCCGAATGACCCGCAGGACGCGCTTCGGCTGACAAAACAGTCGCCCGCTGAAGCCATGCAAAATATCAAGCGCCCGCTTTACATTTGGGCGGGGGAAAAAGACAAGCGGGTGTCGATCCTGGATGTGCGGGATTATGCCTTGAAGCTCCATCAGGCAAACAAGCAGGTGACATTTCTGGTTGAACCATCGGCACCGCACAGCCCCCGAAAAGCCCTGCACAGGGAAGCGTATTTTTACATGCTGGAAAAAGCGCTGGCCGACCATTTGGGCGGCAGGATGGACGCAGACATCAGCCCCCAGTTGGCGCGCTACCTGCGGAAATCGCTGGTGTTTGACAAGAACAGCATCTGTGGGGATAGGGAGCAGCAGCGGCAGTGCGGCAGCTGACGGTGCGCCTTCTGGTGCGCAACCCGTTGCCTCCGTCTTCCGTAGTCATTAGTGTTTTCCATGTTGATTACGGAGGATTGCGATGCCGGGGATAACACGCGCAGCAATGGCTGCACTATCGCTGACTATGGCCACAGGCAGCGTGGCGCTTGATAGTCACCAAAGCCCCTATTTGGGGCAAGTGCCGCCAGGGGACACGCCAAAGCTGTTTGCGCCGGGCATGGTGAACACGGGTGCTGTTGAACTCAACAGCGTGTTTTCGCCGGACGGTAAAGAATTTTTCTTCACGCGCATGATTGATGGACCTGACGAGCAACAGGGCTATCCGGGCAAGGGGCGATTGATCCTGTTCCACACGACCTTCAGCTATGGTGGCTGGAACCCACCCAAAAGCCTGCGCCTTTACCCGGGCTCGCCGCACACATGGGCGGCGGATATGTCCCTGTCGCCCGATGGTCAGCGGCTCTATTTCATGGGGCCCTATGAGCCGGAAACCGGCGGGGAAGGGAACCTGAATATCTGGGTGAGCGAAAAAGGCGAGGACGGTGCATGGCAACCGGCGTCGCCACTGCCCGCGCCCATAAACACCGACGCGCAGGAGGTCTATTCCTCGGTCATTGCGGACGGCAGCCTCTATTTCACCACCTATGCAAATGGGGACGGCGACGCCTCCCGCGATGGACTGCACCGCGCGCAAGCCAAAGTTGGCGGCGGTTTTGAGGCGCCGGTGCCGGTTCAAATACCCGGCGGCAACAGCGTGGGCGACACCTTCGTGGCACCAGACGAGAGCTATCTCATCTTTTCATCGGAGAGAGCTGGCGGCATCGGCGGCGGCGACCTCTATATCTCGTACCGCGCAGCGGATGGCAGCTGGGGCGCGCCCATCAATATGGGACCGGAGGTGAACACAGAGCGGCTGGACTATTGCCCGGTTGTGAGCCGTGATGGGAAATATTTCTTCTTCTCCCGCCGTACCAGCGAGCCAGCCAATGGTGGCTGGCGCAAAGTGGTGGCAGGCGACGTGTACTGGATGAGTGCCGACATCATCGAGCGGCTGCGGCCTTGATTACTGGAGATATGGTTTAAGTTCGGGAGACAATGCTTCGCAAACGGACTTATGAAGCCCCCCGCAGATATTGCTTTGCAGCGACTGTGCAACTTGTTGGACTACCTTTTGGTCCAAAGACTGGCTTCTCAAAATCTGGTAAAAACACGGAATTGTCAGGGGCACTGAAGCATTGGCAATCGAGTGATTTGTACACGACTGAAGAAGCTCGAGGCCTTTCTGCAATTCATTATTAGTGATGTAATAGTATGCAAAATTGCCGGCGACGATGGTACCTGCTCGGTCAGTATAGGTGAGAGCTTTGTCACTCAAATAGCTATTCAGGAGTACACGAACCGCGTCATCAATTGCATCGGGATCTTCGTTCAAACCGACGCTGGCCTGCAGGGACAATAATCTGATTTTCTGAAAAACTGAACGCTTTGAATCGTATTTTCCCTGGTAAGTCATTCGTGAGAGAAAAGCGTTCAAAAGCTTTGTCTGCTCTCTCAGCAGTGCAACTTCCAAAAGACCCAGTTTCTTCTCCAAATGAGTTTCCTCATCATAGGTGGCCGCGTGCTTGTCCTTTAAATTTGACAATCGAGCCAAGTATCTGCCCGTGTTTGTGTCACCGGGAGCAACGCTTTGCCGCGACAAAGCTTCCACGTCTTCGCACCACTCGGACAAATCGGTGACCTGAACTTGTTGCGCGAAACAGGTTTGGTTAGTGAAATCGGGTAGCAACGCCAAGTTTATGTCAGACAGAGTTTGTTGCTTCATCCCCAATACGGTGAGTACCGCCAAAGCAAACTTGAACATGCCACCCTCCCAACTCGATCACAGTTTTCCCACCCATATTGGTGCGGGCGCTGCTGTCGGATCACTCTACAGGCTTAGTGTCTGTGTGTAACCAACTGGCTATGCGCAGCCCACAAAAAAGGCTCCACGCCTAAGTTAATTTGGTGGGAGCCCCTTTCACGGTCTTCGCCCGCAAGCTGTTATTCGGCGGCCGCAAGCGCCTCTGGTCTGGTGTTGGCAATCACCTCGTCGTGCTCAAGGTAAATGTCGGGTGTTTGCACCTTCAGCATCTTGCGCACGTCTTCAATCGGCAGGGTCAGCAGATGCTCCCAGTCCTGGCCAGTGAACCACTCAGCCTTGCGGCCAATGCGGTAAGCCTGCCAGGCGGCGCGGAAAATGCGATTGCCCGGGAACCGACGCGAAAAGTCATAAGCACCCATCAGCGCAATGGCGGCGAAACCCAGCTGCTTGGTCTGCGCATACGAAAACGCGACCACGCACACTTCGCCAAGCCCGTCGCGGCCATAGCCGGTGACCACATGCCACAGGTCATGCATGTCGCGCGTGCGGAAGGCGTAACGCTCCATGTCCTTGTCTTCAAACTCGTCGTAGCTATCTTCGCTGATCTCGGCGAGGCCTTCAGCCGAAATGCCCTCGCGGATCATAAAATCGATGTAGGCCTTGCCAAGCGTGCCTTCGGGGTATTGTTTCAAGGCTTCCCGGTCCACCAGCGTGTCAATCAGGTTGCGCTTTTCTTCCAGAACCTGCGCGCCCATCTTGTTCTTCCTGAACTTCAGATACTGCTTGTAGAAGGACTTGCCGGTCAGCGCCCGCATGATGGTGAATACCTGGCTGGTGTCCTCAGGGTCAGCGATCAGCGCATTGAGCGCGCGCCATGCCTTGCGGAATTCCATTTTCGGGGGTTCATATGTGGTCGCCGTCATCTTGCCGTCCTTGCGTCAGCTAACCTATTGTTGGTACAATAGTTATCAACATTACTGTTTATAACATACGCCTTAACGATAAAAATATCAATAGGGCCGAACAAAAATATCGATAGGCCAACTATCTTTACGAAGAGGGAATGAAGACTTGGTAAACGTGAGTACTGCAGAGGCGCCCAAAAAACGCATTCGCCGCAGCCCCGAGGAGGCGCGCGCGCTGATTTTGCGTGCGGCAAAATCCCGGCTGAAAGCCGTGGGGCCTGAAGGGCTGCAGATTAAGGAAATCGCCGCCATTGCGGGCGTGACCCACTCCACCATCCTGCATCACTTCGGCAGCGCGGAAGACCTGCGTGTGTCGCTGGCCGAGCAAATGGTTGAAGAACTTCTCTCTGACATTCTGGCGGTGATGGAAACACGCGACGCGCGTGATGACCGCGTCTTCCCTGAAGACCATACGGTGCTGTTCCGTGTTTTTGAGGTGCTGTCGGACGACGGGCACGCGCGCCTGCTGGCCTGGACCATGCTCAGGGGCGGGGACCTTTCGGGCGCGGAGCAAACCCTGCGCACGTCGTTTGAGCGCATTCAGACCGGTGTGGTGATGGCGATCAAAGCCGCCGCCGGTGACATGGTGGTGAAAGACGAGGTAGCAGAGCGCCACGCAAGGTTCATCATCTATCTGGTCGCAACCACAGCGGTGGGCGACGGCATCGCCGGGCCGAATCTGGCGGAACTGATTGGCTTAACGGGCACAGAAGCCACCAAAGACTTCCGCGACTGGTTCGCAGCGAGATTGTTTTAGAACACAATTTTGGGGGGGCGAGAACGTTGGCATTTTTCCTGTTCTTGGGTGTTTCCGCAGCTTGGGTTTATTCGATGCTTCTCGTTGGCAAGGGCCTTTTTGCTAACAAGCCCGGTATATCTGATCTAAAGCGGACTGTATTGACTGGAATGCTCTGCATCGCTCCATTCGCCCATGAGCTGTATGTTTATTTTGGTCTCCAAACATACTGCCGTTTTTATGGTGGTGTTGTGCAACTTGAACCCGTCAAAACTGATAAGCTAGCTTTTAGCATTTTGGGCGTCTCTACTGCCAAAGTTCTAGCACATCCATCCCTAATGCATGTGAAGTATATCGGCGAGCACGATCGTCTGGTGTATTGGACTAACGCTTCTCTCAGCGCAGACCCTGCAGCGTGTGATTCTGAGTTTCAGGTACGGCTTGAGAATGACCGAAAAAGGGTGGCCAAAGTGCTGGCAGCGAACGCTAAGGAACAAAATCTTTGCTACACTGATCAGACATCTTTCGCGGACCCACAATTTGAGCTGCGCAGCGGCCAAGGCCTGTCAGAGTACCATGGATCTGGCTCAATATTGTTTCCTCGCCAAGTTAGAAGCGTGGAGCACTTTGAACTCGTTGACAGGGCGGATGGGGCAGTAAAATCTATTTTTCTCAACTGGCAAACACGAACAGGCTTTTTGATGGATTTAGTGATTCCACAAATGCGGCGCTACAAGTGTTATGATATCAACACAGAGAGCAAAGCGGTTCATTTCCCTTACAATCAAAGTGTTTACAGATTTCTTCAGCAAGCGATCGTTGCGGAATAAGGGCGAGGCTCAACTGCAGTTGCGCTTCTCTATCTACTAGAGGCCGGTCATCCCCATCAGCACATCCCACAAAAGGCTCGCATTTGTGCGGGTGGTTTGGCGGGTATCGACCGGCTGGCCGTTGATCCAGGTGCCGATTACCTGAGTTGCTTCAATTTGATCCACTGGCACAGTCATCAGGTTCTGTGATAGCACCAACAAATCCGCTTGCTTGCCAACTTTCAGACTGCCGCGCGTGTCCTCTAGCCCCAATTGCCAGGCGGCATTGAGGGTCATGGCCTTCAGCGCATCGGTGCGGCTGAGGATCTGCTCCGGCCCAATAGCATCGCCACCATTGTTGGGTGAGCGCTTCAGGAGTGTCGTTAAGGACCGCAGCGGCCCAATGGGCGTTGCCGGGTGGTCCGCATGGATTGTCACCGTGTGCCCGGCCTCAAGGGCTGTGCCGATGGGCATATAGCGGGCGGTGCGCTCCGCGCCAAACAGCAAGGGCAGCTTGTCGCCGTAAAACCGAATATGGTCGATGAAAAAGCTGGTGGTGAAACCAAGCCGGTGCGCGCGCGCCAGCTGATCTGGCCTGATAAGCGCATTATGCTCCAACCGGTGGCGGTGGTCAGCACGCGGGTGGTCTGCCAGCACGCGTTCCGCCACATCCAAAACTCGCTCCACCGCTTCTTCGCCTTGCACATGGGTCGCGATCTGGAAGCCGCGGGTGTGAAACTCCGTGAAGTTCCGGGTAAACTCATCCTCCGGGATCATCACCGCGCCGATATGGCCGGGTTTCAGGTGCAGGCGCTCAGTTGTCAGCGCGTTGACTTCATACGGTTCTGTCGAGGCCGCACCGCCCGCATAGGGGCTGCCATCCATCCAGAATTTGACCCCCACCACCGGTGCGGTGCCGCCTCTGCCCTCCGGCGTGCTTTCTGCCGCCAACTGGCCGGGCAGGGCATAGACCATGGTCTGGATCGGCGCGCCCGTTCCGCTGCGGCGCTTCAATAGACCGATAGGGTCAGCGTCATTGCCCACAGGGCCCATTACCCCCACGGTCGTGTATCCGGCGCGGGCATACTCGGCCATGAACAGGTTCAACAAAAGGTCATTGGCGCCCGCTGGGGCAGGGGGCATGGCGGCAAACAGCACATTAATTGCGCCCACTTCGCGGATGGTGCCAGTCAGTTGCCCGCTCGCATCCTTCACAAACTCACCCGCGGTCGGGTTGGGTGTGTCTGACGTAATACCGGCTGCCGCCAGCGCGGCTGAGTTTGCGTAAGCGTCATGCATCATCTGCGTGAGGATCAGCAGCGGTTTTTCGGGCGCGATGGCATCCAGTTCCGCAAGTGTTGGCGCCTCAAGGTCATTGACCATCACCGGGTCCCAGCCGAACGCCAGCGCCCACGGGGTGGGCGTATCGTCCACATTGTCTTTCAGCGCTTGAATAACCTCAGCGCGGCTGGTGTGGGTAAAGCCGCTAACATCAATGGTGGCGGCAAACTGCGCGGCGGCAATGGGGTGGCTGTGCGGCTCAATGAGGCCGGGCATCAGGGTGTTGCCCTCAAGGTTATAGAGGCTTGCGGATGGTGACTGTGCCTGCAGGTCCGCGAGGCTGCCGATGCCGGTGATGATGCCGTCCTCAATTATGATGGCTTCTGCTGACGGCGCGGCGTCTTCCATCGTCACGATCGGTCCGCCGTGGAAGATCATTTGCTGTGGTGCGCTCGGGGGCGCGAGCCAAAGGCTGACACTAATGTACGTAACAACAAGTACCGCGCCCGCAAGCAGCAGCTTTTTCATGCAAAGTCTCCCCTGGTCCCGACGTGCAGCATAGGGGCAAGCCAGGGGGCTGAGCAACGGTGTTTCAGGCAGCGACTTTTAGTTTAGACGTCTTTGACCGGACCCATGGCCACGCTGGTTTGACGACCTGGGCCTACACCACCGCCGCCGCCACCACGCTTCTTGGTCTTTTCTGGCGGCGTTTCCTGCGTTTTGTAGCTGAACACAGGCTTGGTTTTTACTGACGCAAAAATGAACACAATTGCAATCGCCAGAAAAGCAGTGCCGATGCTGCCGGGTGAGATGCTGAGGCCCCATATGTCTACTTGCAGTTCGTCTGTCCCTTGGCCCACGCCTTTGATGAACAATAGGTACGCCAGATAGACGCTGAATATCGAACCCGCAACCAAGGCCAGTGTGATGGCTGCACGCGATATGGTGATGTATGGATCTGCTTTGATCGTCAATTTTGCCTCCCCTGCAACCCATGGCGTTGAAATGCAATTTTAGCGGAAGTTTAGTCCATGATCAACGAGATGAAATGTACAGGTGCTGGTTTCGTTTCGCTTGTGAATTGGCAATCGGCTTTTTAGGGTTGGCGCAAGCGACAGGAGGGCATATGCGCGCGGTATTGGGATTATTGATTTCCGGCCTGATGGCTGTGGGGGCGTCTGCAGAGGGCATGTTTGAAACCTTGCAGGCCAATTGCGGTAAGGCGTTTGCGGGCACAGTTTCGCGCGGTGCAGATGATGACCCCTGGCGCGCCGCCACCCTTGTGATGCATGTGCGCGACTGCAGCGCCACGGAAGTTCGCGTGCCGCTGGCGTTCAATGATGACCTTAGCCGCATTTGGGTGATCACCCGCATGGAAGGCGGCCTGCGGCTGAAGCATGACCACCGGCACGCGGATGGCAGCGAAGACGCTGTTACGTGGTACGGCGGCATGAGCATGGCGCCTGACGGCGCAGCAGGGGACACGGAAGTCAACTTCCCGGTGGACGCCGCGAGCATTGCCCTCTTTGAGCGCGAAGGGCTCAATGCCTCGGTTCAAAACACATGGCAGATGTCTGTGGCGGGCGGCATGTTCAACTACCGCCTGACGCGGCCCGGTGGCCGCGACTTTATGGTGAGCTTTGACCTAACCAAGCCGATCGCGCCGCCACCGCCCGCCTGGGACAAAGCAAGCGAGGGTGCCGAGCATTAAACCGTGTTAAACGTTGGTTAGCGGGAAGGCGCGCAAAAGCTGTTGGCGCAGACAAACTCGATCATCGTTTCATAATAGCCGTCAGCATAGGGGATATCCCAATACTCCCGGCTGTGCGGTTCGAAGAACCCACCGGTTTTGCCCATGCGAAGGCTATGGTCTGCACCTTCAAAGACTTTTACTGTGAGGTTGGACGGGGTTCTAGCCCCAAGCGTGCGCTCATAGAGTGCCTTTGTGGTGCGCCAGTTAACATGCTTGTCATTGTCGCCAAAAATCGCCAGCACGGGGCCAGAGATCGCACTCAGCACTTTGTCGAAGTCGCGCACGACAATCGGCAGGCCGGTCTCATCGTCGTAGGAAATGCCTTTTGATCTGTGATCGAGCTGGGCGGCCACATACTCCTCGCGGGCGGTGGCATATTCAGGCGTGCCGGGTGTGTGCTCCACATAAGTTTGGCCGGTGATTTTTTGCACAAAGGCATTCCGGCGGAAGTTCTTTGTTGCGCTCACATATTGCTGGTAACTGCCACCTTCATTGAAAATGAGGTTGCCGTTGATCCATTCGTTATAGACGATGTTGACGTCTGACGGCGAGTAGCCTTCAAGCGCCATATTGGACCGCAAGAGATAGCCCCAGTTTTCAAAGGTGTCTGTGCCGCTCACGGATATCCAGAAGCTGATGTCCGGGCGTTTGCTGATCGCCACCGGTGCGATCCAACCGCCGCGGCTGAAACCAATCAGGCCAATTTGCTCTGATCCGGGCTCGCCAGATGCTTTGAGCGCAGCAACGGCCTCAACAATCTCGATGGCGCTGCTTTCGATCGGTTGGTTGATATCAAACGCACCCTCGCTGTTGCCGCAGCCGGGTTTGTCCCACACCACAACAGAAATGCCCTTGGCGGCAAAACGGGAGCGGATGTCCTTGTGTCGGTCGCCCGCAACCACATTGGTGGGACCGTAGCTGTGAACCAGGATAAGGATGGAGGCTGCGTCGCCCGCAACCGGGCGGCTGATGATGCCATCCAGCACGTTGCCGTCTGACACGAACGAGAAACCGTCGGTTTTATAGTCTGCTGCTGCGAAGGCGGCGGTTGTGATGACGGAACTTAAAAATAATAATGTTCCACTGATGAGGGCTTTGATAGCCATGGTTTTGTTTCCTCTTAGTCGTTGGTCATTTTTTGGTCGTTTATTTTTAGTTGTTGTTCATACCTACGAACTGTCCAGCATTATTGACGCAATAAAACCGAGTGCAACCATCAAATGCTTGCTACGCAACGGTCGCCGTTGCTGACCGGACGGGAATATTACTTTTTCTATTGAAAAAACGAACGTTCGTTCTATATACCCATCAAGCCCGGGATACGGGAGCGAAGGATAGGAATGAATAATGTTTGAAATGATTGAAGCGACGCTCGCCAAACATGACAGTTGGTTTGTAGCAATGGAATGGATCGGCTTGACGTTTATCGGCCTTGCGGCTGTTGAGGCGCTTGTGGACGTGGCACTTAAAACCGGCCGCCGGTTTAGCGAAAGCCTGGCCAACCTCATGGTGGCTGTGGGAGGCGAGCTTGCCGGCTATTTTGTGGGTGCGGTTGTGCTGTTCGCGGCGTATTATTTCATCGCGCCCTTTGCGCTTTTTGAGATTGAAATGACGCCGCTCACATGGGCAGCTGCGTTGCTCCTTGGTGATTTTCTCTATTACTGGATGCACAGAACCGAGCATGAAGTGCGGTTTTTCTGGGCTTATCATGTAACCCACCACTCGTCGCCAGAATTTGACCTGACAACCGCTTTCCGCCTGAACTGGATTGAGCTGTTGTTCGAGTGGTTGTTCCTGATCCCGATGCTGATTATCGGCTTTGACCCTGTGGTGACATTAATTGCCGTGGCCGCGAACGCCACCTACCAGACCTGGATACATACGCAAAAGATTGGCAAACTTGGTGTGCTCGACAAAATCATCAACACACCGTCCGCGCACCGGGTGCACCATGGCAGTAACCCGGAGTATCTGGACAAAAACTATGGTGGTGTTCTGATGATATGGGACCATATGTTCGGCACGTATCAAGAAGAAAAAGCGCCAGTGAAATTTGGCATCACCAAGCCGGTTGAAAGCATCAACCCCTTTGTGCTCAACTTCCATGAGTATGTCGCGATCCTGCGGGACGTGTGGCGGGCAAAAACCTGGCGAGAGGCATGGAAGTTCGCCTTCGCGCACCCGGGCTGGGAACCAGAGGCGCCCAAACCGAAGGCCGCCCAGCAAATAGCGAGACAAGAAGGATAGGCTGTGCCGCGCACCAAAGACGATAAGCTTGAAGCCAAACGCAAACGCGAAATTCTGGAAGCCGCTGCCACCTGTTTTGTGCGCGACGGCTTCCATGCCGCCAGCATGCGCGCTATCTGCAAAGAAGCAGGCTTGAGCGCCGGTGCGGTTTACAATTATTTCCCCTCAAAAGACGCAATAATTGAAGGCATGGCAGAGTGGGAGCGCGAAGATGTGGCGGAGCTTGCTGCCTATCTTAGAAGCGAGAGCAACGCCTTGACAGCCCTTGTTGAGGGGACACGTGCGATGGTCGCTGAAACCACTGTTGAAGAAGCCCAGCTTTATGCCGAACTGATTGCAGAAGCCGGCCGCAATCCGACCATGCAAGCCAAGTTCACACAATCGGATGACGAATTGAAGCAAGCCATCCAAGAAACTGTCATGCGCGGGCAGGCCGGTGGCAGCATTACCAGCCACGAAAGTGCAGAGACGCTCACATTGCTTGTGTTGTCGATTGTTGATGGTGTCGCTGGCCGCATTGGTTACGGCAATGACATGAAGCCGACCAGGCTCGCAGACATGGCGGCAGACGCAGTTAACCGGCTGCTGCGGCCCTGAGCACTTTGGCCGGGTGTTCGCCGTCCGCATAGCCCATGAACATGCCGTGGATCGAATAGCCCATGAGTTCCTGAACACGTTTTGGCAGGGCCGCTGCTTTTTCCTTGCTCATGGTCAGCACCATATTTTCGAGCTGCCGCGACCAACCGGCGCAATATTGTGGCGTAACAATCAAACGGGACGCATCTGATTTGTTAGCGCCGCCCCGGTGCATCAATGTGCTTTTTGCCACCATCAAGCTGCCAGCAGGCATCGTCGCTTTAATGGCATCCGCGCGCGGCTTAGGGTCGATATTCATGTCCCGTCCTTCGGCATGCATGATGGCTTCTTGGTCAACGCCCCCAACATCATCAAACTGCGCCTGCGTCCATTTATGGCTGCCGGGAATGATCTCGGTTGCGCCGTTATCGTCCGTCATGGCGTCAATCGTCCAGAAAGTGCTGACCCCAAAGGGTGGCCGCGGCAATGGGACGTTGATGTGATTGTCATCGATATGCCAGTCCTGCACACTCTCGCCGGGGTGCAGGTTGATGGCGAGCATGGCTGACAACAGGCAGCTTGTGCCCAGTTCACGCTCAACAAACGCCATCGCAAGCGGATGGCTGGCCATTGGGGCGAACACCTCCGGGGCTTTAGACAGGAGCGCATAGACGCGGTTTGACTTGAAGCCTTCAAAGTCGTTGCGGCCCGGTTTTGTAAAATGCGGCGTGAGCGCACCGCGCACGGCGTCAACGTCATCCTCAGGCATGATGCCCTCAAAGACCACATAGCCTTTGTCATCATACTCGGCATACCAATCGTCAAACGCGCGCCCTTGCAGCCAGGGCTTCAAGGCTTCTTGGTCTATTTGCGGCTTGGGTAGTTCCATGGCACACCTGTTGGTTTATTAAATTGAGTTCAACTCAATTTACAGATGCCACAATTTATGGCAAGAAGATTCCGGTATTCAAAACAGCCCAAAGTTCTGAGAGAAGCCGTATGGCGCGCAAAAATGCATCACCTGGAATTCTGGAGGCGGCGAAAGCCTGCTTGCGTGAGGGCAAGGGTGATTTTGAAATGAATGATGTTGCGAAGAAAGCCGGTGTGTCTGAAGGGCTCGCCTACCATTATTTCAACTCCAAAGCGGGCTTGCTGGCGGCTGTCATCAAGGATTTTTACGACAGCTACATGGCGATAGTGAACAAGCGCTATGACGGGGATGACCCCTGGCTGACGCGGGAGAGGTCTCGGCTCAACGAAATTGTCGATTTTCTTTATAGCGACCCTCTGGCGCCGATTGTCATGGGCAAGCTGAGCGGTACGCCCCAGGCGACCGCGGTAGAACTTACTGGTAATGCCGAGGTGCTGGAACTTGCGGTCAGAAACATCCAGAATGGTATTGATCACGGCTACATCGCAAAACACATCGACCCACGCGTATCAGGCCCAGCCATTATGGGCGCTGTTCAGCAGGCGTTTCTCTATGCCATGAGCGCCAAAGAGCGGCCATCTCAACAGCTGTTAACGGATCAGCTTTGGGGCCTGATTACGGGTGCTGTCGGCATTTCGATTGAGTAGACTTCATGTCTCCAAATTTTCCTCTTGACCTCAAGTAAGCTTGAGGTTGCAGGATGCCTGTACCCGGTCATCAAGCGAGGAATAATAATGGACCTGAACCAGGCAACACTTGAGGTAGCGGACTTTGCCGCCGCACTTGAATTTTACCAAACACTCGGCCTTAAGCTGATTGTATTGGCGGAAGAGCGTTATGCGCGGTTTGAAATGCCTTCTGGTGCGTCAACGCTCTCGATATATGTCGCAGACGAGCCGATGGTGCAGGGTCCGCTCCTTTATGCGGAAGTGGACGACGTGGACGCCGTCTATTACGACTTGCATGCCAAGGGCATTGTTTTTGATACTGTCCCTGAAGACCAGCCTTGGTTATGGCGCGAAGTCCGCTTCCGCGACCCATCAGGCAACCGTTGGTGCCTGTTTCACGCCGGCAACAATCGCCGATTCCCGCCATGGCGGGTGGAGGCATAAAAAAAAGGCCCCGGCTTGAGCCGAGGCCTTTCTTGGGGGTTTCGATATCTTCGTATCGACGTGAGCTTAAAGCTCGTCAGCGTGCTTGCTAAGGTAATCAGCAACGCCAGCGGCGTCAGCTTTCATGCCTTCGTCGCCTTTGTTCCAGCCCGCCGGGCAAACTTCGCCGTGCTCTTCGTGGAACTGAAGTGCTTCAACAAGGCGCACAAACTCGTCCACATTGCGGCCAAGTGGCAGGAAGTTCACATACTGGTGCCAAACCATGCCGTCTTTGCCAATCAGGAAAGTACCGCGCAGGCTGATGCCATCTTCTTCGATGAGAACGTCATAGTCGCGTGCGATTTGCTTGGTTTTGTCTGCAACCATTGGGAAATCAACCGGGCCCAGACCGCCTTCTGATGTTGGCGTGTTGCGCCATGCAAAGTGTGTGTGCTCACTGTCGACAGAGATCGCAACAACTTTCACGCCCAGCTCTTTGAATTTGTCCATACGGTTGTGGAACGCCAAGATTTCTGATGGGCAAACAAACGTGAAGTCCAGTGGGTAGAAGAATACCAGCCCGTAATCGTCGCCGATATATTCCTTCAGGTTGAAGCTCTCGTTGATAGAGCCGTCAGCCATTACGGCGGCGGCAGTGAAGTCTGGTGCTGGTTTTCCGGCAAGAACAGCCATTGGAATGCTCCTCGATTGGATGTGTAAGGACTGTAAACAGTCAAGAAATTGCCGCCGTATCGCCCCCTTGAAAAGCGATCCGCAGCAATGGAATTTGCAGGCGCAACAATATGCTTTTGTGCGGGGAAAGCAATCAGGGGAATCCGATTTCTGTGATCGATGTTATCGATTAATAATGCGGCAAGAAATCTTCTCAGTCTTTTATCCCGCCTATGCAGGTTATGCAAGGCTGCATTGCCCGCTATGCATTATTATTTGCTGGCAATTTTCAGATACACTTCCCATATACTCAGCTGATACGGGTCAGACGTGGTGGAGAGAACATGTCGACCTACCTGCTCAATGTAGCAGTAGCGAGGGAATGTTGGAAACACTGGACGACATAGTGCGCTTCAGCGCGTTCGGCCTTTTGATCTGGCTTGCTGTACTTGCTCTCCGTGATTTTCGGGATCGAGTTGCAGGGCGATTGGGTGCGTTATCAGCAGCTGCAAGCGCTGCTTATTTACTTAGCACCAAAGTCAAAGCGCAGGTGTTTGGTGCTGAAATCGACCTTCTCCTGTTGCCTCTGCATGTTGGTTCTATTGGATTTGCCTGGCTGTTTTGCCTGTCGCAGTTTGACGATCGGTTTGAAGTCAAAGGCTGGCATATTGGCGTTATCGTCGTAAAGATATTGTCTGGCGCGGGCAGTTACCTCAGTTACAAATACGCTATTGAAACTTTGTTCATGCCGTTTGTTGTGCTCACCACCATCACCGTAACCGCAATAGTTCTGCATCTTCTTTATGAGGTTTGGCAAGGGCACCATGAAGACCTGGTTGAGGACCGGCGGAAGTTTCGCACCACATTTGTTGGCGCAGTAATCGTTATTTCGCTGGGTGTCATGATTGCTGAAATTTTCCTGGTTGGTCGCGGCATCAAGAACGAGCTTCTGCTAACACAGTCCATCGCATTCCTTTGCATTGCGGTGTATCCGCTGTGGCGCCTGTCGTCACCGGGCGGCGAGGATCTGTTTTTCCGCACACCAAATCCGGTAGAGCACGCGGAGAGTGTGGATCACTGCGACCTTTCGCCTGCTGACCAGCATGACCTGGGCGTTATCAAAGGCCTTGCAGGTACACCGCAAATGCTGGAAGCGGGTCTGACCATCAGCAAACTGTCAGATGAGCTGCGTATTCCTGAGCATCGGCTGCGGCATTTGCTAAATCAGCATTTGGGCTATCGAAACTTCTCTGATTTTCTAAATCACCACCGGATTGAGCGAGCGAAAGAGCAGCTTTCTGATGGGGATAACCGTAACACTCCGGTGCTGACGCTGGCCATGGAACTTGGTTACGGTTCGTTGGGTCCATTTAACCGGGCCTTTAAGGAAAGAACCGGTCTAACACCTACGGAATTTCGTACTCAGTCTCTGGAAGCTGGTTTGGCTGCGGCGAAATAGCACTTGCTTGGATTAGGGACTGTGAGACAATGAGCGCGAGGAATAAAGGGACCCGATGCTAGAGTTACTGGACAATATTTTCCGGTTTGGCGGCGTGTTTTGCTGCTTGCTCATCGGCGCGCTCGCAATGCGGGACGCGCGCTGTACGCTTGCGGCCCATCTTGCATGCCTGCTCTCCCTCACGACGGCCAGTTTCCTAATTGTTGGCACCCCCGGTATTGCAGAATTGTTTGGTCTTTGGGTCATCCCGCTCAAGATTTTGGGCATGGTGGCGCCGGGTGCCCTGTGGCTGTTTTCGCTATCCCTGTTCGATGACAATTACAGGCTTGAGCGTATGCACCTTGCGGTGTTTGGCCTGTTTTGGCTGACCGGGGCTGCAAGCTTTCCACTTTATTACATGGAATATGGCGTTTGGCCGGTGATGTCACCGCAGGCTCTGTTTCATGCGCTTGAAGGTTCAGGTGCAGGGTTTGCGATCACCAATTTCGCGAACAATGTTCTTAAGTTTGGCATGATGGCGCATATGCTTTTTGCGGCATGGCAGGGCAGGGACGATGACCTTCTTGAAAGCCGCCGCACCTTCCGCAGCACTTTTGTCGTTGGCGGCACCATCGTTGTCGCCATTGTTGTCTACACTCTGAGTGCCGGTGGCAGCGAACCGGCGGTTGGAGTGACCGTTTTGGATGCCGTTTCATCGGGCGCTATCCTGACCATCGTTTTCTACATGCTTTGGAATGTGATCAAGATCGACAGCGAATGGATTTTGGGTGATCTGCAGCAAACCGAACCAAAAACACCGGAAATTTTGCAGGAACCTGCGGATGCGCTTGACCTTGTGCGACTGAATGACTTGGCCGCCAATGCAACACTGCTGGAGCAGGGATTAACGATTACGCGCCTTGCTGATATTGCAAAAATGCCCGAGCACCGGCTGCGTCGCTTAATCAATCAGCATATGGGGTTCCGGAACTTTTCCGACTTCCTGAACCATCACCGGATTGAAGCCGCAAAGAACCGTCTGGCGGATGCACAGGAACGCCATACGCCTGTACTGACCATAGCGATGGAGCTGGGCTATGGCTCGCTTGGGCCCTTCAACCGCGCGTTTAAAGAACGCACCGGCCAAACCCCTACCGAGTTCCGCCGGGGATTTTTGGGTGGAATCCAACCACCAACTATGCAAGCGTCTACGCACTAATTATAAAAATAACCAGCTGAGGGAGCTGGCGAGCCATGACAGACGCTCAATCACTGGAAGTGATTGTTTCCTTTTTCAGATATTCAGCGATCAGCATCTTTTTGCTGCTGGGCGTTGTATTCCTGCGGGATTTCAGCAATCGCCAAGTTGCATGGCTGGGGGCCTGGGCTTCAATTTCAGGCGCCACTTACCTGATCTGCACAAGCCCGATGTTAAATGCCTTTTTTGGCCCGGCAATGATCGTGATCCATCTTTTCTGTCATTCTGGACAAATCGCCATCTGGCTCTTTAGCCTGACCCAGTTCAAGGACCGCCTAAAGCTTTGGCCGGTCTATATTGGTATCGGAATTGTCTTCTATTTGTTGGGCAGGCTTGATTTTGATGTGCTTCGCGGCACTGGCTCTGTTTTCGAAACACCGGTAAATTTGGCGTATTCCGCGATGCGGTATGGTCTGATTGCTCACATGGTTTATGTGGCTTGGGAGGGACGCGACGAAGACCTGCTGGAAGACCGCCGCAAGTTTCGCCTCATTTACATAGTTGCGATTACGCTGACATCGCTTGCGATAACGTCTGTTGAGACATTTGTGGATGAGACCCTGCGCGAGGGCACTGGAACATTGTTGCTCCAGTCCGTCGGCATGTGGGTTCTTGCTGTAATGATGGCCTGGTTCGGCATTAACTTGCGCAAAGTTGCCTTCATAACCGGTCGGTCGGATCGTCCAGGGGTCAAAACCACAGAGCCTGAAGATCCAAACGAGCGCCACGACCTGGCGACCATCGAAAAACTGGTGGAGACCGACAAATTGTATCTGCAGCCGGGCCTAACCATTGCTGGATTAGCTGACTCAGCAGGCCTGCCGGAGCACAGATTGCGGCGTTTGATCAACAAACATTTGGGTTACAGGAACTTTGCCGATTTCCTGAACCATTATCGAATCACCGCCGCTCAGGCCCGGCTTTCTGCGATTTCTGACCGCAATGTTCCTGTGCTGACCATTGCTATGGACCTTGGGTACGGCTCCCTCGGGCCCTTCAACCGCGCGTTCAAAGAACGCACTGGCTTTACCCCCACCGAATACCGACGACAAAAGCTTGCCGATAGTTAAAAAGGCTCGCCGATTTCTAAAAAAGCGTGCCAATTCCGAAATCGGCAAGAACCAAATCTGTTTCCGTGCGTTTATGTTCACGAGCTTTGGACGAATTAGGCACTTCCTTCCCAGACTTCGCTCAACGCTCAACAAGAAATGCATCCTCAATAAAGAGAATGCAGAAGAGACGCGAGAACAGACACATGGATGTCACAGTGTTAGATCAACTTACTGCTTGGGCCGGCGAAATGCTGCCTCGTTATCCAGGGTGGTTCACCTTTGATTTCGGGCGCTATCTCATCGGCGCAGGCAGCGTTTATCTAATTGTAAATGTGTTGCTGGCTCGCAAACTCAAAAACCGCAAAATCAGATCGAAAACCCCCGGGTTCCGGCAGATACGCCGCGAATTCAAAAGCTCCGCTTTTGCTGCAGCGACTTTTTCTGCCTCTGGGTTTCTGATTGACCTTGGCATCCGCTCAGGCGTGATGACCATTTATGGTGCTGAAGGCGGCTATGGCACAGCTTACTTCATTGGGTCTTTGTTGCTGATGATACTGGCACAAGATGCTTACTTTTACTGGACACATAGACTGTTGCATCTACCCCAGGCATTTCGGCGCGGGCACTCAGAGCACCATAAGTCAATCAACCCAACTCCATGGACGGCCTATAGCTTCAATATCCCCGAAGCGGCCATCCATGCGGCTTTTGTTCCCCTGTTTTTGCTTTTCCTCCCCATGCATGGTTTCGCCATTTTCCTGTTCCTCACACACATGATTATCAGGAATGCGGTTGGACACTCTGGCTATGAGTTGTTCCCTCGCTGGTGGGCCCTGCACCCAATTTTAGGACACATAACAATGGTTACTCATCACGACATTCATCACTCTTCTGGTAACTCTAACTTCGGCCTGTACTTCACATGGTGGGATCGCCTGATGGGCACAGAGCACCCAGAGTATCTGTCAAAAGCAACCGGCAACCCTGCCGCAGCTCGCAAATCAATGGGTGCGCGCGCTACAGCAGCGACTTTTGCAGCAGCAGTTGGCCTTGTAGCAGCCACTTTCATCGCAAACCCTGCTGGCGCTCAGGACGACGATATTAAAGGCCTGTGGCTTGCAAACGACGGCAAAACAGTTGTTGAAGTTGCTAACTGCAGCGAAAAGTCTCGCCGCATCTGTGGCACTGTTGTCTTCCAGGACGGCAGCAACAACGGCGAAGCAGTTGGCAAAGAATTGCTCAGCAAGTTCAAAGGCGCGAAAGTGCAAGGTCAGAAGCGCTGGGAGCAAGGTAAAGTTGCCAAGCTCGAAGGTGGCAAAGCCAAAAAAGGTAACTTGGTTCTGACTGACGCAGGCGACCTGAAAGTGACCACTTGTGCACGTGGTCGTTGCAGCAACCAAACCTGGAGCCGCCCATCAGCTGCCATGGCTCAAAAAGCAGCAGCTTCAATCGGTGGTGGCCGTCGCTAAGACAAAACCCATCGGGTTAAAAAGAAGGCGCCCCTCAATGGGGGCGCCTTTTTCGTTTTCTAAGTTGACTGGGCTACTGTCGAACCGCCGCGATGCCCCGTGACTGCAGCAGAGCTTGCACACTGTCTGCGCCAGCAAGGTGGGCTGCCCCTACGGCAATGAAAATATTGCCGTTGCCGGCCAACATTTCTTCAATCTGATCAACCCAGTCTTTGTTCCGTTTAACGAGCATCGCCTCATACAATTCTGGTTGTGTG
This sequence comes from Kordiimonadaceae bacterium, assembly GCA_017640725.1. GTDB lineage: Bacteria > Pseudomonadota > Alphaproteobacteria > Sphingomonadales > Kordiimonadaceae > Kordiimonas. The sequence goes on along the minus strand of JAEPQB010000002.1, from coordinate 427,220 downwards.
GTTAGTGACTCGACCATCAACTTGTCCAGGCCTTCAACATCACCAGCCCGCCAGAGGGCCACCATTTCATCTAGCATGTCCGGGTTTTCCTGAATTTGCTTCAGGCCGTCTTCCAGGAAAAACAGTTCTGCCTCAGGCGACATGCTGCTAAAAATCTGCATCTGCTGTTCATCTGTTTCCAGATACTCCACGGTCATGCCGTTGGCTGCCGCGCCCTTCGCCAAAACACGCTCAACGCCTGCGTTCGGATCTGCGCCAAGTGACTGTACATGAAGGGCTGTGACGGTAAGACCCACAAGCCATGGGCGCAGCGGTTCAAAGTTTGCTGACGCACCCGCTGGCATGCCAAACCCTTGCAAAGTTTGATCGAGCAGTTGAAGGCTTTCAGGGCTAACTTTGTCCGAAAGCTTCGACCCGTCAGTGCTGAGGCCATACTTGGCAACCAGTGCCTGCATTTTGGCTTGATCCGTTGTATCAGCGGGCGCCTCAAAAACCACGGTTTCAGATGCGCCAAACGCCTTGTCCAACTTGGCAGTTCGCCATTTAAGCGATGGGTCCAAAATATGGATAGTACCGAAAAGGTAAATGTTGCTGTCTTCATCGCTGATTTTCCAAAGCGCAGGATCGGGTGCATCCTGTGCCCCAGAGGAGGGAGCAATAACTGTCGACAATGCGAAGACAGCTGCAGCGGCGACAGAATTCTTCAAAAATGCAGTAACGCGAAACATAGGTATCCCTTCGTTGATTTTCAAAACGGTGTCACGGCACCGTTGATAGTGTCAAACCATTTGAAGAGTTACGCCAGAAACGTGCCAATTGTGTGATGGCGCTTAAATGTCGTCTTTAAGCTTAGCTGCGGCGCCTAGTTGTTCCTTAAGCGTCTTCAGGCAGGCATTGGCAATTTCTGTCTGCAGGCGCAGAGAGCTGTTGCCAAGTGTTTCACCATTCGCTTCCAATGCGTTAATGGCTTGGCTGAGCATATGAAGAGTAGCTGCAATTTCATTCGCATGGATGGCGTTGCTGGTGTCTTCTTCCTGTAAAGGTGTGGGCTCAGGCTGTGCTTTCTCGATTGCTGCCTCAAGAACAGGGGCGCTTTCCTGCAGTGCTTTTGCAACGCTGTCTCCAACCATTTCCTGAATCATATCAGAAGCAATCGCCATCAGCGCATCTTTGCCGGGCAGTTCCAGTTTCCCTTTTGATTCTGATTTTGCCAATTTTGCAGATGTGCTCTGGGGCACCGGTTCGGGCGTTGCTGGCGCCGTCGCCTTGTCAGAAAGCTGTGGAACTGCAGGCGCAGGGATTTTGGTTCGGTCTATGTTTTCGTCGGTGAGCGTATCCGCCCCGGTAAGCCCACTTTGCTGGTCTTGCAGGTTCGGTTCTTGGAAAAGGGGCACAGATGATGTCGGGGCAGGCTCAAAGGGCAATTCGGCGCCAGACTCTGATTGGATAGGCGTCATGGTACCTTCATAGCCCTCAAACAACCCGCCATTTGCGCTGAATAGCGGTGTCGCCTCAAGTGTCCAGAAACGGTTGGCTTCAGAGGTTCGCTCAATCACCAGAGGTGCGTCATGGATGGCGCTGCGTCTTTGAAGTGCACGCGAAACGGGATGGCCCAATTTGTCATTTAGCCCTAACAGATCCAGTATGGAAGCACCGATCAGCGTGAAACTCGGCTCAAACACGCGGAACGCAGTTGAGGAAATATCGATAACCAAACCGTCCCTATCGCTGCGCCAGCGCCATCCACCCTCTGCCGGGTCAGCCAAGCGCTCGAAGGTTGTTTCCAGTGCTGATCCAGTCACCGCGTCCGATGGGGTTGGCTCTGACGCGTGTGATGCGGGATCGCTTTCGGCGGGATGCTGCTTTGAACCACTTTGCATCTTGAGCTCTGCAGGTTCGATGCGGTCAGCAAGCAAGTCTTTGTCGGTTCTCAGAATTCTGAGCTGTGAGCTTTTGCCAGTGTCAGCGGACGGCGCAGGAACAGCTTTTGGCTTTTCCGCTTTTTGCGCTGGCGAACTTACCACGGATTCTTTGGGCTCACTGAATGTTGGAGCTGGGGGACGCTCTGAGTTTGGTGCTCTGAAAGGTGTAACTTTTTGCTCGCCTTCCTTTTTGTCGGACAATCCAAGATCGTCTCGCCACAATGCAAGTGTTGACTGATTGTCAAAACCGGTCGCGATGGGAGCCGCACGTGCGAGCGCGATCCATATGTTAGCAGACAAATCATTTCTGGATGCGATGATATGGTGATGGTCGCGGCCTGTGCGTTGAATAAGCTCAATGATGTCAGCCTCGTCAAAGGCCGTAGACTTCAAGATATCGCCGACAAGATGAGCGCGGTCTTTTGCCAGCCTGCAGGCCAGGTCAAGAGGTGGTTCGGACATGCCCGCCACCAATTCAGCGACTGTTCGCCGGCCATCGGGCTCAACATGGGGTATAAGAGCTTCGATAACGTCCAGAAGTTGGTCGCGAGTAGGCTGCTTTTTTGGGGCTTTGCCAGTTAGAAACAGATCGACCAGGTTGCGAAACAATAGGGTTCTGTCTTCGCCATCGCGCTCGCGCGCGTAGGCGATCAGCTCCCTAATTCTGGTGTCCAAGGCATCCAGTTCGAATGCCGACGCGTTTCCCACAGCCAAGCCCTGTTTTAACTCATGATTTCTTGTTCGTTCTCAAGAAACCTGCGGCCGTCCCTGCCACTTATTTGTGTGTCTTTTGTGGTGATTTATTTCACCCGAATCACCTTGGTGCATATAGTACTCAATTCGAATCGCGATGCCAGAATTGTTTAAAATTTTATCTATTTGCTATTGGCTTTCAGAAATTATGTGAAAACGTTTGTTGCATGGCTTGAAATATAATTGTGTGCAATTGGAACTTTATTTCCGAAATCACCTCCGCTACTATTCAACTTCATCACTTTTTCATTCTGCCACCCTTAGAGGAGAGCCGAGTGGTTCGCGTAAAATTAGACGCTGTTGACCGTAAAATTTTATCCTGCCTGCAGTCCGAAGGGCGCATCACCAATGTGGAACTTGCAGACCGCGTTGGCATTACAGCGCCGCCTTGTTTGAGGCGGGTCAGGGCACTTGAACAGGAAGGCTATATTAAGGGTTATCATGCGGATCTGGAGCAGGAAGCGCTGGGGTACGGCCTCACGGTTTTTGCCATGGTGGGTCTGCATAGCCAGGCTGAATCGGATTTGCGGGCGTTTGAAGATCAGGTTCAGGAATGGCCTCTTGTGCGTGAATGTTTCATGCTCAACGGCGAAATTGATTTCATCCTGAAGATCGTGGCGGAAGACCTGGGTAGTTTTCAGCAGTTCTTAACCGGCGAGTTGACACCGGCCCCCAATGTGGCGAGCGTAAAAACCTCGCTTACCATTCGCACTAGCAAGCACCGGCCCGGTGTTCCGCTGCCTGAGGTGAAATAGAACTCAGTTCCATGACTTCTTCAAAAGCCTACGTGAATGCGGGCATTGCCCTCGCGGCAGCGGGCGCCATTTTGTTTTCCTCAAAGGGTGTAATCATTAAGCTCGCCTATGAAAACGGTATGTCCACCGTTGAAGTCATGCTGTTCCGCATGGCGTTCTCGGCGCCTGTTTTTGCGCTTTCTGCTTTTTTAGTGGCCCGACGGCAGCGGTTACTTATATCGGGAAAAGACTGGGCCCTGACAATACTATGTGGCGTCCTGAGCTACTATCTCGCGACCTGGTTGAGTTTCTATGGCCTGAGTTATATTTCGGCACAGCTGGAGCGGCTTATTCTTTTCACTTATCCCGCGTTTGTGGTGATGGGTATGGCGTTTCTTCAGCGGCAATTGCCGTCTGCAAAAACAGTGCTTGCTGTGGTCCTGAGTTATGCCGGCATTGTGACCGTGTTTGCCAAAGAGTTGGACTTTGCAGCTGCAGCGGGAAGTGCTGAAACGCAATCAGATGTTTGGTTTGGGGCATTCCTTGTGCTGTGTTCGGCGCTATCCTACGCCGCATCCGTTATCATCGCAAAACCGCTAATTGTTCGAATGGGTAGTGTTTTCTTCACTGGCCTTGCCATGAGTGTTTCCTGTGCAGCAATCATTCTCCACTCTGCTTTCACCGGGGCACTGGATGTGGAGCGTCTGTCTCTTGTAGCAGGGTCTGACAATCTTGGATTGATGCTGTTGATGGGCATATTTGGAACTGTCCTGCCAGCTTATATGCTGAATGAAGCGATCGCCCGGATCGGACCAGACAAGGCTGCAATTTTGGGGACAATTGGCCCGGTTGCGACAGCAATGATGGCGGTCGCCATTTTGGGTGAAATGTTCACCATATATCACGCTGGCGCGCTTATTCTCTGCTCACTAGGTGTCGGTGTTTTAACACGTTCCAAACAAAGCTAGGTTAGGCCCACAAAAAAAGCCCGCATGGGCGGGCTTTTAGTTAATAGTTTGTCTGTCAGGACTATTTGAATTCAATTTTGGTGATTTCGTAGTAACGCTCACCGCCTGGCGCTCTGACTTCAACTTCGTCTTCCACGCGTTTTCCGATCAATGCACGGGCAATCGGGGACTGGTATGAAATACGACCAACCTTCACATCGCCTTCGTCAGCACCAACAATCTGATAGACAACTTCTTCGTCGTCTTCATCCAGCATGGTCACTGTTGCACCAAACACAATAGTTTCGCTATTGAGCGACGTCGGATCAATCACTTGAGCGCGAGAGATCTTGCCCTCCAGCTCCATGATGCGGCCTTCGATGTGGCCTTGCTTCTCTTTTGCCGCGTGATACTCGGCATTTTCTGACAGATCGCCGTGTGCGCGGGCTTCTTCAATAGCCTGTACAACAGCAGGGCGCTCAACGCCTTTTAAATTCTTCAATTCTGCTTCGAGGGCGCGGTAGCCTTCTTCCAGCATGGGCACTTTATCGTTCATGGGTCCCGTCCAGGTCTTGTTGCCGCCAGCTTTTTCGCTGGCTCTTATAAAAACAGGAGCGCCGACCCAAGCAGGGCCGGCGCATCCGGCTGACGTATGTAGCGGACCTTGGCCGAAAAATCAAGACCAAGCGCGAAAGTGGTAATCGACTATGGTTGCTGGTCCCAACTAGGCCGCATTGAAATCCTGCAGGCGCTTAACCTGCAGCTCGCCACGCTTAAGTGCCTTGAGGGCCTGCACAGCCGCTTTCGAAGCTGCCATTGTTGTGTAGTAGGGCACCTTCATTGTCAGCGCAGTGTGTCGCAGTTCGTAACTGTCCATGATGGCTTGCTTGCCTTCAGTTGTATTGAACATGAGGTCGATATCGCCATTTTTCATAATGTCGATGACGTGAGGACGCTTGCCTTCGTTCACTTTATAGACGGTCTCAACTTTGAGGCCGTGCCCTTCCAGATACTTGGCTGTGCCACCGGTTGCGATAACGCTGTAGCCCATATCGATCAGGTCTTTGGCCATGGGCACGAGGGCGTATTTGTCGGCGTCTTTGACGGACAGGAACACTTTTCCGCTTTCCGGCAGCGGCACGCCAGCGGCCAACTGCGACTTGTGGAAGGCGATCGGGAAGCTCTGATCAATGCCCATCACTTCGCCGGTTGATTTCATCTCAGGGCCCAAGAGCACGTCCACCCCTTCGAACCGAGCCCACGGAATCACCACTTCTTTCACTGCAACATGCTCGGTGATGGGGTCCTTGAGTTCAAACTCACTGAGTTTCGAACCAGCCATCACTTGCGCGGCGATTGCTGCCACGGGGCTTGCCACAGCTTTTGCAACAAAGGGTACCGTGCGGCTTGCGCGCGGGTTCACCTCGATCAGGTATACTTCGCCGTCCTTGACAGCAAACTGCACATTCATCAGGCCAACGACGTTGAGCGCTTTGGCAAGCGCAACTGCCTGGCGCTTGACCTCCTGAACCACACCGACCGGCAGGCTATAAGGAGGCAGGCTGCAGGCACTGTCGCCTGAGTGCACGCCAGCTTCCTCAATATGTTCCATAATGCCAGCAATATGAACCGTTTCACCGTCCGACAATGCGTCCACATCAACCTCAATCGCGTCCTTGAGGAAGCTGTCGATCAGTACAGGGCTGTCGCCAGACACTTGCACGGCTTCAGCGATGTAACGGTCAAGGCCCGCCTGATCGTGCACAATTTCCATGGCCCGGCCGCCCAGCACGTATGATGGGCGAATAAGCACAGGGTAGCCCACAGCATCCGACACTTTTACGGCTTCTTCGTGGCTGCGGGCGATGCCGTTGTTTGGCTGCTTTAAGCCCAGCTGCTCAACCAGCTCCTGGAAGCGTTCCCGGTCTTCCGCCAGGTCAATCGCATCCGGGCTGGTGCCAAGGATCGGAATGTTGGCGGCTTCCAGCGCGTGTGCCAGCTTCAGCGGTGTTTGGCCGCCAAACTGAACAATCACGCCCTTAACCGTGCCGTTTTCCTGCTCTTTCCGGATGATCTCAATCACATTCTCAGCCGTGAGCGGCTCAAAATACAGCCGGTCTGACGTGTCATAATCTGTGGACACTGTCTCCGGATTACAGTTGACCATGATGGTCTCGTATCCTGTGTCCGACAGTGAGAAGCAGGCATGACAGCAGCAATAATCAAATTCGATGCCCTGGCCAATCCGGTTGGGGCCACCCCCAAGGATCACGATTTTTTCGCGGTCGGTCGGGTTGCTTTCGCACTCTGCTGCTTCACCAGCCGCGAATGTCTCATACGTTGAGTACATATAAGGCGTTTTGGCCTCGAACTCAGCCGCGCAGGTGTCGATGCGCTTGTAGCTTGGGCGCACACCCAGCTCAAATCGGCGCTCGCGCACTTCAATTTCGTTTGTGCCAGCCAGTTCAGCAAGGCGACTATCAGAGAAGCCAAGCATCTTCAACTTGCGCAAGTCGCGTGCGTCGGTTGGAACGCCGTGTTGGGTAACAGTCTTCTCGGCCTCAATCACACCGGCAATCTGATGCAGGAACCAGGGCTCATAGCCTGTCGCTTGCCGGATGTCTTCAAACGGCACACCCTCGCGGAAGGCCTGCGCGATCCTCAGCAGCCGGTCCGGCTTCTGGAACCCCAGATCCTTCAGGATTGGCCCAAAGTCACCGCTGCCGGGCTCATAGTTATCGATCTCGATCTCATTAAGGCCGGTCAGGCCCGTTTCCATGGAGCGCATGGCTTTTTGCATGCTCTCGGCGAAGTTGCGGCCAATGGCCATCACTTCACCAACCGATTTCATCGCGGATGACAAGAGCGCTTCGGTGCCTTCAAACTTCTCGAACGTGAAGCGCGGGATTTTGGTGACCACATAGTCGATGGTTGGCTCGAAAGAGGCAGGCGTCACGCCTGTGATGTCATTATCCAGCTCATCAAGCGTGTAACCAACCGCGAGCTTCGCCGCCACTTTGGCAATTGGGAAGCCGGTGGCTTTGGACGCGAGCGCAGACGAACGGGATACGCGCGGGTTCATCTCAATCACAATCAGGCGGCCGTCTTTGGGGTTCACCGCAAACTGCACGTTCGAGCCGCCTGTTTCCACGCCGATTTCACGCAGCACCGCGATACTTGCGTTCCGCATGATCTGATATTCTTTGTCGGTCAGCGTCAGGGCAGGGGCAACCGTGATACTGTCGCCGGTGTGCACGCCCATCGGATCCACATTCTCGATGGCGCAAACGATGATGCAGTTGTCGTTTTTGTCGCGCACCACCTCCATCTCATATTCTTTCCAGCCGACGATGCTTTCTTCCACCAGCACTTCGGTGGTCGGTGAGGCATCCAGCCCCCGCGTGACGATGTCGATATATTCTTCTTTATTGTAGGCAATGCCGCCACCGGTACCGCCCATGGTGAAGCTCGGGCGAATGATCATCGGCAGGCCAATGCGGTCCATGGCCGCAAGCGCCTCATCAAGCGTGTGGGCAATCTCGCTTCGGCTGCTCTCGAGGCCGATTTTGGTCATGGCTTCCTTAAAGAGCATGCGGTCTTCGGCTTTATCAATCGCTTCATGATCGGCGCCGATCATCTGCACGCCGTACTTTTCAAGCACACCCATCTTCCTGAGCGACAGCGCGGTATTGAGGCCCGTCTGGCCGCCCATTGTTGGCAGGATCGCATCCGGGCGTTCCTTCGCGATGATCTTCTCAACCACCTCCGGTGTGATCGGCTCAACATATGTCGCGTCTGCAAGCTCCGGGTCGGTCATGATCGTCGCCGGGTTCGAGTTCACCAGGATAACCCGGTATCCTTCTTCCCTCAGCGCCTTGCACGCCTGCGTGCCCGAATAGTCAAATTCACAGGCCTGGCCAATGATAATCGGGCCTGCGCCTACAATCAGGATGCTTTCAATGTCTGTTCTCTTCGGCATGTCTTTTGGTACTCGTCTTTAATCGGGCAGCTAAAATCTAAAATTTGTAACGAAGGCCGGCTTGCAGCTGCAGCACTTCATAATTGCTCTCAAGCGTCTGGCGTGTGTTGAGGGCGGTATCAATCAGGTCAAATTCGGCACCAGGTGCTACATAATATCGGCCTTCACCGAACACTTCCCAGGTGTCACCCAGGGGCACGGTCAGGCCGATAATGCCCTGATACAAAAGCTCTGTGCGGGTCGCGCCGCCAAAGCGCAGGTCGTCGATCGCGTTGCGGCGCACCACATCCGATTCCACACCGCCAATGCCAACGCCCACACCAATGTATGGTGTGACAATTGGCACGGTACCAAACTCATAAAACACATTACCAAAGGCGCCCAGTGAGCTGTTGTCACCGCTGAAGGCGACGGTGGGATCGGACAAGAGCGAACCCGCATTCACATTGTTTTCACGGTATGCGAGCTCAAGCTCAACGCGCAGGCCACCAACTGCTGGCGCACTGAAACGGTAACCAAGCGCGCCGCCGATGACAAAGCCATCATCAAAGTCGATGGCGGTGCGTTCGCCCGCGCCGCTACTGGACTGGTTTTGTTGGTTCGCAATGCCGACGAAGCTTGAAGCATAAAAGTCAGCTTGTGCGGCTGAACTGAAGGCAGGGGCCGCAAAAAGAACCGCAGTGGCGATCCCGAATTTCAAAAGTTTCATCACTGTCGTTTCTTTCATTATATGGTTCACGCTCAGGCTGCGGATTTATGGCTGCTGATCAACTGCATGAATTGATCAAACAAATAGAAGCTGTCTTGCGGGCCGGGGCTCGCCTCCGGGTGCTGTTGCACGCTGAAGATGGGTTTGCTCTCATGTTCGATGCCGCACACGGTTTTATCAAACAGCGACACATGGCTGATCTTCACATCTGCTGGCAGGCTGTCGCCGTCGACAGAGAAGCCATGGTTCATGCTGGTAATTTCAACCTTGCCTGAGCGCAGGTCCTGCACCGGGTGGTTGGCACCCCGGTGGCCCTGATGCATTTTGTATGTCTTGCCACCAAAAGCGAGCGCCAGGAGTTGGTGCCCAAGGCAGATGCCAAAGATCGGCAGGCCGGTTTCAATCAGTGCTTCGATAACCGGCAGGGCATATTCGCCGGTTGCCGCCGGGTCACCCGGGCCGTTTGAAAGGAAAATGCCATCCGGGTTATGCACCATGATCTCGTCAAAGCTCGCAGTTGCCGGCACAACGGTTACACGCGCACCGGTTTCAGCGAGGCAGCGCAGGATATTGTCCTTCGCGCCGTAATCCACGGCAACCACATGCGCGGTTGGTGCGTCTTGCGTGCCAAAGCCTGACTTGATGTGCCAGCGCTTGCCGTCCCATGCTTGATTTTCAGTGCGCGTTACGTCTTTGGCGAGATCCATGCCTTCAAGGCCTGGCCAGTCTTGCGCCTGCTTCAACAAAGCAGGTACGTCAAACGTACCTTCTTTATTATAGGCGATCACACCGTTCGGGGCGCCCTTTTCGCGAATGCGGCGCGTCAGCTTCCGTGTATCGATGCCAGAGATGCCAACAAGGCCCTGACCCTCGGCCCAGTTGTTCAAATGGTTTTCTGCGCGGAAGTTGGCGGGCAGGGTGATGTCGTCACGGATCACTAGGCCGCGCGCCGCGCTCTGGCGTGTTTCAACATCTTCGTCGTTCGTGCCGACATTACCAATGTGCGGGAAAGTGAACGTGATGATCTGGCCGGCGTAAGACGGATCTGTCAGGATTTCCTGATAGCCGGTCATAGAGGTATTGAAACATACCTCCCCAACCGTGTCGCCTTCTCGGCCAAAACCATATCCCCAAAACACCGTACCATCGTCCAAAACCAAAACAGCTGTAATATCATCAGCGGGTGGAAGGTGGGGCGCATTGGAGTCGGTCATCAGCAACGTTCCTGCCGCGGGCGTGTTGGGCACCAAAAAATGGTGTTCTGGCCTGAGCTTAGCCCCAACAAATAAGGCCTCACTCTTTGAACCTGCCGGGCCGCGAAACCAGCTGGCCGGTGGCCAAATTGACCGGACAATAGTCAAACGGACCTTCCGGGTCAAGAAAAACCGAAAAATAAAAAATTCAATTAAATCAATGACTTAAAAAGAAATTTCTCGTTTGCGCTATTTGAAGCTTGGATATATGATTGGGGTTTCCGACTCTTGGGGGAACAGAGGTGGAATCTTATGCTTAGGGACGAACTTACGAATTCCATGAAAGACGCTATGCGCGCCAAAGAAGCGCGAAAGCTGTCGACCGTGCGGCTCATTCTTGCCGCCATCAAGGAAAAAGATATCGAGATGCGCGGTGTTGACGCCAGCGACAAGGATGATGACGCTGTCATCACTGACATCCTGTCGAAAATGGTCAAGCAGCGGCGTGATAGCATCAAGGCCTATGAAGAAGGCGGACGCTGCGAACTGGCGGAGCGCGAGAAGGAAGAGATTTCCATCATCGAAGAATTTCTGCCCAAGCAGATGAGCGATGATGAAATCAAAGCCGCCGCGGAAGCTGTGGTTGCTGAACTCGGCGCTGAAGGCCTGAAGGATATTGGCCGTTGCATGGGCTCCTTGAAAGAGAAGTATGCCGGCCAGATGGATTTCGCGAAGGCCAGCACCACCATCAAAGGCATGCTGAGCTAGACGCGTCTCCCTTATTCTGCGGGGCGCAAAAAGCGAACTGGATTATTTTCATTGGGACGACGAGTGCTGCCGGACTGCAGCAGGGTGCCGCTTTTCTGAGCATTGTTGGGTCGTTGTTCCAATACATCCACCGGTCGCAATATTTCAGCCAGCTTCTGAATTATTGGTGTGGGTTTTGTAAGTAATGTCTTGCGAGGCATCGGGGCAGCCTTTCTATCGCTATTTTATTGTTTCTGGCCGCATGCTAATTCCTCAAGTTAACTTGAGGTCAAGCTTTTATTTTCAGAGGTTTTCCTTATGAGGTAGCCGCTGTTGCTGCGGTCTGAAAAGAGAGACTTTCGGCCTCAAACGCTACCCAAATGGCGCACTGCGAATTTTACACCCAGACCATATTTGCGGTCTGATGTGTCAGCTTCATGTGCGCCGTTCTTAACTGCATTGGCTTTCGCGATTTCTCGCGAAGCACGCAGCATCATGTCATCAATTGGCGCATAAGCGACTGTAAGTTTTTCTAAGAATGAGCGTTCATCTTTCGTCTCGCCCATGAATAATTTTTTCTTAGTCATTGCAAGTCTCCTGCTTTCTATGTAATGCAATATCTGGCTTCTGGGACTTGGTTTCAAATTCGTAATGCTAAGATTTAGACTAAGAAAAAATAAGAAAAAATAAGGAAAAATAAGGAAAAATAATGTTTCGCTTGCGCTCCCTCTCCGGCTTGTTCGCCTTTGATGCCGCCGCCCGGCACAACAGTTTAACGCTGGCCGCCAAAGAACTTGGCCGCACCCAGTCAGCTGTCAGCCAACAAGTTAAGGGGCTGGAGGAAGAATTGGGGTTGCAACTATTTGTGCGTCGGCCGCGCGAAGTGACGCTGACGCCAGCAGGTCGGGCACTGGCTGCAACACTCGGCAATGCCTTCAAGGACATTGAGCAGACGGTCTCCCGGTTGCAGCAAAGTGATGAGCCCAATGTGCTTAGGCTGACGACCTATCAGTCGTTTGCGATTCATTGGCTGATCCCGCGCTTGCCGCGCTTTAGCCTCAAGCACCCGGAAATTGATGTGCGCATCAATGCAGATGATCAACGGCTGGACCTGCAGGCGCAGGGTATGGACCTTGCTATCCGTGTCGGCAATTGCCCCGAAGGCGCGCTTTATTTGGGCGCGGAAACCTTCACGGCCATGCATGCCCCTTCACTTTCACCGGATGGTGAAATCGCTGCCAGTGATGTTCCTGAACACCGAATGATCGCGCACGAACACGGCCACCTGTGGCGGGAGTGGTTTGACGCAAACGATGTGACCGTTGATCGCATTGATGTTGAAACCGACTATAGCCACTCGGGCCTGCTGGTTCAGGCGGCGGCGGCAGGCGGTGGTATTGCGCTGGCGCCGCCACTGATTGCGGGCGATTCCATCACGGCGGGCCGCCTGAAATGCATTGAAGGCAAGGCGCTGCCAACAGGCTGTGAATATTTCATTGAAGCCGCTGAAAGTGAGCCGCCGAAAAAGGTAACACTGTTCAATGAGTGGATTTTGGAGGAGGCGCAAATGATGCAAAAAGAGCATCCGGAGTGGTTCCACTAAAACCCACATAATTCTGCACTCTTTTGAGTCGCTTCCTTAATATTTCACCCTATTATAATAGGCTTGGTGGTATTGGGCGGAAGAGCATCTGGGCCTATGGCTTTAAGTCCTCAATTTCTGGATGAGTTGAAGCATCGCTTCACGCTGTCGGACGTGGTTGGCCGGTCGGTCAAACTTGTGCGGCGCGGGCGCGAAAGCACCGGCCTGTGCCCGTTCCATAACGAGAAAACACCCAGTTTTACGGTGAATGATCAAAAAGGTTTTTACCACTGCTTTGGTTGCGGCGCCCATGGCAGCGTGATTGACTTTGTCATGAACACGCAGGGCATGACTTTCCCTGAAGCGATCGAAACACTGGCGGGTGAAGTCGGCATGGAAGTGCCGAAACCAAGCCGCGAAGAAGTTGAGCGCCAGAAAGAACGCGCGAGCCTCACAGAAGTGATGGAGGCGGTTGCCCAGTGGTACCAAACGCAGCTTCGGTCTCAAATAGGTAAAGGCGCCCTTGATTATATCAAAGGTCGGGGCCTGTCGAACGAGACACTGACCCGTTTTGGCCTTGGTTATGCACCGTCTTCGCGCACTGCGCTCAAGGACGCGATGGCCGCCCGCGACATTGAAGAAGACCAGCTGGTCGAAACCGGCATGCTGATCAAGCCCGAGGATGGCGGTGCTGCCTATGACCGGTTCCGCGACCGGTTGATGTTCCCGATCACCGACCGTCAGGGCAGGGTGATTGCTTTTGGTGGGCGGGCGCTGTCGAAAGACGCAAAAGCCAAATATCTTAATAGCCCGGAAACGACGCTGTTTCACAAAGGGGCCACGCTTTATAACTGGGCGAATGCGCGCGCCGCCAGCTATGACGTTGGCCAGGTGCTGGTGGTTGAAGGCTATATGGATGTGATTGCGCTGGCGCAGTTTGGCATCGATTACGCTGTTGCGCCCCTTGGTACTGCGCTAACGGAAGAACAGATTTCGCACCTTTGGCACATGGCGGACGAACCCATCCTCTCGTTTGACGGCGACAATGCAGGCCAGCGCGCCGCTGGCCGGGCGGTGGAGCGCGCATTACCGATGCTGCGGCCCGGCAAGTCGCTTCGGTTCATGATGATGCCACCGGGCGACGACCCGGACAGTTTGGTACAGCGCGAAGGGCGGGGGTCCATTGAAGCACTGATTGACGAAGCCGATCCGCTCGTGTCGATGCTGTGGAATAACCTGACAACTGGTGTGCAGGCCGATACGCCGGAGCGCCGCGCAGGCCTAGAGAAAAAGATTTTCACCAAGCTTGCTGAAATTCAGGACGAGAATGTCAAAGGCCTCTATCAAAGAGACTTCCGCAATCGGTTGTTTGAGCAGTTCAGGCCGCCCCGGCGCAACACGCAGCGCAACCGCATGCAGAGAGGGGGCGGCAAGCGTCTTGCCCCCGCGACCGGGCTTTTGGCTTCCACCAAATTGGGGCGCATCAAAACAGGTGCGGCGGTCACCGATTCGATCCAGCAGCTGTTGGTGCTGACGCTGGTGCATCACCCTGAGATTATGGTGCGTCACGAGGAAGAAGTGGCAGGCCTCGTTTTCACCGTTCCGGGGCTTGACGAACTACGCAATGCGCTTGTAGAGAAAGCCGCCTTTGGCGAAACCCTTGACCGGGAGGCTGTTCATGCCCATTTGGAGGGCTCAGGCCTAATGGATATCGTCAGAAAAATGTCGGCGGATGGGTCCCTCAAAGGGGATTGGTTCGCTTGGCCCGAAGCTGCTCTTTCGGATGCGCTGACGGGCTTCGAGCATTTATTGTCGAGATATCAACATATTACGGCGGCGAAAGAGGCTTACGAGCAGGCTGAAGCCGATTATGCCGCTGACATGACGGATGAAAATCATGCCCGATTTGTGGCCGCGCAAGCCACATATCGAGCTTTGGAAGAAAAAGAAGCAGATAAAGAAGGATATCGCCTCGAATCAGGCAGGTTTTCTTTCATTTAATGTGCTATGACTGCGATTCGCGCAGATCTGGAGTAAAATTTACATGGCAACCAAAGCGACTCAGGAAGAAGATACCCGTCCAGAAGCAGAAGATTCGGCTGCTGGTCCTCGGGTTGATTTGACGGAAGCTGCCGTCAAAAAGATGATCGCAAAGGCAAAAGAGCGTGGCTACATCTCCTATGATGAGGTGAACGCGGCGCTGCCAACCGAAGAAATGTCGTCCGAAAAAATCGAAGACATTATGACCATGCTGTCAGAGATGGGCATCAATGTTGTCGATAGCGACGAAGAGCCGGAAGAGGCAGAAGAAACACCTGCCCCGGAAGGCGAAAAAGAAGAGTTTAAAACCACCGACAAAAAAGAAGCCGGTGACCGTACAGATGACCCTGTGCGCATGTACCTGCGTGAGATGGGCTCGGTGGAATTGCTGTCTCGTGAAGGCGAGATCGCGATTGCCAAGCGTATCGAGGCTGGCCGCGCGACCATGATCCAGGGGCTCTGCATGAGCCCGCTCACGTTCAAGGCGATCACCGAATGGGCGCAGCGTCTCGAAAACGAAGAAATGCTGCTGCGCGATATCATCGACCTTGAAGCCACCATCGGCAAGCAGCCAAACGCGGAAGAGCTTGAAGACGAAAACGCTGGCGACGTGCTTGCCAACGCTGAAGGCAAAGAAGGCGAAGACGAAGCAGAGGAAGAGTCTGACGAGTCCGCTGAAGGCGAAACTGCAGAAGGTGAAAATACTGAAGGCGCGGAGGGCGGCGAAGCCAAAAAAGCGCAAGATGATGACTATGACGACGAAGCGGCAATGTCCCTTTCGGCGATGGAAGAGCATCTGAAGCCTGAAACCATCGAGAAATTCCAAAAGATCACGTCGACCTACAAAAAATACGCAAAACTGCAGGACGCGCGCCTTGCGGCGGCTGTGCAAAACGAAGGTCTTTCCACAGCGCAGGAACGCCGTTTCAAGAAGCTTAGTGACGAACTGATTGAACTGATCAGTTCCGTGAAGTTTAACAACATGCGTATCGAAGAGCTCGTAGACGAACTATACGGCTTGAACAAACGCCTGATGACACTTTCAGGTCGATTGCTGCGTCTTGCGGAAAGCCACAAAGTGAGCCGCACCGCATTCCTTGAAGAATACCAGGGCAAAGAGCTGGAAGATGGCTGGATCGAGCGTGTTGGTGCCCTTAAAGGTCGTGGCTGGGCGTCATTTGTCGAAAAAGAACGCACAGCTATCGTGAATATTCGTGAGCAAGTCAGCGAGCTTGTGAACCGGTCTGGTCTGCATGTGGGCGAATTCCGTCGCATTGTGCGCACGGTCCAGAAGGGTGAAAAAGAAGCCCGGATCGCGAAAAAAGAAATGGTGGAAGCAAACCTCCGCCTCGTGATCTCGATCGCGAAAAAATACACCAACCGTGGCTTGCAGTTCCTGGATCTTATTCAGGAAGGTAACATTGGCCTGATGAAGGCGGTGGACAAGTTCGAATACCGCCGCGGTTACAAGTTCTCCACATACGCAACATGGTGGATCAGGCAGGCGATTACGCGTTCAATCGCGGATCAGGCCCGCACCATCCGTATTCCTGTGCATATGATCGAAACGATCAACAAACTTGTGCGTACCGGACGTCAGATGCTGCACGAAATTGGCCGTGAAGCCACACCAGAAGAGCTTGCAGAGCGCCTGTCCATGCCACTTGAGAAAGTGCGCAAGGTGATGAAGATCGCGAAAGAACCAATCAGCCTCGAAACACCAATTGGTGACGAGGAAGACAGCCACCTTGGTGACTTCATTGAAGACAAAAACGCTGTGCTGCCAGTTGATGCTGCGATCCAGTCCAACCTGCGCGAAACAACAACGCGTGTGCTGGCCAGCCTGACACCGCGGGAAGAGCGGGTTCTGCGTATGCGGTTTGGTATCGGTATGAATACCGACCACACGCTTGAAGAAGTTGGTCAGCAGTTCTCTGTAACACGGGAGCGGATTCGTCAGATTGAGGCCAAGGCGCTAAGGAAACTGAAGCACCCAAGCCGGTCACGCCAGCTCAGAAGCTTCCTCGACACATAAGCACCACGTTGTTTTTGTTGAGAAATATCAAAACGGGCAGCTTCGTTCAGCTGTCCGTTTTTCTATTGCTCACATGCGTTCTGTCGATGGGAGCAGCGGGGCAGTTGGAAGATGACGCTCATCTGATCATGCCTGACCGATTTGATCGCCCGATGGTAAACACCATCGTGAACGGTTTGGGACCTTATCCGTTCATTATCGATACGGGCGCCAGCAAAAGTGTTATTTATCGTGGGCTTACGGCTCTCACCGGTATGGCTGCAATTCCAAACCGTTCACGTCGGATCATTACTGCCACCGGGTACAAACGCGTACTGGTATATCCGGTTACCGACTTTTATGTGCTGGGTCGCACGCTGAAGGTGGAAGAAACTGTGGCACTGCCAGACATAATTGGCTCAGACGCCAAAGGCCTGATTGGTGTTGATATGCTGGCCGGGCATACTTTGTATATGGACCTTAAGTCAGGGGCTGCAAATCTTGAACTGTCGACAGACGACGGCCCGGGCGAAGGCTGGGTTATGGTCCAGGGCAGGCCTGTCGCCTATGGCTCGCTTGCGCTTGAAGTGAATATTGGTGGGCTGGATGTGCCCGTCATTGTCGATACGGGTGCCTCTGACACGGTGATCAATACAGCAGGCTCGGAAGCCGTTGCCCGGTCTGCAGAAGGTATTCGCCGTGAAACGATACGGGCCAGCATTTCTGGTGGCCGCGAAATGATATTTACGGCCCTGCGGGTCCCAGAGTTTAATGTGGGTGCTTTCCAGCATCAAAACATGCGGCTCGTGGTATCAGATGTGCCCGTATTCACGCTCCTGGGCGCCAAGGATGTTCCGGCCATCATTTTGGGTATGGATTTGCTCGGGGAGCAACCGTTCGCCATCGACTTCAAGAACTGGCGCTTGTACCTGAAACAGGCAAGCGTCACGTCCAGCACGACACACGCGCGTTAGGCGTCACAAACCTAGTTGTTGTTATTGAACAGCTGCAGCAATGCAGCCGGTTGCTGGTTGGCGATGTTGAGCGCCGAGCGTCCCAAAGCTTCGCGCACCTGGCCTGCTTCAAATTCTGCGCTAAGTGCGGCGAGGTCCGCGTCGATAAGGTTGCCCAGGCCTTCTTCAGTTGTGTTGCTGAGCGTTTCCGTGAAATCCCGCAATTGCTCAAGCTGGTTCGCACCTGAGCCAAACTCGGATAACACATCAGACAGATTGTTTAGGCTTTGATCGATGGCGCTCAGGGCGTTTTGGGCGTCCGACAGTGTGCCAATTGTTTGGCTATCGCTCAGTGTTACGTTTGGCCCACCCAGCGACAGGTCCCGCGCCTGGATAGTGACGCTTTCCTGGCCTTCTGCGCCTGTCAGCGCTGTGATGTCAGATCCGCCAGACTGGATCGCATTTGTGCCATTGAAGCTCGCATTATCGACAATGGAGTTTACCTGGTCCCTCAGTGCCGTGAACTGGTCATTCAAAATGCGGCGACTATCATCATCAAGGCCAGGGTCTGACGCTTGCAGGGCTGTCTCTCTAAGGTCCAGCAGCAGATTTGACACAGCATTGCCAGCGGCTATCGAAACATCTGCGGTTGAAATCGCGCGGTTGATCGAGTCTTTGGTGACATTGAGGCCCGCGATATCGCTCTCTAGGATTTGGGATATAGCCAAAATCGCGGCGTTGTCGTCAGGCCCATTGACCCGCCGACCGGTTGAGATTTGCTCACGCGTTTCACCGAGCGCACTAGACGCACGTCGCAAATTCTGGGCACCAAAAAGCGCACCAGCGTTTGTATTGATAGAATTCACCATCAATCAGCACCAAATTTATCGCTCTGTTTTTTTATGCACCTCCCCAGGCGCAACAGAGCTTTACCCAACGCCCATTATGCCACAGGCAGGCCTCGCGGTGAAGAGATGGCTAAAATTTTAGGGATTTCGGTTTTGGGCGGCTAAAACTCAGACCGCGCAACAAGTTGGCCGGCACGCACCGTGTATTCAATACTCTTCAAGGCACCAATTGACTGAGTGGGGTCCTGGCGCAACAGAACCAAGTCGGCCTGCATGCCAACTGCGATGGAGCCAACTTTGTCTGCCAAAAACAGAATGCGCGCGTTGCCGCTGGTTGCCAGATAGAGCACATCAGCTGGGCGCACACCCATATCCACGTGGCGCTGCATTTCGTCTGGTAAGGCCGCGCCAAATATCACGCCCGGTGTGCCTGCATCGCTGCCAACACCAACATTTAGGCCTGCATTTATGAGCTTGGCGGTGTTGGTCTGCAGCACACGTTTTTGACGCGCAACTATGCCTGAGAGCGGATACCAGTCGCGCCAGTTTTGACGCATAATCGGTGAACTCAGGCTGGCGTACAGGCCGGCCCGATGGACCATGTCAGGGTCAAAAGCTTTTTGGCGTGTGGCTGCTGCTGGGTTGTCTTCCATCGCAGCGTACGTCGAGAAAGTGGCCATATAAGCGGCGCGGCGAGAGCGCATCAGATTGATGAACTCGTCATCAACTTCACCAACAATCAGGCCCGATGTGATGCCATCTGCCCCAGCGCGCAAGGCTTTTTTGGCCAAGGATACCTGGTTGGTGTGGATGAAAACGCGGCGCTCTCTCTCGTGCGCATAATCAATAGCGT
This sequence comes from Kordiimonadaceae bacterium, assembly GCA_017640725.1. GTDB lineage: Bacteria > Pseudomonadota > Alphaproteobacteria > Sphingomonadales > Kordiimonadaceae > Kordiimonas. The sequence goes on along the minus strand of JAEPQB010000002.1, from coordinate 407,946 downwards.
TGGCGATCGCTTGTTCTGAAAACAAAGGCAGGGCCTTGCCGGTCAACCAGGCTTTGTCATCGTAAGAGAGTTTTATAATTGCGGCGCCGCCATTGATTTGTGCATTAATCGCAGCTTTCAGGCCACCAACCGTCGCTGTTTTCAGATCACCCCAGCCGCCCTCTGGCCCGATGTGCCGACCCGCAGTGATAAACCGCGGGAAGCGCGCTGGCGCATTTCGAACTGCAGCCTGCAGGGCTCTTCTGACCTCGTCAGGGATAGAGGGGTTAAAAACAGTAGTGATGCCCCAGTACAGGTTTTTTCGAAACAGGGAAACACGTGCATTGGTATCAAGCGCACCAAAGCCACCGGTGCCCAGATGCTGGTGCAGGTCAATGAGGCCTGGGATGACATAGCCACCACCAAGGTCGATTTCATCGCACATGCTGCAGCCAAATTCGTCGTCATTAACAGCCACAATTTCACCGTTTTGAATAACCATGGAAGTGGCCGGCACCATAACCCTGCTGAAACTGTCGAAATACTTGAGGTTCACGATGCGCAGTGACCCGCCCGATTGTGCCGATGCCGATTGTGTAGCGCCAAAAACCGTGGTGCACGCAATCCCGATCAGGGCAACCATACGGCGCATGAAGGCGAGGGCGTTGGCCCATGTTGCTGGTTGGGCTGGGGTCGTTTTCATCAGATGGTTACCTGCAACGGTTGTGCTTTTTATTTCGAGATCGAAACAGAATGTCTTGAATGCCAGAACATTAGGCGCGTTTTGGTTAACAAAGCATTAGTTCTGCGGCCCTTCGCAAGATGGCTGTGCTTGCAAAATGCAGGTGCACACCCAATATTCACTGTAGGGTAGGCCAACTACCAACGACAAAAAACAGCAGGGGATCACACAATGGACGGCAAAATTTTTGTCCTCGTCATCATCGGGATGGCGTTTCTATACAGCTTTTTTGAGCGCAAACAGAAAGCGCAGATCAAAAAGCAATTCAACAAACAGTCGGAAGTTGACGTAAAGATTCGCGAAGAGATTGATGATTTGCGCGAGCGCGTGCAGACATTGGAAAAAATTGTCACAGATCGCGGCACGCGGTTGAAGGAAGAAATTGACGCGCTTTGACGCTGGTGTTCAACTTTTTCGCATGACGGTGATTTTGGGGCTGTTCAGGGCCGCAGGCTTTTGCTACCAAACCGCCGTGGTGAGGGCCTGTAGCTCAGCTGGTTAGAGCGGTCCGCTCATAACGGATTGGTCGGGGGTTCAAGTCCCTCCGGGCCCACCACTTTCCTTTTTGTCAATTCTCACAATTAGTGGGACTGTTTTGGCAAAGGTGGGACCCGGCCCACTTTTCGCAGCGTCTGGCAACTTACCTTTAGTCAGAATTAAACAATTTCCCAATTTGATTGATGCAACCCGCTGGACGTCTTCGGGCGAAAAAGGGCCTGTAGGAGGCGCGCGTCAAATTGGCCGCCAATCGTTTAACTCCGAACCCTGAAACACCACTTCACAGAAGGTGACGACCCTCGAAGGCATGCCCTGTATGGGCCAGGGTCGCTGGTTCAATTGCCCAGGTCGCAATCGGCCGTTAGTCTTGCGGGCATCAGGTTTTTCATAAGCAGTCATCGACTGTGTTTTTAAAGCGGTTGAGTCCCGCAAGACAGGTTTTTTTAGACACTACGCCAGCAACAAACTCATTCCAAAACTATGCCAGTTGCCGGAAATTGCATTTGACCACTGAGCATTGGCAGGCTAGGCAACAATAGTCGGCAATGGCTTTCTGGCAATCCTTTCAGATTAGCCAGCCGTCGTTTTGAAACCGGGAAGGGGCACTTCATATGGCAGCGAAGAAACGCACTAGATTGTCCCCTCATGACCGGCTGATGCATCTGCTGGACTGTGCAACGATCATCATTCTGGAGCGCGGCCTTTCGAGTTTCACAATTGATGCACTTGCGGAAGAAGCCGGTGTCAGCAGCTCCCTGATTTACAAATATTTCGATACGCGCTTGACGTTGTTGCAGAAGCTTTTGCACCGCGAGTTCACGCGCTTTTTTAACGAAATCGTGGAGCGCATCGAAGACGCAGAGACCTTTGAGGAAGTGGTGACAATCGTTGTTTCTGTGAACTTTGATGAGGATGTGAAGGGTAACATCATGAATATCCTTCGCAAGCAAGCAGACGTGCGAGAAGTACTTGACGGGACCTCCAGCGAAGCGGCTGCGCAGATCAACAAAATCCTTATCGACAGTATTGTACAGCAATTTAATGTGAGTGCAGAAAGAGCGAGACAAATGCTCGTGTTTGGGTCCGGAGTTTCACAACAGGCCGCGGAAGATTTTGGTCGCCGTGGCGGCGACGGAAGCGCAATGGTCCAAGATGCAGTTCGCTTCATTTTCGCCGGTATGGAAGCCTTTCGCAAGTAGCTCAGACCCCATCGGGTTCTGACAATTTCTTTTTACTACAACAGGTTGAATGGGCCGGTTGAGCAGCGACGCCCGCTGGGGGTGTTTTTTCGTTGACTCTTATTCCAATAAATATAGAATAACGCTATTCAATGAATTTTGTAATAAACAGATTTTGCAAGGGGTCAGATGCCATGACACTGAATGTTTCTCACCGGGAAGGGCGCGTTGTTCACGACGCTGACAGTCACATTATCGAGTATCCGGGCTGGCTCGAAAGCTACGCCAGTGAGTATGTGAAAGATAACCTGGATCCGGGACTGATCCCGCTTGATATGCCGGAACTGGTTGCGGTGTATGACCGCGCGCGTGACCGCCTAAAAGGAAACGACCCTGAAACAACCGCCGCCCTTGAGGAAAATCTGTTTGGCCACAAAGAAAAATACTCGCAGTGGACCGCTTACGGCGCGATTGATAAAGCTGAGCGCAGCAAGTCCCTGGATATTGCCGGCATCAGCAAGCAGCTGGTGTTCCCAAGCATTGGTATGTCTCGGTTCTCCCGGTCAAAAGACCAGAAAGTGGTTTATGGCGGCAGTGAAGCTCTCAACCGTGGCATGGTGGACTTTTGCGCGGACGATGACCGGCTAATGCCGGTTGGCTATGTTTCTCTAAGGGACCCAGAGCAAGCAAAAACGTCTCTAAAGCACGCCATTGAGATTGGCATCAAGACCATCTGGTTCCACTCGGACGCCGTTGAAGGTCGTGCCCCCTCTCATGTCGCGTATGATCCGCTTTGGGCCATGATGGAAGAAGCAGGCATACCGATTACACTGCATATCGGGTCTGGTGCCAACATGACAGACGACTATATGAATACGGGTGTGGAACGCGTGCTAACGCCAAGTCTCAGCAATATTGAAACCACCAAGCCGAAAGACGTACCTGTTTTGCATCACTCGATTGAACGCTGGCTGACCTGCATGATTTATGACGGCGTCCTAGAGCGATTCCCCAAACTGAAAGTGGGCTTGATCGAGCTGGGGAGCAATTGGCTGCCAGCCGCCATGTATAATCTGGATATGGGGGCCCGTGAATTGGGTGCCCGCGATGTGGCGCTTCAAAAACTGAGCCTCAAGCCATCTGAGTATATTCAAAGGCAAGTGCGCGCGACGCCGTTTCACATGGAAGACACAGGCTGGGCCCTGCGAAATGTCGGCAAAGACATCTTGATGTTCAATACCGATTACCCACACCCTGAAGGGGGCTCCGATCCTTTTGGGGACTTTGAACGGAGCTTGGAAGCCGTTGATGCAACCGAAGAAGAGTTGGATCATTTTTACAGCAAGAATTTTGAAGACTATCTGGGCCTTTAAACTTCTTATCGCGCGCCCATCAACGATGGGTGCGCTTTCCTGACCGGGAGGGATTAGGTGCCTGTTCGCGAATTCACAGGGTTTGCTGGTTTGCCATTAGTGGCAGACACTTACGGGCATGACGACCACCCAAGCGTTCTGCTGATTCCGGGTGCAACACAATCCAGGAAAATTTGGCGCAATGCTGCCAAGGCACTGGCGGCAGCAGGGCGGTATGTTGTGTGCGTTGATCTGCGCGGCCACGGCGAAAGTGGAAGGCCCGGCGACGGCAACTATCAACTTGATGCATTTATCGCTGACCTCGTGGCCATTCTTGCGCAGATGTCAACGCGGCCTGTCATTATTGGGTCGACCTTTGGCGGATGGATAGCCTTAACTGCCCTTGGTGAAGCAAGTGCACCCCTTGCCACCGGATTGGTTATTACCAACCCCCCAAGTGACGTCACCGAAATAAGTGCCCGGGCGATGAGCGCTGAGGTTCAAGAGCGCGTCTCGGAAAATACCGAAAACAATGAATTCGATCAGGGTGTCTTCGAAGGCGGGTTTAATTTCAAAGACCTGGAAAACAGAATGAGTGGTTCTGCGGGTAAGCTTAGAATCCCAACCATGATCGTTCGGGGTGAGCAAAATGAGCTGAGTTCAGCTAAATCCTCCAGGGCACTAGCAGATTTGATCCCAAATGTTGAACTCAAGGAAATTGAAGGCGGCGGCCATTATCTGGCGTTTGACAATGCTGACGAGTTCAACGCCATGCTCCTGGAGTTTTTGGAGAGGCAAATTCCACGCAATGAACCAGAGTTCGTGTCGGGGTCTGATCAGCGCACGCTCAGGGATGCAATGGGTTGTTTCGCAACGGGCATCACCGTCATTGCAACCCGCAACCAACAAGGTGAGCCTGTTGGCCTGACGGCCAACTCTTTTTCGTCGGTTTCATTGGATCCGCCACTTGTGTTGGTCTGTCTAGCAAAATCAGCCGGCAGCCTTGCTGCGTTTCAAAACAATTCTGCTTTTGCGGTCAACATATTGCACATGGGCCAGCAACCGGTTTCGAACCTGTTTGCCTCAAAAGGCAAAGACCGGTTTGCTGAAACCGATTGGGAAACGTGGGATCACGATGTGCCAATAATCTCCAATTCGCTGGCGAATTTTGAATGCATCAAGAAGAACGAGATAGAGCAGGGTGATCATATCATTCTTATTGGTGAAGTGGTGCGGGCAAAAATTCACCGGCACCGTGACCCCTTACTCTATTATGGCGGCCATTACAGACGGCTTCACCTAGGATAAATTTACTGATTAGGCCATCGCGCTATCCCGGTTTGACACATCTTCGTGCCAGCGGGACAGGTGTTCCAAATCCTCGCCAAATGGTTCACCAACTAGGCCTCGTGCAAAATCAATTGAGGCAAGCGCAACTGCGTCAACAACGCTGTAAGCATTGCCCGAGAAGAAGGTGTGGTCGGCAAGTTGTTGGTCAAATAGCGCGTAAGCACGATGAATACGTTCACGGTACTGGTCGGCAACTTCGGGAATTTGCTTCACGACTTTGGCGGTGAGTGGGTTGCCGTGCAACCATACCATTCCGGTGGGCACCATAAAGCCGAGTTCAACGCGGCGCAGCCACATTTCAATGTTGGCTTTTTCAACAGCCGTTGTCCCGAATAGAGGTGGCTCCGGGTGCATTTCTTCGAAGTAGCGGCAGATAGCAACCGATTCTGAAATGCATGTGCAGTCATCAAGTTCAAGAACCGGAATGCCGCCAAAGGAGTTTTTTTCCAAAAACTCGGGCGCGCGCGCACCGCCACTTCGAATATCAATACTTTCAAGGGGTACATCTATTCCTTTTTCCGCGAGGAAGATGCGGACCCGCCTCGGATTGGGGGCAAGGGTATAATCATACAGTTTCATACAGTTATCTTTCTTGAAGGTCTGAAAAAGCTAACAAACTCTAGTTAAAAGTGCGCTTGATTGCGATGTTTTGACTCGACTTATAGTGGCTCATATCCTAATTATAGTAAATATGGAATAAGGAATAATCCGGAGCCAAAAATTGATGCAGCCGATCGACAGAACCTTTGGCGAACATTTCCTGACGTGTGTTGAGGACTTCTCAAACTACGGTGTTCATTTGCTGTTCAATGAGTGGTGGGCGTCGGCCCCACAATCGGTGATTGACCAATATGTTGATGCGATTGAAAACCATCCCGAGCAGGGCCCATTGGCACGGGCAGGTTGGCTGGAACCATCATTTGATATTGGCCGAGTTGAAGCGTGCGAGCCTGGAACGCTTGGGGCCGCATACCGGGAATTCATGACGACACACGACCTGGCCGAGAAGTTGGCAGAAGGTTATCGAGAGCTGCATGAAGATGTCAAAGGCACCGGTAAATTGTCCCGGATGCCGGACACGCTTCAATATAAGATTTTGCGCGGCTACCAAACGCACGACATTCACCACGTTCTAACCGGATACCCTCCGACGCCCTTTGGTGAGTTGGCGTTACAGGCTTTTGGGCTGGCACAAACTCAATATCCTTATGCGGGCATGTGGATGGCGGTGGCTACCGCGCACATGACATTTGTGGACCCAAGTTTAATGAACGGAGCGATGGACGCCATTTGTGATGGTTGGACGCGGGGCAAGGCAACGCGCAGTATCCAGTTTGTTGTATTTGAATCCATGTTTGATCGGCCGCTTGCAGATGTGCGTGAGGAATTCGCGGTGAATCCTACGTCAATGAGAAATTGACCGAGTTCGAGTTGATGAATCTTGTCTGCCCGCTTTTGGTCGGACCAAAGAAAATTTCCTAAAAGGAGCATGATTGTGGGTACCCAAAACGGAACATCTTCCAGTCCGAATTCCGTCGGCTGGAAAGGCATTGATCCTAATGACGCCGAGGTGGTTCGGCTGAAGGAACATTTGGCAGCGAACAACGGGATTGACGGCATAGACACCGTAAAGCCGGATGATGTTGAGCGCGCAGTGGAGCTGTTTCACCGCGACGGATTTGTGGTTGTTACAGACGTCTTGAGCGAAGAACAAATTGAGGTGTTGGCTACGGGGTGTGACGAAGTCATTAGCGAGATCCTCGCCCTTGATGATGGCAGGTCAGGCAACAGGGGCTCTCATCGGTATTCTTTCGGCGGGTCCAGCATGACAAGGAGCCAATTGCACCGACCAGAATGGCAAATGCTTCTGGAATTACCCATTGTGCATCAGTATTTACGCGCGATTTTTGGCGGCCCTGATTATACGCTTCGTGCTGCCAGCGGGGACTTTTGCCTGCCTGGTGCCATTCAGTATCAACCACTGCATTCGGATGCGGCGGACTGGCAACCCGAGGGCATTATGAGCAAATTTAGCTCTTTCCATGACCCGCGTGGCCGGGTCAGCGTTCGCGACCTGCCATGCCCCTATGTGTGCATCAATTTCATTCCGCAGGATATCACCCGATTGAATGGTCCTATTCGCCAAGTAGTTGGTACACAAAATTCACCAGCGCCCATTCCCAGCCTTGATGCAGAACCGGAATGGATGCGACTGAGCACAGTATGCCCAGTATCCGCGGGGGCGATGATGATCAGGGACGTGCGCGCCTGGCATGGGGGCACACCAAACTTGTCAGATACCATACGCTCGATCCCCAACCTGGAGTTTTATGCCCCTTGGTTCCGCGAGCCAACGGTGCCCGGCATTTCCTACGATGATTTTAAGAAGTTGTCGCCGGAGGCGCAGCGCGCCGTCAGATTTAGCGTTGCCGACTCAAGCGAGACACTGGATACTGGCGTTACCATGCGTGCACCCTGAACCAGGACCTGTAAGGGAATTCTATGAAATACCGGCAACTTGGACGTTCCGCCCTCAAGGTCAGCGAACTTTGTCTGGGGACCATGAATTTTGGGCCCCGCACGTCAAAGGAAGACTCTTTTGCTATCCTGAATAATGCAGTCAGCGCAGGTATCAACTTTGTTGACACCGCCAATCAATATGGAGGGTCTTTAGGGGTAGGTACCACCGAAAAAATTATCGGCTCATGGCTTGCAGAGGATTTATCGAGACGAGATAACCTGGTTCTGGCGACGAAGGTTTATGAACCCATGTCAGACGACATCAATGATCGTGGGCTCTCTGCTCGACATATTCAGTCTGCCTGCGAGGCCAGTCTTCAACGATTGGGTGTTGACTGCATCGATCTGTATCAGATGCATCATTTGGACAGAGTGGCGCCTGTTGAAGAAATTTGGCAAGCGATGGATCGCCTGGTTGAGCAAGGTAAGATCATTTACGTTGGTTCAAGCAATTTCCCGGGTTGGAAAATCGCCCAAACCAATGAGAAAGCAGCAGCACGACAGAGGCTTGGACTGGTGTCCGAGCAAAGCCTTTACAATCTGGTTGAAAGGCGCGTTGAGCTGGAGGTGCTGCCGGCGTGTGCAGAATATGGGGTTGGTGTAATTACCTGGAGCCCACTCGCAGGCGGGCTTCTGAGCGGGGCAGATTCTTCAAACGAGGGACGCCGCAAGTCAGACGCCGTGCAAAAAGAACTTCAACTGCGGCGGCACCAACTTGAGCAATTCCATCAGCTTTGCACTGAATTGGGGGAAACCCCGGCGGCAGTCGCGCTGAGCTGGAATTTGGCGCAGCTTGGGGTCACATCCGTGATTGTTGGGCCGGCGGACTTGCCTCAATTGCAATCCGTTCTGCATGTGCCGGAGCTCACATTGAGCGCAGACGTGCTTGAAAGACTAGATACAATATTTCCGCCCTGCGGTGCTGCTCCAGAAGCCTACGCTTGGTAACTAGCGCTTCCGATCCGGCGATATACGGGTGTGCCGGGATTAGTCCGCGATGTGCACCAATTGCTTGCCCAGATTTTTGCCGCGCAGCATGCCTTTGAAGGCCTCAGCGGCATTTTCGAGGCCTTCAGCGACGGTTTCCCGATACTTTAGCTGCCCCGTTTTTACCAATTCAGCCAATAGCTCAGTGTGCTCATCATGCTGTTCTTGCCATTCTCCCACGAGGAAGAAGCGATGCTCAGGTTTGGGGTCCATGGCGCCAAAAATATGCATCGGCGTTTCAATGCTGTTCAGGTCCTCAGCATTGTAGGCAGACACATAACCACAAATTGGGACGCGAGCGCCCGGGTTGAGCAATTGCGCAACGGCCTTGGCCACATCACCACCAACATTTTCAAAGTAAACATCGATGCCGTCCGGGCAGGCGACTTTCAATTCTGCAGAAAAGTCAGAGGATTTATAGTCGACAGCCGCATCGAACCCGAGCTCATCCGTTAGATAGCGACATTTGTCATCGCCGCCAGCAATGCCAACCGCGCGGCAACCCTCAAGCTTGGCTAGCTGCCCAACAACGGACCCAACAGCCCCGGCGGCAGCAGACACTACGACGGTTTCATTTGCTTTCGGCTTGCCTAGATATGTCAATCCGCAATAGGCGGTTCTGCCGGGCATCCCTGCTGACCCAAGAAACGCAGAAAGAGAAACGTCGTTAGGCACAACTTTGTTGAGGCCATCAACACTGTCCGGCACTACACAATATTCTTGCCATCCGGTGTAACAGGTCACGATGTCGCCAACCGCATATTTATCAGTTTTTGATGCAATGACACGGCCGAGCGAACCGCCCACGATCACTTCGCCGATTCCTATGGGCTCGGCATATCCTTTAATTTCACTCATGCGCGGGCGCATGTAAGGATCGAGAGAAAGCCACATAACCTGAATTAGAAGTTCGCCTTCGGCAAGCGCAGGAATAGGCGCTTCTTCAAGCACAAGATCGCCGTCCTGAAGTTCGCCTTCTGGCCTTTTGGCCAAGACAACGCGCCGATTGATCGTGTCGGTCATAATTTGTTCCTCCCAATTTTGCACTCGGTGGGTGCCCTTGCCAACAAGTCGACCGACCGAGCTTAAACTTCGTCATGATTGTGGACAATAGACATGCCAATTATGAAGATGTAAACCTTTATTATAGAAATAATGGAATAATATTGACCCCTCTTTGCATTTACTCTACAAATTGTCAGTAAGGGGGGCGAAGACGCCCAATTATTACGAGGCCTAAAAAAATGGGCCCGGTCTGTGCACCAATGCGGGGGAAAGACACCATGAAGCGAATACTTCTCACTTTGGCAAAAATTATTGGCGTAATTGTAATTATTTTGGGTTCTGTTGTATTTTTCCGAGAAGAGCTGATTGTTTGGCGGTTGGGCCCGCCGGATACTTTTGATGAAGCAACTGCGCCTGCAGCGCCAAACTATGCGGACTTGCATTTTTGGGCCGCACACCCTGAAAAAACAGAGACCTCCGATTTACGGCTGCCGGGCGCTGGTGAGGCAAATACAACTGCGCAACAGGTTGATGTTTTCTACGTGCATCCAACAACTTACATGGGGCCGGGACTGTGGAATTCCCCAATGGCACTGGATCACGCGCCCGCGCAAACGCTGGAAACTATGTTGGGCGGGCATGGCACAATATTCACTGATTGCTGCAGGTTTTATGCGCCGCGCTACCGCGAGGCCCATATCGCTGCTTTCAACGCAGACTATGTAGAAAATGGGATGGAGGCGCTTGATTTTGCCTACCGAGATGTTGAAGCGGCATTCGACTATTTTCTTGAGCATTTCAACGATGGTCGGCCGTTCATAATTGCCGGGCACAGTCAGGGTTCCCTGCACGCCATGCGATTGCTGGAGTTGCGGGTCGATAAGTTGGCTATACGGGACCAGCTTGTCGCAGCTTATCCGATTGGGTTTTGGTTCCCGGAAGACCGCCTGGATCGGGGGTTTGCGAATTTGAGTTTATGTGAGGCGCCCGGCCAAACAGGGTGCCTCATCACATACGATGTGTTTGGTGATGGCAGTATTGGCAGGGAGCCGGAAGGCCGCATGCCGCAATGGTATGCGACGGGGTGGGAATACGAAGTGCCGGCCAGAACCCTGTGTGTAAACCCGATTAGCTGGGAAGTGAACGGTGAGATGATGGGGCGTGATAGGCACAAAGGTGGCTTGCCGCTTGTGCCTACTTTCGCGGCGCTGGACATTCTGTTGAACCGCAACAACGGCGTTTCTTACGATGCCTTGGTAGCCCCCATTCCGAACCTGACATCCGCAGTTTGCCGTGAAGATGGGTCCTTGATGGTAGAGGCAGAGAAGACGCTGCCACACTTTTCCAAAGGCGTCGACGACAGCCAAATGTATCACACATATGATTGGCAGCTGTTTTACCTGGACATCAAAGACAATGTCGAGCTGCAAGTGGCCAACTATTTCAGCAGCAAGCAGCCGGTAAAGGCTTCAGAGACAGCGCAATAGTCGTGTCTTGAAACAGACATCCAGCTACTAGGGGAAAAACCTTGTCAGACAATTGCCGAAAATTGAAGTTACCAACCAAACTGGCCTTTGGCATCGGGTCAGTAGGAGAAGTTGTTTTTCTCGGCATGCTCAATTCCTTTATTGGTATTTTCTACAATCAGGCGATTGGGCTGTCCAATTCTCTCATTGGCGCAGCTATCATGCTTGCACTCTTGAGCGATGCTATCTCGGATCCGATCGTTGGACTGGTTTCAGACCGCTGGCGGTCCAAACTGGGACGGCGCCATCCATTTCTGTTTGCTGCGCCGGTGCCGCTGGCCATTTCGTTATATTTTATATTCAGTCCGCCAGAGATGCTGACAGCAAGCAGCGAGACTGGGGAAGCCAGTCAATGGTTGCTATTTGCCTGGCTCACTGTGTGGGCGATGGTCAGCCGCTTGTGCTTAACATTGTACGTCATCCCGCATCTTGCACTGGGCGGCGAGCTTACACAGGACCGCAACGAACGGTCCAAGCTATTCAGCATTAATGCAGTGTGCGGATACATCGCCGGTGCGTTATTCTCGTTTGTTGCCTGGGGGTATTTCCTCGGTGGGGAGACCCTCAATGCAGAAGGCCTATCAATTCCAAAACACTTGGACCCTGTAGCCTATGGACCGCTCGTTTACACGGCTTGCGGTCTCGTGCTCGTGACCATTTGGCTGTGTGCGTGGGGCACAAAAAACCAGATACAGTACCTTAGCGAGGCGCCAATTGAGACCAGTGGCACCAATCGCCGGTTGCTGATCAGTGATTTGATGGGCCCTTTGCGCAACAGAAATTACATGTTTCTGATGGTCGGTTTTTTCTTCTTCATGATTTCGGTCGGCCTAAACGAAACCTTTGGCGTGTTTGTAAATACCTATTTCTGGGAGCTGGGCACCAAGGACATCCGCTGGTTCGGGCTAGCTGCCGTTCCAGCGATTTTATTGGGGGCTCTGGCGGCACCGATCCTAATGCGCAAGTTTGACCGCAAGCCTGTTCTTGTGACCGCGCTGATTGGAATGTCAATATTTGCGCAGTTAACGATCAACCTGCGCCTTCTTGGGCTGTTTCCGGAAAATGATTCACCAATTCTCCTGCCACTGCTGGTCGCAAATATTGCCGGCTTAACGTTCGCAACGGCAATTGCCACCGTGACGGTTCTATCAATGTTAGGCGACATATCTGATGAAATTGAACTCTCCACCGGCCTCAGGCAAGAGGGGATTGTTTATTCCGCACGTGCATTTTTTGCCAAAGCTTCTAACTCCTTCGGGCACTTGATTGCTGGCATTATGCTGGATGTGGTTGTGGTCATACCATTCGACGCGGTGCCTGGACAGGTGGACCCTGACGTGATCTTCAGACTGGGCCTGTCTGCAGGCCCCTTCATGGGGGCAGGGGCTCTGTTCGCGATATATTTCTATCTGAAATACGACCTGTCAGCCGATCGCCACGCAGAAATTCTGGAAGAGATCAAAGTCAAAAAAGCGGCGGCCGCGACAGCCTAAAAAAACAGAGTTGCTCAACTGGCAACAACCTGTTGTGTGGCCGGCGTAATTCTCTCATCGTCGATGAACTTAATCAGTTTCCATTGGAAACACGTCCATTCGCACCAGCACACTGTTGGTGTTTGGCTGCGGGTTCTTGAGTTCACAGGGCCACCGACCAACAAAAAAGCACCGCCCACTGCTGTAGGCGGTGCTGGGAAGGCGGCTGTTTTTGCAGGTCAGCGCCTTCTCAAGGGAGGCGGTTTAGTTAGAAAGTCGCCCGGAGTGTGATAGCCCAAAGGCGTGGGTCCCCGATAAACTGGGCGTTAGTTATGCCATCAAGCGCGCTGTAGGAAGACGCGAACACAAAATGCTCGAAGTCTTTGTTAAACACATTCTCGACCGAGAATGTGAGTGCCAGTGTGTCTTCTGGGTTCGACACCCCAATCCGTAAATTGAGCAGTCCATATTCGTCCACGATGGTCGTGGGCAAGCGATCAAGCGACGTGTTTTTGCTGCTTTGCCACGCCCATTCAGCCCGCAGAAATCCCTTGGCTCCATCGGCAGTCACGTCACGCCGATAGTCCCCAATCATTGAATAGCTGAGCCGTGGGTTATCGCGGAAACGAATGCCCTCCAAATCGGGGCGTTCTGGAAACGATTCTATTTCCACATCATTGAAGTTGAAGGTGCCCGTCAGGGTCAAACCATCAATGAATTCCGGAACAAATACGGCATCCACTTCTATACCTTTGGACTGCAGTTCATCAATCGACAAGTTCCGCGTGACGCCCACAGCATCAGTAACGATGGTCTGAAGGTCTTCGACTTTTTGAACATATGCGGAAGCATTCACGCTGAGGCGATTGTCAAAAAAGCGTCCGCGCATTCCGACTTCCCACAGGGTAGGGATTTCTGGTGGCAGGACAGGCAGGCCACCCGGTTCATTGACCGACGGAATATTCACTGTAGCTGCCACATCGATACCCGGCCCTTTGTAGCCACGCGACCATGAGATGTAGGTCATGAGTTCATCCGACCAAGTGTATCTCGCGATCACACGGCCGGACAGGTTTGTATCACGCACTTCTGTGGCGCCCACATAATCAGGACCAAAGAAGGCAGTGAACGGCAAGAACGGATTAATCGGCGTTGCTATCCGTTCATATGTCGCGTCTATTTCTTCACGCGTGAGACGGAACCCGCCAACAAGAGACAGTTTTTCCGTGGCGTCATAAGTGAATTCACCAAAGGCGGCGTAGCTATTGTTTACTACTGTGCGGTCAGAATCCGTGCGAACGTTAAAAAAGGACCCTGGCACAGGGAAGAACAGCTCGATGTTAACCTCGCCCTCGGCAATCAGGTCCTGATGAAAGTAAAACAGCCCCCCTACATAGGAGAACTGGTCTCCAAATGTGCCATCAAGCCGGAATTCCTGGCTGAACTGGTCGCTCGAGGACACCGTGCCGTTTCGGTTGTTCACATTGGATCCACTGATGCCGTCAGCTTCATTGAATTCGTCAATCTCCCACTCACGGTAAGCGGTGATAGACGTGAATTGAGTAGAGCCAAAATCATGGTTGATCTGAATGGAACCGCCATAAGCCTGCGATTCCTGCAAGATATTTTCATCCAATACCGGAATCATCCGGTTGTTTGGCCCGGGTTCAATGCCCAGTGCGTCCAGGGCAGGTCCCAGGTCCAAAAGCGTTTGACCTGTCGCGGCACCAAGCGCCTCTAACCCAAGCGGTGCGCCGATGGTTCTGAAGGTAGGCAGGCAGCAGAGGTTTTCTTCCTCAACATAATCGGCTGCGATTAGTATCTGCGTATTAGGGCCCGGTGTGAAAAGCAGTTTTCCCCTGAATGAGAAGGTATCTTTGTCATTCAGGTCGCGTTCCCCCTCGATTGCGTTTTCGAGTATGCCATCGTGTTTGTTATAAGTCGCGCTCAGACGAAAAGCGGCCTTGTCTTCGATAAGGGGGCCGGTAATGGTGCCTCTTGCTTTGATTTCGTCAAAACTGCCGTAAGTAAAGTCGGCACCGCCGCCAAACTCAAACTCGGGCAGTTTGGTGCGCACGTTTACTACGCCTGCAGACGCGTTTTTACCAAACAGCGTGCCTTGAGGCCCTTTTACTATCTCGATCGATTCCACATCGAACAAGTCGAAGAACCCTTGTGCCTCGCGCCCCATGACAACGCCGTCCACCACGGTTGCGACGCTCGATTCAAAGCCATCACTGAAGCTGAATGTGGAAATGCCTCGAATGCGTGACCCGGTTGCCCGTGTTGTGTTCAAGGGCGTGAGGTCAAAGCCGGGCACAAACCGGACAACGTCTTCAATGGTGTTAAAATTGGTGTCTTCAAAAAAAGCACCGCCCAAAACAGAGACCGCAACGGGTACTTCAAAGAGTGACTCTTCCGTTTTCCGCGCTGTGACGATCACCTCTTCGATAGTGAAAGTCTGTTCATCTTCGGCGGTGCCATCTTGGGCGGCCACAGAGCTGAAGCCGCCAAGTGCGATTGTGGTTGCTAGTGCAGCAACATTGCTCAGAAGGTAATTCTTGTGTTGATTGGTCATCGCTTTGTCTCCTCCCCCTAGGCGATTACCAGAAAGCATGGCACTTATTATAGAAAGTATCAACTAAATTATTATAGAAAGTCTTTACTAAAGGTGGATTGAATTAGTGTTTTTGACGATTCTAAGACCCGAGGTGCCCGCTTATTGAAGACTAAAAAATCATACAAGCCCCTGACTTTAATGAGAAAAGTCTGCTAACTGTTCGAGGAGCTGGTTTCCGGAGAGAGAAGGCAAGATTGCCCAAGCATAGTTGTTGTTCACCAACAAATTCCGCGCATTGTTGATGAACCGCATAGTAGTGATGCTTGCCTTCGCTGCAGAATTCGTCAGCTAAACCGTAATAAAAAGTCACAATTGTATTTGCGCGCTTGTTGCGATCAGTGGCGGTTTTGGATGCATGCAGACGATCAAAAAGCTCACTAATTGAGGGAACTCACATCCCTTCTTGTCAACTCTCACAGCCACTGAAACTGATGCGATCGCATCATTTTACCGGCTGCAAGATGACATATTTCCTAGTTCGGTTGATGATGATCGGTTGGCCGGTTATCGCCTCCGTAGATGTTGACATTTTCCCAAGGCACTGGGCCAAATGGCATATTGAGTGGCCAAACCTCGTCTAGGGTGTCTCCGTCCCTCAGGATACCTCCATGCATAACAGTATCGATTTCCAGCTTGTTACGAATGTCGTCCAACGGGTTGGAGTTGAGGACAACCAAGTCGGCAAGTTTGCCAATTTCAAGAGTGCCGATGTCATCAAGTGCGCCAACAAAGTAGGCTCCGTGCCGCGTCGCAACATCAAGGGCACTTTGAGCCCCCATCGCGCACAGCATAGCGATATCATATGTTTTATTGACAGCCGCATCGCTGACCGCAACAAAATGCTGAGGTCGGCGCCCGGTAGGCGCCGACATTGAGGACGACAATTGATTTATAATGATGGTGAGAGATCGTTGGCGACCCTAATGTTTGTTCTCCGGGTCGCAAAGTTATGATCTTTTACTTTCGCCAGGTTTTCAGCACTTGGCTCGGGCAATGTGTGGGGTCCCCAAGTTCCCTTTGCTTCCCAGCCCTTGTGGGACTTGCCGTAATGTCTATATGGTGTAACGCTTGAGCTTTGTCCCATTAGAGCGGCTAGCTTTCTTTCGTCAAAGTCTTCTCCCAACTCACTATTGTGCTTCGACCAAGCTTTGTAGTTTGCTGAAAATTGGTGTCGAGTCGAATAGTAACTAACTTTAGTCTTTCTTTTGGGAAATAGCGCTTTGTTCGCTTTCAGGTATTCGCGTCCAACGCCACCCATTATTGTTTTATTTGATCTGGTTAGTAGGTGTTGTTGATAGGTATTTATGCACTCTTCAGTTAAGCGAATGATTCTAGGGTTGTAGTGTTGGCACTCAATGCAGCGATGCTTGCCGTTCGCGCGGCCGTTTGTTTGTTTGGCATTTCGAACTTGTAGGACACGACGGTCGCCTCTGAATTGAAACTTCGCTGACTGCCACTCACACAACCTTAAGCCCCAGTGTATGTTTGCCCAGTGCAACAGGGCGGTCAAACGAGCGTAAAGTGACTTTCTTGACCAAAAATAGTCAGTCAGCGCTTTATGATCTGATCGATTGACTGACTTGCGTCTTTTGGCGCAGGTCAATTTCCCTCGGTTGGGCAGCTTGCAAGAATTAAAAGACTTTAAGGATTTATATAGGCCGAGTGCATAAGGGGCATTCAGTCCATTTACCATCGCGTATTCTAGAAAAAGGCAATAAGCGGCTCTTTTTTTGTTGAATGTGGACCGACACATGTCGCTCGTTCCAAGAAGTTCGTTTATACGCTCTGAAATACTATGGGAGCATGTTTGGTTATAGATAAATCGAAAATAAGCGATAATGGTTTGAGGTTCTTTGCTCGCTTGTCCTTTGTAGAGTCGACGGGTGTCGTAAGTGCTGTATTCTTTCATCAGAATTGGGGTAGTTTTGTATTTAAATAGTCTGTCGGTACGCCGCGCTTGATCTATAACAGCTTTGACATAGGGAGAAACATCCTCATGCGTAGGTTCTTTAGTCATCGAAAAATCCTTTCATATTGCGAATTTCTCCACGGTAAGAGTTGAAAATGTAAGAAGCGCGGGGGAAATGATGTCGCGGATTGGCTCAGTGCTATGCGATTTGACGCGGCCGAATAATGGCGAGTTTATATTTTTCTATTCAATCAAGACGATCAGATTTTGAACAAGCGACATGTAATGGTTTGTTGAAACGAAAATTTATGGTGAGAATGATGGCATTCGAACCCACAACTTGCCGCTTATCTGGCGCTTGACAGATTGAAAATGCGCTGCTCTACCACTGTAATACACCCTCTGGACCTTAGAATTGGACAAGGGGTTTTCGCAAAACATCCTGGTTCGCGAAGACTCTAATGCGAATTTTCACTAGTCGCCTACGCATACGGATGTCTGGTGTTTCAGCAATGTTTCAGGTGATAGACTGGGCATTGTCTATTTTTCAACAATTAGGGTTGTAAAAAATTCCGAGTTCGCTGTCAGGGGTGTCCTCGGTGGACTGGGCCTTTAGCTCAGTTGGTTAGAGCGATCCGCTCATAACGGATTGGTCGGGGGTTCAAGTCCCTCCGAGCCCACCACCCCTCTTGTGAATTCTCACAATTAATGAGAACAGTCTCAAGTTATTGAGAATCTGTGCCTCCCTTCGCGCATAATGTGGGAAGTGGGTAATTCCAGCCTGGCGAACGGTGAGAGACTATTTGCCACCTGGGCGCAACTTCCAGGCGAGGAAAAGGCGCACTGGCATCATGGTCAGTAAAATTGCGCCCACCGTGTTGTAGAGGAAGATCGTCGGCTCGGGGTTTTCACTATGCAAGTTTGCAGAAAGACCGCTACCAGCCGCAAAAGAACCCAGTGCTAGAAACCCAAAGACGGCGAACATGATTATCGCCATGAAAGACAACCAAAATCGATATTTGATGTAATCTACTACTGCTGATTCAGGTGATTGAACTTGGTTGGTCATTTGGATCCTCACTGATTGTATTGCGGTATGTTTACCTGCCAGTCTCAAGTCATACATGCTTCCGTCTGGATATTGCAGTCCAATACGGATGGAGGTGATTTTCGAAAATATATCGCTTTAATTCTCAACCCGCTGTGTCCTACTGTTTTTGAAGAGAATTTTTACAGAGTTTGGGTGAGGTATTGCGATGCGCTTCTTTTTGGCTTCAGTCTTTTTAATCATGTCTTCTGCTGTATCGGCCGTAGCGGCAGACGAGCTGAGAATTGTTACGTGGAACATTGATGGCACCAGCTTTAACGGTAGAGAAGCGGACTATGAAAGGTTCATGGGTCTTGCGGACCCAGATTTTGTTTTGCTTCAAGAACTGTTGTCCGAACAGCAAACCACTGATTTTATGGGGCAGGCTGGGATTTCTGGCCAACAGAAGACCAGCGAGTTTTCGAAAGACAGTGAGACCAATCCATATTTTAAGCTCGAGGTGGGCATTGTAGCCGTTGGTGGCACCCTCTCAATCTGTCGGGAGTTTGACCCCAGGGTCGACAACGACGATGACGTCGAAGATATTGAACTCAAGGCACCAAGTTTTCTCCCTCAAGATCAGCGGTCTCGAACCGGTTTCAGGGGGTTTTTGTGGTGCGAAAACCCGGAAAAAAATCTCGTGCTTATTAACGTACACCTGAAGTCCTCTGGCGGCAGAGAAGGTGCAGAGGATGAGAATAATGCCTTTCAACGCGAAGGTGTCATCGGTGCGGTCGTCACTGAAATTGCACGGCACTCTGCTGCCAATCCAGGTGTAAGCTATTTGGTGGCTGGAGACTTCAATGTGGCGCCACAAGACGCGAAGAAAGTGGGTTCGGATTTGTCTCTGCGCTGCTCCAATGAGAACTGCGAAGACTATGATCAGACGCATGCCATTGCTGCAGGGGATTTCGTCCCAGGCGTTACCATGCGAAATCTGACCGCTGGAGTTGGACGGACCTACATGGGCAGAAACGCCTTCAAGTACCTCGATTCTCCAATCGATAATATCTACGCCATGGGACCGTTATTTGAAGGAAAGCGAATTCGGACAGAGAGGTTGGAGCCGTTTGGGTCAGATCATGCTGCCGTAGTGGTCACTGTCAGCGACTGACAATTCTCTACACGCTTGTTTCAAAGCTGATTTAAGGCGTTTTTAAAAGAGTCTATTAATCGCGACTATTGAAATCAGTAAGCGGCTTTAGACGCGCATAAATTACGTATTGAGAAAACTCAGCTTGGCAGGAGTAACTCACACTATTTGGTTTGATACTTTTTGTTCAAAAAGGGAAATGACAAAAAATGGCAACCTTTTGAAAGCAATTCCAATTTGACAAATCTATTAACAATATCTTAAGACCGTTTTTGCATTATGGGGGCGATGCAAACACAAGTGATAGTTGTATGGCCGCCATTGATAAGATACTCGGACTAATCCTCTTTGCTTTCGCTATACCAGCGTTGTTTCTTGTCGATCATCATTGGGTTGTTTCAGGGCTTGTGGCGTTGGCAGCAGCAACATTTGTGTTTTGTATTCCAAAACCGTTTAAAAAGCGCTGCATCACATGCGGACACTTCTTTTACCTCACAGTATGGCAAAAGTATTTTGCCAAAAAAGGGAAACGCAGGTGTATTGACTGCGCGTGCTCTGACAAGTCAGTCAGCACAGCAAATAAGATTCCTGCTCAATAACACTGCTTAGTTCGGCAGTTCGTGTGGTTTTGAGAAATCCACTTTCCCAAAATCGGAAATAGCCTCTCCTTTTTTCAATGCAAAATAGACGAATGTCAGCAGTTTTCTTGCCGTTGCGGTGCGTGCTTTGCGATATCCTTTGCGACCCTTAATCCGCTCGTAAAAATCCCGTAATGATTGATTTTCTGGCACCACCCTGTTGACGCTCATGACTATCGCACAGCGGGCACTTGAACGGCCTTGCCTTGTGATGGCGCCGGCCTTAAACCTAGAATATTTCTTCGGTAGAATATTTTGACCAGCTGACTGGCGGATCCTCGGTACAATGCCGAAGTAGGCACAAAGAGACTTTGAAGACGTGAAATTCTCAATCCCATCAATATAGGCCAATAATTCTGCAATGGTCACCTTTCCAAATCCGGGAATACCTTCAAGAACTTTGTAGCCGGCAAAGTGTTTGGAATTGGATATGATCTCGCGATCTAGCTGATTGACGCTCTCTCCTATCTTCTCAAGCTGTGCGTCAAACGCTAGCCATGCTTGATAATCTCCGAACTCGAAAGTCTCGACTGGCACACGATCCCTCCAGAGGCGATATTTGAGTTTGCCCAACGGCACATCCAGTCCGTTGGTGGCAACTATGAAGTTCAGCTGATTGGTTATTTTGGTCCTCATCCCGATCAAGGATGCACGGCAAGTCAAAAGTCTACTCAACTGATGGCTAATTTCGGACCGGAATCGCGACTTCGGCAAAACACCTTTTTCCAGTCCCCAAGCGAGGCCTGCTGCATCATTCTTGTCTGTCTTCTTGGATGACTCTGATACAATTCGATTGGCTCCAGGGTGGACACTTACAACTTTCTTGACCTTGGGCGCTATAAGCTTGACAAAAAATCGATCGAAACCCAGAGACTCGACCGCCACAGTGTCTCTGCAGGAGACAGTTGTGAGAAACTCATCGCGTCCTTCCGGTGAGTTTTCAAACTCCCTAATCACTTGATTGTTTTCAGAGTGTCTGTAACAAACTGTAAATTCTCTTTTGTGAAGGTCGACTCCAAGAAAAGTCATAACAAGGCCCCCGAAATTGGTGATCAGCCGGCCACACAAAACGGGCGATTTTTCATCACGGCTGGATTCGGCAACGCACTCTACTGCCACACGAACTTACGGGTATTACCCATCTCCGATCCCGGCACGTAGCGTTCCTGCAATTCAATTATTGAGGCGGCTGATCATTTGAGACTATAGCACATCCCGATAAAGGTTTCTGGCAAACGCACTGGAAGCAAACATTGGGGGTTATGGTCGGCCTCGCTTACAGGAGGAGCAGGAGGCGGGTGCCTGATTTCTGCACGTTCACGAGGCCAACCTTGCGGTCATGCTACCATATCAAAGTGTTTAGCAATAGCTGTCCGGACTCTGGCTTTTGGGCAATTCATGAACTGTCGGAAAGTGACGCATATCAGTAACTTCCCATAATCGAAATAGTTCAGCCAAACAGCTGCCGTTGAGAATAACTTAGTTTATGGGAACCAAGCGCCCGCTATTGGCCGGATAGGGTCGTCGACAAAATCCAGGACGCAACGAGACTTTGACGCGGTTGCTATGCTTGTACTATCGCAGCTCTCTAACTCGCCGACGAGACAACATCACCGACAATGTGCCATATTCTCTGCTCTGGGCCCTCACAGAATCCACCAACTAGTCCGACTTTACTTTCAACACAACAACAGAAAACAACAGGCTGCCGAAGAATGCTGCCAGCAGCGTTAAGAAAACATGCCAGTAAATGTCAGGGTTGAATTCCGCACCTAGGAACCAATACGCCCATGCACCCACTTCAGCTGCCCCGATGAGTACGAATAGTGTTGGCAGTTTTTTGATGAACGCGTGAAGCAGAACATAGTTCAGGCAGAATGCTGCAAACGTGGCGATTGCAACTGCCAACGAATGCCAATCGAGTATTTCACTGAGGTAGTAAGCTAGTCCGATAGTTGGTGCAAACCAAGGTGCTGCCAGACACAGCACCAAGAACACGCCGAAGAGCCCGATGCTGGAGTCACCGCGGCTAATTGTTACGTTAAGTTCACCTGATTGATAGTGATTACTGTGCATATCTAGTCTCCCTTCAATGAAGTACAGAAAAGGGAACCGGCTAGAAGCCGGACGCCGCAAAGACCCGATACAGGTAGCGGGTGCGTGATATTTGGGCAGCAGCCTTGGACATTCTCACACCGTCCGGCCACGAAACCGGAGAGTGAAGACATGGAGCGACTGTTGGCCCAAGCCACGGAATTGGCCGACCTGTATTTATCGGGGTTTGCGGTCCCCACGCCTTGAGTTGGCAAAGCGCGATCAGATGCAATCATATCTGCGCTTTTTAGGCAAGGCTTAGTCTGTTTGTTATGCCCGCATAAGGGTGTGCGACGCCCTTATCGGTGATGAACATAGCAGGAAAGTTCAGCAAGCTTTTTCAATTTTGTGCGCGTTCGTTGGTGTGAAAAAACTCAAACAAGCAAGCTATGTTCCTAGCATCGTCAAGCGCACTGTGTTTTTGGCCCACGAATTCGCAGCCCACCAAATTGAGTGCCTTTTTGAGGCCGACTTGCCGACCTTTCTTAAGTTGATTCTTCTGAAACAGCTTTTTGGCATTTAGATGTTCCGGAAGATTTAGTGCTACATTCCATCGCTCGGGGCCTGCATCCAACTCTAGCTGACGGATATCATAGGAGCCCCATGAGTACCAGCGAGTGGGTGTATTAGGCAGGGTGGCCATCCATTGCTGAAACTCTCTCAAAACTGCTGGCAGGTACAGCGCGGAATCTAGTGCAGATTGGGTAATGTTATGGATGCTTGTGGAATAGTTGGTGAGTTCAGTGAATTTGGGTTTGATGTACGACTGATATTCACCAATCGTGACCCCGGACTCATCAACGGCCACGACACCTAGTTCGATCGCTTCCATCTCAACCAAAAGACCGCTCCGTCTAGATGTAGCTTCAAGGTCGATACATAGGTAACAATTCATTTTCTTGTCCTTTGGTTATCAAGGTCTTGGGTAAGGATGCTAGCAACACCAGGCTTCATTTTGACGTGAGGCTTAATCACATTTGCCAGTGGCCCTGCTTTGCGCCTGTTTTGCAATTGGAGCTAAGTGTGTTCTCTCGTGATAAAAGACAGCGTAGTTGATTGACGCCTTTCGAGGTGTCAGCCATGATCAGAACAATTGGTGCCATATCCTCACGCATACCGTTGGGAGTAGCCAACCACTTTCTATTATAGGCACTAGGAACAGGCGTTGACCATTGGGTTGCTGCGCACTCCAATAGATAATCAAGCGCTTTTTGCTGTTTAACCGAGCTGTAAATTCTCAGTGTTTTGGCTAGTTCGTTTGAGTGAGAATGCTTCATTGACTTGTTTCCCTGCTTAGAACCAGTTGGTAGCTTCAGAAATGTAGCCTGCAAGTAAAAGGAGTAGGGTAAGGCTGTGACGTGCCAACTGATCAAATAACCAATCAAGGCTCTGTCTGCTGCAGCCGTTTAAGAAGGCGACCATTAGCTTTTTGCCGGCGGAAAAAGGTAAATGTGTCCTGTTCTGAGAAATCGTATTCATTGCTCATCTCTTTGTTGATCTTGTATTTGGGCTAAGTATTACTTGTCAGCTATGCCGATTATGTTGACCATCAGTTTGCTTCCTTAGGGTTGCTTTGAACTGACACAAACTCTGACTTTAGAAGTCGCTCAAAAGCGGAGCCATCTTTGCGCGTATGGTTTGGGACATTGCGGCTGTAGACTTCAAACAACATCTTTGTATCTGCATGATCCATTTGGCGCGCAATCCATTCCGGGTTTTCACCAGCGGCCAACCACAATGTTGCCGCCGTATGACGTGTTTGATATGAGCGGTGCAAATTCAAACCCAGATGTCCAAACTGCGGATACCACACACGTTGTGTTAAATAACGATTGTTGAGCGGTTGCCCGTAGCGCGCCGAAAAGAGTTTGTTGCCTGATTTCCTTTTCCGGTCGTGCAAGCTTTCGTAAACAATCTGGCTCATGTCAATTTCACGGGATGAGCCGCCAGTATTGGTGTCAGTCAGCTTGCCCCGCACCAGCGCTTCACGAACCAGAATCTGCCTCCTATCAAAGTCGACATATTTCCACTGCAAGCCGTCTACTTCGCTTGACCTTAATCCAGTAAAGAACCTTACCAGATAATATGTTTTGAAATCTGGTCTGACGTGTTCAATGATGGCCTGTACTTCTTGCAAAGTGAATGGTTCGACTGCGGGCCGTTTTTGCTTGAAGCGCTTAATATTGATCCAAGGATTTTTGAATCCGAGTCTATCGGCGGCCTCAACCAATATAATTCTCAGAGGAGTAAGACTGTGATTGACCCTGGATGCAGAAAGCTTCTGGCCACCTTTGCTAGGAAGCTCAGTTAAGAATGCGCGAAAGGATAAGGTATCTGCTTTGCTGAATTCGTCCAGCAGTCTTCCTCTGAACCAGGGCAAAAGATGCTTCTTAAGTGTTACACGTGTGATATCGCTATACGAGTCACGCCATTCAACTTTCTTTTCGAAAAACCAGACTTCTGCGAATGCTTCGAATGTCATCGGCGTGGCGGCACCGCTTTGTCTGCGTTCTTGTTGCGCATTGAAGCTTGCCGCTTTTTTTCCATTTGGGAAGTATTTGAAATAGTCGAACGTTCCCAAGGTAATTTCCGCGTCGAGACGTTTCAGAAGAGATTTGAGTTTCTTCTTGTTTTCCCCGTTATCGGGAATGCCCAAGTATTCTTTGTATCGAATTCCATCAACACGGAAGTCTACAAATAACTTGCCATTTTTTGTGCGGAGAGACGCCATGCTAAGCGATTGCATCTGCAAAAGACTGGGGAGTGCCGCACTTGAACATCTCTTTTTCGGCCTTCTCCCAAAGATGTAGGATTTTTCGTACGCCAAAAGGTCTGATGTAGTGTGTGCCCTCCAGTAAAACACTGTCTTTCAAACGGTCTCTCATCGCTCGAGGTTCATACTGAATGCGACTGGACAGTTCGCCTGTTGTCAGATAAGTTAATGTCATCATATGACCCTTGTTGTATTCAATTGATGTATATTATCATCATTATGGTCAGTCTGTAGCTAATGTCAACATCAAATGATGCTTTTTATCGTCATTTGAAGATAAAAGGCAAAAAATGATACAAGTTTTGTTAACTGAATTGATGGCCCAAAAGGGTAGGCAGGAAGGGCGGAGGATTACCTACGAGGAGGTTTCAAGGGCAACCGGTATTCATCGGACAACGCTTACCAAGATTGCGGATCCCCGTGGTCATAATGTGAGAACTGACATTGTAGATAAGCTATGTGTCTACTTCGAAGTGCCAGTGGAAAAAATACTAGTCCATGTCCCCGACGAGTAGTGCAGAGAGGGCCCATTGTTTCCAACGATTTGTATCTGCGGGTTCAGCTTTCAAACCACTTCAGACACTGATTTGGTCGAAGAAATGATCAGATGACATCTGGACTTCTACTTAGGAGGTGAAGCCTTTATCGCAACTCTTTAACTTGCCCTCATATTCAGCGGTTTTTTCCGCAGAAAATAACACCGGCTTCTTCAATTCATTATGGATGTTGTCGCCAAAAACAACAGCGACACATAAGTGCGGCAATCTCAAGGATTGGTGCTCCATCGTAACCAGGTGCGACCGCTGTGCCCACATTTTCCTTGTGGCAATCAAGGTCGAAGCCACCGCCATATAGTGGAATGAATGAGTCGTCAGCCTGGTATCGCTTGCATGTTACACAGACGATCTAGAGGATTGCTCAGGCAAGTAAAAGCGTTTAAGATTTTTCAACCAATTCAGGAAAGCGGCGTTCCATACTCATGTGCATCTGTTGATACTCTCTGGCGAGCAGTAGAATATATGCTTGTAACAACCGTGGAAAAACGCGTTAGGCAACTTGTTGAATGGTACCGCGAGTACTACCTCCGGTGGCTCAGCGTAAAGCATGTGAGTTAATTTGTAGGAAGGCCGGAAAATGACAGGGAAGAGCGTTTCTTCGGGACCATTTGTGACTTACTCCTTCATCACGCCGACGTTCAATCGAAAGGCGAAAGTAATCGAGTCTATGAATAGTGCTCTTGCTTGGGCATCTAGGCGCATCGATAGTGAAATTATTGTTATCGATGACCACTCTTCCGACGGTACCGCCACTAGGATTAAAGAGGGGTTTGGTGCAGAATTATCATCAGGTTTAGTTCGCTATTTTGAACTGCCCAGAAATCTTGGCGTCACTGGCGCTAAAAATTTTGGTGTTGGAAAAGCGCTTGGGGAATGGGTGATTTTTTTGGACTCAGATGACTTGATTATTAGTCGCGGGTTAGATGAACTGGACGAATATTTGCGTGCCGATAAAACAAATGGTGTTTTGTTTCTCCGCTGTTTGGACAACAAATCTAGGGAGCCACTCGGCGTTGAACACGAAAATACGACTATTCTTGACAAAAAAAACTTCGAGCGACGATCGCAGTTTGGGGAATGTCTTCCAGTAGTGCGTCGCTCTATCGCTCTCAGGTATCCTTACGATGTTGATCTCCGGGGCTCGGAGAGTGTGGCATATTCAAGAATGATCTGTGGTGGTGTAAAAGTGTCTGTTTTGCCAATAGTTGCACGATTATATGAGCAGGAGTCAGGTGATAGACTCAGCGCATCACAAAACAATTTCAAGGCGGCTGAAAATAGAATGAAAGCGCATTTTAGAATTCTCAATGAGCTTAAGTTCTCGATGGGCTCAGCAGGCATAATTAGAACAATTGCGCGAATCGTATGGTGGGCGCTTTGTTTTGGGGTTTATAAAATCTACAGCAACAAATTCTTCCCCTCAGCTCGCTAGTAGCCTATTTGCATATCGCCATTCTTCTGCCGTCTTTCTATCGCTCCGCAAAGGAATCTGGAATGCACTCAGTAAGAGTTCTACACATAATAACCGGGCTGACTCGAGGGGGCGCCGAGTCCATGATGATGAAATTGTTGTCGCAAGGTACGGACAAATCAAATGTCTTTGCTGTAGTTTCGCTATTAGGGAGGGGAGTTCATGCAGATGCGATAGAACGTCTAAAAATTCCGCTATACACTTTCAATCTAAAATCACCACTGGGTATTCTGCATTTCCTGTTCGTGGCCCCATACCTCGCAATGCGATTTAAAGCAGACATCACCCAAGGTTGGATGTATCACGGAAACCTTGCAGCTGTGTATCTCAACTTTTTTGCGAAGCGAAATTCTAAGTTAGCTTGGAATATACGTGTTTCTCTTGAGCATTACAATCGTTATGGCCCTTTTAAAAAGATGTCTGTCATTTTGGGTGCCGTTCTTTCAAATCTTCCGGATGTTATCATAAATAACTCGAAAATGAGCATTGAGGAGCACACGAGGAAGGGATACGTAAACGGAAGCGTAAAGTACATCCCAAACGGTTTTGACTTAAACAAATTTACTCCGAGTAAAAGAAGCAGGGAGATCGTTCGAAAAGAGTTAGGGTTATTACCTGGTCAATTCGTTTTCGGCTTCTTCGGACACTATGGTTCAAAAAAAGGTTTCAATTTTCTTTTTGAGGCGACCAGCTTATTGATCTCTATGGGGCATGACGTGCAATTGCTGCTTGCCGGCAGAGGTGTGGATGAGGGGAATAGAGGGCTTGTGGACTACGTTTCCAAGAGTAACTTAGAAAAACATGTGCTGCTACTTGGTGAGGTTGATAGAATTGAAGAATATTACCCTGCCCTTGATGGTTATGTGCAGCCCTCGTTAACTGAAGGATTTTCCAATTCAATTGGTGAAGCTTGCTGTTGTGCTGTTCCCTGTGTGGCTACCGACGTAGGCGATGCGAAGTTGATATTGGAGAATATTGGCAGCGTTGTGCCTGCCGGCAGCGGAGACGCACTGATGATGGCCATGTTGCATTTGCTCCAAACGGAAAGGGTGCAAAGAGAGGCAATGGGGCGAAGGGCTCGAGAGAAATTTCGGGCCAAATTCGAATTGGGCAAAGTTGTCAAGATGTACCAAAAAGTCTACCGGGAAACAACCTAGAGTGGCAATAAGAAGAATAGCTATGTTTAGTGTTATTGACACCGAAAAGCGCGGTCAGGCCTGGCTTCTTGTTTTGCTTCTCTGCTTGAGCCTGTGGGACTTTTATTCGCCGAGAATAGGTCTGCGTGTTTTTGACATGGCTTCAATTGCATTGATCACGTTGCTTGTGACTTGGGGAGGCCGGTCCAAGAGCGTCATTGGTCCAAAAAGCTTGAGAGACCCAATCCCGATTATTGGTCTAGTTGCGCTGCTTATAACATACAATATTGCGGGTATTTTCCTCGCTCCCGGTGGAGAGCGGTCAAGTCTAGGAATATATTTGGGTTTGGTGACATTCATTTATTTTCGCTCAATATATGTTCCCTCCAACCAAATTGTAGCTTGCATAAACTTTTTGATTGCTGTCCATTGCTCAGCATTGGTCGTCCAATACCTTCTTTTTACGTTTGGTGGTCAGTTAATTAACCCATTTGCATTTTTGAATATGGACGTTCGTTTGTTGAGTTCGGTTTTCAGGCCGGCAGGGCTATTTAGAGAGCCAGCTCATTTTGCCTTTCAAATTTTCTCCTTGTTAGCTCTGCGAATGCTCCACTATAAGGTAGTTGATTTCTACTTTTGGTTGTCTTTTCTCTCTGTCGCACTGAGTAAATCGCTATGGGGGATCACAGCGGTACTGCTCCTCTTAGTGTTGAAATGGTGGCGTAAGCCACAGGGTGTCCTGACTGCCCTCGTGGCATTTGGTCTGTTGTATGTTTATTGGCCGCAGTTAATTGAGCAACAACAGATATCTTTCTTATATTCTAGAGTCGAGAACATTGAGTTTGACGGTTCGGCTGAGAGCAGGTATTTGGCTCTGATAGGTCAGGGCTTGGGGATTTTGAGTGAACCGCTCTTTTGGTTTGGACGTGGTCCGCATCCTTTGAATAGTTCAATTTTTGGAGGAAATGGATTCGGTTTTCTGTTCGCTAGTTGGGGGGTTTTCGGCGGTTTAATCG
Source organism: Kordiimonadaceae bacterium (assembly GCA_017640725.1). Lineage (GTDB taxonomy): Bacteria > Pseudomonadota > Alphaproteobacteria > Sphingomonadales > Kordiimonadaceae > Kordiimonas. The sequence goes on along the minus strand of JAEPQB010000002.1, from coordinate 378,943 downwards.
CATACTTGTTGATGACGCGCTATTTGCAATTTCGCGAGAGAATTTTTACAACAATATTGCTAGCCTTTTCCCTATCCGCAACATCAATGTGGACAAACCTATATTGGTGGTTTTGGTTGGCCATGATGACTCGTGCCTCGAAACGAAACGTAAAAAAGTCATGGTGATAAAGTGCTGACTGTACGGAAGTATTTTGAAAGAATTAAGTCGGAGCCAAAAAAGTTTCGCTTCTTAACTTCCCGAGTTTTGAGGTTTTGTCACCCTTTTTCACAATTACTTCTGATAGATCGCAGGCGATATAAACTAAGATTCTTCCCCACAACGTTGTCGACCACGCTGTGGTATAATCCGAACGCTAGAATGCGGGAGGAAGATTTGATTGCGGAGATTTTACAAGAAGGAGATGTCTTTGTAGATGTTGGAGCAAACATAGGGACGCACAGTTTAGTGGCTGCGCATTCAGTGGGTGAAAAAGGAACAGTCTATTCAGTTGAGGCGAACCCAAGGATAGCAAAATTTCTGTCTATGAATGTTGGTTTGAATAAATTTTCGAATGTTGAAATTGTGAATTCGGCAGTTGGAGATTGTAAAGGTATCATCTCGTTTTCCGATGGGTTTCTCGACGATGTAAACAGACCTACGAGTGATGGCAGCGGCGTTGCAGTTCCAATGCGAAAACTAGACGATATCGTGCCGAACATCCCAGTTAGACTCCTAAAAATCGATGTAGAGGGTTATGAATTTCAGGTGCTGAGTGGAGCGAAGACTGTTTTACAGAATACGAGTATTATTCTGTTTGAGGCTAACCCACGTCGTGTAACTGATTTTTCAGGCAATATTCAGCAAATTTTTCAGATACTGAGAGATGCCGGCTTTCGTATTTTCAAATTAATTGGCAACAATGTTGAGCTTGCGCCATGTGATTTCTTGCCTTCAGAAGGACAGGACTTGCTAGCGATAAAACCCGGTGTTTGGGACAAGTTTTGTTGAAGGCGACGTGGGTATGTCGATTCGAAAGCACCTGTTGGCAAACCTACTTGGTCGATCAAGCGTTTTACTCCTAAATTTTGTCACTCTTCCTTTTTACTATCAGGTGCTAGGCCCGGCCGCTATGGGTCTAATAGGCATTAATGCGGCGATTGTAACACTCGTATCCTTGCTTGATGTGGGGCTCCCAACGGCTCTCAACCGCAACATGTCAATACTCTATTCCACAAACAAAAATGATCAAATGGCATCCAATCTTCGCTCCTTTGAGACGATTTTCATCGCAACTTCAGGAGGGGTGCTGCTATTTTCAGGCCTCCTTTCGAACTTGATGGTGGAATACTGGATCACTTCTGTGGACTTGCCTCATTCCGAAATTCTGATGTCCCTGGATTTGATGCTTATGGCTGCTGCATTGAGGTTTTTAGTTTCTATTTACCAGGCGTCCCTTTACGGATTGCATCAACAGGTTGCAGTCAACTGGCTTGTTTTTTGTTCAGCTTCATTCCGTTTTGTAGCTCCTCTAGTGTTTTTTTTGTATGGTCGCCAAACAGTTGTTGTATTCTTCTGGTTTCAGCTAATAGCTGTTGTTTGTGAATTCGCCATTCTGTTCTTCCTGAACTGGAAGTGTGTGGGCTGGGGTCATTTTCTCTGCAAGCCAAGTCTGACTGTACTCCGAAAATCGCTATCTTTTTCTTTGGGCGTTACTGGAATTTCGATTTCGGCGGCCCTGCTCTCTCAGTTGGACAAGATCATTTTGGCCAAGCTGCTTGATTTGAGTCAGTTTGGCTATTATGCGATTGCTTTCTCGCTGAGTGCAGGCATAGTGTCGCTTGCTTATCCCGTAACAAATGCGGCGTTTCCGCATTTGACAGCGTCCACTTCCCGAAATGACGTACAACGGGCGCACTCGAACTTTGAGTTCTTTTATCAAGCTTTAGTGGGGCTGTTGTTGCCGCTCTGTATCTTTGGCTGTATTCACGCGCCGCATCTAATGACCTTATATCTGGGTGATGAAGGCGCAGGATTTGTGTGGCCTTTGTTCGCTACTTTGGTAGTTGGTTCTTTTTTTGCTGGACTGACGTCGTTGCCACATGTTGCACTTCTCTCTACCGGTAACTGGAAGCCGCCATTTATTTTGAATATGTTGAGTGTTCCGATATATGCCTTCTCTATATTTTTGGCGGCGTCAGTTGGCGCCGGCACCGTTGCTTTCGCTTATTTGATTTTTCAGATTTTCTACTTTGCGGCGATCTCACTTTGGGCAGAGAATGAAATCGCAGAAATTGTTTGTGGCGTGTTGAGCAAATCACTTTTCGATGCACTCATTCCTTTGAGTAGTTGTATTCTTGTGGGGTTTCTTACATTAAGTCTTATGGATCAAGGCTATGGCACCATCGGACTGATGGGATACTCGTCAGCCTTCCTAGTTTGGTGCTATGGCTCTTTGATGTTGTCAAAAAATTACCGAACCCTGGTTATGGGTTTCTTTAAGAGAGTAATTGCCAATGAAGTTAGATGATGCTGATCCCAGTGATATTGCTGTTTATGTAACGTCTTTTGATGGTTATTCTGATTTGTGGGGGCCGTTCTTCCAGTGTTTCTGGAGGCATTGGTCGGATTGCCCTTTTCAAGTGTTTTTGGGGGGCACCTCCAAAGGATTTGACGATGAGCGTGTGAAGTTTCTCCACAGCACTGAAGGCAAAGGATGGTCTGATCGGGCGATTGAGCACCTTGGCAACATCAGAGAAAACTATGTCCTCATGTTCCTCGAAGACTGGTTCTTGAAAGAGTTCGTGGACACGGCTCGACTCGTTTCGATGATCGAGCAGTTTAAGCAATTTGACGGTGAAATGTTAAGGTTGGTTCCGGACCCAAAACCGACTGTGGCGATTGGAGGGTGTCCCGAATTTGGTTACTTAGGTCTGGGGCTTATGAACCGATCGAATACTCATGCGACGATATGGAAACGTGAAACCTTAATGGCGCTCATCAAAGAAGGTGAATCCCTTTGGGAATTTGAGGTGTTCGGGGCGATTAGAAGCAATCAATTTTCAGGTGGTTTCTTCAGTGTTTGGGAGCGTCAAGTGGATTACTGTGGCGCTGTTGATGCTGGAAAATATACACGCGAGGCCATACGGATGATGCATCGGCGGGGCATTGCATACGATGCGAATGCCAGGGCGCAAAAGACCCTTGTCGAGACAATAAAATGGAAATCCTCTTCGGCGCTACGCAGCATTCTAAGACTTTTTACTTCGCTACGGATGCGTCAAAACCTGCAGAGAATTATCCTTGGGCATACGGCTAAGGTACGAAAATAGCGTCTTAATTGACAGATCAGATGTGCTCTTTTCGTCATATTTCGCACCTCAATTTTAATTCGTCAGGGGAGTAAAGTATTTTGTGTGGGATTGCCGGGTTTATTTCTCCCGAGGGGTTGTCAGGAGCGCGCGAGGTCGGAAACCAAATGGCGGCGGCGCTTGCGCATCGAGGTCCTGATTCCAATGGTTTGTGGGTTAGTTCTGACAATGCCGTTTGCATGGCACATGCGCGACTAGCCATCGTCGATCTGACAGAAACGGGCCTCCAACCCATGACGATGAGAAATGGTCGATATGTGTTAACCTACAACGGCGAGATTTATAATGCGCACCAGCTCAAAAAAATCATCGAGACGCAACACGGCGAGACCTCGTGGGCCGGCACGTCAGATACCGAAATTCTATTCAAGTCTATTTTGCTGCTGGGTTTAGAAGTCACCCTCAAACTCGCGCAGGGAATGTTTGCATTCGCACTGTGGGATGAAAAAACGAAAGAACTTACACTGGCTCGGGACAGGATGGGTGAAAAGCCACTCTATTATGGCATCATGCCTGATGGTAGTTTTCTATTTGCTTCAGAATTAAAGGCGATAAAAAAACACCCATCGTTCAGTGGAAGAATTGACCGTGTGGCATTGCGGCAATATCTAAATCATGGATATTTCCCCTCGCCATCAAGCGTTTACGCGGGTGTGTTTAAACTTATTCCAGCGAGCTATCTTGTCGTTCAGGGCGGCAGTCTCCAAGACAGGACAGCTAATCGCATGGGGTCTCCAAAACTGTATTGGTCACTGTCTGACTCGGCGGAACTTACACGAAATGAGGTGGCGCTTCTTACTGAAAGCGAGTGCGTCAACCGGTGCGAAGGCCTTCTGCGCGCATCCGTCAAACAACAGATGATCGCAGATGTGCCACTGGGTGCATTCCTGTCTGGCGGAATTGACTCGTCATTGATTGTCGCCACCATGCAAAACCTCAGCTCTAAGCCAGTAAACACATTCACAGTAGGCTTTCAAGAAGAAGGTTATAATGAGGCCCCATTTGCGGGCGAAGTTGCAAAAGCTCTTGGAACCGATCATTCTGAGCTGTATGTAAGTTTGGATGATGCGAGAGATGTCATTCCTCAACTTCCACAAATATTTGACGAGCCTTTCGCAGATGCATCACAGTTGCCCACATTTCTGATATCGAAAATGGCGCGACGATCTGTCAAGGTCATTCTTTCTGGTGATGGTGGGGACGAATTGTTCGGAGGGTACGATAGATATTATTGGTGTAACAAAATATGGAGAATATTAAAGCAAGTGCCCGCTCCAATGCGTCCGTGGCTCTCAAATGTTGTGGCGGGGGTGGCGAAAGTTCCAGTCCTAGACACCAACTTTTTGGTGCGAAACTTGGCCGGCACGGGGCGCCAAATCAATCCAGCAGGAAAATTCGCGAGGCTGCCTTATCTTTTGAGCTCCAAGACTCAGGAGGAGCTATATCTACGCTTGCTTTCAAATTTTGAAAGTCCCGGAAGCGTATTAAAGCAAGATAAATCGCCAGACCACGTTGTGTTTGAAGGAAAGAATTGGAACATGTTCTCAACCATTGAACAGAACATGATGTATCTGGACACTATTACGTATTTGCCCGATGATATTTTGACTAAAGTAGATCGATGCTCCATGGCTGTGTCACTGGAGACGAGAGTGCCATTCCTGGACCACAGATTGCAGGAATTTGGTGCATTGTTGCCTCTAGAATTCAAAATGAGAAATGGTCAAGGAAAGTGGATTTTGCGAGAGTTATTGCGCAAACGTTTGCCGTCAGACCTGTTTGAGCGGCCGAAAAAAGGTTTTAGTGTCCCAATAGCAAGCTGGTTAAAAGGGTCTTTGAGGCCTTGGGCGGAAGATCTCATTCACAGCCGGGCAGTAGTTGATGGGGACCTTTTTGATGCAAGTATTTTGTCAAAAATATGGCATGGCTTTGTCTCGGGAAGACAGCAAAATCAACAGAGTCTGTGGACAATTCTCGTTTTTCTTGACTGGTTAAGCAATGAGTAACGATCAGTTTGCAGTATTTTATGTGGTGAATCATGCTGCATTTTTTGTGTCACACAGGTTGCCTTTGGCAAAAGCGGTGATTGCTCGTGGTTGGCAAGCAAAACTCTTTTGCGGTCGGGGCGCGAGTGAAGTCATGGAGAGGGAGGCTGTTGGCAGGTTGAGCGATACGGATTTAGACACAGTCAAATGTCAATTTAGTTCGGCCGGGCTCAACCCCTTAAAGGAACTATTGGGTGCATGGAAAGTATTTTGGTCCGTATGGCGTGAAAGGCCTGAGGTCATTCATACAGCCTCCCCAAAAGGAAACTTGATAGGGGGTATTGTGGCTCGATTTGGCAGGACAAAATGTCTTGTCGTAGCGGTTTCAGGGATGGGTTATCTTTTCACCGGTGAGTCCCGTGGGCTCAAGTATATAGTGAAAAGAATTTATCTAACTGTGCTTCGATGGATATTTCGTCATCCAAATTTAACGGTCATCGTTCAAAATACTGACGACTCGTCGCTGATCCAAAATGAATTTCGGGTGTCTGCCAATAGAATTAGGTTAATTCCTGGCTCGGGCGTTGAGATCGAGAAATTCCAAGATATAAGCTACTCAACCGATAGCCAAACCGTTATCTTGCCTGCGAGAATCATGAAAGACAAAGGGGTTGAAGAGTTTGTTGCGGCAGCCGCTTCACTCAAAGAACGTGGGTGTTCCTGGCATTTTGAACTTGTTGGGGCGGCGGATTACCAGAGCCCCAATGCGATCAACCAAGATCAATTGAAAGAGTGGGTTAGTACTGGCGCGGTCACCTGGCGAGGCCATTGCGAGGATATGATCAGTGTCTATGCGCGATCGGGTATAGTGTGTTTGCCGTCATACAGGGAAGGCATGCCCAAGAGCCTGTTAGAGGCCGCCGCCGCTGGGTGTCCCGTCGTGACTTCAGACGCGGTGGGGTGCAAGGATGCAATCATTGCGGGAGAGACCGGTGATTTAGTACCGGTAAGAAATGTGAATGAACTTGCAGACGCGTTGGACGCTTTGATCAACGACCCACAAAGGCGTTCCAGGTACAGTGAGTCGGCAAGGTTATTGGCGCAGTCAAAATATGACTTAAAACATGTTGTTCGCGAAACAATAAATATATACGAAAACCTACTAGCGAAAGTGGTCTAACATGAAGAAGCCTCTAATTTTTTTAGCTCTTAATGAGATCAATTTCGACTTAGTCGGACGATACGCAATGGACCTCCAGCTGGGAAACTTGCAAAAAGTATTAAGCGATGGTTTGATCGAAACAGCCTCGGAAGACAGTTATGAAATGTTGGAGCCTTGGATTCAGTGGGTTTCGGTGCATACAGGCATGGCGGCAACCGACCATGGCGTGTTTAGACTCGGGGATATTGTTAACGCCGGTGGATTGAAACAGATATTTGAGGTGGTGGAGGAACGCGGCTTTAAGGTTGGCGCTGTTTCGCCAATGAACGCCGAAAACAAATTGCGCAATCCAGACTATTTTGTGGCAGACGCGTGGACGCAAACGAGCAGTGGGCCGGGCACTTTTTTCCAGGCGCTTGCAGCGGCAATCGCGCAGGCTGTTGGAGACAATGCTACAGGCAAAATTAGCCCAAGCTCTCTGTTCATTGTACTAATGTCATTAATTCGATACGCAAATCCGTCAAACTATTTGCGGTACATACAGTTCGCCCTGTCCAGTAGAAAGGCACCATGGCGGAAAGCGCTGTTTCTTGACCTGTTTCTCAGTGACTTACACCTCAAACTGATGAAGAAGTGTAAAACTGATTTTTCCTGGCTGTTTTTGAATGCTGGTGCCCATATTCAGCACCACTATTATTTCAACGCAGCGGCAGCTGATGGACAGATTGAGAATCCGCGGTGGTATGTGAAACCAGACGTAGATCCCGTGGCTGAAATGCTTAAGGTCTATGATCACATTCTGGCTGCTCATTTCGCAAGGCATGCGGAGATCATTGTGGCCACGGGGTTAACCCAGAAGCCGTATGATCGAGTAAAATACTACTATAGACTTAAAGATCATGCCCATTTCTTAGCGAGCGCTGGGATAGAGTTTGAAGTTGTTGAACCGAGAATGACACGCGATTTTCTAGTTCGGTTCCACTCTCAAGAAGCAGCTCGTATTGCCGAGGTCGCTCTGAAGAAAATCGAAGTCTTAGGGGCAAAAAAACCTCTCTTTGGAGAGGTAGATAACCGAGGTGCCAGTCTATTTGTTACACTTAACTATCCCGACGCAATAAACGATGACGATGAAATCGCATTGCCAGCGGGGAAATTTAAAATTAAGCCTATGGTCGCCTTTGTAGCGATCAAGAATGGAATGCACGATGGAAAGGGATATGCCTATTTTTCTCCGGGCGTGGCTGGTTTGGCCCCGCAGGACAATCAACACGTCAAGGGACTCTACAACGTGATTGATGAGTATTTTGCAGTGTAACTCTTAGTATTCAGAATTTTTTGTGTATCGAGCTTCATCATGTCAAAACTTCAACAAGACACCATTGCAATAATTGGTCTCGGCTATGTTGGACTGCCACTTGCTGTTTCGTTATCAAAGAAATACCAGGTTATCGGATATGATATCGATCCTCTCAGGATTTCCGAATTAAGGGCGGGTTTCGATCGAACAGGCGAAGTCGACAGTAGTGAGGCCTTAAGCGCAGGCATAATGCTTTTTACCGATCAGGCGAGCGAGATCGAAGCAGCCAATATTTATATAGTTACTGTACCTACACCAATCGACAAACACAAAAAACCTGACCTTAGGCCGCTTATTTCAGCATCCGAGTTGGTTGGGGGGGCACTGTCGCAGGGTGATATTGTTATTTACGAGAGTACTGTCTTTCCTGGTGCGACAGAGGAAGTTTGCGTTCCTATTCTCGAAGCTTGTTCTGGCCTCGCATTCAATACAGGCTTTGGCGTCGGTTACAGCCCCGAAAGAATTAATCCCGCGGATAAGCTTCACACCATTGATACAATTGTTAAAGTTACGTCGGGTTCCAGCCCGCAGGTCAGCGAGCGTGTAGCAAAGTTGTATGAAAGCATCGTATCTGCGGGTATATATCCGGCGGGGTCTATTAAGGTCGCTGAAGCAGCCAAGGTAATCGAAAACACTCAGCGCGACCTGAATATCGCTCTGGTCAATGAGTTAGCCATTATCTTTGGCAAACTAGGGATAGATACCAAAGAAGTATTGGATGCGGCATCGACGAAGTGGAATTTTCTGAGGTTTAGCCCTGGTTTGGTCGGGGGACACTGTATTGGCGTCGACCCCTATTATTTGACTCATAAAGCAGAAGAAATTGGATACAGCCCACAAATTATTTTATCCGGTCGACGGATAAATGATCAAATGAGCGCGCACATAGCGTCCGAAGTAATGAAACTTATGAATTTGCGAAAGAAGCTTGTGAATGGAAGCCGAGGCTTGGTCTTGGGTTTAACGTTTAAAGAAAACTGCCCAGATCTACGCAACAGCAAGGTGTTCGAAATGATTGACGAGTTGCAGGCTTGCGGTGCACAAATAGACGTTTTTGATCCCATGATTTCACATTTTGACGTGCCGAATAAGAATTTTCATGTAACTAATTGCCCAGATAATGCTGCCTATAGTTTTATTGTTGTAGCTGTTCCGCACGAGCAGTTTAAAGAGTTGGGGGTGCAAAAAATTAGGCGGTGGGGCGAAGAAAATTGTGTCGTATATGATGTCAAGTCAGCATTCGAACAAGGTTCCTGTGATGGTCGCCTATAGGCTGTGAACGAAAAAAACTCAAGATTATACAATGAGAGGTCTCGAGCCGTTGCGATTATCGTTGTATCAGAGCTAGCTGAAAAACGCTGAGGAATATGATTTCAAAGAAAAATATCATTGCCCATAGAGGGTTTTGGAAAATAGCTTCTGAAAAGAATAGTCTAGTAGCTTTCGAGCGAGCTTTCAGCAACGGATACGGTGTTGAAACGGACATTCGAGATTTGATGGGCGGATTGGTGGTGGAGCATGATCTTCCCGATGAGAGTGCATTGCCAATAAGCGCCTTTTTCGACTGCTTTAAAGAGCACAGACAAGCAGGAAAGTTGGCGCTGAACATTAAAGGCGATGGACTGGCTTCTGTATTGAAAGAAAAACTCGATGAATTGCAGATCACAGAGTATTTCTGTTTCGATATGTCAGTTCCAGATACGCTTCAGTATCTGGCAAGCAAAGTCACATTTTACTGTCGTTGCAGTGACCTTGAGCCTTTTGTGCCCCTAAGCAGAGATCGAGCTGGCATTTGGTTTGATGCATTGATGGAAGGAAATGCAGATATTGAACAAGCTATTGAAGCCTTAAAGAGGGGCGAGGAAAGTTGTCTCGTCTCACCTGAATTGCATGGGCGTCCGTATGTATCGGTCTGGAAAGACTGGAAAAATCGCCTTGAAAAAGAAACGGAAAATATTTTGACTGATTTGGCCGTGTGCACTGATTTTCCTGACGATTTTGATGCCTTTTTCAACGGAGACTAATGTTGGCAATTAAAGCAATTTTGTTCGATATGGATGGGGTTTTGATTGACGCTAAGGATTGGCACTATGAGGCACTAAACCGTGCCTTAGAGTTGTTTGGAATGCCAATTAACAGAGACGCGCATTTGACCACCTATGACGGCTTGCCGACGAGAAAGAAGCTTAAGATGTTGTCAGAGGCACATGGATTGCCATTGGCTCTTCATGAATTTCTAAATGACTTGAAACAGCAATACACCATTGAAATGACAGCTTCACTTTGCAAGCCACTGTTTCAGCATCAGTATGCGCTCAGCAAATTGCACCAGCGAGGCTATTCCATGGGGGTGTGTTCGAATTCAGTATCTGCTTCGGTTCGGACAATGATGAAGTTGTCGAAGTTAGAGGACTATTTGAAAGTCCAAATCTCAAATGAAGATGTCACCGCTTCAAAACCAGATCCAGAAATGTATTTGTTGGCGATGGAAAGACTGAAGGTTACACCGCGAGAAACCCTTATTCTTGAGGACAATGATCATGGCATTCAGGCTGTTAGAGCCAGCGGTGCACACCTGATGGTCATCGGGAGTGTTTATGATGTTGAGTACAATAGGATTAGTGACAAAATAGCGGAGTTGGAGACCGAGGAGCTTGAACGTTGAAAATTCTAGTGCCAATTGCGGGAAAGTCCTCCTTTTTTCCTGAGAAAGACTACCCATTCACCAAACCTCTAGTTGAAGTTGGCGGCGTTACAATGATCGAGCGAGTCGTCAACAACCTACGTACGGTGGCCGCCGATGCTGAGTTTGTTTTTGTTGTTTCTCAAGAAGATGTTGCTCAATTTTCCCTAGATAACACGTTGAATCTGCTTACTTACCACAAATGCGAAGTCGTTATTCTTAAGGGTGAAACGCGTGGAGCACTGTGTTCTTGTCTGATGGCGATTGACCATATTCACACAGATAAAGAACTAGTGATTGCAAATGGGGATCAAATATTAGAGCTTGACCTCTCGCTTGCAGTAGAAAGTTTTCGCAGACATTCAAATGTAGCTGGTGTCATTACGTTCGAATCTGTGCACCCAAGATGGTCTTATGTTCGATTGGATGACGACCAGAATGTCATTCAGGCGGAAGAAAAAAAGGTTATCAGTAGAAATGCAATTGCAGGATTCTACTATTTCTCTAAAGGGTGCGAATTCGTCGATGCTGCAATGGCTTCTATCAAGGCTGACCGTGCGGTTAGTGGTTCTTTCTTTATCGCACCGGCGTTAAATGAGCTTATTCTACAGGGGAAAACGGTGGGGAGCTATGTGATTTCCAATGAAAGATACCATAGCCTTTACTCGCCCTCCAAAATCTCGGAATATGAGGATTTTATGATTGCTACCTCAATCCTGAGAAATGATGGCAAGAACGGTGGAAGTGAGCAAGTTAATCTGTTAATTCCTGCTGCCGGTGCCGGAAGTCGTTTTGCGAAAGCTGGTTATCAAAAACCAAAGCCTTTCATCAGTGTGCTTGGCAAGCCGATGTTAGAGAGAGTAATTGATAATCTCTCGGTTCCAGACAACCACATTCACCTCTTGCTGAGAAAAGACCATTTGCAAAGTGAGCTGGAGTCTTGCCAGCAACTTGAAGATTTAGGGTGTAACATCGTCGAAATAGCAGATTTAACTGAAGGTACGGCCTGTACGGCGTTATTGGCGAGGAAATCCATCGATAATGATCAACCGTTACTAATCGCCAATTCCGATCAGCTTGTAGACTTCGACTGTGCTGAATTTGTTGAGGACTGCAGGAGAAGAAATCTTGATGGTTCTATCCTCGTTTTTCGCGACTCGGAAAAAGACCCTAAGTGGTCGTTCGCGAAAGTTGATAATAACGGTTATGTCGTGGAGGTGGCCGAGAAAAACCCAATATCTGATTTGGCAACAGTGGGCATTTACCTCTTTATGCGGGGTGCTGATTTTGTAGCAGGCGCCATCGACATGATTGCGGCAAATGATCGGGTAAACAATGAATTCTATACCTGCCCGGTATACAATTACTTGATCCAAGATGGCCTTAGGATAGGCATATTCGAGGTGCCACGCTCCGCGATGCACGGTCTAGGAACGCCTGGCGATCTAGACAGTTATCTGATGAAAATTGCCTCAGTGTCAGAATGAAAGTCATCGTACCATTGGCTGGACCAGATTTTGTTTTGCCAAATGGCATGGCTAAATCTGAGGTTGTTTTTGCCGATGACCAGCCGCTTTTGACCTGGACCTTGAACTCTCGGTCTTGGGTCAGAGATGGGCTTGTCTCGTCCCATGACTTCGTTTTTGTCCTGCATGACAATCCCGTTTCCAGACGGTTTGCTGAGAATAAGCTTAGTGAATGGTACCCTGGTTCGACCGTGATGTTTACAAGTTGTTACACTCAAGGCGCAGCGTTCACAGCCTTAATAGCTGTTGCTGTCCTACCAGACCATTTGAATGAGGCTATTTGTATAGATCTGGCCGATATCTATTATCAAGAAAATGTTGATCTAGACGTTAGCCTTATTAACTCAAACGGTGGAGGCGCATTGGCGTTAACTTTCCAGAGTACCGATCCACGATACAGCTATTTGCGTTTGAATAATGTCGGCAAAGTTATTGAGTGCCAAGAAAAAAAGGTCATCTCTCAAACAGCTTCAGCAGGTACATATTGGTTCAGAAGCGCTAAAATCTACCTGGATTCCTTGAGTTATGTCTTGGAAAATCAAGGCGAATTTCTCCATCATAACCTCTACTTCGTTTGCCCGGTGCTAAATGGTGTTATTGATGCTGGATTTGATGTAAGGATAGCACCGGTATCTGATGTTATTGATATCAAATTATAGCTCAAAGGTATAATGTGACTGACCTTGTAAGAAAAACCGAGAAATACGTAAGATTATTTGACGCTAAAGATCTTGATGGCGTGGCTTCGATGATGTCTGAAACCATCACTTTGAGTGATCCGGCTGTTCATGGCTTGTCATCCAAGTCGGCAGTTGTCGAATATGTCAAGAACCTATTCGACGATGCCAATGGAACCTTTAGTTTCCAGGCCAATCGCGTGCTGCTATCAGGTCACTATACAGTCTTAGAGTTCACGCTAGTCATTGGCAGTGAAAAGCTCCAAGGTGTTGATGTTATCGAATGGAAATCTGGCCAAATTGATGGCATAACGGCATACCTTCACCCAAGTTTAATTTAGGGTATTGATGCAGATCTTCTCTTCTGCGGAATAGGTCTTTCGGGTCTCCCGACTGATATCCTTTTCCATCGTATAAGCGCTGCCGGCTTTGCAGGATTTTCCAGATTGTTTACTTTTCATCTGCGTTCCCTACGTCATTTCGATGAGCCCACAAACAATCTCTTATTTTACATGTTCAAAATGTCCAACTTGTGCTGACGGGGTACACTTCCTGAAAAGGGCCTTGATTCAAAACAGAGCACAAAAATCAATAAATTGATTTGGGTTCACACCACAGAAATTTCAAACCTATGAAATACGAATCCAACAACATCGCCTAACTCATTCAGCTCGCTTTATCGGCGCCATAATTGAAGTCTCGGCCTAGTTCTCTTGAATCATCAGGCTACTCCTTAACTCAGATTAACTTTGGCTTGATTATGACTTTTGAACTTCGCTTTAATTCGCCTGACGCCAGAGAATAAAGAAAATTGATGATAATAATAATCAATCAATATTTCACTCATATCAGAGCTAAAACCTATGCTGTGTGGGCCCTTAAGCTCGTCGATGCACAAAGTGCCGACCTGTTTTTCTTCGTAGACTTCGTCCGAAATTTTCATAATTTCGATAACAGATAAAGACTCACCGTATTCTCCAGAATTATTTTGTCCGAATCTAATAATTCTGTTTGAATCGGCTAACAGTTTCCCGCCCATTCTGGCATTATTTGGAGAAACAGCAATTGGGCTCATAGGGTGAGGCTTAAACTCACTAAAAGGTGAGGCAGAGAACCAAAGGTTAAGAACTGTATGCGCATTCGTGCTCTCGCCAAAAAACAAAAAATACATGTTGTGTCGCGCCATCAAAGTCGCGTCCACTATCCTCTTGCCTTCAAGACCTTTTAATTGAGTAATATGTGTTTGAGGCTTATCAGCAGCGCAAATGTATTGCGAAGAATGACTTGCCACCTCGGGCAGCAGATACTCTTCATTCTGGTATGTGAAGCTAAAAGGGTAGGAAAAATGATGCCCTGTAAGAAGTAACTTCTGCTTGGATAAATTATTGAGATCAATCTCTAAAATATCACCTAAACCTGTTTTGTTATCCAAAGCTTCAAGTCTGATTGACTTACCATCTTCAGAGAAAAATGCATCTGCATAGAAATTATACTTTTTACTAATTGGAATTTCTAAGAAGTCTGTTGAAGAAATGCATTCATCGCCTTTTAATGACAAATTGTTTGGGGAAATAGCAACATGCCACCTCTTTTCCAAAAAAGCTCCGTAAAACAGTCTAATAAATTTGTTTCGCAGCAGTAAAAGGGAAAGTCTAACTACCTTAGAATTCGAGGGAAGGCGATAGTTCTCACCGTCGACACGGCACTTAATGCACTTATTACTCGATAAATTGGTGACGGCCTTCTGCAATAGATATGCAGAATTACTATAGAAGTTTACAGCTGTTTTCTTGTAGGAATAATTGACCACTTTAGACGATGCAAACGCCAGTATCTCCCCAGCATCCAGTTCATTACTCAGTCTTTGCACGACAATTCCAGTCGTTTTTTCGCCGTTGAGCACTTCGTAAAACCCGGCTGGTCGTCCTCGATATTTTGAGGGGTCCCCGTGATGGAATGAGAGTATAGGCACAGACAATCTACATTCATCAATGCGCAACAAATTCATCCCGAATTTAATCACTACATCAATTTTTTCATTTGTAATCGACTGACAGACGGACGAGGGGAAAGATTGCCAATTTCCATCGTAGATTGCATCGAAGTTGACAACGTGTAAGGTGGCTTTTGGTACTACTTTTTCTTTCTTCGTTAAATGGCTCCTAAGTGATAGTAAATTTAAGAAATAATATAGGAAATTCTTGAAATATTTTTTCTTGTTTTGAGTGTTTTGGCAGTTTAGAAGCATCACTAATTCTATAGATTCGTCAGCAAAATCCAATGCCGCCCGCTGCCATTTCGAAATTTTTAAATTGTCTACAACTAGTGCAGCTCTTAGCTTCATAGCCTTGCCCAAATCTGAACTGCCCCCCGGGATTGGCGGAGGCATTTTAGTTTAAGTTAAGCCGCCTTTGGATGTTCGTCCAGCTTGGCGTCATAATTTCTCCCAACCTCAGCAATCGAATTGTTTCTGAATTGAAATTAAGCACATCAATGCCTCAAATAACTGAGGTCTGATTAAGTTTTCTTTGGCTGACATTTGCACTGGAATTTTCTGTCCTTCTTCAAAGAAAGTTGGAATTTTTCAACCGCAGATTAAGAGACTGTTCGGGTCCTTTTGTAAGTCCGCGTCGCTAACGCTCCTCGTAAGCTTCGCCAAATGTTGTGCGGCCATTGCTTTGCGGTGCAAGAGCTTCGTTCTGGTGATTGTCTTCAGTTTGATCTTGTTGCGTCTTTCAAGGATCGAATTTTCTCTTCACCTCCAGACTTCTTCGGTTGTCAAATTGTTCAAGCTCTTATTGTATCTCCTAGCGTTGTAGTGGGTGATGAACTCTTCAACACGAGCCTTGTGTTCACCGGGTAGATAATAGTTCTCCAGCATCTGTTCCGCTGGAGCTTCCTTGAGTTAGCCACTTTTCTGTCGGTCCTGACCTCGGCAGTGTTGGCTACACGTTCGGTGTCACCGTAGAGCCGCTTCATGCCAGCTTCGAGGGAGCCTTGCGACTAACGGTAATAGAAGTTCTGGTTGATGTCTTACCGGCGACACAGCTCGGCGATGATGCACTCACCGGACATGCCTTCAATTGTGATGCGGATATTCTATTCTGAGGAATAGGTCGTTCGGGTCTCCCCACAGACATCCTTTACCTTCGTCTCAGCGCTACTGGCTTTGCCAGACTTTCCTGATTGTTTACGTTTCATCTGTTTTCCTCACGTCACTTCGATGAACCCACAAACAAACTCTTACTCTACATGTTCAGAATGTCCAACTTGTGCTGAGGGGGTACAATACAGTCAAACGGCTGCCTATAAAGGCTTGACCTTCTCTGCGGAGCTTCAAATGTCATCTGGTTCTCCAACAAGGGGATGAAGCCTTTGTTTCTATGATGTTAAATCAATATTTCCTCGAAGCCAAGTCGACGCGCGATTATAGACTGGCTGGAAATCTCTGTCATTGAGTTGTCAGTTTTTGGTTATTGTTGAAAACCCATTTCCCGTTTTTTGTGAAATGCTGTCTGACAATTGTGAAATTGCCAGCGAATAACTGCATTATCTGAAGCAATCATTCGCACTATCACTGAGGATGAACATAAATTATTGGTATGCTCTGCATTTTGGATTAAACCCACAAATAGGAGAACCGAATTCCATTCCAACAACTAAATTACCTTTGACGCGAGGCAGGGCTTTAGTTCTCGTTTGTCACCTGGCGCGCGGCGCTGATGCGATAGAAAACGCCACCCGAAAAATCTTCCAGAATTTGGAAATGCCCTTCAACCAGTACCGGGTCATACGTGAATTTGACGGGGAAATCCGCCTGAATTTCGACATAGGCAGCTGGTCCACCGGGCATGTGAAATGGGCACGCGTGTGGGTAGGCCATCAAAATAAAATGGCTTTGTTCTTCGGTCGCCTCAAGTGGCACCATATAGCCATTCAGTTTGATGGTTTTATCATCAAACGACTGCACCAGCGACGTGAAGCTGGGCACATACTGAATGAAATTATCGACGAGTTCTTCTTCTACGACGATGTTCATCAAAATGCTCCAGTCAAGTGCGCCGGGCGGTGCTGGCGCCGGGCGCCAAATCTGGCCCAGATCATCTTCAAGGTCAGGGATTTCCTGTTCCCAAAAGGTACTCTGTCGGGCGCTACCCGCAGTGCTCAGTGAAAAAATCATTAGTAGAGAAAAAACAAACAGCCGCATTTTATCGGTTTCCCTTAAGCAACAACATGGGGTCCACCTTATAGCAATTCAGCGCTGGCCAGGTCACAGCCACAATGCCAACAAGCACTGTGCCCAGCAATAAGTAGCCTTCGGCGACAAATAACTGAGACCCATTCAGCCCGAAGACAGCCAGCGGCGCATATACAGCGGCTGCCAGCAGTAATAGACCATGCGCTAAACCTATGCCCAAAATGCCGGCAAATGAAGAGACAATCACGCCTTCACACAATTGTTGAAGGAAAACATCCTTTGGTTTAGTCCCCATCGCGCGCAGCAAAGCGATATCATATGTTTTATTGACAGCCGCATTGCTGACCGCAACAAAAATACTAAGGCCGCCGATAACGGTCATGATGATGGCCAAAATTTTGCCTGCGTCCATGAGCCCCGCTGACAAATTATAGAGGCGAGTGATTTCGAGTGCAGGAGAGGCCGCCTGAAGGCCAGGTTGGTCATTGATCGCCTTTGGCATCCTGACCGCTGCGATCGACGATCTGTATTTTACTAACAAGGCGGTTACGGCTTTTCCATCGGGCTCCATGGTCTTCAGATTTGAAAGTGCATGGTCTTGTTCTTCATGATGCTCTTCTTCGTCATGACACTCTACCTCATTATGATGCTCTACCTCATTATGATGCTCATCCTCATCGTGGTGTTCTTCATCATGATGCGCTGCATCAAGGTGATCCTCTTCGTCGTGCCGCTCAGCATGATCTGGCTCTTGAGTTTGCGGAACTTCATGTGCATGCCAAACACTGTCGACTGAGGTTATAATCAGCCTGTCGACGATACTTGTATGTTGATCAAGAATACCAACGACCTCATAGGCTGCATGTTCATGTTGAGCAAGGTCCGCATCCGAGAAGGACAAGCCGTGGCCGCCAAAGAACCTCTGGCCTAGTTTCATGCCAAGCTGCTTGGCAACCTGCGAGCCAATAACCACTTGTTGAGGTTCAGTCCAAAGTGCCCCGTCAGCTATTTCAGCCTCATAAAGTGAGAGGAACGTGGTGTCAGTGCCGACTATGCGAAACCCACGGAAGCTGTCACCCAGCGCCAGTGGCACAGCTGACCGGGTGAACGGGTCCCGCATAATCCGCTGTGCGTCCGCAAGAGGTATGTTGCCCGTGGGCACGTCGACATGAAGCAGGCTGGATAAAATCAACTGAAGCGGGCTGCCCTTTGCGCCAACAACCAGGTCCACGCCAGCCAGATCCCGCTCAAGCCTTTGACTGGTGTGGCTTGAAAACTGAAGCAGCACCGAAATTAAAGCTACGGCCGCAGCCAGGGTGGCGACTGTAAGCCAGCTTGCCAAAGGTCGGCTAGTGAGGTTTGCCCACGTTAGTTTGAAGAGATACGGCATCATGAGATGCGCTCCTCAAGCTTGCTGAGGGTGAATGTCCGCTCGAAAAATGGCTTTAAGCGGCTGTCGTGACTTGCCACCAACATGGTGGAGCCGGCTTGTTCACTCAGGGATTTCAGAAGCGCCATCACGCGCTGGGTGTTGTCATCATCAAGCGCAGATGTGGGTTCGTCCGCCAGCAACAGCTTTGGCCGCGTGACAGCGGCGCGGGCGATGGCGGCGCGCTGCGCTTCCCCGTGGCTTAAAGACGCTGGTTTTGATGTGCGCAAACTCGTTAAACCCAAACGGTCAAATAGCTGATTTTCCCAGTCTTGGTCCGCGGGCAGGTTGGCGAGGTGCCTCGCAAGCCTGAGGTTTTCCTCCACACTCAAGCTGGAGACCAAATGATGGTCCTGAAACACAAAACCAAAGTTGCGGGCCCTGAAAGAGGAAAGTTCGCTGAGGGTCATGTTGCCGACGTCCCGGCCCATCGCGTTAATTGTGCCTTCCGACGGTGATAGAAGCCCGGACAATATACCCAGCAGTGTGGTCTTCCCGCTGCCGGACGGCCCCAGCAACAATTGGTGCTCGCCGGTCAGGAGCTGCCAGGTGTCGAGCGACAATACTTGCTTGTCGCCGTATGAGTGACGAAGTTCGGTGACCTGCAGTAGAGGAATGTCAGACATTACAGATGGTGCCATGGGCCGGTTATTGCGAGCGTTCTGGTTGGGCTGAAAACATTCACGAACAATGTTGTGCCGTCCGGGGAGAAACAGGCACCAGCTGTTTCGGATTGAATGCGAACTCTGGCAAAGTCATAGGCCAGACCGTCTTTTGTGACACCGCGGATATGGTTTACGGCGCCATCCGTATACTGGTCTTCGCATACCAGCAACTGGCCATCAGGTGCGACGGTCAGATTGTCACCAAAGTTGAAATTGTTTGGGTCGTTTGACTCGAGGAACAGTTGCAGCTTGCCAGGCTCGCTGGTTTCTGCGCCCGTGCCTTCAGCGGCGCTCGGCACGTAACGCATAATCTGCCCAAGCTCGGCGCGGCCACCAGATGTGCAACAGAAATAGAGCTCACCGTCTCCCCAGTGAATGCCTTCACCGCGGGCGAAAATTGCGGCGCCTTTAGCCTGGCCCCTTACCCGTAAGTCATCAGTGTCCGGGCTGTGGGTGTTGTCTAGGTCAATCCAAACGGCGTCAACCCAATCACCAACATCCCAGATTGGGTCATCCCAGTTGCGGCTGTCGGCACTTGCTCCCTGGCCCGCAAACCCATCGCCTGCAAACCCCAGCGCCTGCAATCTGCCGCCTGCGTGCAGGTTGCCAGGAGTTTTGGGGATGAAGCGGTAGAACAGGCTATCGTCCCGGTCTTCGGTCATGTAAACGATGCCCGTGCGAGGGTCGATTGCGGCCGCTTCATGATTAAAGCGCCCCATGGCTGTGATCGGTTTGGGCTCAACAGGTTCGCGTGCGTTGGAGGGTACTTCAAAAACCCATCCATGGTCTTTCGAGACCTCGCCACCACCAAGCGTTACATTTTCTTCGCAAGTGAGCCAGCTGCCCCACGGCGTCACGCCGCCCGCACAGTTGCGGACAGTGCCCAGCAGGCTGATAAACTCTTGCTCTAACGCGCCGGTTTTCATGTTGTAGACGAGGGTGGTGGTGCCGCCCGGTAGGGCAGGGCCGTCACTGCGCTTGTCATACACCGAAAAATCCACCTGCTGGTTGTTTGTGGCGGGCCCCCGGTCACCATTTGAAATATTCAGTTCATGGTTGCGCACGAGCACAACTCTGTCGTCATCCAGCTTGAAGCAGCCCATGCCGTCAGCATTGTCCGGGACGTTGAACCCGTCGCTCATTGTCTCTGCAAAACGGGAGATGACTTTGTAGGAAAACCCCTCAGGCAAATCGAGCAGGGCATTGGGGTCAGCAACAAGCGGGCCGTAACCGACTGAATTGCCGGTGACCCCATCAGCAGCACGGGTGCTGTGTTTCGCGAGGCCCGCGAAGGCAAATGACGTTGCAAGGGCAGTGAACTGGCGTTTGGTCAACTTCATGGGGTCAATTCGCTTAGCTAAACTCTGATTTTTTCCGCAGCAAGACGTTACACCAGTAAATTGAGGCTGTCGCGTAGACTGATTTTCGTCTTTAATAGTGCAGTATGATTTGTCTTTACGAAGTTATATAGTAACCAAATCAGGACAACAAGCGGTATAGCTTAGCGTTCAATTGTTTTGAGAAGGCGACGGGCGACGCTGCGATAATCGCCCCTTAAACAACGCGGTAGCCTATTGGTGTGGTAGGCTTACTTAACTGATTGTTTCGAGGTGTTTGGTCACATTCTCCAGTAAACCCCATCGACAAGACGTTCTAAAAACGGAAAACTTGAAAAAGCTTTACCCCGCTAAACATGCAATTCGGTTGATCAAGTGGCCGGTCTCTTGCCTCTTATTCGCCTTGTGTCGTTTATTCTGCCGGTTTACTGAGAAGTTTTCGACTTGATGAAAGCCGAACAATGAACAACAGCGAGAGCAATTGCCCAAGAAAGAGAATATAGGTATTTGCACCAGCAAAAAGTGATGCAGCCGCAAAACCGCCAGTTGTTGCTAGAAAAACGAATAGCGTTTTGAGCGGGCCCATGGTGTTCATCAGGATATGATGCAAATGATCACGCCCGGCGTAGAACGGGTTTTCTTTCGAAATCCTACGTTTGATAACAACCCTCAAGCAATCCAAAGTTGGAATGGTAAGCCACAGAAAGATTGTGTCTCCGAATATCTCGATACTGGCGCCCAAATTATACGTTAGTAGGGCAGTAGACCCGACCAAAAGCCCCAGCGCGTACGCACCGCCATCGCCCAGAAAAAACTCGCCTTTCATATTGTATATGAACATCACGCCCAGGGCTGAAGCCAGGAAAAGGCAAATCGCCTGACGGTGTGGGTTGGTGGCAACAAGGGCCATAATGACAAACAGGATTAGGCTCATCCCGATCACGCCGCCGTTGAAGCCATCCATCATGTTGAAGGAAACAACTATAGTCATGAGGCACATAACGGTGAAAATTGGGCCAAAAACAGGGCCGAGCTCGGTGGTATACCCAAAGGACCACATCAGGTTTTGCAGTTGCAGTTCAGGAACCCAAAATACCAGCAAGCAGGAAATCGCGCCGATGGCAATCAATCGGGTTTGCCAGCTTAGCTGAAGTTTGTCGTCAAACAGACCCAATATGCCAACCAATATGGTGCACACACTGACACCAACCATTCGACTGCTGGTTTCAAACACAAACTGATTAACAATGATGAACAGAGCAAGCACACCAACCATCAAGGCTCCCACCAAAGGTGTGGGGAGTTTGTGCTTTTTGTGACTTTCTTTTGCAGGATCATCCATGACCCCCAAAAGCTCGCCAAAATAGCGTGCATTGAGAGCGATCAACAGAACACTCACAATTCCGAAATAGGCTACTAATAAACTCATTTTGCCCCACCTATGCAATGCATGCACCGCGCAACACAATGCAATAGCTTTGGCCTTAAGTACAGTCCAGCGCAATTTTAGGAAAATACGGCAGTATTAATCATTTCCCCGATCAACTGTGCTTATAGGGTGCCAGTTGTGTCTGTTGCTTGAATATTTGACGGCACTGTCTAAGGTTGCTTTAGATAGCAATTAGAGATTTGTCGGGAGGGGGTTTTGGTTAAGTCACTTGCAACATTAGCTTTTTTGTTTTGGGTACCCTCGGGGGTAATGGCCGAAACACGTGAAGACCAAGCACTGGCAGAGCCCCCAGCGCTTTTCAGTGTTGAAACCAGCCACACGGGAGACTTTGGCGGCAGAAAGGTGGACTACACCGCTAACGTCTCAAATTTCCTGTTAAAAAAAGATGATGGTAGCGTATACGCAGAAGCCGTGCTTACGTCCTATTTAGCGGGCACGCGTTCAGGCTCCAGACCCGTAACATTCATCTTCAACGGTGGTCCTGGTTCAGCCTCAACTTGGTTGCATATGGGGCTCATGGGGCCTGTTCGGGTGCGGGTGCCAAGCGACGCTTCCGACCCAGGGTTGCCGCCTTATGCCATTGAGAAAAACCCAATGGCTCTTCTGGATTTAACGGACCTTGTATTTATTGACCCGATTGGAACCGGTTTTAGTCGACTAGCGGGAGAGGGAAAGCCAGAGGATGTATTTGGGCTGGAGGAGGATGCCAGATCAGTTGCAAGTATAGTGAGAGAATGGTTGCGCCGCGAAAAGCGTTGGAACACGCCTGTGTTCATCGCCGGCGAAAGTTTTGGCACCACACGGTCTGCGGCCATGTTGCCGTATCTACAGGATGGTCCCGAACCCATACGTGTGAGCGGTGTCATTATGATAAGCCAAGCCATGGATTACACGGGCAGTACACCTGTGAATGACAACCTGATTGCTTTTGCAACATATCTTCCAAGCCTTGCCGCAACCGCCTGGCATCATGAACGACTGGAAAACCGACCTGCAGATTTCAGTCAGTTTATCAATACTGTACGAGAGTTCACGATTGACGAATATTTACCTGCCTTGGTGAAAGGGGCATATTTGTCTGAGCAGGATACAGACCGGATCGCTGGTCTGCTAGAGCGATTCACCGGCGTCGATAAGAGTTACTTTCTGAAATCTCGCCTTCGTATTCCCACAGCGCGGTTTGCAAAAGAGTTACTGCGTGAGCAAGGCGCGATTGTTGGGCGTTTAGATTCGCGGTATCGAGCCCAAGATGTGGACGTTATGGCGGAAAGCCCCAGGTTTGATGCAGCCTCAGCAGCAATCAGTGCCGCTTATTCATCTTCGTTCAAAAAGTATTTGAGTGAAACTTTGAACGTTTCACTAGACCGGCCATATTATGCGTCTGGCCCAAGTGTCGGGCAGAACTGGGTTTATGATCGCAGCGAAGGGTACCACGAGCCTTCCTACGTCAATACGGCGCCAAAATTAGCCGACGCGATGGCTAAAAACCCTTCGCTGCAGGTCTTGGTGGCCTCCGGGTACTATGACCTGATAACGCCCTTTTTTGATGCAGAATTCACTGTTGCGCGCCACGGAATAGACTTCTCACGCGTGACCATGACTTATTATGATGCTGGGCATATGATGTATGTTCATGAACCTGCATTTGTTCAACTGTCTAAAGATATCCGCAGGTTTATTGAGCGTTTGCTGAACGACAAGCAGAAAGGCTGATTCAAAGTGCGTTGGATGATCTATTTTCTCCTGGGCTTGTCGCCACTTCCTCTGGCCAGTGCCAGACCTGTTTGGCAATGGTTGTGGGTTTCTCTCATCGGCGTCTTGTTTCTTGCACAGTTCTTTATCACACGTAAACGCGGAAATGCTCAATTGCCGTCTCCCTTGGGGGTGAGCGCTGCTATGGTTTTAGCATTTGTGGGATGGGGGTTTGCGCAGGCCTTCTTGCCGATTGGCTCCAGCCCGGAATTAGCCATACCCTCCGTCGATGCCAGCCTGGAACGTCTGGCGACTATATCCGTGTCACCCTCTCGAACAATTGCTGTCAGCAGTTTCTTTTTGTCCCATGTTTTATTCGCCTATCTGGTTTTTGGTTTCGTGGACCGCAGGGACCGAGGCGTTCAACTGGTTCGTTTTTGTGGCATAGTTGGACTTATCTACGCCGCTTATGGGTTCACTGTATTCGTATCGGGGAACGAAACTGTTCTTTGGTATGAAAAATGGACCGGGCACGAGTCATTGACCAGCAGTTTTGTTAACAGAAACAGCTATGCGGCCTATGCCGGGCTGGGGCTTCAGTGTTTGGTTGCCTATGCTTTTTATTGGACACAAGCCGAATTGGCAGAAAATCGTACGGGGCGGGAGTTGTACAGGCACCTCTTGGAAACCATGCTGCAAAAAGCATGGTGGCTACCGATTGCCATTCTGTTGACAGCAACTGCTGTAATCCTGACGAATTCGCGAGCCGGTTTCGTTTCAGTTGCTTTGGGTGTTTTTGTTTTGTTTTTGCTGAGTCCCAACCGATACCAACGCTCAGCGAATTGGGGCAAAAGAGTTGCAGCCTATAGCACAGGATTGGCGATTGCAGCGGGGCTGTTTTACCTCAGTGGACAAACCTTGGACACAAGGTTGCAAAAAGATACCAGCGCAGACCGTAGATTCATAAACTACCCACATGTTGTTGAAGCAATTGAAGACCGGCCATTGCTCGGATACGGCCTCGGTGCATTTGACCCAGTTCATTTGACTTATCGGTCTCCGGACGAGCCAGGGTGGTTTAGCCGCGCTCACAGCGATTATCTGGAACTGGCCCATACAGCAGGAATTCCAGCAGCTGTGTGGTTTTTGATGGCGTTGGGTATTGCTATAGTATTCTTGGTGCGTCGACTAGTTTTTGGCTTGCAGTATAGAGCGTTTATTGCTCTGGGGATTACGACGAGTTTGCAGCTTGCTATTCATTCTACTGTGGATTTTTCGCTGCAAATGCCCGCGGTTTCTTACCTTTGGGTTGCCATACTGGCAGTAAGTCTTGCCATAGCTCATCGGTGTGAGCTCGCTCAAAAACGTGATAATCCTGGTCTCGGTTAGGTTAGGGGGAAGCCGAGTTTTTCCACAAACCGTATCCACGGCTGTCGCCAGCCGCCTTTTTCGTCCATGGTGTCCATGGCATAAAGCGTGACTTTGGCGCCAAACCAACGGAAAGGCTCAGGTGGAATCCAACCTGGTTCAGACTTGGCAAATTCCAGTTGCAGCTCCGGTAATTGTTTGTCGTCGGCGATCGCCAATCCAACTCTGGCGCCAAAACGGGATGCTGAAACACCAAACCCAGAATAGCCGCCTGCATATATCATTTTGCCACCAAAATAGTGCTGAAAATGCACTGCCATACGGTTTGTCAGTCCAATGGGGCCACTCCAGGCATGGCTGATTTTCACATCTGCCAATTGTGGAAATGTGCGGTGAAATGCTTCGGCAAGCCGTATGTATGGCATTTCGGTCTTGTCTTCCGCGGGGTCAGGATCACCCGCGAAAAAATACCCAAGTCGCCCACCAAAAATGATCCGGTTGTCTTTGGTAAGGCGCATGTAATTCATTTGAGTGCGAGTGTCATATATGCCCTGACGATTGGCCCAACCAATTGACTTCATTTGCGCGGCCGTCAGAGGCTCTGTCGCCAGCAAGCGGTCACGTACCAATGCAACTCTGCTTTTGATGCGTTTGTGACCTGCTGCAAAGGCATTGGTCGCCAGCAAAACCTTGTTTGCCAGAATACTGCCACTGTCTGTCGTCACAGATACTTTGCCAGCAAGGTCATCAGCTGACACAAGCGGCGTATTTTCATGAATTTGAACGCCAAGGCTCAGGGCTGCTTTTTTAAGGCCGTGAACAAGTTTCCCAGGATGAACGGTACCGCTACGCTTTTTTGACCAAACAGCGCCGGTAAAAATGGGCGAATTTACCTGGGCTTTTGTTCCAGCTTCGTCAAGTCGCTCGACCTCGTGACCATGCTCTCGGTTAATTTCGAATTCTTCATCTAAAAGCTCGTCTGTCTCAGATCCAATGCCAACGGTTAGCTCCCCGCCAAATTCGAAGTCGCAATCAATTTTGTATCGTTCAATCGCCGACATGAAGCCGTCCATATTTTCATGGCCAAGTCGTTCCAGCTCTTCCAGGTCATTTGGAAAAACACGGATAGCGTTTGAAAGGCCATGCATTACCGACGTGGATACAATCGCACCCGGTCGGCCAGACGCACCATGACCAATATGGTTGGCTTCAATTAGAACAACATCTCTGTCCGGGTTTTCTTCTTTCGCCAGAATAGAGGTCCACAAACCGGTAAAACCGCCACCTACAATCAGCAGGTCCGTCTGTATGTCGGCGGCGAGCACAGGTTCGCTCGCTTCGAGCGATGCGTCGTCGATCCAAAAGGGCACAAACTTGACATTTGTTAGGGCAGTGTCGGCGAATGACATTTTAGACAGCTAACCTTTCCGCCGTTTGTGGGCATCAGCCAGCAAACAGAACTCTTCGAAAAGAAGCTGCGCACCCAACTGTGCCGTATTACTTGTGGGGTCGTACATGGGGGCGACTTCAACCACGTCCGCACCGATCACATTCATACCGGTCAGTCCGCGCAGAAGCTGAAAGCCTTCGCGCGGTGTCATGCCGCCAGCTTCTGGCGTTCCTGTTCCAGGTGCATAAGCAGGATCAAATCCGTCCACATCAACGGAAACATAAACGGGGGTATCGCCAATCAATTCACGTGTCTTATTGATGAGGGCGGGTATGCCCATTTCCATGACGTCTTCAATATGAACGACGGTCATGCCAGATGTGTAGCTGAACTCCCAAATGGCTTCGCTGGAACCGCGAATGCCGATCTGGATGGTTTTTTCCGGGTCGAGTACTCCGTCCAGTACCGCAAGGCGGAACGGCCCACCGTGATGGAATTTGCAACCATCATATGTGCCGCCCGTGTCACAGTGTGCGTCAATGTGCACCATGGCAACTGGTTCATTTGCACCAAGCGCCCGCAAGATCGGATGGGTGATCGAATGGTCTCCGCCCACCGAGAGCGGTAACACACCAGCTTCGACAACGCGCTTATAATAGTCCTCGATGTCTTCGATGCTGTCTTCGAGGCTATACCGGGTGCGAAACGGCACGTCACCAACGTCTGCCGCCATGCATTCAGCTTTGGGCACAACCCCGGTCTGATGGTTATAAGGACCTATGCGTTCGATAGCGCGAACAGCGCGGGGGCCCAAGCGAGCACCCGCGCGGTTGGACACCGCAAGGTCCATCGGCACGCCAATCGCTGCAACGTCTAGTCCTTCAATACTATCAGCGGCAGGCAGATCTAGAAATGTGGAAATGCCGCTATACGGCTTGGGCCGCGATGTGTCGCGGGTGTCCCCCATAATTTGCTGTGCGACATTCTGAAATTTCTCGGTCTTATGGTCGTTAACGTCGGTGTCGTCATACTGCGCGCGCAGTTTTTTGAGTTTTTCCTGATCCATCAATTTTCTTCTTCGGATTTTGCCATGATGGCTTTGACTTCAATAAATTCATGCAGGCCGTGCGCACCCCACTCGCGGCCGTTTCCGGACTGTTTGTATCCGCCGAACGGCGCATCAGACACAAGGTGTCCTCCATTGACATGCACCATTCCCGCGCGCACTTCGCTTGCCCAAGCCGCAGCGCGTTTTTCGTCTGCTGCGTACAAATATGCAGACAAGCCGTAGGGAGTGTCATTGGCGATCTCGATCGCTTCCTCAGGCGTTTCATAAGGAATGATGGCGAGCACGGGCCCAAATACTTCTTCCCGCGCGATCAACTGATCATTCTTAAGGCCTGCAAAAATGGTGGGTGGGACGAAGTAGCCGCTTGTATTTGGATTAATGCCTGCCACACCACCCTGTGACGGAGACAGTCCCTCTTTTTCGGCTTGTGCGAGCAGGGACTTCACTTTTTCAAACTGACGGATGTTGGCAAGGGGTCCAATGTCCGTGTCTTCTTCCATCGGATCACCAACCGCGTAACGGCCTGCCGTTTCACATGCTACGCGTACCACTTCATCATGCATATGTGCAGGCACGATTAACCGTGTGCCGGCGTTGCAGGATTGGCCAGTGTTTTCCATGCACAACCACACACACTGAGGAACAACGGTTTTTAGGTCCACATCATCAGCCAGCAATATGGGCGACTTGCCGCCAAGCTCCTGGCTGACGCGCTTAATCGTCGGGGCAGCTCCTTGCGCTACTGCAACACCGGCTGCAGTTGAGCCGGTGAAGGAAACCATATCAACACCCGGGTGGCAGGCGAGGGGAGAGCCAACGTTTATGCCGTCACCAAAGACCATATTGAACACGCCGGCTGGAGTGCCAGCTTCATGCATAACCTCCGCAAACAGTTGTGCACTAAGGGCTGCATACTCGCTGGGTTTCAAAACCATTGTACAGCCAGCTGCGATTGCTGGCGCAACTTTGCAGGCGATCTGGTTAATCGGCCAGTTCCAAGGCGTAATCAGACCGCACACCCCAATGGGTTCATGGCGCAACACATATCCATCTTTGGCCTCAGAAACACTGAAATTTTCGAGGGCGCGGATCGTTGCTTCAAGATGGTCAATGCCGCAGTAGGCTTGAGCATCGCGCGAAAGCGTAATTGGGGCGCCCATTTCCTGAGTAATTGCTAAAACGAAGTCGTCATAACGGCTTTTGAAAACGTCAAGAACGCGGTTCAGTAGCTCCAAACGATCATCAACAGTTGTGTGTTGGAAACTCTTGAATGCCGTTTTCGCCGCGGCGACAGCTTTATCCACGTCTTCATTGTTGCCAAGCCTTAGCGTGCCGAGTGTTTTGCCGTTCGCAGGATTGATAATCTCATGTTCGTCGGCACCATGCGGCGCAGTCCATGCACCATCAATGTAAAACTGATTGAGTTTCATGCTCCGGCGCCCCCAGTTTTGTGTCTCCAATGATCAAGGCTCAGACGGTCATGCGCATCGGCCAGCATCAACACAAAAAGGGCAAGTGCCAGCCGCGTGAATGTATGGCCATCAATGTCAAACAAAGGCTGCTGCAGGGCGTGACCATATGTTGTGACAAGCAAAAGAAGTCCCGTCGTTGCCGCAAAAAAACGGGTCCACAGACCAACCAGAAGCGCAACGCCTGCTAGCAATTCAAACGGGGGGATTATTACGCCCAATGACCACAGCAGCCACTCTGGTATCCAGCTGTCTTTGAAGCCTTCGATAAAAAAACGTTGGGCGTGCGCAGTTGGTGTAAGCGTGAAAACTTTCCACCATCCGGCCATTGCAAATACTAGCCCCAGCATTGCACGTGCCAGAAACACCGCTATTGATGGACCCGAAAGGCTTTTGAAGAATGAAACCACCGCGGACATTCTGCGATCTCCCCTGACCTAGTCAGGGACCCTACACCGAAAGCGCGTGAAACAAAATATTTTGGATGGCAACAAGTCCCCGCAGCGGCCTGCGGGGACTTCTGTCACTCTGCGCGCAAGGCATATATCGGATTGGCCCGCGCCGCGGCAAAAGTGCGGACACTGGTTGTCAGCGCAGCAAGCAAGAGCACCAGTAAACTGGCGATAGCAAAAAGGGACAAGTCCAGTTCGGCTCTGTAGGCAAAACCGGCGAGCCAGTCTGACATCAGCCACCAAACCGCAGGCCATGCCACCAAAGTGGCGACAATAACCAATTTGGTATAGTCCCAAGAAAGCAAGGCCACGAGCTGGGACACCGTGGCCCCCAATACCTTGCGAATACCCACTTCTTTCACACGGCGCTCCAACATATAGGCCGTCAGCCCATATAGCCCAAGACATGCAATAACAGCTGCGATCATTGCAAAACCAATCACCAGGCTGAAAGTGCGGTTTTCGCTGGCATAAAAGGCGGCGTATTCCTCTTCAAGAATAGTGCGCCGGATCGGCGTGTCAGCTACTTGTGCTGCCCAGGCATTGTCGATGGCAGACAATGCTTCAGCCTCTCTAGCTGTGTCATATTTGATGAGCATTTGCCGTGCGGTGGGCGCGAGCATGAAGGACATGGGGGCGATTGGCGATCGGACAGAGCGAAAGTGCGTGTCTTTCGCCACGCCGACCACTGTGAACTCGTAACGATATGTGGTCTCATTCCGCGTAAACTGAGACACAATGACTTTGCCAATCGCATCTCGCGGATCTGTCCAGCCCGCTTGCCGCGCCGCAGTTTCATTGAGGATCAGGCCAGAGCTCTCTTCGGTAATGTCCGGGCTGAAGGACGGTCCTTCGTCGCCGGGAAAAGCTTCGCTGAAACTGCGGCCTGCGACCAGTTCCATGCCCAAAATTTCGAACGCGCCATAGCCCATTGAAACAGTACGCGTACTCAGTTGGCTTTCCGGGTCTTCAGGGTCGATGCCAAAGCTAAACCCGTTCGACAGATCCTGTGATGGCACGATATTGGCGTATGACACTTCCAGTATCGCTGGATGCCGCGTCAGCTCTGATTCAATTGCAGGGTAGTGATCCCGTGCAAGGGAAGACGAAGCAAAAACGGTAGCAACCCCATTCGCATCAAAGCCAAGTGGTTTTGAAAAAGCGAAATTGATTTGGCTGCCGACAACACCACTCGCGATAATCAGGCCTGTTGCCATGGAAAACTGAAGCAACACCAATCCTGTACGCACCTTCGCCGGGCCAACATTTTTGGCCACTTCCCCCTTTAGCGCCAGGGTCGGTGCTAAGCGAGCTGCAATGCTTGCAGGGTATACACCCGCGAGCAGGGTTGCGAAAACGACCGTTGCGGCTAAGGAAATGGCCACCTCAGGCGAAAACAGCATGCCAGAAGGCAGGTCAGCGCCCACCAAATTACCAAAGAATGGCAATGCTAATTCAGTGATTACGACGCCGGCAAGGGTTGCCATCAGGCTCATGAGAATTGTTTCAACCATGAACTGCTGCGTTACTTGCCGTTTGCTTGCTCCCAGAATTTTGCGCACTGCCACTTCCCGTAGCCGATTGGAGATCTGTACGATCTGCAAATTCATAAAGTTGAAGGCAGCAATGGCCAGCGTCAGGATGCCCACCGCCACAAAGACGAACAGGTCGCTGGTGCGGCGCTGGGTTTTAACAACGCCTGTCATGCTGTCGCGCACCGACATTTCGTTTTGTAGTTCCGTGTTGAAGTGAATGTCCGTGAGAGGTTGCAGTGGGATACGGAGCCATTCATCAGCCTCATGGAAATAATTCTCTCGGACAAACTGAACGCCAGCTTTGCCAACAGCTTCGGGGTCTGCCCCCGATTTAAGCCGCACATAGTGATACAGTTGATCCGAGCCCCAACTGTCCCACATCCCGGGCCAGCCCCAAATGACAGGGACCAACTCCATATTGATGAATATGTTGGACGTTAAATGACTATTCGACGGGTTGTTGGAGATAATCGCAGCCACTGTAAAATCCTGGCTGCCGTCAATGGTTATGGTCCGACCAATGTAGGGACCTGTGCCCAGCAGTTTGGCAGCTGCTGCTTCTGTCAAAATGACATTGCGCGCCTCCTGAAGGGCAGCCTGGTGGTTGCCTTCAAGGACTTCAAAGTGAAAGAACTCAAAAAAGTTAGGGTCCACAAAGGTAACTTCTTCATAGTTGCTTTCACCGGCAATCGTCACCAGCTCCTCGCCCGTCGCAATGCGGGTTACTGCTTCAATGTCATTGTTTCTTTCTGCCATTAAAGGAGACAAGGCGTTGAAGAAAGTTGCGAAGTGAGCGCCCGTGCCCACATTCACCCAATTCAGCCGGTACACGCGCTCCTGATTGGGGTGCATAGTGTCGAAACTGGTCTCGTACCGAATGAAAATGCCGATCATAGTGGCAACTGCAATCCCGGCGCCAAGGCCCAGAACGCTAATAAGACCAAAAAGCTTGCGGCGGGCGATGTTTCTGAGTGCGGATTTCAGATAGTCGTTGGCCATTGTTGTCTCCTCGCTGTCGTTGCCGATGAAACAGCAAGTCACATGCCACATGGAACGTAAAATATACCTATATATTCCATAGGCTTACCGACCCAAAGATCTGATGTGATCGATTTCGAACACATGCTTTTGGACTTCTGTTCATATTCGAACAGCGCGTAGGCAGGTCGAGTTGTGCGAACAGCCCACTTGGGGCTTTACATGGCCGCGAGATGCGTTACATCAGCGGAAAGCCATTTTGAGGATCCAACTATGAAATCATTCCACCCTGCAAAGCGTCTTTTGATGGGGCCTGGCCCTTCGGATGTTCACCCCCGTATTTTGGAGGCGATGGCACGCCCGACGTTGGGGCACCTTGACCCGGACTTTCAGGGTCTGATGGAGGAAATCAAAACGGGCCTAAAGCAAGCCTTTCAAACCAAGCACAAGATGACGTACCCGGTTTCTGCGCCTGGTTCAGCTGGTATGGAAACCTGTTTTGTTAACTTGGTGGAAGAGGGTGACAAGGTCGTCATCGTCAAACACGGTGTGTTTGGCGAACGTATGCGTCAAAATGTGCTGCGTGCCGGTGGTGAGCCGGTAATGGTTGAATTTGATTGGGGCACAGCCCCAGATTTGAACCTGGTAGAGCAGGTGCTCAACCAAAACACTGATGCAAAAATTCTGGCTTTTGTTCATGCGGAAACCTCCACCGGCGTTCGTGCTGACGCGGCAGCACTGTGCAAGCTCGCGAAAGACCATGATTGTCTGACTATTGTCGATGCTGTGACCAGTTTGGCGGGTATTCCTGTTCTCGTGGATGATTGGGGCGTAGATGCCATTTATTCAGGCTCTCAGAAATGCCTGAGTTGCACACCGGGCCTTTCGCCGGTTTCGTTTTCAGAAGCAGCCCTGGAGAAAATCAGAAATCGCAAGAGCATGGTGCGTAGCTGGTTCCTCGACCTAACGCTTGTGATGGACTATTGGGAAGGCGAAGGCGGCAGGAGCTATCACCACACCGCACCAGTGAATGCTCTGTATGGCTTGCACGAATCTCTCGTTATGCTGTTTGAAGAAGGCCTGAACGCAACGTTTGAACGTCACAGGATGGCGCATGACATGCTGGTTGCAGGGTTGTCAGACCTGGGGCTCGAGATGTTTGTTGCGGCCGAAGACCGCCTGCCACAAT
Source organism: Kordiimonadaceae bacterium (assembly GCA_017640725.1). Taxonomy (GTDB): domain Bacteria; phylum Pseudomonadota; class Alphaproteobacteria; order Sphingomonadales; family Kordiimonadaceae; genus Kordiimonas. The sequence continues at coordinate 345,982 of JAEPQB010000002.1, read as the reverse complement.
TGAATGCGGTCGCTATTCCTGAAGGTGTGGACGAGGCAGCCGTGCGGTCGCGCATGCTGAACGATCATGGCATCGAGATTGGCGCTGGGCTCGGGCCGCTTGCTGGGAAAATCTGGCGTATTGGCCTGATGGGCAACAGCGCCCGACCGGAAGCGGTCGAACGCTGCTTGAATGGTCTGGAGGCTTCGCTGAAAGCGGGCCACAATAGCTAGGCGCCGCTATTTGTCGCCGTTATCTGCGGGTAAACTATAGCTGACATTGCCGCCTAGGAGCGATTCCATCGGTGGTGTGCCCATGTTTGCCGCGCGCCCGTGTTCGGCGGCTTCATTGATATCCATGCCTTTGTACTTAACAAGGTAAGCTGCCCAAGCGTGGCTTGCGCGCCAGCCCACGGTGCAATGCACTAAAGTTTTGCCGGCCGCGGCGTCCATTACTTTTGCGAACTCAGCCAATGCTTCAGGGCTGTAAGCATGGTCCCCTCCAAGCGGAATGTTCACATATTTCATGCCCAGTTCCTCTGCCTTGGCGGCTTCATCAAACGGCACGATGTCGCGGTTGTTCATCTCGTGTGGTGTGCGAAAGCTAACCACTGTTTTCACGCCGTCCTTGGCCATGCGCTCCAAGCCCTCCGGTGTGGGTTGGCCCGAGATATACACGTCACCTGTTTTCGCAAGCACGTCACGGAAACCTGTTGCATCCACTTTTTCTGGCAATGGCTGTTTGTCGTCTGCCCATGCCACAGTGGCTAGAAGCGACAGTCCGATCGCCGCAATAAAATTCTTGATCATTGTAAGCCCTCTTGATTGCCACTCATCCGATCACATCTGAGTGTAGCCTGCCACACGGCTTGTGCGGATTGCGCATAGAGTGTAGTGGCATAGCACATTCTTTGCCAGCGGCGCATTGCCGCGTTGGCACAAAATCAAGGTGATTTGGCAGATGGTGGAAACAACGTCAGTTGATCAAATGAAAATTCGGCCAGCCAGTGTGGCCGACTTGTCGTTGTTGACCACTTTCATCGGTGAGTTGGCTGATCATGAGGGGCGCCCGGAGTTGGCGACAATTGATGAAGATACGCTCTCTGAGTTGTTGTTTGGCGATCGCGCACTGGGTGAGGCATTCATAGGCGAAATTGATGGCACGCCGGCAGCCTATGCCATTGTTGCTGAGCGGTTCACCAGCTTCCGCGGCACCCGCCTTTTGTATATCGAGGATATGTTGGTGCGCGCAGAGTACCGCCACGGTGGCACCGGGAAACAGATGCTGGCATTTCTGACGCGCCGCGCACGAGAGCTCGGTTGCCAGCGCATGGAATGGTCTGCGCTCGCAAACAACGATGTTGCACTTGGTTTTTACGATTATTTGGGGGCTGAACGGGAAACCGGCGTTGTTCATTTTGAACTGTCCGGTGATGCGTACACAAAACTGCAGGAGTATGGCGATGAGTAAACAGGCGACCTATGCAACAGTTCGACAGCAAATTGCTGCGGTGCTGGAGGGTGAGACAAATACAGCCGCGAAGATGGCGACTGTTTCCTGTCTTTTGTCTGAAGCTTTCCCTGAAACATATTTTTGGACGGGGTTTTATGTGGTCGACCCATCAAACCCAAATGAACTGGTCGTGGGCCCCTATCAGGGAACGCTAGGTTGCTTGCGGATCGCTTTTGGTCGCGGCGTATGCGGCACGGCGGCAGAAACAGGTGAGACGCAAATCGTGGAAGATGTGCATGCGATAAAAAATCACATCGCTTGTGACAGCCGCACAAATTCAGAGATTGTTGTACCAGTGCAGGACCCTGACGGGAATTTGATCGCAGTTCTCGATGTGGACTCCACAGAGTTGGCATCGTTCGACAATGTGGACAAAACTGAACTTGAGGGCCTGGTGGCTGATGTTTTCGCTGCCTGATCTGCAGCTGAGAAGGGAATTAAAGCATGAAGTATTTGCATACCATGGTGCGTGTAACCGACATTGACGCGTCGCTGGATTTTTACTGCAATAAGCTTGGCCTTAAGGAAGTTGGCCGCAATGATGTGCCTGCAGGTAGATTTACATTGGTGTTCCTGGCAGCCCCTGGTGATGAGGAAGCACAGGTTGAACTAACCTACAACTGGGACCCTGAAGAATACGACGAAGGTCGGAACTTCGGGCACCTCGCTTATGCCGTTGATGACATATACGCGATATGCGATTCGTTAATGAAAGCGGGTGTAACCATAAACCGGCCCCCACGGGATGGCCGGATGGCCTTTGTCAGAAGCCCGGACAATATTTCTATCGAACTGCTGCAGCGTGGAAAAGCGCTAGAGCCCGCTGAGCCTTGGGTTTCTATGGAAAACATCGGTCACTGGTAAGCACAATACTGTTGTGAATACAGCTTACTTCAGGCGGTTGAGATAAAAATTCGCTAATTTCCCTAAAAATTTCGCTATGATTAACCGAAATTTCACTGTTGGGGGGGTTAAGTCGTCAAATAAGTATTTGGCGTAAAGGCAAACCGTTGAAACTCAACTGGAACGACAAGATTTCCTTCAAGCTGGCACGCACTGCGGTGATCATTGCATTCGCCGTTGGGTTTGTGTTGTCCGCAGGCCAGGTTTATCTGGACTATCTGGAAGAAGGTGGCGTGCTGGACCGTAAGGTTCAGGAGAGCCTTCAGGTGGCCGAAAACGCTGCGACCCGCGCCGTTCTCATCCTGGACAGTGAGCTTGCCCAGGAAGTTGTCTCCGGTTTGATGGTATACGACTATGTCGCAGAAGCCGCGATCCTTGATGATTTGGGTTCTGTGCTTGCGGGCGCCAGCCGTGACACCAGCGCCTTCAGTTCCGCCAGCGTGAATTACGCGCGGGTTTTGATCGAAGATCGCTCCACACACCGTCACCAATTGAACTTGCCTGACACAATGGCCGAGCGGCCAGGCAGCCTAAGGGTGGTTATTGACCGCGCGGTTGGTTTGCAGCCATTTTTTGCGCGTGCAACAACGACCTTCCTCTCAGGTCTCGTGCGCAACCTTTTGTTGGTCATGCTTCTGTATTTTGCGTTCCACCAGGGCCTGACAAAACCGCTTACTCAAATTGTGGAAGAAGTCTCTGGCATCGACCCTGAGCATCCGGGCGAGCAGCGCATCAACGTACACCGTCGCCACCAGAAAGACGAAGTAGGCATGCTTGCGCGCCAGATCAACTTGTCGTTCGATGCTGTGCAAGTGTTGCTGGATAATTTGCGATCCACCAACAAAGCTTTGTCGTCCTCTGAGGAGACCTTGCGCAAAAGGTCATGGGAACTGGAACAAGAGGTTGAGCGGGCGCGCAAGACGTCTGTTGAGCTGATTATGACCAAAGAGCAGGCCGAGGCGGCAAACCGCGCGAAAAGTGTGTTCCTTGCAAACGTGAGCCATGAACTGCGCACGCCGCTGAATGCTATTATTGGCTTCTCCAGTATCATGTCAGACCAGATGTTTGGGCCTATCGGCCATGACAAATACCGAGAGTATTTGAAAGACATTCGGTCATCGAGTGAGCATCTGTCTGACGTTCTCGGTGAAGTGCTGGACCTCGCAAAAATCGAGGCTGGCCAATTCCAGATCGAAGAAGAGTATGTTGACGTGCCGCGCATGCTGCGTGAGAGCCAAGCCCTAATCGCTGGCCAAGCATCACAAAAAGGACTGGGAATAGATCTGGATATGCCAGACAGTTTGCCGCTGTTGTTCGGTGACCGCCTGCGCTTGAAACAGTCTGTGCTCAACCTGCTGGCAAATGCGGTGAAGTTTACGCCAGAAGGCTCTGACAATGTTTTACTTTCCGCGGCAATTGAAGACGACGGCAGCATGCTGATCATGGTTGAGGACCGTGGCATCGGAATCCCAACGGAAGAGCAGGATATCATTTTCTCACCCTTTGTGCGTTCCTCCACAGCTCTTAGCCGCAATCATGAGGGCACGGGCCTTGGGCTGTCGTTGGTGAAAGCATTTGTCGACATGCACGGTGGTAACATCAGTGTTGAGAGTGAGCAGGCTGTAGGCACCAAGTTTGTTATTCGCATTCCGAAAACACGCATCCACCAGGAACAGGAAAGCGCCTAATAGCGCGCCATCACGAATTTTCCGAGCCGGGAAACCATATATCCGTAAAGCATAGAATTTGACCGATCTCACCTTTAATGCGGATGGGCAAAATCAGATGTTCAGCTCTACGGTGTTCTTTACCGATAACATGGGTACGTGCGATGTAGGGCTTTTGATGACTGAGCGCAAACTGACCAGCTTTCAGCCATCTATCAAGAAAAGCCTGAGGCAAAGACGCGGTTGCCATCTTGCCGGATTTCTCTCCCACATGCTCCACAAGTATTCGCGACAAAAAACGTATCTTAAAATCGACTAATTGACCGTTCTCTTGGACACCTTCCATCAGAGAGATGTGATTCATCAGGTGTTTCAGATGAGCTGGGTTGAAGACGTTTCGCGAGAGTGAGCCATCTTCATTCAATGACGGTGCTGCCCACTCCCAGGCCAGTTGAAGTGCAGGCCTGAGAGGGCTTATCTCCGTATAAATCTCCAGGTCATCATTGGGCGAAATGTCGACCTCCTCAGCCAACGCGAAAAGGGATGCGCTGTCGGACACTAACATGGAATGAGTTGAGGACAGCAGAAGTTTGTGTGCTAAAACGTGGTGCCCGACTAAATTTCGCAATTCACTGAGTGGACCCTTCGCGTATGAACAAGCCAGGAAACTGGAACGTAGCCATGTTGATGGCAGCACAAGCCTGTTTTTCGGCAACCAGTATGACGTTCATTGCTTTTGCTGGTCTCGCAGGCTCGATCATAGCGCCGGATCGGTCATTGGCGACCCTTCCAATTTCTTTATCGATGGTAGTTGTTGCCATTTCGACGGCACCGATATCGATGATGATGCAACGATATGGTCGTCGCAGAGTTTTCCTGGCGGCAACGGTCGCTGGAATTGGGGGCGCATTAATGGCGGCCGCCGGCGTTTACTATCAGAATTTCTTTTTGTTTTGTGCGGCGACTCTTTTGATTGGCCCTTATCAGGCAAGTGCTGCCTATTACCGGTTTGCCGCTGGCGAAAGTGTCGCGGAGGCCCAGGCGCCGCGCGCCATCTCATTAGTGCTAATCGGAGGTATGTTCGCGGCTTTGCTGACACCCGCCGGCAACGAATTTTTCAATGCTCTCTTTTTGCCGCATACCTTTATGGGGGCGTTTGTATTTTCGGCATCGATTGCAGTATTGGCGTTGGGACCATTGATGTTGGTGCGAAAAATCGGCCAGCAGGGCGACGAAAGCACTTCGGCGGAGAGTGACATGCCAGAACGCCCGCTCAGCGAAATCGTTCGCCAGCCCGCGTTTGCAACGGCTGTTGTTAATGGGGCTTTGGGCTATGCAATGATGGTGTTTGTGATGACTGCAACGCCTATTGCCATGGTGGAATTTTGTGGGTTTGCCAGCAGCACCAGCACCCAGGTCATCTCGGCGCATGTTATAGCCATGTTCCTACCTGGCCTGTTCACCGGCAGTTTGATCATGCGCTTTGGCTTGCTGCCCGTTCTTCTAACAGGTCAAGCCATGTTTGCTGTAGCGTTTTTGACCGCGCTTTCCGGGATTGCTCTCGCCAATTTTTCCATTGCCTTAATTGCACTTGGTATTGGTTGGAACTTTTGTTTTGTGGGCGGCAGCACGCTGCTGACCAGGCTGCACCGCCCCAGTGAAAAAGGAAGGGTGCAGGGACTTAATGAAATGCTGGTGTTTGGTTCGTCGGCGTTGGCTTCGCTGGCCGCGGGTGTCATTTTGCGCTACTTCGGATGGGAGGTTGTTAACCAGGCGGCATTTGTGATGCTTGCAATTGCAACGAGCATAACCATTTATTGGAGCCTTCGTTATAAAACCGAACGTGTGTCTGCGTCGTAGACTTGTAGTAGATTATTGGACTGATTGGGGAGCCTCATGCTTGTAGTTTTGTCACCTGCGAAAAAGTTGGACTTTGAGAGCGAAAACACGTCGGAAGCTGATCAGCAGCCCCGTTTTTTGTCTCAGGCCAAAAAGTTGGCAAGGGACGCCAAAAAGCTGAAAAGCACAGACCTTCAGGCCATGATGGGCATTTCCGAAAACCTAGCAGATCTGAATGTTGCAAGGTTTAAGGCGTTCAAGCCTCCTTTCACACCTGCCAATGCTCGCCCTGCAATCGATGCGTTTCAAGGGGACGTGTATGTGGGTTTTGAGGCCAATACACTTGATGCAGCCGGCCGTGATTTTGCCAATGAAAACATCCGCATTCTTTCGGGGCTATACGGCATTCTAAATCCGCTTGACCTAATGCAGGCTTACCGGCTGGAGATGGGCACCAAGTTCCAGAATGAACGCGGTGGCAACCTCTATGAATTCTGGGGCGACCGCATCGCCAAAGCGATTGATAAGGACCTGGTGAACCATGATGCCAAAGTCCTGATCAATTTGGCGTCCAATGAGTATTTTAAAGCTGTGCCAAAGAAAGCGCTCAAGGCGCCGGTAATCACTCCCGTTTTTGAAGATGTGAAAGACGGCCGCGCCCGTGTGGTGTCTTTCCTTGCAAAAAAAGCCCGTGGCATGATGGCGCGTTATATTGTGGACAACCGGATCACCGAGCCTGCGTCTTTGAAAAGCTTCAATGGGGGCGGTTATGTTTTCGATAGCGAAAAATCTACCGACCAAAGGTGGATTTTTTCTCGGTTGCAGCCGGAAGCGGCTTAGTCGGGTCTTTTGAACAGTTGACCGCTTGCAGATTTTATACTGCCTAATAATTGCATATTCTTGCCCAAAGCTCTTGCTTTGGTTGAATGATGATTGGCGGACGACTTATTGGGCTTTATACTGTCAATGTGGATTAGTTAGATTTTAAGGGAGTGGTCGGATGAAAACGACGATCAATGGAAAAGCCGTAGAGTTTGACGGTGATGGAGAAATGCCTCTTTTATGGTTTCTCCGCGACATTCAGGGGCTGACCGGCAGCAAGTTTGGCTGCGGTGCTGGTCTTTGCGGTGCCTGCACAGTGCATGTGGACGGTATGGCTGTTCGATCCTGCCAAACCTTTATGGCAGACGTTGAAGATGCGAGCGTAACCACGATCGAAGGCCTATCGGACGGTGATACGCTGCACGCGCTCCAGGAAGCCTGGATGAAACATGACGTTCCGCAGTGTGGTTATTGCCAGTCGGGCCAGATCATGCAGGCGGCTTCACTTCTTTCAGAAAATCCCAACCCCAGCGACGAGGAAATCGATGAAGCCATGTATGGCAATATATGTCGCTGTGGCACCTATCAACGCATCAAAGCCGCGATCCGCGACGTAGCAGGAGGCGCATGATGACTGTTCAACTTAAAAAAGTTTCGCGCAGGGGCGTTCTGCAGGGCATGGGCGCTGCAGCCGGGCTGGTGTTGATGGCACCAGTTGTATCGAAAAAAGTGATTGCGGATGCGCATGGCGCTGAAGGCCTGAAGTCTTCTGTTTACTTGATGATTGACCCCGACGGCACCGTGAATATTGACATCCACCGTGTTGAAATGGGGCAGGGCAGTCGCACTGGTTTACCGCAAATTATCGCTGACGAATTGGATGCGGATTGGAACCGAATTAACTTCCTGCCCGCTCACGGCGATAAAAAGTTCGGCGACCAAAACACGGATGGTTCGACTTCAATCCGTATGTTCTTCACGGCCTTTCAGCAGGCGGGTGCTGCCGCACGTGCAATGCTGGTTCAGGCAGCCGCCAACGAATGGGGTGTGGCCGTATCTGATGTGGATGCCAAGAACCATCAGCTGATCAACAAAGTGAATGGTCGCAAAGCGGACTTTGCAGAGTTTGTAGCTGCGGCAGCTGAACTGCCTGTGCCGGATGCATCTTCGCTTACGTTTAAAGCCAAAGACATGCGCCAATATATCGGCCGGCCGGTGCGCAACATCTATATGAACGACATTATTACCGGCAGCTCGATGTTTGGTCAGGATGTCCGCCGCGAAAACATGCTGTTTGCCGTTGGTGCCCGCCCGCCAGTTGTGGGTGGAAAGCTATCAGGTTATGACAAAGCCGCTGCCATGGCTGTGCCGGGCGTTGTGGACGTTGTTGAACTGCCAGCTCTGGCGTTCCCTGCATTATTCAAGCCGCTAGGTGGTGTTGCAGTGTTGGCCACAAATACTTGGTCTGCCATGCAGGGCCGCGAGGCCCTGAATGCTCAGTTTGATGGCGGCGAAAACGCGGACTATGACACCACTGAGTATGAAAAAACGCTGTGGCAGTCCATTGATGGCAAGGATGTCAACCATTTGAACCGCGGTGATGTGGATGCGGCGCTTGCGTCAGCGGACAAAGTCTACGAAGCGGACTATTTTGTGCCGCACCAGCATCACGCGCCGATGGAGCCACCTGCTGCGACAGCAGAATGGGAAGGCGACGACCTGAAGATGTGGGTTTGCTGCCAAGATCCTCAAGCTGTGCAAAACACGGTTGCGCCTTATGTGGGCAAGCAGCCTGAAGATGTGTATGTGGAAGCGACGCTTCTCGGCGGCGCATTTGGCCGAAAATCCAAGCCTGATTTTGCGGTGGAAGCAGCGCTTCTGGCCCGTCATGCGGGGCGCCCTGTCAAAATGGTTTGGACGCGCGAAGATGATATGCATCACGGCTATTATCACACAATCGCAGCCCAGCGTGTTCGCGTGGGTGTGACTGGTGGCAAGGTGAATGCTTGGAAGCACAAGGCGTCTTATCCTTCAATTGCCCAGACATTTAACCCCGCGGCCAATGGGCCAAGTGGCTTTGAGCTTGACTTAGGCCTTAAGGATATTCCGTTTGAGATCGAAAACCTGCAAGTGAATGCCGGTGAAGCAAAAGCGCACGTTCGTATCGGTTGGTTGCGGTCTGTAACCAACATTCAGCAAGCTTGGGCACTTGGTTCCATGGTTGACGAAATTGCTGTGGGCGAGGGTAGGCGTACAGATGAGTTGTTGATGGAACTGATCGGTTCTGACCGTGACATCAACCCGGCTGATGATGGTGCTCAATATGGCAATTATAACGCGCCGCTTGAAACTCATCCGATTACAACAAGCCGCCTGAAAGCAACTTTGCAAAAAGTTGTCGAAATGTCTGGCTATGGCAAAGACATGCCAAAAGGTCGCGGCATCGGCATTTCTGTTCACCGAAGTTTTGTGACCTATGTCGCGAGCGCGGTTGAAGTGGAAGTGACCGATGACGGCGAACTCAGGGTGCCACGCGCCTGGATGGCAGTTGACTGCGGGCTGGCCGTTAATCCGGACCGGGTGAAAGCACAAATGGAAGGTGCGGTGGTGTTCGCCATGTCCATTGCCAAGCACGGTGCCATCACGGCTGAAAACGGTGAGATCCAGCAGTCCAACTACGACACTTATCCTGTGTGCCGAATTGATGAAGCGCCGCATGTCGAAGTGGCGATCATGGATGTTGATGCACCACCTGGCGGGGTCGGCGAACCTGGCGTACCACCGGTTACCGCTGCGCTTACAAATGCCATTTTCGCAGCAACCGGCAAGCGGATTAGACGCCTGCCAATCGGCGAGCAGCTCTATACGTAGCAGCGCTGGCTGTAAGGCATAAAAGCGGGGCCCCAGGCCCCGTTTTCTTTTGGTGGCACTATTGGTGGTGGCTGCCGCCTGGCATCTAACGCCGCACAGGCTTGATTGGTGCGTACTCTCTCAACTCTACGGAAAGTGCAGGCTCAGCATGAGCGAGAAACGATTTCTGCTTGAACTAGTTAGGCTTCTAACTATATAATTAGAAGTCTAACTAAAAAACGAGGATCTCATGAACAGACGACAGCTTTTAAAAATTGGAGCCGCCAGCATGGTGGTTGTTGGCGCGGGCGTTGGTGGCTTTGCAGTTACTCGTACTCCAGAAAAAGCACTTGCTCCCTGGGACAATGATGCACATGGCTTCGATGATGCGCGATTGCGTGCCCTTTCTTACGCTATTTTGTCGCCCAATCCGCACAATCGGCAGCCCTGGGTGGCCGAGCTTGTTGGGGATGATGGAATCATACTCACTTGTGATCTCGACCGGCGATTGCCTGAAACTGACCCGTTTGATCGGCAGATCACAATAGGTCTTGGTTGTTTTCTAGAGACGCTTTCCATTGCCGCTGCCGAAGATGGTCTGCGGGCCGACATTGAATACTTTCCAGAAGGCTCTCCGGGGGAGCGTCTAGATTCAAATCCCGTTGCAAGCATCATGCTGGTTCCAGACACAGCTGCTTCGTCGGACCCACTTTTCAAACACATTAAGTCTCGGCGCTCGACAAAAGAGCCATACGACACGGACAAACCGATCGAGACTGCTATTTTTGACGAACTGTTGAAGGGATCGCGCAAATCAGTGGGCTGGTCCGGAACCCTCGACGCAACACAGGTGGCGGATTTGCGCCGCCTGAGCTGGCAGGCACATGAAATTGAAAGCTACACACCGCGAACCATGCAGGAAAGCATTGATCTGATGCGTATTGGCAAGGCTGAGATCGAAGCCAATCCCGACGGCATTGACCTGGGCGGCTTCCCACTTGAGCTTTTTGCCGGGCTTGGTTTTGTGGACCGAGTTCAAATGGCTGATCAAAACTCCACGGCCTTCAAGCAGGGATTAGATATGTATTATGCGTTGATGCATTCAGCGATGGGGCATGTTTGGATTTCGACCCCAGACAATAGCCGCACATCGCAGCTGGAAGCTGGCCGCGAATGGATGCGCCTTAATTTGCGGGCGACCAAGGCTGGCGTCGCCATCCATCCACTGAGTCAGGCACTGCAGGAATATGCGGAAATGGACGCTTTGTATGAAGAAATCCATGAGTTGCTCAATGTGCAAAGCCCTGGTCGCATTCAAATGTTTGCCCGCATAGGATATGGTCCTAAAGTGTCACCAAGCCCACGATGGGCTGTCGAAACGCGGATCAAGCGCGCCTAAGGAGGGCTTGTGAAAGATAACCCGGCCGACCAGGTGAAAATGCCTGATGATGTCATTTATCATTTTTTCAATGAGCTGGGCATCATGGAGCAGCTTGTCACAACACAGCTTGAAAGGGTTTTGCCGGGCGGTTTGACGAAGGCACAATTTGGGGTGCTTAATCACATGGTGCGGCTCGGTCGCCGTGAAAGCCCAGCGGAGCTTGCCAGTGCGTTTCAGGTCAGCCGACCCTCAATGACTAATACAGTACAGAAGCTCGAGGCCAAAGGCCTTGTAGAAATTGTGCCACACGAAAGCGATGGGCGTAGCAAGATTGTCCTGATCACCAAAGCCGGTGTTGCAATGCGCGAAGAAGCGCTTAAAGCCCTGATGCCACTGTTTGCTCAGGTTGGTGAAGCACTGGGAACTGAAGTGTTTGAAAAAGCAGTGCCGCTTTTGCAAACCGTGCGAGTTTATCTTGACGAAAACCGGTAGGCTTACATCCAGGCCTTTGTACTTGTGCGCACTTCTTTCATCGCTGCTGCACGCCAAGTGCGAGCATCTTCAAGCTTCATGTAAGGAATGGTTAGTGAGTGTCCTGCAAGCTTGACTTTCAGATCGGCAAAACCTGAACTCCGCTGGCCTGGCGACTGACTGATTTTAATGGTCTGCACTTTGTGAAATGGAAATACAGTAAGCGTGTGCCCAATCAGGCCGCGCCGAACAACGCCGTTCGAGCCGTCCATTGCATAGCCGTAGCGACGCTTGCGCAGAATAACAAACGGCAAGGCAACAATGGGAACCAACAAAGGAAACAGGCCTTTCCAGCCAAAGTTGAAAACCCACGGAATGGTGACCAGCGAGGCAGGCACGCCAAAGCTGTAAACAGCATGACGCGTGATGAATTTGTTGCTTATTGCGCTTAGTGGTTTTTTCAGAACCTGAGTACTTTCGAACAAGCGCTCGGTAAGGCTTTCATAGAATGGCACTTGTACGCTGGGCACAATGAACTTTGACTTTTTGCTTGGCGCCTGCTTGCCCTCAAACCCCACCTGATTAAACGTCAGGTGAAAGCGACTGAGTAATTTGGCAATGATGGGTTGGGCAATTTTCAGGCTTTGCACTTTCACCTCTGGAACGCTCGTTTCCTGGCGCTCAAACAGTCCGCGTGTGCGATGATAACGGCCATCATGATAAGTTAGGTGATACCGATAGTTCACGATGATGGAGCCGATAATACTGGCGCCCATCAGAAGGGTTAAAATCACCAGCGCCATGAAGATGGCAAAAGTGGCAATAGCTGCAATGCCGGTGCCGACGGTTTCCCCTACCATATCAAAAAGCATTTCGATGAAGGCGCTGTCCCACAGGTCATCAAGCTGGGACGTGGCACCGGCAGCGATACCGGCAAACACCCAAACGTTATTGTTGCTAAGGCCATAGCGAACCAATTCGCCAACCGGCAGCCGCAACAAATCGACAACGCTTCCTTGTTGAGGCTCAGCTTCAGCAACGGTTTCGCTTTTGTCCTGATTGGCGTCCGCTTTTTTGACGCGTTCAAGCACAAAACGACGAATTTCTTCTGCAAGAGGGCGCGGCACACCTGCCAAATTGACCTCTTCACTGGTGGAACCTGCACTTTCAATGGTCAGGATCACCAATTCAAGCGGTCTGAAATAAATGGGCTCCCGGAAGGCGACATTCTGGATGCGGTCGAAACTCAATGTCAGCCGCTTGCGTTTCAAAACACCAGACCGGATCAGCACGGCGTCTTTGTCGATGCGAAACTTGAAGTTCAGGTAACTCAGTACCGCACCAACCAGCAAAACAACTGCCGCACCGGCCGCGATCGACCCCAGCACAAACCACCTGTTTTCGCCGGCTGTTGCCAGAACGGCTGCAACAGGCGCAAGAGCCTGAATACCGTTTTGAATAATCGCTGATACGAATTTCAATACGAAATATATGATGGAGGCTGGCGAAACCCGCTGCCATTTATCGGACTGGTTCACAGCACCAAGCGGTTTTCCTTTAACCGCACTGCTATCCATCTAGCTTGTCCTCACGCGCTTCCACGCCGGCTTTTTCCATGACATGTGCCCGTATTTTGGAGGCAGTGGCAAACGGCAGCCCAGGAATTTTCATGTCGGCTGTGCCACCGCCCGCCGTGAAAAATTTCAAGGTTGCGAGTTTGAAGATGCGTTCCATCGGCCCGCTTTCCAGCTCCACATGCTGAATGCGAATGTAAGGCAATGATACTACATTGTGCCAGATAACACCGTGCTTGAAATGCAGGTCCTGGTCTCTCAGCTGGTACCCTTGTGCCCGCCAAATTGGCCGGGGTAGTGAAAGCGCTACGGTAAACACAAACGCTATGGCCAGCACCACGGTCCAGGCGTAGGGCCAGCCCACAAATTGCACCAAATTGCCGCTTGCGTATTGGATCACAAGGTTGATCCCCAAAACACCGCCCATGATGCCAGCTGTCACAAGCTTGGCCATGGTCACATAAGATGGGTCCAGGGATTCAAAGTTTGGGTCCTCTGGCGTCGGCAGGTCATCGCTCAAAATGATGTCATTGTCCGTGGCGATGTGTTCCATGGTGCAATAGTCCCCCGTTTTCCTCTCAATGGGTCTTGAGCCCTTCTCAGTAACGTGGGTATAAGGCACGCCAAAGACAAGATAAAAGCACGCATGAGAGCAAAAAGCATGGCGCCGCCACTCCTCAGCTTAAAAGAGATAGACCTGCATTGGGGCGCTGACCCAGTGCTTGACGGGCTAGAAATGCACATCGGCGCGACAGACCGTTTGTGCATCATCGGCCGCAACGGCGCTGGCAAATCAACACTCATGAAAGTGATCGCAGGTCTTATTGAAGCAGACGGCGGGGAGCGCTGGCTTCAACCCGGCACAACGGTGGCCTATTTGCCGCAGGAGCCCAAAGCCGAAGGTTGCAGTTCGCTTAAGGACTATATTCTGGGCGGATTGCCTGATGGTGAAGGCGACTTGGCGTACAAAGCCGACAGCCTCATTCTGGACCTGGGTATTAAGGGGGAAGCCGCGCCCGCTACGTCGTCTGGCGGGGAACTTCGGCGTGCGGCCTTGGCGCGTACGCTTATCAGCGAGCCAGATATTCTGCTACTCGACGAACCCACAAACCACCTGGACATTGCCGTCATTGAATGGCTTGAAGGGTATCTTGCGAGCTGGCGCGGCGCGATGGTTTTGATCAGCCACGACCGCACGTTTTTGCAAAACCTTTCGAACGGCGCCCTTTGGCTCGATCGCGGCAAAATCCGAAGGTATGACGGCAAGTTCGATCAGTTTGACGCATGGCAGCAGCGGGTGTTTGAAGAAGAGGCGGAAACACTAAAAAAGTTGGATAAGGTCATCAAGGAAGAAACCCGCTGGTCCGTTGAAGGTATCAGCGCCCGCCGGACCCGAAACCAGGGGCGCCTGCGCCGCCTATATGCGCTCAGGGAAGAACGCCGCAACATCGTCAAGGCCAAGGGCGATGTGACCATCTCCTTGGGCGGCGGTGAGAAATCCGGCGCTCGCGTCATTGAAGCCAAGGGTATTTCCAAATCATATGAGGGGCGCACACTGTTTGAAGGGTTTTCGACCCGCATCGCACGCGGTGACCGGGTTGGCATTATTGGCCCCAATGGCGCGGGTAAATCAACGCTCCTGAAAATGCTGCTGGGTGAGGTGACGCCGGATGATGGCTCTGTCAAATTGGGTACCAATCTCGCGCCCATTGTCATCGACCAGAAACGCGCTGGGCTCAAAGATGACATGTCGGTCATGGATGTGCTGACCGGTGGTGGTGGTGACTGGATCCATGTGGGCGACGAAACCCGCCACGTGATGACCTACCTTAAGGAATTTCTGTTTGACGCCAGCCAGGCGCGCACGCCGGTATCTTCCCTCTCTGGCGGGGAGCGCAACCGCTTGCTGATCGCTGCCAACTTCGCCAAAAAGTCCAACCTGATGGTGCTCGATGAGCCCACCAACGATCTGGATATGGACACGCTTGACCTGTTGCAGGAAGTGCTCGCGGACTATAACGGCACCATTTTGCTCGTATCGCACGACCGGGATTTTCTGGACCGAGTTGTTACCAGCACTATCGTGCTCGAAGGGGATGGCTCCATCACTGAGTATGCAGGCGGTTATTCTGACTATCGAGCCCAGAAAAAAGGCGCTGAAAAACCCGTGGTCGAGGACAAGCCAAAGGCCAAGGTCGTTTCGATTACCAAGGCCGCGCCCAAGAAGGCCAATAAGCTCTCCTACAAAGACCAACGCGAGCTGGACATGCTGCCCGCCGAGGTAGAAACGCTGTCCATGCAAATCTCAGAGCTTGAGGCCAAGCTCTCTGACCCGGACTTATACGCCAAAGACCCGGGTGCCTTTTCGCGTATCTCGGATGAGCTGACACAGAAACGCCATACACTTGATGAAAAAGAAATGCGTTGGCTTGAGCTTGAGGAACTGAAAGACAGTCTTGGAAATGCATAGAATTGATCTGGGCCACCTCAATCACCGATTTCTTCAGTTTTATGGAGCCCTGTGTCTTGCGCAGTTTTGCAATAGCAGAGGGATCAGGAGCAGCTGCATTGAACAGCTGATCTGGCATCTTTGTGACCTGCTAGCAGAACAAAACCTTCCAGCTTGGGAGCGAAGAGGAGCAGGGCTAGAGTTGTCCGGGCGAGGTGATGACCTGCCTGCAAGTTTGGTGCAGCAACTCGACAGCAAAGACTTAGCCGAAATTGGCCATTTGGTAGAGTTAGTGGTCGAAATTGGCATAGTAGACATGTACGGAACGACAACCAAAATGCCGCTCAAGCTTGCGGAGAAATGCCGTGAGTTTCTACATCTTCGAGGGGGCGCCGTTCAGGCGGACTTAGGAATTGATGTTGATTTGGAGGGTCCCTCCAACGCGTGGGGAAACCCTTTGGCAAAAGACAAATTCAAAATCTACCAGTCAATCCTGGCCAACGAGCTGGGTTAACTGTCAAAGGCCAAATACCAATGCCCAGCTATAACGAAGCATACTTGTAATCTTCATGGCGCGATTTATTTCTGAATTCTGGTGGTTTGGCCTGAAGCAAGCATGGGCCTGTCTGTTTGGTGGATTGCTGCTGCTTGGCATCCTGCTCACTACTTTTTGGTACCCGGCAGATGCTTGGTTGGCGCGCTACGACTTCCTGTTCCTTTATGCCTTGGCCATACAGGCGGGGCTGCTGATCTTCAAGTTAGAGACGTGGGAAGAAGCCAAAGTCATTCTGTTGTTTCATATGGTCGGCACTGTCATGGAGCTTTTTAAAACCCATGTTGGGTCCTGGTCATACCCCGAAGAAAACCTTGTGCGGATCATGGGCGTACCGCTCTTTTCAGGGTTTATGTATTCAGCAGTCGGCAGTTATCTTGCCCGTGTCTGGCGCGAATTTGACTTCCGGTTCGACCATCACCCGCCGATTTGGGTTACATCACTGATGGGCGGTGCGATCTATCTGAATTTCTTCACGCATCATTATGTAATTGATATGCGGTACTTTCTGTTCGTTGCGGTTGCGGTGATGTACCGCCGATCCTGGATTTATTTTTCCGTGATGCAGGGACGGTATCGCATGCCCATCCTGCTCGCACTGTTCCTGGGAGCGTTTTTTATCTGGATCGCGGAAAATATCGCCACGTTTGGCGGAATATGGCTTTACCCCAACCAAACGCAGTCGTGGCATATGGTGCCGCTCAGCAAGCTGGGCTCATGGTTCTTGCTGATGATCATCAGCGGTGTGCTGCTCACATTTGTGCAAAAGCCGCTGCCAGAAAAATCTTCTAAAAATCTTTCTGAAAAACCCTAACGCACGTAGCTCGCGCCGTTGATGTCCACATTAGTACCGGTGGCCTGGTCAACCATGCCGGAGAGCAGAAACGCGATCATGTTGGCGATTTCGCGGGGCGGCACAAGGGCGCCTGTCGGAATTTCATTGAGCATCCACTCATTGCCCGGTTGGTGCACCACGGCGGCCATGTCTGTGTCGACCCAGCCGGGGGCGACAGTGAAAGCATAAATGCCTTTGCCCGCAAACCCGCGCGATATTGATTTCATAAGCGAGATAAGCGCACCTTTGCTGGCGGCATAATGCAGGCTGTCGGGCTGATCACCGCGGAAAGACGCGCGGCTGGCCACTGTCACGATACGACCGGTGAATTCTTCGTCTTTGTCCCGTTCGGCTTCAAAATGCAGGATTGCCGCCCGGCACAGGTCCGCGACCGCTTGTACATTCACTTGCATGGTTTTGGCCCAGTCTGCGTGCCAGTCCGCCTCCGGCGCATCGTGTGGTGTTGCAGGTGCAATGCCCGCATTGTTCACCAGACCATCCAGATTACCCTTAAATGCCATCGCGGCATCCCAAAGGCGTGTACCGGCGCCGGGTTCAGACAGGTCCATTTGAACTGGAAGCAAGCGCTCGTCGCCAAACTCTGCCCACAAGCCTTTCAGTTGGCCAGGCGCAGAGGAATAGCCGCCCACGACATTGGCCCCCAGGTTCAAGAGCACGTTTGCGACCTCTGTGCCGATACCGCGTGAAGCCCCGGTCACCAAATAGGTTTCGCCTTCAAGCGTGAACATAGCGTTATTCCTCTTTATCTTTTGGCATCAGCCGCACAGGCTGGCCTTTTGGGTGAACTCGAGTGGTCAGTGCGATCGCTGCACTATCAGTGGTAACAGCGGTATGGAGTACACCCGCCGGGATCACTACGGCTTCACCAGCAGTTAATAATCGATCCTCGCGTCCTTCAATGCGCAGATAGGCCTCGCCTTCAAGGATATAGAGATACTCTTCATTCACGTGATAATGCATCGGCAGCACCGTGTTTGTCGGCAGCTCAACCCGTGTCATCAAAAGGTCGTGGCTCGGCACGCCGGTTATGGGCGCGTTCAGCAGCGGTGTTGCTTTCACCGGGGCATCTTGCGCCGCCAACGGCATGGTTATGGCAACGAGCGCCACCAGAAAACTGATTGATTTCATCATGGAACGATCCCTACTGTATCCCTCTTGCAGGGAACCTAACCCAAACACGTGAATGCGGAAAGGATCGTTTCCATAGACAGCGTCTTCTACAAGTCAGTTGATCATATTGAACCCTTTATGGCGCTCTTGTTGCTCGCGGATCCGTCTGAGGAACTGGTGCGAGGGTACGCCAACCCACAAAACACCGTCGGCGCGACGCTTAACGGCGAACCAATCGGTGTTTATGTGCTGCTCGATAAGGGCAATCAGTTGATGGAGCTCAAAAATATCGCTGTGCACCCCGAGTGGCAGGGCAAGGGCCTGGGCAAAACCCTGATTGGCCATGCAATGGAGCGGGCAGGGGACCGTGGCGCCCGGCGCATGGAAGTGGGCACCGGCAATTCAAGCCTTGATCAAATCGCCTTCTATGAAAAAGCGGGCTTCACGCGAGACCGTGTTGATGAAGGCTTTTTCCTGCGCAACTATGCCGAACCGATTTTTGAAAACGGCATGCAATGCGCCGATATGATTTATCTGAAAAAAACGTTTTAGGAACGCGACCATGCTGCGCAAAACCTGTTTAAGCTTCTTCGCTATGTTTATTACGGCTGTCACGGCGCGCGCGGAGTGTATTCCGCCATTACCCGAGCCACATGCGAACAATGCGGTGGCGCAGGTAGAGCTTGATGGCAAAACTATACTGTTCAGCTTTATGGGGCTCACGCGCGGCAAAACCCATACGGACATCAGCAAAAAAGCTTATGCCCACACTGTGGGAGAAAGCGGCTGGAAAGCCCTGCCAGATGTACCAGTGGCTCAGGGGCGGCTTGCGGCTACTGCTGTTGGTCTGGGGGAAGCGGTATATTTGTTCGGCGGCTACACGGTCGCGGAAGACGGCGGCGAAGTTTCCACAACGGAAAACTTCCGCTATGACGCCCGCACTGGCCTTTATGACCCGCTGCCCGCTATGCCAGTGCCGGTTGATGATGCCGTCAGTTTTGTTTACGCGGACCGCTACATTTATCTGGTGTCGGGCTGGCATGACACGGCAAATGTGCGTGACGTGCAGGTGTATGATGCGGTGATGAACACGTGGTTCACGGCCACCAACTATCCCGGCACGCCAGTGTTTGGCCATGCGGGAGGCATAGTTGGCAACCGGTTTGTGATTGCCGATGGCACTGGCCTCTTTGGCACACGCGAAGAAGGCAATCGCCGGTTTGAAACGGTTAACGAAGGCTGGATGGGCACTATCAACCCGGACGACCCGAGTGTTATCGAGTGGCGGCGTCTGCCTCAATTACCTGGGCGCGGCAATTACCGCATGGGCGGCGCGGGCGACGAAGCCGGTAACCGCGTGCTGTTCGTTGGCGGCACCTCCAACGCCTATAACTACAATGGCATTGGCTATAACGGCGCACCTTCAAAGCCAACCGCGCACGTATTTGCCTGGGATTTCACCGCAGATAATTGGGTGGCCTACCAAGACAAACCCGTGCCCAGTATGGACCATCGCGGTTTGGTGGAAATAGACGGCGCATGGTTCACAATCGGCGGCATGATCGGCGACCAGCAAGTAACGGGTAGGGCGATAGGTGTTGTTGAATAGGTTCTACCCAGAAGTGTTGTCAGGCGATACGCAACTACCTTGATAAATGTCGTCAGAGTACCGTCCGAAAACGTCACTCTGGTATTTTACCGTCGCGTCATCATTGACCCAGAAGGTTGTTAACGTACTAACGCCATCAGTGTACCCAGTTTCACACAGAAAACGACGATTTTGGACGGATTTCCCTGATATCTTGAATGACGTCTCCCCAATAATTTCTGTGCGAATGGAGACTGACGAGTTTGGTGCCAACGTTAAGGGCGCACTGGATAACAGACCTGCCTCTAATTCGAATGTGATTGACTGCATATCAGAAGTGTTGACGATCGTGGTTTCTGCCAGTCCCCAGCCCGTGGCGGCCCAAATCCCCGCGCGATATGCGATGTAGGCGAACACAATGATCGCGACTGAATATCTGAAGTGTATGTTTTTCATTACCCCTAAAGCCCCACGTCCCAGCAGTCTTTAATTACCACTTTGTCGATCCAAACGTCCGACCAGCGGTCTTTCTTCTGGTCCGCGTCCAGCTCCTTGGGGCTGACGGTTCGCGCTGCAGGGAAGCTTTCATGCTCTACCATACAATTGGCGTTCACCGCGCCTTTGCGGTGGCCATCAATGTCGCAGGTCACTGCCGGCACCACACCGCAGCGCTGGCACAGCCAAAAGCGCGCGGTATCACTGCCTTGTTCAAAGAGATTGATGGCGGCTTCATTCTGGATTTCAATCTCGAGCAACGCGTTTGGCACTGAGGCCCAAGCTGCCGCATTCATGCGGCAAAAGTCGCAGTCACACTGGCGCGGCGTTGACGCCAGGAACGGCTCGTCCGTTTTCACGGTCACGGTGATATTGCCGCAATAGCAGCTGCCCCGATGCTCAGCCATGGCTCCACTCCCAGAAATGCTGTTGAATGTTACATTAAAGGGACAATTTGCCCTGTTCAACAGCGTTAAATCTGCTAAGAAAGAGCGCAAATGCAGGCGGCCCCGAAGGATAGAGCCACAAGGTAATAGTCCGGGCGGTGCCGATGCCATCACTCATGTGTCAATAGAGGTTTTGTTTCAGAGGGTACCATGGCAGGCCATTCCAAATTCAAAAACATCATGCACCGCAAGGGCGCGCAGGATAAAAAGCGCTCTAAAGTCTTCTCCAAACTCAGCCGGGAAATCACGGTTGCGGCCAAAATGGGCGGCCCGGACCTGGACAGTAACCCGCGCCTGCGCTTGGCTGTTGCAACGGCCCGTTCGCAGTCGATGCCAAAAGATAATATCGAACGCGCGATCCAGAAGGCGGCGGGCGGCGACGCGGAGAACTACGAAGAAATGCGCTATGAAGGCTACGGCCCGGGCGGCATTGGCGTGATTGTGGAAACACTCACAGACAACCGCAACCGCACAGCGTCTGACGTGCGCACCATCTTCAACAAAGCGGGTGGCAACCTGGGGGAAAGCGGTTCGGTTGGTTTCATGTTCGACCGGGTTGGCGAAGTTTTGTTCCCGGCAGACGTGACGGACGCTGACAGCATGTTTGAAGCCGCGCTGGAAGCGGGCGCCGAAGAAGTGGAAAGCGATGACGACGGCCATGCGATCTACACAGATGCGGGTGATCTGCATTCTGTTGTTTCCGCACTCACCGAAGCGCTGGGCGCAGAGCCAGAAAGCGCGAAGCTGATCTTCAAGCCCAAAGAACCGATGGTGATCGACAAGGATGCAGCCGAGAAAATGATGCGTCTTATTGATACGCTTGAAGATAATGATGATGTGCAAACTGTGTTTGGCAACTATGACATCCCGGCGGATGTGATGGAAGCACTGGCGGAAGCCTAAGCAACCAGCATTGGGGGAAATGCATGCGCCTTTTGGGGCTTGATCCGGGGTTGCAGAAAACCGGCTGGGGTATTGTTGAAGCCGAAGGGTCGCGCCTTCGGCATGTGGCCAACGGCGTTGTAAAATCGGATGCCAAGAAAAGCCTCTCCGATCGGCTGGTTGAATTGCACAGCGGCCTCACGGAAGTTCTCGATGAATGGAAGCCGCAGTCGTGCGCGGTTGAAGAAACTTTCGTCAATAAAAACCCCACATCAACGCTGAAACTCGGTCAGGCGCGCGGCATTGCGCTTTTGGTGCCGGCACAGGCAGGTCTTACGGTTGCGGAATATACACCAAACCACGTGAAAAAATCGGTTGTTGGGGCAGGGCATGCGGCCAAAGAACAAGTGGATGCCATGGTGCAGATCCTGCTGCCGGGCGTGAAAATAAATGGCCCGGACGCTGCGGATGCGCTTGCGGTTGCCATTTGTCATGCGCATCATGTCAGCACCAATCAGAATATCGGGGGAATTAGCCGGTGATTGCCAAACTGAAGGGTATCGTCGACAGCAGCGGCGAAGACTGGGTCATTATGGACGTGTCAGGCGTTGGCTACCTGGTGAGCGGCTCCTCTCGAACGTTGGCTGCGCTGCCTCGGGCAGGTGATGCCGCCATGCTGCATATTGAAACCATTGTACGCGAAGATGCCATTTCCCTGTTCGGTTTTGCTGACATTCAGGAGCGGGATTTGTTCCGACTGCTCACCAGCGTGCAAGGCGTTGGCGCAAAGGTGGCACTTGCGATACTTTCAAGCCAGTCCCCAACCGAGCTTCAAAATGCCATTGCTGCACAGGACAAAACTGCTGTTTCCCGCGCGAAAGGCGTTGGGCCAAAGGTGGCAACACGCATCGTAACCGAGCTTAAAGACAAAGTGACGGGCCTCGTGTTCCAACCAAAAGGTGTTCAGGCACCGGCAGCAGGCGCGCCAGCTGCACCGGTGGACGCTAATGACAGCGTGATTGCGGATGCCGTTTCTGCGCTCGCGAACCTGGGATACAAGCCCGTGGACGCACACGGTGCCGTCGCGCGCGTGCTCGCGGATCTGGGTGAAGATGCTGATGTTGCGTCAATCGTGCCAGCGGCCCTCAAGGAGCTTTCAAGCCTATGAGTGACGCTGAAGACAGGATCATTGACGGCAAAGAAGCGCTTGGCGATGTAATCGACGCAGGGCTCAGGCCGCAGTCCCTTAAGGAATTCATTGGCCAGCAACAGGCGCGTGAAAACCTGCATGTATTCATCGAAGCCGCGCGTGCCCGTGGTGAAGCGATGGACCATGTACTGTTTTTCGGTCCGCCCGGTCTCGGCAAAACAACGCTTGCTCAAATCGTAGCGCGCGAACTTGGCGTGAACTTCCGTGCGACATCCGGACCTGTTATCTCCAAAGCGGGTGACCTTGCGGCGCTCCTGACCAACCTGCAGGAACGCGATGTTCTGTTTATTGATGAGATCCACAGGCTTAATCCAGCGGTCGAGGAAATCCTCTATCCCGCGATGGAAGATTTTCAGCTGGATTTGATCATTGGCGAAGGGCCTGCAGCGCGGTCGGTGCGTATTGACCTGCCAAAATTCACGCTCGTCGGCGCAACAACCCGCTCTGGCCTTATTACCAAGCCACTGCGGGACCGATTTGGTATCCCGACCCGGCTTGATTTCTACACCACGGATGAACTCAGCGAAGTGGTACGTCGCGGTGCCAAGCTTTTGGAGCTTGATATGAGCGACGATGGCGCCCGCGAGGTGGCCGCCCGGTCGCGTGGCACACCCCGTATCGCTGGTCGCTTGCTCCGGCGCGTACGAGATTTTGCGTTGGTTGCGGAGAAGGATACCGTTGATGCCGTTGCGGCTGACGCAGCGCTGACCCGCCTTCAGGTGGACAACCTCGGCCTTGATACCATGGACCGTCGCTATTTGTTGTGCATTGGCGATACCTACACGGGCGGCCCGGTTGGCATTGAAACGCTGGCAGCAGCCCTTTCGGAGCCGCGTGATGCGATTGAAGATATTATTGAGCCATACCTGATGCAGGCAGGGCTTGTGCAGCGCACGCCGCGCGGGCGCATGTTATCGCCGGACGGCTGGAAACATATTGGCTTGACGCCGCCGAAGTCATCTGATGCGGCCGGGCAAATGGATTTGCTGGGAGGCAGTAAATGAGTAACGAGCAATCCCAAAACGGACCCTTAGGTCGCCTGAGCGAAGGCGCCTGGAAAGACGGCATCTTTCATTTCCCGATGCGCGTCTACTATGAAGACACCGACGTTGGCGGCATGATGTATCACGCACGCTACGTCAGCTTTTTCGAGCGAGTGCGCACTGAAAGTATCCGCGGTTCAGCCGCCGATGTTGATCACCTTTTTGCGATTACTGAAGAAGAGGGTGGACCGCTCACCTATGTGGTGAGCAAAATCGCGGTCAGCTATCATCGGCAGGCAAAAATCGGCGATGTGTTGCTTGGCCATAGTATGGTCACAAAAGTGCGCGCTGCTGCTATTGAAGTGAAGCAATGGATCACGTGTGAAGGCGCACTTGTCGCAGAAGCCGAATTGCTTGTGGCTGTCATCGGTACTGACGGTCGCCCGCGTCGATGGCCAGCAGACGCCCGTGCCTGTTGGCAGGACTGGTGCACCGCCGCCGAAAACGCTAAAAAATAATCCATTCCTGTTCTGAGGAGAGTTGAATGCAGGACCAGACGATCAATGCCCCGACCACTGAGGTGGTAGAAGCAGCAGAACTTGGGGGCAATGCCGTCGATTTTTCCGTGATGGGCATGTTCCTGCAAGCGGACATCATCGTGCAAATGGTCATGATTATGCTTGTGGTTTCCAGCATTTGGGGCTGGTCGATCATATTCAACACCTGGCAGCGGCTTAAGGATGCGCGCGCCAAAGCCGACGAGTTTGAAGATGTGTTCTGGTCCGGCAGTTCCCTGGATGAGCTTTATAACGGCATTAAGCAGGCGCCTAACCATCCGCTAGCTGCGGTGTTTGTTGCGGCGATGCGCGAATGGCAGCGCAGCTTGGGCACCGCTGTCTCACGCCTTGACAAAGTAACGGTTCAGGACCGGATCAATAAAGTGATGCATGTCACCACCAGCCGTGAAATGGATCGCCTGGAAGGACAGGTTGGATATTTGGCGACGATCGGCTCGGCTGCGCCTTTTGTTGGTCTGTTCGGTACGGTTTGGGGCATTATGAACAGTTTTACGGCGATTGCTGTGGCGTCGGACACCTCACTTGCAACGGTGGCGCCGGGCATTGCCGAAGCCTTGCTTGCAACCGCCCTCGGCCTTGTGGCCGCCATCCCGGCGGTGATTGCCTACAATAAGCTCTCCACTGACCTTGGCAGATATGCCGGAAGGGTAGAAGGTTTTTCTGATGAATTTGCGGCCATTCTGTCGCGTCAGCTTGACGAGCGGGGCAACTGATGGGGGCAAGTGTAACAGGTGGTGGCAGACAGTCCGGCGGTGGCCGCCGCGGGCGCTATCGCCCGATGGCGGAAATCAACGTAACACCGTTTGTGGACGTGATGCTCGTGCTGCTGATTGTGTTCATGGTAGCCGCCCCTCTGCTGACAGCGGGTATACAGGTGGACTTGCCAAAAGCGGCGGCAAAACCACTGCCCCAGGACAGCAAACCTCTTGAGGTTTCCATTGATCAAAATGGTGCCATATTTCTTGCGGACACTGCGATCAGCCTGAACGAGCTTGTGCCGCGTCTTGAAGCCATTGCCGGAAATCGGCGCGATACGCGCATTTACGTACGAGGCGATACCAAACTGGACTACGGTCAAGTGATGCAGGTGATTGGTGTGATTAATCGGGCAGGGTTTACCCGTGTGGCGCTGGTGGCAGAGCAGCGATAGCACAAGGATGTTTTCGTGGCGGTAATAAGAGCGGAACAAACTGGATGGCTGATGTCCGGCGCCCTGCATATGGGCGTGGCGGTCGTGGCGCTTGTTGGCCTGCCACAGCTCCAGCGCCCGTTGCCGGATTTACCACCGCCCATTGCCATCGAGTTCGTTCAGATATCAGAGCAAACGCGGGTTGCAGAACCCGAGCCACCCAAGGCAGAACCACAGCAAGCGCAAAGCGAACCGCAGCCCGCATACGCGGCTGCTGAGGCCGCACCTGAACCGCCCGCGGATGCCGCGCCGACGCTTGAGCAAGTGAAAGTGGTGGACACACCGCCACCACCAAAGCCGACGCCAAAGCCGCAGGTGTCCGAAAACCGACAGCTGGCGAACCGGGTCGTGCCACGCAGTAAACCAAGGCCGCCGTCACGGTTAAAGTCAAACCGCATTGCGGCGCTGATCGATCGCTCAATCAAAGAAGAGCAGCAAGAATCTCTGCGCCGCGAAGAAGAACAGAAGCAGGCTGCGGAAAAAGAACCAGAAAAGAAACCAAGCGTTTTTTCTGGCCTACGCGGTAAGCTCGCGACCGCCAGCGTGATGGATGCATTGCGTCAGAAGGTAGAGAGCAATTGGTCGTTCCCCGGCGGTGCCAAGGACATCCAAAATATGCGGGTTACCATCCGTATCTGGATTAGGCCCGATGGCTACTATTCACGGGCGCCGGAATTTATCGGGGTCGGTAACCTCAATGACCCCGACCGTTCCTTCTTCCGTATTTTTGCGGAAAGCGCACGGCGTGCCGTCTTGTTAAGTGAACCACTCGACGAAGCGGCAAAGCATTTGGATGCTGATACATCCTATATTGATTTCGAATTTAACCCAGCCGCATTTGTGGGCGAATAACAGGGACTTTGGGCAGCATGAACGCAGGCGTTTTAGTTAAGAAAATCGCGTCATCCTTAATTTTGGTAATTGTCGCTGCTTTGCCAGCAATGGCGCAGCTTAAGGTGGATGTAACCCGGGGGTCTGTGGACCCGGTGCCAATCGCCGTGCCGGATTTTGTGCCGGTTGAAGACGTTGAAACGCCAACAGGCAACCTCTCCGACATCGGTGCGAGCATCACGGAAGTGATTACGGCCAATTTGGTCTCCACGGGTTTGTTCCGCGCGATTGACCAAAATGCCTTCATCGAACAGATCACGGCGGCGCCCACACGCCCGCGGTTTAGCGCATGGCGGCCGCTAGCAGCACAGGCTCTGGTTACCGGCCGTTTGCAAATTCTCGCGAACGGCAACCTGCGTGTTGAGTTCCGCCTGTGGGATGTGGTTGGTGAAGTGCAAATGGAAGGCGTTGGCTATAATACGCCTGCCTCAAATTGGCGGCGCATTGCGCACGTTATTTCAGACCGTATATACACGCGCCTGACCGGAGAGGCCGGATACTTCGATACCCGCATTGTTTATATCGCGGAGCAGGGTGACCCGCTTGACCGTACCAAGCGTCTCGCGATCATGGACCAGGACGGTGCAAACCAGCAATTCCTGACTGATGGCAGCTATCTGGTGCTGACACCGCGCTTTAGCCCGAACCGTCAGGAAATCACGTTCCTCAGCTATTTCAATGATCAGCCACGGGTTTATCTGTTCAATATCCTTTCAAACCGTTTTGAGGTTTTGGGCGACTTCCCGAATATGACATTTGCGCCGCGGTTTTCGCCTGACGGCAACAAAGTCATCATGTCGCTCGCGGAAGACGGAAACTCGGACATTTATCTGATGGACCTTCGCACGCGTCAAGTTGAGCGGCTGACGAGCGATCCGGGCATTGACACTTCGCCAAGCTTTTCGCCTGATGGCCGGAAAATCGTATTCAACTCTGACCGAGGCGGCTCACAGCAGCTGTATGTCATGAACCCAGATGGCAGCGATGTGCATCGCATTTCGTTTGGGCGCGGGCGTTATGCCACGCCCGTGTGGTCGCCGCGTGGGGATCTGATCGCTTTCACCAAAATTGGGGAGGGCAAGTTCCGAATTGGCGTGATGCGCACAGACGGCAAGGGCGAGCGTTTGCTCACAGACGCTTATCAGGATGAAGGACCGACATGGTCACCGAATGGTAGGGTCCTGATGTTTTTCCGCACGCCTCGTTATCAGGCGGATGGTTCAGGCGGCAAGCCGTCGCTCTGGTCTGTGGATCTGACGGGGTATAACGAGCATCAGGTACCAACACCGTATGACGCGTCTGACCCCGCCTGGTCGCCGCCGCTGCCGGTAACGACCCGGTAATGGGTTAAGGATAGGCGCGAACACCAATGATGGCTTCATGAAAATACATGAAGGCGGTGAAAGCTATTATGCCAATCAAAACGGTAACCACATCCTTGATGAAGGGCTGCTTGTCGGGCTTAATCCACACTCCGTCCCGTGCGTTTGCCCCCAAAATGGCGAGAACCGACCAGACCGCAAAACTACCGAACAATAGCAGCGAGCGATCTTCGCCGTTTGCCAGCATATGACCAACAGACCAAAGGAAGACGCCGGTCATCTGTGGGTGGCGGATACGGCGTTTGATGTTGGTAGGGGCGTTGCTGGCGAAGAAAAGTACAAATCCGGCCAGCGCAAACAGCGGCATTGCATGCATGCCCCAAGAGGGTGGCGCGTAAACGAAATTCGGCTCACTCGCCATCCAGCCAAAAATAATGCCGGCCAGTGACGTCGCGACCAGAAGTGCGAACAGTCCCTTATAGGGACCCGCACCGATTTTTGCCTGCAATCCCGCTCGCAGGCTTTTGGCGAAATAGGGAATGAGATGCAGCCCAACAAAGGCTGCAATACTGAAAGCCAGCAATTCCATCTATGGTTCCTCAATGATTTGGCCCACAGGTATGATACGCAATGTGGCCGTTCGATCAACGAGGATGTGGAAAACTTGTGTTTAGGCGGGTTCACCAATTGCAGGTACGGCAAAGCTCTCGTCCGCACGGCACAAAAACCACGGGTTCAGGAACGTTTTGAGATCTTTAGCGTAGGAAAGCGGCGCACCACCGTTAACCTCGACGGTTCCGCCCGCGGCAACCAACACAGCATGGGCTGCGGCGGTGTCCCACTCGCACGTGGGGCCAAGGCGTGGGTATAAATCTGCTTCGCCGGTTGCGATCAGGCACAGTTTAAGGCTGGAACCGATAGAGACATGCTCGGCAGTTGGGAAATGTGATAGCCATGCCTCCAGCTCGGGCGACCGGTGGGACTTGCTTGCCACAATCACCAGATTGTCCGGGTCTGCTGACCGGGCGCTGATCTCTTGCTTGTTTGCGAGGTCATTGCCGTCCACATCCGCAATCCAGGCACCGACACCCTTGATGCCCCAGTACATTTTTTTAAGGGCAGGAGCCAGCACAAAGCCTGCGATCGGCGCACCATCTTTGATCAGGCCGATATTTACAGTGAAGTCGGCCCCACGCTTGATAAACTCTTTTGTGCCATCCAGCGGGTCCACAAGCCAGAATACACCACCTGAAATGTCTGGGCAGTGGCCTTCGGATTTGGCTTCTTCGCCAACGATAGGGATATTCGGCGCGATCTCCTTGAGCGCTGCTTCTATCACGACCTCGCCGCGACGGTCGGCTTCTGTAACAGGAGACTTGTCGTCTTTGCCAAACACATCAAAATCTGTGTCAAATACCTCCATCACAACTTTGCCAGCATCCAACATGGTTTGCAGCAAAGCAGGTGTCATGGAATTCAATGTGTCAGGTGACGTGTCAGGCATGGTCAATTCTCTGTTATTTTAGATGAAAGTAAGCCCGGAAAAGGGCTCGGCCTGATTGTTAACCATAAAAGCGGTTGCCTAGACAGAAAATTCTCGCAAAAATATGCAAAACACTGCGATTTAGTGGGTTTAGAGGGAGATATTCCCGCCCAGTCTATTGCATACGGTCGGTTGGAGGGAAGAATCATGTCGAAACTGGATTTTGCAGCACTTTTGTGTTCGCGGCTTTGCCACGATTTGGTCAGCCCTGTTGGGGCCATCAATAACGGGCTTGAGCTTTTGTCTGGCGAACAGGACGATAGCATGCGCGAAGCCGTTTTTGACTTGATAGAAAAGTCGACCGAACAAACCAGTAACAAACTTCAGTTTTTCCGCTTGGCATTTGGTGCTGCCGGTGGATTTTCTGCTCATTTGGATACGCGGGAGGCAGAAAAGTCCCTGCGCGCATTTTTGGCGGGCAGTCGTGTTGAACTCGACTGGAATGTTTCGGTGGCAGAACTTTCAAAGGGCGGCGTTAAGCTTTTGCTGAACCTTTGCCTGGTAACCGCCGAAACTCTGGTACGAGGTGGCACGCTGAAAGTGAATTACGCCGAAACCGCAAATGACATGGTTGCAATTACCATCGAGGCCAGTGGTGAACGGGTTATTTTTGGCGAGGATATTCGTGCTGCCCTTGAGGGTGGCGTGAAAGAGGCAGACCTGGAGCCGCGCTCTGCGCCCGCGCATTTGGCAAGCATGGTCGCCAAGGAACTTGGTGGCATGGTAACCATAAAAGCGCACGAAGATAACGCCATCAGCCTTTCGGCAACATTCAAGGCAAATGCCTGACCTCTAATTATTTTTCCGCGTTAGGAAAGTTTTTACGTCCATTCTCTATTCCGAAAATTAATCGGAAAAGTTTTACACGATTTTAACTCTTTTCCCCGAAGGTGGCATCAGCACCAAAGGTGTTGGGGACATTTGAACAAAATGATAGGCGCAGAAACGCCGGGAAGTGGCCATGGACGATCTTTTAAATGAGTTTCTGACCGAAACAGGCGAAAGCATTGACGTTGTTGACGTTGAGCTGGTGAAGCTGGAGCAGGACCCGAACAACAAAGAGGTTCTCGATAACATCTTCCGCCTGGTGCACACCATTAAAGGAACATGCGGATTCCTCGGATTACCACGGCTTGAATCAGTTGCACACGCTTCTGAAAACGTGTTGGGCAAGTTTCGGGATGGTGAACTGCAGGTATCCGAAAACGCAGTTACCGTGATCTTGGAGAGCCTCGATCGCATTAAGGAAATTCTGGCTGGTCTTGAAGCAACAGAAGAAGAACCTGAGGGCGATGACAGCGAACTAATTGGCCGACTGGACGCGATCGCGGAAGGTGGGGAAGCGGCAGCCGCCGAACCTGACCCTGAACCCGATACCGTTGATGGCGAAATTATTGATACAACACTGGGCCGCGCCCTGAAGCCAGGCGAAGTCTCGCTTGAAGAGCTTGAGGCAGCGTTCGCAAACGCACCTGGTCCTGGTGATGGCGGTGAAGCCAGCGAGTCTTCCACAGCCGAGGCATCAGACAAAGACGCTGATGCAAGCCTCTTTGACCGCGTGGGCGGGGAAGACACCATTGCAGTTGCCGCACATTTGATCAGCCAGCGTGTTGAAAATGACAGCAAGCTTGGCAAGTTCTTCGAAGGCACCAGTCAAGATCAGCGCAAGGGCAAGTTCATGGGCTTGATGCTTGCGATGTTCAAAGATGACATGGATGCCGCTGATGCGGTTGGTCGTCAGCTCGTTACCGTCGCTGGATTTGGCGAAGCTCAATTTGATGCCATGCTGGAAACAGTGAAAGCTGTTTTGGTTGAATGTCATGTTGATGCAGACTCAGCCGATGAAGCGGTCATGATGTTCGAACTGGTTCGTGAGGCGGTTATCAACGCTTCGAAAGAAGTGGCCCAACCTAAAGCAGCAGCTGGAGGTCGCGCGAAGCCTGGCGAACAGCAAGCGGCGGCCTCTAAAGAGCCTCGTAAGTCAACCCAGTCCATTCGTGTAAACGTGGATCTGTTGGAAGACCTTATGAATATGGTGTCTGAACTGGTGTTGACACGGAACCAACTCCTGCAGATCACCCGAAACATGGACAATTCCGAGCTGGGTGTGCCACTGCAACGCCTGAGCCAATGCACGACAGAGCTGCAGGAAAATGTGATGAAAACGCGCATGCAGCCTATCGGCAATGCATGGGCGAAGCTGCCACGGATTGTGCGGGACCTTACGGTTGAACTCGATAAAAAGATCGAGCTTGAAATGTTGGGTGCTGACACCGAACTGGACCGTCAGGTTCTTGAACTCATTAAAGACCCACTCACACACATGGTGCGTAACTCTGCAGACCACGGCATCGAAAGCCCGGCAGAGCGGATTGCAGTTGGCAAGCCGGAAATGGGTACAATTGTACTCAACGCCTACCATGAAGGTGGTCACATCATCATCGAAATCAAAGACGATGGTCGTGGCATTAACCCTGACAAACTTTCGAAGAAAATTATCGAGAAGGGTCTGGCGACAGAGGGCGAGCTTGCGAGCATGTCTGAAGCGCAGATCCAGAAGTTCATTTTCCACCCGGGTTTCTCGACAGCCGAGCAGGTAACAAGCGTTTCCGGTCGTGGCGTCGGCATGGATGTGGTGCGGTCCAATATTGAAAAAATTGGCGGCACCATCGATATGGTGTCCACTGTGGGCAAGGGCAGTAACTTCTCTATTAAAATCCCGCTTACGCTGGCAATCGTTGCGGGCCTGATTGTGAAAGCCCAGGAAGAGCGCTACGCAATTCCACAAATTAGCGTTCTTGAACTCGTGCGCGCCACAAGCGCTGAAAAAGCGGGTGACAGCGATCACAAGATTGAAATGATTAACGACACGCCGGTGCTTCGCCTCAGAAACCGACTGCTGCCTCTTGTGTATTTGAACGAAGTCCTCGGCTTCGAAAAAAATGAAGAAGCCGCTGAAAGTGAAGGCGATGACTTTATCGTCGTCAGCCAGGTTGGTGCCTTCACCTTTGGTATTGTGGTCGATCAGGTATTTGACACGGAAGAGATTGTCGTCAAGCCAGTTGCGCCAATTCTGAAGGATTTGGACATCTATTCAGGCAACACCATTCTTGGTGATGGCAGTGTGATCATGATCCTCGATCCAAACGGTATTGCTGCACTTGCCAGCCAGGGTGTCAGCGACGCAGCGGACGAAGAGGACGATCAGGAACTGGTGCGCCGCGCTGCTTCAAGCGACAAAGAAAGCATGCTGGTGTTCCGGGCTGGCCAAGAACACCCAAGGGCTGTTCCACTCTCTTTGGTTGCGCGTCTGGAAGAAATTGATATCAGCAGCGTAGAAACCTCAGACGGCCGCCTCATGGTTCAATATCGCGGCGCGTTGATGCCACTGGTGCTCGCCGACCCAGCGATGAGCTTGCGCGAGAGCGGCAACCAACCGGTACTGGTGTTCACAGACCGTCAGTTCACAATGGGGCTTGCAGTTGATGAAATCCTCGACATTGTTGAAGACGAAATGGACATCAAGCTCGCGTCCGACAAACCTGGTGTCATTGGCTCTGCGGTGATCAATGAGAAAGCGTCAGAGGTTATTGACGTCACATACTTCCTTGGTCTCGCGTTCCCTGACTGGCTTGCAAGCAGGGATATGAGCGAAGACACAACGGTATCGCGCAGCTCTGAGCGTGTTCTGGTTGTTGATGACAGCGACTTCTTCCGCAACATGTTGAAGCCGATACTGACTGTCGCCGGCTACAATGTGACTGCAGTCAATAATGCCCAGGCGGCGCTTGATCTGTTGGAAGACGGCGAGACATTCGATCTTGCAATCTCGGACATCGAAATGCCTGACATGTCTGGCTATGAGTTTGCCCAGGCGGTTCGTGCCAATGATGATTGGAGCGGCATGCGGCTTGTTGCCTTGTCTGCCCTCTCCAGTGAGAGAGATGTCAACCGCGGGTTCGAAGCCGGGTTCGACGACTATGTTGCGAAGTTCGACAAAGACACATTGCTGCGCAGTCTTGTTCAGCAGTTTAAAATCAAAGGAGACGCGGCATGAACGATATCGTAGTTCGCGATGACCTGAGCCTGGTGGCAACAGGGTCACAGGATTTTGTAACTGTCATGCTGGACGGTCAGATTGTGGGAATTCCAGTACTGGCTGTGCATGACGTGCTGAACGCGCAGCAGATCACAATGATCCCGCGTGCCCAAGATTGGGTAGCCGGCGTTCTTAATCTGCGCGGCCGCATCGTAACCGCAATTGACCTGCGCCGTCGTTTGGGCTTGCCCCCACTTGAAGAGGGAAAATCAAGCATGTCCGTCGTTGTCGAGCATAACGAGGAGCCTTATAGCCTTCAAATCGACAAGGTGGGCGAGGTTCTGTCGTTGGACGACGCAGATTTCGAGAAAAACCCGGTAACGTTGGACCCTCGTTGGCGCGAAGTCAGCATGGGAATTTACCGGCTGAAGGAGCAACTGCTGCCGATTTTAGACGTGGATCGCTTGCTCGCGTTCGAAAGCAATGGCAAAGCGGCTTAGAAATACACTATAAGAATAAAAATCATGCCTCTGGGCGGGTAGGGAGTTAATCGCAAATGAAACTATGCCTTGTCGTTGATGATTCGAAGGTGATCCGAAAGGTCGCCAGACGTATCCTCGAAGAACTCAACTTCGAAATTGAAGAGGCTGTTGATGGGCAGGACGCTTTGGACGCTTGCGATCGCAACCTTCCTGATGTTGTTCTGCTGGACTGGAACATGCCGGTTATGGATGGTCTTGAGTTTCTCAAGGCCATTCGTGCCAAAGATGGTATTGAGCAGCCGGTAGTGGTGTTCTGTACCACTGAAAATGACATGTCACACATTCGCACCGCGATTGAAGCGGGTGCCAATGAGTACATCATGAAGCCTTTCGACAGAGAGATTATCGAAGCCAAATTTACCCAAGTTGGCCTCATCTAGTATTGCGGGACTTTCAGAGTGAATTCTGCTGTTTCAAATCCTGAACAAGCATCAGGAAAGAAAAACGGACCTTTTAGAGTGATGGTTGTTGATGACAGCGCCATCATCCGTGGATTCCTGTGCCGATATTTGTCGGAAGATGCCAACATTGATGTTGTCACAACGGCTAATAATGGTTCAGTTGCGCTACGGCAGATAGAGCAGCACGATATTGAAGCGGTCGTCCTCGATATTGAAATGCCTGTGATGGATGGCATGACAGCGTTGCCCAAGATGCTGAACCAACAGCCTGATCTTCAGGTGGTGATGGCGTCTACCCTGACACGCAAAAACGCAGAGATAAGTTTGCGTGCATTGCAAATGGGCGCGGTGGACTATGTGCCGAAGCCGGAAACCGCGCGCTCTGTGAATGCAAACATCGATTTCCGTCACGAGCTTGTTGAAAAAGTCAAAGCGTGGGCTTCTCGGCGTCGCAAGAAACTGGGCGTTGACTTGCCTGATGGTGTTTCTGCGAGCGGCAAGCCGGTGGCGAGCCAGACTGGTTTTGCGCGCCCCACGCGTCCGCAAGCAAGCGCAGGTTTTGTCAGCGCAGCCCGTCCGCGGCCAACTGCTGCGACAGCCAGCGTCCGTCCGGCAACGCCATCAGTGGGTGCTGCTACGACGGTGTCATCGGACGGCAAACCAATTACGCTGCGCCAGGGCTCAATGCGCAAACCGAAGGTGCTGTTGATAGGCTCCTCGACCGGGGGGCCTCAAGCCCTGATGAAGTTTTTTGCGGGTTTTAAAAAAGCACCCGATGTGCCGATTTTGATCACGCAGCATATGCCTGCCACTTTCACCGCCATTCTTGCTGACCACCTCAGTCAGTCAACAGGCTGGAAAGCACAGGAAGGCAAGCATGGCATGGAGCTTAAACCTGGTGAAATTTACATCGCACCGGGCGGAAAACACATGGAAATTGAAACAAAAGACGCCAAAAACCTGGTGCGGTTGACAGATGACCCACCTGAGAATTTTTGTCGTCCAGCCGTGGACCCTTTGTTCCGCAGCGCTGTAAAAATATTTGGCGAGCGCATCCTAGCAGTCATCCTCACGGGCATGGGGCATGACGGTTTGAAAGGGGCGCGCGACATTACCCGTGAAGGAGCCACCCTGCTGGCGCAGGATGAAGCTTCGTCAGTGGTGTGGGGTATGCCAGGCGCGGTCGCAACCGCGGGTCTTTGTACTGAAGTATTGCCAATCGCTGAGATTGGCGCAGCGGCCAGCAGGCGGCTTGAAGGAGGGATAGGGTGAAAAATCAGGACTTTGAATTCCTCGCCGGCTTGCTGAAAGACAAATCCGGCCTGATGCTGACGCCAGACAAGGTGTACTTGCTTGAAAGCAGGCTGACACCCTTGGCACGCAAACGTGGACTGGACACGCTTGATGCACTTGTCATGAAGTTGCGTACCAGCCGTGACGACAGTCTCATCAAGGATGTGACCGAAGCAATGACCACTAACGAGTCGTTCTTCTTCCGTGACAATACGCCGTTCGATATTTTCAAAAACCATGTGTTGCCAGCCATGGAAAAAGCGCGGACGACCAAACGCTTGCGCATTTGGTGTGCTGCGGCCTCAACAGGGCAGGAGCCTTATTCGCTCGCCATTTTGTTGAAAGAGCAATGGGCCAAATGGCAGAATTGGAACATCGAGATTGTTGGCACCGATATTTGCACGCAGGTGCTCGAAAAAGCTAAGGCTGGCGCTTATAGCCAATTCGAAGTTCAGCGCGGCCTCCCTATTCAGATGCTGATCAAATACTTCAAACAGGAAGGCGATGTTTGGCGCATCAACGACGACATCAAGAATATGGTGAAGTATCGCCCATTCAACCTGCTGGACAGTTTTGGGATGCTCGGATCCTTTGATGTGATCTACTGCAGAAACGTGCTTATCTATTTCGATCAGCCCACCAAGAAAGACGTGCTAGAGCGCATGAGTAATACGCTTGCCAAAGACGGTACGCTATTCCTGGGCGCCGCCGAAACTGTGCTTGGTATCACCGACACATTGAGGCCAGTCCGCGGTCAACGCGGTATGTATGTGCCGTCTGGCGGGAATGCAGAAGAATTGATGGGCTTAAAGTAAGCTTTTGAAAATGTTAAAAAAAAGACCGGCTCCAAGCCGGTCTTTTTTTTGATCTCTTAGAGTTCGCCGTCAACTTGCCGCGGCTTCAGCCCCTTCTTCCGCTGGGCTTCTCAGCACATAACCGCGCCCCCAAACGGTTTCGATGTAATTCTCTCCGCTAGAAGCAGAAGCAAGTTTTTTTCTAAGCTTGCAGATAAACACATCGATGATTTTCAGCTCTGGCTCGTCAATGCCACCGTAAAGGTGATTGAGGAACATTTCCTTAGTGAGTGTGCTGCCTTTCCGCAAGGACAGCAATTCTAGCATCGCATATTCTTTGCCTGTCAGGTGCACCCGCTTGCCTTCAACCTCGACGGTTTTGGTGTCAAGATTCACAGCAAGCTTGCCGGTGTTGATGATGGACTGGGAATGGCCTTTGGAGCGCCGCACAATGGCATGAATGCGGGCGACCAGCTCTTCCTTGTGGAAAGGTTTGGTGAGGTAATCATCGGCACCAAAACCGAGGCCCTTCACCTTATTTTCCATTTCGTTGAGACCAGACAAAATCAGGATCGGCGTATTCACTTTCGCTGTCCTGAGTTTTTTAAGCACATCATATCCGTGCATGTCGGGCAGGTTCAGGTCGAGAAGTATGATGTCATAATCATACAGTTTGCCCAGGTCTAAACCTTCTTCCCCAAGGTCGGTGCAATAGATGTTGAAGCCTTCTGCACTGAGCATCAATTCGATGCTGCGGCTGATGGTTGGATCATCTTCGATCAACAAAACACGCATTGTCGGTCCCTGTCTTTTCTTTCAAATTTGCGATCTCAAACCGACATTTGTTTGTGCACCGTGGCATCGAATCAGTCGATACCACTTTCGCCAAACCCCTGAAAACAGGTCGGTTTGAGGGCTCGCCCCCCAAGCAATCGATAATAGCGTTAACGAATGTTAACGAAGGTTAACGAAAACTCCAAGAAAAATTGACCGAGTCGGAATTTGTAGGGCTGGACAGCGCCCTTCTTTTACCAATATTTAAACGAGATCAGATACGCTTTGCACACTTCAACGATCGGGGGCATGCGTGCGCGGCCTAATCAAGGAAATCGACCGTATTCAGACGGAACGCCGTTATGGGCGGGTTACTGGTGTGCGTGGTTTGCTCGTGGAGCTGGCCGGCATCGGTGAATATATTTCTGTTGGCTCGCGCCTTGAGGTGGAAACGAGAGACCGCCGCCGGGTTCCCATTGAGATTATCGGATTTAGAGAGCAAACGGCGCTCGCCATGCCATTTGACGCTGTCGAGGGCATTGGTGTTGGGTGCCGGGCGGTGCTGACGCAGTCCGAGCCAACAGTGTTTCCTTCAAACGCCTGGCTTGGTCGCGTTGTGAATGCCCTTGGGGAGCCCATTGATGGCAAAGGTCCCATTCGTCACGGGCATCAACCAAAAATTTTGCGAGGCACACCGCCACCAGCTCACAGTCGCCAGCGGGTGGGCGCCAAAGTTGACCTTGGTGTTCGGGCGCTGAACACATTTGTTACCTGTTGCCTGGGGCAGCGCATGGGTATTTTCTCTGGCTCGGGTGTAGGAAAGTCAGTTCTGCTCTCGATGATCGCGCGGCACTCGTCCAGTGACGTCAGTGTCATCGGCCTTATTGGGGAGCGAGGCCGCGAAGTTCAGGAGTTTATTGAAGACGACTTGGGGCCGGATGGGCTTGCGCGCTCGGTGGTCGTGGTTGCAACGTCAGACGAAAGCGCGCTGATGCGCAGGCAAGCGGCTTTTCTGACACTGACACTTGCCGAACATTTCCGCGACGCAGGTAATGAAGTGATGTGCCTGATGGACAGCGTCACGCGGTTTGCGATGGCCCAGCGGGAAATTGGCCTTGCAGGCGGCGAACCACCAACCAGCAAGGGCTATACGCCAACTGTTTTCACCGAACTGCCCAAGCTGCTTGAGCGGGCAGGGCCAGGGCCGCGCGGCAGTGGCAACATTACCGGGTTGTTCACTGTCCTTGTGGAAGGGGACGATCATAACGAGCCTGTGGCCGACGCCGTGCGTGGTATTCTGGACGGTCACATTGTCATGGAACGTGCCATTGCTGAGCGCGGGCGCTATCCGGCGATCAATATTCTGAAGTCCATATCCCGGACCATGCCTCGCTGCAACGACGACAGGCAGAACTTGCTCGTGCGCGAAGCCAAGCGTTTCTTGTCCACTTATGCTGACATGGAAGAAATGATACGGCTCGGCGCTTACCGAATGGGCAGCAACCCGGAAGTTGATGCGGCCATTGAGTATAACGCCGGTCTTGAGGAGTTTCTCGGCCAGTGGAAAGACGACAAAACATCGCTGGACCAAGGCTACGACCAATTGCAGGCGATCCTTCAAAATGGCCCGGCAGCTCACCTGTTAGCAGACGCACTGACAGGACAATAAGCTTGACCCTCAACTTTTGCTATGGAGCCCAAGCCAACGATGGCTGACCTGAGCGGCATAATAAGGTTCAGAAAATGGGAGCTCGACGAAAAGCGCCGGGAACTGGCTGTGTTATTCGAGGAACGCAACGCCATTGAGCATCGCATTGAATTGCTTGATCAGGAAATGCTTGAGCAACAGTCCATGAAAGACAGTGATATCGGGTCTGTGACGCTGGGTGCCTATATCGAAGGCGCTCGTAAAAAGCGTGCCTGGCTTTTGGAGGACATGCGCAAGAAAGACACAGACATTGAGGCAAAACAGGAAGTTGTTTCAGACGCCTTTCGAGAATTGAAAACACTTGAAATTGCTGAGCGTCGCCAACAAGAACGCGCCCGGCAGGAAATCGCGCGGCAAGAACAAGCAGAACTCGATGAATTAGGTCTACAGGCCTACGAAAAGCGCCTGAAAGAGTAAACGGCTGGTATCGACGATGCATTAAAAAGAACTGGTATTTCGGGCGCTTGCGCGGCAAGCTCCCTTCAGGAGGACTTCGCCGTGACAGATCAGCCAGATTTTATGGGCTCCATGACGCTGGAGCAGTTGCAGTCGTATGATCGGATGCACCATATGCATTCTTTCACGGACCCGATCGCCCTCAAACAAGCTCCACCCTTCATTATCGACTCCGCTGAAGGCTGTTACGTGACCGGTCAACAAATACGATTGCTTGACGCCATGGCAGGGCTTGGGTGCGTGAATATCGGCTATGGTCGGCAGGAGCTTGCGGATGCCGCAGAGCATGTTCTTTCCAAACTGAGCTATTATCATAGTTTCGCAGCCGTAACGAACCCGTATGCTGCGTCTTTGGCTCAGAAAATCTCGTCGCTGGCGCCAGAGCATTTCAACAAGGTTTTCTTCTCGAATTCCGGGTCTGAGGCGGTTGAAACTGCGCTCAAGCTGGTTGCCTTATATTGGCAGCAAAAGGGTGAGCCCAATCGAAAGGCCATCATCACGCGCGACTATGCATATCATGGCAGCACGATTGCGACTGCGGCGCTAAACGGCAACGAAGCTATGGCAACCCAATTTGGTTTTGCCGAGCCCGCACCCATTCTGCGTGCCAAAGCACCCTACTGGTACCGCGAGGGTGGAGACTTGAGCCCTGAAGAGTTTGGTCTTGCCGCGGCAAAATCGGTTGAAGACCTGATACTGGAAGCGGGCCCTGAAAATGTGGCGGCTTTCATCGGTGAACCCGTGCAAGGCACCATGGGCATCATCACGCCACCAGACAGCTATTGGCCTGAAGTTGAGCGCATTTGCCGGAAGTACGGCGTGCTGATCATCGCTGACGAAGTGGTCTCCGGCTTTGGTCGTTCCGGTCATTGGTTTGGCCAGCAGGCCTATAATTTCACAGCGGATATCATGACACTCGCGAAGGGTTTATCGTCTGCGTATGTCCCCATCGCCGCCACGGCGGTTTCGGACGATGTGGCTGCCGTTGTCGAAGACAATCTGGGCCTCTTGCAGCATGGCTTCACAACATCCGGTCACCCGGTTTCATGCGCAGTTGCACTCAAAAATCTCATGCTGATTGAAGAAGAAGGCATGGTGGACGCCATTCATGACGACAAAGGCCCATATTTTGAAGCGGCACTTTCGCGCGAGCTTGGCAGTCATCCGCTTGTCGGTGAAGTGCGGGTGCGAGGCCTGATGGCAGCCATCGAATTTTGCAAAGACAAAACCACTCGCGAGCAGTATCCGGCCGAAATGGCGGTGTGTGATCATGTGGGGCAGGGCTGCCTGATGCGGGGCCTTATTGTTCGACCGGTCGGCAATGTCGTTGTGCTGTGCCCGCCGTTCATCATCAGCCATGCTGAGATGGATATGGTTGCATCCGTATTGAAAGAAGCATGCAACGACGTGCACACAGCGTTGCAGCAGGCCCAATAAAGATTATTCCGCCGGGGCAGGCTGCATTTTGCCTTTGTCCTTAAGGCGAACCATCAACGCGTTGCCGACAATGATGAGCGACAGGCCTGCGAGCGCCGCTGCCGACCACTCAAAGCCTTCAAATATGGTCGAAATTGTGAGCGCCACAAGTGGCATCACCACGGAGATGTATCCGGCACGGGCAACGCCTATTTGTGAAATCAGCCACAGGTAAACAGTGAAGGCGACAATTGTGCCAACGACTGTCAAATACAAGAGAGAGATGACATAGGGAGCGCGCCCATCAAAGGCCACCGGTTCGCCGGACGCCAGCGCTACTGCCAGATTAAAGAGCATGCTGTAGGACAAGCCGAGCGCCGTGAACGGCAATATTGGAAAAGCCTTGGCGGTCTCAGACGCCGCAATGGTGTTGCCAAATGAGGCGATGACTGTGCCACTAATGCAGAATGCCAGCCCCACAACTGTGCCATCAGCAAAATTGAACTCTGCTATTTCGTGGCTAAACACCAGAGTGAGCCCGATTATGCCAAGCACCGCAGCTCCCAGAATGGGCAGTTGGACCGGAATTTTCAGGAAAATGCGCGCCGAGATGATGTTCATCAGCGAAAGCATGGAAAAAGCAACGGCAACAAGCCCGGACGTTAGATATTCCGTGCCGGAATACATCAGCAAGTAATTCAGGCCAAACAGGAACACGCCGGTTCCGGCAGCGAGAATGTGACCTTTTTTGCCAAAGTCAGCCTTTAGCCCTCGCATCTTGCACCAGACCTGCAACAAAAAGGCGGCCAAAGCGAACCGGTAAACAACCGACCACTCCTTGGCCACAACACCAAGCTGGAACTCGATGCCATACCAGGTGGAACCCCAGATCAAAACGCAGGCAATGAAAGCAATGAATGCGCCCATAACACTATCCTCAGGTGCCGGGAAACATTGCCCGAACATTGGGCGCAACTGTCGGCCTGAGGCGGCGCAAAAGCAAGATGTTTTTCCTAAGCTGACAGGTGAGAAAAAGCGTTTTGGCGTTAGCTCGCTTGCGGCTGCGTCAGGTGCGGTTTCGATGAACTTCTATGGCCTTGCTAAAATCATGGACCTTTGGTTCGACAACCTCGACGCTGACATTGCCAAGTCCTTCATAGTCTGATTCAGATGCCGACAAATGGAACAACTGACACAAAGCGTTGTTGTTCATTGAAACAAATAGAGCATGGCTTTCTTGGGCAACTGATTGCATAAAATGATGGTATACGCCCTGCCAAGAAGGGTAACCTCGCTGCAAAGGTTCATCGGCCCCAGCCAGATAATTGAGAGACTCCGCCCTAAACTCTGTCATAAGTGTGGATAGTAGCGGTTCGTCAGTTCTAACTCGGTCAAGAAAAGCAGAGTACTCTGCGCGTGTTAACTCTGCGCGGATGGCCTGTCCATTTGTGTCGAAGGACAGCGAATTGAGCAATACTTCGTCTGGGTTTCCCTCTAACTGATAAATTCGAAGAACAAGCTGGCGCTCTTTATCTGAGCGCAAGGCATCTACGCGGTCGTGAACGAACTTTTTTGCCCACTGAAACATCGCTTTGTCATTGTTTTCAGCAGGTTCAGGCAGGCTAGCGATTTTATCTTGAAGGCTCTGCCATTTTTGTATTTCTTCATCGGCCATATTAAAAATCTTACTGTCCAGCGGGCTGTGTCAGGTGCGTTTCGATAAGCCGCGCGGCATCAACGTCAAAACTTGTGCCTTCTTCGAACAATAGCCCCCCGGCAAAGCCGTTGGCGGCGAGCGCATTGTAGAATAGTCCCTCCAGGTCCTGCTTGAGTGGCTCAGAAAAAGTAGAACCACTTCTTACCGTAAGGTCGAAGTTTGTTTTGCTGATATTTCCGTCAAGCTGGATGTCGCCCAGCACGGAAAACTGAACCTGCACAATGAAGCGCTGGCTTTTTTCCTCTTCGTTGTCTGCCAGGGATTGGTCTTGACCACCCGCGTCCGGGTCAATGTCATGCCGCTGCTGAAACAA
The DNA here is from genome assembly GCA_017640725.1 of Kordiimonadaceae bacterium. GTDB lineage: Bacteria > Pseudomonadota > Alphaproteobacteria > Sphingomonadales > Kordiimonadaceae > Kordiimonas. The sequence continues at coordinate 303,436 of JAEPQB010000002.1, read as the reverse complement.
AAGGGCCGCAAGGGGGACCTCGCTGCCGCGCACATCAAACGGCAAAACGATCGGGCGCCATTCACCAATGCTTTCGCCCGGCAGGGCAGCCATGCGCCGAATGTCAGACTGAAGGTTTTTAAGAATTGAGGGCGACGCCTGTGCCAAAGTCTGCTGCGTTTGCTGCCCAATCCAGCCTTCCGGGCCACCCCGACCCGTTGCTGACAGAAAAAACAGCAGGCTGTTAGTCATCTTGCCGCCACCCTGCGCCGTTTTGCTCGCGATGTTTTCCTGAACGCCTGCCGCTTGGGCTGAACCCGCAACCGCCGCGACCGTTTCTTCCATGGCGGGCCAGCTTGCCAGCATATTGGGCACATGCGGTGCAACCGTTGTTGCCACTGCCGCGGGCGCCTGAAGGTCAGGCGTCTGCAAGGGAGGAATGGTCGCCGTTTGAGGCGCTGGCGCCGATGGCGCCGCAGGGGCGGTTTGTGTCGATGCGGCAGCCTGTTGCGGTGGTGGTGTCTCGTCGATTAGCACGCTGGCGCCCACTTCAGGGCGAAACGCAGATGGCACCGTAAGGGTCAGCACCCCGAGGTCCGTCGTCAGTTTAAGGTCGGTTTTAGGACCACTTGCGCTCAAAAACGCACTGACGGTATCCACCGACTGGATGGTGGCCGCAGTGAAACCAGACTGGCTGGTTGCCGTATTCGCAGGCACGCTACTGTTACTCGCCTTGGCAGCTGATGGTTGTGTAACTGTCGTCGTTTGTTGCTGGGCAGCAGCCGGTGTTGGTGTCGCTGCGCTGGCTGCTTCAGGTGGCGGGGCAAACACGGTCGTGACACGGGTCGCAGTTTCCGCGCCCGTGGCGGTAAACTGGGCCGCGAAGGATTGGCCAGCCGGCGCACCAGTCGTCGATTGATTGGCAGGTGGCGCCTGATCAACAACAATACGCACGAGCTCATCGTTCAACGTGGCAGCTGTTTGAGCCGGTAAAACAAAACTGCCGCGACTTGTATCTACCCGCGCAAGCTCTCCTGCAGGGTCCGCAAGGGCCGACAATGCGCTGGCACCAACGGGCAGCGCACGCGCTTCAGGCGCACTCAAAGTTTGCACTTTGACGACAGTCGCAACTTCAGCTGGGGACACTTTGCTTTGAGCCGGGTCCAAGAGCTGTACGATCGATGGCGCCCCTTCAAGGCTAACGCCCACAATTGCGGGCCCTATGCCAGGGCCGATCGCAGGCTCAAACGTCAATGTTGACGCAATGGCAGCGGTGGGCGCCGTTGGTGCCCCCGATGCCGCTACCTGAGTTGCGGCAGGGTTAGTACCAGGCGTCGTGGTGGTATTGGTGCCAGGGATCCCGGCAGGATTGGCGCCCGTTGCTGTCGCTGTAGTGCTTTGCTGCTGGTTTATGAGTGTCGCCAGGTCTGCGCTACTGGCCCGAACCGTGGTCGGTGCTGTGGCGGCCTGTAACACCTCTGGGGCGGGTATTGCAGGGGTCGATGCCGACGGTGTCGCTGGGGGCTGCTTCACTTGCACTGTTGGGCTGGGTTCAACAGTTTTGCCGGAAACAAGCAGTGTGACATCGTCCGCTGAAGGTGCACTTACCACTGAAGCGCTAGAAAGTGCAGGTGTCTGGGGCGCTTTGTAGGGCTGGTCAACTTGCGGCGTCGGCGTTGGCGCAGGTTTGTCCGTCAGTGGCTGCTGATGTACTTCAATGATGGTCACTGTCAAACGGATCGGCGGATCTATTGGCAGCTCATTTTGTCGGAGCAAATCTGCCGTTACACGCGTGTCAGCCTCAACAACTTTCAAATAAACTTCGTCATTGGGTTTGAGGCCCGCGTCGGGTTTAAGGGCAATTGTAACGCTGTCAGTCACCACAATCGGGCGACCTTCACCATCAACCCGGGCCACTTTTTCGCTTATTTCCTGTCCGCTTTGCAAATGCGCTGCAGTGGCTGAAATCGAAACCGCCGGGTCCCGGGCCCGCAGGGCCTCTTGCTCGCTGTCTGGCGACCGCTCCTGGGGGGTGTCCTGGGAGCGGGTCTGAGAGTTATTGGGGTCTTTGGCGACATAGGAGGCCTTATCGGTGCCACGCACCGATGGTTGCACCTCTTTAGGTGCTGGTGGTCCGGCAATGTCGCTCATAGCAAAACCCCCGCAAACGCTGGGGCCAATCTAAGTCAACGATTAGGCCATTAGGCTTGCTGCCAGCGCTTTCACATCTTGCGCTGCCTCCGCTTGAGGATGCCGCGCGAGCAAGGGCATTTGTGCACGTATTGCGTCAACGACCTTGCTGTCAGACTTGATGATACCCAGCAATGGCGGGGAAATCTTCAAAAATCCTTCTGCGGCGCGTTTGATGGCCTCGTACGCCTTTTCGCCGTCCCGCTTGCTTGCAACATTATTCACGACAATGGCGATGTTCGCATCCGGGTTGCGTCCTACTGCAAGTTTGATGAAGGCGTAGGCGTCGGTCAAAGACGTTGGATCCCCCGTCATCACAACGATAACCCGGCCACCATGGTCCGACAGCGTCGTAACAGCAGGGTCCACGCCTGCAGCAAGGTCCAGCAATACATGATCATAGTCAGGTGCCATAGCAGCCAGCCCGTCGCGCAATGAAACCAGAGTTGCCGCAGCCAACGAGCCGAGCGCGCCAGAACCGGACTTGCCCGCAATCACATCAAAGCCGACACCGGCATTATCTTTGAAGGGTGTAACAACATCTGCCATTAATGCGCCGCCAGCGATGACAGCGCCCAGGTCGCTTTCTGGCATAAGCCCGAGTTGGATATCCACATTGGCGAGACCCAAGTCACCGTCAAACAATAGTGTTTTGGCACCGGCACTGGCCAATGCATGCGCCAGCGTGACTGAGAGCCAGGTTTTGCCAACGCCCCCCTTGCCTGAGGCGATTGTAATCAAGCGGCTTTCAGCTGTGTTGCTTTGCTCGGTCATACGGTTTGCTCTTGGTTTGATTGAGGTCGGCTTTTGGCAGGTAGCGCTGTTAACAGTCGCGCAAAAGAACCAGCAGTCGCTGGCTCAAGGCCATCGGCAACAAAGGGGCTTCTACTAATGGCCGCGAGAGACAGGTAGCCAGGGCGTGCCGCCATGACAAGACCTGCATACCGCCGTGCAGCATCCAGCCGTGTTGCGATGAAGCGCTGGCACCCCATACGCGCGAATACGCCAGCAATTTCCTGTGCGTCAAGCGGGTCTAGGCCAGCCGGCATCACGAGCACGGGCTCTGCGTCCACGGCCTGAATAAATTGCAACAGTGATTTCAGTTCATTCATGTCAAACGGGTTGGTGCCCGACGTATCGATCAGCGTGACATCAGCTGGTGCCATACGCGCCCGCAATACAGCGGCCAATTCATCAGGCGTTTCGGCTGTTGAGACGGTTTGTTTCATCAGCTCAGCAAAGTGATCCAACTGTTGAACACCACCTGCCTTAACTGTGTCCGTAGTCACGAGATGCACGCTTCTTTCATGGAGCAGAGCATCCGCAGTCAGCTTGGCGGTGGATATGGTTTTACCAACGCCGGGAGGGCCCACCAGCATTATGGGGCGGCTTGCTTTGTCGGTTAACGGATTGAACCGCATGATATTGTCAAGTGCCGCACCGTAAGCGTCAGAGAGGCTTGCAGCCTCGACAGATGTGATCGCCTGTTTGATTTGTTCTGCGGTTTCAAAAGGCAAACCATGATGATTAAGCACTGACGACACATCTGCGGAGTCGTACTCTTTTGCAATTGGAATAGGGTGCGAGGCTTCAAAATCTACGGGCGTTTGTGAAGGCTGGGGGGCAACTTTGGGTGGTTCCGGCGTTGGGCTCCCTTCTACCGCAGCCGTAACTCGCACCCCGCTGCCACCTTCATCAATTTGCACAATGATGGCGTCAGGGCCAAGGCTATTGCGCACCTCGGCCATGACGTCTTGCATTGTTTTCGCATGAAAGGTCTTAAGACGCATAACCTTTCAGATCCTCATATTCGGGGCGATTTCACCCACTGTTATTCTTCTTCGCGGTTCTAAATCTGGCCCAGAGTCCGGATTTTAGCCTGCGGGTGAATTTCGTTTTGGCTCATGACCACAGTTGCTGGGCGAAACCGTTCGATGATGGAACGCACATAAGGCCGCACCAAAGGACTTGTCAGCATGATGGGCTGCTCGCCTTTCTCGGCTTGCTGGTCATAGACAAGGCGCACCGAATTTATGAATTCCTGCAACCGGGTAGGTGCCATAGCGAGCTGTTTTTCCTCGCCTTGTCCCACCAGGCTTTCCGAGAAGGCCTGTTCCCATTCGGGTGACAAGGTTATCAGCGGCACAAGACCATCCGGGTTGGCGTAGGCCGAACAGAGCTGGCGCCCGAGCCGTGTGCGAACGTGTTCTGTGATATTCACGATGTTCTGGGTGAAGCCCGTCGCCTCAGCAATGCCTTCAAGAATAGTCGGTAGGTCACGGATGGAAACGCGCTCAGTCAGCAAGCCCTGAAGCACACGCTGAATGCCCGATGTTGTGATGCTGTTTGGCACAATATCCGTGATCAGTTTCTGGTGCTCGCCTGGCAAGTCCTCAAGCAGTTTTTGTGTCTCTGCATAAGAAAGCAGGTCAGCCATATTGTTTTTGATGACTTCAGTCAGATGCGTAGTGATTACTGTTGGTGCATCAACAACGGTGTAACCCCGGAAGTTGGCTTCCTCGCGTGACCCCTGATCCACCCATGTGGCCGGCAGACCGAAAGCAGGTTCCGTGGTTGCTTCGCCTGCGATCTGCACTGGCTGGCCCTCTGGGTCCATGATCAACAGCATGCCCGGGCGAATGTCGCCGCGGCCTACTTCGGTTTCTTTCACGCGCAGCACATAGGTGTTTGACGGCAATTGCATATTGTCGAGTATGCGAACAGACGGCATTACAAAGCCCATTTCGCTGGCTATCTGGCGGCGCAGGGCCTTTATCTGGTCCGTAAGACGGAAACCGCTTTCGTCATTGATAAGGGTCAGCAGGCCGTAGCCAAGCTCAAGTCGCAATTGGTCAATGGCAAGCGCTGCGGAAATTGGTTCTTCTGCCGGTTTGGCCGCTTCCACTTCGGCTTCCTTGACGCGTTCAGCAGCTTCGGTTTCCACCTGTTTGCGCTGTGAAACCGCAAAGGCAGTGTATCCAAGCGCGGCACTCAAAATAGCAAATGGCAGGAACGGAATGCCGGGTAGAACGCCCATAGCAAACAGTGCAACAGAGGTCACACCAACCGCCCGGGGCGCGGCACTCATTTGTCCAAACAGGGCTTTGTCTACCTGTCCCGATACGCCTGCTTTGGTTACAAGCATACCGGCGGCTGTGGAAACAATCAGCGCCGGGATTTGCGATACAAGGCCATCACCAACCGTCAGGATCGTGTAGCGGCTTCCAGCTTCTGCAAACGTGAGGTCGTTCACCACAACACCGATGACAATCCCGCCAACAACATTGATGACTGTGATCAGAATGCCTGCAACCGCGTCACCCCGAACAAATTTTGCGGCACCGTCCATCGAACCAAAAAAGGTGCTTTCGTCCTCCAGTTCGGTACGCCGCCTCACAGCTTCTTTTTCGTCAATCAGGCCAGAAGACAAATCGGCGTCAATCGCCATTTGTTTACCTGGCATAGCGTCCAAGCTGAAACGTGCCGCCACTTCGGCGATACGACCAGAACCCTTGGTGATCACAACGAAGTTCACGATTACCAGAATAGAAAACACGATAATGCCGATAACGACATCACCGCCCATAAGGAATTCCCCGAAGGCTTCGATAACCTGTCCGGCGGCATCTGTGCCGGTATGCCCCTCAGATAGTATGAGCCTGGTGGAGGCAAGGTTAAGCGACAGGCGTAGCATGGTGGCAATCAGCAAGATCGTCGGGAAACTGCTGAATTCCAACGGTTTCTGAATAAAGATGGTAGTCATCAACACCATCACAGAGAAAGTGATGGAAGCCGCAAGCATCAAATCCAGAAGCCAACTCGGCATCGGCATGATCAGCATCAGCAAGATCATCATGATGCCGACGGCAAAGGCGATGTCAGAGCTCTTTAGAGCGTTAACGATTGAGGCAAGGGCTGCGCCACCTGGACCGCCTTCGCCTCCCGCTTGTTGCTCTTCAGTTGCTGAGTCACTCATGACTTTTTACCACCAACAGGGCCACGCCGGCCCGATTAAACTTAAACAGGTGCGCGCTGTCCGCTGTCACCGGGTTGTGGCACTGCAATGCCTTCAGAGTTGTATTGATTAAGCTTGTTTCGAAGCGTGCGGATCGAAATGCCCAAAATGTTGGCCGCATGGGTGCGATTACCCAGGCAATGCTTCAACGTATCAATAATCAGGTCGCGCTCTACTTCGGCAACCGTTTTGCCAACCAGACCGGCCTTCAGTTCCTCGTCGGTTACTTCAGTTACGCCGTCGGCGGAAACTGGTACATTGGTCTCAGATAATGTTGACGGCATTGACAGGTTGCCGCTGGCGTCCGGAAGCATAATGGCAGACACACCAATGTCATCTCCGCTTGCAAGCAGAACACTGCGATGCATGGCGTTTTCAAGTTCCCGAACGTTGCCCGGCCAGCTGTGCCCTTGCAACACTTTCAGGGCTTGAGCAGAAACAGATCGCTTCTCGACCTGATTTACATCAGCGTATTTGTCCGCGAAGAATGTCGCCAACGCGGCAACATCAGCGGGTCGATCGCGTAGTGAAGGCACGCGAAGGTTGAAAACGTTTAGTCGGAAGAAAAGGTCTTCACGGAAGTTACCGTCTCTCACTTCATCCTGCAGGTTGCGGTTTGACGTTGCGATGATGCGAATGTCCACATTCACAGGCTTTGAGCCGCCTACGCGGTCGATCTGACGTTCCTGAATAGCCCGCAACAACTTCGCCTGCAGGCGCACATCCATTTCGGAAATCTCGTCGAGCAGAAGCGTGCCGCCATCAGCTTCTTCAAATTTACCAATACGGCGGGCAACTGCGCCTGTGAAGGCGCCTTTTTCGTGACCAAACAGCTCTGATTCCAGCAGGTTTTCCGGTATGGCTGCACAGTTCACCGCAACAAATGGTTTCTTGGCGCGATTGCTTTTCTCGTGAACGAAGCGTGCCATCACCTCTTTACCGGTACCGCTTTCTCCAGTGATCAAAACACTTGCTTCGCTCGGTGCAACTTTCTCAGCAAGTGCCGCCACTTCTTTCATGACAGGGTCACGGTAAATGAATTGCTGACTGTCTTCTGACACTGCTTCCAGGACAGCGGCGATTAACTCAGCATCGGGTGGCAGCGGAATATATTCCTTCGCACCGCCCCGGACTGCTGCCGCCGCAATGGATGGTTCAGTGTCAATGCCACAAGCAACCACAGGGATCGAAAAATGCTCAGCCCGCAACCGAGGAATCAGGGCAGGGATGTCGAGGCCAACCTCTACCATCAACAGGTCTGCACCACGGGTTCTTAGGATCGTGAGAGCAGCTTCTGGGTCAGGGGCATGCGTGACTTGCGCCCCCCGGTCCATGGCGATCTTACTGGCGGCGCCAAGCTGTCCGTCCAATGTGCCAACGATCAAAAGTCTCATCGAATGTCTCCGTCCAAAATCAACCGGTCTCTTGTCATGACTTGAAGAATGTCACGCGCTTCGCCGGCGGCAGAATTGTGTTTAAAAGCATTTCAAGGCGGCGAGGGTTTTCTTTGCGCCGAATTGACGTTGCCCCCATCGCATAAAGATTGTTCACTAAGCCTTCTTCTTCCGTGCAGTGTTCGGTTTTCGCCGCAAGCGGGATGAACACCAGGTGAGCAAGTACAGCCCCATAAAAAGTTGTCAAAAGCGCAACCGCCATCGACGGGCCGATTTCGGCCGGGTTGTCGAGGTTGCCCAGCATGCGCACCAGACCTATCAGTGTGCCTATCAGGCCCATTGCGGGCGCAACGTCACCTGCGCGGCGCAGAAAATCGACAGACCGCATATGCCGGGCGCTGGCGGTGCTGGCTTCGCGGCGCATGATCTGCTCAATTTCGTCAGGTTGCGCACCGTCAACCACCAACTGAATGGATTTCATCAGAAACGGCGTGTCTTTCAACCTTGGAAGCAGCCGTTCCAGCATAAGAATGTCATTATGCTTGCGCGCTTCGACCGCAATTTTAAGCACTTTCACAGCTTCTTCATTCGGGTCACGTTGGCCGTGCCGTAATAGTGTCCAGATGTTGCTGGGCAGGGAGACCATTTCCTGAAGTCGAAAGCTGATCGCCGTCACGGCAAAGGTGCCAAGCACCACAATCAAGACACCTTGCAAGTTGATGAAAGCAAGCGGTGACCCTCCCAGGAGGATCGCGCCGATCACCAGCAAAAATGCTGTCGCCATGCCAAAAACGGTGCTCATAAGCTCGGTCCTGTTTGGGTTTCCAGATTAAACGCCCGACGAGCCGTCAAGCTTGATGATTTCTGTCATGGTCACACCCAAATGGTCTTCCACAAGAACCACCTCGCCGCGTGCAACCAGTCGGTTATTCACATAAATATCAATGGCTTCGCCGACTTTTCGGTCCAACTCCACCACGGCCCCTGGCGCAAGTTTCAAAAGCTGACTGACTTCCAATGTGGATTTGCCAAGCACAGCCTGAACCCGTACCGGCACGTCAAAAACCGGTTCCAGTTCCTGTGCTGTGCGAACCTGACCATCTTCTTTTGGGGCCAGATCAGGCGTCTTCGCCCCATTGCCCGAAAGGTCGGTGAGGCCCACGTCCTCTGAATTATCGCCTTCGTTTGCCATAATTATTCCTTGTCGTTCCTTAGCAATGGCAGGACCTGTCGGCCGGGCCGTTTCTCTCCGTTATGCCGGTGCGGCAGTTTGTTCTGAGGCCGCAGCTGGCTCTGGTGCGGCATCTTCAAGCTCCGACAGAACAAAGCGCTGTACAGCATCTTCAATCTGATGCTGCAGGGCATCCTGTTTTCGCTCGGAGCCACCGTCCGGCCATTCCACCCGGCAATCCAGGTCGCCCATATTGGGTTCCCCAAGCAATACAATGTCGCCTGCAAAACTGGTGGCATTCTTCATCGCGTCCAGCTGTCCAGCAATACTGTCACTGATTTTTTCAGACACACGCACAACAAGCCGTGGCTCGCGGGAGACCGTGGCCAAGCAATCTTCAATCAACGCTTGGACTTCAGCGGTTGGTTTTGTGCGAATGAGGGCGCCAGCCAGTTTCGAAGAAATGGCATAGGCCAGATGGACCATTTCCTGCTTTAGGCTCGATTCAAGCGCCTGGCGCTGATCAAACAGGGCTTGGGCAGACTGGTTGAGCTGTAAAATCGCATCTTTTGTTGCATTTTCAATTTCTTGCAAAGCCTGTGCACGCCCTTCAGCAATGCCTTGTGCGAGTGCTTCCTTACGGGAGTCTTCGCCTTGCTGAACAAGGCGTTCGATCTCAAGGTCATAGCGGGTCTTTGCGCCGCCATCAAAAGCCTGATCGAAGGTATATTTTACAGGGCTCGACATCAGTAAATCAGCTCATCTTCGCCTTTGTTGTCAGAGAGGAGAATTTCGCCAGCTTCCGCCAGATCTTTCGCCTTATTGACCATGTCCATTTGGGCATCATCTACGTCGCGCAGGCGCACTGGGCCCATCGCTTCCATATCTTCGCGAAGGATTTTCGCCGCCCGCTCCGACATGTTCGAGAAAAAGAGGTCGCGCAGGGTGTCAGACGCACCCTTCATCGCGAGAGCGAGCTTGTCTTTGTCCACATTCCGCAGCAGCGTTTGAACGCCGCTTGGGTCCAGGTTCGCCAAGTCTTCGAAAGTGAACATCAGCGCGCGGATACGCTCTGCGCTATCACGGTTTCGGTCTTCAAGCGCCGCCAGGAAACGGCTTTCCGCGCTGCGGTCCAGGAAGTTAAAGATTTCGGCGATGGTTTCGTGGCTGTCGCGCTGACTTGTGCGCGCCAAATTGTTCATAAACTCTACGCGCAAAGTCTGTTCGACTTTATCCAGAATGTCTTTCTGGACAGATTCCATACGCAGCATGCGCATGATAACTTCCATGGAGAAATCTTCCGGTAGAACGGCAAGCACACGGGCTGCGTGCTCGGCTTTGATTTTCTGAAGCACGACGGCAACGGTCTGTGGGTACTCGTTCTTCAAGTAACTCGCCAAAACCATTTCGTTCACGTTGCCGAGTTTGTCCCACATGGTACGACCGGCTGGACCGCGAATTTCGTCCATAATCTGCTGCACACGATCACCTGGCAGCATTTTTCCAAGCAGCCGCTCAGTGCTTTCGAACGACCCGTTGAGATTGCCCACAGTTGAAACCTGGGAGGCGAACTCGACAAACAGGTCTTCCACATCCAGTGCATTCACGGCACCGAGGTTGGACATATGCTGCGACAGTTCCTTGATTTCGTCGTCGGTCAACTGCTCCCAAATGCCACGGCCATAATCTTCGCCAATGGCCAACATAAAAGCAGCGGCTTTCTGAGATCCGGTTAGTTTGCCAGCTTCCATACTCACGTCAGGTCCTCTTTCGTCCCAAAAAAGCGCTAGGCGCGATGCTTAATCTGCGTAAAGCCAATGCCGAACAATTGAAACAGACTCGTCCGGGTTGGATCGGATGATGCCTGCCACTTTCTTGATGGCAGATTCTTGAATGCGGCCTTCAACCTGCGCCACGTCGATACGATTGTCTGTGCCCATTTGGTCAACGCTTAACTGGCCCTGTTGGCGGGCTTGCAGAACAAGGGCAGACGCAGCCTCATCACCTTCGGCAGCGGCGGCCAGAATGTCAGGCGTTATTTGCTGAGGCCCGGTAATAGCTGGCGTTTCAGGCACTTGATTTTCAAGCTGCGCAGGGTCCGGTGGGGGCGGCGCGTCAGGAATGGCTTCAATCACACGAACAACCAACGGCCGCACAACAAGAAGCAACACAAGGATGATCACCAGAATGGAGCCGCCGTTGGTTACGATGTCCAGAAGGTCTTGCTTGTTAAGGCCAAGAACGTTGAAGGCAACAGCTTCTTCGCCCACAGGTGCCGGGTCAATGAAACGCAGGCTCAATACTTCTACAGTGTCGCCGCGACCTGCATCATAAGGAATGGCGCTTTCCACAAGCTGTTGTAATTGCTGAATTTCCGCTGGGTCGCGGTCGGCGTAACTGGCGGTGGTGCCATCCTCGTTGAAGGTGCGAATGCCATCAACCAATACGGACACGCGCATTTGGGTTACTTCACCAGGTTCGCGAACCGTTACTGTTTCTGTTTTAGAATTTTCAAAATTGGTCGTTTCTTCAGTGGTTTGGCTGCGGCTTCCATTGCCTCCACCAACGCCACCAGCATCGGGCAGCGCATTTGCCACTGTAACTTGCCCGCCAACATTGTCTGTTTCGCTCGAGGTCTCTTCGCGCGTGTTGGTAGAAAGAACAACCTGTGTATTGGGGTCATAAGTGGTTTGGCTGGTGGTCTGGCGGCTCATATCCATATCAACAGATACTTCCGCCCGAACACGACCATCACCCACACGGCGCGCAAGCAATTGCTCGATTTTGCCGCGGAACTGGCGCTCTTTCGCCAAGCGTGCTTCTTCCAGGCTCGACAGGCTTCCAAGGTCACCTTCTTCGCCACCATCAACAAGAAGTCGACCCATCGTGTCAGAAATCGTTACACGGTCAGGAGACAAGCCGGGCACGGCGGATGCCACCAGCGCCTGAATGGCTGACGCTTGAGACTGACCGAGGGCACCGTTGGTGCGCAGAAGAATAGACGCCGACGGGCCTTCAGAATCGCGCTGGAACGGTCGGCGTTCAGGGATAACAATATGCACACGCGCTTCTGAAACGGACCGGATAGACTTTAAGGTGCGTGACAGTTCGCCTTCAATTGCACGCACATAATTGACATTCAGTTCAAAACTTGTGCGGCCAAAACTACTTTCCTGATCGAAAATCTCTTTACCAATAACGCCGCCGGACAATCCTTCGCCGGCAAGCAACAGGCGCAACCTGTCGACCTGGTCAGCGGGCACACGCACAATGCGTCCGCCAGCACCGGATTCATACTGAATGCCTTCGGCTTCCAGGCGCTGCGCGATGCTGGCAGCATCTGCAGGGTCCAGGTCGGTATAGAGAGGTGTCATCGGAGAGGTGCCCATGCCGCCACCAACCACAACAAGGAAGGCAAGCGTTAATGCACCAACGAGCGAAATCAGGAGCAGTCGGCCCGTGCCGAGATTTCGCAAAAACTGAATAAATGGTTCCAATTTCGGTTCCGGTAATTATCAATCGAGCAGTAGATTTCTATTTGTCTAGCCGAAGAAATACGCCAACAAGGTAAACAGATAGTTAAATCTAGGCAAAAGTTGCCTATTTATTATCTCGAATGTAAAGGGAAAATCCTGGAACCGCAGTTGTGTGCCGATTCGTGACAGAATTGTCGTTAAGTTTCAGCCTTTTGCTCGCGGTACTTTTGAATACGAGTCGCACGCAGTCCCGGAACACCGTTGCTCTCGATTGCCCGTTGCCAGCCCAAAAACTCTTCCACGGAAAGGGCGTAAGTTTCGCAGGCTTCCGTCAAACTGATCTGACCGGCCTGCACGGCATACACCACCTGCGCCTTGCGCCGCGCGACCCAGCGTTTGGTGTCTGGACTTGGCAAGTCAACGCGAATGGACGTGCCGCTTCCATCACTGGGTAAATTGGTATTTTTGCTCGCGATATTCATGCCTGCTCCGGCTTGGTGGTTTGCTCGATTGAATCAGTTTTCTGCTCGGTGACACCATTTTAGCGAGACGCTGTTTAACAAAGACCTAATAGATAAAATTGTAACTAAATTAATTTAAGCCATTGAAAATAAAAGAAATAAAAACGGGCGAGTGGCAAAGGCCACCCGCCCCTAACAACCGATACGAAGGATGTTAAACTATTTCAATGAGTGATTCATAAAATGAAGGGGTGAGGGTAATGTTGTGGATAAATAGTGAATTACCATTGCCGAAATCCAACAAGATATCCGTGGTGCCAGGCACATAGTCAATTGTATAACTGTCATTGCCACCAGTAAGCCGAATTGTGTCGAGGTTGTTCAAACCTCCGACTAACGTGTCTTGGCCCGAGTTGTCGCCGAAAATAAGAACGTCGCTTCCAGTACCTGCATGGAGTACATCATCTCCGGTGCCTCCAATAATGGTATCGTCGCCCGTATGCCCCCGCACCGTGTCGTCACCTGCGCTTCCAAACAAGGAGTCGTCGTCCCATTGTCCATCTATATAATCGTTCCCGGATCCTCCAAACATTATGTCATTGCCGTGATCTCCAAAGAGAGTGTCATTCCCTCCACCGCCGCCGACTACATCAGTTCCATCATGTGTGTTGATGTAATCGTTGCCGGCACCACCCCAAACCGTATCGTTGCCATCCGACCCACTAACTGTGTCATTCCCACCTTTGGCATATATCAAGTCGTCACCAGCAAATCCTCTAATTCTATCTGCTGCCCCTGTTCCGTTCAAAGTATCATTGCTTATCGTTCCATCGATTGTAGCCATGTTTGTATTCCTCATAGTGTTCAGGTATTTGGCAAAATAGCCGTAATAATTGTATTAAACACGTTATGAGAGGCAATTAACACGTATAAGTTTAATAAAAACGGGCGGGTGGCAAAGGCCACCCGCCCGGTGCAAAAGAGTGAACCAGAAAGTTTACAGTCTGGTCAGTTCCTCAAGAATCTCGTCCGAGGTAGTAATGATCCGGGTAGAAGCCGAGAAGGCCCGCTGTACCTTGATCAGTTCCGAAAACTCGTTCGCGAGATCAACGGTTGATTGCTCAAGTGAGTTTGGCGCCACATTACCAGCACCACCAGAGCCTGCTTGCTGCAGGGCAAAGTCGCCGGAGAAATCCGAGATACCAAACGCGTTACCCTGACGCCGTGTCAGCCCGTCCGGGTTCTGGAAAATCGCCACTGGCAGCTGGAAAACGTCTAGCGCAAGACCGTTATCAAAGAGGGCGGTTACAACACCGTCTTCCCCGATGGATACGCCGTTCACGTTATCGAACGATGCACCATCTGCACTAGATGAAATCAGTGTGGAGATACTGTCGAACTGTGAAAAGCCGTTGGCTTCGCCGTCGGTGCCGAAGTTGAAGTTGATGGAACCAGGCGCTACTTCCACATCACCGGTATCATCGAAATCAAATGTCAGGTTGCCATCTGGTAGCGTAACGGCGCCACCAGCAAACACATCGTTCAAAGAACTGCTGCCCAGGTCGAGTGTGCCGTCAGGGTTAAACTCAAGGGTACCATCACCAATTAAGCCGTTGGTGTGTGTACCACCGTCAAGAACACTCGCATCATCGAACGTCAGTTCGTAGTCCCAAGAGTTTGTGCCCGTTTTCAACGCAGAGAACACAACGGTATGAGAACGGCCAAGGCTGTCAAAAATCTGAAGGTTAGTCTCAAAGTCTGGCGTCGTAGTACCGGCCGCCATATCGCCAGCCGCGTATGTCCCGCCAAACACAGATGTGCTGGCTTGCAAGTTGGCGCGCAGCGCTACTGCCGACGTCGCATCGCCAAAACCGTTCAAAGTGTTGATGTTAATCGGTTCAAGCTCAGTCAGGTCGTTTTGGTTAGACGGAATGTTTCCTGCTGAATCCAGCGGCCACCCCATCAGATAGTGCCCGGCTGTGTTTTGGAAGAAACCGTCAGCATCCTGGGTGAAGGCGCCTGCGCGGGTATAAATGAACTCGCCGTCAGGGTCGTTCGCCGTATCTGCGTTGCGCACCACGAAGAAGCCTGCACCGTCAATCGACAGGTCAGTTTGTGAACCAGAAGGCTGCAACAGGCCCTGTTTCGAGACCAAAGTCTGCGAAAAGGCGCGTACACCGCCTGGTGAATAGGAAGAAAGCGCTGCTGTCTCTGTCACCAGAGTCGAGAAGCGTGACCGGGTTTCCTTATAACCGATCGTATTTACGTTAGTGATGTTATCGGCAATGACACCAACACCTTCCGTGAAGGCTTGAAGTCCCGATACACCGGCTGCCAAAGCAGTGAATGCCATTTTTTAATCTCCTACACTCTTTTGCGTTTTCACGTGCTGTAGGCTTTCTGCTCAGATTGTATCCTTAGACCCACCCGGGTTTTTGGGTACAATCGCCGGGCACTTCGGTCCGGCTTTTAGTCCAAGCTAACCGTTATGGATTAGCTCAATAATCTCTGTTTGACCGACAGTGTTTGGCCCAATGGTGAACAAGGGCTCAAAACCGCTGGTGTCTACGGCTGTGATGGTTTCCTGCACAAAAATGTTGGGTGACAGTTCGCCGCCATCTTCATTCTCTGCAACAATGTGCAAGCTATAGTCGCCGTCTGCTGCCATCACGCCAGTTGAGTCGAGGCCATCCCAGTTGAATTCATGGAAACCAAGGCCGGTTTCCCCAACTTCTGAGTAAACCACGTTGCCGCTGCTATCATGGACCTCCAACCGCAAGGTCTGTGTGTCAGCTGTGTTTTGATATTGCCACTTGATGCCAGAGCCATCGTGATCACCTGTGTCACGGATGGCCAAGGCATCGCTGCCCAGATAGCTGCCGCTTGACGCCAGATTTTGCAGGCGCGTGAGGTTGGCAAGCAGTTCCAGGTTTTGGTTGGTCTGAATCTGTTGTTCTACGCCAGTAAAGGCAACGAGCTGATTGGTGAACTCGGCGCTGTCCATAGGGTCAAGCGGGTCCTGGTTCTGGAGCTGCGTTGTCAGAAGCGTAAGGAAGTCGTCGAAATCTTCCGCCAGCTTCGCGCTGTCTGCCGCGGCTGCCCCGTTTGATGTTGCTGCTGTAACTGCGTCAATCATTGTTCAGTTCCAAACTTAAACTCGTACGTCGATGCCGGTTTCCGGCGTTACATGCGCCAGAATTTCATCCAGATCGATTTCTTCTTCGATGCCGTCCATCAGGTCATCGTTTTCATCTGCCATTGCCGAAGCTTTGGCCTTTTCTTCGCTCAGTTTTTCTTCCTGCATGGCTTCAGCAAAGGCTTTGCCTGCGCTTTCACCGTTGCCGCTATCGAGCGAGAAGCTGATGCCGCCAGGTTCCGACTTGTGGCCGCCTGCCTCAACGGCACGCTCAAGGCCTTTAATTTCGCGCTGAAGCATTTCCAGCGTTTCCGGGCGCTCAGCCATCACTTGCGCTTTCACCAAGCCGTTCGCGAGGAAAGTCATCTTCACCGCAACACGGCCAAGCTCCGGCGGGTCCATGCGCATGGCAAACTGATTATCGCCAGCCTTAACGGCGCGGGTGATGTTCACATTCACCTGTTTGGCAACTTGTTTGCCAAGCAGTGGATCAGGGCGGCCGCCCATCAGACCCAAACCGCCAAATGGCGTGGTTTGGCCTGTAAGGGAGCCAAGGCCACTTGAAATCAAACCTGCTGCCATACCGTCTGCCCACCCAGCCGCACGCTCTGGTGTTGTCCACGGCGATGTCCAGTCAATAGCTGGGCGGATTGGCGCCTGCACAACCGGTTGCTGCTGCTGTGCCGGTGCAGTGTTTGCTTTTGGTGCTTCTGTTGCTGATCCATCGGCTCTAGGTGCGTCAATTTTTGGCGCATCGACCTTTGGTGTATCTGGTTTTATGGCATCTGATTTTGGCGCATCGGCCCCGACTTTATCCGCAGGGGCGTGTGGGCGCGGTGTGCTTTGCTGAACGCTTTGGGCTGCAGCTGCTGCAACAGGTGCGGCCTCAGCACCGGTCCATTGCGACGTCTGCGCAGTTGCTTGCGGCGTCTGCAGGGCAGAATTCGGCGTTTTCGCCTGCTTCTGCGTAACCGTTAGAACCTGACCATCAACGTCCGCGTCATTGTTTTCCACTACAACGTCGGGCACCACTTTTTGTGTCGACGCTATTTTGCTCACTTCTTTTGCTGCGACGCTAGCGATTGTGCTGTCAGAGGCTTTTGGCGTCTGGATATCTTTCATCACGGTCGCTGCCGCAGATAGTTCCGCTCCGGTTTGTGGAGCTGCGGCGGGCGTGCCGGGCGATGATGGCGCTGGGGCGTCTGTTGGCAGGCTAGTGCCAGCTGGATTACTGGCCGCGGCGGTTGTGGCAGCTGATTGCGGCGATGCAACAGCTGACTGCGCGGATGCTGTATTGGAATGTGGTGCAGTAACCGGCGTGTTAGCAGGGGCTTTATCACCTGTATAAACAGGCGCCGGGGCTGCTTGCGCCAAAACCGGCTGGCGCGCGATGTCGCCGCCTCTAAACAGGATGCCGGGTGCGTCGCCTTGCAGGGATGCAGGGATCTCGGTTTCCTGACCAAAGAAATACATCAACTCCTGGCTCGGTAGGAATTGTGCCGTTTGCTGTGCCGCAATTGGCCCCGCAACGGCTTGCTGGTTTTGAACCTGAATGGGTTGCGCAGCAAGTGCGGCACTCGCCGTCTTTTGAATGTCATTGAAGGCACTCTGTAGGGCTTGCAAATTCTCAGGTGTTAGCGCTACCGGTTGTGCCGCCTTATAATCAACAGCAAGGGCAAAAGCGGCCAGACGTTCTGGTGTCAGTTCGCCTTCTTCACCTGTACGTGCATTAATCTGCGCGAGGACTTCTTCACCGCTGACCAAGCCTTCCAGGGCGACCGGTCGCAGGATTTGCTCAACAGGGTTTACGGCCAGCGAAAAATCTTCTGGTGCGGCAGAGAAGGGCTGAACGGAATTTTTAGAAACGTTGATGATGTCGGCCGACGTACCTGTCGGCTTGCTACCTTCAACAGATTGCAGGTAGCCCGAAAACAGAGCTGAGTAATTCTCTTGTATGTCGCCCGCGGCATCCTGGATGCCAAACATGGCTGCGACGGATTGCGGGGATGTGGCGCCAAAGGCCTGCATCAGTTGCATCATCGGTGTTTCGACAGGGTTCATCTATTCATACTTGCTTCTTCGATGTTCCGCCATTTCTGTGGCCTGTCCATTCGTGTTGCCCCTTAATAAGCAAGCAGCGGGCCAGTTTTTGCGGATGTGCAATAAACGCCATGGAATCAACGAGTCGCAGCAAAAGGGCAAAATGGGCAAGGGCATCTGCGGCCAAAAATGCCGTGCAAATTTGCCCGGCACGGAAGGCTTTGCCGACATTTGCTGCCGGAATCCCTTGCCTCGTGCGCGAAAGCTACTTATATGGCAGGCAGAAATTAAACCTGACAGTGCCGGTCAGATTTCTGAAATCGGCGCTTGTGGAGACCATCATGACAGCGACAGAGCTGAACAGTTTAGGCTTTGACCGTCCACCAAGCGAAACCCGCGTGGTGGTGGCGATGTCTGGTGGCGTCGACAGTTCGGTAACTGCTGCCCTGTTGGCGGAAGAAGGCTATGATGTCGTCGGCATTACCCTGCAGCTTTATGATCACGGTGTAGCCGTTCAGAAAAAAGGCAGCTGCTGCGCCGGGCAGGACATTCATGATGCCCGCCGGGTTTCTGAAGAGCTGGGCATTCCGCATTATGTGCTGGATTATGAGAGCCGTTTCAAGAACCAGGTGATGGAAGAGTTTGCCGACAGCTACATCAAAGGCGAAACGCCGATACCGTGTGTGCGCTGCAATCAAACGGTGAAGTTTAAAGACTTGCTGGAAACCGCCAAAGACCTTGGTGCCGATTGCATGGCAACCGGCCATTATGTTCAGCGGCTGGTTGGCGAAGACGGCAAAGCGCAACTGGTGCGCGGCGTCGACCAGGGCAAAGACCAAAGTTATTTCCTGTTCGCAACCACGCAGGAACAAATTGACTTCTTACGGTTCCCGCTTGGAGGCCTCGACAAGGAAGAAACCCGCAAGCACGCAGAGCGCTTTGGGCTCATTGTCGCCGACAAGCCCGACAGTCAGGACATCTGCTTTGTGCCGGAAGGCCGCTATGTGGACGTTATTGAGCGCCTGCGCCCGGGCGCGATGGAGCCCGGCAATATTGTTGATCTGGATGGCAATGTGCTGGGCGAGCATCAGGGCATCGTGCGCTACACCATTGGTCAGCGGCGCGGCATCGGCGTTGGTGGTACTGCAGAACCGCTTTATGTGCTCAAGCTGGACCCGGCCACCAAGCAAGTAATTGTTGGCCCGAAAGAAGCACTTCAAACCCGCGAGATCTGGGTGAAGGAAGTCAGCTGGATTGGTGAAAATGTACCCGCTGAAGGCCTGCCTGTTACAGCCAAGATCCGCTCAACGCGGCCCGGTGTGCCGGCAACCATCTTCCTTGAGGCGGCGGGCCGTGCGCGGCTTGTGCTGGATGAAGCCGAAAGTGGTGTTTCCCCTGGTCAGGCAGCGGTATTCTACGCTGGCGACCGTGTGATGGGTGGCGGCTGGATCGCCGGCGCGATCAGCACTGACCCTCGCTTGGCTGCAGCCTAGCGCGCAGCCATTTCCGCGCGCAGTTCCGGTGGCATTTCTGCGTCATTTACCCGTTCAAACCGCGCCGTGCGGCCCAAAAGGGATATACCAACATACCCGCGCATCTTGAGGGTGGCACCGTCGTCCTCCAACTCCATTTTTGCGCTATAGGTTTTGCCATTGCCGGGGTCATAAACCTTGCCGTCTTTCCAGCGGTTCTTCTTGGCCACATACTCAAACCCATAAAGGAAACTGATGCCTTTCAGGTCGCGGGTGCGCAGTTCGGGATCAGGATTGTTGACGTCTTTGTCCTGGCCTTTGCCCCAGCGGGTGATGCCTTCAATGCTGTCGCCGTTTGCCTGCAGTTCAAAAATGCCGCTGCGGTCTTCGTTCCACCACAAGCCATAATAATCTGTGACACCGTCGGCAAAGGCCGCCGAAGACAGGGTGAAAAAAGCAATAAGAAAAAGTAACTGTCGTGCCATTGGGCGCTCCCTAGAAAAATACCCCCACACTCTTAACGAGCGTGAGGGCACGATGGTTCCCTATTATGACGAGAAAGTGGCAGCTCAGTTACTGGTCGTCGTCGACTGCGGCATCCGATTTGAAGAACCCCGACGGGCTCAGGCTACGTTTCACGCTCACGCCCGCAAGCACCAGCAAACCGGCAAGGATGCCGAGGTTTTTGACGAAATTCTGCGCTTCGTGCGCGCCTTCCATGCCATCAAAGTTCCAGAAGTCATGCAGCATGAAGTTCACAAGGATGATGTAGGCAACAAAGCCAAGGGAGGCGAGGCGCACATGCCTGTTAGTGGCGAGCATCAGCGCACCCGCGATATTGGCAATGCCGGCAACGATCAGGAGAGGCGCTGCTGCAGGCACACCGTGGCGGGCCATCAAACCCATATGCATGTCAAAAGCCACAAATTTCATGATGCCAGGCAACAGGAAATAAAGGGCGAGCAACAGCCTGCCCAGTGTGACTGGGAGGGAAGACGGGTGTGCTGTCATAAGAGAACTCTCTTTAATAAACCGGTTTGTACATGGTGGCAGAAATGGCGGCCTCCAGGTCGTCGGGCATATCCTCGGTCGCGTGGCCAGAGCGGTGGGCTTCTTCCGCCACCTTAACGGCAATCGCAAGCGAGACAGAGCGAATGTCTGTGAGGGCAGGGTAAAGGGCGCCTGCCGCCAAATCTTCGTCGCTTACCATTTCCGCCAGTGTTTTGGCCGCCACCAGGAACATGTCGTCCGTGATGCGGGTGGCGCCGCTTGCGATAACGCCGAGGCCAACACCCGGGAAGATATACGCATTATTGCCCTGTCCGGGGCGCATTATTTTTCCGGCATAGTCAACCGGCTTGAAGGGGCTGCCGCTAGAGAAAAACGCTTGGCCATGGGACCAGCGGTAGGCCTGCTCTGCGGTGCATTCGGCGCGCGATGTTGGGTTGGAGAGCGCAAAAATTGCTGGGCGATCGTTCACAGCGCACATGGCCTCAACCACATCCTGGCTGAAAGTGCCGGGCGCACCGGTGGCGCCGATCAGGATATGTGGTTTGATCTCGCGGATCGCATCGACAAATTCGAGCTGTTCACGGTCATGCGCATACGGCAAGTTGTGCGACATCAGGTCGGTGCGGGACTTCACCAGCAGGCCATTAATGTCCACAAAATTCAGCCGCTGGCGGGCTTCCTCATTCGTCAGGCCCTCTGCCTCAAACGCCGTCACCATCAGGTCGCCAATGCCGGTGGCAGCAGACCCGGCGCCCAGGAACATGATGCGCAGGTCCTTAAACGGCACGTTCATACCGCGCGTGGCAGCATACACGCCTGCAAGACTGACGGACGCCGTGCCTTGAATATCATCGTTAAAACAAAGGATTTCGTCTTTGTATTTGGACAAGAGTCCATAAGCGTTTGGCGTCAGGAAATCCTCAAACTGAATAAGGGCCTTTGGGTATTTGTCCTGCACCGCCTGCACAAATTCGTCCACAAGCTCATAGTAAGCTTCTCCCTCAAGCCGCTTGTGCGGGTAGCCAAGATAGAGCGGATCGTTCAAAAGCTCTTCATTGTTGGTGCCCACGTCCAGCATCACGGGCAGGCACTGGCGCGGCACAATGCCGGCGCAGGCCACATACAGTTGCAGCTTGCCAATCGGAATGCCCATCCCATTGGCCCCCAGGTCACCCAGGCCAAGGATGCGCTGGCCGTCAGTGATCACGATCACGCGGGTGTCCGGGCGTGGCCAGTTGTCCAGCATTTCGCGGATCTGGCCTTTGTCTTCGGGTGTGATGTAAAAACCTTTGGGACGGCGGAAAATATGCGCAAATTCCTTACAGGCCTGACCAACTGTCGGCGTGTATATGAGCGGCATAATCTCTTCGATATTTTGGCAAACGGTGCGGTAAAACAGCCGCTCATTGCGCTCGTGCAGGCTGGCGAGGAAGATGAATTTCTCAATGTCGCTGGCTTTACGGCGCAGGTTTTCAAGCACGCGCTCCAGTTGGTTTTCCTGGTTGCCCACTTTGTAAGGTAACAGGCCCTTCAGGCCATATTCCTCGCGTTCTTCGCGGGTAAAGGCGGTCGATTTATTGAAAGCCGGATGATAAAGGGCGCGGTAGCCCTTCAGCGGTTTAAAGTCTGCCATGTTAGCCGTCCCCTTGCACGTGCTTAAGCCTAAGGGCTGATCCCCCTGCTGTCCAGCAGGGCCTGCCATTGGTTAGATGCTGAAATTGGCGCTTGCGTTACATCAGACAGCAAAAATAACCAATAAAAAAGGGAACTTGGCCGATGTTTCCTATCAAATGCCCCGCCCATCCCTATGTTCTACAATTGATGCAGCAACTCATCTCCCATGATTAGCCGTTGCAGTTTCAGCTGAATAATGTTTGCGTCACACCAAAGGCCGTGGGCGCGGCACCAGTTTTGGTTGGGGGAACGATGGTTCAGAGTATTTTTGTACGCGCACTTCTGTGCGTTTGTTTTGTTGTTTTAGCCGTATCGGTTTCGGGTGGAACGAAGGCGCAAAGTCCAGACGTTTCTGTCGACGCGCCTGCGTCGTGGGTGCGGGTGCAGGACTATGATCCTGCGTCGCTTGACGGAAAACCCACCAATGGCCCGGCCTATTTGTTGATCAGCCGTCAGCGCCTACATGACGACAAAACGGAAGACTATTACACGCGGTATGTGACCAAAATCACCGACATCAGTGACGCCGAAGACGCGTCACAAATTACCATTTCGTTTGATCCGACTTACGAGCGGCTAACGCTTCACCATCTGCGTGTTGTGCGCGGCGGCGTCGTTCAAAACCGGCTGGATCTGGATGACTTCGAATTACTGCGGCAAGAGTCGGAAGCTGACCGGCTGATATTCAACGGTGATGTGACCGCAAGCGCCATTTTGAAGGACGTCAGGGTCGGTGACATAATCGACTATGCCTTCACAATTCACGGCAAAAATCCGGTATTTTATGGCCATATCAGCGACCGAGTAAGCCTCGACTACAGTGTGCCGGTCGGGAAATATTTTGTCTTGTTCGATCTGCCCAATGACCGTGAATACCAAATGGCAGGCTATGGCGGCGCAGCAGACCCCATTGTGGAAGAGGGTGATGGTCGCAAGCGGCTGACGTGGGACCAAGCCATGCTGCCGGGTCGCCGGGTCGATGATGACCGGCCGCAGTGGCACCATGCTTACGGCTTTTACGAGATATCTGATCAACCTGATTGGGAAACGCTGGGCCGGCTTTATACGCCTTTTTACGCGGTGCCAGACGACATCTCGGCGGACTTGGCTGCCGAGATTGAGCGCATCGCTGCTGCCCATGAAACACCAGAGGCGAGGGTGCGTGAAGCCCTGTCGTTTGTGCAGCGCAATGTGCGGTATCTGGCGATTAATGTAGGCCCGGGCGGATATGCGCCGCGCGATCCATCTTTGGTGTTTGAGCAGCGGTTTGGCGACTGCAAGGACAAAACGGTTCTTTTGACCACCATGCTTGCTCGGATGGGCATAACGGCGACACCGCTGTTGGTAGATACCGACATTCATGAGCAATTCCGCCGCGAACTGCCGAGTGCCTATACGTTTGACCATGTGATCACGCAAGTCATGTTGGATGACAAGACCTACTGGCTGGACCCCACAAAAAATGACCAGACAGGGGGACTGTCCAATTTGCAGCAGTCGGACTATGGCGCGGGGTTGCTGATCACTGATCAAAACGGTGGCCTTGCCGAGTTTCCCGGCCAGGAACAGCCGAGTGGTGTCAGCGTGGTTGATACTTTTGATGTGGTGAAAGAGCCTGGAACAGTATTTTTCACCACCGAAGCCGTTTATTGGGGAAACCGCGCGGACGGGGTGCTTCAAACCATTGCGAACAAAGGCATCGAGGGGCTTCAGGCCAATTTTCTTGAGTATTACCAGGCTAATTATCCTACCATCGCGGCGCTAGAACCAATGGAAGCCGTTCGGGATGACGAAGCCGGCACCTTGAAAGTGACGATGCAGTACCGCATCCCGGAGGCCTGGAGCATTGATGAAGACGACGGGGAGCAACGTTTTCCAGCTTGGCCCTACGAAGTTTCCAGCCTGCTGCCAGACGCCGACTTGGTGCCACGATCAACCCCGCTGGATTTAGCCTGGCCCAGAAAGGCCGACCATGAATTGCGGTTCATTGTGGATGAGGACTGGTCGTTCAGTGACGAGGATATTTCACTCGATAACGCGGTGTTTTCCTATTCAAAGGTCGGCCGCTTCAAAGACAGCGTTTACACCGAGAAATACAAATACACCGGCAAGAAAGACTTTGCCGACCCGGCAGACCTGAAGCAATTCAATGCAGATGCAGAGAAAGCGGATGATGAAGATGGCGTTCAGCTGTATCAACCGGGCCCGGACACCGCCTCTGCCGATGAAACAGACATTGCGCAATTGTTGGAAAACGTTGCGTATGTGATGTTGGCGGGTCTGTTTGTATTTATCATTTTTGTGTTTGTGAAAGCTGTTGCCGTTGACGCAGGCTGGCGCGCAGACGCCGTTTATTACCCCGTTTCCCTCATCAAGTTCATTGTGCTTTCTGTCAGCACCTTTGGGGCCTACTCGTTCTTCTGGTCGTTCAAGAACTGGCAATGGGTCAGAGACGGGGAGGGCACAGACGTTTGGCCCTTCTGGCGTGCCCTTTTTTCGATTTTCACCAATTTCAGCCTGTTTTCGAGGATCGCACACGAAGGCCCTGACGGCGGCAGCAAGCCATTGCAGTATCTGTTTGCGCCGGCGGCATTTGTGATCATGATTAATGAAAGCGTATCGAATGCGGCAGACCGTGTTGACAGCATTCCAGACTGGGTCCTGTTCCTCTTTGTCCTTAGCATGCTGGTGACGATACCCTTTGTGCGGCACACCAACAGCTTTAACGCTGAAAACCCGTCTGTTATTGCGCGCAATTCAGAGTTCACCTGGCATTCGTGGGTAGCGGTGGGGATCGGTGTGATTGCCTGGCCAATGGTGGTAATTGGGACATTCTTTATCGACTAAAAAAGGTGCGGTGGTTCCCATTGTTATCAAGTGTTTGGGAACAGGTGATTGTGGTTGAAAGGTACTCTAATGCGATGCAAGCAGCTGAAATTTCTGCCCGGTTCCAAAGAGACCTTAACAGGGAATGTTCCAACGCTCTCAATTGCCGACGGGTTGGATAAATTGCCTAATCCAAAAGATCGTTTTGGCTTTGAAAGATGGAAAGTTGAAACGCAGGATGAGGAAGCTGCTGTGATACATTTGGCAAGGCGCCAGTATTACGCAGTGGTCCCAGGCTTTCTGGTGAAGCATGACGAACACGACGCTGTGTCTGGACGAATGGCGGGCATCAGACGACATTATATTCTCCCACGGCTTTTGGTTAAGCAAGATGAAAGCAGCGCTATTTCTGTCACGATGGCATTTCATACACTCACCCGCAGAATTCTCTGCATCTGGTTGCTCTTGGCGCTTATCGTGTGCGTGGGCTTTTCAGTGACATTTTACGCAGACATTGTATTTGGTGACGGGTTGATTAACTTGACCGTGAACGGCGAAGCTTCTCAGGTTCCCATATTGCCTTGGGGGCCTGTTTTTGTTTTGGGTTGGTTGCTGATTTGGCTGGGTTATCCAGCAGTGATGATCTCAAATGGGTGGCGCAAAAGCAGGCAATTTGCTCAAGAGCTATTGCGATTGATGGGGGCAGGCGGTCGCTGAAAGGCGAATTCACCAACTAAAAAAGGCCCCGATGGGGCCTTTTCTATTTTGAGCTTGTTCAGCGCCTATTCAGCGGCCACGGCCTCAGCGGGCGTTGGCCGGTGGTACTTGGCGTAAATCTTCTCGCGCTTGGATGGCTTGATATAGGCCTTATCCATGTCACCGCCCATCTGCTCGGCCACCAGCGGGTCCATAATGTGGAACCACACCGGCGGGATCCAGGCCGCCAAATACATGGTGAAATATCCTGCCGGCAGCTGCGGCGCGCTGTCAAAATGGCGCAGGCACTGGTACGGCCGCTCTGCGTGCGCATGATGGTCTGAGTGGCGTTGCAGGTGGAACAGCATAATGTTGGAAACAACATGATTGGCGTTCCAGCTGTGGTGCGGTTGCACACGCTCATAACGGCCGTCATCGCGCTTGCCGCGCTGCAGGCCGTAATGCTCAATATAGTTTGCACTTGAGAGCATCAGGTTAGAGAGAAGCGCCGCGATCAGCAGATACGGCAAAATAATCAGGCCAAAGAGGGCGACGGCCGTGCCATACATGCCAAGCGTAATCAGCGTGTTTGTCAGCACTTCGTTTTCGAGTGAGAACGCGGACTTGCCCTTGCGGCCCAAGCGGGTTTTTTCAATGTTCCAGGCACGCTTATAGCCGCCCGGTAGCTCATGAATGGTAAAGGCGTAAAAGTTCTCACCCATCATGGATGTGGCGCTGTCCTCTGGCGTTGCGACCTGCACATGGTGGCCCAGGTTATGCTCGATACGGAAATGGCCCATGCCGCACAGGCACAGGAAAAAGCGTGCGAAATTGATCGATATTTTATCGCGGCGGTGGCCAACCTCGTGCCCTGCATTCAGGGACCCTGCACCCGTCAGGCCTGCTGAAAGCGTAGTTGCAATATAGGCGTTCCAGCTAAAGGGCTCGGTTGCAATGAACCAGGCGCCAACAATCCAGCTGGTGTAAACAAGTGGCAGGCCGGCAAATGCGCTCCAGCGATAAAATTTGTCGTCGCGCAGCATGGGGATCGCCTCACGGGGCGGGTTGCTTTCGTCTTCGCCAAACGCCACTTCGATAATAGGAATAAAGCCATAGAGGAAAATAGGCGTTAGCCACAGCCACACGGGAAAACCGGTTTCATAAAAAAGGCCGATGCCAATAACCGGCAACAGCGCCAGCACGGTGGCCAGCGGCCACCAGTATTTCTTGGTGTCTTTATAGTCGATGGCGGGTGCGTCACTCATCAAGTTTCTCCGATCTAATGCGGCAACATGGTTCGCGTGCTGCAGCAAAAGCCCTTCCCCAAGGGCATAAACATACCTCTGACGCATAGATTATGGAGCAAGCGCAGAATGTCAACAATTATTGATAAAAATATCAATAAGAGAGTTAAGGCTTGAGAATTCAGTACTTTTTTGGCACTCAGGGGAGGAGGTCATCAAAGGAAACAGGTATGGCGCGACCAGCGCGAACCCGACTCAGCCCCGAAGAGCGGCGCAAGCAATTGCTGACTGCCGCCATCGACTTGTTCGCGGAAATGGGCTTCGGCGAAGCCAAGCACGCTGACATTGCGCGCCGGGTGGGTGTGTCGACAGCGGCGACATTCGTTTATTTCCCGACGCGGGAAGCCCTTCTGGATGCGGTCACGGATGAAGTGGCAGAGTTTTTCCTGGAATTTTTCAGCGGCATTGAAGTGATGAAAGGCGGCGCGCCCGCGATGCTTGGCTCTCTGGCGTCGCGCATCGTTGGAACGGTGGATACCCACCGCAATTATGTGCTGGTGCAGCAGGGCTGGGCTGCACGATTTGACCCGGAGATGCGCAGTAAGTTCCTGAAATTCCAGGATGAGATCCTGAGCAAGCTCAGCGAAATTCTGTGGGCCTCTGAAGACAATATCAGCAAAGAAAACCGCGATGATGCGCGCATACTGTTGTCCGCGAGCCATGCACTGTCGTTGATGAAAATTGACGGCGAACCCGCCGAAAAGCTGGAGCGCTTCACCGCCCATACAATTGATGTGGTACTGGCCTACGGTAAAAAGTCTTAAGCCGCAGCCGCCTGCAAAACTGTCTTTTTGAGGGTGTCGAGTGACGCCAGCAGGTGTGCTTTGTCGCGGGCCTGGGTTTTCACCCCTTTGGCGGCTGTCGTCACATAATCCGCCATCGCCGCCACCTCGTACCCATTGGCCTTCAGCGCGGCCGAATGCGGAGCCAGCAGAGTTTCAAAGGCTTCGCAGAAACGTGCTTTGGCGTGCTCCAGTTCTTCTTTGCCGAGGGCGTTGAAGCCATTGATCACATCGTCTGCGTCCGGTGACTGCTCAATCATCTCATAGGCTGTCACAACAAAATTGTGGAACAGGATATCCAGCTGATCCTCAAGCTTGTCGGTTTTAGCGATGTCGTCTTCGGCTGCCGCCAGTGACGTGTCGCAAAACCAGCGGATGGTGGCGCACAGCACTTCATCCTTATTTTTGAACACATTGTATAGCGTTTGCCGCACGATGCCTGCTTCTTCGGCGATGTCATTCATCGTCGTGCGCTTCACGCCGTACCGGGTGAATACCCGGGTCGCGGCCTCCAGGATATTATGCTCACGATTTTTCTTGGGTTCAAAAATATTCATGGGCGACATATTGACAAAACACGCCCAAATGTCAATATAGACAAAAGGACAGAAAATGTCGTTTTGATTACTGTCCGATGCATTGGCCGCCTTGGCCAGTGAGTCTTGTTTCCCCCAGGTGGCCAGATCCTCCGCCACCTTTGTCGTTGCCCCGGCTTTCCCCAGCCGGGGCTTTTTTTAGCTGCTGCGAACCCCTTATGCCCGAGCGGCGTTATATGCCCGAACCAAGGCCTAGTGCAGAGGGCCGTATTATTCAGGGGCTGGTGTTGCCGCCCTTCTGGGCTATCTTACAAGCGTGCAACAGCCACAACAGACAGCATAACGGGGGAGGGACCTATGCTTTTGTTTCGACTAATCCTGATCGCCATGATCATCAACATTATCGGGTACACCGCGCTCACTGGCTTGGTACACGGATGGGATTTGATGCCGGTGTTCTTCGGTGATATTGGCAAAGTCAACTGGCCCGGCCAGTTCAATACTGACTTCCTTAGTATGCTGCTTTTGAGCGCCGGTTGGACCATGTGGCGCAACAATTTCAGCCTCTTGGGTATTGGTCTCGGTGTGCTGGCACTGTTTGGTGGCATCATGTTCCTGGCTGTTTATCTGCTTGTTCTCACGTACAAAACAGACGGCGATATGAAACGAATTCTGTTAGGGCCAGAGCGCGCAGGCGCATAACCAACTCTCAGAAAATTTGACCGCATCCCCAATAAGCGTCATCATGTTCGGCACGAATCAGGGCGCACGATTGGGAAGTTTATGCTGTCCGACTTTGAAGATTTTATAGCGCTTTGGCGCGCCCTTGCTGTTGACACAGATAAAGGGCGCCTGCCCACGCGCGATCAAATAACTGCGACAGAGTTTCACCGTTTTTTGCCCAACATGGTGGTTGCGCGCTGGAACACAAAAAACTGGATACCGCAGATTGACTATTGCGGCACACGTATTGACCAACTCCTGAAACGCGATGTGCAACAGGAGCCAGTAAAGGCCCTGCTGGAGCCTGGCCGCCACATGGAAGCTCACCTTGAGATCGCGAAGGCCGTTATCAAAGACAAAGTAGGCGCTGAAGTTCAGGCGGACGTCAGTATCGGTGGCGGCAATTCGATTGTGGCAAAGCAGCTTCGCTTGCCGCTGGCGCCGGTTGACGGGAAACCCGTCATTATCAGTCTCTTGCATATTCCAGACACGCACCCCCAGCCCACCATCACCGGTTCGGTGCGGCTTGAAAAAATGCGTTACACGTTTTTTGAGTTGGTCGCTGAGGAAGCCGCCCTTGAAACTGTTAGCTAGCATGTCCAGTGGCTGTCACGCCCGACAGTTGGACCCCCAGGTCCATTAAACCCCTGTTAAACTCTGCATGGTAAACACTATTTTAACGGGTTAGGGAAAGGCGAAATGCAGCCTGAATTCAAAGACTTTATCGCCAAGTGGCAGCGTATCGCGATGCGGAGCGGCACGTTTGAGCTGCCAATGCGCAGTGATATCACCGTCACGGGGTTTGCAGAGCATCTTCCAAGCTTGATGATTGCCGAATGGGATTTCGATAGCAGAACACCGACCACCCGTTATATTGGCTCCCGCATTGAAGCGGCCTGGCGACAGGATCCAAGCCAGGTGCCAATTGCAGCCATTTTCAAAGACGCCGCAGCCACGAAGCTGCATGTGGAAATCGCGCGGGCAGTGACCAGCAATCAGATTGCCGCACTCGTGGAGGGTGAACTGGTATTTGACGACAACCTTATAATTCCGCTCGCGCAATTGCGCCTGCCATTGGCGCCAGAAAATGGCTGCCCCACGATCATAAGCTTGTTTTGTTTGCCAGAGCTTCAGGCGGGCATGGCCGGCAAATTGCCCAAGCTTGAAAACCTGCGCCACGAGTTCATTCCCGTAAAGCCGACAGACGAATTGGCGGCTGTTGTCTGAAAAAAAAAAGCCCCGGCGGGCCGGGGCTTTGGACTGATGGTTTTTTAGCTGTTACTTCAGCGATGCAACACCCAGTGGCACACTGAAATCCTCACACCAAACATAGAACTCGCTAAAGCTGGATACATCAATGTTTGCCGGAATGGCATAAACCTGCAGGCCATCCTTGCTTTCAAGCTTGGTGAAAAGCGTGTCCGTGTCGAATTTGCCATTGTTGCCAAAACCAAGGGTTGGGTCTGGCGCACCGTCCAGGCTGAAGTCGCTTTCGAGCACAGCCACATAGCCGCTTGCGGTTTTCACAATAGATACACCGCCAGTGGTTACATGGTCACTGCGGCCTTCAAAAGTGCCGTGCGCTGCAACAGTTGACGCATGGTCATCTGCAATGGCGGTATTTGCTGTGGCTACGCCCAGGCCTGCCACCATCATAAAAGTCAGGATCAATTTCTTAAACATATCGGGTTCCCTGTAAAAAGTTGCCTCATAGTCTGACCGGCCCTATATTATGGATCGATCGTTCAACAATCGACCAGATGGTTATTGTGGAACAAATGTTCAAGAATCAATCTCATCACATGATCGTGAGGGGGCTTTTGTGGCGCGATTACGCGAGTTTGATGACAAAAAAGCATTGGCAACGGTGCGTGACCTGTTTTGGAAACAGGGATTTGAAGGCACGTCTTACGCTGACCTCAGCAATGCTACCGGCTTGGGGCGCGGCAGCCTCTATGCTGCGTTTGGCGACAAGCACGCGCTCTATCGCATGGCGCTTTCGCTTTATATCGATGAAGAAGTGCAGGGCGCGGTTGATGTGCTTGAGGACACATCTCACTCTGGCGCGAAGGCGATTGAGGCCTATCTGAACCTTGTTGTGGATGCAGCCGACGTGCGTGGTGACCGGCGCGGCTGTTTTCTGTGTAACGCAGCCATTGATATGGCGGCTGATGACGAAAACACCGGCGCGATGGTGCGCGATGCCATGAATGCGATGCGAGATGCCTTACTGTCAGCGCTTGAGGAAACCGATGTGCCGGACCGTGCAGGGTCGGCCGAGCATTTGCTGTCGGTTTACGCTGGCATGCGCACCATGGCGCGCTGCGGGTTAGAGATCACACAGCTGACCCGCGCCCGCGACGCGGCGCTCTCGGCTCTGGGTTAACCGAAATACCATGTTTACGGCGTGCAGCCTGCTGTCACTGATGTTCGGTGCGGTAATCTGTCGGGGACAATCCAGAGAAGTTCTTGAAATTTCTCGTGAATGCGGACCGCGAACCAAACCCCACTTTAGAAGCAATTTTTTTGATTGGGCCGTGCGTTGCAGACAACAAGTGCGCCGCTTGCTGCATGCGTAGCTGATTGAGAAATTCCATCGGTCCACGGCCGTACGTTTCCCTAAACAACTTGGCAAATCGGGCGCGGCTCATTCCGGACAGGTCGGCCAAACCGGAGACAGTGAACTTGTCAGACGGGTTTGCCATAATTTTTTCCAGTGCCGGCCAAAGTTTGGGCTCGTTGGCCGCCGACAGCCAACCCATTTTATTGTCCCCAGTTTCCCTTGAGTGCTCCGTGATGGAAATCAGGCACGCCCGGATCAAGGCATTCACAATCGCGAAACTTGCTTTTTCGCCCCGGTTTGCTTCAGCGAACACCATGTCCATCAATTTGCGGCAATAACGCGAAACATTCGCGTCAACGGCAATGGGCGAGATCAATAAATCAAACAGTGCGCGCGCGCCGCGAACGTGCACGTTCATAGTGCCACACAAGCCTACGATGCCGCCCTTTCCAGCCCCGGGCACGGATATCTTTTTCATGTTTGCACCCAGTGTCTCGGCAATGGGCGGTAGAGGCGCTCCACCTTCAAAGCTACGGTATCTGTGTTTCCAATTGGCTGGCACAAATACGATCGACCCTTCATCAATGTCGATCGCTTTTCTGTCTGAAAATTCGATTTGGCCCTTGCCGCTCAAAATGTAATGAAACGACGCCGCAGACCTGACCGGCAAATCCAGTTTGGCATCGCCCCTCAATACGCAAAGCACCAAAGATTCAATATTGATTTCTAAGTCAGCGACCACGCCTTCTCCCCCTCTCAGCGTTGACCCCATCTGCGTCGATGTTTGGAAAAGTTACCTCCAAAGACATGAATCTTAAACGAAAAAGCGATTTGGGCACGGGTTCGAGACGAATGAGCACGTCACCTTTGCTATGCCCATGTCGCAGGCAATTGGTGCCTGTGTTTGGTTCGAGAGGGAATTCAAATGAAGTCTATTAGTCTATTCATAGTAACAGCGTACCTGGCGTTGCAGGGGGGGCTTGTAGTTGCTCAGGAAACCGTCGTAGCAGCAGCTGACAGAGCACCAGTTAATGACGGGCTGCCAAATCCTGGCTTCACCATCACTAAAGGGGACACAGCTTTTGTGGTGACTGACCCGCAAGTCGACTTTTTGTCACCGGAAGGTGTCACTTGGGGTGTTGTCGGCAAAAGTGTAACAGCCAACAATACGGTCAGGAACCTGGAGCACTTGTTCAAAGCGGCACACGACAGTGGCATGCCCATTTTTGTGTCGCCCCACTATTACTTTCCCTATGACCACAATTGGAAGTTTGAAGGGGCACTCGAGGTATTGATGCACAGCATTCATATGTTTGACCGTGCAGGACCACTTGACCTCGAGGGTTTTGATGGCTCAGGCGCCGATTGGCTGGAGCGGTACAAGCCCTATATCAATAATGATCATACGGTCGTGACCAGCCCGCACAAAATCTATGGTCCGGATACCAACGATCTTGTTTTGCAGCTCAGGAAAAATGGCATCTCGAAAGTCGTTCTTGCCGGCATGTCGGCCAACTTGTGCACAGAAAGCCATTTGCGTGAATTGGTGGAGCAGGGCTTTGAAGTGATGATCGTAACCGATGCCACGGCGGCCGCCATCACCGAACATTATGACGGCTATGCTGCGGCCCTTACAAACTTCCGCTTCATTGCCAGCCGTATCGATACGACAGAAACCATTGTTTCTGAAATAAAAGCAGCCTTTTAGGCTGCGCCCCGGTGCCGTGTTTCACAGTCTTCGCTCACGGCACT
This sequence comes from Kordiimonadaceae bacterium, assembly GCA_017640725.1. Lineage (GTDB taxonomy): Bacteria > Pseudomonadota > Alphaproteobacteria > Sphingomonadales > Kordiimonadaceae > Kordiimonas. Next base: position 270,235 of record JAEPQB010000002.1, on the reverse strand, counting down.
GGGCATCCTGTTTTGGCAGTGCGGGCGCACTCTGTTTGACGCGGAACAACTAACCACAAAAGGTCAATCACAATGGGCATGATCATGTCGCAAGTTAAGTTCACATATATGCTTATGAATTTTGCCGTGAACGCTCTGCTTAGCGTGGGGGTGTTTGCAGAAGATCAACATCAAGCCATTCATCATTCTGCGCCACACCACTTGTCTCTGTTGATTGGCGGCACAGACCTGGTGGATGGTGACCATTCGGCAGTGACGCTGGGGCTAGATTATGAATACCGGGTCAGTGAATTCCTGGGCCTGGGTTTTGTTGTTGAGCAAGCTTTTGGCGATATCAACTCTACGACTTTGCTCACCGTTGCTGATCTGCATTTATGGCATGGTTTGATTGCGCAGGTTGGGCCGGGCGTGGAGTTTGTTGATGGAAACTCCCACGCTGCGCTGAGGCTGGGTATGCTCTATGAGTTTGAATTTGAGAGCGGCTTTACGTTGTCTCCTCAGCTGCATTATGACTTTTCGCATGAAGATGCGCTGGTGTTTGGTATTGCGTTGGGGCGCGCGTTCTAGACTGGTTTACTTTCGGTTTCCAAACATGGCGAAAATCTCTGTTTCGGTTTTACCGGCGGTTTTGGCGCAGGTTCGCCAAGCCGACCGCAGGGTGGCGATGACGGCGACTAGTGTTGCCAAGCCGGCCAATGCCAGCAAAAGCATCGCGATGCCCAGATAGACAGCTTCGCCAGGTTCCGAGACCCGAAAAAAGCCGGTGGCAAGAGTTGCCACTGGGAATGTGGTCGCCCACCAACTCAGCGTAACGCCCGCCTTCAGCAGGAACCCCAGTTTAAACAGCAGAACTAACACGATAAACAAACCCGCCAACAAAAACATGGCTGCGAGCTCATTTGGCGCTGACGGGAACAGGGTCAGCACAGCGCCTGCAAACAGGCCAAACGGCGCGGCAGTGATAAATAATGTTGGCCGCAGGTCTGCGGGCACCGGTGCTTCGAACACAAGTTTGCGGAACACCAGCGGCAGCAGCATCAACCACACCAATGCCCCGGTTGCCAATGTAAACATGGGCAGGGCGGTTGGAACCCCCACCATGTCCGAGCCAGGCCAGACCATCGCCGATGTCATGATGCCGGCAGCGGGTAAAAACCAGGTGGGGTTCAGGTCGTCAGTGGAATAATGCTGCGTGAGCCATCGTGCCACAAACCCGACAAGCAAAAGCGTGTGCCCAACGGTGGCAACCAGCCACAAGATGGGCGCCGCCGGGTGCATGGTCGCGAATGATCCACCTATTACCATCGCTGCCATAAAACCCGGCGCCAGCAAGTTGGCATGCGTGGCGGTTTTCAGGTCCGCCAGTATGTCGCCGGGTGCGCGCACCAGCTTCACACAATACAGAAGAACAACCACCGAAAGCACAGACAATGCCGCCAACAGGAAGCCATGCCCGACCGTGACTCCCGTCGTGCTGCCCATGACAGCGCTGGCTTTCGACAGGGCCGCGCCAAATCCGGCAAGGCCCAATGAAATGGGAAACAGCGCCGTGGGTATTCTGGACAAAAGGCTTGCTGCACCGCGTGCCGAAAATGCCATGACCGGGTCCTTCTGAATTGTGCGCGCTGGGGGTTAGCCCGCTCGGTTGTCGTCACACATTAGCATGATAGTATTTTTCGTCGGTAATTTTGCCATCTTTCCAGGTTGTGACAACAGCCTGGCGCTGCACCACATGCTCGCCAGCCGTGGTTTTGAACTCCATTACCGCTTCGTAAAAAGTCTGCTCGCCGCCCGCACCCACTGAAAGGGCGGTGTATTGGATAAATTCGGCGACACCTTTTAGAAGCTCTTCTTCGGCTTCAATGCAAACGGCTTTGCCGCGTTTTGGCGTCTGGCCCACTTCCTGGATGACCACGTCGTCGGCGAAATAGAGCTCCATGCCTTCAAGGAACTGCCCTTTGGCGAGCATGTCCAGAAGGGTGTTCAAGGTTTTAAGGTTTTGTTGTTCCATTTTAGGTCCTTTCATGGGGTGTGATTGCAAACAGATACGTCGCCAACATGGTACTCAAAGCGTCAAAAGACAAATAAAAAGCATATATATTTCAATAAGATAACCAGTGTTTTGCTTACTGATAACCATAGGGAATGGAAAGGGGTGGCGCGTGACTGAAAACTGGTGCAACTGCTTCTGATCAGAAGACAATTTGGTCGGTCTGCACGGTAATCGTGATGGTCGTGCGACAGTTATTCGGTCGCCGCCAGCAGTTGGCGAAGCCAGGACTTGAATTTTCTGACCTTCAGGGTCTCTGCACCATAGGCCGTCGTCACCATGTAATATGACAAACCGTCGACACGCACATCCGGCTGGAAAGGCACCAGCCAGCCTGCCTTCAGGTGCTGGCGAACCAACAGGTCGCTCACGAAAATCAGGCCTTGGCCGGCCATTCCGGCCTGAACAGTATAATGCTCCTGGTCGTATTTTAAGATTTTGCGCGCCGCTGCACCGTCAATTGCAATAGTCGCTTTTTCAAGCCAGCTCTGCACGCTTATGGTCGGCAATGTGGGGCTGCGCCAATCCGTTTCGATGAAGGGTAGGCCAGAGGTTTTATGGACTTGCTCTGCGATTTGGGGCGCACAGTAAACCCCGTAGGTTTCGCGGGCTAGTTCTGTTGCGCTGAGCCGCTCATCATGCTCCGGCTTGGTGCCATAACGGATAGCGACATCAATTCTTCTGTCACGGTTCAAGTCCACGAGCTCTGTGCTCGTATCCAACTGGATGCGCATGTGCGGGTTCGCTTCCTCAAAAGTGCGAATGTGCGGCATCAGCACCAGGGCGGCAAAGGCCGGTGTTGTGGAGAGTGTGAGCGTATTTTCGGTCGCGCCAATGTCCTCAAGCGCAGCCTCAATGGAGGCAAACGCAACATTTGTTGCTTGGGCAAGGCGTTCGCCAGCCGCGGTTAAGCGCACCTCCCTGACAGACCGAATAAAAAGCGCAAACCCCAACTGCTGCTCCAGAATTTTAATCTGATGGGAAACGGAAGCAGGTGTCACGCCAAGGCTTTGTGCGGCTTGCTTAAAGCTCTCAAACCGGGCGGCCGCATCAAAGGTGCGCAGCGCAGCAGGGGAGGGCATTCGAACAGTCATGGGCGTGCCTATAAGTGAATATAATTTAATTATAGTTAACCATAACTGCGTTGTGAAAACCAGGTAATTGAATAGGTTTAATGGTGAATCTAAATGAATGCACTTTGAGAAAACCATATTATGCGAGGGTATGAAGATGCTGAAAATATTAAGAGTGGACGCCAGTGCGAGGGTGGAGGCGTCGGTATCACGGCAATTGGCTGATAGCGTTATTGAAGCCATCAAATTTAACCAGCGAGACGTTGAAGTTATCAAGCGGGATGTGGGCCAAAACCCACCAGGTTTTGTGTCTCAGGACTGGATCGCTGCCGCCTTTAGCAAGCAAAGAACACAGGCGCAAAAAGAGCTGCTCCGGCAATCTGATCAGTTGATTGGCGAGGTGCGCCGTGCAGATGTCATTCTGCTGTCCACGCCCATGTACAATTATGGCATGCCAGCAAGCCTGAAAGCCTGGATTGATCAGGTTGTGCGGGTCAATGAAACATTCACTTTTGACCTGTCCCGGGGCGACAGACCGATAGAGCCAACACTGTCCGGAAAACGGGTGGTGGCCTTAACCAGTTGGGGTGAATTTGGTTTTGAAGCCGGTGGCATAAACGAAGGCGGTGATAATCTGGTGCCACACTTGCGCTACGTATCCCGCTATTTGGGTGTGCAGGACTTCCATCACATTGGTGTTGAGTATCAAGAGTTTGGCGACGTGCGCTATGCACAGTCGAAAACAGCCGCCTTTGCTGCCGCGCAAAACCTCGGTGCGGCTATTGCAAAAAACACATAAAAAAGCCCCGGCGGACCGGGGCTTATTATCTTTTGGTGTCGGCGCGGCGGCGTCAGACACCACGCTCTCTCAAGCACTCATTTGAGGTGTCTGGCCAGCAATTGATTCGCTGAAGTGTGGCCAAAAGTTGACCAAAGTTGTCAAGTTTACACATTTAGGCAATTTTGTGACATTCATGAAATTTCAGGCGAATCAAAGCGTTACCAAAATACAGCCATAAATTTCATTAAGATTCAAAAATTCTACTTGCGTTTGCACGCGTCTTTAACTCTAGGATGACGGGTAACAATTCTGCACGGGGTCGAATTTGTTTCGAGTTGAAGCGATAGAAGCGCAAAAGCGCAAATTGCACGGTGATGTGTTTGTAACGCAGCCTGTGGCTTTTTCTGTTATCACCTATATCATTGTTTCCATTGTCATTTTGTCGACAATTGTGCTTGTTTCAGGCTCTTATGCCCGCAGCGAACGTGTGGTCGGCTACCTTGTGCCTTCACAGGGTTTGATCCGGATTCAGGCTGGTCAATTTGGAACCATTGGAACTGTATATGTTCAAGAAGGGGATACGGTTGAGCAAGGCCAGATTCTCGCGAGAATTGAAGTCGCAAATACTACTTCTGAGGGACATTCCGTAGCGGAACAGAACCTTGATATCCTGGCGCGGCAAAAGGCAATTGTTGGCAGTCAGGTCACACTGGAAAAAAATCAACTAGAAGCAGAAAAAGCTAAACTTGCTGCCGAAAAAGTCGAATTGGAATTGCAGGTCAAATCCCTCAACCGACAGATTGATCTCCAAAGCCAGATCACGTTTTCTGCACAGGCGTCGTATGAAGATGTTCAGGATCTTCTCAAAAAAGGATTTATCAGCAAAATCGAGTCTGAACGCCGCAAGCAGGCCTGGCTGGGGCAGCAAGCACAGGAACAACTTGTAAAGCAACAGCTCGTGGAAACTGAAGCCCGGCTGGAGCAACTGGAAATCCGCCTAACCCAATTGCCCGCTGATACCGATCAACGACTTGCCCGGCTGCAATCACAGTTAACAGAGCTCGATGCTCGTATCGTCGAACAACGGGGCTTGCAGGCCTACAGTATTGCGGCGCCAACAAGCGGACGGATTATGGCTGTTAGCGGAGGGGTTGCTGGGCGGACAGTGCAAGCCGGCCAATATTTTCTCACCATCATTCCAGACGGGAGCGCGCTCGAAGCGGAGCTTTTTGTGCCCAGTAGAGCGGTTGGGTTTATTGAAGCGGGGCAAGAAGTCAGGCTGATGTACGATGCTTTTCCCTATCAGCGATTTGGAACCTATGACGCGACGATTGTGCGAGTAACCGAAACGATCCTCACACCGAGCGAAACACAAGCACCGTTTGAAATTCAAGAACCAGTTTATCGTGTCACCGCTAGTCTGAATGCACAGCAAGTATTGGCGAACGAGAAGCAGATTTCGTTGCAAAGCGGCATGACGTTGCAGGCAAACATCATCCTGGAAAAACGCAGTATGCTCAGTTGGTTGCTAGGACCATTAAGGGCATTGGAGGGTCGAGGATGAACCTGGATGCGCTCAATTTCAGCAATCGCAAAACGCTTCCAATTGTACGGCAGAATGAAGCGGCAGAATGCGGCTTAGCGTCGCTTGCCATGATTGCGGGCTACCATGGTTATGATACCGACCTCAGTAGTTTGCGCCGCAAATATGCCACGGGCCTTCAGGGCATGACGCTTCGCCATGTGATTGACGTTGCCAACAACATGCGGTTTGCCTCCCGGCCAGTTAAGGTACCGCTAGACAAAATCAGCAGCTTGAAGGTCCCTGCCATTTTGCATTGGGACATGAACCATTTTGTTGTTTTGAAATCAGTGAAAGGCAACAAAATCACGGTTCATGATCCGGCTCGGGGTGAGTGCAATTACACCAAAGAAGAGTTTTCCCAGCATTTCACTGGCATTGCCCTCGAATGCACACCGACGGATGACTTTGAAAAAGGAAAAGAACGGGTTCGCCTCAAACTTTCAGACCTCTGGAGCAATATTGTAGGTTTCCGGCGGTCGCTTCAGCAGGCCATCATTCTGTCAGTATTGTTGCAATTGATGGTGCTGGTGGGCCCGTTTTACATGCAGGTTGTGATCGATGACGTCCTGACCACATTTGATGCTGATCTTCTCTTGGTGCTGGCGTTGGGTTTTGCAGCTGTGAAACTCATTGGTGTATTTGTCGAAACTTTGCGCGGATATGTGTTGCTATATTTTGGTAGCATGCTGTCATTCCAAATGGTGGGCAACCTGTTCCGACACCTTATTCATTTGCCTGCAGAATTCTTCGAAAAAAGGCATATCGGCGACATCACCTCCCGTTTTGGCTCGATGGAGCCAATCAAGCAAATGCTTACGGAAGGCCTGGTGGCCAGCATTATTGATGGGGTGATGGCTATCACCACATTGATGATGATGTTTCTCTATAATCCTCTGCTGGCAGCCATCGCCCTGGGAATTTGGTTTGTTTATCTTGTGCTGCGCCTGTCTTTTTATCGCTCCCTGCGCGCCGCTCAAGAAGATGCCATTGTCAGTCAGGCCAAAGAACAGAGTAATTTTATGGAGACAATTCGCGGAATTGTTGGCGTAAAACTGCATGGCGGCGAAAGCCTCAGGTCCAGCCTTTGGCAAAATAATTATGCGAGTGTGATTAACGCGAACGCGCGGGTGGCAAAGCTAAACATCTGGTTCAAAAGTGCCCAAACAGGCATGTTCGGTACTGAACTGGTAATCATCATTTATGTCGCGGCAACAATGGTAATGGCCGGTGACTTTTCTGTCGGCATGCTGTTCGCCTTTATGGCCTACAAACGCAACTTCACTGACAAAGCAGCGGCACTTGTTGAGAAGTTTATTGAATTCAGAATGCTCAATCTTCACCTGGAGCGGATTGCGGATATCGCCCATGCAGATCAGGAAAACCTGGGTGATGATCTGCCTGCTGTTTGCGATGGGCCTTCACTGCAAGGGCACATAACTCTTCGCGAAATTCGGTATCGGTATTCACATAACACACCCTACGTTTTGTCCGGTGCGGACCTGGATGTCGGGGTGGGTGAGAGTATCGCACTTATCGGGCCAAGTGGTTGTGGCAAAACAACATTGCTCAAAATTATGGCCGGTCTTCTGCAACCCGACGATGGCCAGTTGTTGATAGACGGGGTTTCCCTGTCGGAATACGGGCTGCGTCGCTACCGCAAGCAGGTTGGCGTGGTGATGCAGGAGGACGATTTGTTCGCGGGCTCCATCGCCGAGAACATTGCATTTTTTGATCCTGAAATTGATATGCAGCGCGTCGTTGAGGCAGCAAAAACTGCACAGATTTACGATGAAATTATGGCGATGCCCATGAGGTTTGAAAGCCTGGTGGGAGATATGGGCGCGGCGTTTTCCGGTGGCCAGAAACAGCGCATTGTGCTGGCTCGTGCTTTGTACCGGCAACCAACCATTTTGTTTATGGATGAAGGCACCGCCCATCTGGACGTGAACACCGAGCGGTGCGTTAATCAATCCATCGCTGAACTTGGAATGACGCGTATTATCGTGGCGCACCGCCCGGAAACGATCCGTTCCGCAGACCGCATTTTTGAGATGCAAAATGGTCACCTGCAGGAAGTCGATGGACAATCGCTTTGGCAGGCCACCAAAGACGACAAGAATTTAGAGAGCTTCAATGTCCGCCCCGTTACAGAAAGGGTGACGGCATGAAGGCCCATACAGATGGTTTGTATGGGCAAAAAAGATGGAGCCGAAGAGCGATGCAGGCTCAACGGCTCCGGACAACAATAACAAACCCAAGAAAGGAAAAGTTATGTTGAAAGATCTGTATAACACACTCGCAGATGAAGTGCACAGCCTGGACGAAAAAGAACTGAGCCAAGTCTATGGTGGCAACAACAACAACCCTCCACCACCTTGTTCTGGCCCATGTAGCTCAGGTGATGGCCTGCCCGGTGGCGGTAGTGGAAGCAACACTGGGGCTCATGACTAGCCAAACTACTGGAGGGTGATCTGCAACGGATCCCCTCCACCAATGGGCGGCGGAAATCTGAGTGAGTTGTTCATGTTTTTCCGTCGCTCCATTCAAGATTCCAAAACATGGGCAAATGAATCATTGCGCAACCTCAACTCCGGACGATGTGCCGGAGCTTATGCAGCCCAATTTTTGCTACGAGACGGAGAAACAGGCATGCAAAAACAAATTGATGGCGATTGCAATATTAGAGAACAGTTTTCGGCTGACTATGTGCGTTCCTTGCTGCCCCAAGATTTTTTCGAATCTTCGTTTCAAACAGAATTCCGTAAAATCGAGCAGGCAGTTTGCCAAGCTCCACTCCAACAGCTGTTAACGCTTGAAAAACTGGATCAAATGCTGGCCGCCCAATCATTGGTTGGCCAACAGGTTGGTGCTGTGGTCAATGGTACCGTTGGGCCCCGACATGCAGCAAGAACTAAAGCTGGCATATTAGACTGCATAGGACTTCGCAAACAAATGGTGAGTGGGACCAGTATACGGCTTGATGCAATAGAAACTTATGATCCAGTCATTCGACAGATGTGTGCGGCACTGGAAACCGTTTTTGGATGTCGATCCAGCGCAAACGTTTATGTGACACCGCCCGATAACAAGGCATTTAAACCCCATTTTGATTTACATGATGTTTTAGTGCTGCAGTGTATTGGCACCAAGTCCTGGTCGTTCTATCCCCAATATGAAGACAGCATTGAGCTACCCAATTTTAGGAACGAGTTTATCCCGGAAAAGCATAAGCCAATAGGAACAGAAAAGTCCGAGTTTACCATGAGTGAAGGTGATTTATTGTACATTCCTCGAGGCGCCATGCATGACGCCCGTTGCGAAAGCGATTTTTCCTGTCATGTCACATTCGCGCTGCATACTTCGACTTGGATGGACTATTTTGAGGCAGCACTTTCAATTTTGAATGACGACGACGTAGATTTTAGGCGTCGCGCAGGTCCGCAACCACTTTCAGAAATGAGGGCGCACGAAACGCCAAACGTAATTGCTGAACTTGCATCGCGAATTGGGGCGCTAGACCCAGCCATTGTCGAGCGCCAGATGTTTGACTCAATTGTTTCTGGTCGTGGGACAGTGTGCGGCGGAATGGTATCTTCAGCCTTGAAAAAGCAGGTCAACCCTGAATTGTCAGGCATCGACTATTCAGTCAGTTTGGTTGCCAACGCGACGATGCGACTGTTTCAGGAGGAAGAAAAGAAGTGGCACCTGTGGAGCGCCGAACATTCGACGCAAATAAGCGACACTGAGGCAAAACTGCTGAAGCGGCTGCAGGCCGGTGAAGCTCTATCCAGTTTGTCTATTAGGCAGTCGCACGGCGAGACTACCGGGGATACATTTGTCAAAACACTCATGATGCTCGGGCTCATCAATTTGGCAAAAACCGAACACGTTCCCTCAGCCAACAATGTCGTTCGCGGGAAAGTGAATATGAGCCCCGATCGCTCCCAGGAACAGGAGCGACAGACTGCTTAATGTTACACCAGATACGGTAAGAATTTAGAGAGCTTCAATGTCTATCCCGTTTCAGAAAGGGGCACGGCATGAAGGCCCATGCAGATGGTTTGTATGGGCAAAAAAGATGGAGCCAAAGAGCGATGCAGGCTCAGCGGCTCCGGACAACATTAACAAACCCAAGAAAGGAAAAGTTATGTTGAAAGACCTGTACAATAAACTCTCAGATGAGATTGATGAGCTGTCGGAAAGCGAACAGAATTTGGTTTCCGGTGGTCAGCCACCCAGAATACCAATCATCATTGATTTCCACCATTCGGAAATTATGCAGGAAATCGTAGTTACCGCGCCGCGGCCAACTCGAAATCCATATGGTTCGATCAATGCTGGTCCTTGGGCGTCAACTCGCTTCGGCGGCGGCGGTGGCTCAAACACCGGTGCTCATGATCAATAAAAAAATTGGGTGGCTTTGTTGAAGTCACCCCCTCCAAATATTCGTCTGGCCAATTGGACCTGAGTTCAATAGAGGTGATTCAGGCTATTCAACAAGTGGGTTTTTCATGACACATCACCCTCCTGATTGGGAACAAGCAAACCAGGTTGATGTAAGGCCAATATTGACGCTGCCGCCAAAAATTAAGGGGATAAATCGGCCCGGCAGCAGAGTTCTGGAGCGCATCGCAAATTTCGCCCAGTATCTCAGGGGTCAAGAGTATCGTTGTTTTGGCAATGATATCTATCTGGCTGGCATGGTTGAAGCTGGCAAGCTGGTGTTTGTCACCCCCAACGGGTTTCCGTCTGCTTCTATGCTCCATAGCTCACCAAAGCCGCTCTATGTGCGACCGTCAGCAGAACCGATTGTGCACGAATTCTGGGAAGATATGGTAGTCGACCAGCCCGATAAAGAAACTGTTCGGCAGCTAGGCTCCTGCCTTTATGGTGCACCCTTTCGTTACCGGACAAACAAATTAAAGACCGACCAGGATCTGGACGGCCTCTATTCAGTATTTCCAAATTCTGAAGATCCAGATTCACTCATCGACGAATACTGGCAACTCATACCAAGGCAAGCCAGCGACACGTTGGAGGCCTGCCTGGTGCGGTACTTTAATTTTGTCGCGCTACATCCGTTCAGTGATGGCAATGGTCGAACGGCCAGGGCGCTGTTGATGGCGGATTTGGCCCGCACTGCAGAATGCTCCTTCGTTTACCTGCCGCTGGCGGTGGTGAAGCGGGTTTGGTTGCCTCTCATCACGGAGGCAGAAAGACGGTTGTCTTTGGAGCGGGAGGCGGCGTGGGCAGATTATGTGGCCCTGATGATAGAGATGCTGGATACGGCGCTTGGTGTCGCTGAGGCTTCCAGTGGCTTGCCTGTCAGCGGTGATGTCCATTTCCATTTTAAGAATGACCCCTGCGGAGCCCGCTACGCCGGGTCAACCGTCCGGGGTTTAGTTGAGTAGTTTCTATGTATGTAAGTCAGCAGAAAAAAATGATTTTCTTTCACAATCCGAAAACGGCAGGGCGTTCCGCCATCGAAATGCTGGGATTTGTGGAAGACCCAAACCCCAAATTTATCCATATGACCGCAACCGACGCGCGTAACCGTATTTTTCAGGAAGAGTGGGGACGCTATTACAGTTTCGCTTTTGTGCGCAACCCTTGGGAACGCATGGTGTCGCTGTATCATTACCATCAAACGCTGGACTATGGATTGTTTCAGGGCTTTAACGTGTCGCACCAACTGGCGCGGCAGTATGAGTTCAATGAGTGGTTGACGATAAATACACAAAACCGAGCAAAATCGGCTTGGTTTGGTGTGCCGCAAACTGTTTGGACCGATAGTGTCTCGCAGGTTTATCGGTTTGAAAAGTTCGAGGAAAACTGGCGGGCAATTTGTGAGCGATTTGACCTGACCTTTGACCCCATTCATAAGAACAGCACCTCCCACGGGCAGTTCCGCGACTATTACGCGTCGCAGCGCGAGCTTGATATGGTGGCGGAAATCGACGCAGAAACCATCAAGACATTTGATTACACAATTTGATAGGCTTCGATCAATCGACAGGCGCATAGAAAAAGCCCCGACGAACCGGGGCTTTCTGTGTTTCTGGTTGTGCGCGGGCCGTTAGCCGCCAAGCTCTGTCGGCAGGGCAGGCGGGGTGTGGCGCTTGATCGGCTCATACGTCTCAAGCTCACTTAGCACTTCTTGGATCGCGCGGTTCAGCTGAACATCAACGCCCGCGTTCACTTGTGTCGGGTCCAGCGTTACGTCGATATCAGGTGCAACACCTTCGTTCTCCACGCGCCACTCACCCTCGGGCGTGTAGAAGCGGAAGAAGGGCACAGTCAGGAAGCCGCCATCAATCAGGCGCGGGTTCGCAGAAATGCCAATAAGGCCGCCCCAGGTGCGCTTGCCGATCAGTTTGCCAATGCCCATGCGCTTGAAGCTGTAGGGCAGGAAGTCACCGCCCGAGCCAGCGTCCTGGTCGATCAGCATTACCTTTGGCCCAAACACGGCACCACCCGGCGTTTCGAACGTCAGGCCATCGCGGTCAAGCCAGCTTGAAAGATACTGGCGCGACAGCACATCGGTGATGTAGTTTGCCGCCTGGCCGCCACCGTTTTGGCGCTCGTCAATGATCATGGCTTTCTTGTCAGATTGCGCGAAGAACATGCGGTTGAAGTAAGTGAAGCCGCCGCCCGCAGTGTTTGGCAGATACACATAGCCAACCCGGCCATCTGTCGCTGCTTCAACAGCCTTGCGGTTGCCCTCAACCCACGCCCAGTGCCTGAGCTGGCGCTCATTACCGATTGGCTCCACGACCACTTCGCGGGTCTCGGTGCCGTCAGTGCTGACTGTCAGCGTGACTTGCTTGCCAACTGTATTGGCGAAGTGCGCGAAGATGTTGGAGGCGCCGTCAACCGGTGCACCGTTCACCGCATGGATGAAGTCGCCTTCAGTGACACCGATACCCGGTGCCGCCAATGGGGCCTTCACAAACGGGTTCCAGTTTTCCCCGTCATAGATGCGGGCAACCTGATATTTGCCGTCAACGATGCGCAGGTCTGCGCCCAGCATGCCGGTGGCAACTGGGGCATCGCGGTACAGGTCACCGCCGCCCGCGCGGTTGTGGCCAACCTCAAGCTCACTGATCATATCTACGATCAGGCGGTTAAGGTCTGCGCGGGTTGCCACATGGTCCACCAGTGGGCGGTATTTCTCGTAAACACCATCCCAGTCCAGGCCATGCATGTTGGCAGCGTAGAAATATTGGTGTTCCAGGCGCCAGGCTTCATCAAATATCTGCGCCCACTCCTCGCGCGGGTTGATGAAGGCTTTCACATCAGACGTGTTCAGCTTTTTGGCTTTAATATCTTTTGCGGCTTTTGCTGTCATCAACGCCCGCTCAGGGGTTGCAACAATCACCATCTTGCCATCGGCCGAAAGTGAATAACCCGTCACCCGGTCCATCGCTTTTGATGCTTTTTTGGCCTTAAAGTCGAACCGCATCAATTTTGCGACATTGCCACCATTTCGACCGTTTGGTTCGATGGTGCCACCTGGCTGTGGAAACTCGAGGAAGAAGAGACCACCATCATGGGCCACTTGCAGGCTCCGATAAGAGCGTTCTGCAACTGGCAGGGCGACAATCCGGTCTGTCAGGCCGTCCAAATCCACTTTTGTGGCTTTTTCGTCCTTTTTCTCGGATTTTTTGTCACTTTTTTCGCCGTTACCGTTCTCTTTTTTCGCCGGTTCTTCGTCAGATTTTACAGCCTCGTCACCCGCTTTGGGCAGCAAGGGCGACTTGCCATCAGCCGCCAGAACAGCCGCATAAAGGCCAAAGCGGATCGGGCGTTCCTGTGTCGACATGTCAAGGCCAACAGCGGTTGGGCCCGCGTTTGTGCTCGCCGCAAAGAAGAGGTGTTTGCCATCTGGGCTGAACGCTGGTGAGGCCGCATGGCTCATGCCGTCAGTCAGCTGTGTATGCGACCCGTCAGCAAAGCTATAGAGGAACACATCATTAAAGTAGTTTGCCCGTGCTTTGGTATAGGCGAGCCAGTTGCCATCAGGTGACAGGCTAACGTTCACGCCTGAACGGCGGTTGTCGGTGTAGATTTTGGTGAGTGCGCCGGTTGCAGTGTCCATTGACCAAACGGCCAAGTGGTTGTCACCAATGATGATTTTGCCGCCGTCCGCTGACCATGTCACAAGTTGATAATCGTCATCACCAAGGTCGAAGCTTCTGAGTTCAGCACCTGACTGGTCTGTGATCACAACACGGTTTTTGCGTGTTGCATCAGACAGATACGCAATTTCGCCGCCTTTTGGTGACCACAGCGCTGTGCTTTCTTTTGCACCAGCAGAACGGGTGAGGTTGCGGGTGCTGCCATCATCCAGCGGCACGGTGTACACATCACCGCGCGCCGTTACAACCGCGCGTTTGCCCGTTGGGGAAAGACCGGCGAACGTCATGTTCGGCATGGCGTTTTTCCAATGCGGCCGCGCCTCGGGCGAGTCTGGGTTCAGGGTCACGTCAACCGCGCGGGTCCTGCCGCGGCGGGTGTCAAACATCACCATGTCACCGGCGGTGGTGGTGAACAGAATATCGTTGCCGTGCGCGCGCGCCCAGTTGATATCCCATGTTTCCTGGTTGGTCACCATCTCAACGGATTTGTCACCAGAATCGTATTTCCACAGGTTTTTCATGCCCGAACGATCGGACAGGAAATACACGTCATCGCCAACCCAGATGGGGTTGGTGTCAGAGCCATTTTCGTGCGGCACTTCTTCCCAGTCACCAGACGCCGGGTCTAGGACCCAAATTGGCGGCGTGCTGCCACCACGGTGGTTACGCCAGCCGCTCGCGCCGCGGTGTGCGGTATTGTAGGGTTGGTAGGCGAGTTTCTCGCCGTCACTATCCCAGCGGCCATCCATCACGACCGCGTCCATTATCTTTGTTGGAAAGCCGCCCGATGCACTAACGTGCCAGGCCTGTGCGCTGCGGCCACTGGTCATCTCGCGCCGCGACATGAAGAGGATGTTGTCACCGTCCGGGGTCCAACCAGATACCACATCGGCGCCCGGGTGCCAGGTCAGGCGGGTGGGTGCACCACCCGAAACCGGGATGGTGTAAACATCAGTATTTCCATCATAAGTCGCTGAAAACGCGATTGTTTCACCGTCTGGTGAAAAGTGTGGCATCATTTCTGGTGCTTGCCGCGTTGTCAGTTGGCGCGGGTTAGCGCCGTCCCGGTCAGCGACCCAAATATCGCCGCCATATACAAATGCGATGTGATTTTCTGATACATCCGCCTGTTTCACAAGGCGTGTTTCAGCGTTTGCAGCGCCCGCAAGCGCAATAGTGCTCAAGCCAGCGCTCAGCGCCAGCGACAATAGTTTTCTGGTCATGAAACCTCCCAATAATCCGTGTCGTTTGGGGTGAACCCCGGGAAAGCCTGCAATCGGCGGCCTTCTTCTCGTTGCAAGGGCGGGTGACGAACCGCCACTTGTTCAATTCAATGTGGGGGGTAGGGATGGGGGCGTCAAGACAATTACGGGCGTTTAACAGGAAGTTGTGGATAAACAAGTGCATCCGAGTCAAAAAGCGTCTTGACGGCATCGCGGCCCTCTTATATACCGGCCCAGCTTTTGGCGGCTGTGCGCCAGTTTTGAGTCGCTCGAGAGAGTGCAAACGCGCCGAAAGCCTTGTTCATATCTGGTAGGGCCGAGTAGCTCAGTTGGTTAGAGCAGTGGAATCATAATCCATGTGTCGGGGGTTCAAATCCCTCCTCGGCTACCAAATTCAAGGTCTCGCAATTGGTCGATTGCGGGGCTTTTTGTTTTGTGGGACAGTTCTGCGGGATTTGCAGTATTCTCGACGAAAACGTGTGTCGTTGAGATTGACTCAAGGCATCACTATTCGGCTGTTCTGGCAAAAGTCTATGTTGAGCTTTTTTGCCGACGCATGGTTTTGGGCTATTTTAGCCGCCTGAATTGACGGCTGCCTGTTGTCACAGAGCAAGATGCGGACTTCATGATCCAGTTCACAGTGCAGCAGCTTTTGCGAGAAGGTAAGCACCGATCAAACCTGAGTCGGCTCCTGTGCCCGGGCGGACTATTGTCTGATGAAAATCGGTTGGCAGGTATCCATTGTTAATCTGGCTTGCAGATGCTCTGATCGTGCCAATGAGTTCTTTGGTGCCCATAACCCCACCGCCAAAAATAATGCGACTTGGGGCCAATGTTGCAGCGAGTGTGACGGAAAATTGGCCAAGATAGAAGCCAATAACGTTGATCGCTTTTTCCGGATATTCCATTTTGCTTAGGCTTGTCCCCCAGCGCTCTGTTATGGCGGGCCCGCTAGCCAATCCCTCAAGGCAATCTTTATGAAATGGGCATATTCCGTCGAAGTCAGTATCTTCCGGATGTCTTGTCACAGATATGTGGCCCATTTCTGGGCGGGTTCGGGCTTTGGTTTGTTCATTGATATTTGAATAAGCTCCACCGATTCCAGTACCAACTGTTATGTAAACCACCGAGCTATGGCCTGTCCCGGCCCCATGTATTAGTTCGGCTTGCGCGGCGGCACCGACATCGGTGTCAAAACCGACGGGGCACAAAAAGCGACGGCGAATAATGTCAGCGATAGGTGTATTCTCCCAGCCTCGCTTCGGTGTGTTTGTAATAATGCCTTTCTCAATATCACATGGTCCAAAACTTGCTATTCCAATCCCACAAAAGGGGGCATGCAGGTCAAACCATTCCATCGCCGCATTCAGGGTTTCTTGTGGTAGCGTTGTTGGGATGACTGTCCGAGCGATGACCTTTCCGTTTTCGTCAAACACTCCAAGCACAAATTTCGTGCCCCCAGCTTCAATGCAGCCATAGCGGTGCCTCTTAAGCATCTATTGAGACCTTATTTTACCAGTACGCTGCGACAACAACACCACACCACACAAGTATAGCAAGTGATTGATACCTGTAATTTTGCCACCAAGGCATTGACATGAGGGCTGTGGTCTCTTCCTTAAAGTAGCTTTTACTCCAGATCATTGAATCAATTTTTTCCCTAGCTGGTGCGGGTGCCGAGAAGCTTGCGACAATCATTGTTAAACAGCAAACCAGAAACAAAATTGGTGCCACGTACAAGAAATGCAGATTTAGCACTTCGCCAGGCAATTCATTGAGTACAAATAAGAGTGCTGCAGTGCTGATCCCTACCCATATGGTGACGATTGCTCCTCTTGCATTTGCCCTTGGCCAAAAAATTCCAAACAGAAACAATGCAACAACGGGTGGCACTGCGTAAGCGAGCACATTCTGAAGATACTGGAACAACGAACTAAAGCGCTCAATTTGTGGAGCCCACAAAACGGCAATCATCATAAATGTGAAAGTCGCCAGCTTGCCGGTGCGCAGAAGTTCTTCATCTGTCAAATTTGGTTTGTGCCGGTGGACAAAGTCCATAGTCACCAAAGTAGATGCAGAATTTAGTGTTGAGTCAATTTGCGACATTAAGGCCGCAACAAATCCCGCTAAGACAAGCCCTAGTACACCTACAGGCAAAAGGTCGAACATGAGTGTAGGGTAAACTAGGTCAGCTTGTGGAAGGTCCGGATACAACAGAAGGGCCGCAGAACCCGGAAGGACCATTGTGAACAATACTGGAATTTTGAGTGCGCCGGCGAATAGTGCGCCCCACCTTCCATGATTAATGTCTTTTGCACTCAATACTCTCTGAACCATGAATTGGTTGGTGCACCAAAAGTAGAATCCAAGCAGGGGTATGCCCGTTAGCACACCTAGCCAAGGAACGGCTGGGTCATCCATGGGTTGAATAAGGCTAAGCTTTTCCGGCGCAATGCTATTGTTGATTTCTGCAAGGCCACCTGCGGCGTTAATGGCAAACACTGCGATTAGTATGGAGCCGATGATCAAAACAATCGCTTGCACTACGTCTGTGACCATCACCGCTTTCAGGCCGCCCACAATGGTATAAAGACCTGCGGCTAATGCCAAAACCACTACGGTCTGCCATATTTCCACCTGGGGAAAGACCAGTTTTACGATAAGGGCGCCTGCGAACAAGCTTCCGGCTGTGTCCACTACAATATTGAGAATCAAGGTGATAACTGAAAAATATACGCGCGCTCTGTTATCATAACGTTTGGCTAGAAATTCTGGCATGGTAAAAACTTGCGACTTCAGAATGAATGGCAAGATGAATAGGGAAAAGAACACGAGCAGCGCGGCGGACATCCACTCATAATTGTAAGTTGAAATACCTGTGCCGTATGCGGCGCCAGCCAAGCCCACCAAAGAGGTGCTCGAAATCTGTGAGGCGAATAAAGAGAGGCCTACTACAGGCCATGTCATCGAGCGACTTGCGAGAAAATAATCTTCCGAACTTTTGTTTCCTTTAGATAGCCATATCCCTAGAGCTATCATGAAAACGAAGTAAACTCCCAGCATGAATAA
Organism: Kordiimonadaceae bacterium; assembly: GCA_017640725.1. Taxonomy (GTDB): domain Bacteria; phylum Pseudomonadota; class Alphaproteobacteria; order Sphingomonadales; family Kordiimonadaceae; genus Kordiimonas. The sequence goes on along the minus strand of JAEPQB010000002.1, from coordinate 252,316 downwards.
ATCGATGCTGCTTAACGAAAACTGTGCGGCCCCCATGTCTCTCTCCCCAAGGTTGAACGCCGTATCAGAATGTCAGCTGATAACGTAGTTGCGTATGTTGCGTTAATGCGATTAATAATGTCAATATTTATCTTGTGGTGGGAAACTCAAAATGAAGTGCTGTAAAAACTATAATATAATCAATAAGATAAGGTAAAAAATAATTTACACTTCTATGGGGAGTAACCGCATATTACGCAACTTGTTGCGTAATATGCGGTTGAAAGAGGCCCCCTGTTACGTATTTTTGTCTTTGCGGGAGGTGGTTTCATCCGGCCTGTTGCTCTTTGCCGTAGATGCAAGTCGCAGCCCTTGAAATATCCACCTGGAGAAGCCCGCTGGGAGGCATGGTAACGGGAGGTATGCGTGCGCAGGAATTTCAAAACATATTGTTTAAGCACTTTGTCAATGATGGCGGTAAGCTGTTCAGCTTTGGCTCAGGATAACGGGCAAGACATCGATGACACAGGACTGGGATTGGAAGAAATCGTTGTTACCGGTGTGGCTGTCGGCACGGCCAAACTAGACACCAGCGTTTCAGTTAGCTCCTTAAACTACAGCAATTCATACAAAACAGCACCGCGATCCCTTGGTGAGATATATAGATCTTTGCCAGGTATTCGATCCGAGCCAGCGACTGGCGAGGGCAACGGTAGTATATCGGTCCGTGGTATCCCTCTAGCTACAGGCGGCTACAAATACGTGCAAGTGCAGGAGGACGGATTACCGGTGCTTCAGTTTGGTGACATTGTGGCAGGCAATGTTCCTAACTATGTGCGTGGCGACTTTACGTTGCAGCGAATTGAAAGCATTCGAGGTGGCAGTGCATCGACACTTACCAGCTACGCACCCGGCGGCATAATCAACCATATCAGTAAGACTGGCGAGCAAGAGGGCGGCGCCATTGGTGCCAGCACGGGGGTAAACTTTGACGAGTTTCGCTTGGACTTTGATTATGGTGGAGAGATCGCCAACGACCTTTTCTTCCACGTCGGAGGTTTCTGGCGTGAAGGCGAGGGTACTCGAGACGTTGGTTACAACGCCAATAGCGGTGGACAAATCAAAGCGAACATTACGAAAAACTTCGACAATGGATATGTCAGGTTGTTCTATAAAAAACTCGATGACAATATAGCGACCTATACGAGGGCGCCTGCCTACACAGATAGCGCAAACGGAGGCGAGTTTAGACCAATACCTGGCTTTGATGGTCGAGATCAGGCTGTATCGAGTGTGAACAGGATCAACGTGCCAAAACTTGATCATCTCGGAAACCCAATCGACCGCCGTACAGCCGACCATATCACGGCGAAAGTGGACGCGATTGGAGTTGAAGCTTCCTTTGAGTTTGACGATGGTTGGACTTTTACCAACCGATTCCGCACATCAGATGTTCGTGGTGATTTCAACGCTCCGCTCGCGCTTTTGTTCGATGATGCTCGAAATATTGCCTCAGATGGTTTCTGGGCCTGTGGTTGTGCTAACCCGGTTCTCTCTTACGCAAACGGCCCCAATGAAGGACAACCATTTAGTGGTCTTGCTCTTGGCATTCTTGAGTTGGATTTCAACATGGACGACCTTGGCTTGACCGTTAATGACTTTCGTCTGACCAAACAGTTTGAGAACATCACGCTTACTGGAGGGCTGTACTATTCTTCCCAAAACATCCGTCAAACTTGGAACAACTGGGAGTTCTATATTGCAGAAGCGGTAGGTGACAACGCTGCTGGCATTGCAATTACCGACGGAGATACTGGAGAAGTAGTTTCTGGGCCGGGCGGAGTTTCAGGAAACGCGTTTCTCGCGTATTCCCTAGACTTGAATTACGAGACAATAGCTCCCTATGTCGATGTAAGCGCGCAATTCGGAGACTTGAGCTTGAACGCAAGTATCCGCCAGGATGAAATCGATGTGACTGGATTTGCTACCAAGGCGGGCAAGTTCTTTGGCACAGGAGTTTTCCCAAGAGACCTAAATGGCGATGGCGACACCGATGACCCACTCGACACCGTAGCGATTTCCCAAGAAGGATTTACAGACCTTGCAACTAATGCCGATTACAGCCGCAGCTTAACTTCATTTTCTATTGGGGCTAATTATCGCGTAAGTGACGATGTTGGGGTTTTCGCGCGATACAGTAAAGGCGGTGTTCTTGTCGCAGACCGTCTATGGGATGGCAGTACAATCGACAACAACCGCTTAGAAGCTGCAAACAGTGGCTTGCTCGAAGGTATCGATGACGTGAAACAAGCCGAAATTGGTATCAAATACAATGGCGACAAGTTCGATATTTTTGCCACCGGCTTCTATGCGGAGACAGAGGAAACTCAGTCTGAAGTTACGGCACAGCGGGTTTTCACACAAACTTATGAGGCTTGGGGACTGGAACTGGAGACCTTCTTGGATCTAGGTGAATTTACAGTGAACGGTAATTTCACATGGACGAACGCTGAAATTATCGAAGCCGACAATCCGGCCATTATTGGGAATCAGCCTAATCGGCAGGCGGACTACATATTCACTGTTACCCCTGCCTACACAACTGCTGATTTCTCAGTTGGTGCATCGTTCGTGGGTAGTGGTGGGTTCTATCACGGTGACACCGAAACAGTCCGACAGGACGCATATATACTGGTCCATGCCTTTGCAAGTTACAGCGTTACTGAGCATGTATCCATTACGCTTACTGCGAACAACTTGTTCAACACGTTTGTAAACAGTTTCAGTGAAAGTGGTGTTTTTCAAGTAAATGGCCAGTTCGCCAACTTAGCGGAAACATTGAATGGACGTACAATCGCAGCTTCAATCCGCTACGACTTTTAACTACGGCTTGTCACCCTGGGCTCCCCGATGGTGACACTTCCCACCTACCTGGCGCACGGTGCGCCGGGTAGGTTCATTTTTGACGAAATACCCGCGGAGAAAACGACCATGTTAGCAGCCTTCCTAACCAAAGATGGCTTTAGCTTAAGAGAAGAGCGTCAGCCGGAAATAGGGGACAATCAGCTTCTGATTCAAACGCTTGGCTGTGGTATCTGCGGAGGCGATCAGCATACTTACAAAGTACGCAAAGAAGCTGTTACTGACGGAGAGTTGTTTTTGGGCCACGAAGGTACCGGGACAGTGGTTGCGATAGGTGGTGACGTTTCAGGGTTTTCAGAGGGTGACTTAGTGACTTCTTTGGGTGGGGGGTTTGCAGACTATTTTGTGGCCAATGCCGAAGAACTTGTAAAAGTGCCCGACAATGTAGACCCGCTTCTGGCATTGGGCGAGCCAGTTGCATGCTGTGTTCACGCAGTTGATCGAATTCATATCTGCCCAGGTGACAAGGTTGCCATTCTTGGTTGCGGCTTCATGGGGCTCGTTTGTCTTCAACTTGCAAAAATAGCAGGAGCTGGCGAAATTGTCGCTCTTGATCCCATGCCGTACCGCAGAGAAATGGCACTGGAACTGGGTGCTTCGACCGCCTTTGCTCCAAGTGACTACAAAATGCCAGACCCTGACATTGGAGAGTTCGATGTTGTAATTGAAGCAGCAGGCAATCAACCAGTTATTGATGATGCTACCGACATGGTTAGGCAACACGGCAAAGTGGTGCTGGTAGGATACCATGAGAGCTTGGATGGAATGCGGCAGATTAACATGAAACGCTGGAACTTTAAGGCAATTGATGTCCTCAACGGTCACGTTCGTAGGGACGATGAGAAGCTCTCTGCAATGAGAAAAGGGATGCAACTATTGTCTTCTGGGCAGCTGCAACTCGACAAATTGGTTTCATTGTATCCACTTACAAACATTGAACAGGCTTTTTCCGATATTTTTGAAGCCGAAAAAGAAGTTTTTAAGATCGTGTTGCAACCAACGCCATCGAACTAGGTGTTGCACCAATGAAGAACAAAGTTCAGTTAGTAACTTATGTGGATAGACTGGGGGGCAGTCGGATTGATGAACTTGAAGCGCTTCTGTTAGGTCCACTAAAAGGGCTTTTTGGAGGAGTGCATCTGCTTCCTTTCTTCTATCCAATCGATGGCGCTGACGCAGGATATGATCCAATTGATCACACGGTTGTAGATCGAAAGTTGGGCTCTTGGGTTGATGTTAAACGTTTGGGCAATTCTTTCGACCTCACTGCTGACCTGATTGCAAATCATGTTTCGATAAAATCGCCTCAATTTATTGACTTTTTTAATCGCGGTTTTGAAAGCTCTTACGCCGATATGTTTGACTTGTACTCAGCGGTATTTCCTGAGGGTGCCAGCCCTGAAGAACTAAGTGCAATTCATAGAACAAGGCCTCAGGATCCATTCCGTGACATTACCTTAGGTGATGGGACAGATGTCAGGCTATGGACAAGTTTCACCGCCGAGCAGGTCGACATAAATGTGATGAGCGACGAAGGCTGGCAGTATTTGTGTTCAATACTTCACCGCTTTGCTGAATGTGGCGTCAAGTTGGTTAGATTGGACGCTATCGGGTACGCAATAAAAACCGCAGGTACTTCCTGTTTTATGACACGTCAGACTTATGCTTTTATCGGTAAGTTGTCTGCCAAAGTACGCGAGCTTGGGATGGAGTCGCTGTTAGAGATTCATTCACACTATTCACACCAGCTGGAGATAGCTCGCCATGTGGACAGAGTTTATGACTTTTGTCTGCCTCCGCTGGTACTCCACACGCTTTTTTCAGGCAACCCAAGAGCGCTGAAGGAATGGCTCAAGGTCAGCCCTCAAAACTGTGTAACGGTGCTTGACACTCATGACGGGATTGGTGTCGCGGATAGTGAAGGACTTTTAACCGCCAAGCAGATCGATAGCTTGACTCAACGTGTGCACGAAAATAGCAGAGGCGCAAGCGTGCTTGCTAGCGGAGAACAATCCAGCAACATAGACATGCACCAGCTAAACTGCACCTTTTTTGATGCGCTTGCCAGGAACGGAAAAGACTATTTAATTGCCAGGATGATCCAGTTCTTTTGTCCAGGTATCCCTCAGGTATATTATGTTGGTCTGCTTGCGGGTCAAAATGATATTGACTTGTTGAAACGGACAAATGTTGGTCGAGATATTAATCGTCACTACTATTCTAAAAAAGAAGTAAATCTGGCGATTGAGCATCCAGTTGTTGCTGCTCTGTTTCAGCTGATCCGGTTTCGCAATACTTGTTCGGCTTTCAATGGCACCTTCAGATTAGTTCCGACACAAGAGCATGAATTAGGCATGGTTTGGGAGAATGGGGTCAACTATGCCCGATTGTTAGTCGATTTTTCTACGCGCCGTTATCAAATCCAATGGGGCTCAGATTCTATCCATGACTCCGTTACTGATGTTATGAAGATGTCTTTCGACTCTGGTGAAATACTATCAACTGTTCACGAGGCGTCAGTTAGATGCTGAAAATTGGACTATTGGGTGCTTCGCGCATCGCCGTTGATGCTATAATTGCGCCATCAAAAGAAAACCCTTGGTTTCGTGTTGAAAGCGTTGCAGCAAGCACCAAATCACGGGCAATTTGTTATGCCAAACAACACTCCATTCCTTTTGCTGATAGCAGCTATCAAAGTCTTTGTGACAACCCTCTAATCGACCTAGTCTATATTGGTCTGCCGCCCTTCCTCCACAAGAAATGGACAATTGCTGCGTTGGAAGCAGGCAAGGCGGTGTTGTGTGAGAAGCCGTTTGCGATGAATTCAAAGGAAGCTTCTCAAATGGTCTCTTTTGCGAGGCAAAAGGGTGCCGTATTATTGGAAGCATTTCACTATCGGTTTCACCCCTTGTTCAAGCATGTGTTGCAATTGGTGCAGTCAGGCGGACTTGGTCGATTAATTAATATTGAAGCCTGTTTCAATATTGCGGTCCCCCATTCAGCCAGCGAGTTTAGATACGATTCTGCTAAAGGTGGTGGTGCTTTAATGGACCTTGGTTGCTATCCGGTACATTGGTTGCGTACGATTGCAAATGAAGAACCACAATGTGTTGATGCGAAGTGCGCGGCGCAGATTAATGATGTTGATGTCGCAATGGAGGCAGATTTTGTGTTCCCTTCAGGTGTGCTTGGCCGGATTGCATGCTCAATGAGCCCGGAGCTCAGTCAACGCGTCGACGCCCATTTGTTGATCGAGGCATCCGATGGTCAGATCTTTGTGGATAACCCACTACAACCCGAATTAGGTAGCTTTGTCGAAGTAACGGACAAAAATGGGTCCTCAAAAACATCATATGAAGGTGCCACTTTTGGCTATCAGCTAAATCACCTGCGCCACGTTCTTGAAGGCCAGGCTCAGGTGTTGACTGGCGGCGCGGACGCCGTCAGCAATATGAAAGTTCTGGATCAAGTCTACCGAATGGCAGGTTTGAGGCCGAGAGGCATGTGACGTCTGTGCAGGTCTATTTAGAAGAGCCGCACGACTGGCGAATGATCAATTCGCATGGCATTACAGCGGAACGCACCCTGTTGCCCTCAGCCATACGCAGCAGTTTATCAACAAGCATGCTGCTGCCTTCCATCAAGTTCTGGCGCACGGTTGTAAGTGGCGGCTGATAGTACTCCGCCATCGGAATATCGTCATATCCAACAACGGCCACATCGTCTGGTACAGAAATTCCGGATTCTCTCATGGCTGCAATAGCACTCATCGCTACTACGTCGCTTGAGGCGAATATAGCATCAAATTTAAAACCTAGTCGCAACCAGGACCTTGCTTCGGCAAAAGCAGAAAGCTGATCGTACGGAGTCTCTACAACTAGGTCGGGATCAACTGTGAAGCCTGTATCCTCAAGTGCTTTCTTGTATCCCATGTATCGATGCCTTGGCTCAGCCGCAGTAAGGTCACCAAAATAAGCTATGTTTTGACGCCCCAGTCGCAACAAATGTTTTGTGGCCATATAACCGCCTTCGACGTTGTCGCTGCCTACCGTGCAATAGTTCTGGTCGTCCAAACGTGCGCCCCAAACAATCAAGTTTGGAATATCTCTGGCGATTTGTCGGATACGATAATGCTCTTTGCGCTGCCCAATGATGATGACCCCTTCACTGGGGCCAATAGACAGAAGTGTTTTGGTTGTATCTTGGTTTTCTAAAGGCAGTTTTGTCAGGAGCATATTGTGGTTGCGGTCAAGAAGCTCGTCCGCAATACAACCTACCATTTCCATAGTAAAAGGCTCTGAAATTCGACCGCGCCGCCCTGGTCCTGTAGGTAGTACAACTGTAATTGCCGGCATGTTACTTTCTTGCCACTGCCACGAAGCCCCAGACAGTCGATAGTTGTGTTCGAAGGCAATCTTGCGAATTTTGGCTTTGGTTTTTTCTGAAATTTGGCTGCTGTTCTTAAGTGCGCGAGAAACGGTTGATTTCGACACGCCGACAATACGCGCTATGTCTTCCATTCTTTTTACACCCTGGTCATCGATATCAGCCAAAAAAAACTCCTTATGCTGTGGCCCATGGTTGCGTGCAGAAACTACCACCACGAAATCATTTTCTCAATAAGCTGTATCTCACACAGAGCTGCATTATCGTCTGGAATATTGGAAGGAAATCGAGTGAGGCTTTATTAAAAGGCGCGGGATTCTGCACTTAGGCTAACAGTGTTGTTTGCTTTTTTTCCAAGAGTTTGCAGGTCCGCTTATGGCCTGAGTATTCAAATATCCGGATTTGTTTCGTGCAGTTTTACGGCTGCCTCTGCGCATAATGTGTCGTTTGTTGATCTGATGGTTTTTCGCTATTTCTAAAAATCATAAGCTAACGAATAGCTATTGCGAAAAGAGGCGCTGAGCTATTGGAGTTTCTCTCCAATTTTGGAAGGTATTTCCTGTAAAACTATCAGGTGATTCTCTTGGTAAGCCTTTGTCAGCCTTGCGTTTGAACATATAGCCGAGAAGATTTCTGCGTCATTCGTTCCGTTTTCCCTGCATACTCCCTGATTGCTGGGAACTAGAGACTGTTTGATGCTGGACTGCCCGCACTACCATCAAAAAAAACGGTCTCTTTTGGACCGGCTTTTTTGATGTTGGGCAGGTTGGTGGCCCCATACATCTTCGACAAAGGCCATCTGCGTGCACTTTGTCCCTTTCAGCATGATGGGAGTAGCAATATTAGTCGCTAGTTGAAAGGCGGCTTGGGCTTTCTCCTTTCAGGGGTGGAATAAGTCCTTTGCCTGCCGCTTTCATCACGCGCCTGAAATTTGGACACTCCAGGTGGCTGGGGGCATCGCAAGCGGCTGAACTTCGAAGGTCATCCCGGATTTGGGTTAACCGCTTGATGGACTTATCCAGTTCGTCCGCCTTCGCAAGCAATGCCTCGCGGTCCACGTTCAAGCCATCACTGCGCGTAAACAGGGCGCTAATTTCTGTAAGAGAAAAACCCGCCGCTCTGCCCAGAGCAATCAGTGCCAAACGATCAACGACCTGCGGCTCGAATGTGCGCTTGAGTCCGCGACGCCCCACTGATTGAATAAGCCCCCTTTTTTCATAGTAGCGCAGTGTCGATGAGGGTTGACCACTGCGTTTCGCGACTTCGGATATATCAAGCATTTTTCTCTCTTGACTTGAAGTTGACTTCAAGTGGCACGCTAACCCAACAGCTAGAAAAAACCAAAGAATAAGCAGGAGAAAACAGTGCGGTTAGTCAACACAATGCGGTCAGGAATTTGCCTTGCGGTTGAACCGGCGGCTGCCTCTGGTCTCCTACTTTCAAGACTTACAGGAGTTTGTAAATGAATAGTGTGATTGACCAAAAAAATGTCTCGACGACAAGGCGATGGGCCGAAGAGCAAAAAGAAGTCTGGAACGGCCAAATGGGTGAAACCTGGGTCACAGAAAGCAGCTTCATCGACGGCATGCTGGAGCCTTTTCTGCAAGTGGTCATTGAAAAAGCGACGGAGGAAAACCCACGAGAAGTGCTTGATGTGGGATGCGGAAATGGAACCACAACTTTTGCAATTGCGCGGGCGCTGCCGCAGGCAACCGTCACAGGAATAGATCTATCTCAAGCCATGATCAATTCAGCCAGAATGCGGGGGCTGGAGCATGATGCGCGCACAAGCCTATTGGCTGCAGATGCGGAAACCCATTATTTTGAGAACAAAAAATTTGATTATTTCACTTCGCGCTTTGGATGCATGTTTTTCGCTGATCCGGTCGCAGCATTTTCGAATTTCCGCAAAATGGCGGCTGATCAAAGCCAGCTTAGCTTTCTGGTGTGGCGAACTCCACAAGAAAACACATTTATGACCACAGGGCAGCGCGTAGCAGCCTCCCGATTACAGCCGATGCCGCCGCGCGACCCGAGAACACCGGGCCCCTTTGCTTTCGGCGATACAAAATATGTCTCTGCAACCCTGGAAAAATCTGGTTGGTCAAACGTGGTGATCGAACCATTGGATGTGACCTGCCAGTTCGATGCATCAGACCTTGATGGTTTTGTTCGAAAACTCTCTCCCATAGGCGTGGACACGCGTGAATTGCCAGAAGGGCTGGCCGAAGAAATTTACGGTGCAACCGTGGTAGAGCTCAGAAATTTCGAAGGCAGCGATGGCCAAATACGATTTAACGCCGCGGTTCAGATCATCTCGGCCACGGCCGACAATAAATCCATCTGATCAGAAAGGGACTCCAATGGCAAAAACAGTCACAATTGAAAGAAAGTGCGAAATCAATGTGCCAATTGACGCAGTTTGGGACGTAAGTGCCATCCGATTTGATCATATCGATGAATGGGACGCCAACGTGGAAAAATCAGAAGCACTGGATGGCATCGGCACGCAGTCAACTGCCGCGGGGCGAAGTTGCTACATGTATAATGGCAGAAAGACTGTCGAAAAAATTACGCAATTTGACGAAGCAGCACACTCCTTCACGTATCAAATTGTCGAGGGCTTGCCCGGGTTTGTCCAGTCAGCTTTCAACAAATGGACCTTAAAACGATCAGGGGAACAGCGAACGGTACTGGAGATGAGAGTGGATATGACCGTGACCGGGTTTCTGGGCGCAATTATGCAAGGACCGATGAAATCACAGATGGGCAAGGTTTTGGAAAAAGCCCAGGCAGAACTGAAACACTTCATTGAGCAAAAAACAGTCCACCCCCGAAAAATGAAGCAGCTTCGCAAAGCTTAGCAGTTAGGTTTCAGTCAGCAGATGATTTCAGGAACCGGCCATTGGCCGGTTCCGGTTTCAGGCGCTGCTAACATACTTGTCATCAAGTGTTGCGCGCATTTGCACTACTGCACCTCGTCAAAAAGTGTGATACTTTGGTGGTTTCAATTGGTAGGCGGGGAAAATCATGAAGCAAATGCAAGGTTTGGATGCGGCTTTTGTCGCAATGGAGCAACCGGTGGCGCCGGTTCATATTGGCTCAACATCCATCTATGATCCATCAACAGCGCCGGGTGGTTTCGTCCGCTACAAAGACATTCTGTCTTTCATCCAGGACAGGCTTCATCTCTCCGAAACCATGCGCCAGAAAATGGTCAAGGTACCGTTTGGTATTGATTATCCTTACTGGGTTGAAGATATCAATTTCGACCTTGAGTTTCATGTGCGCCACGTGGCGCTGCCAAAGCCGGGTGACTGGCGGCAGCTTTGCATCCAGGCGGCGCGCATTTTTGCCCGGCCGCTCGACCTCAGTCGTCCCCCATGGGAGATCACGATCGTTGAAGGTCTTGATAACGTAGAAGGCATCCCCAAGGGCTCTTACGCCATGATTACCAAGGTGCACCATGCGGCAATTGATGGCGCTTCCGGCGTCGATATGATGAAAGCCATGCATACCTTGACGGCCGCCACAGAGCCACCCGCTACCAAAGATGAATGGCGGCCGGAAAGTGACCCCAGCCAGCTTGGCATGTTTATGCGGGGGTATGTGCGCAGTCTTTCTAATCCGCTACGTCAAATGCGAGCATTTGCCAAAAGCGCGCCGGGCATGGCCAAGGCTGCAGGCCGTATGCTGAGCGGAGAAATTGAAGTAGGGGCGCTGTTGAAAGCACCAAAAACCCGCTTTAATGGCACTGTTTCACCGCACCGTATGTTTGACGCACGCACGTTTGCCATTGAAGACGTAAACAAAATTCGCGCGCTCTCCGAAGGTTCGAAGCTCAATGACGTGATGCTCTCTGTCGTGGGCGGCGCCATGCGTCTGTATATGGAGTCTAAGCGTGAGCTTCCCGAAGAGACGGTAACGGCGATGGCGCCGATTTCAGTGCGCACTGAAGGTGAGCGCAATACCATGGGCAACCAGGTTGCCGCCATGTTTGTGCCGCTTGGTTCTCATATCGCAGACGCTGCCGAACGCATGAAATTTGTGCATGAAGAAACTGGCAAAGCAAAGGGCCTCACCGACACCATGGGTGCGCGCGATATGGCTGAAATGGCCAAGCTTTCGTCAGCACCGATGATGAATATTGGTTCGATGCTGTATACGCGGTTGAAGATTGCCGATCGCATCAAACCTTTCATCAATACTGTGGTCACGAATGTGCCTGGGCCGCCAGTGCCAATTTATTCCGCCGGCGCACAGCTCGTGGCGCATTATGGCATGTTGTGTCTCGTCGACGGCACGCGTCTTGGCCATGTTGTGCAGAGCTATATGGGCAAAATAACGCTCAGCTTCACGGCTGACCGGAATGCTGTACCAGATCCGGATTTTTATGCGGAATGCATCCAGAAAAGCTATGATGCGCACGTAAGGGCGGCGGCCAAGCTTGCGGCACCAGAAGGCAAAGCCAAAGCAAAAGCCAAGCCAAAGGCAAAAGCCGCGGCGGCCAGTAAGGCTAAGGCTGAGCAAAGACCAGACCCGAAACTGCACTAGATCGACCTGCCCAAAAGCTAGCGAGACAGGCATTTCGCCTGTCTCTTTCAGACGTTAGATTGAGCTTTCTAAATTCGCCTTATATCTTGGAATATAAGGAGATACTGATATGCGACCAAGTCAAGCGATGAACTTGCGCCTGATGGCTGCGCTTTTGAGCGAAAGCCGCGCAATTTTTGAGTTCAATGCCTTTTTCTCCACTCGCCTGTTGATGCGGGCCTTCCCCAAGGGTGACGGGCACCCCGTCCTGTTCTTGCCCGGATTTATGGCGAGCGACTTTTCAACTGGCCCGATGCGACGATTGTTTAAAGACCTCGGGTATGTCACTTCAGGGTGGGAACTTGGGCGCAATGTCGTGGTGAACGAAGAACGCGAGGCCGAGATGCAGGCGTTGCTGCGCGCCTATTCAGACTCGCATGGGCGCAAAGTCTCTATCGTGGGTTGGAGTCTGGGCGGCGTATTTGCGCGCGAAATCGCTAAAGCTCACCCTGAGTGTGTTCGGCAAGTTATCTCGCTCGGCAGTCCCATTTCCGGACATGCAGTCAGCGAACCGGTGGATGGTGCCTTCATGGCAGTGAACGGTACGCCGAACGCTGAGGAGCGCAAACGCAGGCGCACGCTGGGTGAAGCACCGCCTGTGCCAACAACATCCATCTATTCGAAAACGGATTCGATTGTCGCCTGGCGCAGGTCTGTGCAGAAACAACAGGAGACCCAAACCGAAAATATTGAGGTGCCAGCAAGCCACCTTGGCCTCGGTGTAAACCCGTTGGTGATGTATGCCATTGCAGACCGGTTGGCACAGCCCGAGGGTGACTGGAAGCCTTTCGACAAGTCTGGGGCTGCCCGCATTTTCTTTAAATAGTTAACGCCAACCATGGTTTAGGGTGCTTCCCAACCCGTCGCGAGGTAGGGTGGTGCCATACATTATGGGAGGGGTTTATGAAACGCATTTGCTTGGCAATGTCTTTGTTGATGGTGACCTGTTCGGTGCAGGCCTCCGACGACAAGTATGCGGACAAGGTGGAAACACTCGATAGCACGATCACCACACTTTATGCGGTCATTTCCGGTGATAAAGGGGTGGAGCGAGACTGGGACTTGTTCAGGTATCTTTTTAAGCCTGGCGCCCGCCTGATCCCGTCAGGCAAGAATGCCGAAGGCGCTGTGGGCATGACGGTTTTGTCGCCGGAGGAATATATTGAACGGTCGGGGCCATTTTTGGTTGGTAATGGCTTTCATGAGGTGGAAATCGGCCGCCGCGTCGACGAATTTGGCACCATTGCACAAGTGTTCAGCACCTATGCGGCCAAACGCAGCCTTGACGACGCAGAACCTTTCATGCGTGGTATCAACAGCATCCAGCTCCTGAAAGACAACGACCGCTGGTGGGTTGTCAGTATTTTCTGGATGGCGGAAACGGAGGAATTTCCTCTGCCTGCTGATGCAATTGATTAAACCCACAATCGAATTGGTATTCTCATTCTTCTTCCAAGTATTCCCTGAGGAGGGCGCGTGCCCTCCTTAGTCTCGCTTTAACAGCGTCTTTGGTGATACCAGTTTTGGTGGCGATTTCGTGCATTGTCATTTCTTCAAGGTCCCTCAGGATAACTACTTCCCGGTAGTGCGTGGGTAACGACTGGATGGCCGCAGCCACATCAATACGCAAGGCGTAGCTTGGTGGCTCAGCCGTTCCAAAGAGGCTTTGAGGTTCAACGCCGCTGAAATCTAGAGTGACCAAACGTTTGGCCAGCCCTATGCAAAACCGATGAACGGCGGTGAACAGCCAGGAAGACAAAGCAGCGGTGCTTCGGAGAGCGCCGATGTGCCGATAAAGCACAAACAGGGTTTCCTGCACCGCGTCTTCCACATCGCTGGTGTATTTACACGACCGCCGCGCATAACGCCGTATATCTGGCTGTGCCAACTTCAGCAGAGCTTCAAGCGCGGCTTCGTCGCCGGCTGTTGCAGCCTCAATTGTTTCAACTGGATATCGTGTCATTGTCTGACTTTAATTTCCTTCCGACCATTGCACACGCTGGGCAGAAACCAAAGAACCCTGTCAGAACAACAAAGGCGCCCGACAGCCCAAGCGTATTGCCATAGGATTGCCCTTGAAGAACTGTGAATCCCGCAATAGCCAGCAAAAGCCCAGCACCAACCCGCACGCGTCGTTCTAGCGATGGCACGTTTTTTCGATAAATCATCCGTCACTCCTGTTTTGGATCAATAGTCATAAGAGGGTGGGCATTCAGAAAAAGGGTCGCGGAGTCGAAAATAAAATTGCTCGCGGTCCATGGCTCAGGTTGATTGACCGGCTGCTGTTTGATGCTAGATCACATTTAACATAGTATTGCAGGCACCAATTATGGGAGGTTCTTGATGCGTGAAAAAATCAATCCCAGCCGCCGACGGTTTTTGGCTGGTACGGCGCTCGTGACGGCGGCCGTGCCAGTCATGCAGGCGGCAGCTTCTTTCGCGAATGCAGCCGAAGGGGAAGCGGACCTAACAGGCAAATCCATCCTGATAACCGGCACATCATCCGGGTTTGGCAGGTTGGCGGCTGAGCATTTCGCCAGACTTGGGGCCAAAGTTTTTGCCACCATGCGCAACTTGCCGCGCCCTGAAGCCGAAGAGCTTGCAGGCGTAGCAGAACGGGACGGCCTCGACATTCAAATCCTGGAACTTGATGTCTTGTCGGACGAAAGCGTGTCGGGCGCCGTAGCGGCTGCGGAGGCTGCGGCCGGTGGCCAACTGGACGTGATTGTCAATAACGCAGGTATCGGCATTACGGGTCCCGTCGAAGTGCAGGACATGCAGGCAACAGAGCTTGCGTTCAATACCAATGTGTTTGGCCCGCAGCGGGTTTGGCAAGCGGCACTGCCGGCCATGCGCGCGGCTAAAAGCGGGCAGATTTTCAATGTGTCATCACAGCTGGGACGTTTGATTGTGCCTAGCGCCGGGCACTATTCTGCAACCAAATTTGCGCTCGAAGCGATGAGTGAGCAACTGGCCTATGAACTCGTGCCCCATGGTATTGATGTCACCATTATTCAGCCTGGGGGCTACCCGACTAAAATCTGGGTCAACCGCAACCGTTACAACAACGAACTCAAAGCACGCATGCCTGAGGAGCTTCGTGAAGGCTACGCACAGCTGGTGGCTCGCATGGGCCAGGAAGATGGCTCTGGCCGCAGCGCCGACCCAATGGATATCCCGCGCGCCATGTCTGCCATTATGGCGATGCCTGCTAGTGACCGGCCCCTTAGAAAAGCCGTGCACCCCAGATTCCGGCCACAGGAAGGCGTGAACGAAGCAATGGCCAAAGCGCAGGTTGATTGGCTCGGAAATTCAGCCTTTGGCCCGTGGGTTAAGGCTGTTCATGGCTAATCTGAAACCCAGCCCCAAAAAAAGCCCGCTCGGAAGCGGGCTTTTTTATTGCTTTGAAGATTGTCTAGCGGCTGGTTTCAGCGCTGCCTTTTAAATAGGTGTCGAGGAAGGTGACATAAGCATCAGACGCGGCAATGCGGTTTGCTTTGTTTCTGAAACCATGTCCCTCGTCGGGGAACAGCACATATTCCACGGGCACGCCGTTCGCTTCAACAGCAGCGACAATCTCGTCACTTTCAACCTGCAAGACCCGAGGGTCGTTCGCGCCTTGCACCACCAGCATTGGCTTAACGATGTTCTTGGCGTGGAAGAGCGGCGAAATACGGCGATGACGTTCCTCATCAGTGGCCGGGTCACCCATTTCGTCATAGAGCGCTTCTCGGAAGCTTTCCCACCATGGTGGGATGGACTTGAGTGTGCGCACCCAGTTGGTGACACCAAAAATGTTGATGCCGACGTCGAAGGCTTCTGGCTCGAAAGCCAGTGCCGCTGCCACCATAAAGCCACCGTAAGAACCACCAATGATGCCAACGCGCTCACCGTCAACCCAATCCAGGCTTTCAAGGTAAGTGCGGCCCATCACGATATCCTGCAGATCGCCTTCGCCGTGGGCTTTGTCATCCATATGGAAGAAGGTTTTGCCATAGCCTGATGAGCCTCGGTTGTTGGCGCCAAGAACGGCGTATCCGTGGTTCACAAGGTGCTGCACAAAGGCGCGGTAACCGCGGCGGGTTTGGCCACCCGGGCCACCGTGCACCAGCACAAGGGCAGGGACCTTGTTTTCAGCGCTTGCACCTTTCGGCTTATAAAGGGTGGACGGAATTAGCGTGCCGTCGAAGCTTGGGTAGCGCACAATTGAGGCCTCCACCAAGTTAGCCTGATCAATGGCAGGGTTAAGCGCGCTTGTCAGGCGCTCTGCGGACGCGGCTGCAAGGTCCATCACATAGAGATCGCTTGGGCTGGTGTCGCCGTTCAGCATGAATGAAATGTGGCTATCGTCCGGGTCGAACCGAACGGCCACCACGTTGCCTGCTGGCAATTCGGGCATGGCGATTGGTTCACCTGTTTGCCCGTCGCGCACCGTGACTTTGGTTTCTGCATCCACATTCACCGTCTCTACGCGGTAGCGGCCAGTATTGGAGTAGCTGACACCCCAAACGTCCCAGTCTGCAGTGACATAGGGTTTCTTTTCGCCAGTTTCGATGTCGTAGGCATAGGCTTCTGTAAATTCACCGGCCTCATTTGAAGAGAGGATCAGTTTGCCGCCAGTTGAAAACCCATATGTGCCGTAGGCAATGTTGCCTTCGTGCTCGGTCACCAACACAGGGGCGGTATCGCTTGTCAGGTCCTTGAGGTACACATTGCTGTCAGCTGACGTGCGGCTCATGGTCATGGCAAGGTAACGGTCGTCGCCGCTGATTGAAGACAAAGCAAGCGCATCTGCGTTTTCGAACACCATGCGGCGCTCATAGCCATCTGTTTGATAGGCATAAAGATCGAATGCCTTTGAGTCGCGTTCATTGGTGGAAACATAGAACTCGCTACCGTCAGCATTCCAGCCAACAAAAGATGCTTTTGTGTTTTCCGTTGCCGTTAGGTCGGTGGTTGCACCATCGACTTCCCGAACCCAAACATGCGTCAATTCATCCCCGCCACCGTCTTGAATATATAAAATTCGGCGATCATTCGGGAAATAGCTCATTCCGAAAATCGCGCTTGTCGTGGATGTTGTGAGTTGCGTGCGGTCACCCGTCATCGCGTCAACTGCGAAGGCATTAAAAATGCCGGTTTCATCACTGGAAATCAGAATTTGGCCGCCGTCAGGTGAAAAGCCAATGCCATTGCTTTCCACCGCCAAAAAACTTGTCGTATTGAAAAAGTCCGCTGCGCTGTGTTTTGGCGCAGGTGCCTCGGCAACCGACTGTGCCGTATCAGAATTCGTTTGTCCGGATTGCCCGTTATCGCATGCAGAAAGCGAAAGCGCGAGTGCCGGGATGAGTATGAGATGCTTCATGACTGTCTCCCCTAATCGATGAGCGGAGAGCCTAGCCGTATGATGTTCGTCCTTGCAAGACGATAAAGGCTGCCGGAACACGAAACACGGCGCCCGACAGCCTAGGTCATTCTGGAGGTATTAAGGAAGAATGACCTGGTCGATAACGTGAATGATGCCATTGGACGTCATGATATCGGCTTGAACAACATTGGCACCGTCAACGCGCACGCCGTCAGTTGCGTCAATATCTACAGTGGTGCCTTGAACGGTTTTGGCTTCCAGGCGCTTGCCCGCCAGATCACCGGACGCCACTTTGCCCGGTACAACATGATATGTGAGTACCGCTACAAGCTGCGCTTTGTTTTCTGGCTTCAGCAGGTTTTCAACTGTGCCGGCAGGCAGTTTTGCAAACGCTTCATCGGTTGGAGCGAACACAGTGAACGGGCCGTCTGATTTCAGCGTGTCAACAAGGTCTGCGGCTTGGACGGCTGCAACCAGTGTGTTGAACGCGCCAGCGCTCACGGCTGTGTCAACGATATCCACAGTGGCCGCGTGCACGGGTTTGCTATGGTCGCCAGCTGTTGCCGGTACTGTTGCAAAAGCAACAGATGCCAAAAGTGAAGCACCGATAATTTTGAGTGTTGGTTTCATGAATGTCTCCTGTCGTGATCGGACCAAGTGTAAGATTGTATCGCTGGGTACGGCCGATTTTTTGGCGTGGATTGTCGTTGCAACATTAAATTTTGGTAATGTAAAATCCGCTGTAACTGGCAATCCCGTAGGGATTGGTATGCGAATTTTCTGGTGAAGAATGGCTTCAGCTATTAGGGTGCTGGCAACATAAGGAACCCACAATGACAACTGCGATGCCCCAGCAATATAGTGTGCGTGAAGAGGTTCTTCATGCTGTTACTCACGGTATTGCGGCCATGCTTTCTGTTGCGGCGCTGGCGTTTTTGTTGATGAAAGTCGACAGTGGCCCTGTTGGTGTGCTCGCGGTGTCGTTATACGGCGGCGCGATGATCGCCATGTTCACCACGTCAACCCTCTACCACAGTCTGTTTGCAACCAAAGCTGCCGGGTTTTTCAAAATGCTGGACCATTCAGCGATCTATTTGAAGATTGCTGGCGCTTATTCCCCGTTTGCGCTGATCAGTTTGCCGATCAGTACAGGCATCTGGGTCATGGTTGGTGCTTGGGCGGCAGCTGTACTGGGTATTGCGTTGAAGCTGAGGGCTTTCATCAAGAAAACTGGAAAACGATTTAGCCTGTTATCGCTTTTACTATATCTGGCCATGGGGTGGGCAGGAGTGTTGATGATTGCGCCTCTTTCTGAACAGTTGCCAAGTGCCGCGATCAATTGGGTTATCGCAGGCGGGCTTGCCTACACCGTCGGTGCAGGGTTTTACGCGATGAAAAGTTGGCCCTACACGCATGTGGTATGGCACTTGTTTGTCATTGCGGGTGCCGCTTGTCACTTTGTGGCCATTTACGGCTACGTAATCTAGCTGCCAAAAATGGCTGAAGCATCATCCCGCGCTATTGAAAGCAACCAGTCTGGCCCGCACGAACGTCTGGAAGAGGTGGTTTCAAAACACCTCAGGACTGTCTCGAGGCGCCCTGTTGCTGATCACACACGCCTGGCATTCGAAGCAATGCAACAATGGCTGGGGGCTGGTAATTCATTGCCCATCATTTTGGATGCTTGCTGCGGGGTAGGGGACAGTACGCGCAATCTTGCCGCCCAGCATTCTGACCACCTCGTGGTTGGAATAGATAAATCTATCAAACGCTTGTCAAAAGAACGTGCCGTAGCTGACCCCTCAAATATGCTTCTATTGCAGGCAGATTTGAATGACTTCTATCGGCTTTTGGTGCAGGAAAGCATACAAATTGCACGCCACTATATTTTGTATCCCAACCCTTGGCCCAAGGCAGCACACCTTGGCCGGCGGTGGCATGGCGCTCCTGTTTTTTCAGATATTATCAAAGTCAAAGGACCGCTTGAGCTCAGGTCAAATTGGAAGCTGTATTTGGAAGAGTTTCAGCTTGCATTAAAGGTTGCCGGTATTGCGTCTGAGCTGGAGCCGTTTACTCCTGAGACACCCATTTCACCGTTTGAGGCCAAGTATCACGCAAGTGGCCAAAAGCTCTGGCGTTTAACGGCGCATACATAATTTTTTTCCCTATTTCTTGACGGCTCGGAAATTCAATATACTTCGTATACGAACTAAATGAGTATGCGAGCGAAAATGCCAGATAAATCCAATCCGAGACTGTTCCATGTGGTGCACCGACTGCATCAAGCTTTGTTTCGCGCTGGCGATCAAATGCTTGGTGAGGCGCTGGGCATCAGCACCACCCAAAGTGCAGTGCTGATGTACCTGAAAGGCAAGGACGGTGCGGCGATGGGCGAACTGGCAAAAGCGGTAGGCCTCAAAATGACATCCATGTCTGGTCTCGTGGATCGTATGGAAGCCAAAGGACTATTGCGGCGTGTGCGATCAGAAACCGACCGTCGCAGTTTTGCAATTAAACTCACGTCGGAGGGCAAGGGTATAATCAAAACGGCTGAACCGATGATCGCAAAAAATAATGCTGCACTACTCGCGGCAATTGGCACCGAAATGACAGCTTCCCAGTTTGCAGAGGCATGCGAAAACCTGATCCGTGCTGCGCGAAGCGGAGCGGACACCAATCAAACCGAGTTTCAGAAAGTTTCCTGAGAGGACCTAAAATGACAGACGATATTCTCACCAAGATTGAAGACCGTGTACTTACGATCACCTTCAATCGTACGGACAAAAAAAACGCGATTACGGCCGCCATGTATCAGAAAATGGCGGACGCTATGGCGGATGCAAACACCAACGATGATGTTCGAGCAATCCTGTTCAACGCCAATGGTGACATGTTCACTGCTGGCAACGACTTGATGGACTTTAAGAACAATCCGCCACTGACAGAAGACGCTTCTGTATCCCAGTTTTTGAAACAGTTGGTATTGGCGGAAAAGCCGATGGTGGCAGCGGTGAACGGTTTGGCTGTTGGTGTTGGCTTCACCATGCTTCTGCACTGCGACATCGTTTATCTGTCTGAAACGGCACAACTTTCGGCACCGTTTGTGGACCTGGCACTGGTGCCCGAAGCGGCGTCTTCGTTGCTAATGCCAGCGCGAATCGGCCATGCAAAATCGGCAGAGATATTCATGCTGGGCAAGCGCATGACAGCGGCTGAAGCTGACCTGCACGGGGTGGCATCAAACGTATTTGCGCCAGATGAGCTTATGCCTGCTGCGGAAAAAGCTGCAGCGATGCTCGCCAAACGTGCGCCGGCTGCCATCAAACACACCAAACGTCTTATGCGCGGCGACAAAGATGAACTGGCCGCTCGTATGGCGCTTGAAAGTAAAGCCTTTGGTGCGCAGCTGCTGTCACCCGAGCTTGCAGAAGCTGTGATGGCATTCACGCAAAAGCGCGAACCAAACTTTGGCTAGCGATATCTGACAAACTCTTTATGGTGGCGCCTCAATCGAATAACTGAGGCGCCTCCCGATGCCGGACAACAAAAACAGAGCGAAAAGCTGGCAAAGCCCAGAGATCTGTTTGGTGCTGATTGCAGCTGCCGGTCCATTCAGTTTTGCCATTTGGATGGCGCTTCTCAATAACTTCACCATCGAAGTCGCTGGTTTCACCGGGCGTGAAATCGGCATTTTGCAAAGCCTGCGCGAAGTGCCGGGCTTCCTGGCTTTCACCGCCGTTTTCCTTCTTTTGCTGATGCGCGAGCAGGTGTTGGCTGTGGTATCACTGGCCATATTAGGTTTTGGCATTGCCATCACAGGTCTGTTGCCAACCGAATACGGCCTCTATTTCACCACTGTGCTGATGTCCGTTGGTTTCCACTATTACGAAACTGTGCAGATGTCATTGTCGCTTCAATGGCTCTCAAAAGAACGCGCCCCGCGCGCCATGGGCTGGCAACTGTCGGCGAAATCCGTCGCAGCCATCATTGCATATGGCACCCTATGGGTTTTGCTGGAAGTATTTAGCGTGCCTTTTGCCTGGCTTTTTGCATTGGGTGGGGGTGTCACGATTGCGATGGCTGTTTTGATATGGACGGCGTTTCCGCGGTACGAAGGTAAAGAACCGCAACACAAAACCATGGTGCTGCGGAAGCGTTACTGGCTGTATTATGCGTTAACCTTCATGGGTGGCGCCAGGCGTCAGATATTTGTTGTTTTCGCTGGATTTTTGCTGGTCGAGAAATTCGGCTTTTCTGCCGCCACAATTGCTGGTCTGTATTTGCTCGACCAGGTTGTTACCAGCCTGATTTCGCCCAAGATCGGGTCCCTGATCGCGCGCTTCGGTGAGCGCACGATGCTGGTGTTCGAATATATTGGATTGGTCATCGTTTTCGGCAGCTACGCCTTTGTCGAGGACCCTATTATTGCTGCAGGACTATATGTGATTGATCATGTCTTCTTTGCCTTTGCCATTGCGCAAAAGAGCTACTTGCAGAAAATCGCAGACGGCAAAGACATTGCAGCTACATCAAGTGTTAGTTTCTCGATCAATCACATTGCCGCGGTTGTGATCCCTTGGATGTTTGGTGCCTATTTATGGGTGTTATCACCATCATATGTATTCATCGCCGGTGCCGCCATGGCAGCCATATCGCTCGTACTATCTTTGAATGTTCCCAGAAATCCAGCCCCAGGCAATGAAGTGGTGGTTGGGAAACGGCCGCAGCCCGCTGCCGCAGAGTAAATTACAATTTGCCCTTTGAAGAAAATAACTGGTCGTAGGTATCGACCATTTTTTGCAGGCTAAACTCTGCTTCAACAATGGCTGCATTCGCACTGCCAATACTGGAGGCGAGTGCCGGGTCGGATAAGAGAATATCCAGACTGGCCGCAATTTCTGGGGCTTCGCGGCCTTCGATGAAAGAACGGTTTTCTGCCGCAACCATTGTTTTCACGTCGCCAACATCTGTGCTGACGACAGGTTTGGACGCTGCCATAGCCTCAAGGACGGAAATCGGCATCTGTTCAGTGTCGGATGACAATGCAAACACGTCAAAGGCCGGTACAATGGTTTCCGGCATATCGATTTTGCCTGTGAAAATCACTCTTTCCTGCTCGCAAATCCGTTCAGCGAGCATCTTTAGAGCTGACATGCCGATACCGTCCCCCACGATAACCAGCTTTGCGTGCGCATGCTTGTTTTCAATGGTGCTGAAGGCTTCAATGAGGCGGCCGATATTCTTCTCCGGTGTGAGCCGTGCCACCGTACCGATAATCATGTCATCGGGGGTTAAGCCATATTGGCTCAAGAGTTTGCCGTCTGCTGTATTCTGAAAGCGATGGCAGTCAATACCGTTGGGGACATAGCTGAGCCGATTTTCCGGGATCTTCCAGTTTTTGGCTGCCTGCGCTTCAAGCTGGCGGGATGGCACCACAACGCGGTCACATTTGCGGTATGCAAATCGGCGCATCCGCCGCCTGTTGGGCAACTCGCTGATCTGCTCATCCTCGGCAAATCCGTCCTGAATATGGATCATGGGCGCGCGTTTTGGCCATCTGTTTGCCAGCGTCCATTCGATACTGCCCCAATTATAAGTAACAAGTAGGTCAGGTTTCACCTTTGCGAGCAAGGCTCTGCACGCCTTCACGGCATGTAGAGTATCGCCTTTTGGAATGGCGCCTTCGGGCAGGTTTGCTTTTGTGAAGTGGTCTGTCAGTTCGGCGGCATCGTAGCGGCCGTCCATGGCATAGATAAGATGCGAATGCGGTGATTTGGTTGCGTTCAGGTAGGTGGTCATGCGGCGCTGCGAACCGCCCAGTTCAAAAGACGGGAAAACATGCAAAATTCTTAGGGCGTTGGCCACCAATGTCTCCAATTGCGAATTACTGCACTCAGTATCCGGCATGCGCTTGAATTCTCAAGGTCTTATTCCAAAAAGCTGTGCTAGTGGCTCATGTAAATTGGAATATCACTGTTTTCGATCAAAAACCGTGTCACACCGCCCAGCAATAGCTCCCGCCATCTCGCCGTGGAAAAGGCGCCGATGACGATGCTGTCTGCGTCAATGTCTTGTGCTTTTGCGTATACCGCCTCGCCGACACTGCCTTTGCCGGCTGGTTCTTTGATGCTGGTGCACTCAATGCCGTGAACCATCAGGTATCTGGCAATGTCATCAATTGCGGGTCTGTCTTCGCCCAAGTCACCGACCTGCAAGACGCTCACGCTTTTCGCCTTGCGCAACAACGGCAGCGCACCGCCCACGGCACGTGCACATTCGGCCCGCCCATTCCATGCAACCAGCATCCTGTTCATTGACGGAATTGTTCCATTATCGGGCACCATTAAAACCGACCGCCCCGACCTGAATACAAGATCATTAAATATCTCGGATTGCGCGCTGTGTTTTTCTGCGGGCCGTTCACAGATGGCAAAATCAGCTGTGCGCGCCGAGCGACCTACATGGTCTACAACTTCACCAACAACCGTTCGCCAATGTGCACCACCAACTTGAGTGTCTTCTGAAACTGATACGCCTGCGTTCTCCATAGCAGCGGTGAACACTGTTTGTGCTTCCCCCGCATAGCGTTGTCCTTCCGCTTCTGTCGCGTTGCACATCTGCTGAATCATTTCTGCTGTTAGGCCTTCGCCCAACAAAGGAATGGCCGACTTGGGATCGCGCTTGACAAATAATCCCGTCACATCTGCTTCAAACTTGGTGGTTAAACGGGCGGCAGTTTCAGACAAAAGCTGCCAATTACTATCGCGCGTTAGCGGCAAAATGATGGATTTCATCGTCTTGTTCCTCTCCCCTGTAGCAGCAGTATGGCACGGTGTGCTGGTATTTGCTTGCACAAGCTGTATGTTTCCCCATCATACCAATTCATCAACGGTTCAGCCCAATTCACGGAAACTATAGCTCATGAAACGTTTGTTTGGGATTCTGTTCATTACTCTTAGTTGGCTCGCAGTGCCTTTGGCAGGCGGTCCGGTCTCTAGTGCTGTTTTTCAAGATCACGAAGATGCCCGGGAAGCTCTCAAGCGCGGCGCCATATTGCCATATTCGAGAATTAAAAAAATTATCGAAAGTCAAGTTGGCGGCAAAGTTGTTGGTCAAAAGCTAAGACGAACAAATCAAGGGTGGCAGTATGACCTTCGGGTCCGGCCCGAGAATGGACGGGTCATGGTTTTGGTGGTTGATGCACGTACGGGTGCAATTGTCAGCCGTCGCTAGTCACTGTGGCAAAAAAGAGAAGGGGCAGTTATGCGCATTCTGATCGTTGAAGATGATGCAACACTTGCAGGGCAAATAGCAGATAACCTGAAAGATGCAGGCTATACTTATGATATCGCGCCAGATGGTGAAGAAGGCCATTTTTTAGGCGATACAGAGCCATATGATGCGGTCATATTGGACCTGGGCCTGCCGATCATGGACGGTGCCAGCATTCTCAAGAAATGGCGGGCAGATGGGCGCGAAATGCCTGTGCTTATTCTTACGGCAAGAGATAGTTGGACCGACAAAGTTGAAGGCTTAGACGCTGGTGCTGACGACTATTTGGCCAAGCCTTTTGTTGTTGAAGAACTTCTGGCGCGACTTCGCGCCCTGATCCGTCGCTCGGCGGGACAAACATCTCCTGTGCTTGAAGTGGGCCCTGTTCGGCTCGACACCCGCAATAGCCGTGTGTCGGTGGATGGTGCGCCAGTTAAACTGACAGCCCAAGAGTTCAAGCTTCTGTCATATTTGATGCATCATGAAGGCAAGGTGATTTCACGCACAGAATTGACCGAGCACATCTACGATCAGGATTTTGACAAGGACTCGAACACTATCGAGGTGTTCGTGAATCGCATCCGTAAAAAACTCGGCGTACCCGTGATCCAAACTGTGCGTGGACTGGGTTACCGGTTGGAATGGGGGGGCGAAGCTGCGTGACCCAATCGGGGGGGGACATAAACGTCACTGCGAATAGGGAGCAACCGGGGTCAATTTCACGATTCCTCGCATCTCTGGCTGGCCGGTTGTTGCTCTCTGCCATCCTGTGGTCTTCTGTTGCATTGGTTGTCGGCGGCGTGGTCTTGTCGTTTGCCTTCAGAAGCTATGTTTTGTCCGACGTGGATAAACGTCTGGAAATATTGTTGGATACGCTAGTTGGCATTAGTGAAGTGTCACCTGAAGGCGAGTTCCGCCTGAACCAGTCGCTTGCGGACCAACGTTTTATGACCCCCTATTCAGGATGGTACTGGCAGGTTTCTGAGGCGGGCCAGGAGCCCGAGCGGTCTCGCTCTTTGTGGGATTTTGCCTTGGATCCAGGACACCAAAACAGAAATTTTTCTTTAAGATATTCCATCACACCTGGTCCGGACGGGCAGACCCTAAGGCAAGCAGAGCATGATATCATTTTACCTGAAGCCGAGCGGGTGTTTCACTATCAAGTCGCCACCGATATGGCGGAGGTGCAGGCTGCAATTGATCGGTTCAATTGGTTATTGTTCAGTGCCCTCGCGCTTATCCTGGTGACGGTGTCGCTGGCGCTTGTCCTGCAGGTCAGTTACGGCCTGCGACCGCTCAGGCAAATCAAGCGTGACTTGTCTGATGTGCGGGCCGGCAGAAGTGCGCACCTTAGAAGCGCGGACGAGGGAAAAATGCCGGAAGACCTCAGGCCCCTGGTTGATGAAATCAATGGCCTGATTAACCAGAATGACAAGTTGGTTGATCGGGCGCGCACGCATGTTGGGAACCTGGCTCACGCTCTAAAAACACCCCTCTCCATCATCCAGAACGAGGTAGATGGAAAATCGGATAAGGGTGCGGAACTCATCGCCCGACAAGCGAAAGATATTCGTGTTCACGTCGACCATCACTTGAAAAGAGCACGCATTGCGGGCGGAGGAACAGGCCCGGGCTTGGAAGTTAAAACACGCGTAGAGAAACTGGTTAAGGCGGTAAAGGTGATCGCGGGCGATAAAAAACTGCAAACCAATATTGAGTGCCTAGAAGGCGTTAGTTTTGACGGCGAAAAACAGGACTTTGATGAGCTATTGGGCAACATAATTGAAAACGCCGCGAAATGGGCCGAAAGCAAGCTATCCATAAACATCATTCGACTTGAAGAAGGCCTTAGACGCCCTATGCTTGAAATCAAGGTCGAAGACGATGGCCCCGGTGTTCCTGACGAAGAACGCGAAGCACTTTTCAATCGTGGGACGCGATTAGATGAGCAAGTGCCGGGTACAGGACTTGGCCTGGCGATCGTTCGCGATATCGCGGACATGTACGGGGGCAGTGTTGCGCTTTCAACCGCCGGGCTGGGCGGTTTAGCGGTGACCATTTTACTGCCCGCAAAGTAATCCCGATCCGATGGATCGGTTCAGTGGGTGAGGGCTAAATGCAAACAAAATCAGGACTTTTTGTTGTTGTGGCGATTGGAATTGCTGCGGCGATAGGATTCAACATCGGGCAAAATTCGAGCGAGGAGACCGCCGTGACAGAGCCAAGTTCGGGACCAAAGCCAGTTGCATCATTGCGCGGTGATAACCGTGGTGATCGTGTCTTCGGTGCCGGTTGGGCCACCAGAAGTGCGGTTCTGGGACGTGAAGGCATGGCAGCAACATCGCATCCCTTAGCTAGCCAGATTGCGATCGACATCCTCAAAAAGGGTGGATCGGCTGTTGATGCAGCTATTGCTGCCAATGCAGCCCTCGGCTTAATGGAGCCAACTGGCAACGGCATTGGCGGCGACCTGTTCGCCATCGTTTGGGACCCTACAACAGGCCGACTTCACGGCCTGAACGCATCCGGGCGGGCGCCGCGCGGTCAGTCGCTGGAAGAGCTGAAAGCGAAACTCGAAGACAAAAACGACATCCCTGATTGGGGTAGTTTGTCGATCACTGTGCCCGGCGCTGTGGACGGCTGGTTCATGCTGCACGAAAAGTTTGGGCGCTTGTCGATGTCAGATAATCTGGCTCCTACGGTTAAGTATGCCCGGGAGGGTTTTCCGGTTACGCAGGTGATTGCTTACTACATGAGCCTTCATGAGCAGGGTTTTCCGCGCCTTTTGGCCGAAGGCATAGTCGAAGAGCTTGATAACTACAAAGCGACTTACCTGGTCGACGGCAAAGCCCCTGTGGAAGGGCAAATGTTCGCGAACCCTGATCTTGCAGACACGTTGGAGCGCATTGGTTCTGAAGGCCGTGATGTTTTCTACAAGGGCGAGCTTGCAGACATCATGGACGCCTATTTCAAACGTATTGGCGGCCCGCTCAGAAAAGTGGATTTCGAAAGCCACACCAGCAACTGGATTGACCCGGTTAGCGTAAACTATCGCGGCTACGATATTTGGGAGCTTCCACCAAATGGCCAGGGCATTGCAGCACTGCAGATGCTCAATATTGTGGAAGGGTTTGACCTGGCCTCCATGGGTCATAACTCAGCTGACTACCTCCATGTAATGACAGAGGCCAAGAAATTGGCATTTGAAGATCGGGCGCGTTTTTATGCGGATCCTGATTTTTACAATGTACCGCTCGATGGCCTTCTCTCTAAAGACTATGCCGCCGAGCGCCGGAAGCAGATCAGCATGGATAGCGTTTTGACTGAGGTGGATCACGGTGATGCGCAACTGTTGGAAGGTGACACCATCTATATGACCGTCGCAGATAAAGACGGCATGATGGTCTCGCTTATCCAAAGTAACTATCGCGGCATGGGGTCAGGCTTGGTGCCGGATGGGTTGGGCTTCATGTTCCAGGACCGCGGGGCGCAATTCTCTCTGACAGAAGATCATCCAAACGTTTATGCACCGGGCAAGCGGCCGTTTCACACCATCATTCCGGCGTTTATGACCAAAGACGGTCAGCCTATTATGAGTTTTGGATTGATGGGCGGCGCGATGCAGCCACAGGGCCACGCGCAAATTGTCGTTAACCTGTTGGACTTCGGTATGACTGTGCAAGACGCTGGCGACGCCGCCCGTTTTCACCACACAGGGTCCACCGACGCCACATGGCAGGGACGTATGCAGGATGGCGGCACACTAGAGCTTGAGAGCGGTGTCACACGCGAGGTGTATGATGAGCTCGCGCAGCGCGGTCATAAATTGAATATTACTTCCGGACCATTTGGTGGGTACCAAGCCATCTGGCGCGACCCAAAGAGCGGAGTGTATTGGGGAGCAACCGAAATGCGCAAAGACGGGATCGCAATTGGCTACTGAGCTGTTGCGGACAGAACAATAAAAAGGGCGCCTCTGTTGGGGCGCCCTTTTTGCTTTAGGGAACCAAAACGATTGGTACACCTAGCCGGTGTGCTAATGAGTTTGCAACGCTTCCTAGAATTAAATCAGCGAAGGAAGATCGTCCGCGTCGGCCCACAAACACCATGTTCGCATGTTCTTCCTTGGCAACCTTGGCGATAACTTCCGCTGGATTGCCCCAGTCAAAATGCGCGCTGATTTCGACGCCCTTTTCTTTGTGGGTTTCGATCAAAGGATTCAAAATCTTATTATGGGCGTGGTTTTCTTCATCTTTTTTGGCGACAGGCCGTGTGGAAAGCTCTTCGATCGACATGGGAGAAAACCCGGACCAAGGGATCACCGTAACGAGCTTAACCTCAGCATCAACTTCAGCCGCCAGGTTGACGGCCCGCATTGTTGCGCGTTCAGCCCATTCGCTACCATCCACGGCAACTACAAAAAGGCGTTTCTTAGACATTTCAATACTCCCTAGTAGTTTCCATCAAACTATGGGAGTTTGGATGAGGGCCATCCTTGACTATCGTCAAAATTGTTATGCGTGCGAAGCTTTTATGAGATCAGCACACTTTTCCGCAATCATTATTGTGGGCGCGTTTGTATTGCCACCAATCAAGCGTGGCATCACTGAGGCATCTGCAACGCGCAGTCCTTCCACACCAATGACCTTTAGCTCGGGGTCGACCACATTGTTAGCATTGTCAGCAGGGCCCATGGCACAGGTTCCCACGGGGTGATAGATGGTCTCAGACAGGCTGCGAATGGCCTCGTTCATGGCATCATCGTCATCAATTTCCATGCCGTTCCAAGGCTCAGCCATTGCCTCAATATGGGAGGCCAGCGCCGGCTGGCGCATCAGGTTGCGGACCATTTTGACGCCCTCACGCATCACGCGCAGGTCTTCAGGTTCAGCCAAATAGTTTGGATCAATTTTGGCGGGTGCCAGCGGGTCATCAGACGAGAGGCTTATGGTGCCGCGGCTGTGCGGGCGAAGCTGGCACATGTGGATGCCAAAGCCATGCTCAACAGGGTCTTCAAACCCATGAGGCTGAGGCGCCATCGCCAGAATAATGTGAAACTGAATGTCGGGCCGCTCTAGTGCCTGGTCGGTTTTTAGAAAAGCGCCAACAGGCGTTACGCAATCTGACATAAATCCAGGTTTTTTGAGGAACCATTTTGTCAATTCGGCGATGGCCCTGTGAGGCGCTTTATAGCGACTGACACTGATGGGTTCTTTCAGGTGCCCATATACGGTTATATCGAGGTGATCCTGCATATTTTTGCCGACACCTTTAAGTTCATGCAGGACAGGCAAACCCACAGCCATGATGTCGTCAGGGTCCCCAATACCCGAAAGCTGCAACAGCTGAGGGCTATTGATGGCACCGCCCGAAAGGATAACCTCTTTAGCAGCATGCCATGTTTCCTGCCTGCCATTTCGCGAAAGAGTTACGCCCGTCGCTTTGTGTCCTTTCATGACCACTCTACGAACTTGTGCATTTGTCAGGATCGTTAGGTTGGGGCGTCCTTCTGCCATCCGCAGGTACGTACGAGCCGTTGTTTGGCGCCGACCCTGCCGGATGGTTTGATCGTACCAGCCAACACCCTCTTGGACGGCACCATTGAAGTCCTCGGTAAAGGGCAGACCCATCTCTGACGCAGCATTCAAAAACGCTTTGTTGAGGGGGTGATCAGAGGTGTGCTGCGTGGTTAGGAGCGGGCCATCATTCGCGTGGAAATCGTCTGGGTCGCGGTCGCTTCCTTCCGATTTTTTGAAGTAAGGCAGAACATCGTCAAAGGACCATCCCGTGCAACCAATTTGGGCCCATTCGTCATAGTCCCGCGCGTGGCCGCGCACATACAGCATACCATTAATGGCTGACGAGCCGCCCAAAACCTTGCCGCGCGGCCAAAACAATTTTCTGCCGTTCAGCTGCTTTTGTTCTTCAGTCCAATAGTTCCAGTTGAAGTCATTTGGCGGCACGAGCTTGCTGATCAATGCAGGCATATCGATTTTTATCGACCCATCTTTTTTACCTGCTTCGATAAGAAGAACATTGAAGTTTTTATTTTCGGACAGGCGCGAAGCAAGGGCGCAGCCCGCAGAACCAGCACCCACGATGATAAAATCGAAAGTTTTGTCAGACATACTAATCCAAAGCTCTCAGCGTTACCGGAAGCCCATCGACCGGTTTGATAAGCGGCATGATCTGAAAGTCGGTTTCATATCCGGCTGGCAGTTCAATCGCAAAGTGAGGCAGCAAATGTGCCATGATGACTTTGGATTGCATATAGGCAAAATGAAGGCCAAGACACATGTGCGCGCCGCCACCAAATGGCACCCAAGCAAATCGGTGTCTTTCCCTTGCGCCGCCTTCTGGTGAGAAGCGCATGGGGTCAAAATGCTCTGGCTCAGGCCAGGTTTCAGGGTCCCGGTGGGTCATGATATTGCTGACCCCGACGATTGTGCCCTTGGGAATATGATGGCCTTTGAACTCAATATCACGCACTGTCATGCGTGGCATGGCCGGAACAGGCGGGTTCATGCGAAGTGCTTCTTTGAAGGCATATTCGGTCAGCACCAAGTCTTTCATTTTCTCGTAAGGCAGGCTGTCATCGTTAAGGCCAAGGTCGGCGATTTCCTGGCGGATTTTACCCTGCCAGTCTGTGTGGCGACCGAGTTCATAAACAAGTGTTGTCACTGAACTGGTAATGGTGTCATGAGCCGCCATCCAGAGGAAGATCATATGGTCCACAACTTCCTGGTCTGTGAAGCTGTTGCCTTCATCGTCCTGAGCATTGACGAGCTGAGTGAAAATGTCGGTGCCTTCGGTGCCGCGTCGCTTTGGGATTTCCCGCATCAGGAAGTCAACCATAAACTCCCGACCTTTAACGCCTTTCCGCATGATGGTGCCTGGCAGGGGAACGCGAATAACACCGAGGCTCGCTGATACCATGTCTGTCAGGGCTTGATTAATCTTGTTGCTTTCCGGTCCTGGCTCCAGACCAAGAAAAACGATTGTTGCCATATCAAGCGAAAGCTCTTTTATCGCGGGATAAAACTGGAATGATTTCCGCTTCCCCCATTCTGCGATGCGTTCAGGCATAGCAGCGTTGAGGCGTTCCATATAACCTTTCATTGGCGCAGTTTTGAAAGCCGCCGCCATGATATGTCGGTGCGCTTTATGCTCGTCGAAATCAAGCAACATCAACCCGCGCGGGAAAAGCCGTTCTAGGTAGGGCGACCAGCCCAATTCATTCGAAAAATTCTTGCCCCTGTCCATCAGCACAAACTCGTTGGCGTCAGGTCCAAGAAGCGACACATTGTGCTTGAAAAAACTGTAGGTGCGATACACGTCACCGTATTTTTGGCGCATGGAGCGACCAAAACTGATTGGGTCTTTCAGCAGGCGAAACGTATGACCAAAAAACGGCAAGCCCGTATCGCCCGGGATCTTGAACAAAGCCTTTTTGTCAAACGTTTCTACCGTGTCTGCCGTGGTTTCAGCTGACATGTCAAACCCCTCTCGTGTTCACACTCTTAAATTACTGAACTCATCAGTCCAGTAATTCAATATAGACGGCTTAGCACGCTCGTCAAGCCACTGACCATTTGATCAAGCAATAAGTGTCAGGGTCTAAGTTTCTGAGCCGTAACCACCGCCACCGGGTGTTTCTATCCGGATGCGATCGCCAGTGTTAAGAACGCTTTTGTCAGCGTAGTTGAGCTTATCAAGCGTACCGTCCGTGCGCAAAATTGAAGCTTCGCCTGGTTTGCCGCCGCGTCCGCCTGCAAAGCCGGGAGGCCCAGACAGATAGTGGTTTGCCAGTAATGAGATTTCCATTGGCTCCAGAAACTCGAATTCACGAACAACTCCCGAGCCTCCCTGGTGTGCTCCGACGCCGCCGCTGCCCGCCCGAACACCGAATTCCCGAACCAAAACCGGGTAGCGCCACTCCAGCACTTCAATATCTGTAAGTCGGCTATTCGTCATGTGGGAATGGATCGCGTCAGTGCCGTCAAATGACTGTCCTGCGCCGGTTCCACCCGCGATCGTTTCGTAATATTGATAGGTGTCGTTGCCGAACGTGAAGTTGTTCATGGTGCCTTGTGAGGCGGCAAGCTCACCGGTTGCCAAAAACAGGGCGTTGGTGATGGCTTGGCTCGTTTCCACATTTCCAGCAACCACGGCTGCATTTTCGCCGGGGTTCATCATGCTGCCATCTGGCATGATGATGTCAATTGGTTCCAGGCAGCCACTGTTCAATGGAATGTCCCCACCTGCAAGAACACGGAAAACATACAGCACTGCTGCTTTTACCACCGCATAGGGTGCATTATAGTTGTTTGATAGCTGTTCGCTGCTGCCCGTAAAATCAACGGTCAGTCTACCTTCTT
The DNA here is from genome assembly GCA_017640725.1 of Kordiimonadaceae bacterium. Taxonomy (GTDB): domain Bacteria; phylum Pseudomonadota; class Alphaproteobacteria; order Sphingomonadales; family Kordiimonadaceae; genus Kordiimonas. Next base: position 219,418 of record JAEPQB010000002.1, on the reverse strand, counting down.
CGGGGCGAGGCTGTAGAGAGACATTTATGGTAGCACCGCAATCCATTTTATATTCATAACGACCTGCAGTAAGCCGCCCTATGACGGCCCGCACAGCTTCGGCCGCATTTTGACGCACAAACTCCATATAGCGGCTGACTGTGGCAATCCCGTAATAGCTGACCAGGTTTTTAACCAGCATTGCGCCGCGCGCGTTAGCGGCTACCTGGGCTTTCAGATCAGCAATATTTTGCGCCGGATTGCGTGCAGGGTGTGCACTGTCGCACAGCGCTTGAACAACCTGATCGGTTAAGAAACTGCCGTCATCAACCAGCTGAAAGTTGATGAAACTGATACCTTCGTCAGAGAGCGTTTTTGAATCAGGCGGCATAGACCCGGGCGTTGTGCCGCCAACGTCCGCATGATGGCCACGCGATGCAACAAAAAAATCAGGTTCAGACGATCCGTCAAGGAATATGGGTGTGACAACAGTGATATCAGGCAAATGGGTGCCGCCGGCCGTTGGGTCATTGACCATGAACACGTCACCCGGCTTCATCGTGCCTCTGCGGGCTTCGGCAATAGCCCCCACACTCTCTCCCATGCTGCCCAGGTGAACCGGCATATGGGGTGCGTTGGCTATCAGGCGGGACTGCTCGTCAAACACGGCGCATGAAAAATCCAATCGTTCTTTTACGTTGACGGAATGTGCGGTTTTCGCCAATACACCGCCCATCTCTTCAGCAACGGACATGAAAAGATTGTTGAAAATCTCAAGCATTATGGGGTCTGCAGTCTCGTGCTCGATTTCCGCTTGCATTCGCTCTTTGGTGCGATGCAGCAACAGCGATCCATTTGCTGTTGTTTCCGCCTGCCAGTCGGGCTCAACAACCGTTGTGCTGCCGTCCTCTATGATAATGGCGGGGCCATTGAGCGGGCTGCCAATGGCGAGGTCTTTTCGGTGCACAACCGACGCAGTCAGTTTTTTTCCAACGGTGTAGACAGGAATATCCGCTTGGCGACTTTGCTGCGACCCAGAATTCTCAAGTGACTGAATTTCTGAATGAAGTCGTGCTATGGCTTCTGCTTCTACCGCCTCGATCACAAGCGGTGTGTCCGCTTCTACAAAACCGAACTGCTGCATGTGCGCAATTTCAAATTCGTTTCTTAGATTACCTAGGCCATTGAATTGAAGGGGCAGTGTGGTGTCTGTACCCTCGTATTTTACTTTCAGACTGCTTTTCACTTCAATTTCATCTAGCGCAACACCTTGGACTTGCAGTTGTTGCTTCGCTTTGTTGATGACGTCATTGATGGCCGCCATCACAACATTTGTCTCGTGCGATGAAACCTCTACAGCTTTTTCGGCGATCGCTCTTTGGTCAGCCATTCCCATGCCGAGTGCCGACAAAACACCCGCAAAAGGTGGGATAAGAGCTTTCTCCATACCAAGAGCATCTGCAACCAGGCATGCATGCTGCCCTCCGGCACCCCCGAAGGTTAGCAGGGCATAGTTTTTAACATTGTGACCTCTTTCCACCGAGACGCGCTTTATCGCGCGCGCCATATGTTCCACAGCTACTGCCAAAAACCCTTCCGCAATTTCTTCGTTGCTCATTTCGCGGCCAGTTTGGGACCGAATTGCTGCTTTGATTTGTTCAAAACCCGACATACTTGCTTTTGCGTTAAGAGGCTGCTTGCCGTCTGGCCCAAACACGGCTGGAAACAGGTCGGGCTGAATTTTCCCCACCATAACGTTGCAGTCGGTAATGGTGATGGGACCGCCAAGCCCATAGCAGGCCGGACCTGGATGAGCTCCTGCTGATTGCGGTCCGACTTGAAAACGGCCGTTTTCAAACCGGCAGATGGAACCGCCGCCGGCGGCAACCGTATGGATGTCCATCATCGGAATGGTCATCCGTACTCCAGCAACATTGGTATCTGTGACCCGTTCAAACGCGCCGGCATAATGGCTGACATCAGTCGATGTGCCACCCATGTCAAAACCCAAAATTCGGGTTATGCCCTCCCGTTCGGCCGCCCTGACTGCGCCGACAATGCCGCCAGCTGGACCAGACAAAACGGCGTCTTTGCCTTCAAAGGCACTGGCAGCTACCAGTCCACCATTCGACTGCATAAAATATAACGGGCTCCGGCCGGTGTTGGCGCGGACTTGGCTAACATAATGTTTGAGTACAGGCGTCAGGTAGGCGTCTGCGACAGTTGTGTCACCGCGCGGAACCAGTTTCATCAGCGGGCTCACTTTATGACTAACGGAAATTTGCTGAAAGCCAACTTGTTCGGCCAGTGCCGCCGCAGTAGTTTCGTGTTTTGGGTGGCGATACCCGTGTGCGAACGCAATGGCAATGCTGTCAAAACCGCTTTGCTGCGCGTGTTTCAAGTCCAATTCCAACTGGGCAAGGTCAATGGGTGTCTCTACGGCACCATTGGCGTGAATTCTCTCGGACACCTCGACAACCGCAGAATAGAGAGGATTGGGGCGCGAGGGTTTCAGGTCAAACAGGCCCTGGCGGTGCTGCTGGCCAATAAGCAGTATATCTTTGAAGCCAGATGTGATGAGTAAAAGTGTTTTCGAACCTTGCCGTTCCAGAAGGGCGTTTGTAGCGACCGTGGTTCCCATCTTGATCGCAGCCACTTTTTGATCTGGAAAGGGAGCAGCTTCATCAACACTCAGGATGTCCCGCATTGCATAAACGGCTGCATCGTCATATCGCTCTGGGTTAACTGAAAGATACTTGAAGCTGGACAGGTGTCCTCCTGGCTCCTGCGCAACGACGTCAGTAAATGTGCCACCTCGGTCTATCCAAAACTGCCATTGATCACCTGTTGGCACAGCGTATCCTCATATGCGGGTAATGACTGTTTTAGGCGCCCCCATCGCAGATGCCAATCGACTTTTTCAACATATCAAACAAGAGATTGTTATTCGACAGCTCGATCTTAAAATAGGACTAGCTTGTGGAGAATATTGTGACTCGAATTTTTGTTGATGCAGATGCCTGTCCTGTTAAGGACGAGGTCCTGAAGGCTGCTGCCAGATTTGATCTGGAGGTTTTTCTCGTTTCGAACCAATGGATGCGCATGCCTGTCGGTCCCAAAGTCACGAAACAAGTCGTTGCAGAAGGTGCAGACGCTGCGGACGACTGGATCGTAGACCACGTCGAGCCAGGGGACCTCGTCATTACGAGCGACATTCCCCTTGCGTCGCGGTCTCTTGAAAAAGGCGCAGAGGCCCTCGGCCCAACGGGTAAAGCCTTCACGCGTGACAATATTGGCATGGCATTGGCCATGCGAGAGTTGAAGGCTGAGCTTCGGGAGACAGGCGCAGATAGAGGGTTTAATGCGAGCTTTACTCAGCGTGACAGATCGAATTTCCTCAATTCTATCGATCGCTTGTTGGTACGGCTAACGCGCGGATAGATCACGAGCCCCATGGACTGCCCTTTACAAGTTAATGGGAATGATTAATCATTCTGGTCACATAATGCGCCGAGTGCAGGGGAGAGGGCATGACGAACGCATCACCAACCATAGCCATTATTGGTGCTGGTTTTTCCGGGCTTTGCATGGGCATAAAGCTCAAGGAAGCTGGAATCACATCATTTCGAATTTTCGAAAAGGCAAACAAAGTTGGGGGGACATGGCGCGAAAACACCTATCCAGGTGTAGCGTGTGATGTCCCGTCGCATCTCTACTGTTTCTCGTTCGCGCCCAACCCTGATTGGACCAAACACTATTCAGGCGGAGCAGAAATACAGGCCTATATTGAGAAGTGCAGCGCTGACCATGGCATGGAGGATCATCTTGAGTTTGGTGAACAACTTGTATCTGCAAACTTTGAGGATGGCTGGAATCTCGAGTTTGCGAGCGGACGAAAAGAAAAAGTAGATTTTTTGATTAACGGAATTGGCGGACTGCATGTCCCGCGGTGGCCAGAGCTGGAGGGCATGGACGAATTTGCAGAGAAAGCATTTCATTCAGCGCACTGGGACCATGAGCACGACCTGACGGGTCGAAATGTTGCCGTGGTAGGAACAGCAGCCAGCGCGTTGCAACTTATACCGGAGATCGTTGATAAGGTGAAATCGCTCACTGTTTTTCAACGGACACCAAACTGGGTTATGCCGCGCCAGGACCCGCCCTATAGCGATGGGCAAAAAAAACGATTCAGAAAATTTGGTTGGATTAGAAAACTTCACCGGCTCGGCATTTATCTATCGTTCGAAGGTCGGTTCCCGCTGTTCCGTCAGAACAAAATGTTGCAGGCTTGGGCGCGCAAACAAGCTCTGAAGCACTTAGAGGAACAAGTATCCGACCCGGAATTGCGGGCCAAGCTGACACCGGACTATCCTGTTGGCTGTAAACGCATTTTAGGGTCAGATGAGTATTTCCCCGCCCTTCAAAAAGACAATGTGAACCTCGTGACCAACCCTATTGACCGGGTAAACTCCAAGGGAATTATCGATGCCACGGGGACCCATCATCAGGTTGATACGATCGTGTATGCGACAGGGTTCAAACCCTTTAGCCTGCTTGAAGGTATGGAAATTACCGGACCTTCGGGACAAAAAATGTCAGACTATTTTGCCGACGGCGGGGTTCGGGCCCACAACACAGTTTCAGTGCCGGGGTTTCCCAATTTTGCTCTGTTGACCGGCCCAAACAGTGGACTGGGTCATAATTCGATTATCCTGATGATTGAAGCACAGGTTGGTTATATTGTTGGCTGTTTGAAAGCGATGCAGCGGAAGAATGCGAAGTCAATTGACGTGAAAGCGGACCTCAGCGAACAATATGACGTTCAAATTCAACGCGACCTTCAGGGCAGTGTTTGGCTGAGCGGATGCAAAAGCTGGTATGTGGGTGCTGATGGGCGCAACTACACGCTTTGGCCCTGGTCCACTCTTAAGTATCGGCGCATGATGCGCAGGGTGGACCCCAACGATTTTTCGTTCGAGGTATAGGTCCCCGGTTTATTCAGGTGTTGATCGTTCTTCGGCGCTCGCTACGATGCTGTCGTACCGTTGGCGCATGTTGGCCCGCATGCCCGAACAGAATTTGCTCATGCCAAAATCGGTGATCAAGCTGTCAAACAGCCCACGGCGGCGCCCCACCTGGAACATAAAGACTGTCGACGCCATGTCGCCCAGCAAACTCATGCGTTCCGGGATTGTCTGGCGCTGACCAAGTTCTGTAAGTGTTTCCGCTATGGGCGACTTACCTGCCGCAATCGCAATGCGATAGGTGCTTTCCGTCGTCATTTGATCAAGCGCCGCCGGGTCAAACTGGCCATTATCGCAAACCAGATCATATGCCACGACCTGACTGGCTTCTTCAACAATGTGGAATTCGGGCTGGGAAGCATTCTCTGCGATGTAAACGAGATGCTCAGCCGCAAGAGTGCGCACCAGTTTCGCGCGGCGCAGCATAAAATTCATCGATTTTGCATATTGTTCACGAACTTCCTCTTCCGTCATAGGCCGTGCCTCCGCTGGGGTTTGGGGTGCTTGCTGGGCTCCTGTGGAAGGTGCCAATAACAATGGGAATGCCAAGAAGAAGGTAATGACGAAAGCCGAGTATCGCATGTCGAATCCGAACAAATTACTAGTTACCAATGTGTTTCAATTAGCATGCTTAAAAGCGCTTTTCTAACTGAAACGCCCATTCATCCATAAATTCAAGCTGTTTAACCCCTCGGCTATTGTCGCTCGCCTCTCAGCATGCATCGTTGACGCGATCAAATGGAGGTGGCCATGAAGCACAAGGCATACTGGGCAGGTTTACTGCTGTTTTTCTTTAATGTACCAACAGTTTTGGCTGAAGGATTTGAGATAGTTGGCACTGAAGTGCATCAACTACAGTCCGAAAAACTTGGTGAAACAGTTGATATTGCCGTCGCATTGCCGTTCGGCTATCAGGCAACTTCATCGAAGTTTCCGCTGATCCTGACTTTGGACGGCGACGTTATGTTTGGGATGTCTGCCGAAATTCCTCGGCTTCTCTCCTTTGAAGGCAACGTACCACCAATGCTGGTTGCGACCATTGCTTACCGCGACCTAAACAAATGGATACAGAAACGTCAGCTGGACTTTCACCCGGCTGATGGTGGTGCTGACCGTTTTCTGCAGGCAGTAACGGAAGAAGTCTTGCCATTCCTGAAAACCAATTACCGGATTGATGACAACGCCATTGGTCTATACGGACATTCCTCCGCTGGGCTGTTTTCTGTGTATGCCGGGCTGAAGAGTCCTCGCATGTTCACCCACATTCTGGCGACCAGCCCCTCCCTTGAAGAGGAGCCTGAGTGGGCGCAAGGCTTCTTGCCGCTAATTGCTGAGGCGGACAATCTTCCGAAGTTTTACCTTTCGTCCGAAGCAAGCGAGCAAGACGTGCACGCGGCGCTTGCTCCCAGTCTTGGCGCCTTACAAAGCAAAGCAGGCTCGGGCAATATCAAATATCAACGTTTACAAGCCGGTGGCCATATGGCTGTTATTCCCGCATCATACGTTGCCGGGCTTCACTTCCTGTTTGCGCCCAAAGAATAAGCACCGTCACAACAGCTGCCAGGCAATCATGCCCATGCCGATGACGCTTGCAAACCAGGCAAGCGGTCTGATCATGGGCCACCCGGCGAGATAGATCACAGCATGCGCGACCCTCGAATAGAAGAATATCTGTGCGCCCAACAGGGTCATGGAATTCGATGCTTCAGCGAGATGGGTGATCAATACAAGCGGCGTGAACAAAACCATATTTTCAAGCATGTTTTTGTAGAGGCGTGTTGCGCGTCTGTTGAATATGCTCGGTTCCGGTAAGTTATCGCGCGCCCCGCCTTGCGCTTCGGCGCCGTTACGCCGCAATGCTTCGCCAGCAGGTATAAGGATCAATACAAATGTGAGGATCACGCTCCATAGCAAAAGGTCAAGTTCCGGTGTCATTGTTTTCCTCAAAGAATAGTTAGTTGAAATCGCTTAGCCATTTGGCAACCAGCGCTGCAAAAATTGCACGCTGTTCTGTCCCATCACTTTGCGTATGCTAGCTTCTGAGTATCCAAGCTTTTGCAAAGCCTGGGTGATCAGCGGAAAATCCGGCGCGGTGATCGATTCAGTGCTGCCATCCCAGTCAGATCCGATGACAATGTGATCTTCGCCAACCAGTTTGATGCCATAGTCAATAGCAGCTGCAATGCCAGTCGGTGTTGGTGTGCAAATGGCTTCTTGCCAAAAGCCAACAGCGATTAGTCCGCCTTTGGCAGCTATCGCTTTCATCAGATCGTCCGAGAAGTTGCGGGCAGTGTCGCAGTGCCCCTTCAAGCCGGTGTGGGAAACGACGGGCGCGCGGGATGACAGCGCAAGAATTTCGTATGCGGCGGCTTCTGAAACATGCGCGAGATCGATGATCATCTCTAGTTCGTCAAAGCGTGCGATGGCCGCGCGGCCAAAATCTGTCAAGCCGGCTTTGCTAACACCGTGGAGGGAACCTGCAAGCTCATTATCAAAAAAATGGGTGATGCCCATCATGCGATACCCGGCTTCAAACATCAGGTCGATGTTTTCCAGCTTCCCTTCCAACGGGTGCGCGCCCTCAGACCCCAGGAGCGCGCCGACGCTGTGAGGCGCGGCACTGTTTTGGCGTGCTTCAAGGTGGCTGGTCAGCTCACTTTTGTTTCGCACCCACGCGAGAGATCCTCCTGAGTCCATGACAGCATGATCCAGTTTTTCTGCCTGATATAGGGCGCGTTCCAAAAGGCTGTTCCATGTGCGCATTGGCCAGCCCTGGACCATCACAAGCGGTGTAATATTGTCAGAGTCACCTGTGTTTTTACCAATGTTCTGACCACGAGGCGATTTGGTAACGGTCGTGAACATCATCAGGTCAAAGCCGGCGCTTTGCAGGCGCGGTACATCTGCATGACCGCGTTCGGCCTGATCCAGAAGGTTTCTATTCCACAGAAGGGTATCCGTATGCCAGTCCATGATCAGCATATCGGTGTGCAGCATGCGTGTAGCATCCGCTACCTTTTGATCAGGAAAGAAAATCTGCCGGTTGAGTGAACTTTCCAACATAAGCGGCGCAATTACTCTAACCCCGATAACCGCGAGGATTAACAGCCCCAAAACTCCGGCCACTATCTTTTTGAAACGCCCCTGCATAAAAAAACCTCCCCTGATGCTTTAAGGGTAAAGCAAAGGGGAGGGGGTTCAAGTTGTGGTTCACAAAGGTGTGCCCCACTGGGCACTGTGATGGGGCTTAGCGACGCTCATCGACGCCAAGCAATTCTCTTTCATAGTCGCCTGAGATGGTGTCGGCGGCGCTCCAAAAAGCTGATTCAATTTTGGAATCCCGTGGCATGTCATCTTTGATTTGCGAGAGGATCAGCCGCTTTTCATAGTCGCCGTCAATTTTGCTGGCGAGTTCGATTGCAAGCAGCCAGTTCTCATCCGACATTCTTCCTTCATCAAGAATTGAAGACAGAGCCAGGCGCTTTTCATAGTCGCTGTCCATGGTGCCTATTGCTGCAAGCAAGTCTTTGGTAAGGTCTTCATCCATGTCGGCTTCATCAGCAAACTGGCCAATGACAAGGCGTAGCTCATAGTCACTGTCGATTGATGATGCCGCTTTGACCAAGAGCTTCTGATTGGCGTCAGACAAGCGCCCAGCGTCCATGGCCGCTGCCAGCAGGAGGCGTAGTTCATAGTCGCTTTCTATCGAGTTTGCGCGCTCAAGCACATGCTTCATATTGCGGTCGTCGAAAGCGAACTCTTCGAGCATCGGGGTCAGTGTGAGCCTTAACTCGTAATCACTCTCGATGGACGTTGTCAGGGCTAGCGCTTCATCCAGCGTATCTTTTGTTATCAAGCCTTCGTCCAGCATCACAGAAAGCACCAAACGGATTTCATAGTCACTTTCGATGACTTTTAGAGCTTTCAGGAGTTTTTTGGCGTCACCATTGTCGAGATTGGCTTCTTCTACAAGGACACTGGCAAAAACGCGGCGTGCGTAATCTGTTTCCAGTTCATCGAATTTCTGGAACGCCAGTTTCGTACCACCTTGCTCAAGGTAGCGCTCGATCCGGTTTTCCATATCGATCGCAGTATGGCGCACAAGTTTCTGAATGGTATTTGCAAGCCACTCCTCACCTTCTGTGTCCATCTCACTGCGGCGACCATTCACCCAATAAGTCGTTTCTATTTCGCCGCGTTCGTTTTCCATACGAATGCGACGGCGGCCATCATCATCTTCGGTCCGGATGTTTAGCATCCCATCGCGGCGTATACGCTTGATGCCACGCTCGTCATCTGTGAGTTCAAAGCGGCCATCCCAGCTAACTTTGATGGTTTCGCCGTCATCGCTCCATTGCATATTGCCGGATTGAAAGCCGCCACCTGTCTCAAAGTGGTGATTGATTTCGGGGTGCCGCGCCAATTCTTCAGCAATTTCTGCAGCAGCTTCTGCTGAGACTTCAGCTGCAATCTCGGCGGCTGAGGCCGCCATTCTGACTGCATCTGCTGTTACTGCGGCAACTTCGCGCGCAATTTCACTTTCCAGTGGCTTGACCGCGCGCAGAATTTCGCGCTCAAGCGGACGAACCTCGCGTGCGATGTCGCGTTCAAGACGACGTACCATCCGGTCGATTTCTTCTTCGTCTGGCACGTCGTGCGGGTGCCCTGCGCTCATGGCGGTGGCAAATTCGACACTGGGCAGGCTGACAACCGCAGCCAGAAGGATCGCTGCTATGCCACCGCGTTTGATGCGGCCTGCTGTATCAAAAGAAGAACCCTCTGCCTTCAGAAGGCGTTCCACACGTTGTTTTAGTATCGATTTGTCACCGGCCATGGCCAATCCCCATTGTAGCTGTCGTTTCTCGGTTATTTTTTGTGCGCACGTATAGAGTGCGTTTGCCACTGCTCTTGCAGTTGACAAATGAGTTGCTGCCCACTGGTCTGCTGCCAGTTCGGCATTGTCTTCCAGCCGTCTGCGTGCCAATGCAAACAGCGGTTGGAAAAAGAACACCCGACATAAAGTCTGAGTGAAAATCATCATCACAGGATCACGCCTGAGCATGTGCGCCAATTCATGTGCGATCAGGCTGTCGAGTGCTTTTTCGTCCATGTCTTCAAAAGCCCAGTCCGGCAGGCAAATCTCTCGCCGAGGCAAGCAAACAGGGCTGTTGATCGCACTCGACCGGCTGAGATATGGCACATGGCGAATATCGACCTGTTCGCAAAGCGCGCGCAATGTCCGGTTCGCATGGTGTTCTGCCGGAACTCGCGTGCGGTCACCAAGGCTTTTGATGGCGCGCGAATAGGAAGCCACAAGAGCAATAAGCGCAATCATAGCCAGGGAAGCCCAGGCCGCAATCAGCAGCGAGTCTGGTCCCGGAGCAAAGCTGGACCTATCTTGCATGGGATCTGCTGTGAATTGGCTCGCCGGAACAGGAGGGGTGTCGTTGGTACTCGCTTGCCGCTGAAACTGTTCTCGGACCTCATCAATACGTTCCTGAACCTCTGGCGACACCAATTCAGCGCTCGTGTTTGAGCGAAGAGTTGGGCGTCTGTCATTCACCGGTTCTGGCTGTGGAGCCGGTCGTGGAGTTATCTGCGTTATCTGCGTTGTCTCGCGTGGCTCAGGTTGGCTGACATATTCACTGGCAACTGTCTCATTGATCGGAATAGTCAGATTGTTGGATGTAAATGAAACTGGCAATAGAGCTACAAAACTTGCGAATATAGCCAGCTTCCAGGCAGACTCTGACATATCTGGCGAATTGATCACGCCAATTTTTTCCAGAATCCAAACACCACCAAGCAACAATGTGCTGGCAATCATAAACTTCATGAACAATGCCAGGATTGGCAGATCGAGAACTATTTGATCAATCATTGCCAGCCTCCGCCAACATCTTTTGAATTTCGTCGAGGTCGTTCTGCTGCAAGTCGCTTTCCTTTACGAGATGCGCGAGTAACTGGCGGTCGTCCCCTTTGAACAATGTGCCAACTAAAGAAGAAACCATAGACCGGCGCACCTCGCCCTCACTGACTGTGGGCACGAAAATTCGCTCACGGCCCTCGGTTCTTGAAATCAAAACGCCCTTTTTTTCCAAGCGAGTTAAGATCGTGGCGACGGTCGTATGCGCCAAACCCAAATGTGAGAGCTGAGTTTGAACAGTTTTTGCAGACCCTTCCCCTAGATGCCAAAGCGCTTGCATCAGTTGGTACTGTTGATCACTAAGTTTTACGCCGTCTGTCATTTTTGCCTCTTCAACTACATATGTAGAATTCGGATACTACAGCTGTAGAAGGAGTGCAAGAAAAATTGCGATGAACGGTTTGCCGCGCACGGTCGATTGAATTCGACAACAGACGTTTTGTGGCGACGCCTGATTAGCGGGGTCTAGCATTGCAATTGACAAAAATATCGTTAAGGTCTTGAAATCGCTTGAGGCTAGGCAAAGGGGCACACACCAGTTATGACGGACGGATTTTCGTTTTTGATAATTGGAACGCTTGCCATGCATCTGGCTTCAGCCGTGCTTCTGGGCGGCTTTTGGCTGAGAAATCAATCTACCGTTGGATTGTCGGCAATCACCCTTAGCCCGTTGGCTAGTTTTGTGGGACTGGTGCTGGCACTAGGTTTTGGCGAAGCGTCAAGCTTCGCGCAGATTTTCGCGATTTATGTCTTCCTGGTGCTCGGACATGCGGCGGCGTGGATTGGTCTTGCAGATTTTTGGCATCAAAAAACCAAACGATTAATGTTCTTGGTCGTGGTCCTGAGCGTTGCATCAGTATTTGCTGTGATGTTCTACCAGGCTGGCGGTGGTGTGGCCCTGGGAAGAACGGCAATTGTCTCGATCTTTTTCGCCATAAGCAGCTTTAGTATTGTCTTAGTGATCTTTCGAGCCAAAGGCTTTCGTATTGACATCTATGAAAGTGCGATCCGAGAAAGCAGGTTGGGCTCATATTTTGTTATGGCCATGTTTGTTATCCATGGATTGGCGAACTTGTACCGCATATTCAGTTGGCCTGCTCTTGGATTTGATACGGCATTTTCGGCAGATGATGCCACATGGGTCACACCTCTTACGATCCTCGAAGCTTTGATGTTTACACCGCTCTATGTGATTGGTGTTATCATGATGGTTGCCGAGCGTTTGCAAACGGAACTCCGCGTAGAGCAAATGCTGGAGCCCGTAACCAGATCGCTTAATCGGCGGGCCTTTTTAACCGTCGCAAAAGTCGTTCTAGCCCGTGCCCGTCGCAATGCAGATGCTGTGTCGATCCTGTTGATAGAGGTTGGGAACATTAAAGACATTCGAGACGCGGTGGGGCGCACCGGTTGCGACAAGGTTTTGAAACAATTGTCTACGGCCGTCGTGGCGGGACGTCGCGAACAAGATATTTTCAGCCGCTTCAGCAATGACGAGTTTCTGCTTATTTTACCCGGCACACCTGAAGAGGGTGCGATACTGCTCGAAGACAGGGTGAAAGGTGAGATTCTGGGCCGCTCATATCACCAAAAAGGCAAGGATGTAACCGTGCGTGTTAAGCTCGCATCATTCACCGCCCGCGGCGACGACCTGGAAGCGGAGGGTATGATCGACGCTGTGGCCAAAAATCTTGCGCTAAAAACTAGTTAGTCTGTTCAGACCTTTTCAACAATAAAGCTACCAATTGAGTAGCTTGCCCCGAATGAGCAAATCAGGCCCAGGTCACCACTTTCAAAGTCGCTTTTATGGTTGTTGAATGCGATCATGCACCCGGCGCCCGCTGTATTTGCATACTGGTCCAGAATTGTTGGTGCTTCGTCTTGGCTTGGTTCGTGACCAAGGATTTTGCGACTAGCAAACAAATTCATATTGATATTCGCTTGATGTAGCCACATGCGTTTGAAATCTGAAACCGCTTTTTCATTGGCACCCAAGTGGCTTTCCACATGGTCGATAACTTTAGGCAATAACTCTTTGAAGACCACCCGCCCACTTTGGCTGAAGCGTTGGGCTGGGTCGCTAATCTTGTCACGTTCAATCAACACACGGGAACCGAAACCGGCCTGAATGTTGGTTGAAAATTCTGTAAAAAGCTTTCGGTCAAGTATGCGGAATGCGGCGTCTGAGCTTGCTTCTTCCTCACGCTCCAAAATCATGGCAACGGCCGCGTCCCCAAAGATGAAGTGTCCGTCGCGGTCTTCGTACGCCATGAGCGGGGAGAGATACTCAGCGGTCACCACCAAAGCTTTGTTTGCCATGCCGCTGATCAGTGCATCTTGCGCAGTCGACATTCCAAAAGTCGCTGACGAGCACCCCATCGCCATATCAAAAGCAAATCCATTAGCACCCAGAATTTGCTGCAATTCAGTCGCCATTGACGGCACAAATCGTTCCCACACAGAGGCAGAAATGATGACCATATCAATGTCACTGCCATCAAGGCCTGCCTCACTGAGCGCGGCCTTGGCGGCAGCAAGCGCCATTTTAACCTGCACCGGCGTGCTGGCGAGTTCATCCTCAGCCAAGTCGGACAAATAGGGGTACATCCGGTCAGGCTCTTCAAGCCCAGAAGCTTCCATCAAGTATCTGTTTTTGATGCCCGAGGCTTTTTCGATAAACGCTTCTGAAGAATGTTCTTTGGCGGTCATCTCCCCCGCAGCGATTTCCTCTGCGTGCTCCGCGTTCCATAAATCGACGTGCGCGTTATATCCCGCCACCAATGCTTCATTGGTCAGGTTTTGGGACGGCGTAAAAACACCTGTCCCGCTGATAACGATGTTGCCCACCCTTAGTCCCCTGAGTGATTGCTTGGCTACTGTTTTTCTACCAGCAAACTGCCGATCGAATAACCAGCACCAAATGAGCAGATAAGACCTTGGTCCCCAGACTTGAGGTCATTTCTGTGGTGATGAAAAGCAACAATGGAGCCAGCGCCTGCAGTATTTCCATATTGCTCCAGAACAGTAGGAGCTTCGCCGGGCTGTGGATCGCGACCCAGCAGCTTTTTCGCCGCATACATGTTCATATTGATGTTTGCCTGATGCAGCCACATACGTGAAAGAGCCGAAACCTCTAGGCCCCGCTCATCAAGCTGCTCGCTAATGAAAGCAGTCACCAGCGGCAGCAATTCCTTAAACACTTTCCGGCCTTCCTGAACGAAAAACATATCGTCGCGAAGCATGGAGCCGTCATCGATCCGGGTCATTGGCCCATAGTTTGAGCGAATGTTGTTGGAAAACTGAGTGCTTTGTTTGGTGTGTTTAACAAGCCACTGATCATCACTTTTTGCAAGATCCGCGCGCTCAAGAACGACTGCAGTGGCAATATCTCCAAAAATGAAGTGGCTGTCGCGGTCCCGATAGTTGACCATGGTGGAGAAAATTTCCGGGTTCACCATCAAAACTCGGTCGGCAACGCCGCTCTTGATAGCGTTCACACCTGCAATCAAACCATATGTCGCCGACGAGCATCCCATGACCATGTCAAAAGCTGAGCCGGACGTGCCAAGGAAATGCTGCACCTCGATGCCGATCGCGGGAAATGATCTCTGCATAACTGCTGAAGTACAGACAATATGGTCAATGTCGGACGCATCAACGCCAGCGTTAGAAAGCGCCATTTTCGCTGCCGCAATACCCATTGCAGCCTGAAAGCAGGGCGTGTCTGCGTCACCATGCCCGCCGTCAGGCATGTTTGACATCATCCGATTAAGGTCCATGACACCCTGAACGTCAACCATATGCCGCTCTCGGATTCCCGACGCTTTTTCGATGAATTCTGCGCTTGAGTGTTGTTTCGCGGGCATCAAACCAGCGTCGATGTCTGCCTTGTGCTCAGCGTTAAACTGATCAACATGCTGATTAAAGGCAGTAACCAGCTCTTCATTGGTGATTTTATCTTCCGGGACATATAACCCTGTGCCGGAAATAACGACATCAACCATTCCCTTAATTCCTCTAAAAAGCGCCAAAGTTCATTGTTGCAACTTTGTGACGATGGCGCACAGATATAATAGTTTTCTGAGGCTTCGCCAAGCGAACAAATATAATCTTTTGTGCAATCGAATTTTGCCTAAGATTTGAGTGGGATAGGCGTCATGCCTATGCTACCTGTTCAGCATGTCGATCTGGGGAAAAATCATTGGCGGTACCGCAGGATTTGCACTTGGCGGGCCAATTGGCGCGCTTGTGGGTGTTTCTGTTGGTGCTGCGGTAGACGCTGGCATCGAGTCGTCTGGTAGTGAAACTGATGAGACACGGCAAGTGTCGTTTACCATCGGTGTCATCGCGTTATCAGCAAAAATGGCCAAAGCTGACGGCCAAGTAACGCGTGAAGAAGTGGATGCCTTCAAGCAGGTATTTAAAGTGCCCCCTCATGAAATGGCCAATGTTGGCCGTGTTTTCGACATGGCGCGCAAACATACCGCGGGGTTTGATGCTTACGCGAAGCAGATTGCCGACATCATGCGGGGCAACCGAACTGTTTTAGCGGACGTGCTGGATGCACTCTTCTTCATCGCAAAAGCAGATGGTCATGTTCATCCAAACGAGCTGAACTACATCCGTGTTGTGGCTCAAATATTCGGGTACCGACCAGAAGAAATCGAAGCGTTTGTTAACCGGCATGTGGGTGCAAACCCAGAATCACCATATACGGTTCTTGGAGTGGAGCCGACAATCGATACCGCTGAGCTGAGGAAACGTTACCGACAGATGGTTCGAGAAAATCATCCGGACCGCCTAATTGCAGAGGGTGTGCCCAGCGACTTGATCGCTGTTGCTACTCGTCGAGCGGCCGAAATTAATTCTGCCTATGACGAAATCATGAAGCTCCGCGGCGAGCGACCTTGACCATGAAACCTCAGCACACACTCCTTGCAATACTGATTGCCGGCGTTTGGGGGTTCAACTTCATCGCGACGAAATGGGCAGTTGAAGATTTTCCTCCACTGTTTGCTAACGGCTTGCGGTTTCTGATTGTTTTGGCCGTTTTAATTCCCTTTTTGCGTGTTGTACCGGGAAAAATGAAGCCGCTGCTGAAAACAGCTGTTACGCTGGGTTTTGTGCATTTTGGGCTGCTGTTTTGGGGCATGAGTTTAGCAGACGGTGTAGGGTCTGTGGCGATTGCGTCGCAACTGAACGTGCCGTTTTCCACCATTCTGGCAATTGTAATTCTGAAGGAAACTGTTGGATTACCTCGTGTGGCGGGTATATCCATCAGTTTCATTGGTGTCATGTTTTTGGGTTTCGACCCGGTCATATTCGCTTACTGGGATGGTGTGCTTGTCATAGTGGCTGCCGCCTTCATGTATGCGGTTTGTGCTGTCATGATGCGCCAGCTGAAAGAGGTTCCAGCTACTACAGTTCAAGCATGGGTGGCGTTGGCGGGAATGTCGGGATCTTTTTTAACCTCGCTTCTAATAGAAAACGGTCAAGTGGCCGCTCTTTCGTCGGCAGGGAACGTCGCGTGGGCATCGGTCGCGTATACGGCGCTCATATCGACCCTTATTGGCCATGGCGGTGCCAACTATCTTTTTCAGCGTTACGAAGTTTCTATGGTTTCGCCGTATTTTTTGGCATTGCCGTTTTTTTCCGTGGCTGGTGGCGTGGCGCTGATGGGGGAAACCGTCGGTTGGCAAATGTTCTTGGGTGGAGGCCTTACAATCCTAGGCGTTTTGATAGTGACGCTCCGAAACAACAAAAGAGCAGAGGACCAGCAGGCGGTGCAGGCGCGTGACTAAACGAGACATCATCAATACACCATCGCCAAATTTTGATGCCAGGCAACCGCTGATGGGCCAAGACACTCCAACAGTCGATACTGTGGTTTTGCATTATACCGGCATGAAGTCGGCTCAAGCCGCAATCAAACGTTTATGCGACCCAAAGGCAGAGGTGTCCGCTCATTATCTAGTTGAAGAAAATGGCGTTACACACCTGCTGGTTGACCCTACTACTCGCGCTTGGCATGCAGGGGTTTCCTATTGGCAGGGGCGGGAAGGCCTCAATCATTCGTCTATCGGAATTGAGCTCGTAAATCCTGGCCATGAATTCGGTTACGTGCCTTTTCCGACAGAGCAGATCAGCAGTTTAGTTGAACTCTTAACTGAACTGAAAACCGAATTTGCCATTCCAATCTCACGGTTTATTGGCCACAGCGACATCGCTCCCGCGCGGAAAATGGACCCCGGCGAATATTTTCCCTGGGAACTGTTGGCACAATACGGGTTCGGAGTTTGGCCAAAGTCGTCCACGAAAAACGAGACAATTCTCGCAAAAAAAGGTATGGTTGGACCTACGGTTGAATGGCTCAACCAGTCTCTGTCCAAGATCGGTTATTCAGTTCCTGTTCAGACGGAATTTTCTTCAATAACCGAAACGGCACTTGCTGCATTTCAGCGCCATTGGCGCCCTTCAGCAGTTACGGGCTCGTTGGATGTTGGAACTAAATTGGCATTGCAAGAAGTTGAAGAGCAAATAGAAACAAATAAAAACTGATCTGATGATCAGTGGGGATACAGCATGAAACATATTTCATTTTCGATTGCACTTTTGGCGGCTACCACTCCGGCAATTGCGCAAGAAGAACCTCAAAGTGGTGCCGCTCTCAGCCATCAACCCAATCAATACACTCTTGCGTGTTTGGAAGCACCAACACGCGATTGCGCTTTTTCCGCAGCGCTGCAGACCGTAATCGCAGAAGAATTTGGTGTAGAGCGATCGAAAGTCCTGGTTGCGGTGGCGCGCTCGCTCATAGCAACCGGGCAGCAGAGACAAGCCATTGAAACGCTTATGCTGGCGCTTGATGAGGCAAGGTCTGTCAACCTGACCCTTGTGACACAAGAAAAAATCACCAAAATTGCTCCTTTGCTGGCAAGGGCAGGGGATACTGCGAGTGCTCTTGCATTGGTTGAGGAATTGGAAGTCAGTAGTGCCAAACAACGCACTTTGATCAATATCGCCGAGGAGGCTATGACCCTTGGTGACTTGGCTGCTGCCAATGTCGCATTCTCGCAATTGAACAACCCCACTCGCGCATTTTGGCAGCGTTTGCGTCTATTGCCCACCTTGCCTGACAATGTTTTGCTGACAGTTGATTTGGCGGAACTAGAAACTGAAATTCGCGCTTCTCAGCGCGCGGACAGGCTGTACCGAGGTCTTGTCGCACTTTCAATTCTGGCAGAGCGCCGTGGTTTGACAACACAACGTGAAGCGTTGTTAGCCGAGGCGGACGAAGTGTTCACTGGGTTGCTCAGCACCAATGATCGCGCCCTGACCACCGCCTACCGCGTCCGTTTGATGTTCGATGGCAAGATGCCAAGTGAGCTCATAGAGGGTAGTTACAATTTGATGCAGATTCATGCCGGACGTGTAAGGGATATGGAAACGCTGGCGTCGCTTGCTGACATTGTTGGCATCGTTGAAGCTGGCACCGGAAACATTGCAACAGCGGTTCGCCGGTTTGATGCTTTTCCAGAGCTGCCAGAAAAAGCGCGATACGCCAGCAGTTTGCGATTCGATGGCCGAGAATTATCGGCTGAAGTTGGCGCGCTGCTTTCGGAAACTGCCGAGATGGACGGCGTCTATGAGCGCGACTTGGTAAGGTTGCAATTGCTGGAAGGTGCCATTGGAAATTCTGACTTGGATTTGGCGATAAGGGTCATTTCTGCGCTCGAAGATGATGACAATCAAGCCAGTGGGCTGGCCCTTGCCGCACCGCTGCTCCAATAAATTACTGGACTGGCAGGTCTGATAATTTTAGGCTGACACCAATTTCACGAAAGAATGCCGTGTCAGCCACATCTCTGCACCATGAAACCATACAGCCACGACCCACAAGAGGCCGGCCACGCGACGATTCCAAATCCAAAGCGATTTTAGAAGCGGCCAGTGAGCTTTTCTTGGAACTTGGGTTTGATGGCACAAGCATGGACGGCGTCGCGCGTCGCGCAGGCGTATCAAAACAAACCGTTTACAGCCACTATTCCAGCAAAGAGCAATTGTTTGGCGAAGCGGTGCGAGGAGCTATCGCCACATATTATCCTGACAAGGCACTAGCCTCTGTCGATTCCCATACTTTGGAAGGTGATCTGAAGGCTGTTTGCCACATGTTAGCGTCACTTTTAATGGACGATAGGGCAATTGCGATGTTCCGCCTTTTGGTGGCGGCCGGCGCTAAAGGGTCGGCAATGGGCGAAATCTTCTGGAAATCTGGTCCAGCCGACATTCAGGTTCAACTAGCCAATTTCTTAACAACTTGGGTTGATCGAGGCGAACTGGATATTCAGGATACTGAGAAAGCAGGGCAACAGCTCGTTGCGCTGGTTAAAGAGCCAGCCCATTTCCGAATAGCCATCGGTATTCAGCAACCCTTGGACGAAGCGGGCATTGAAGAATGTGTGAATGATGCTGTGGCTAGCTTTTTAAGGATGTATGGAAAAGCCTGATCGCTATTGCAGACCGCTGCCATCACTACTTTCCATCCCACGACCCTTGAGGTTTTCTGAGGAATAGCGGGCATTTGCTACGTCGCCTTCCAGTGTTGAAGGCAAGGTTTCAATCTGACGCTCTGTTTCAGGACCCAAAACGGTATCAAACACCACCTCGTCGCCGCTGCTGCTGCAAGCCGCAAGTGGAAGTGCCACTAATACCAAAAACACTTTGCGTGTCATGAAACTACTCCTCGAAATACAACAAAATCCTGCGCCCCTTGCGGGCGCAGACGGACAATGCCGTATTTCGGAGGGCAGTGCAATATCGATTGCGGCGCAACACTGCGCTCAAATGCTTTGATCAGCTTGCATTAGGGTGTATAGCTGCGCGTGGCAGATGGCTGGATGGCCGCCGCCGCAATTGCGGGGGAGGAAAGTCCGGGCTCCACGGAAACACGGTGCTGGCTAACGGCCAGCGAGGGCGACCTCAGGGAAAGTGCCACAGAGAGCAGACCGCTGGCGCAAGTCAGTAAGGGTGAAAGGGTGCGGTAAGAGCGCACCGCGTCCCTGGTGACAGGGATGGCAGGGTAAACCCCACCGGGAGCAAGACCAATAGGAACAGTTGCCTTGTGCAGGCGAGTTTTCGCGCTGCTGTTCGGGTCGGTTGCTTGAGCGATTTGGCAACAAATCGCCTAGAGGAATGGTCATCACTGGTGCAAGCCAGTACAGAACCCGGCTTACAGGCCATCTGCCACTAATCCTTCACAACAAACTTTAGTGAGATACGAGCGATATTTCATTCGCTCAGTACTCAAGGTCCGTTGAAAACAGTGATAGTAAAAAACTATCGATACCCATTTCGCTTGAAAGTAAAAAATAAATGCGTATCTACAGCGGAAAGCTAATTAACACCATTTTAATCCAATTTATCTAACGTGATTTCTCAACATGGCTCAACACGGCAAATTTCCTGAAAAAGCAGAATTCTCGCGTATGTTTCGCAGGGTCTTGGGACCTGAATCGCGCTATTACAGGTTGGCAATATTATTTAGTGCCTTCATCAGCTTACTGGCTTTGGCCATCCCAATCTCGATCCAAATGTTGATTGATCAGGTGGCCAACACCGCCCTTATGCAGCCGGTCATATTATTGGCGGTAACCCTATTCGCCTTGCTTCTTTTGTCTGGGTTTTTCTACGCTTGCAGGGAGTATATCCTTGAGCTGTTCGAGCGCAGGGTGTTTGCACGCCTTGCCAGTGAAATCACCCTGAAAATTGTTAACTCTCCGGCGGCATTTTTTGAGCAGCAGCGCCGTGACGACCTCATCAATCGCTATTTTGACATCATGACTGTCAAAAAGAGTGTACCAACCCTATTGGTTGGCCTGTTTACAATTTTGTTCCAGTCAGGCATCGGGTTTATCGTTACGAGTTTGTATCACCCGGTATTTCTTCTGTTCAACGCGGCGCTTATTGCTTGCTTGTTTGCGATCTGGAAAATTTGGGGTTGGCAGGCTACGCAGCGGGCATTTCACGAGAGTGAGGCGAAATATGACACCGCAGGCTGGATTGAAGGCCTTTCTCACAACTCCGAATTTTTCAAAGCGGGTCCTAATGGTGACGATGCGATCCGCAAAACGAACCAGCTGATTGAGCGCCACATTGGCATGATGAAAGGCTTTTTCAGGTATACTTTCCGCCAACTGATCTCACTTTTGTTCCTGTATGCGCTGGCCAGCGCTGCGCTTCTTGGCATTGGTGGCTGGCTTGTCATCATCGAGCAGCTCTCGCTGGGGCAGCTTGTCGCTGCCGAGCTTATTCTTTCGGTGATATTCGCCAGTTTCGTATCGCTGGGGCACTTGATGGAAGAGTATTATGAACTGTGTGCCGCCGTAGAAGAATTGGACAGGATTGGTGGCATTCCATCGCGCTTGCCGCCGCGAGCGGAGCGAATTCCCTTAGGCGGCGGTGCCGTGCATATTGAAAATGCGCTGGTTATCGACGGTGACTATCGCGTTGAGCTCAGTTTTGACGTCGAACAAGGCGCTTCAATTCGTCTTGACGACGCGGCTCCTATTGAACGGCGAACACTATCGCGATTGCTCAAAGGCCATATTCAGGCGCAAAGCGGTCGTGTGGAAGTTGACGCGGTAGACGTTAAGGACTGGCACCACCAAACATTGGCGGGTGAGGTGAAAGTGATTGATCGAGCCACTTTGCCTCAGATGCCGCTTGGGGATTATGTCCAGCACGGTCACCCTGAAGTGGACCGGGCTGAAGTCTATCGTGCATTAGATGTAGTTGGTTTGACCGAGCGTGTTAGTGGTCTTGCGCGTGGTCTGGATACCATCGTGTCGCCTACCGGCTGGCCGCTCACCGTTGAGGAAACACTGCGGCTCAAGCTCGCGGCAGCCATAATGGACAAGCCAAGGCTTATTCTATTGACTGACGTGTTTGAGCTGGTTGCCCCCGAATTTATTATGGCAACTCTTGATGAGATGCGCAGCAAGCGAGAAGTCACCGCTGTTGTTATTCGCCGAGCAGATGACCTGCCGGGGTTCACTTGCGGTGATGTAACGTCGACCTGGACGATTGAACAGGACATTTCGAAAGGAGCTGCGGCATGAGACAGTTTTCTTTCGAAGAGCATTATGATCAGCAACAACTCAGTCTGTTAGAAACCTTAAAGGTAGGCAAATTGCCAAGCGCGATCTTGGTTTTCACTTTTACCAGCCTGTTTTTCACTGTTGCTGCATTACTGTTCATAACTTTTGTGCCTTGGGTGCAAACCATATCTGGAGCAGGCCAAATTGTGGCGCTGGACCCCGCGGAGAGAGAGCAAGCGATCAGTGCTCTGGTGCCCGGTCGTATTGCTGAGTGGTATGTCAGAGAAGGCAGCCGTGTTGAACCTGGTCAACCGATCGCGCGGATAGTGGATAATGACCCTAAGCTGCTGGACCGATTGCAAACTCAACTTGATCTAGCCCGCGACCGCCTTGCTAGCGCACAAACGGCACTCGCAACTGCGCGGCTGGACGCAGAACGCAAATCGACGTTGTTTGCTGATGGTCTGGTATCCAGGCTTGAAATGGAACAGGCTCAAATTCTACTAGCTGAGTATGAAGTGCGCGCTCAAAGCTCGGCCGACGAACTAAACCGGGCTGAAGTTGCACTGTCTCGTGAGGGCAGCCAGGCTGTTGTTGCACCGAGGTCGGGTGTGATCACCCGTGTGGCCGCTGGTGGCACAGCGACGTTCGTTAAAGCGGGGGACCGTCTCGCTCAGTTTGTACCGGATGACATTGACAGCGCCGTTGAGCTTTATGTGGACGGGCGCGACGCGAGCCTCGTTACCGTTGGCCGTCAAGTGCGCCTGCAGTTTGAAGGCTGGCCGGTTATTCAATTCAGCGGGTGGCCATCTGTGGCGATTGGCACTTTCCCGGGGGAGGTTGTCTTTATCGACCCAATGGCAGGGGTCAACGGAAAATTCCGCATTGTCATAAAGCCAGTGGAAGGCGAGCAGCCATGGCCGGCAAACAATATCCTGCGAGTTGGAACAAATGCCCGCGGTTGGGTTCTGCTGGACGAAGTTTCCGTCGGCTACGAATTATGGCGCCAACTTAACAACTTCCCACCAGAATTCCCTGAGCAATTTGGGGTTCAAACCCAATGAAGGTACGTCTTGGATTGATCCTTTCGATCGCAATGATGGCTCAGCCACTGTCTGCGATCGAGGAAGATATTGAAATCATCCCTGTTGCGGAATCCAGTTACACAGCAGTGGCCGTAAAAAGTATCGCACAAGTTGCTGCACAAGTCGTGGGGCCAGGTGGAACAACACTAGACTTGTTGATGAAATCGGTTGAAGTGCACGCGCCTCAAGTGATTCAGGCTCAGGCATCTGCTGAGGCCGCAGTTGCTCGCGAAACCATCGCTCAAGCACCGTTTGATCCGATTTTGAACGGCTCCTATGATGGTCGCATGACCGGTTTTTATGGCGGTCAGGTTGCCGATGTTTCTGTCTCGCAGCGGTTGGAGGGCATTAACGCCACAGTTTACGGTGGGTACAGCATTTCAAGCGGCACACTGCCAATTTACGAAGATGAGTATCTAACCAACGGCGGCGGCGAAATCCGTGCAGGCGCAAGGTTTGCCTTGTTAAGAGGCCGGGAAATAGACCCTCAGAGGATAGGCCTGAGTAATGCGCGTTTGGCTGCCCAGTCGGCAGAACAAAAAGCAGCTTTGCAGATACTGGGTGTCAAAAGCGCCGCCATGCAGGCGTATGTTCAGTGGCTTTATGCTGAAAATACGCGCCTGGTGTACGATGAGCTTTACACCATTGCACTCGTGCGTGATGAGGCTATTCAAAAAGCCATTGCGGCCGGTCAGCTTGCCAGTATTGCGCGGGAAGAAAACCGGCAGTTATTGCTCGCCCGGCAGAGCCAGAAAATTCGGGCAGAGCAGCAGGCCATGCAAGCCGCCATGAACCTAGCCCTTTACCTTCGGGATCAAACTGGAGAGCCACAGGCACCAAAATTTGGACAACAAGCGCAGTTGCCCCAGCAAAACCCCTTTAACTTGAACTCCGTTGAAGAAGTAAGCCGGCAAACGCTTGAAGGTCGCCCCGACTTTGTAGCGATCGGCCTCGATATTGAGCAGTTAAAAGCTGAGGAGCGGCTCACAGAAAATGATCTGCAGCCTAATCTTGAGCTTAAGTACGAGTTTCGGCGTGATTTCGGTGATGGTTCGCCCACCAGGGAAGGAACCGATCACAAGATTGGTTTGAATTTCAATGTTCCAATAGAATTGTCTCGGGCACGGGGCGAACGCAGCGAAGTTGTGGCACAGCTAAAATCCGCCCGGGCTGAATTGCGGCTGTTGCAGGATCAGGTCGGGTTAGCGCTGCGTGCAAACCAAGCTGGCATAGTGGCAACCGAACAGCAGCTTGATATTGGCAAGTCAGAAGTGGAAATAGCCGAAGCGTTGCAGCGTGCAGAAGAGGCCAGATACCTTGCAGGTGCCAGTGATGTGTTCAGGCTGAACGTGCAGGAAACGGCTCTGGCCAATAGCAAGCTGAGGGTTCTAAACGCCCAACGGGACCATGATTTATTGCTCGTGCAATATTTCGCAATCACCGGCCAGTTTTGGTTTTAGATAAACCTAAGTGAACAATCCCTGGATTTTGACTGCATCGCCGCTGTTTGGGAAAACTTCGGTTTCTGCAAGATCCAGGGTCATACCCAAATGATCGACCAAAATCGCTTTCATTACGGACCGGGCGTCCGTCGTTGGGGGCAGGTCCCGCCCGTCCAAAAGGTCGTCGTTTGCCAACCCGCGCCAGTCCGCGATCACTTGCCCGCCAGCAACAGCGCCTCCCAACATAAATGCCGCGCCCGCGGTGCCATGATCGGTTCCGCTGGTGCCATTTTCTGCCACGGTTCGACCAAATTCGGTCATCACCAAAACGGATGTATATTGCCAAGCACTGCCCAGACTGCTTTTCAACATCTGCAGGCTTTGGTCCAGCATCGGTAATTGCTGATTGAGGTCATTGACCTGATTGTCGTGAGTGTCCCAACCACCGATATCCATCATGGCAATCCGCGGACCATCATCGAGCGCCAAAAACTGCCCGGCCGACCGTGCCAGATCTTGCGGTGAGCCGGATTGCACCGCGACCATTGAATTGTTGGTTTCATCGTCACCAAGTTCGTCGCTTGTGTGCATAGCGGCAATTTCGTTTGCCGTTCGGCCATCTGCCAACGCATTTTGAAGCGAGGGAGATGCTGCATAAAGGCCATCTAATTGATCCAGAAAACGGTCTGGTGCCTCGGGTATCCTTGAAGGCGCCCAAGTAAGAACATTGTCTGCGCCCAAAAAAGACGTTTGCAAGGCTTGTGAAAATGCAATTCCAGCATTCTCCTCATCACCGTAATGCGCGCTCAGTGTGCGCGCCAGCCATCCCGTGTTGATACTGTCCAATGTGTCGCCGCCTTGCTCCAGGTGTCGCATCGCTTCGAAATGGGAACGCTCCCGATTGGGGCTTGAGATGTTATGAAAAATGGTCGCCTCGCCATTGGAGAACATTTCGTGCAGCCCCCCTAGTGCCGGGTGCAACGCGAACGTATCGTCAAGCGCCAAAGCTTCGTCCGGTGAAACTCCAATAGAAGGGCGCAGGGTGTGATAGAGCGTATCGTTTGGCGTGGGAACTGCTGCCAATCCGTCCATGCCGCCGCGCAGAAAGATAAACATGAAACGAGGGTCGGTTGCGCTTGCCGCGAACGCTGACGTGGGTGCAATTGCCAGCGACGCGGTTGCAGCG
Source organism: Kordiimonadaceae bacterium (assembly GCA_017640725.1). GTDB lineage: Bacteria > Pseudomonadota > Alphaproteobacteria > Sphingomonadales > Kordiimonadaceae > Kordiimonas. The sequence goes on along the minus strand of JAEPQB010000002.1, from coordinate 193,683 downwards.
GAAATTGCAAGAAAATGCCGTCTATTCAACATGATCTTCTCCTTAGCGGTACAAGAGTTCAGGGCTGGCTAGTGCCATGCTGAGCCCAGTAATTTGAGATCTGACCCCGGCAAGCGTGTCATGTGTTTCAGTGGACAAAAGTTCGCCGTAAAGGTCTTCCAGCAACGCGACACTATCCATACCGCCCAGTTGCCGGCCGGTCACAAAAGATACGTCGGCCCTTCGAAGAACTGACTGACCCGATAACCAGTAGCCGCCAACATCGGGCCATCCTGCAGGGCTTGGTGGGCCATAGATCATCTGTCCCATCTCATTGAGGATGTTTGGAACCAAGGCCTCAAACTGAGAGGGGATGCCGACAGAACGGCCAACCGCAATCAAAAATTCTTCTGGTTGGCGAAACTTGCTGAAGTTGGGAACCCAAGCACCGGGCAGCCCCAGCACAGCGGTGTGCACTGAATTGAGATCGCCGCCAGTTGTCAGGAAAACATTCGCCACGACATCAATGTCCTCTGGTGCAGGCGTGTCGCTCACAAAATGTCTGACAAGCTTGGTGGCAACAAAGTTTGCGGTCGCGGGGTGCAGGGCCAAATCTTTCAGCAAGCTCTCGCCTTGCTTAACTCCGGTATCTGGATAATTGACACCCAATACAGTGTGAGTGCCAGGTTCGTGGAAGCGATTTTCGAATTTGAACTGGCCGAGATCGGCTGAGTTGAACGGGCTCAACTCAACTGTCCAGCCAGTGATGATTTTGGCAAAGGCTTCGACGTCCGCCTGCGAATATTCTGCAGCCGTGCTGACCGTATGCAATTCCAGTATCTCTCGGGCCAGGTTTTCATTGATGCCAGCGTCTCTGCGCAGTCCGGCTGCGCTGTTCGGGCCAATAGACTGGGTGTTGTCCAGATAGGTCAGCATTGCAGGGTGTTGTTCTACCGCCATAAGCATATCGAAAAAGCTGCTCTGCAAATATGGGCGGATTGCTTCTCTTTCAAAAGCGCCGACAAATGGCCGGACATCGTTTTTTGCAGCCGATACCGTGAAGTGATTGGTCCAAAAGTGAACCAATCGTTCCTGAATTGGGGTTGTAGTAGCAACTGATTGCGCGAACCGGGCAATTACGTCGCCCGTGTAAACTGCAAACAGGTCAGACCGTGCCTTTTGGGCGGCGTCGGCCATGCTTGGGTCCATTGTTGCCTGGCGGCGCAGCTGCTGCGAGGAAATCGACAGCTCAACAATCTCAGCTGTACTTGGCCGTCCATCATATGCCAATTGATCATCTGGGGTTGCTGTCAACTGTTCTGAAACCCAGGTTTCAGGGTCGTTAGCAATCTCTTCACGCTCGCCCGGTTTTGCACCGAGCCCGAAGCGGGATAATACGTGTGCAGCCAAGTCTGTCATCTAGCCCTCCATGTCCTTTGGAACACGGCTGGTACGCTCGCACTGTCAGATTTCCTTCGTTGAGCGAATGGATTTTTTCTCTAAACGACGGTCACAATGGACAAGTGTGGCCAAAATGCGTTTTATTGCCGTCTGTTTGCTGCGGCCCGACCGCTGCTTGGTCCACAGGAGTCTTTATGAGAATCAAAATTTTTGCACTGGTGAGTTTGTTAATGGCTAGTGCTGGCGCGGTTAGATCCGATTTCGCTGAAGCTGTCGCCAACTTAGAGCCAAAATCTGGCTTGCTGGAAGCTTACGTTGATACCCGCAAAAATAAGGTCTTGCTTGCGCTGACTGAGCGGCCAGATGGTACGCTGGGACGCTACATTTATGCGGCTTATTTAACGGGCGGCTTGGGCTCGAACCCCGTAGGTCTTGACCGCAGCCGTCCGTCAGACAGCTATATCCTGGCATTCAAGCGCAGTGGTGACCAAGTTTACGCGTTTATTGAAAACCACCGATACCGGGCAACAGCTGACAACCCGTCAGAAAAGAGGGCCGTTGAAACCAGTTTTGCGCAATCAATTATTTGGTCTGGCCCAATAGCAGAAACGGCCGAGGATGGCCGTCTTTTGGTCGATTTCACGAGCTTTCTCATGCGAGACGGCGTGGGTGTTGCTGAGCAACTGAAACGCAGAGGGCAGGGAAGCTTTAAAATTGATAGCAAACGCTCATTTGTTGATACCACTCAAACGCATGTATTTGAGCGCAATTTTGAAGCCGACGCGTTTGTCACTTTTACCGGTGCAGACGCGGGCGGCGAGGTCCGCGCCACAACCCCTGTGCCTGATTCTGTCAGCTTAGTGTTGCATACAACCTTGCTGGCTTTGCCTGAGGATGGCTACGAGCCGAGGATTGCAGATGAACGTGGCGGTGTGATTTCCACGTCGCACATTGACATGTCGGCTGACCTCACCGGCAATACGGCTGTTCAATTAGCCCGCCGTTTCAGGCTTGAATTGGGACCGGATGGCAAAGTTGTAAACCCAATTGTCTTTTATATTGATAACGGTGCGCCAGAGCCTATCCGCGGTGCACTTTTGGAAGGTGCTCAGTGGTGGGCTGACGCATTCGAAGCCGCCGGTTTTCCCGGTGGGTACCGTGCTGAAATTTTACCAGAAGGTGTCCACCCGCTTGATGCCAGATATAACATGGTGAACTGGGTCCATCGTGCAACACGGGGCTGGTCTTATGGCGCGTCCATTTATGATCCCCGCACAGGTGAAATCCTGAGAGGCGTTGTGCTCCTGGGTTCATTGCGCGTTCGGCAGGATATCAAGATTTTTGAAGCTCTTGCGGGTGCTGGCAAAACAGGAACGGGCGATGCAGATGATCCCGTTGAAATTGCACTTGCGCGTATTCGCCAACTTTCCGCCCATGAGATTGGCCACGCACTTGGTTTCTCGCACAATATGGCGGCCAGTTCGTATGGCCGCGCCAGTGTGATGGATTATCCAGCACCTGACATTCGCGCCAAAGAAGATGGGGCTCTCGATTTCAGCAATGCCTACGGCGTTGGTGTTGGCGCGTGGGACAAATGGGTCACCAAGTATCTATATGCAGACTATGATGATACTGACCCGAGCGCGAAACGCGCCGTATTCAAAGAAGCGGATGACGCTGGACTATTGTATGTGTCAGACGGTGATAGTCGGTCGGTAGGCAGTGGCCATATCCGTGGGTCTTTGTGGGATAATGGTTCTGACGCCGTGGCTGAGCTTGGCAACGTGATGCAGGTTCGCGCAACTGCTTTGTCCAATTTTGGGCCCTCAAACTTGCGATCCGGGGAAAGTTATTCCGCACTGCAAACAAAGTTTGTACCCTTGTATCTTTACCATAGGTATCAGCTCCAAGCTGCGGCCAAGTTTGTCGGCGGATACGATTTTGTGTATCGGGCGGAAGGTGATGGCCGCCCGGCGCCTGAGCCGGTGGAGTGGAGCGAACAACTGCGCGCCCTAGATGCGCTTTTGAACACGCTGTCTCCCGACACACTGTCAATCTCGCCTGAAATGCAGTCTATTCTCAGCCCCAGAGGTGCTGGTGGCGGTGACCCGCAATTCCAGCGTGAAGCATTTTCAGGAACGGCGTCTCCGGCTTTTAGCACTGATGAAGCTGTGGCAACTGCAGCAGATTTAACTCTAGACGCCTTGCTGCACCCGAGACGTCTTCAGCGTTTGGTGGAGCAGGGACGCTCAACCGGTCATGAGGGGCTATCTGGCGTTCTGGATCGAACCATAGAGTCTATCATGCGGACAAACCGCCGCGAAAGTGCAGCAGACACCGCGGTGCGAGCAGTTGTGCTGGAACGACTGGTTGAGCATCTGATTGCTCACCTGGATGAGCCTGCAACAGGTGTTGCAGTCCGCGCCAAAGTCCGTACCGGCCTTGCAGACATTTTGCAGGCCGTTGATCGTTCGCGTGGGGGCTTGGCTGAGTATGGCGGCGCCATAGTGAAACGCATTGAGGACGCTTTTGCGCGGGCTAGAACGCCTGCCGTCAAAACACCCAGTGGGCCAACAGTGCCGCCCGGCAGCCCAATTGGCGCTTCATCCGCAGAAGCCTGTTGGCACGGCGAAGGGTAATGAAAAACGGAGCGCATGGCGCTCCGTTTGCTTTTGCGCACCCATTTGGGACTTTATGGGACAAATCCCGATTTTGGCGGTTTTGGGCCCACTAATGGGGACGGCTGGTCCATTGCTTTAAAATGGCGAAAAGTTGAAACATATGGAGAACAGAAAACAGTAACTATATATTTTTAAAAGAAAAAAATGCCAATCTCGGTCACATTTCATGACATGGAAAAATCTGTTTTTCCCATGTAATCCCATTGACCACAGGCTATTTCCCATGATATCCCATGAAAGTTCGGATGACGATCCGAACGCCCGTGCTGTTTGCCAATGCTCAGACAACACCACGGGGGGAGGAAACAGGGGGCTGGTGGGACAATGGCGTTATTCCTGTCCACATTTGAGAATAAGGTCGACAAGAAAGGGCGCGTTTCAGTCCCTGCGTCTTTTCGTACGGCCGTAGCTTCCAGTCACTTTCAAGGTATTGCTGTTTACAGGCACCTGAGCCTGCCCTGCGTTGAAGGCGCAGACATCTCTTTCCTCGAGCAGCTCTCTGATCAGCTTTATGAAGACTTTGGTCCGTTCGACACCGATCAGCTTTCAGTCGCGACATCAATACTAGCGGAGTCCAGTCAGCTCGCCTTCGATTCAGAAGGTCGTATTTTGCTGCCAGCCGCTATGCGGGAATTCATGGGAATTGATGGGTTCGCGACTTTTGTTGGTCTCGGCCGCAAGTTCCAAATCTGGGCGCCAGACGCATTTGCAGAACATCGCGCAGCACAGCGCGATATTGCGGCCGACAAAATTACAGAGCTTCCTCCGTTCGGTAAGCGTGGCCAGACAGGGGGGCGGACATGACCGCCTCCGCAATTGATGCCAATAAGTCTGGTCACCATATCCCCGTTCTTTTGAATGAAGTTGTTTCCGCGCTGAAGCCGAAAGCAGGTGAAGTGTATCTGGATGGTACTTTTGGCGCTGGCGGATACTGCCGGGCAGTACTTGAGGCAGCAGACTGCAATTTGATAGCGATCGACCGTGACCCGGATGCCATCACGCGCGCGGCACAATTCTCAAAACAGTTTCCAGGCCGGTTTGAAATTTTGCAGGGCACTTTTGGTTCAATGGACCAACTTTTGGCGGACGCTGGAAGGTCCCGGGTTGATGGCGTGATGCTCGATATTGGCGTTTCATCCTTTCAGATCGACGAAGCTGACCGAGGGTTTTCCTTTCAGGAAGATGGCCCCTTGGATATGCGCATGAGCAGCGAAGGTGAAAGTGCTGCTGATGTCGTGAATACATACGGGGAAGAAGATCTCGCCAATATTATTTATTCGCTAGGTGAAGAGCGTAAATCACGTCGCATAGCGGCAGCTATAGTCGAACGCCGCTCGGAAGCGCCATTTGAGCGAACGTTGGACCTTGCAAATCTTGTGGAACGAGTAATTGGGCGAGTTCCAGTTAAAAAGGGGCGCAAGTCCGTTCATCCGGCAACGCGCACCTTTCAGGCGCTGCGCATTCATGTGAACGACGAACTCGGGGAGTTGCGCCGCGGTTTGAGTGCTGCAGAGCGCATACTGGCGCCTGAAGGTCGCCTCGTGGTGGTGAGTTTTCATTCTCTGGAAGACCGAATAGTCAAAAAATTTATGGCGGAGCGTTCCGGTAATGTACCGGGCGCTTCGCGCCATTTGCCGATGGGGCAAGTCACTGACACACCTTCGTCTCTACGACTGGAAAAGAGAGGGGTAGTCAAACCTTCTCAAAATGAAGAGCAGAATAATCCGCGTGCGCGGTCAGCAAAGCTGCGTGTTGCGATCCGCACCTCTGCGCCTGCTGGTGAGGAGATTGGCCATGCGTAAAACGTTCACATTCATCGCAGCGATATGCGCGTTGATGTCTGGTGCGGCGCTTTTGCAATTGAAACTTGCGGTTCAAGACCAGGCAGAGCGCGTCGCCGCGCTCGCAGACCAAATCCATGAGGACGAGGAAAGTCTCCGCATATTGCGCGCGGAGTTTGCGCACCTTACGACGCCTCGGAGTCTTCAAGAGCAGTCAATTGAAAATCTCGCAATTATGCCGCCTCGTCCTGAGCAAGTGCTTGGCAACATTGACGAAATACCATTTAGGCGCAGCGACTCCAAAGTCGATGGAAGTCAGAGTGTGCTGTTGCCAGCCGCGGAAGAGTCAGGCGTCAACGCCGAACAAGACAGCACGGCCAAAAGTGAGGACCAAACTTTATGAGTTTAGCGCGCGCCCAATCATTTGACTTTCACGGGGCTGACGAAGATCAGTCGCCGTTGGCCGTTGCACGTCTGCGGTTAATGATTGGCGTATTGCTGTTTATGGTGGCGTTTGGTTTGATGGCTGTTCGCACGATTGAACTCGGAATGACATCTCCGGTTGCCAATCGTACCGCGGCCAGAGAAATAGTCGTGCCCCCGGTAACATTTGCTCGTGCAGACATCGTGGACCGGAATGGAGAGCTTTTGGCTGTTAACCTGCAGTCTTCTTCATTGTATGCCAACCCGCGCGAAGTAACGGATCCAATTGGTCTCGCGAAGCAGCTTGTTGATGTTTTGCCGGGTCTTTCCCAGGCGGAACTTGAGCAAAAGCTTTCGTCGAAGCGCGCTTTCGTTTGGATAAAGCGCAAGTTAACGCCCAAACAAAAGTGGCAGGTCAATGCATTGGGTGATCCGGCACTGAATTTTCGCGACGAAGAAGACCGGTTGTACCCGCACGGCCGCTTGGCCTCCCATGCTTTGGGCTATGTTGACGTTGACGGCAATGGAATTGCCGGTGTTGAGCACTATTTTAACGACCGTTTGTCAGAGGTGGAGCGTGCCGGAGAGCCGCTAGCACTCGCACTAGATGTCCGTGTTCAATATGCACTGGCGGACGAGCTTGAGGCTGCTATGCGCGCCCATCAAGCAATCGGGGCCGCCGGGCTTGTGATGGATGTTAATACTGGCGAAGTTATCGCCATGGTTTCCATGCCCGACTTTGACCCAAACAACATTCGTGGTGTGGGGGAAAGCGAGCGATTCAATCGAGTAACGAAGGGCGTCTATGAACTGGGGTCTACGTTCAAGACGTTCACCTTTGCTAACGCCTTAGATGATGGCATCGCAACATTTGAAGACGGCTATGATGCAACCAAGCCGCTCCGAATTTCTCGCTTCACAATCAATGATGACCACCCGAAAAACCGCTATCTGACTTTGCCAGAAATATTTGCTTTTTCCTCCAATATTGGAACTGCGCAAATGGCGTTGGATATTGGCGGTGACCGTCAGCAACAGTTTTTGCAGTCGCTCGGCTTGTTGTCGCCCGCTGACCTAGAATTGACTGAGGTTGGCGCGCCTATGTATCCGGCAACTTGGCGTAAGGTCTCTACAATGACCATTTCTTATGGGCACGGTATCGCGGTTAGCCCGGTTCAGCTGGCGACAGGTATTTCGTCGATGGTAAACGGTGGGCGTCTCAATACCCCGACGTTGCTGAAATCAAGAAGCCAGACTTCCAAGGGAAAACCAGTTGTTTCGCCTGCTACCAGTCGTCAAATGCGTCAACTGCTTCGCTTGGCAGTTACTAAAGGGACAGGCGGGAGGTCTGACGCGCGGGGCTACAGAGTTGGCGGCAAGACCGGGACCGCTGAAAAAGCAGTTGGTGGCGGATATGACCGAAAGGCCCTGATTTCTTCATTTATGGGCGTCTATCCAATGGACGACCCACAATATGCCGTATTTGCGCTTTTGGATGAGCCAAAGGGAACCAAAGAAACGTTTGGGTTTGCATCAGGTGGCTGGGTCGCAGCACCGGTAGTGAAGAACGTTATTTTGCGCACTGCACCTTTACTTGGTGTTCTTCCAAAAGCAGAAGACGAGAATTTGTACCAGCGTGTAGCACTCATGATTGAGGAAGATGAGTAGAGAGTAAAAAGTGACAGCAAGATTGTTAGAGCTTTTGGGCGGATCAGGTGCCTCAGCCGATGTTGTCATCAGTGGCGTGACAAACGACAGTCGCGCTGTGTCTCCTGGCAACCTGTTTGCTGCATTGCCCGGCTCAGTGGTAGATGGCAAAGACTTTGTTGGCAGTGCGCTGGAGAAGGGTGCTGCAGCCATTTTGATGGAACGGTCGCCGCAGGCAGCCAGCATCTCCGTGCCGGTAATTCAGGATCACAACCCCCGCAAAAGATACGCAGAAATTGCTGCCAATTTTGCAGGTCCTCAACCGGACATTCAGGTCGCGGTTACAGGCACGAACGGTAAAACGTCAGTAGCAGATTTCACACGCCAGATTTGGGAAGCTGTTGGGAAAAGTGCTGCGAGTATCGGAACGCTTGGGGTGCGCTCTCAAGCGATTAACTTGCCAGGCGGGTTAACCACGCCCGATCCGGTTGAACTGCATCAGGTTTTGTCAAAGTTGAAATCCAATCAGATAGATCGTGTTGCGGTGGAGGCATCTAGCCATGGCCTGGATCAATACCGACTAGACGGTATGGCTCTAAAGGCCGCCGCATTCACGAACCTTTCGAGAGATCATCTGGACTATCACAAAACCGAACCTGCATATTTTTATGCGAAGGCCCGTTTGTTTGGCGAACTGTTGTCTCCTGGTTCGTTGGCTGTGATTAACATGGACTGCCCTCGGGGGCGCACGCTGGATGACATCGCCTGGGGTAGGTCGCTTGAACGTTTGACGTACGGCTTCACAGAGGCTGCAGACCTTCAGATAGTCTCGGCAACGCCCAATGCCATTGGACAAGTTCTTGAGCTCAAAATTCATGGAGAACTCAGGAAAGTTAGCCTTCCTCTTGTTGGCAGTTTTCAAGCTATGAATGTTCTTGCTGCGGCAGGTCTGGTCTCGGTAGACGACGTTGAGCTTGGTGAGGCAGTCTCGGCCTTCGAAACGCTTGAGGGTGTGCCAGGTCGCCTAGAATTAATCGGCCAGAAAAATGGTGCAGGGTTGTATGTTGACTACGCCCACACACCCGACGGACTAAAAACCGTTCTTATGGCAGCCCGAGCGCACAAACCAAACAAGCTGCACGTTGTTTTTGGCTGCGGCGGCGACCGCGATACAGGCAAGCGCCCCCTTATGGGCCAGGTTGCTGCTGAGTTGGCGGACCTTGTTTACGTGACCGATGATAACCCGAGAACCGAGAATGCTGCAGCGATCCGTGCCGAAATTATGGAAGGCTGTCCGGGCGCAACCGAGATTGGGGATCGAGCTTCCGCAATCGAAGCTGCTGCTGGTGCTGCTGCGCCCGGAGATATGATCATTGTCGCAGGAAAAGGCCATGAAACGGGCCAAATTCTGGCCGATAACACCATCGAATATTCAGATATTGAAACCGTGCGTGCGATCACGGGTAGTGGCTCTTTGAGCGCGGCCGGAAAAGGATAATACCATGTTTCATATGCTTGCGGATCAAGGTGGTTTGTTCAACCTGTTTAGTTACCTGACCTTCAGAACCGGCGGCGCGGTAATCACGGCTCTGATCATCTGCTTTTTGACTGGCCCTAAAATTATCAACTGGTTGAAAACAAAACAGAAAAAGGGTCAGCCAATCCGCGAGGATGGCCCGCAGAGCCACATTGTTGCAAAGGCTGGAACGCCAACCATGGGCGGGTTCATGATTCTGTTGGGGCTGTTTGTTTCAACACTTTTGTGGGCTGACCTCACCAATCCTTATGTGTGGGCAGTGTTGGCCGTGACCCTGAGTTTTGGCGCCATCGGATTCGTAGACGATTACCTTAAAGTGACCAAGGCCTCCTCGGACGGTGTACCCGGGCGTTTGAAGTTCATCATCGAATTGATAATCGGGCTCGCCGTTGCTTGGTGGATGGCTGAGTTGGTCGAGCCAACTTTGGCATTGCCGTTTTTCAAAACGCTGTTGATCAATCTCGGTATTTTCTACCTGCCTTTCGCATGTTTGGTGATCGTATGGGCTGGCAATGCTGTCAACTTAACAGATGGGCTGGACGGTCTGGCGATTGTGCCAGTGATGATTGCGGCGGCAGCATTTGGTCTGATTGCTTATTTGGTTGGTAACACGGTCTATACTGGTTACTTGGGCATTGCCTATGTCGCAGGAGCAGGGGAGCTGTCAGTTCTTTGCGGCGCTATCATCGGCGCAGGGCTTGGGTTCTTGTGGTTCAACGCTCCGCCAGCAATGGTCTTTATGGGAGACACAGGCTCGCTCGCTCTAGGTGGTGCGCTGGGCACGATTGCTGTTGTGACAAAACATGAAATTGTTCTGGGCATTATCGGCGGCCTGTTTTGGCTTGAAACAATTTCCGTGATCGTGCAAGTGCTCTCTTTCAAGCTCACGGGCAAGCGCGTGTTTCGCATGGCACCGCTGCATCATCATTACGAACAAAAAGGCTGGGCAGAGCCCACTATCGTAATCCGTTTCTGGATTATCGCGGTAGTGCTGGCGCTGATCGGTCTCGCCACATTGAAACTTAGGTAAGCATCTGCGTGATAACTGTTCCGGCATATCAAGGCAAAAAAGTTGGCGTGTTTGGCTTGGCACGTTCGGGCCTTGCAACTGTGCATTCCCTTGTTGCGTCAGGGGCTGAGGTTTTCGCCTGGGACGACAATGAAAGTGCGCGCCTGCAGGTCGAAAGTTGTGCCGCCAATTTGTATGAGTTGGATTTGAGCCAATTAGATGCATTGGTATTGGCACCCGGTGTTCCCCTAACGTATCCGCAGCCGCACAGATTGGTTGATAGTGCCAAAAACGCAAAAGTCGCTTTGATTAGTGATCTCGATATTTTCGAAGCGGCACGTGAGAGCCTGCCGGATCATAAAATCATTGGGATCACCGGTACCAACGGTAAGTCAACCACCACGGCCCTGATAGGGCATATACTTGCTGAATGCGGAATTCCAACAGCTGTCGGCGGGAATATCGGCACGGGTGTGATGGCGCTGGATGCACTGCCTGCCGGTGGGGTATACGTTTTTGAACTTTCTTCGTTTCAATTGGATCTTACGAAGCAGCTTTCTTGCGACATTGGCGTTCTCCTCAATATGTCCCCTGACCATTTGGACAGGCATGGTGACATGGCGACATACGTCGCGGCAAAACGCAGGCTTTTCGACATGCAAAACCCTGACTGCGTTGCAGTTGTGGGCGTGGATGACGACATTTGCCGCAATATTGCAGACAGCCTTCCGTTTTCAATTCAGGTCGCTGGAAATCACGAAGTTGATGCCGGCGTTTTCGTATTTAACGGCGAGGTAAAAAGCGTCGACGAGGAACTGCAACATCACGGTAGCATATCTGATATCAAGAGCTTGCAGGGGGTTCATAATTGGCAGAATGCTGCGGCGGCCTTTGCTGCGGTAAGAGCTGTAGGCCTGGAAAGCGCAGAAATCATAACGGCAATGAGCACTTTTCCTGGCTTGGCGCATCGCCAAGAAATTGTCTCGAATGTAAGCGACTTCCTCGTTGTGAATGATTCGAAAGCCACGAATGTGGACTCAGCAAAACGTGCGCTTGAAACATTCGATAACATCCGCTGGATTGCAGGTGGCAAAGCGAAAGACAAAGACTTCACAAGTCTGTCCCGCTCTTTGCGATCGGTGCGCCGCGCGTATTTGATGGGGGAGCACGCACAGTTGCTTTCAGATGCTCTGCCCGCATCCTTGCCTCAGACCAGCTTCGCCACCATGGCTGAAGCGGTGAATGGCGCTTTGAATGACGCCGAGGCTGGTGACACTATTTTGCTTTCGCCGGCATGCACGGCATTTGATCAATTCGACAATTTCGAACAGCGCGGAGACGCGTTTAAGGCCGCAGTCGCTGCCTATACGGGAGCGAGCTCATGATTGCATTTTCCCGCAGTGACAATTCTTTGATGTCGAGATGGTGGTGGACCGTTGATCGTTGGATGCTGCTTTTGATTTTTGCGCTAACCATCGTCGGAATATGGTTGACGCTTACTGCCAGCCCTGCGGTGGCTGAACGTATTGGACTGGACTCCTACCATTTCGTAAAAAAACAGACTGTGTTTTTGACAATGGGTTTGGGAGTAGTGATCGGTATTTCGATGCTGTCGACTGCGATGGTCCGCCGTATCGCCATAATCGGGTTCCCAATTTCCCTGTTGCTGGTTTTGTTGACGTTGCTCATAGGACCCGAGATCAAGGGGGCAACGCGCTGGCTGCCACTTGGAATGTTTACCTTGCAGCCTAGCGAATTCTTGAAGCCGTTTTTTATCGTGACTACGGCATGGATACTTTCGGCACACTTCAACAACGAAGAAATTCCTGCGAAACGAGTGTCTTTTGGTTTGTATGGGGTTGTAGTCGGGTTGCTGATTTTGCAACCGGATTTCGGTCAGACAGTGTTGATTAGTGCCGTCTGGATTGCGCAAATGGCTCTTGCAGGGCTGCCCCTGATGTGGTTGTCGCTTGCCGGAGTGTCAGCCTTGATGGGTGTGGGGTTGAGCTACGCATTCCTACCGCATGTCGCCAGCCGCATAGACCGGTTTATCAACCCTGCGAGCGGTGACACATTCCAGGCCGATAAAGCAATCGAAGCCTTTGAGAGCGGTGGGATGCTTGGCAAAGGTCCGGGTGAAGGCGCCGTGAAACTTAATCTGCCGGACGCACACGCGGACTATATTTTTGCAGTGATTGGCGAAGAGTTCGGAGCCGTAGCCTGTGTCATGCTGCTGTTTTTGTTTGCTGGTGTTGTTATGCGGGGGCTTTCCAACCTGCTGGAGGAAGAAAGCGCTTTTCGTTTGCTGGCTGTCGCTGGTCTTATCATTCAATTTGGTCTGCAGAGCTTGATTAACGTTGGCGTCAATTTGGCGGTCCTGCCGTCAAAGGGTATGACCCTACCGTTCGTTTCTTACGGTGGGTCATCAATGCTGGCCTTAGCCATTGGTATGGGCATGGTTTTGGCACTAACGCGCCGAAACCGCTTTATTCAGCCTGAGCTTGACCCTCTAGGATGGAGGGCCGCGGAATGACCGGCGCACCTTACATAATTTTAGCAAGTGGCGGGACCGGTGGGCATATGATGCCGGCAGAAGCCGTTGCAGACAAATTGATTAGTGCGGGGTACGACATTTCTCTGCTAACCGACAAGCGCGGCGACGCGATTGGCAACGTATTCCAGGAAATTGACCGGCTGGTTCTGAAAACCAGCAGCCATATGGGCGGTGGCATTGTCCAGAAGATAAAGTCTGGTTTTAGTTTGATTGCCAGCACAATGGCGGTGCGCAAACACTTCCGCAAAAAGCGGCCCACACTTGTTGTCGGTTTTGGTGGTTACCCGTCATTGCCTGCGGTTTTGGCGGCTCGCTCGATGAATATTCCATATATGCTTCATGAGCAAAATGCCGTTCTGGGAAGGGTGAACCGATGGATGGCAAATAAGAGCCAGAAGGTTGCCCTAAGCGTTCAACAAACGCAGCAGGTGCCAGCAGGTGTTGAAACAGTCGTTACAGGAAATCCAGTCAGAACATTAATTGCCAATCTGGCCAATATTGCTTACGCGGTGCCAATGGGAGGCGGTGACATTCGTGTCTTCGTTTTAGGGGGGAGCCAGGGGGCAAGGATTTTGTCTGACATCGTGCCCAATTCGCTGTCGAAGCTTGACAAAGAATGGACTGAGCGCTTGGTCGTCACGCATCAGGCAAGGCCAGAAGACTTGACGCGCGTTCGAGAGGTTTATGAGGCAGCGGGTATTCGTGCTGAGGTTAAACCCTACTTTGATGATGTTGCCGGGCAGCTGTTGAAAACACAACTGGTAATATCTCGCGCAGGGGCCTCAACACTGGCTGAACTAACGGCAATGGGACGACCTGCAGTATTGGTGCCTCTCGCAATTGCAGCGGACGATCATCAGTCAGCCAATGCAGCCATAGTTGAAGAAGCGGGCGGCGCATGGGTGATGAACGAGCTGAATTTCACAGTCGAAAACTTGTCGGCACATCTCCTCAAGCTATTCGATGACATGGGTGACCTTCGTGATGCATCAGACCAGATGCGTACATTGGGTAGGCTGGATGCAGCCGACGCCTTGGCGGCAGAAATTATTCAACTGGGTGACCGTGAGGGGTTGGCCGCATGAAACATGCACCTTTTGATATCGGACTAGTGCATTTCGTCGGAATTGGCGGCATCGGCATGTCTGGAATTGCCGAAGTCATGCACAACCTTGGCTATCGGGTGCAGGGATCCGACCTTAGTGCTAACGCTAATGTTCAGCGGCTTAGGGAACAGGGTATTGACGTGAAAATCGGTCAAAAAGCTGAAAACTTGGAGCACTGCCAGGTCGTCGTCATATCTTCTGCAATCAAACCCGAAAACCCCGAGTATATTGAAGCGCAAAAGCGCTCTTTGCCGATTGTTCGTAGGGCAGAAATGCTTGCTGAGTTAATGCGTTTGAAATGGTGTGTTTCGGTAGCAGGCACTCATGGCAAAACAACAACCACTTCAATGGTGGCTGCCGTATTAGAAGCAGGCGGCGTTGATCCTACGGTTATCAACGGCGGAATCATCAATAGCTATGGTACAAACGCCCGTCTTGGTGAAAGCGACTGGATGGTCGTGGAGGCCGACGAGAGCGACGGTACATTTGTAAAGTTGCCCGCAACGATCGCTGTAGTCACCAATATGGATCCCGAGCACCTGGACTTCTATGGGACTTTTGACGCTGAGAAAGAAGCCTTTCGACAGTTCTTGGACCGGGTGCCTTTCTACGGTGCAGCTGTTCTGTGTATCGACCATCCAGAGGTGCAGGGCCTTATTCAGTCCCTGAGCGGCAGGAAATACCTGACGTATGGATTGTCAGCTCAAGCTGACGTAAGGGCGGTCAATGTTTCCAGCAAAAAAGGCGTTACCACTTTTGATGTAGAGTTGAGCGAGCGCGTAAGTGCTGAAACCAGTGCTATAAAAGGTGTGCGCCTTCCAATGCCTGGAACACACAATGTGCAAAACGCGTTGGCCGCCATTTCCGTCGGGCTTGAAATGCGGTTCGCGCCAGCAGAACTTGCCAAAGCATTCACCAATTTCAATGGTGTGAAACGTCGCTTCACCAAAACCGGTGAAGTGAACGGAATCACAATTATTGATGATTACGGACACCATCCCGTTGAGATCGCTGCGGTCCTGAAAGCCGCGCGCGATGCGTATGACAGTAAAGTCATTGCCGTTGTTCAGCCGCACCGCTACTCGCGACTTGCTAGCCTGTTTGATGACTTCTGTACCTGTTTCAATGACGCTGATGTTGTTTTGGTGTCACCCGTCTATGAGGCGGGCGAGCAACCAATAGAAGGTGCAGACCAAGGGGCGCTGGTTGCAGGCCTGCGCAAACATGGGCACCGGAGTGTTGATCTTTTTTCGGGTCCTGAAGAGCTGCCGGCAAAAGTCGCAGAGTATGCCAGCCAAGGGGATGTCGTCGTGTGCCTGGGTGCGGGCACCATCTCAGCGTGGGCAAACTCTCTACCGGCCCAACTTGAAAGTTTGATGGAGGGGGCTGCTCATGACAGCTGATGAAATAGAAGGTCTCCTTTCGTCTTTTCCGCATGTGGCTGGCCGCTTGGTTGCCAATGCCTCTATGGCACGACTGAGTTGGTTTAGAACTGGTGGCAATGCCGATATTCTGTTCGAACCTGCGGATGAAGAGGACTTGCTCAAGGTTTTACGCAGGCTTCCTGGGGACATTCCGATCACGGTTATTGGTGTGGGTTCTAACCTCTTGGTAAGGGACGGTGGAATTGAAGGGTTGGTCATTCGTCTGGGACGGGGGTTCAGCGAGATTTGCACGCGCGGAAACGTAGTTAGTGCCGGCGCGGGTGCGATGGACGTGCATGTTGCAAAAGCTGCCGCTGACAAAGGACTTGCCGGGCTTGAGTTCCTTGTCGGTGTGCCCGGCACCATTGGTGGTGCCGTTCGCATGAATGCGGGTGCTTATGGCAGGGAAGTCAAAGATGTTCTGCTTCATGCCCACACAGTGGACCGCTTTGGGCATGTTGAAGAACTGTCTCCATCTGATTTCAACTTCTCTTACCGTCATGCGGAATTGACCCAGGATAAAATCATTCTCAAGGCGGCTTTTTCCGCTTCCCACGGAAACCCGGAGGAAATTCGCGCAAGAATGAAAGAAATTTCAAGTGCAAGGGCTGACAGCCAACCCCTCGGCACTCGCACTGGCGGTAGCACCTTCAAAAACCCTGATGGCACAAATGCCTGGAAACTTGTTGATGAAGCAGGGTGTCGGGGGCTGCGCATCGGAGACGCTCAGGTTTCTGAGAAACACTGCAATTTCTTGATCAATCATGGGGGTGCCACCGCAGCACAGATTGAGGAGTTGGGTGAGACAGTTCGTGCCCGCGTCCTGGAGCATTCAGGTGTGGAGCTGGAGTGGGAAATCAAACGAGTGGGCAGGGAAACAAAGGGGGCCGCATCATGAGTTACATTCGCACCAGAATGGCAATGATATCAGCAAGCTTTGGTTTTCTGGCGTTGGCAACGGTTGCCGTCCTATTGAAAATCGACACCAATATTTTGTGGATGGAAACAACTTCTGATGCAGGCCTGGTTCTCTCTAACGTTGAGATCAGCGGACTCCAGCGCACAAACATACGTGATGTTGAAGCAGTGTTGGATGTCGACACCGGAATGCCTTTGTTGGCAATTGACCTTGTTGCTCTTCAAGCGCGCGTTGAGGCGCTACCATGGGTTAAAGAGGCGACCATTAATCGCCAGATGTCCGGCGACATGATCATTGAAATAGAAGAACGCGTGCCGTTTGCTTTGTCACAATTGAATGGCCAGGTGAACCTGATCGATGCAGACGGCGTAGCGATTACAAATCGAGGATTGGGTGCTTTTGAGGGTCTAGTTCTGCTTGTTGGCAAAGTTTCACGGCAGCACCTGATGGAGTTTCAAACCTTGATGCAAGCAAACCCCGAAATAGGTTCGCAGATAAGATCGGCGATATGGGTGAATGATCGTCGATGGGACATCGTTTTCAAAAACGGCATTCGAGTAAAACTACCATCCGCTTTGGCAGAAGCTTACAACATGCAATCTGCCTGGAATCGATTTGTGGATTTGAACCGGGAGCATCGGCTTCTCGACCGTGAGGTCAGCGTAATTGATATGCGAATGAATGACCGGTTGGTCGTGCGCGTTACGCCTGCCGGCAGAGTTAAAATGTCCGGCGAAGAATTGGCGTTGTAGAACATTCATTCGTCACCAGTTTTGAGTTTTGAGAGCAAAATGGCAGTAAACGGAATACAAGAACAAATCATTGCCGCGCTGGACATCGGGTCCAGCAAAGTCGCTTGCTTGATCGGGCACATCAACGGTATGGGCCAAATCAAAGTCCTGGGAGTCGGCAATCGCACGTGTAATGGGGGCATTTCCGCAGGCGTTGTTGTTGACATGGATGCCACAGAGGCCGCCATTCGTGCTGCTGTCGATCAGGCAGAAAAAATGGCGGGACAAACGGTTAGCGATGTAGTTCTGGCATTTTCTGGAAATGATCCCAAAAGTCATGTTGTGGAGGTTACGGTTGATGTGGCAGGCCATGCCGTTAGCCAAGACGATCTCGACCGCGCCCTAACCGAAGCCAACGCACAAATCGACGAGACAGGGGTATTGCTCCACGTTTTGCCAGCAGCCTTTGCCGTTGATGGTAATTTTGGTGTGAAGTCACCGCTGGGCATGTATGGCAAAAAACTTACTATCGCCCTGTTGGTTGTTGTCGCGGAAGTTGGCCCTCTGCAAAACTTACAGGCTTGCGTTAGCCGAGCGCACTTAAACGTGGTTGATATTGTACACGGCCCGTTTGCCGCGGGGCTTTCCACATTAGTTGATGATGAAATGAAGATGGGTGCCGCTTGCATTGACCTGGGTGCCGGCACAACTGGAATATCGGTGTTTGCGCAAGGGTCTCTTGTGCACACTGAGACAATTCCTGTTGGCGGTGCTCAGATAACTGACGAGATTGCTAGGTCGCTGCTAACTCCTTTTGATCAAGCTGAACGGTTAAAAACATTCAGTGGTGCCGCCATTGTTGACCCCGCGGATGAACGCCAGGAAATAGAAGTGCAACAAGTCGGTGAAGCAGGTCGGGACAGCTATATCCGGCAGCCTCGCAGTAACCTGACATCCGTGATGCAGTCAGAGCTCGAGCTTTTGTTTGGAACAATTGCTAAACGGCTGGAAGCGTCAGGTTTTTCTGGCGTAGCTGGTAAGCGAGTTGTTTTGACCGGTGGCGGCGCTGCTTGCGAGGGCGTGCGGGACCTGGCCAGTAAAATACTCGGACGCCGGGTACGGATCGGAAAACCGCAGTTAGTGGGGGGATTGCCTCAGGCGGCGCAGTCACCAGGGTTTGCCGCCTTGGTCGGATTGCTCCTTTATGTGGCGCATCCAACAATCAGAGATATGAAGCCAAAACCGAAAGGCGAAGGCCAAAAAGAAACCAAACAAAACACAATCAGCCGAATGACGCGCTGGTTAAGGGACAATTTTTAACGGGATATGTCGTGTTCTTTGCTGGTTTCAGCACAAGATGTGCGATAAAATGATGGGAAACGGAGGAACTGGGCAATGTCTATCGATTTCGGGAATACCGAACTGACGGAATTGACACCACGGATTGCGGTAATCGGAGTTGGCGGCGCGGGCTGTAATGCCGTCAACAATATGATCACCGCTCAATTGCAGGGGGTTGATTTCATAGTCGCAAACACGGACGCGCAAGCGCTCACCAACTCAAACGCTGACAATCGTATCCAGTTGGGTGTAGAAATCACCCAGGGGTTGGGTGCAGGAGCGCAGCCAAAAGTTGGCGAAGCTGCGGCGGAAGAGGCGCTTGAGCGTATTGATGAAATGCTGGCTGGGTGCCATATGGCTTTCGTAACAGCTGGCATGGGCGGTGGCACCGGCACTGGGGCAGCGCCGGTTATCGCCCGCCGGGCTCGCGAAAAAGGTATTCTAACGGTTGGGGTGGTAACAAAGCCGTTCCAGTTTGAGGGTGGCCGCCGGATGAAAATTGCCGAGGCCGGCATTAAAGAGCTTGCTGGTAATGTCGACACCTTAATCATCATTCCAAACCAGAATTTGTTCCGGGTTGCTAATGAGCGCACAACATTCGCCGACGCATTCAACATGGCTGACGAAGTGCTGCACTCGGGTGTTCGCGGCATTACCGACCTGATGGTGATGCCGGGCCTGATCAATCTTGACTTTGCTGATGTTCGCACCGTGATGTCTGAAATGGGCAAAGCCATGATGGGTACCGGTGAGGCTGAGGGCGAAGCCAGGGCATCAGACGCTGCGGCTGCGGCAATCTCTAACCCGCTCCTGGAAGAGGCTTCCCTCAAGGGCGCCAAAGGCGTGATCATCAACGTGACTGGCGGCATGGACATGACGCTGTTTGAAGTTGATGAAGCTGTAAACATGGTGCGCGAACAAGTGGATGCGGACGCGCTGATTGTATTTGGATCTGCATTCAACCAGGACTTGGAAGGCAAGCTTCGCGTTTCGGTAGTTGCTACTGGCATTGAAGGTACTGGCGGTGCTGGATTGCCAATCCCAGAACCCGTTCGCGAAAAAACTGAAACATTTGTCGAAGACGTATCTGACCATTCTTCCGAAGAAGCACCTGATGAAGTTGCTTCTGAAGTGGCCGAGTCTTCCGACCCAGAAATTTCAGGCGAAGAAGGGGGCGTTCCAGTCGAGGATGCGTTAGCAGCCATTCAGTCTGAAATGGTTTCTGAAACAGTCGCGGAAGAGGACCTTTCTCTGCCAGACTTGAACAACTCGCCTGAGGGGAGCGCTGAACACGAGCCGGAAATTGCGGATCCAGCGGTTGATTTGGAGCAAAAAGCGCTGGAAACCCAAGGGGCAGATCAGTTCGTTGCGGATGCGCCTATGATGCCCAAAGAGCCGGTAGCGGCCCCGCACATGGCTCACTCTGAACCAGAACAAGCCTATGTGGACGAACCAGAAGTTGTTGAACAACAGGAAGAACAAGCGGTGGAAGAAGCACCTCAAAAAAAGAGCTTGTTCCAACTTATGACATCAGGACTGCGCAGCCAGGAGGCGGACGACAGTGCGACGGTGAGCCCGCCGCCGGCCAGTAACGACGCGGGCAAAACGAAAAGCGCTGGGTCACTTGGCGGTGTTTCGGCCGAGGATAGGCCTGCACCGCAGTCTGAGAAAGAACAACTGGAGATTCCAAGCTTTCTGAGACGGCAGCAAAATTAAGCTGCGACAGGTAAAATATTAGCCTTCAAAGGCCGGGTAATTGCCCGGCCTTTTTTGTTTGCGTCCCTTTGCCTCATGGAAAGTGCGCCTGGTGGCTCCTATTTTAAAAAGGCACAGCGTGGAGACTGCCATGAATGCCTTACTCACAATTGCGGCTGCACTAAATTTTGTGGCCTCGTTGCTTCACTTGTTAATCATCTATTTTGGTGCTTCTTGGTATCGATTTTTTGGGGCCGGAGAGCGCATGGCGTCTATGGCCGAGCAGGGGCAGCTAAAACCGACAATCATCACACTTGTTATTGCGTCAGCATTAAGCATGTTCGGCCTCTACGCATTGGCGGGTGCTGGTGCAAAAATTCCGCTGCCCTTCATCAAGCCCATACTTGTGTTGATAACATCAGTCTATCTTCTGCGGAGCCTTGCATTGCTGCCGTTTTTGCGTCCTGCAGTTCAGTCACCCAGCCCAGCGTTCTGGACTTGGAGCTCACTGATTGTGTTGGTGTTTGGCCTGGTTCACTTAGGGGGTCTGGTTCAGCGCTGGGGTGAGCTTTAATCAGTCTTGCCAACGTTTCAATGCTGTTTCGTCTGTTTCGCGGGCATCGACCCAACTCGCAGTCTCGCCGGTTTGTTCTTTTTTCCAAAACGGCGCATTTGACTTTAGGAAGTCCATCAAAAACATGGCCGCGTCAAATGCGGCGTGCCGGTGCTTCGAAAGAGTAACCACCAGAACGATGTTGTCACCGGGTTCCAGCGTGCCATACCGATGGATTACCCGGCTTCCCTGAAGCGGCCATCGCTGTTCTGCTTCCAGGGAAATACGTTCCAGTTCAGCTTCAGTCATGCCAGGGTAGTGCTCCAGCGTCATCGACTGGAGAGTTCCGCCAACATCACGCACTGTGCCCGTGAAAGTAACGACCGCGCCAACATCTGTTCGGCCGTTGCGCAGCTTCTGAATCTCTTCGCCGATATCAAAATCATCTTCTTGAACAGAAACGGAGGCCAATACATCAGCCCCCGGTTACCGGTGGAAAAATAGCAACTTCATCACCGTCTGTAACGGGGTGATCGTGGTCTACATGGGTTTGATTTACAGCGACGCGCACAAAGACGCGTTCTTTCAGAACCCGCGAATGTTCGGCACTTTTCTCACAAAGATGGTCCAGTAGGTTAGACACAGTTGATACACCGTCAGGAAGACCAATATCTTCCTCATTTTTGCCCACACCTTCTCTAATCCATGAAAAATATTTAATGATCATTTCTTAAACCATGTGCTTTAGGCCGGCCCGCAGGTAATCATAACCAGTATACAGGGTCAGCACTGCCGCGATCCAAAGAAGGACAAGGCCAATTTCAAGCGCAGGCAGACCAAATTCTGCTCCGCCCTCTGCCCACACCAGCGACCCTAGTGCTACCATTTGCACTGTCGTTTTCCATTTGGCGAGCCAGGTAACAGGGACGCTGACCTGGATACCGGCAAGAAATTCGCGCAGACCGGAAACCAGTATTTCCCGGCACATGATCACAACCGCTGCCACGACGTGGTAACTCGATACCCAACCAATATGGACGACCATGATCAGAATTGCGCCAACCATCAATTTATCAGCGATTGGGTCAAGGAACTGGCCGATTTTAGACACACTGCCGGTTGCCCGCGCCAGATAGCCGTCGAAAAAGTCTGTAAAGCCCGCCAGTGCAAACATGACAAAGGCAATATGACTGCCCATCGGTTGATCCATGTAGAAGGAAGTAACCAAAATCGGAATCACGAAAATTCGTGACAGTGTCAAAATGTTAGGCAGCGTCCACATAAGACCCCTTCTCCTAGCCGAATGGGCACACCATACTGTTTTCACCCTTTAGGTCAATGAAAGCAGACAGGCTTGACGTCTTAATCGTGAAAATGATCGTAAATTTTTTGTGCAATGGCACGGGAAATCCCCTCGACGCTGGCGATATCGCGAACATCGGCTCCTACCACTGCTTTAGCTGAGCCAAAGTGATGGAGCAGCGCCTTTTTGCGCTTGGGCCCGATGCCGGGAACACCGTCGAGAGGTGACTTTTTGACATCGGCTTTTCTGCGCGCGCGATGCGAACCAATGGCGAACCTGTGGGCTTCATCCCGAAGTCGCTGCAAATAATAGAGAACAGGATCGTTGGGAGGCAGGGTAAAAATGCTGCGCCCGGGAATGTGAAATTGCTCTCGGCCGGCATTTCTGTCAGGGCCTTTGGAGATTGCGACAACTGGTACATCACTTACCCCCGCTTCCTGTAATGTTTCCATCACGGACGATAATTGTCCCTTACCGCCATCAATCAGCAACAGGTCTGGCCAATGGCCACGTGTCCGGTCTTCGTCTTCTTTGATTAAGCGAGCAAAACGCCGCCTCAAAACCTCTCGCATCATGCCAAAGTCATCGCCGGGAGAAAGCTCCGTATCTTTGATATTAAACTTGCGATAACTGTTCTTCATGAAGCCGTCGGGGCCTGCCACAACCATCCCGCCAACCGCATTGCTGCCCTGAATATGGCTGTTGTCATAAATTTCGATGCGTTCGGGCGGTGCTTCCAGGTCGAACTTGTCTGCCACGCCTTCAAGCAATCTTGTTTGGCTCGCGCTTTCCGCCAATTTGCGTTCAACAGCTTCTTTGGCGTTGCGAACGGCTTCGTTAACCGCGTCATATTTTTTGCCGCGTATCGGTACGGATATTTGAACTTTGCGTTCCATCCGCTCACTGAAAGCGGCACTCAACAAGGCCTGATCGTCGATTTTGTGAGACAGCAAAATAGATTTAGGCGCAGGTTTGTTGTCGTAGAACTGTGCGACGAATGCGGCAAGTACGTCCTCCAATTCGTCAGACTTATCATGCTTTGGGAAATAGGCCCTGTGGCCCCAATTCTGACCGGCCCTGAAGAAAAACAGTTGGATGCCAACTTGTCCGCCGACTTTAGCCGCACCAACAACATCAGCTTCATCAACCATAGCATTGACCATCGACTGGTGGCTTTGGATGTGTGTGAGCGCATTAAGCCGGTCCCGGTATACTGCAGCCTTCTCAAACTCCAGCTCATCGCTGGCCTGCTGCATTGAGGCCGCAAACTTCTTTTGGATATTGCTGTTGCGCCCTTCCAGAAATGCTCGTGTTTCCTGAACCATGTCTTTGTATTCGTCGTCGCCGACCTTTCCCACACACGGGCCCGAGCATCTTTTTATTTGATAAAGCAGGCAGACCCGCGTGCGGGTCTCCAGTGTATTGTCGGTGCAGGATCGCAGCTGAAACACTTTTTGAAGTGTATTGAGGGTTCGGTTGACAGCACTCACACTGGCAAAAGGGCCATAATAATGGCCTTTGTGTCGGCGTGCGCCTCTGTGTTTGGTTATCTGAGGCCATTCATGATCTGTGCGTAACAGAATGTAGGGAAAAGACTTATCATCCTTCAGCAGAACATTGAATGGCGGCTTAAAGCGCTTAATAAGTGACGCTTCCAACAGAAGTGCTTCTGCCTCGGTCCTGGTGGTGACAAAAACCATGGACAGGGTTGCCGACACCATGCGTTGCAACCGATTATTCAGCCGAGCAACTTGAGTGTAACTCGTCACGCGTTTCTGAATGTTTTTCGCTTTGCCCACATAAAGCACATCACCGTTTTTATCGAGCATCCGATAAACGCCCGGCGCGGTCGGCGCGGTCTTTGAAAATGTTCGAATGACACCGATGCCATTTGAGAGAGTGGGGGCAGCCAATTGAGACACCTTTTTGATCTATAAGGCTATTTTTGAACGAAGGAGTGCCGGGAATCAACGATGCAATTAACGAGTAAACAAAGCCGTGAAAACTGTCCACTGCTCCTGTGGATAACTTTGTGAGCAAATCCCGCCACAAAACTGCAACATGGCTGTAACACTGGGGTTTTTACTAATTGCCTATTTTTTAGGCAGAAATTTTAAACCATTGAAAAATAAGAAGAAAAAATTAATCAAGTTTCTCATAATAAATAATTTGAAAATGTGATCTTGTCTTAAACGGACCTCTGTGGCAGGTCGCGATTCGGTGTGCACAACTCTTCAGGAGCAGGAGCAAGATTTTAATATTGTGGATCTGTTAAACGGTTAAAGAGTCGACAGAATCTCGAATTAACGGTGTCTTTCGATCTCAACTCCAACACTTGCAGCCTCTTTGACGGCTTCCAGTTTTTCAACTTTCACCCGTGCCTTAATTACTTGCGCATTTTCGAGGGACATGGCGGCAATTTTTTCTGCAAGTGTTTCTACGAGCTGGATGTGACCAGCAGAAATTATGCGTTGAATGCCAAGAACAATTTCATTGTAGCAAACCACATTTTCGATCTGGTCCTGGTGGTGGTCTTGCCCTTCGAGCACAGACAAATCCACGCTGATGCGCACTTTTTGCGTGTCCCCTTTTTCATGCGACCAAACACCAATTTCGGCATCTGTTTCATAATCCCGGACAAATACATGACGCACACCGTGGATGGCATCCGCATATGGCAGGTGTACAAGGTTGGTCCTGGCTTGAGTATCGTCAGTTGACATCAATTAGTCCTCAAGAATATCGGGCGTTTGCCACGCCAGATGCTGGCCGCCATCAAGCGTAATCATTTGCCCGGTAATAGAAGGGGTCTCAAGAAGAAACGCAAGAGCCGCAGTAATTTCTTCCAACTGGGGTCCTGACTGCAGCATCACACTGCTGCTTTCCGCTTCAAAGTCTGCCGCTGCCTGAAATTGGTTGCCAAGAGTTGGGCCCGGACTGATTGCATTAACCCTGATGGATGGTGCCAGACTCTGTGCCATTGTGCGTGTAACGGTCCACAACCCTGCCTTCGAGGCGGTGTAGGAAAAATACTGCGGATTTAACTTCAGAACGCGCTGATCAATAAGATTGATGACACAGCCTTTCTGGTCTTCGGACAGCGCGGCAGCCATTTTTTGTGTTAGCAATATTGGTGCGTGCAGGTTCACGGCTTGGTGGATGTTCCAAGACTGTTTGGTCATAGTTTGCAAAGTGTCTTTTTCAAAAACCGAAGCGTTGTTGACCAGAACATCGATTGGTAAGCCCAAAGCATCCGAGGCGACCTCCACCAAGTCCTCAACTTGTGGGGTATCGCTGAGGTCGGCTTGCACGCTGCATGCGTGGCCACCAGCTTGCTTTATCTCTTTAACAAGCTCTCGGGCTTCTGCGTCGGAGTCACGATGGTGCACAGCCACGGCAATGCCGAGACGCGCCAGTTCCAGGCAAATGGATCGACCGATACGAACTCCGCCGCCAGTTACCAGTGCGGCCCGAAATTTGTGTGAACTGCTCATACGAGTGGCTCCTCTGACGAGGTATTATACAGGCATGCCCATTACTGAGGCGCTGTCGGCGCTATGAGCCAGGTGCACCATATATCCTACATAAAGGGCGACCATGACAATGCCGGAGAATTTACCCAGTTGGGACCGTAACTTGGTGAAGGGAATGAGTAGCGCAGACGCGCCGAGCATCACCCACAAGTCAGTGTTTAAGAAGCTGTCTGGAACAGGGATGGTGCCAAACTGTGTGGAAACGCCCATGATGGCGAGAATATTGAAAATGTTTGAGCCCACAACATTCCCAACAGCAACATCGCAGTGGCCGCGAATGGCAGCAACCATGGCAGTAACAAGTTCTGGCAGGCTCGTGCCGAGGGCAATGAGAGTAAGTCCAATCAAAGCTTCTGAGACACCAAAGGCCCGCGCCAATTCAATAGATCCCACCACCAAAAGGTCTGCGCCGAATGCAAGGCCGATCAGTCCACCAACAACCATAGCCCAGGATTTGCGGTAAGGAATTGGATGCTCTTCCAGCTCTTCAATTTCCTCCAAACCTTCAAGTTCGGTGGGGCACCTTTTGGCCCGCTTCGCAGAATAAGCAAGGAACAAACCAAGCAAAGCCAATAGCACTAAACCATTGCTTGCTGTAAAAGACCCGGACTGGGCGAACCACATAAACACAAATGTGGCCCCAAGCATCATCATAAGGTTGCGCCCTAATCGCGGCGCATCACATGTCATAGGGGCAATGATGGCGGGCAAGCCGACAACCAAAAGCGAATTAGCAATATTGGACCCAACAACATTGCCAAGCGCTAACGTTGGCGAACCCTTCAAGACAGCATCAACACCAACCACAAGTTCAGGTGCCGATGTGCCAAAAGCGACAATGGTCAAGCCAATTACGAGGGTGGAGACGCCCGCTTTCTGAGCCAATGAAACGGCCCCGCGCACCAAAAAGTCTCCGGCAACTACTAACAAAACGATACCGGCAACAACTTCCAAATAGGCCATGCAGCTATCTAGTCCTTAAAACGCGGGTGCGGTTGGGCGCGCACAATTGGCTTTATATAGGTGTGCGCCCGCAAGAAAACCAGTGCCAGTTTTCAAAAAAGTGACGAGATCACGGAATTGCGATGCCATCAGTATCCCCGGTACCTGTCCAACAGGTTCTCTGGCTGCAGGCCTTTTTCAATTCGCTCAATGTTGCGGGCAACATACTCGGCGGCTGATTTGGGGCGAGTGATAGAAGCTATATGCGGCGTGATAATAACCTTGGGGTGGTCCCAAAGGGGGCTTTCTTGATCCAGCGGTTCTTTGACAAAAACGTCGAGCGTAGCTGCTGAAAGGTGCCCGTCGTCTAACAAGTCAACCATGTCGCCCAAATTGATGAGTGTGCCGCGTCCAACATTGATGATGGACGCATACTTGGGCATTAAACTCATCGTATCTTTATTTAACAGGTTGGTTGTTTCGGGCGTGGACGGCAGCAGACCCACAAGAATGTCGGTGCGCGCAAGGAACGCCTCAAACTCCTCTGTTCCAGTGAAGTGCTCAACGCCATGTTCCGGTTCTTTTTCCGACCTCGACCATGCCGCGACTTGATAGCCAAGTGGTTTGAGAGCGGCTGCAGATACTTTACCCAGTGCGCCGTATCCCAGAATGCCTACACGCACTTCTGAAGCGAGTGGAGGGAACAAGCGTCGCCATTCGCGTTTCTGCTGGGACGCTATCATGCGCGGCATATATCGGTGATGCATCAGCACGGTCATCAAAACGAATTCCGCCATGCCCTCCTTCAGGCCATCATCACTCATGCGAATGATCGGGATGTCGGTGGGCAGGTCCGGATCACGGGTCAGGTGATCAACACCTGCACCGAGTGAGAAAATCGCTTTAATGTTTGGGTACTTTGCAACAAGGCCAGGTTCCGGTTCCCAAGCAAACAAATACGCCGGCCCTTCATCAGGGCTTCCCCAATGAGGGTAGGGGCGATAATCCACACCCGGCATGGCTGCCTCAAAAGCTGGCTGCCAAATTTCCGCTCCGGGTTCATCAAGATAGAAATAGAGTTTGGTCATGGCACCTTCACAGCCAGTGTATCGTGGTGGCCAATGATCAGTTCTCGCAGATGAAAACTCACGTCAGCGCGGTTTTTGAAGCCGGCAGCTTTGGCCGCCGCCTCTGCTTCTTCCTGGGTTACATCAGCTGGGACTGAATAGGCCTGCAAGCTTTCGTAAAAGCCAATGGTAAAGATGTCGAAATCAGAACCAAAAGAGACTTCAAAAATCTCATTCGGGCTTTGGCCGATGCGCTCAATATAATCGTTTTCAATAATGCGTTGGCGCATCAGCGCATCATGCTTGCCAGCACCGGCGTTGAACATTTCGATGTGATAGAAGCCACTAACAGCGTCCTTGGCTTTCATATCAGCCCACGATGTATCAGAAGTGGCCAGAAAACTGAGTTCGAAATCAACCAGCTCATTGGCGGCGTCTTCAAACGCGGACATCGCACTCCAACATTGCTCAGAAGTGCAATCCTGGTGTTTGCCCATCAGCATCAAATCCCAATGATTGCCTTGGCTGTGCCGCATGATGATCGGGCGTCCTTGTTCAAAGGCATCCCAATTGGTTTCTGAAACCAGATCCAAAAGGGCAGGGAATTTACCCGGCGCGGCGCGGTACTGAGTAATCCAATAGTCTTCAGCAGTGGCCGTGGTTGACAGGGCGATGAGCCCTGCCGCAATGAGAATTTTCTTCATTTTCAGGTCCTTATCTCAGGGGGCGCGCTTGCGCAGCACCATGGAAAATAGCGTTGGTGAAAATGAGGTTGAGGCCATCAAGATAGGCGCGAACAGCAGGGTCTTGCGTGAAGCCAATCACCATACCAGCACCCCGGTCCTCCACTACAACAAATGGCTTGAACGCGAGCTGCTTGCGGTTTTCTTCCCACAACAGGCCACTTGCCAGCAACTCATCTGCTCCCTTGAACCAAGCCACATTGGTGCCTGTGTTCAGCTTAGTGGGGGTGTAAATGTCGCTACCCCGGATAAGAACATTCAGGTCGCTATGCACGCCTGACGCCAGCCAGTGGTCAGCGTCAACGCTGGCGTATGCAAAGGCACCTGGCACGCTGTCAGGCCGTTCGTCTGCTGGCTCGATTGCTGTGCGCATCTGATCTTCCGACGTGAACAGGGTGCCGTCCACTGTATTGCCTTCGGGTGCGTCGGTGGTGTCTTCCTTAACCTGATTTTCCCGACGGATTGAAAGGAGGTCTACGTCTTCACTCGCGAGGTACCGGAGCGCCGTACCGGTGCCGATCAACACACCGCCATCACGGACCCAAGCGTCCAGTTTTTTGGCGCCGCGGTCCCCAAGTGCTCTGCCGTAGCTTCCAAAAGAAGAGGGCATAATCAGCACCTGGTAACGGTTAAGGCGCAGGCGGTT
The DNA here is from genome assembly GCA_017640725.1 of Kordiimonadaceae bacterium. Taxonomy (GTDB): domain Bacteria; phylum Pseudomonadota; class Alphaproteobacteria; order Sphingomonadales; family Kordiimonadaceae; genus Kordiimonas. Next base: position 164,668 of record JAEPQB010000002.1, on the reverse strand, counting down.
GAAGTCCGCAGTACGAACAACGGTAACCGGATACCCAATCTGATGCTCGATCATAAAGCGGGTATTGCCAGCGGCATATTGGCTGGTTGGTTCGTCCCATAGCATGGCAATCTTCGGGGCAGGCAGGCGGTTAACCGCGCGGCTGCCAAGATCCATGCCTGAGTCGACCCAACTGTTGTCCACACCCACAACTTCTGCGCCAGTGCGGCGAACGAGGCCTTCAATCATTGCCCCTAAATTTTCATCGTTACGTGCAACATCGATAATTAATGTGCCAGCGCTGTATGAGCGACCACCCAGGGTGAAACCTTCGTCTATGATTTTAACGTCCAAATCTTCACGGAGGGCTGCTGCCAGGAACCGGCCTGCTGCCATGTCTCCCCATGGCACCAGGTAAGCGACTGTGGCTTCAGTCGTGTTTAGGCTGCCCGCCCCGATACGATCCGGTGCGACGTTACTCGCTGTCACATCAACGGCGCGGCCGCAGATGTTCATATCCACATTGAACATCACCGGCAGCGACCAGGCGGTTACATCATAAATGTCATGATCCAGGTTCTTGGCACGGCGACGTTCTTGCTCTGCAACAAAATCCGCTTCCATGTCCACTTGCGGGTCCAAAAGCGTGCGAATCATGCGTTTGCGAGGCTGCGCGGCATCAACGAAGTAAGCGCCGGCACCGTAATTCACATTACAAGCACGGAAGTCTGAGCTGGCTTGCTTTACCTCAATCCCTTGCTCGACAAGCAAGCTCACGAGCTTTTGGTTCGCCGCTTTGTCCCGTGTTGCAGGGAAAATAAAGCTGCGGTTTTCACGGTCAGTGCGCCCTTCTTCTATAGCGGTCTTCTGGTAATCATAGAAGTTCTGCAAAAGTGCCTGCCTGTTGGTGGCAGTCGTTTCAATCGTGCCCATCGATGTGATGAAATGCTGGCGAACTGTTTGCGCGTAAGGCAGTTCAGTCCCGTCATAGCGGCGGTATACAAGCCCACGTGAGGAAGCTTGCTCATAGGTCATTGAAACGGCGCCATAATATGCTGGCCAGCTTGCGCCGTAACCCGGGTAAAAGGCGTCATACACATCGCGGGTGAAATAGTCGAAGCCAAATTTGTCGAACCATTTGGCGTTGGTGCGACCAAACAAGAACAAGGCGTCACGCTGTCCGCTGGAAAGATGCGGGTTGTAGGGCACAGCTTCTGGTGCGAAATAATAAGTCGAGTTGCCGCCCATTTCATGCAGGTCAACAAATACCAGTGGGTACCATTCCTGCAGAGCTTTTACATGGCCTTGTGTGCCTGGCTGGGTGAGCACAATCCAGTCTCGGTTCATGTCAAACAGATAGTGGTTGGTGCGCCCTGACGGCCATGGCTCGTTGTGCTCCGCTGACGCTGGGTCGCTATCGGCCTTCAGGCCTTTTGCTGTGCGAAACCGATGGATGAAGCGGTCGCGCCCATCAGGGTTTTGCAGCGGGTTTATGAAAACAATGCTGTTTTCAAGGATTGTTGGCACCCGTTCATCATTACGGGCGGCCAGAAGGTGGTAGGCCGTCATCATGGCAGCGTCAGTAGATGAAATTTCATTACCGTGCACACTGTATGCAAGCCATGTGGAGGAGGGCATGTCGCTTATCAGTCGCGCGGCCTCGTCTTCGGATGTCACTCGCGGGTCCGAAAGCGCCTGCATGCCGGACTTAAATTCATCAAGCTTTGCAATGTTGGCTTCACTGGATAGAGCAAGATAAATTAGGTCCCTACCTTCCCAGGACTGGCCGTACTTCCAACTACGGACATGGTTGGGGGCGGCTTTAGAGAGCGCCTCAAAGTACGTTACCATATCGGCGTGCGTCGTGATTTTTTCGCCCAGGCTATAGCCTAAAACGTCCTTCACTGTCGGAATAGACGGATCATAGTTGGCGCCCGGCCAATAATAGTCATTTTCCGGATTGCCGTCTTGGGCGCTAACAACTGCACCCATCATCAAAACAAAGCCTGCGATCATCGCAGCCAACCGACGCACAAATGGCATAGATACCTCCCCACTCGTATTGAAGTACGCACTTAAAATGCACAACGTGAATATAACCAAATTGGACGCTTGAAAAGCCCGCAGGATTGAACTATCGATGCGCCGAGCGTTATTTCAGGTTGAACGTGCAAAAAACTATGCGAGTTTCGCTTGATTTTTAAAAGGCCTGCCCTTATGGTGCGCGCCTTGAATTGAGGTGCTCACCGATTGGTGGGCCCATTTTTGTGCGCCCGGTGGCCCAAATTAATCGGCTCCGGCGAGTGAGAAGGTAAGAAAATGGCAGTTCCAAAGAGAAAAGTGACCGGCTCCCGTCGTGGCATGCGTCGTTCGCACGACGCGCTGAAAGCCGTTAACTATCAAGAAGACACTCACACTGGTGAGTACAAGCTTCGCCACCACATCGACCTGAAAACAGGCATGTACCGCGGCAAGCAAATTCTGGAGCCTAAAGGCGATTACTAATCGCTCGGGTTCAGATACGAATTCTTAAAGGCGCTTCTTAGGAAGCGCCTTTTTTGTTGCACAGTTTACGGCTAGTCTGCGGTTTCAATGAATGGAGGATCGCGCGTGGCCAGAACCGTAATTGCTGTCGTATCACTATTGCTGCTTTCGGCTTGCCTGGCCGAAAACTCCGTTACGGGCCGGTCCCAGTTCATCATGATTCCACCAAGCCAGGACGCTGCGCTTGGGCTAGAAGCACTCAATGAAGTTAAAAAGACTGCCCCTGTGGTCACAGAGGGTCGAATGGCAGCCCGCGTTCAGAGAATCGGTCAACGCATTGCCGCTATTTCGGATAAACCCGAGTTGCCTTGGGAGTTTATCGTAATTGATGAGCCCGTCCTGAACGCCTGGGCTTTGCCCGGCGGCAAAGTGGCCATCTATCGCAAGATGCTGGACAATCTGGATGACAATCAGCTGGCTGCCGTAATGGGACACGAGGTTGCCCATGCCGTTTTGCGTCACGGCGCCGAGCAAATGAGCAGGGCACAGGCTCAGAATTTGGCGATCATAGGCTTGGGTGTGCTGGTCAGCAGTCAAACAGAAGATCAAGAAACAGCCCAAATGGCTGTAGGGCTGGGCGCCCTCGCGGCACAGGGTTTTGTTGCGTTGCCGCACAGCCGGAAAATGGAATTAGAAGCTGACCACATCGGCACCATCTATATGGCGAAAGCTGGATACGACCCTCGGCACGCTGTTTCTTTATGGCAAACAATGTCACGTCTGAAAGAAGGGGGTGGTGCCCAACCAACTTTCCTGTCCACGCATCCATCTGACGACAAGCGTATTGGCCGCCTTGAGGCGCGGATGGATGAGTATCTCAGTTATTACCGTCCTTAGGCAAAATTCATGAATGATATTCAATTGATAGATGCAGAGCCTCGGCACATGGAAGCGGTGCTGGAATTAAACGAGCAGTTCGTTGAGTTCCTGAGCCCGCTCGATAACAGGTCTTTGGCTGAACTTGTCAAAATGTCTGGTTACGCTCGTGTTTTTGAATTGAATGGAGAGGTCGTTGCCTTCCTGATCGCCTTTTTCCCGGGCGCAGACTATGACAGCCCAAATTATCGTTGGTTCAATGAGCAAGCTGCTGATTTTGCCTATATCGACCGAATCGTAGTTTCCGAAAAGGCGCGCGGCCTTTCGCTTGGGACAAAATTCTATGACGACTTAGTACAATGCGCTCGTTCAGGCGGCTTCAAGAGGCTCGTCTGCGAGTATAACGTCAAGCCGATGAACAAGGGTTCTGCAGTATTTCATCAGCGGTACGGCTTCGAAGAAGTAGGGCAACAGGAATTGGCAGGCGGCAAGATTGTGTCGCTGCAAGCCTATGCGTTGTCGTAATCGAGGCCGATGTCAATTGCTGGCGCAGACTGCGTCAGGCGACCCACCGAAATAAAATCAACACCCGTTTGTGCGATGCTATGGATCGTTTCCAGCGTCACGCCGCCAGAAGCCTCCAGTGGAATTTTGCCGCCAACGATAGATATGGCTTCCTTGAGCTGATCGTTCGACATGTTGTCGAGCAGAAGGCTGGTCGCACCCGCCTCAAGGGCTTCTTGGACCTGGTCCAGGGTGTCGCATTCAACCTGAATTTGTTTTTGCCCCGCATTCCTGGCGGCTGACACAGCAGTGGCGACCGAACCGGCCACCGCAATATGGTTGTCTTTAATCATGACCGCGTCAAATAGGCCCATTCGGTGATTGGTGGCACCGCCGCAGGCGGCTGCATATTTCGCGAGTTTGCGCAGGCCCGGAATGGTTTTGCGGGTGTCGAGCAGTTTGGCCTTGGTGCCTGCCACTGCATCGACATAGGTGCGCGTGAGCGTAGCAATGCCTGACAGGTGCTGAAGAATATTCAGGGCTGTACGTTCTGCGGTCAGGAGTGCGCGAGCAGACCCTGAAATCGTTGCGACCTTCGAACCAGCGGACAGCTTATCTCCATCGACGGCATGAAGCTGCACGTCAATATTGGGGTCCAGGCGCGCGAATATTGGCAGCATTAGCGGTAGCCCAGCCAGAATAAGCTCCTGCCGCGCATTCATTGATGCAGTGAGTCTGGCATTTTCGGGAATGACGCTTTCGGCGGTCACGTCACCGGTGCTGACGTCCTCCGCAAACGCGGCGTCGATAAACTCCTGGATTTCACGGTCGTTCAGCGGAAAGCTGGACATACCCATCCCCAATGCAGCTATGAGAGGTCTTTTGCTGGACCCGCCTGCGGGCTCATTTCCAGCATTCGGCGAAGCGGTTTTTCTGCGGCTACTCGCGTTTCTTCGTCCAGATCAATTTCTGGTCCCAGATCGCGTAGGCACAGGTAAAGCTTCTCCATGGTATTCAGCGCCATGTACGGGCACGTGTTGCAGCTGCAATTGCCGTCTGCACCCGGTGCACCAATGAAGGTCTTGTGCGGCGCAGCTTTTTCCATTTGATGGATAATGCCAGGCTCTGTCGCGATAATAATGGTGTCGGCTTCGCTTTCGAGGGCGAACTTGAGAATTGAGCTTGTTGAGCCTGTGTGATCAGCATGCTGCACGATATTATCCGGGCACTCCGGGTGGGCGGCAACCGGTGCATCTGGGTGCTTGGCTTTCAGCTTAATCAGTTCTTTCTCGCTGAACAGCTCGTGCACAATGCAGGTGCCCTGCCACAAAAGCATATCGCGATTGAGCTTGCGCGACAGAAAACCACCCAAATGGCGATCTGGCGCAAAAATGATTTTCTGATCTTCCGGGATCTGGCTGACGATATGTTCTGCATTGGAGCTTGTGACAATGATATCCGTCAGCGCCTTCACGGCCGCCGAGCAGTTGATGTAGCTCAGCACCATATGGTCGGGATGTGCCTCAACAAATTTCTTAAACTCATCGGGTGGGCAACTGTCTTCCAGGCTGCAACCTGCTGCCAAATCTGGCAAAACAACCGTTTTTTCAGGGCTAAGAATTTTGGCCACTTCCGCCATAAAGCGAACGCCGCAAAAAACGATGACGTCTGCGTCAGTTTCGGCAGCTTTGCGCGACAGGTCCAGGCTGTCACCTACAAAGTCAGCGATGTCTTGAATCTCGCCAGCCTGATAGTAGTGCGCAAGAATAACGGCGTTTTTCTCTTCGCGCAGGCGTTTGATTTCTTCCACCACATCAAGAGTGGGATCGATCGTTGATGCCATCAGGTTCATATTTGCCTCCGAACAATGGCCCCTTGTCCATAAGAGCCGCTTAGATACAAGCTGACGCGGTGTTGCGCAATCAAGGAATTTTTGGTGTCACTTAATCAATTCTGAACCAAGGTCCATGTGGCACCCAGGTTTGGCGCGCCCCCTGGGTCGACCTGGCCCGAATCAGCGAGCGCAATAAGGTGAGCCAAAACTGACCGTGCCGCCGCTGGGTGCAGGCGCGGATCAACATCCTTGTACATGTCCGCTACCATCATGTCGATGGTGAGAGGGCCTTTTTCAAGGCGTCGAACGATCTGGTTTTCGCGCATGCGGCGGTGTGTGATTATGGCTCTGACAAACCGATTGGGGTTATCTACCCATGGCCCGTGAGTAGGCACCAGCTTGTCGGGTGCCAACTCAACCACTTTTCGCAGGCTTTGCAGATATTGTGTCATGTCCCCGTCGGGGGGCGAAATTACGGTGGTTGCCCACCCCATAATATGGTCGCCGACAAACAAAGTGTTTTCTTCTTTTAAATGGAAGCAAACGTGGTTTGCGGTGTGACCTGGCGTGTGCAGCACTGCCAAAGTCCAGCCATCGCCCGAGATCACATCACCGTCCTTGAGCAAGTGATCAGGTTCAAAAGACTTATCAGCGCCTGCTTCTACGTCTTCACCGTCAAGCCCGGCCTTGCGACCAGCACCGTGGGCGCCAAAAGCATATGTCGGGGCACCAGTTTTTTCCTGCAGCCATGTTGAAAGAGGTGAGTGGTCCATGTGTGTGTGGGTCACCAAAATATGGGACACTGTTTTGCCATCGATCGCTCTAAGCAAGGCCTCACCGTGCGCTTCCATTGGCGGGCCTGGGTCAATCACCGCAACATTATTGCCGGCACCAACAATGTAAGTGCCAGTGCCGGTATAGGTATATGGGCTTGGGTTTTGGCACAATACGCGCGTTATCAACGGAGACAGTACCTCTGCAACGCCATAGTTGGTCGTGAAATCTTGTTTGAATTCAGGTGTTTCGCTTTTCGACACCAAACTACTCCAATGGATCAGAAGACTAAGATGGCGCTGATTTTGTGGAATGCAAAAGAAAAACCGGCGACGCCTCGGTGGAATGGGAAAGGGGGCGTCGCCGGTTTTAATTTCAACATGACCAAGTGGCAGCTGGATCATGCGTTTTGGAACGAGTTCCGAATTCGGTGGCAGCCGGAGTTCCGGAACATCATCATATGTGCAGTAGGCGTGCCAAAAGTAATTATGTATTTATATCAATTGCTTAAGTTGAGTATATGGTTGACGTGTCCCATTATGAGACGCGCTTGTCTCGGTCCGGATCACTTGCTGGTGTATCAATATGGAACAGTGTCAAACCCGTTCGACTGCCAAATTGATGCGGCGGCGGGGGACCTAAGCCAGTCTATGAAGCGGTTGCTTTCGTCGTTTCCAGCCTGACCTACGGCAAAATAGGTCACGGTGTCATTTTCTGCCAATGGCAGTTCGAAAAGTGGACAGGTTGTGTCGCTTGCTTCAGCGTCAGTTCTGTAAATAATGCCCGGCAATCCAGCGCGCTCAATCATCAAGAGGGCCATACGGGCGTTCCCGGCATATGCGGCATTTGCATTGACGTCAGACCAAATGCCCAGCTTTTCCAGAGCTGTCTTTGCATAGGCGCCGGCGGGTGCGGCCGCAGGGTCAGCCATTGCAAAGCGATTGGCGCTCAAGAAGGGTGCCAAATCACTTGAATCTGACACTCTCAAAGAAGCGTGGCAGGGTGCTGCCAATACAAGTGCATTGTGAACCAGGGGTGCTGGACTAGTGAAACCTGTAGATCGTTTTTGCAGATATTCTATCCACTGACGATTGGCGGAGACGAACACGTCTGCAGGTGCCCCGGCTTCAATTTGTCGCGCCAAAATCGCGCTCGCAGCATAGGATATCTGAATTTCCGCGCCTTTCTGGCTGCGGCGCCATGACATTTCCAACTGCGGCATAACGCTGGACAAACTGGCAGCAGCGAAAATGGTGAGGCCATCATTGTCCAGATCGACCGGCTGCGCCTTCAAAACACTTGAAAGCATCAGCAGACAGGTTGGCAGAAAAAAACGGATGACTATGCGACTAGTAGGCACGTTCAATACAAAAATCGACCACATCAATCATGGCAGATTTGGCGTCATTGTCGGGGAAAATGGCAAGAGCGTCCTTCGCCATCTCACCATAATGGCGTGCTCTTTCTACAGTTGCCGACAGGGTGCCATGTTTGTTCAAAACTGCTAACGCATGCTCAAGGTCACCGTCTTGCTGGCGAACAGCCTGCATGGTGCGCTTCCAAAATTCACGCTCATCATCGTCACCGCGGCGGTAAGCCAGGATAACCGGCAGTGTGATTTTTCCTTCGCGGAAATCATCACCGACGTTTTTGCCCATCGTTGCCTGGCGAGAAGAATAGTCAAGCGCGTCGTCAATAAGCTGGAACGCAATGCCCAAGTTACGTCCGTACGCCTCAAGGGCGGAAATCACATCTTCATTCTGTTCAGCTATCACGCCAGAAACTTCACAAGCGGCTGCAAACAAAACGGCCGTTTTTGCCGTGATGACCTCGAGATACTTCTCTTCCGTCGTCGAAAGGTCGTTGGCGGTTGTCAATTGCAGGACTTCACCTTCCGTAATAACAGAAGATGCATGAGACAGAATTTTGAGAACTCTTAGCGAGTCGCTTCCAACCATCAGCTCAAACGCGCGGCTGAACAGAAAATCACCGACAAGGACAGTTGGCTGGTTTCCCCAAATCAGGTTTGCGGTTTTCTTGCCGCGTCGAAGCGTGCTTTCATCAACAACGTCATCATGCAAAAGCGTGGCGTTGTGGATGAATTCAACAGCGGTGGCGAGACCGATATGACGCTTTCCTTCATACCCAATCAGTTTGGCAGACGCCAGCGTGAGCATCGGCCGCAATCGCTTGCCACCTGAGGAAATCAGGTGCCCTGCAAGCTCTGGGATGAGCGCTACTGGGCTTTGCATACGGTCCAAAATGGTCTCGTTGACATCGCTCATATCAGCAGCGGTAACAGCTTGCAGCCGCTCAACAGCTGTCGAGGCGTCTTTTTTGGATCCGCCCCGCAGCGGGACTACATTGTCAGAAGGGTTTGTATCAGCCATCGTCGTCTTTTCTTTTTAAAGCCAGCATTCTCAGGCCTTTCCTAATGCCGGGACAATAGTGCCGTCGTTTTCACAATACAAGAATTTGCGGCTGACATTCTTGTGTCCGCGTCATTTGACCGCAACAACTTTTGGCGTACAATCTGCGGTAATACAGGGAAGCAGTTTGCCTATGGGTATTCAACCCGATAGTTCGGACCTTGATGCCGTGGATCCAGCCTTTTTGGATGATACCACCATCGACGACTTTTTAGGGGGCGCAATTCGTCTGCGTCAACCCAAGGACGGTTATCGGGTTTCTATGGACACTGTTATGTTGGCCGCAACAGTTCCTGCAAAGTCGGGCGAAGTTGTTTTGGAAGGCGGCGTGGGTTCCGCCGGTGCGGCCCTTTGCTTGGCACGCCGCCTGCCAGGAGTGCGTGTTCAAGGCATTGATATACAGCCCAATATGCTCGCGCTTGCCCGCCAGAATATTGCCTGTAACGATTTGCTGGACTTTGTTTCCGTTCAAAATCAGTGTGTTACAGACCTTTCTGGCCCGGAAGCAACCTTTGACCATGTGATGGTTAACCCCCCGTATCTTGACAAAGGCAAGGCGATCTGCCCGCCCGACAAGGGCAAAGGGCTTGCACATATGAGCTCAGCGGCAACACTGAAGGAATGGATGAAATTCTGTATCTACCGGGTCAAAAATCGTGGCACTGTTTCCATCGTCTATCGGGCCGATCGCATTGATGAAGTAATTGCTCATCTCTACAGGCGTGTCGGGGACCTGAAGATACTTCCCTTGTGGCCGCGTCAGGGCGTTCCAGCAAAACGGGTCATTATTCAGGGCAGGAAAGGGGTGCATGGTGCAGCCAGCCTGCTGCCGGGTCTGGCGCTGCATGGGGAAGTGGACCGCTATACCGCCGAAGCGCGCCGGGTTTTGTGGGACGGTGAAGCGCTTCCGCTGGGGTAAACCATAAATGCTTTGCACCGGCCGCGGAAAGCCGCTAATCACAGGCGGAAAGCAACAGAGTATCGGTACTGAACCTGATGGCGGGAAAATTCGGCAAATTTATATTTGGCTTGCGTCGGCGCCTGTTTGGTGACCCACCCCCAAAGGTGGCTGTATTACCACTGTACGGCGTTATTGCGGCTGGCGGCCGGTTTCGGCAGGCGCTGAATTTGGCCTCTTATGCGCAGCGCATTGAAGAAGCGTTTGCCATACCAGGTGTGTCAGCTGTTGCGCTTTTGATCAATTCGCCAGGTGGGTCGCCGGTTCAATCAGCAATGATTGCCAACCGAATTCGCGCTCTCGCAACCGAAAAACATGTTCCTGTGCTCGCGTTTGCTGAAGATGTGGCTGCGTCTGGCGGCTATATGCTCGCCCTCGCGGGCGATGAGATTTATGCCGACGAATCGTCCTTGGTCGGCAGTATTGGTGTCATTTCAGCGGGTTTTGGTTTTGAAAAAGCCATTGCCAAAGTTGGCGTTGAGCGACGACTATATACCGCAGGTGAAAGCAAGGCGATGCTTGACAGCTTCTCAGAAGAAAAAGAGGAAGATGTTGAGCGCCTAAAGCATATGCAGTCGGAAATTCACGAGAATTTCAAAAAAATGGTGCGCGACCGCCGCGGCAAGCGCCTAAAGGGGCTGCGAGGCAAGATTTTCTCAGGCGAAGTGTTCACAGGCACTGAATCCGTGAAACTGGGCCTCATCGATGGTATCGGTGACCTGCGCACCGTAATGCGGGATCGCTTTGGCGAAAAAGTGAAATTCCAGGTGCTTAGTGAAAAGAAACCGCGTCTTGGTGCGCTGCTCGGGCTGGGGCAGAGCGCAGACACGGCCTATACGCAAACTGGGGAAATGGCAGACCTGCCCAAAGGGCTTCTGTCAGCGGTCGAAGAACGGTTATTTTGGAACAGATTTGGGCTTTGAGGAATGAGTGGAGAAGGACAAGTGTCCTTGAGTGACGAGCATAAAGCCCAGCTTCGCGCCTACCGCGAAAGCATAGACAATATTGACGCTTCATTGGTTTTCATGTTGGCGGAGCGCTTCAAAATTACAAAAGCGGTCGGCTTCTACAAAAAAGAGCATGACCTGCCACCAGCAGACCCTGGACGCGAGCAGGAACAGGTTGCCCGCCTGCGCCAGTTGGCGGACAGTGCCAACCTGGACCCGGAATTCAGCGAGAAATTCCTGAATTTCATCATTCGTGAAGTGATCCAACACCACGAACGCATTAGAGAAAAAGGCGAAGTCTGATGACCGTTGACGGCCCGGAACAGCTTGAAAAATTGCGTGAAATTGGCGCCATTTGCCGCGACGTGCTGCGTGCGATGGGGGCAAAAGTTGCGCCGGGTGTTACCCCCCGCGAGCTTGATACCATGGCGGGTGAAATGCTGGCAGCGCGCGGCGCCAAATCGGCCCCGATGCTTGCCTATGATTTCCCGGGTCACACCTGCATTTCGGTGGGCGACGCGATTGCGCACGGCATCCCTTCTGATATGCCGCTCAAGGAAGGCGAGCTTGTCAATATTGACGTGTCAGCTGAAAAAGACGGTTTTTTTGGTGACACGGGTTCGAGCTTTGCCGTGGGTGAGGTCTCCAGCGAACTCTGGACGCTGCTGCGCGCCACTGAGGCAGCGCAGCGCAAGGCCATGTTTGCGGCGCGGGCAGGCGAAAAGATCAATGTTGTGGGCAAGGCAGTTGAGAAAGAAGCCAAAAAGCATGGCTTCAACATCATCGAAGGCCTGAACGGCCACGGCGTTGGTGCCTGGATCCATGAAGAGCCTTCTGTACCCAACATTTATTACCCGTCTGAGCGCACCAAGCTGAAGGAAGGTCAGGTGATGACCATCGAGCCGTTCCTGGCGACAAAAAGCCATCAGTATGTGGAAGACGAGGATGGCTGGACGCTGCGCCTCGCTCAGGGTGGCTTTGGGGCCCAGTTTGAGCATACATTTGTGGTGACCAAGGGCGCGCCGATTGTTCTGACGGCTTAGGGGCAATTTTGCAACATGTTGCACCGTCCACTGGCTGCGGCGAAACCCTGCGCCACTGCTTGCTTGACCGGGCTCAGGCATCCCGCTAGGTTGCCCGAAATTTTTCGCACTTTTTGAGTCGGTTAAACCCATTTCCATGAGCCAATCATCAGCTAAATCGGCATCACCGATGCCATTCCAGAAAATGATCCTGACGCTGCAGAATTACTGGGCGGATCAGGGCTGCGCGATCCTGCAACCCTATGATCTGGAAATGGGGGCTGGCACCTTCCATCCGGCAACCACACTCAAAGCCCTTGGGCCTGAGCCTTGGAAGGCAGCCTACGTGCAGCCTTGCCGCCGCCCAACAGATGGCCGCTACGGTGAAAACCCGAACCGGCTTCAGCATTATTACCAGTTTCAGGTGATCCTGAAGCCGAGCCCTGAAAACATGCAGGAGCTTTACCTCGGCAGCCTGAAAGCCATCGGCATTGATGCAGCACTGCATGACATTCGCTTTGTTGAGGACGACTGGGAAAGCCCAACACTGGGTGCATGGGGCCTTGGCTGGGAAGTCTGGTGCGATGGTATGGAAGTCAGCCAATACACCTATTTCCAGCAGGTAGGTGGATTTGACTGCAAGCCAGTTTCTGGCGAGCTTACCTATGGTCTGGAGCGCCTCGCCATGTTCGTGCAGGGCATTGATAATGTTTACGAACTCGACTTCAACGGTGCGGGCATCAGCTACGGCGATGTGTATCTTGAGAACGAAAAACAGCAGTCGGCCTACAACTTTGAAATTGCGGACACGGACAAGCTGTTTGAAGACTTCAGGAAAGCGCAGGACGAATGTGCCAAACTATTGGAAGCCAAGCTGCCGCTGCCCGCTTACGAGCAATGCATCAAATCCTCGCACACCTTCAATTTGCTGGATGCGCGCGGAGTCATTTCGGTAACGGAACGACAAGCCTATATCGGCCGTGTGCGTGACCTTGCTAAAGGTTGCTGCGTTGCCTGGATGGAAAAAAACGGGTGGGAGGCATAAGTCATGGCTGATCTCCTGATTGAACTTTTTTCCGAAGAAATCCCGGCGCGCATGCAGGCGAAAGCAGCGGGCGACCTCAAGCGCCTGATGGGCGAAGCGCTCAAGGCTGCGGGTCTGTCATTTGACGGTGCAGATGCGTTCGCAACGCCGCGCCGACTTGCGCTTCATATGACGGGCATTCCTGAGAGCACACCTGATGTGCGCGAAGAACGCCGCGGTCCTCGGGCTGATGCGCCTGAAAAAGCGATTGAAGGTTTTCTGCGTGGTGCCGGTGTGGCGCGCGAAGACCTTGTGGAGCGCGCGGATAAAAAAGGCACCTTCCTCTACGCCATTATTGAGCGTGAGGGCAGGGCAGCGTCTGATGTGATCGCCGAGGCACTCGCCGACACAGTGAAAAACTTCCCATGGCCCAAGTCTCAGCGCTGGGGCACCAAAAGCAAAGATTCGACTTCTCTGCGCTGGGTGCGCCCCTTGCATTCAATTCTATGCCTGTTTGACGGCGCAGTGGTTGACCTGGAAGTTGACGGCATAAAGTCGGGCAACACAACGCGTGGCCATCGCTTTATGGCGCCAGACGAATTTTCGGTTTCTGATTTTGCCGATTACAAACAGAAGCTGTTGGACCATAAAGTCATCCTCGATCCGGCACGTCGCCAAACACTGGTTCACGACACAGCCCAAACGCTCGCGAGCGCAGCCGGGCTAGAGCTGGTAGCTGACGAGGGGCTGATTGCAGAAGTCGCAGGCCTTGTGGAATGGCCTGTGCCCATGATCGGCAGCTTTGACGCCAGCTTCCTGGAGGTGCCAGAAGAAGTTTTGATCCTGACCATGAAGAAGGATCAGAAATACCTGGTGACCCGCGACCCGGCGACTGGCAAGCTCGCGAACAAATTCATCTTCACGGCGAACATCGAGCCTTCAGATGACGGCAGTGCCGTCACAGGCGGCAACGAGCGTGTAATTGATGCGCGCCTGTCGGATGCCAAATTCTTCTGGGAACAGGACCTGAAGGGCAAGCTGGAAGATAACCTTCCTGCCCTCGAAGAGATTGTGTTTCACATTGACCTGGGCACAGTCGCGGAGCGCGTGGAGCGCATGAAAAAACTGTCACGTTATCTGGCCGACTTTATCCCGGGCTGTGACGCTGACGCAGCAGAGCGCGCAGCAGAACTCGCAAAAGCAGACCTTGTTTCCGGCATGGTTTACGAATTCCCTGAGGTGCAGGGCGTGATGGGCCGTTATTATGCGCAGGCACAGGGCGAAAGCGATGCTGTTGCGAACGCCATCCGCGACCATTACGCACCGCTTGGCCCATCTGATGATTGCCCGAGCGAGCCTGTTTCGATTGCTGTCGCGCTTGCGGAAAAACTCGACACACTGGTTGGTTTCTTTGGCATTAATCAAAAACCAACGGGGTCGAAAGACCCATACGCGCTACGCCGTGCGGCCCTTGGCGTTATTCGCTTGATCACTGAGAATCGCCTAAATATTGAGTTGGAAGTTTTGCTGAAGGCAGCTTTGAGTTCATACATATTCATTGAGTTTCGAAGATATTCGCGCGGCGAGAAAACAATTCTGGGCAAAGACGTTATTCAAATGCATTTCGTTTTTGAAAAAACTAGAGCATTTTTGGATGACGTTGGGATTTTTGAGAGCGAGTTAAGGTATCAAGATGAAATTAGCCGAAGTAAGGCGATAGAAGCGGGATTTGTACAGCCCGATGCCGAACCAGATGATCAGGCTATTTTGTATACGGACGAAGCTAAAGCCGCCAAAGCAAACGCATGGGTTTTGTTTGCTGATCCAAAGCATTGCATTGTTGACCTCCTCAATTTTTTCGGTGACCGCCTGAAGGTTCAGCAGCGCGATAAGGGCGTGCGGCATGACTTGATTGATGCCGTTTTTGCCAAGGGCGATGATGATCTGGTGCGTATTCTGAACCGGGTTGCGGCCCTGTCTGCTTTCCTTGAAAGCGACGATGGTGCCAACCTGCTGGCGGGTTACAAGCGCGCGGCGAACATTCTCAAGATCGAAGAGAAGAAAGACGGCGTGTCGTACGACAAGCCTGTTGAGGTGGGCAAGCTTGCTGCCACTGAAGCTGAGGCGCTATCAGGCGCGCTGGCGAGTGCCAAAGAAGCCGCGGAAAACGCGCTGATTTCTGAAGATTTCGAAGGTGCGATGGCGGCGCTCTCGGGCTTGCGTGCGCCAATTGACATCTTCTTTGACAAAGTCATCGTAAACGCTGACGAAGCTGATGTGCGGGCCAACCGCCTTGCGCTGCTCAGCGAAATCAGAAGTGCCGTCAATACGGTTGCAGACTTCAGTGTGATTGAAGGGTAGCCAAAGGGAACTATTGTTAGTCGGGCACTATAGTTAGTCGGGTCAATATCACTTTGGGCGAAGTGAAGCGGTGCGAGAGCATCAAGTACAAGGACTGAAAATCGTATGACCAAATGGGTGTATACCTTCGGTGACGGCGCGGCAGATGGCCGGGCTGATATGAAAAACCTTTTGGGCGGTAAGGGCGCGAACCTTGCAGAAATGGCCTCCCTCGGCCTGCCAGTGCCACCAGGCCTCACGATCACCACCGAAGTCTGCACGTATTATTACGATAACGGCCATAGCTACCCGACTGAGCTTGAAGGCGACGTTGACGCCGCGATTGCCGGCATTGAGGCGAGCGTTGGCGCCAAGTTTGGCGATGCGTCTAATCCTCTGCTCGTGTCCGTTCGCTCGGGTGCGCGGGTTTCCATGCCCGGCATGATGGACACGGTCCTGAACCTTGGCCTCAATGATGAAACCGTTGAAGGCCTTGCTATTAACAGTGAAAACCCACGCTTTGCGTGGGACAGCTACCGCCGCTTTATCCAGATGTATTCTGACGTGGTGTTGGGCGTGGACCATTATCATTTCGAAGAACTGATCGAGATCCATAAGGAAGAGATCGGTGTTGACCTGGATACGGACCTTGGCGCGGATGACTGGAAAGAGCTGGCGCAGCGCTTTAAAGCCAAAACCGAAGAAGAGCTTGGCCGCCCGTTCCCGCAAGATGTGCGCGAGCAGCTGTGGGGCGCAATCGGCGCCGTGTTCGGTAGCTGGCGCATCGAGCGCGCGAAGGTTTACCGCAAGCTCAATAACATCCCGGAAAGCTGGGGCACTGCCGTTAACGTGCAGGCCATGGTTTTTGGCAACATGGGCGAAACATCGGCAACTGGCGTTGCTTTCACGCGTGACCCATCAACGGGCGAAAATGAGATTTACGGCGAATATCTCATCAACGCGCAGGGGGAAGATGTGGTGGCAGGTATTCGCACACCGCAGAACCTGACAAAACGCGCACGCGAAGCTGCGGGTGCAACTGCGCCGTCGATGGAAGAAAGCCTGCCGGAAGTTTATGGCCAGCTCGCAGATGTGTTTGAAAAGTTAGAGCAGCATTACCGCGATATGCAGGACATTGAGTTTACCGTTCAGCGCGGCAAGCTGTGGATGTTGCAAACCCGGTCCGGCAAGCGGACTGCCAAGGCAGCACTCAAGATCGCGGTTGATATGCAGGCTGAGGGCCTGATTGACGAAAAAACCGCCGTTATGCGCGTTGAGCCGGGCGCCCTGGATCAGCTTTTGCACCCAACGCTCGACCCAGACGCACCGCGTGACATCTTAACACGCGGTTTGCCAGCGTCGCCGGGTGCGGCCGCAGGCGCCGCCGTGTTTGACGCAGACGAAGCCGAAGCCTGGGCGAAAGAAGGCAAGGATGTCATTCTGTGCCGGGTGGAAACCAGCCCGGAAGATATTCATGGCATGCACGCGGCCCGCGGTGTTTTGACCGCGCGTGGTGGCATGACCAGCCACGCTGCAGTTGTTGCACGCGGTATGGGCACGCCTTGTGTGTCAGGTGCGGGCCAGCTTCGCATCGACGGCAAGACCGGCATCATGACCTGTATGGGCCGCGAAGTTAAAAAGGGTGACCTGATCACCATCGACGGCGCAACAGGCGACGTAATGATCGGTGAAGTGAAGACGCTGCAGCCAGAACTTGCGGGCGATTTCGCGATCCTAATGGAATGGGCAGACAGCCACCGCAAGATGCGCGTACGCACCAATTCTGACACGCCGACAGACACGGCAACAGCGCGCGAATTTGGCGCGGAGGGTATCGGCCTTTGCCGGACCGAACATATGTTCTTTGAAGGCGAGCGTATCATTGCCGTACGTCAGATGATCCTTGCTGAAGACCTCCCCGGTCGCAAGGAAGCGCTAGAGAAACTGCTGCCGATGCAGCGCGGCGACTTTGAAGAGATTTTCAAAATCATGCGCGGCCTGCCGGTTACAATCCGCCTGCTGGATCCGCCGCTGCACGAGTTCCTGCCGCGCGAAGCCGAAGAATTTGAAGATGTGGCCAAAGCGATTGGTGCCGATGTTGAAAAACTGAAGCGCCGGGCGTCGGAACTGCATGAATTCAACCCGATGCTGGGCCACCGTGGTTGTCGGCTTGGAATCACATACCCCGAAATTTATGAGATGCAGGCGCGCGCGATTTTTGAGGCCGCCATCGCGGTTGAAAAAGAAACCGGCGATACGGTTGTACCTGAGGTCATGATCCCGCTTGTTGCGACCGAGAAAGAGCTGGCGACCTTGCGCGCCCATGTTGATGCGGTTGCAAAAGAGGTGTTTGCGGAAACCGGTCATTCCGTCGACTATATGGTCGGCACCATGATCGAACTCCCGCGTGCCGCATTGCAGGCTGGTTCCATCGCGAATGCTGCGGACTTCTTCTCATTTGGCACCAACGACCTGACGCAAACTGCAATTGGCATCAGCCGTGACGATGCAGCGCGCTTCCTGGAGCAATATGTCAAAGATGATATCTTCGCTCAGGACCCGTTTGTTTCCATTGACCAGGAGGGCGTTGGCGAACTGGTTAAGCTGGGCGCAGAGCGTGGTCGGGAAACCAAAACAGACCTCAAGCTCGGCATATGCGGTGAGCACGGCGGCGACCCGGCAAGCGTAGAGTTTTGCCACCGTGTGGGCCTTGACTATGTCAGCTGTTCACCGTTCCGCGTGCCGATTGCCCGGCTTGCTGCCGCGCAGGCTGCATTGAGGGACTAGCGCTTCGGCCGCTACCCTGACGTTACATAAAGTATAACAATCACTGTCGCGACGGAGACCACGAGAAGCAGCAGCTTTTTGACGTCTTCGTCGGACTGAGCTTCCGACGTACGCTGTTTCTTAGATTTAGTCATTTTCGAACCCCAACCAAGTGTACACGTACACTAAGCATGCCCAATGCACGCGGGGTCGCCAAGAAAAAACTGTATTTAGTTTAAATTGTGATCAGCAACCGTAACGGGAACACCGTTTGCGGTGAGGGGCTGGTCAAGATATTCCAATCTGAAATACGCGATCGCATAGGGGCCGCAACTGGTGCGTACATCACCCGCTGTTTTCCCGTCGGTAGTTTTGATGTCGACGCCCGCAGGAATATCGGCACCATCTGACTTGATAGTGACCAGTTTTTTCTTCAACGTCATGCGATGTTTCATGCGGGCCGTGAGTTCCTGGCCGACAAAACAACCCTTGGTGAAAGAAACACCGTTCAGGCGTTCGGCATCGGTTTCCAACCAGAAGTCTTTTTCCACTTTCATGTCGCGGCTGCTGTCTGGCACACCGTGCCGGATGCGTCGCTCTTCATATTTTTCGATTGCTAATAAAGAGGCGTCCGGCGCCGGATTGGCGTCACTGATCACCCGCTGGTGCATGGCTTTGTGACGGGGGTCTGCGTATGCGACACCTAGCTCAGTATTCCCATCAAACAAAGCCCATACGCCAGCGGGCTCATCGACAATTTCAACGTCAGCCCGCAGCTTGTACATCATCAGTCGTCGCAGCAGGTCTGGCTTGCGGGCCTGTTCCACATCAAGAAGCAGGTCAGCGCCGTCTTGAACAATGATCATTTCAAACAAAAACTTCCCCTGCGGTGTGAGTAAAGCCGCGTACAAAGCATTGTTTTCTTTAAGGTCTGCGATGTCGCTGGTGATCAGGCCCTGCAACAGCGATTTGCTATCTGGCCCAGTCAGGCGCACAGCGCCGCGGTCTTCCAGCTTTAGAACTTCAGCCATACCATAACTCGCTTTCCAAGGGTGCCTTTGACTGATGAGATAGCAAGGCTGCCAAGAGATACAAGCAAACTATCAAAAATTCTTGTGGCCTGCGGTTGTCAGCCAGCATGGCGAACTGTAAGAAAGGCCCACATTAATCGTCACCCGAGGCACGTATGTCTGATTCACCTGCAAACAATTTAGTTTCTGACACGCTAGTAATTCGTCGTCCGGATGATTGGCACGTGCACCTTCGCGATGGTGACATGCTGAAAGCAGTGGCGAACCACACCGCGCGTCAGTTTGCGCGGGCGATTGTAATGCCGAACCTGTCCCCTCCCGTGACGACTGTTGCGGCAGCGGATGCGTACCGCCAGAGAATTGTGGCGGCTGTAGATCCTGCACTGAGTTTTACGCCGCTGATGACGTGTTATCTGACCGATGACATTGACCCTGCAGAGGTATCGCGGGGCTTTCAGGAAGGTGTCTTCACGGCCTGCAAGCTGTATCCAGCCAATGCCACCACAAATTCCAGCCACGGCGTGACCGACGCCAAAAACATCTATCCCGTTTTTGCCGAAATGGAGCGCATCGGCATGCCGCTGCTGATCCACGGTGAAGTGACGGATGCGGATATCGATATTTTTGATCGCGAAGCTGTGTTTATTGAGCGCACGCTCAGGGATATCGTGGCGAACTTTCCCGCGCTGAAGGTCGTTTTTGAGCATATCACAACCAAAGAAGCTGCCGATTTCGTGGTGGCAGGCCCTCAAACGCTGGCCGCAACAATTACGCCGCATCATCTTGAGTTTAACCGCAATGCCATGTTCCAGGGCGGGATTCGGCCGCATTATTACTGTCTGCCGGTTGCCAAGCGAGAAGAGCACCGGCTTGCACTCAGAAAAGCTGCAACATCAGGTTCAACAAAGTTTTTCCTGGGCACCGACTCTGCGCCTCATGTTGTTGGTGCTAAAGAATCGTCGTGCGGCTGCGCAGGCATTTATAATGCACCCCATGCGCTTGAAAGCTATCTGACTGTTTTTGAAGAAGAAAACGCCATCGTGCATTTTGAATCCTTCGCTTCAGAGAATGGGCCAAACTTTTATGGGTTGCCGCTCAACGAGCAAAAAATCGCCCTGAAACGCACCGCTCTTGAAGTTCCTGAAAGTTTGGCAGCGGCGGGTAGCCACGTCGTGTTGCATCATGCGGGTGAAACGCTGCAGTGGCAATTCGCTGGGCTTCAGTCAGAATAATTGAGGCAGGCGGCGAAGTCCGGTTGGTCAGTCATATCTGGCCATTTATCCCATAAGTTTGCCGGAAAACTCACCTTTCGTTCACATAACTAAAATTGAATATAAAATTGGCGTGAAAACAATCATTTGCCCTATTTTGGGCGCTTGATCATAGTGATTTCGCGTTCTATAGTCGCCGGAGTTTGAATTCGCGGCGTTTTGTGGCTCGCGGGGGAATATGGTTTTTAGCGGGGAAACCCATCTCACTGGAGGAGCGATAATGACGTCCGTGCATCTGGGTAAAAAATTTCTGACTTTATCAGCAGCAGCAGTGTTGCTGGCTGCGTGCTCCAAGGATCCTGTGCCAGACCGAGTGCCTGCAGATCCGGACGCCGGAACAGAGCAAGCTGGCAACAATGGTCAACCGGATGCGGTTACCACTCCTCAATTGACAGCGGAAGAATTGGAAGCACAAGCGGCACGTGATCGCTTCGGTGCCTCAGCGAGCCAATCAGCGCTTGAAGCCTTTGCCGGGGATCGTGTGTTCTTCGCATATGACAGTTCAGAGCTGACCGACGAAGCGCGCGCAACTCTAGCTTCACAAGCTGAATGGCTTGATTATCACAGCCGTGCTCGTGTGACGATTGAAGGTCACTGTGACGAGCGTGGCACACGCGAATATAACCTTGCCTTGGGTGAGCGCCGCGCAAATGCGGTTAAAAGCTATCTGATGGCACTTGGTGTTTCGGCAAATCGCATAAACACGATCAGCTATGGTAAAGAGCGCCCTGCAGTTGTTGGCAACGGCGAATCTTCCTGGAGCCAAAACCGCCGCGGGGTGATGACGGTTCGCTAATCGGCGATAAAGTTTAAATCGACGGCCCCGCATCAACGCAACGGTGCGGGGCCGTCTTTTTTGTGACCCATTGCCTTGTTAGACATGGGCACGAAAAAATAGTGGAGCACTCTTCATGCAACGTCTGTTGGCCCTGACTTTTCTGGCTTTTCTTACTTGTACTTTGCCTGCATCAGCTCAAAGCAGTCCTGCCGTCATGACTGAACGCATAGATGCATTGGAACGCCAGTTGCGGTTGATGCAACGCCGATTGAGCGGCGAGCAAGTGGATATTGCTGCCCAGCCATCTGCTTCATCGGGCAATGTTTCTGACCGTCGCTTGCTTGCAGACTTGTCAGCGCGGCTGGGCACGCTGGATCGCCAAATCCGGCAGTTGAACGGTCGCCTGGAGGAATTTGAATATCGTCAAAATGAAATGGCAGAGACACTGGAACAATTGCGCACGCAGATGGCTGTGCAGCGCGAGCAGCAATTGGCGTCCGGTGGTCCTTCAGCGGCTCCAGATCTAGCCGTGCCGGAGCAAGCGCCAGTCCAGCCGACAGATGCATCAGGTGGTGAACAATTAACGGCCCTGCCGACCGAGCCCGAGGTTGAAGGTCCAACTGTGCAACTGCCTGAAGGCACAGCGGCCGAGCGCTATGACTATGCTTTTGTGTTTGTGCGCAGCAACGACCTGGATAGTGGCCGTATTGCCATGGAACAATTCTTGGAGGCGCATTCTGGTGACCCTCAAGCCGCCAATGCCAAATTCTGGCTGGGTCGTATTCACATGCAACAAGGCCGCAATGGTGAAGCTGCGCAGATGTTCCTGAGTTTGATCGAAGAGCATCCAAACCATAGTCGCCGGGCTGATTCTTTGGTGGATTTGTCGGACGTGCTTATTCGCCTTGAGGCCCCTGAAGATGCCTGCAACGCACTTGCGGAGTTTCGTCGGATCGAAGATCAAGCTTCCGCTCGATTGAAAGCCAACGCACGGCGTTTGTCCGATAGAGCGCGGTGTAACCTGTTTTGACCACAAGCGCAGACCCGCTGACAGAAAACGATTTTAGGCAAACCCTTGCCGCGATGGACATTGATGTGTCTGCCCGGATGGCAATTGCTGTTTCCGGTGGTGCAGACAGCATGTGCTTGGCGTTACTCGCAAAAAACCTGAACGTTTTGGCGCTGGTTGTTGACCATCAACTGCGACTTGAATCGAGGCAAGAAGCGGATGCAACCGTCCAGAGGCTTGCGTCATTTGGTGTGTCTGCAGAAATTTTGACCTGGCATCATGATGAGACGCCATCTTCGAACATTCAGGCGGCTGCGCGCGAGGCTCGTTACAGGCTTATGTCAGATCGTTGCCGGAAACTCGGTATCAAGACACTGTTGACGGCTCATCACCTGGATGATCAGGCAGAGACATTTTTGCTGCGTTTGAACCGGGGAAGCGGTCTTGCCGGTCTCGCTGGCATGGCAAGCAAAAGAAACCTTGAAGGCAGCTTGCAGCTGGTTCGCCCGTTTCTGGACCTTTCCAAGCAGCAATTGATTGATGTTTTGGAGCGCAGTGGTGTCGGGTGGATAGACGACCCTAGCAATACAAGTGAGACTTTTGACCGGGTTAAAGCCCGCAATTTGCTCAAAAAACCGCCGCTCGAAGGATTGAATTCAGCAAGGCTGGCACAAACCGCGAGTGCGCTCGGTCGGGCTCGTCGCGCGATAGAGTTTTATGTCGCCAAGTGGCTTGATGACTGCGTCGTATTTCATGAGGCGGGTTTTGCGAGTTTTAGCCCAACCAGTCTAACGACAGTGCCCGAGGAAATCGGCTTGCGAGCCTTAGCGCACTTGATCCGGTTTGGCAGCGGTCAACCGTACGGGCCGCGATTTAATAAGCTGGTGCGCCTTTATGAAGATTTAGCAAAGTCAGAATTTACCGGAGCAACTCTGTCAGGCGTATGCTTTGCCTCGGACGGTCCCGGTCAAATTCTGGTGGTGCGCGAGTTGGCGGCAGCTGAACCGCGTGCGGCAATTGCGCACACAACGGTCTGGGACGGGCGGTTTAACGTAGAAAGAACAGACCAGCCATTAGAGTGTGATTTTCAAATTGGATGCGTTGGTGAAAATGGTGTCCTGCAGATCAAGGCAGAAAGCGATGGCCAGCTATCCATTCCGAGAGAAGCGGCCCTCTCAGCACCTGGCTATTTTGAGGGTGACACGTTGATTGCAGCGCCTCATTTGGGCTATGGTGACACAGACAAAAAACTGCCGGTTTTAACGCATCGATGGCTCACTTCATCGGATTCCGGCAAAAAAACATATCGCGGCGTGCAATAAACCCTTGCACCGTGAGGGATTGAGCTTATTTCAGAACATAAGACTCATGCTCGTATGGGTTAAAAGCGCGCGCCTTAAATCGGGCCGCAGCGAAAGGTAGTAATGTGAACGGTATGATGCGTAATGCGCTGGTGTGGGGGGTAATCATCCTCATGCTGTTTGCGCTGTTCAATATGTTTCAGGGCGGAACCAGCCGTCAGCCAGAGATGAGCTATTCAGACTTCATCACAGCGGTTGAACAAGGGCAGGTCGCTCAGGCAGAGATTTCCGGACAGGATATTAAAGTCACCATGACAAGTGGTGAACTGCGCCAGTCGGTGATGCCAAACTTCCACCCAGATATCTTCAATATCCTTAAAGATAATGGTGTTCAGTATAAACTGGTGAAAGAAGACAGCGGCGTGTTTATGACCGCGCTGTTCTCCTGGCTGCCCTTCCTTCTGATCATTGGTATCTGGATTTTCTTCATGCGCCAGATGCAAGGCAAAGGCGGTGGCGGTGGTGCCATGGGCTTTGGTAAGTCGCGGGCGCGCCTGCTGACGGAAAAGCAAGGCCGTGTAACATTTGAAGATGTTGCGGGCATTGAAGAAGCCAAAGAAGAACTGGAAGAAATCGTTGATTTCCTGAAGGACCCACAGAAATTCCAGCGCCTTGGCGGTAAAATCCCCAAGGGTGCATTGCTCGTGGGCCCTCCTGGTACAGGTAAAACGCTTCTCGCGCGCGCAATTGCGGGCGAAGCCAATGTGCCGTTTTTCACCATTTCGGGTTCTGATTTTGTTGAAATGTTTGTGGGTGTGGGCGCAAGCCGCGTGCGCGATATGTTCGAGCAAGCCAAGAAAAACGCACCCTGCATCATCTTCATTGACGAAATTGATGCTGTGGGTCGTCACCGCGGTGCCGGTCTTGGCGGCGGCAACGACGAGCGTGAGCAAACGCTGAATCAGCTTCTGGTAGAGATGGACGGTTTTGAGGCCAACGAAGGCATCATCATTGTTGCGGCGACAAACCGCCCAGACGTGCTTGATCCTGCGCTGCTGCGTCCAGGTCGCTTTGACCGTCAGGTAGTGGTGCCAAACCCGGACATTGATGGCCGTGAGAAAATCCTGGGCGTGCACATCCGCAAGGTGCCGTTGGCGCCGGACGTGGATATCAACACCGTGGCACGTGGTACACCAGGCTTCTCTGGTGCTGACCTGATGAACCTTGTGAACGAAGCGGCCCTTCTGGCTGCTCGCCGTGGCAAGAAAATCGTTTCCATGCAGGAATTCGAAGATGCAAAAGACAAGGTGATGATGGGCACTGAGCGCCGTTCCATGGTGATGACGGATGATGAGAAGAAACTGACCGCGTACCACGAAGGTGGTCACGCGCTGGTGGCGCTGCATTGCCCAACGTCTGACCCGATCCACAAAGCGACTATTATTCCGCGCGGACGTGCGCTTGGTATGGTTATGCGCTTGCCAGAACGGGACCAGTATTCCCAGAGCCGCCAGAAAATGCATGACAACCTTGCGGTTGCCATGGGTGGCCGCGTCGCGGAAGAAATTATCTTCGGGCATGACGCGGTAACGTCTGGTGCGGCAAGCGACATTCAGTATGCAACCAGCCTCGCGCGCAATATGGTCACGCAGTGGGGCATGTCAGACAAGCTTGGTCCGCTGCAGTATGCAGCGAATGAAGAGGAAGTTTTCCTCGGGCACTCTGTAGCTAAACAGCAGAATGTTTCTGGCAACACAGCAAAACTGATTGACGAAGAAATCAAAGCGTTTGTTGGCGGCGCAAACGACCGCGCAACGAAGATCCTTGAAGACAATATCGATGATCTTCACACCTTGGCGAAAGCCCTGCTGGAATATGAAACGCTGAGCGGTGACGAGATTGATGCGCTTTTGAAAGGCGAGCCAATCAAAGTGAAGCCTGAAAAGCCAGACGATAACAGCAAAACACCGCCACGCCGTTCGAGCGCAGTGCCGACAACAGGTGTGGGGCAGGGTAATCCTCAACCAGAGGGCTAGCCTGCGTGGTTGCTGACGTTCTAAATCAAATTCCCGACGGGTCGTCTCTTTACGTGCGGCCCGTCGGTTTCATTTCTGGCCCTATTGCAGAAGGGTCTGGGGCACTGCCTTTCCGTGGCAGTGGCCGCTGTTTTACGGGCTTTGTCCTGTATGTGCGAACGCCCGCAGGGGCAATCCAGCATTGCTATGTTGGATTTGCGGAATTTGAAAAGCTACCCACGGGCCAGCATAAAGATGCCATCGTCGATTTGCTCGACGGGTTGGCGACAGCTCACGCGCCTGTTGCGATTGGAAACGGCACCAGTCTTCCTTTCACGCGTCCGCTTGTGATGGGTGTTTTGAATGTAACGCCAGATAGTTTCTCAGATGGCGGCAAGTTTGTTGATGTGCACACGGCGGTGCGTCATGCGCGCGCCATGGCGGCCGCTGGCGCCGACATCATTGACATCGGCGGCGAAAGCACACGCCCGGGCGCCGCACCCGTTTGGGAAGGTGAAGAAGCTGAGCGCGTCGTTCCTGTCATTGAGGCATTAGCCGACGAAGGAATCGCCCTTTCCATCGACAGCCGCAATGCCCTAGTAATGGAAAAGGCGATTGAGGCTGGCGCGCATATCATCAACGACGTTTCAGCCTTTACGCATGACCCGGATAGCTTGGCGCTAGCTTCGCGGCTGAATGTGCCTGTGGTGCTGATGCATGCGCAAGGCGACCCGCGCACCATGCAGGACGATCCGCATTACGAACATGTGGTGCTGGATATCTATGACTATTTGGCGGAACGCATCGCAGCCTGTGAGGCTGCAGGAATTCAAAAAGCAAACATCATCATCGATCCCGGCATTGGCTTTGGAAAGCGTGTCGTGCGAGATAACATGGACCTGATAAACGGCTTGATGGTGTTCCAGGCGCTTGGCTGCCCAGTGCTATTGGGGGCGTCTCGCAAACGCTTTATCGGTGCCATAACAGGTGTTGAATCGGCGGAGGAACGCGTTGCCGGGTCGGTGGCTGCAGCTATCATGGGAGCAGAGCAGGGCGCCAACATCATACGTGTGCATGATATTAGGGAGACCGCAGAGGCCATTAAAATGGTTCAGGCCAGCTTTGATGCATCTGCGATGGACGGCATGGCGCCAGCAGGCTAAACTGCTGACCAGTTTCGGGTTTTAGGGGAATACGAACAAATGAGCCGCAAGTACTTCGGCACCGACGGCATTCGCGGTCGGGTTAATCAAAATCATATGACACCAGATGTTGCGATGCGTGTCGGCCTCGCTGCCGGCCGGGTATTCAAACGCGGCGACCATGTGCACAGGGTGGTGATCGGCAAAGATACGCGCAGGTCTGGTTATATGTATGAACCGGCATTGGCCGCCGGCTTTGTGGCTGCGGGCATGGATGTTGTCATGGTTGGGCCCATGCCCACGCCCGCCATTGCCATGCTGGTGAAATCGTTGCGGGCAGACTTGGGGGTCATGATTTCCGCTAGTCACAACCCTCACTATGACAATGGACTGAAGTTTTTTGGCCCCGATGGTTACAAGCTCTCTGACGACACGGAGCTTGAGATTGAGCGCTTGCTGGATAGTGGCTGCAATGAAGTGCTGGTCGACAGTGGCGCGCTTGGCAAAGCATCCCGGCTTGAGAGCGCAAGAGGCCGCTACGTGGAGTTTGCCAAGGCGACCGTTCCGTCAGGTGTTTCGCTTGAAGGTCTGAAGGTGGTCGTCGACTGTGCCAATGGTGCGGCATACAAAGTTGCCCCCGACGTGTTGTGGGAATTGGGTGCAGACGTTGTACCGATGGGCGTTGAACCCAATGGCTTTAACATCAACGACCAGTGCGGCTCCACTTACCCAGAAGCGATGTGCAAACGGGTTGTGGCCGAAGGTGCAGATTTGGGCATTGCTCTTGATGGGGATGCTGATCGGCTGATCCTGTGCGACGAAAACGGCAGTATCGTGGACGGCGACCAGATTATGGCGCTGATTACCCGTAACTGGGCGTCACGCGGAATTTTGAAAGGCGGCGGGCTTGTCACAACGGTTATGTCAAACCTTGGTCTGGAACGCCTGTTAACTGGCGAAGGCCTTACGCTCGAACGCACAAAGGTCGGGGACCGTTATGTCGTGGAGCGCATGCGTGAGCGCGGCATCAATGTGGGCGGCGAGCAGTCCGGCCATATCGTGCTCTCTGACTTTTCTACCACTGGGGATGGGCTCGTATCAGGCCTGCAAGTGATCACCGAGATTGTGCAATCAGGTGTTCCGGCTTCGGTGGCCTGCAATCAGTTCGATCCGGTCCCACAAACGCTAAAAAGTGTGCGCTTCAATGTGGAAGACCCGCTTGCCATGCCGAAAGTTCAACAAGCGATCGCAGATGCCGAAAATGAACTCAATGGTGTGGGCCGTTTGGTCATCCGTAAGTCCGGCACAGAACCGTTGGTGCGCGTGATGGCGGAAGGGGATGATGCTGACCTGGTGAACAAGCATGTCGACAACATCTGCCAGGAAGTTGAGACCGCGGCCTGATGACTGACACTCTGCCCTCTGAAACCTCGCCCATGGGGCGGGTGCTTATTGTTGCGGGTTCTGACCCATCTGGTGGGGCGGGCATTCAAGCCGACATCAAAACAGTAACCATGCTGGGCGGTTATGCCGCGGCAGCCCTCACAGCATTGACCGTCCAGAATACCACTGCCGTCACCGATGTGCTGCCGATGCAGCCACAGTTTGTAGCAGACCAGATGCATGCGGTGCTGTCGGATGTGGGGGCAGAAAGTATCAAAACCGGCATGCTCCACAACGCAGAGGTTATGGCGGCTGTCGCTGACGTGATTGACAGCGTGAAGTTTGGTGGCGACGTGGTGGTGGACCCCGTGATGGTCGCAAGCTCGGGCGCAAAACTCATTGACGACAGTGCGCTTGAGACTATGCGGACTGTACTGGTGCCGCGCGCCACCGTGGTTACCCCCAATATGCCGGAAGCTGCGCTTCTGGTTGGCCGACCTGTCAAAACGTTTGAAGACATGACTGATGCCGCCAAGGCGTTGATTGATATGGGTGCTAGTGCCGCCATTGTCAAAGGCGGTCATATGGAAGGCAATACACTGACAGATTATGTGCTGACAAATAGCGGCGGCAGCATGGCAATCACTCGTGGGAAAATCGAGACACGCAGCACGCATGGCACAGGTTGCAGCCTTGCCAGTGGCATTGCAACGGGCCTAGCGCAGGGCAAACGGCTCGACAAGGCTTATGAAGCAGCACATGAATTTGTGCGGCAAGCCATTCGCTTGGCGCCGGGTCTGGGTGCAGGGCACGGTCCGCTCGGGCACGCACGGGTGCCACGATGACTGTTGAGCTTTTTGGGCGCACGCGCGGCGAAGGGCCTTGGCTCGTTATGCTGCATGGCCTTTTTGGGTCAGGGGATAATCTTGGCGGCATCGCGCGCATCCTCTCGGAACATTACAAAATACTGCTGCTGGATCTTAGAAACCATGGTCGCAGCCCGCATGCAGTTGAAATGTCGTACGAAGCAATGGCGGAAGACGTGCTGGCAGCTATGGACCGCGAAGGCATTCAGTCTGCACACATATTCGGCCATTCCATGGGCGGCAAAGTCGCCATGCAACTTGCGCTGATGGCGCCCAAGCGTTTGAAGGCGCTGGTGGTTGGTGACATTGCACCTGTCCAGTATGGTGACAACCACGGTCGAATTTTGGAGGGCATGCAGGCGGTGGCGGCTGCAGCGCCGCAATCTCGCCAAGAAGCCCAGGCATTGATGGCTGAGTTTGAAAATGAGCCGGGTGTATTGAGTTTCCTGATGACCAATTGGCGTAAGAATGATGATGGGATCTGGGGATGGCGGGTTAACCTGTCCGCAATCGTTTCGCGCTATGCTGACATCGCAGCAGGCGCAGAAGGAACAGCGTTTAAGGGCCCCGTCTTGTTCCTGCGCGGTGAAAACTCGGACTATGTGCAAGCGGATCACAAAGACAAGATTCTTGCATTATTCCCCGCTGCCGCTGTAAAAACCATTTCAGGGACGGGTCATTGGCTGCACGCAGAAAAACCAGATATGGTCGCGCGCAGCATGTTGAGATTTTTTGAGCAGGCTGAAATTTCCTGATGCGTAAACTCGTTCTTACCTTCACAACTGCCATTCTTGCGGTAACCAGTGCCCCTGTGTTTGCGGAGGTGGACACGGCTGCTTATGACCGCTTGTTCCGCACCAGCATGCAGGATAAGAAAATCCCCGGGGCGGCGTATGCCATCGTTGAAATGGGGGAGCCGCTCAAAGTTGGAACCTTCGGGACACGCGCCAAAGGCCGAAAGCTGCCAGTGACCGAAGATACGGTGTTTCGTTTGGCGTCGGTTTCCAAAACATTTTCCGCAAGCCTTGTCGCCAAACTGGTGGAAGAGGGGCAGTTAAGCCTGGATACCAAAGTTGCGCCTTTTGTGCCGGTGTTCCAGCTGAAGAAAAAAGGCCATGCCGAGCAAATTGAGGTCAGCCACTTGCTGTCTCATACCGTTGGCCTGACGCCAAACTCATACGACAATATGATCGAAGATGGCTGGGACCTGCCCAAGATTTTGCCGCGCTTCAAACGGCTTGCACCCATTTGTGCGCCGGGCAAATGCTATGGCTACCAAAATATCGCTTTCAGTCTGGTGGAGCCGATCGTGGAAGCCACGGTGGAAGACGAGTTCAACAGCCTGATGCAGGAAAGGATCCTCACACCGCTTGGCATGCAAACCGCATCTATTGGCATGAAAGGGTATCTGGAGAAAGACGACCGGGCGCACCCACATGTGAATACGCGTCGCGGTTGGTACCGCACCAAAGTGAAACCACATTATTATAATGTGTCACCCGCAGCGGGCGTGAATGCCAGCATCAAGGATATGGTGAAATGGGTCGAAAGCTATCTGGGCTGGTACCCGGAAGTGATCAGCCCTGGCGTGATTGACATGGTCACGGAAAAACGCGTGCGCACCAAGCGCGAGCTTTATAAACGCCAGTGGCGCCCATACCTTGAAGACGCCCATTATGGCCTGGGTTGGCGTATTTATGACTTCGGCGAGCATGAGATTGTCATGCACGCGGGCGGTGTTTCCGGCTTCCGCAGCATTGTGAGCTTTTCGGAAGAATACGGCGTTGGGCTCGTGATTCTGATGAACGCAGAAAGCCGTGTGATTGATGACCTCACCGCCCAGTTCTGGGACACCCAGTTCAAAGAGCGCGGCGGCGCAACCACTGTTGCTGCTGCGCGTTAGGTCGGCGCGGTATCCGTCAGACCACCCGGCCTTTGACCTGGGCCACCTCTGCCACTGCGACCGCCTCTGCCTTGG
Source organism: Kordiimonadaceae bacterium (assembly GCA_017640725.1). Lineage (GTDB taxonomy): Bacteria > Pseudomonadota > Alphaproteobacteria > Sphingomonadales > Kordiimonadaceae > Kordiimonas. The sequence continues at coordinate 133,957 of JAEPQB010000002.1, read as the reverse complement.
CGTTCTCTGCTGCCCTCGCGGCCGGGTCGCTCAGACCGTATCTGGTCGCGCATGGCCAGCATCATCTCCTGTTCGTTCACAAGGCAGTCACCGTCTTTGTCCATGCCTTCAAACTGGCTGTGTATGACAGCTTGCATTTCAGAAACACTGACATCGCCAGACTTGTCGCTGTCCACTTCGCTGAACAGGTGAAACAGGAAGCTTTTGTCTTCGAATTTGGCATATCGGAACTCGCCGGAGGTCAAGGTTTCACTGCCATCCTCGTCCAGCGTCACAAACAGGGCTTTGCGTTCCAGGGCAACATCTTCGCAGGTGAGCTGGTCGTCGCCGTTTTTGTCCCATTTGGCGAGGAAGCGTGCGGTCATTTCCGCGCGCCGCTCCGGCGATGGTTCGGGGCGTTCCTGCCGATCCGGCCTGCCACCACCGGGCCCGGCACAGGCTGTAACAAGAATGGAAGTGATAATTGCCGTCGCAAATTTATTCATGAAATTAAAATCCTGAAAAGTTCCTTTTCAGACTTACGAGCCAGCATCTACCTTCCCTTCGCGTGAATGAGAGAAAAGTATCACATGACTGCGAGGCCGATTGCAACGCGTGACAAATTCGCCATAGTGTCGGCACCCAACAAGGCGAAACCATGGCACCAACAAACCCATTAAAAATTACGGCCCTAACCGCGCTGGCGCTGGTGTCATTTGCGGCAAACTCGGTTTTATGCCGATTGGCGCTTGGGTCTGGCGCAATTGACGCCGCCTCCTTCACTGTGATCCGCATGCTCACTGGTATTGTGGTGTTGTGGGTCATTGTCTTGGCAAGAAAACGGGATGCGAACCCCTTGCGGGCTGGGAGCTGGTGGGGGGCAGTGTGTCTGTTCATGTACGCTGTCGCATTTTCCTATGCCTACCTGTTACTGGAAACGGGTACGGGGGCGCTCATACTTTTTGGGTCCGTTCAGCTTTCGATGTTGGCGGTTACCTTGGTTTCCGGCGTGCGATTGGGTGCTTTTGAATGGGGTGGCCTGCTGCTGGCAATTGGCGGTTTTGCTTACCTGATGCTGCCGGGCGCCGCGGCACCGTCGTTGGGCGGGTTCTTGCTGATGGCGGTGGCAGGCATGGCCTGGGCAGGCTATACCCTGATTGGCAAGGGTTCACAGCACCCGCTACAGGACACCTACGCCAATTTTGTGCGCACGGCACCAATGCTGCTGCCTTTGTTGGCTGTCATGGTTGTTGCCCGTGACATCAGCGTGGAAGGCATTTTCTATGCGGCTTTGTCTGGTGGGCTCGCGTCTGGTGTTGGCTACGCGCTCTGGTATGCAGCGCTGAAGGGTTTAAGTGGACTGCAAGCTGGGGTGCTGCAGCTTCTGGTGCCAGTGATCGCAGCCTTCGGCGGTGTGCTGATTGTTGCGGAGCCATTGTCACAACGTCTTGTAATCGCTTCTCTTTTGATCCTTGGCGGCATCTTAGCCGTTGTCGTCGCTGGTCAGCGCCGGGCAGCTTCAAAGCAAGTGTCATAAAAACTTCTGCCGCGCATCATTTTAATTTCATTGACTCTGATGGCCCTTTCTCTATCTTCCGTCCCCGGTACTTCCCCCGACTGGGAAGCAGCTGTCTGAGAGGTCAGCGCAACATTTTGGGACACGCCTCCCCAACGAGGCGCAACTATCTGGAAGGATAGAGACATGACAAAGCCACTTGTGGCGCCGCGGCGTCCGGAGTTTAGCTCTGGGCCGTGCGCAAAACGTCCGGGTTGGAATACGGACGCTCTAAACGGTGCTCTTCTCGGGCGCTCTCACCGGTCAAAGCCCGGTAAAGCTAAGCTTAAATACGCAATTGAAAAAACACGCGAAATCCTCGGTGTACCAGAGGGTTACCGCATTGGTATTGTGCCGGGGTCTGATACAGGCGCAGTTGAAATGGCGCTGTGGTCCATGCTGGGGGCACGGGGCGTTGATATGCTGGCATGGGAAAGTTTCGGTGCTGGCTGGGTAACGGATGTTGCCAAGCAACTGAAGCTGGATGATGTAAACATCTACACAGCGGAATACGGTGAACTGCCCGACCTTGCGGCAGTTGATACTGACCGCGACGTGGTATTTACCTGGAACGGGACGACTTCTGGTGTGAAAGTTCCGAACGCAGACTGGATCAAGGAAGACCGCGAAGGCCTGACGATCTGTGACGCAACGTCGGCCGCCTTCGCGATGGACCTGCCGTTTGAAAAGTTGGATGTGGTTACATACAGCTGGCAAAAAGTGCTGGGCGGTGAGGCCGCGCACGGCGTGCTCATCCTCAGCCCGCGGGCAGTGGAACGCCTTGAAAACTATACACCTTCCTGGCCTTTGCCGAAAATTTTCCGCCTGACCAAAGGCGGCAAACTCATTGAAGGTATCTTTGAAGGCGCAACAATCAACACGCCGTCGATGCTGTGCGTTGAAGACTATATCGACGCGCTTGAGTGGGCCGACAGCATTGGTGGCCTGAAGGGACTTATCGCCAAATCTGAAGCTAACCTGAAAGTGCTTTCAGATTGGGTTGAAGCATCCGAATGGGCGGCTTTCCTGGCGGCTGATCCGGCAACGATTTCAAACACTTCTGTCTGCCTGAAGGTTGTCGACCCGTGGCTTGCCGGACTTGACGCGGACGCGCAAGCGGCAGTGCCGAAAAAGCTTGCGAGCTTATTGGACGCGGAAGGTGTTGCCTTTGATATCGGCGCATACCGTGACGCACCTCCGGGCTTGCGCATCTGGGCCGGTGCAACTGTCGAGGCAGAAGACCTGCAAACGCTGACCGCTTGGCTCGATTGGGCCTACAGCGAAGTGAAGGCGTCGCACGCCTAAAAAGTAAGAATTTAGGGCCGAAAATGTCGGCCTTTTCCCAAAAAAGTGACGGTTTTAGACCGAAAAGGAACAAGAAAGGCAATCCCATGCCAAAAGTACTGATTTCAGACAAAATGAGCCCACTTGCGGAACAAGTTTTCAAAGAGCGTGGCATCGAAGTAGATTTTAAACCTGGCCTGAGCAAAGAAGAACTGATTGAGATCATCGGTGAGTATGATGGCCTCGCAGTTCGCTCAGCAACCAAAGCAACACCAAATGTTCTTAAGGCAGCCAAAAACCTGAAGGTGGTTGGCCGCGCCGGTATCGGTGTTGACAATATCGACATCCCGGCAGCAACAGACGCCGGTGTGGTGGTGATGAACACGCCGTTTGGTAACTCAATCACAACAGCAGAGCACGCCATCGCAATGATGATGGCGCTGGCGCGTCAAATCCCGCAGGCGAACGAAAGCACACAAGCAGGCAAGTGGGAAAAGTCCAGATTTATGGGTGTTGAGCTTACCGGCAAAACTCTTGGTCTAATTGGGTGCGGTAACATCGGCTCCATCGTTGCGGAGCGGGCCCTTGGCCTGCGCATGAAAGTGGTTGCATTTGACCCCTTCCTGGCGGTGGAGCGCGCAGCGGACCTGGGCATCCAGAAAGTTGAACTTGATGAGCTTTTTGAACGGGCAGATGTCATTTCCCTGCATACGCCGCTAACAGACCAAACACGCGGCATCGTTGGCGCTGACGCTTTCCCGAAAATGAAAGATGGCGTACGCATCGTGAACTGTGCGCGCGGCGGTCTGATTGACGAAGCCGCGCTGCAGGAAGCGCTCGACAGCGGCAAAGTGTCTGGCGCCGCGCTTGATGTGTTTGAAGTTGAACCAGCCACGGAAAACCCACTGTTTGGGCATGAGCGGGTCATTTGCACCCCGCATCTTGGTGCCTCAACCAGCGAAGCGCAGGTCAATGTGGCGCTGCAGGTCGCAGAGCAAATGTCAGACTATCTGCTAACCGGCGGTGTAACAAACGCCCTCAACATGCCGTCGCTGAGTGCTGAGGAAGCGCCCAAGCTCAAACCCTATATGGAACTCGCCAAGCAAATCGGCGGCTTCGCTGGCCAGATCACTGAAACCGGCCTGAAGCGCGTGGTTATTGAGTATGAAGGTCATGTGGGTACACTCAACACCAATCCGCTGACGGCTGTTGTGCTTGAGGGTCTCCTGTCCCCTCTGATGAGCAGCATCAATATGGTGAACGCCCCGGTGGTTGCCAAAAAACGCAACATCCAAATCACCGAAGTGAAGCATGACCGCGAAGGTGACTATCACACGCTGATCAAACTCACCGTAGACACCGAGCGCGGCTCTCGTTCCGTTTCAGGCACTTTGTTCGCCAACCAAAAGCCACGCATTGTGGAAGTGAACGACGTGATGCTTGAGGCCGAACTGGCGCCCAACATGTTGTATGTTGTCAATGATGACAAACCCGGTTTTATTGGTGCGCTGGGCTCTCTGCTGGGCCACAACGGCGTCAATGTCGCGACCTTTGCACTTGGCCGGAAAGTGCTTGGGGAAGAGGCGGTTGCGCTGGTGTCAGTTGACGAGCCTGTGAAGGATATTGTGCTTGACCAACTGGCCGCACTCGCGCATGTACGACAAACGAAAAAATTGTCGTTTTAACTGTCCATAGGAGCGGGCCAAATGAACGGTCCATCATCCATCAAGGCGGGCAACGAATATGCCCGCCAAGCCTTGTTGCCTGAAGGGTTTCGCGATCAACTGGCTCCAAAGGCTGAGCATGAAGCAACCCTTGTGCGGGGCTTGATGGATTGTTTCCTATCATATGGTTATGACAGGGTCGCACCGCCAGTTGTTGAGTATGAAGACAGTCTGTTGGTTGGGGCAGAGGCTACGCGCGCCAAAGCGATGTTCCGCATCATGGACCCTGATACCCAAAGCATGATGGCCGTGCGTGCCGACATGACCGTGCAGATCGCGCGTTTGGCTGCCACCAGGCTTTCGGATGCAGAGCGACCCCTGCGCCTGAGTTACACGGGAAATGTGTTGCGTACCAAAGGAAGCCAGGTGCGACCATCCCGCCAATTTGTGCAGGCTGGCTTTGAGCTCATTGGCTCCAATAGCCTTGAAGCCGAATTTGAGGTGGTGAGACTGGCCGTAGAGGCTTTGACCCACGTCGGTATCAGTGAGATGTCGATCGACCTGACGCTGGCACCCATCGCACCATTGCTTGCAGAAAAACACGGCCTTTCCGACGCCGAGAAAAGTCAGGTGTTTGAAGCCCTCAATGCCAAATATGCTGGCGGCCTTATCGGACTATCCGATGCGGTGGTCGCCGATTTCGAAGCCTTGCTCTCTGCTTCTGGTCCTGCGGCGGACGCGCTAGCGGGTTTAAAAACGCTAGAGTTCAAAGGCAGTGCTGGCCAGTTGGTGGCAAGGCTTGGGCGTCTGGTCGATTTGATTTCCACGGAACTGCCAAACCTTCAAATCACAGTTGATCCGTGCGAAAGCCACGGGTTCGAATACAAAAGCGGTATAGGCTTTGCCTTATTTGCAAAAGGGAACCAAAGCGAACTTGGCCGGGGTGGACGCTACCTCGTTGAGCACCCGGATGGGCATACCGAAGAAGCGACAGGTTTTTCCGTTTATATGGATAGCTTGATCGAGGCACTTCCGGCGCCTTCACAGGCGGAAAAACTATTTTTGCCTTATGGAACAAGTGCCAAGGATGCTGCCACTCAGCGCGCCGCTGGGCACCGCACCATTCAAGGCTTGACAGAAGCCGCAGATGCCGTCAAAGAAGCGCGTCGGCTTGGCTGTAGCCATATCCTTTTGGACGGCCAAATCAAGACTGTTTAACTGTTTCACACGCGTACAATCCGGTAAGGGGATACAAGATGGGCAACGTAGTTGTTGTTGGCTCTCAATGGGGCGATGAGGGCAAAGGCAAGATTGTTGACTGGCTTTCAGAACGCGCCGATGTGGTTGTGCGTTTCCAAGGTGGCCATAACGCCGGCCATACGCTTGTGATCGACGGTAAAGTTTACAAACTGTCGCTGCTTCCTTCAGGTATTGTGCGTGGCGGCAAAGTCAGTGTTATCGGCAACGGTGTTGTTATCGACCCATGGGCGCTGTTGAAGGAAATTGAAACACTGCGCGGGCAGGGCGTGGATATTAACCCAACTAGCCTGCAGGTCGCAGCCAACGCTACACTCATCATGCCGTATCACCGCGAACTTGATGCTTTGCGCGAAGATGCGTCGAAGGGCGTGAAAATCGGCACGACGCGCCGCGGTATTGGCCCAGCGTATGAAGATAAAGTTGGTCGTCGTGCGCTGCGCGTTTGCGATTTGCAGTCCCGCGAGATTGTTGAAGCCCGTCTGGCAGTTGCGCTGACGCACCATAATGCGCTGCGCAAGGGCTTGGGGCACGATGAGATCAATGCCGCTGAAATCGCGGACGAGCTGATGGAAATGGCAGATAAAATCTTGCCATATGTCAGCAATGTTTGGCGTACGCTGGATGACGCCCAGCATGAGGGCAAGAAAGTACTGTTTGAAGGTGCCCAAGGCACATTGCTGGACATTGACCACGGTACATATCCGTTTGTCACGTCTTCCAACACCATTGCTGGCCAAGCTGCGGGCGGCTCTGGCATGGGTCCTCGTGCGCTTGATTATGTGCTGGGAATTACCAAAGCGTACACTACGCGCGTTGGTTCAGGACCATTCCCATCAGAGCAGGACAATGAGGTTGGCCAGTATTTGGGTGAAAAGGGACATGAGTTTGGCACCGTGACAGGGCGTTCGCGTCGCTGCGGTTGGTTCGATGCCGTGCTCGTGCGTCAAAGCCTTACAGTTGGCGGTGTCGACGGTATTGCCCTGACAAAACTTGATGTTCTGGATGGCCTGGAAGAGATCAAAGTCTGTGTTGGCTACAAGCACAAAGGCGAAGTTGTGGATTATCTGCCATACGGCATGGAAGACCAGGCGGACGTTGAAGCCGTTTATGAAACGCTTGAAGGTTGGTCTGAAACCACATTCGGTGCGCGCAGCTGGGCGGATCTTCCCGCAACGGCAGTCAAATATATTCGTCGCATCGAAGAACTGATTGGTGTGCCGGTTGCCATGCTGTCAACAAGCCCGGAGCGGGACGACACAATTTTGGTTCGAGACCCGTTTTTGGACTAACTTGTCGTTAACCATCTAACGCCCCGTTTTCTTTACGTTAATAATTTGAATGTAACTTTGTGAATCACAAAGTCACACTTCGTGCCATTTTACACTTTTTTACGGTGGAAATGGCGCACGATTGTTGACTTGTATGGGTTTGTTGTTGAAGAATCTGATTGGTTCGGGAAGCATGTAAGGGGAAACGCAGTGAGCGGCGAAATTGCGCCAGTTCCTGATACTCAAAGCGCTTTTGGTGATCGCTATGAAGTGATCACGTCCAGCCCGCTCCCGGAATTTAGTACGCGTGGCGGGGACGCTTACTCGGCGAAAGACAAAGAAAAGTCTGGCGGCGACATTTATGCGTTGGTGCATCATCCCTCTATTCCCTTACGTAACGAAGTCTTTAAGTCCCTTAAAAACAAGCCAGTTGGCAATCTTATCTGTCCCATTAATCGCGGTTTGATGAACCTGCAGATTAATGGTCGCAAGGTGCAGCGACTGGTGACTGTTTTTGGGCGTCCGACCGGCGGCGCTCTCTTGAGCCCGGATGGTCAGCTTAATCCGCGAGTTAACGCCAACCGGCTCAGAGCCAATGTTGCGCTTTCGATTTTGAAAGCAATTACAGCCCTTCACAAGCGTGGTTTTACCCACCGGTCTATCATGCCGCACAATGTGTATTTCAGCACACCCAATAGTGACGATGTGGTTGTCGGTGAATGCTACAGCATGCCGCCGGGCTATATGCAGCCGTTTGCGATGGAGCCGTTGGACACTGCTCTGGCGGATGGTACAGGCCGGGGCATTGGTGATGTAACGTCCGACTATTACCAGATGGGTGCCACCATGTCGGCGCTATATTTTGGCGAACAAGTCTGGAAAGGCCGCGACAAAGACAGCATGTTGATGGCGCGGGTTAATCAGGGATCTTATTGGGCACTGAGTGGTGGCCGAGAGATACCGGGGGCACTTGGCACTTTGATCCGCGGGTTGACGGCCGACGAAGTGGAAGAGCGTTGGGGCGCGGAAGACGTGCTTGACTGGTTTGAAGGGGTCGGGAAACCAAAGCGCACAACCATGCGGGCCTGGTCAATGAACCGGCCAACCAACTTCAAAGGTGTTGCCGTCGTTGACCGACGCCTTCTCGCCCATGCCTTTGCCAGGGATCCGGCGGAGGCCGCTAACTTTTTGAAATCTATTGATTTCCCTTCCTGGGTTCAGATGTCTTTCCGAGACGAAATATTAACAGATCGGTTGGAATCCCTGTTGAATGTCAAGCCGGATAGTGGCTTTGGCGGCATGCGCTCAGATGACTATAAAATGGTGGCCCGGGTTTGCATGTTCCTGCACCCAACAGGCCCGATCCATTTCAAAGGGCATTCGTTTTTCCTTGATGGATTGCCTTCCATGATTTCTGAAGCCTTCTCCCGGGACGACCGCGAGACGCTTTCTTCTATCGTCGAGCTTTTGGACAGCAAGTTTTTGCAAACCCTTGCAGATATCAGTGAAATGCAAGGGGTCAAAGTTGGTTCCAAAATGGCAGATCTGCGCAAGATGATGGCTTTCGCAGGCAACAAACAGCTGGGCAAGGGTATGGAAAGGGTTCTTTATGAGATGAACCCGATTTTGCCTTGTGTGTCACAGCGCTTCAGCAATGTCTGGATTGGTTCGATTTTGCAGCTGATGCGGGCGATGGAACGGGTTGCCGCGAACGGTACCATTCGCAACGTGCTTCTGGACCGTCATTTAGCGGCCTTTTGCGCGACGCACGGCGTGGATTTGGAGCGTGAATTCAACGGATTGATGGCGGCCCAACATAACCCAGCCAAATTCAACAGTCTTTCGCTGAACTTTTTCGGCTTATTGCAGCAGCGCTGCAAAATGGAAGCTCTGCCTGGCCTGACATCAAAACTGGTTGATGGACTGGCGCCAGCCGTGAAAGGTTTGAAAAACAAAAAAAGACGCGAACAAGTGCAGGCCGCCCTGGAAAAGTCGAAAAAGGGTGGGGACATCGCGAAACTTGTGAGCGAAGTCAATATGGTGAAAATCCAGGCCGAAGATGCCCGTGAGTTTGCCAAGGCGCGAACAGCGGTTAGTCGTTTGGAACGCGAGCGCACCAAACTCATGAAAAAAGTTCAACCGAATGACCCAGAGGCCCGGAAAGCGGGCTTGCGCGGCAGCCGGGCGGTTGCTTTTGCCGCATTCTTCGTAGTCGGCTTCCTGACGTTTTTTTAGGTGATTGAAGATGGCGAATGAAAAGAAAAAACCACCGGTGATACGCCGTCGCAGACGCCAGCAGGAAGTGTCGGGCTTTGGCCCCTTGCTGATCATCGGTATGGCGGCCTCAGCATTTTATAGCCTTGATGCGTCCATCATTATGGCGATCGGCATTGTGCCTACAATCGTGTTGGGTTTTACGGGTAAAGGCGAATTTAGAGCCGAGAAACTGCAATGCGTTGGCTTTACCAACCTGGCAGGCGTCGTGCCATTTATGGTGCAAGCAAAAATGCGTGGCGGTTGGGAAAATGTTGTCGGCGACATCATGAACATTTTGCTCATGTATGGCTCTGCGGCAATTGGGTACGCACTAGTTTATGTTGGGCCATTGGTGGCGGCTTTTATCCTGCAAGGCATGAATGATGACCGGCTGAAAAAAATAGCCGCCCAAAAGCAAGCCCATGTTGACATGTGGGGCCATGAAGTTCTTGGTGAAAAAGAAGAAGTGGACCCGAACGCGGGTAAGAATTTCATTCGCTAAAGCCGTGGGTTAGTTGCTTGCAGCTAACCGCATGTGTTTTTGCACTTTTTCAAACGCACGCACTTCAATCTGACGAATACGCTCGCGGCTGACGCCGTATTCTTGTGACAGCTCTTCAAGCGTTTTGGCGGGGTCTGCCAAACGGCGCTCAGTCAGAATATGCTTTTCACGATCGTTCAGTTCAGCCATGGCGTTTTCCAGAAGACCGAGACGAATGTCGCGCTCTTCTTTGTCCGCAGCAACAGCTTCCTGGCTGGGTGCCTCATCAACAAGCCAGTCTTGCCACTCGCCTTCAGCGTCCGCGCGCAGCGGTGCATTCAGTGAATGGTCATGTGCTGTCATGCGGCGGTTCATGCTCACAACATCGTCTTCTGAGACATCAAGCTTTTCAGCGATCGTCGTGACATGCTCTGGCAGCAAATCACCTTCTTCGACGGCCTCGATCTGTCCTTTCAGGCGGCGGAGATTGAAAAATAACTTCTTTTGTGCGGCCGTGGTGCCGATTTTCACCAGGCTCCAGCTCCGGAGGATATACTCCTGGATCGCGGCACGGATCCACCACATGGCGTATGTTGCCAGGCGGAAGCCTTTTTCAGGGTCAAAGCGCTTAACGGCCTGCATCATGCCCACATTGCCCTCTGAAATCAGGTCAGCGACCGGCAGACCGTAGCCGCGGTAGCCCATAGCGATTTTGGCCACAAGACGCAGGTGGCTTGTCACCATCTGGTGCGCGGCATCAGAATCCTCATGCTCGGTCCAGGCTTTAGCGAGCATGTATTCCTGATTGGCCTCAAGCATTGGATATTTGCGGATTTCCTGCAGATATTGGCTGAGGCTTCCCTCAGGCGACAAAGTTGGCAGATTCGACGGATTCGACATAAATGCTTTCCTGGCCCTGATTGTGGTGCCCGAATGGGCTCATTCCCCTGATACGTTTACTTATACGCGTACAAGGCTAACCCAGTTTATAGGCTTCCAGTCCTGCAAGCAAACGTGAGATGTCATATGGGAGCTCGCTGTCAAATTTAAAGGGCCCACCTGATATGGGATGCAAAAAACCCAGGGTTTTTGCGTGCAGGGCCTGACGGGTAAAACTGCTGAGCGCTGTGCGCGCGTCGCCTTTGATGAAGGATGCCAGGCTGGAGCGGGCATATAGCGGATCGCCGACCAGTGGATGACCGATATGCATCATATGCACCCGTACCTGATGCGTGCGACCGGTCTCTAACCGGCATTCAATGTGGCTGGCGACCGGCCTGCCTGCTTGCTGAAAGCTCTCAAGTGTTCGGTAATGTGTGACGGCGTGTTTGCCACCCTGTGGCACCACAGTCATCTTTTTGCGATCATTGGGATTTCGACCAATATTGCCTTCAATGCGTCCCGCAGTTGGGTTCGGAAAACCTTTGCACACGGCGCGGTAACGCCGCTCCACGGTGTGGGCGGCAAACTGTTCGGCAAGGCCTGTGTGCGCCTTGTCATGCTTTGCAACTACCAGCAGGCCGCTGGTGTCTTTGTCGATGCGGTGCACAATGCCGGGACGCTTCACGCCGCCAATACCACTCAGCGAGCCTTTGCAGTGATGGAGGAGAGCGTTCACGAGAGTGCCCGATGGGCTGCCGGGGGCCGGGTGAACCACCATACCGGCGGGTTTGTTCACCACAATCAGATGCTCATCCTCGAACACAACATCCAGCGGGATGTCTTCAGGTTCGGGGTCTGCGTCTTCGGCTTCCGGCACGCTGAGCACAAACACTTCACCGGGTTTGACGGCGCGAGACGGTGCGGTTATGGTGCGCTCGCTCAACAGCACGCAGCCTTCTTTAATCAGAGCTTGCACGCGAGAGCGCGACATATCCGGCAGTGCCTCTGACAATAATTTGTCGAGACGCAAGCCTGATTTTTCGTCGGACACAGCAATTTCAACCCGATTGGACATGGGGCCCTTATGAACGGATCAGAACCAAAAGTCACGTCCCCAAAAGAGTCGGTGATTGATGAAGAGACAATGGAAAGCGCGCCTTTCTTTTTGAAAGCGATTGTTGTGGGCCTTGGCATCGCGATCATCGCCATGCTTGCGTTGATCCTCTATAAAATCGTGACAGGGCCAGAGGCTGAGGAAGAAGCGCCGGAACCGGTTGTTGAAACCGTATTGCCGCCCTCACGCATAGAGGCCAAGGACTTTGATGTCGCGGTACCTCAGGGCGCTGCCTTGGTTTCCATGGTGCCAGCGGGCACAGAAGTGTTCCTGCATGTTCGGCTGTCTGATGGTACGGACCAGGTGATTATCCTGAACCGTGTGACCGGTGACGTTTCGCGTCTCTCGATTAAGCCGTCGGGCGAATAATCCCGCACCCGTGTGATAGGGCAAACCTATCACAAGCATCTTGCAACAAGCTGTTTGCCAACCCGCCCGGTTAAGCTATATCAAAAGTGGTTTAGCTGTTCTTAAGTGGGGAGATTATTGTGCTTGGACACATGCAAGACTGGCCGCTGCTGATTAGTAAGTTTTTGACGCACGCCGAAATTAACCATCCGAAACGCGAAATTTTCTCCATGCTGCCCGAGGGCGGAGAGTTCACATACACCAACGTGGATATGGCGAAACGCGCACGCCAGTGTGCGCAAGCGCTGGAGCGCCACGGCATCCAAAAGGGTGACCGGGTTGGCACTTTCGCCTGGAACACGCACCGCCATGTGGAAATCTGGTACGGTGCGTCTGGCATGGGTGCGGTGACGCACACGATCAACCCGCGCCTGTTCCCAGAGCAAATCATCTACATCATGAACCATGCGGAAGACCGCGTCCTGTTCCTTGATATCACCTTCGTGCCGCTGATTGAAAAAGTGGCGCAGCATCTGGAAACGGTCGAGAAGTTCGTGATCATGGTCGGTAAAGACCATATGCCGGACACCAGCCTCAAAAATGCTGTGGCCTACGAAGACTTCATCGGCGCCGAAGACGGCGACTATGAATGGCCAACGTTTGACGAGAACAGCCCTTGTGCGCTGTGTTACACGTCGGGCACCACCGGCAACCCGAAGGGCGTGCAGTATTCACACCGCTCTAATTTCCTGCATACGCTGGTGGCGCTTGCGGGCGATACACTCGGTGTCAGCTCTCAGTCTGTTATCCTGCCTGTGGTTCCAATGTTCCACGCCAACGCTTGGGGTATTCCATACGCAGCTGCAGGGTCTGGCGCGAAACTGGTCCTTAACGGCCCGCACCATGAGCCGGATGTGCTGCACCGCCTGATGATGGAACACGGCATCACGGTAACAGCTGCAGTGCCTACCGTATGGCTTGGCATGCTGAAGTATCTGGAAGCAACCGGCAAAGACACGGGCAAAATGGAAATTGTCACCATTGGTGGCTCGGCTGCGCCGCGCTCCATGATCCAGGCCTTCCAGGACAAATACGGCGTTCGTGTAAACCACGCCTGGGGCATGACAGAAACAAGCCCGCTTGGCAGCCTTGGCAGTGAAAACTCTGCCATTCAGGACCTGAGCGCTGAAGAAAAACTCGACATCCAGTGCAAGCAAGGTCGCTCGGTGCTTGGTGTGGAAATGTGCATCAAAGACGATGACGGCAACATTCTACCGCGTGACGGTGAAACCTCTGGTCGCGTGATGGTGCGGGGTCCTTGGGTTATTGGCAGCTATTTCAAAGGTGTTGGCGGCGATATTCTGGACGAAGACAACTGGTTCGACACGGGCGACGTGGCCTGCATTGATGAATATGGCTATATGCAGATCACCGACCGCGCCAAAGATGTAATTAAGTCGGGCGGTGAGTGGATCAGCTCGATCGACCTTGAAAACGCGGCCGTAAGCCACGATGCAGTTGCCGAAGCCGCCGTTATTGGCCTGCCACACCCTAAGTGGGACGAGCGTCCATTGCTGCTTGTCATCCTTGAAGAGGGCAAGTCGGTCACGTTCGAGGAAATGAACCAGTTCCTGTCGGACAAAGTCGCCAAATGGTGGTTGCCGAATGATCTGGTGGTTGTGGAGGAAATCCCGCACACCGCCACTGGCAAGATTTCCAAGAAAGACCTGCGCGACAAGTTCAAGGACTATAGCTTCCCGGATGCCTAGTTTTGGCTAGCTTGAACTCACACGAAAAACCCGGCTTTGGCCGGGTTTTTTATTGCCCGCCCATCCATTGCAGCAGTTTTTTGACCGGGAAAATCCACACGATGCCCGCGATCAGGTAATAGATCATCTGGATGGTCAGCCCGAAATCATCCAAGAGATTGCCAATGCCAGCCGCCAAAAAGGCATAAAGCGTCAGGCCAACAATCAGAATCAGCATGCCGATGCCGCTGCGGGGGGATGGTTTGTTTTGATCGTCTGACATCAGGCGTCTTTTCTCTTTTCTATCAATTCTGATTTTGTTGCTTCGCCAGCCCGCACCCTGACGAAGTCAGATTCGATCCAGTGCCATCCTGATAATGCGTTTGGTCTCAGACCACAAGGGCAGGGCGAGGGCTTCTTCTGCGGTAAAAAAGCGCGCCTCCAGGGCGTCACTATCACCCACGGGCTCACCGCCGCGCCAAAACGCCAGATAATCAACCAGCACATAATGGTGCCGAACACTACCCTCAGACTTGTCGATATAATTGATCACGTCCAGCAAAGATCCCAGTTCCACGTCGAGGCCAGTTTCTTCCTTCACTTCCCGAACGGTCGCGGCTTCCGTGGTTTCGCCCAGTTCTACACTGCCGCCGGGCAGGCTCCATTCTCCCTTACGCGGAGCTTTGCCGCGGCGGATAAGCAATACCTCTTCGCCCTTCAATACAACGGCGCCTGCGCCCACGGTCGGGCGGTTAGGCATGGAAGCAGGGTGGCTCATAGGCTTGTCTCTTTGGAGGGAATATGGAACAACGATGGGCGAGTTTGGGCCGAAGCAGGAGCAGGTGCAAGCACCATGTGCGGACGATATCTTTTAACAGCGCCAATTGACGCGATTGAAGACCTGTTTCCCTTGCCGGATGGGGACCCAAGGCCCGGTATTCCGCCGCGCTTTAATGTGGCACCGCGCCAGCCTGTGCTTGTGATCAGGAAAACCGACAAAGGCGTCAACGAGCTGGCAGCCGTTGAATGGGGCCTTGTGCCAGAATGGAAAAAAGAGATTGGCGACAAGCCGCTTATAAACGCGCGCCTTGAAACCGTGGAAGCGAAGCCGTCGTTCCGATCCTCCATCAAACGCAAACGCTGCTTGGTGCCCTTCACCGGTTGGTACGAGTGGCGTACCGAAAATGGCCGAAAACAGCCTTATGTGATTGAACCTGCGGGTGGTGACCTGATGGCGTTTGCTGGCATTTGGTCCGCATGGCACGGACCGGGCGGTGACAATTGGCTTGAAACCATGGCGATTGTCACAGACGCCACAACAGGCCCGATGAAAAGCCTGCATCACCGCAGGCCGCTTGTGGTGCCCGAAAATCAGTTTGAAGACTGGCTGGAGCCACATGATCCGCTGCCCCGCGGTTTTCTTAATGGCTTTGACTGGGTGCCAGAAACAGCGTTCCAGTGGCGACCCGTTTCGACCCGGGTTGGCAATGTGCGCTTTGATGATCCGAGCCTGCTGGAACCACCCGAAACTGAGCGTCAGCAATCCTTATTTTAACTTCAGGACACCTTCATGAGCGATATTTTTGACACATCAAACCATGTCTATGCGCACATTGATGGTGCCATCGGGCGCATTGTGCTTAACCGGCCCAACAAGAAAAACGCCATGTCTTACGATATGTGGTGCCGGGTCGCAGAAGCGGTTGAAGCACTGGATAATACTGCTCAGGTGCGGGTGATTGTTTTATGTTCCAGTAAAGAAGGTTCCTTTTCGGCCGGCGCTGATCTTGTGGAGCTTGAAGTGATCGCCAAAGAAGCAGACAAGCGCGAAGCGAACCGTATCGCAATCCGCGAGGCGCAGCGGTCGCTGGCGCGTGCCGCCAAGCCGACCATTGCTGAAATATCAGGGCCTTGTGTTGGTGGTGGATGCGGGCTTGCGATCCACTGCGACTTCCGTTTTGCCGCTGAAGGCAGCCGGTTCGGCGTTACACCTGCCAAAATTGGTCTGATTTACCCCCTGAACGACACCAAAGAATTGATGGATTTGGTAGGTGTGGCCAATGCCAAATCGATGCTGTTCACAGCGCGCCTTGTGGATGCCACAGAGGCGCTTGAAATGGGATTGATCGACAAACGGCTGGCACCAGAAGAATTGAAAACTGAGGTCGAGGCATTTGCCACTCACATGGCATCGCTGTCGCAATATTCGCTGTATGGCATCAAGCAAACCATGCAACGCATCCTGGACGGGCAGGTGGATGATGACCCAGAGTCTGAAACCCTGTTTCTTGATGCCCATGAAGGTGTGGACGCACAGGAAGGCGTGCAAGCCTTTCTGGATAAGCGCAAGCCCGTATTCAGCTGGTCCTTCAAGAAGCGCGATTAAACCGTAATGTCGACCGGTTTGGCGACAATGAAGTGCGTTAAAGCCGCGATGTGAATGGCAGAAACCGAGAACGTCAGCGCGCCGCTGATAACCAGCCACATGCGGTCGTTTTCAAGGCCGATACCATTGATAAACGACGACAGCATGGCGCTCACCATAAAATAAACCAGGAACAATGAGCCCAAGCTTGCGGTTGCCGGACGCGCATTCTTTCCCAATGATTTCCAGGCGCTGAAAAGGCTGGTGGGAATGTCCACAGATTCCAGAAGTACAGCAAAATGTGCTGCTGCATTGAGCGCGATGGCTGCCCAGACCATTGCAAAAACGCCCGCGAAAATCACGACCATGGATAAAAACCCGACGGCAGAGGCAAGTGCGCCCAGCACAGTCAAGCCAACTCCCAGCATTGTCGCCAGCAAAATATTGGACAGCGTGATGTGCCAAAAAGCGCGGAAACTACGGACAAACATTTTCGGTGAGCCGCCGCCCCCGGGAGTAATGCCCCCTGGGGCCATTGCGCGTGCCCAAGGCACCAGGAGCATAGCGCTGACGAGGGTAACGGTGAGTTGCCCCCACACGAGGGTTGGCCAACCGTCGCTGATCAAGGCAACCGCAGTTTCCCGGCCAGCATCGCCGTTTGACGAAAATGCTGCGAATATCTCGCCCATAGTTTCGAAAGCAGGAGCAAACAAAACGGCATTCATCAATCCAGATAACAAAGCGAGCAGAATTAGCATCTCTGTTCTGGCTTGAACGCGGATCCAGGCATGGACGAGAAGATCAATAATTTTGACAGGCTGCTTTGGCAAACTAACACTCATTTAATGCGAGAAATCGAAACCCGCTTTGAAGCGGCGGGAATTCGTTTTATGTCAATAAGGTAGGCAGCGCCAGTGTGCTGCACAAGGGGAGAGTGACATGTTCAAAGATCAAGTTGTTTGGATGACAGGGGCGTCGTCTGGAATAGGGGAGGCGCTCGTTTATGAAATGGCGGCAAAAGGCGCGAAATTGATACTGTCAGCCCGCCGTGCGCCAGAACTTGAGCGCGTAAAAGAAGGCTGCGTCAGCCGGGGCGCGAACGCTGAGAACATTATGGTGCTGACCCTTGATGTTACAGACGAAGCGGCCATGCCGGGTAAAGTGAAAGAAGCGCATGAAAAATGGGGCCGCATTGACATGCTGCTGAACAATGCCGGTATTTCGCAGCGGTCCTTGTGCGTCGACACCGATATGCAAACCTATCGCACGCTGTTTGAAGTGGATGTGTTTGGGCAAATAGCGCTCACCAAACAAGTGTTGCCGATCATGATTGAGCAGGGCTCCGGCCATATGGTGGTGACGGCCTCGGTGGCGGGAAAAATCGGCGCCGCCAAGCGCACAGGTTACTGCGCAGCCAAGCATGCCATGATGGGCTTCTTTGATGCGCTTAGGACTGAAGTGACACGCCAGGGCATTCGTGTGACCACCATCACGCCCGGCTATATTCGAACAGCAATCTCTGAAAATGCGCTCAAGGGCGATGGGTCTGAGTTTGGCGAAACGGACAAAAACATTGCGGGCGGCATGGATGTGACCAAATGCGCCAAGGTGATCATGCGCGGCTTTGAGAAAGGCAAGTTTGAGATCCCTGTAGGCGAAGGCATTGAAATGAAAGCGCTTTTGATCAAGCGCTTTTTCCCCAATATGCTGTTCAAGATGGCGGAGCGCGTGAGCAACTAGGCGTCGAGCCGCTTGCGTTTTGTCTCTTCAATCGCTGGTGTTAGCCAAGACGCAGAATGCTGGCCACTCTCTATGGTGTGCCGCTGGCTTTTGAAATCAGGCTTGGGCTTTCGCTTGTCTGGCAGGAAACGCTGCCACCATTGGAAGCTCAGGTTGGAGCTTTCAACGGGTTCGACTTGCTCGAACTGTACGTCGGGCAGACCGCGGCCAATATCAATAAATTCCACATCAATCACATGGCTGTGGGCCGGCATCAGCCGGTCGTTGGTATTGCTATAGCAGGGTTTTCGGCGGTAACTCGAACAGCCGACGATATAGCTGGATTTGCCGTCACGGTCGGTCATAGGCAGATAAAGCGACTGTATGCAGCGCACTTTGCCAGACTTGGACGTTATGTTTTCTTTCATGATGGCTGCGCAGGGTTGGTCTAGGATGGCAGCATACAGTTTGGCACTGTTTTCCCGCATTGCCGGGGCGGTCAGGTCAAAGGCGTTCATGCCAATGATAGGCGAGCGCCAGCTGGCGTTGTTGGCTGTGCCGATCATCGATACATTCACCTGATAGCGCTGTTGGCGCTTCAATAAGCTCAGACGTGGCAACACGTCATGCAGGTCTGTTGGGAGCAGGTTTTGGCGCGCAGGAATGGGAACGCCCCCATCGCGCGGCAAAGACTTCCAGTAATCAAACAACTGTTCCAATACACCGGACAGGGGCATGGGCGCCTCCTCTCAGCACAACAGGTCTGATACCCGTGTGCAAGCATGAGGCTCATAAACTTTAATTACAAGTCAAGGGAACTGACCTAATTCTGGCCCGATTTTTGACGCGCTTCAAATGTTTGAATCTGCTGTGTGATTCCTTCAGCCAGATCATTAGGGATTGGGAAAACCAGGTGGTATTGCGCAATTTTCCAACCCGATGGTGTGCGAATCACCACACCGGTTCCCCGGCTTGTGCCGTATTTTTCATTGACTAGCAGTTCATCAAACCATGCGTGGTCGCCGTCTGGTGTCAGGTCGATGTTGCGCTCGGTCATCCGATAGGTCCAGCCGTTGCTGGCGCCGGCATAAGCCTGGAATGTGGGCTTATCCCAGCGCTCGGTCGCGTCAGTTCCAAGGAAAATGGCATCGTCGGTGTAAAGCGCAAAATATCTCGGCCAGTCCGCCTTTGACGCTGCGTCATGCAATTCGCTCAAAACGGCAGAAACATCGGCTTTGTCGTCTGCTCTGGCAATGCCAGTGACCGCGAAAACCAGTACAATAATTGAAATTAGTCGTTTCATGATTTTCCCCTGGAGCTATCGCGTTTCCCTGATTTCACCCGATTTTACCCGCTCAAGATAGCTGTGCAGATCGCGTTTCAGTTCGGGTGCCAACAGGTAAATGCCAATAATGTTCGGGATCGCCATCAGGAAGAACATGCCGTCCATCAGATCGTAGACCACCTGCGGGCTCCAGACCGCGCCCGGGATCAGCAGCACACAATAAACCACTTTGAAAATCTGCATGGAGCGGTCACTGCCACCCCAAATGAATTCCCACACTTTGCTTGAGTAATAGCCCCAACTGATGATGGTGGAAAAGCCAAACAGGAATGCGGCAACCGCCAACACCACAGGGAACCAGCTGATCACGCTGCCAAACGCGGCAGATGTCATGGAAATGCCCTGGACTTCTTCGCCCACGATATAGTTGCCGGTGATGACGATAACGAGGGCGGTCATGGTGGAAACAAGAACCGTGTCGATGAATGGTTCCATCAGGGCAACCATGCCCTCAGACACCGGCTCATTTGTTTTGGCGGCAGCGTGCGCCATGGAAGCAGAACCAAGCCCTGCTTCGGTGGAGTAGACCGCGCGCTTCATGCCAATGATGATCACACCTGCAATGCCGCCGGCGATGCCCTCAGGGTTAAAGGCGCCTTGCACAATTGTCACAAACGCGGCCGGGACTTCGGTGATGTGACCAAGAATGATCACGAGCGCACCCAGGATATAAATGCCCGCCATTAATGGCACCAACTTTGAGGTCACACCTGCGATGGATTTGATGCCGCCAATGATCACAATAGCGGTCAAAACCGCCAGCATGACGCCGTAAATCCAGGCACTGGACTCGCTCTCAAACCCGGTTACAAAGCTAATTGCTTCGAAAGACTGGTTAACCTGCGCAACCTGCAGAATGCTCGGAAACGCAAGGATCGCATATGTCCAGGCAAGGGCCTTGCCAAACTTGGACCAACCGCGTGCGCTCAGTCCTTTTTCAAGGAAATACATAGGACCGCCGGCCACGGTGCCGTCTGCACGCACTTCGCGGTACTTCACCGCCAGCGTACATTCCGCGAACTTGAGGCTCATGGCGCACAGGCCGATGATGATCATCCAAAAGGTGGCACCTGGTCCCCCAATGGAGATGGCGACCGCAACCCCTGCAATATTGCCAAGGCCAACAGTGCCGGAGAGTGCGGTTGAAAGCGCCTGAAACTGCGTCACTTCGCCGGGCGCATTCGCATCTTCATAGTGCCCGCGCACAATTTTGGAGGCCTGTTTGAAACTGCGCAGGTTGATGAATGCGAAATAGAAGGTGAGGAAAAACATGGGCGCACCCATCCACACCACGATCCAGGGCATTTGCGCGCCAAACATGGTTACTTCGCTGAACACAAAATTGCTGAAGGCTGTAATCACATCGCTGGTGATGCGCACAAATGCAGAGCCGCCATTATCTTGTGCTGCGGCTGCAGATGACATCGCAAGCAACGCCAAAAAGGCACCGCCTAAACGTTTGATAGAGAACACGCTTTTCCCCCGAACTGCGCGGCGGGTTTTTGCCCGCTCATCATTAAACTCAAGCGGATACCCTAAAAGACACCGCGCAATAGGGAAAGCGGAAACTGAAGCTTGCCTTCGTCAGTTAATTTCTAATGCTATATGTAAATCGGTACCGAACGCCGGTTGTAGCAACAGCTTCGCCATTTTCGTATCGCGGTGCATATCTAAATTTTTGCGCAGCTTCCAACGATGCTGTCTCGAATGCTGAATGGCCTTTGCGCTCAATAACAGCCGGGTCTTTGACAAAACCGTTTTCATCCACAGTTAATTCAATCACTGCATAGCCTTCTTTGCCGGCCCGATGCGCAGACGCTGGATAAATTGGACTAGACCTATAAACCGGCAAATAGTCCTGGTCAGGATTTGTCGGTGACTTGGCGCCAATCGCTCTGCAGTGCTTGGTGGCCTGGTCGCGCATACCTTGTTCTTCATACACCCGAATTAGAAAGGCATGATTGGTCATGGTCATTTGGGCATTTGGCGCGATTTCTTCATAGACGTCCAAACTGGAAAGGAGGGCTGTTTCGGCTTCTTCATACTCTTTCTTCGCCATTTTGTACTTGCCGATTTGGAAATCAGCTTGAGCCAAGCGGTGTCTAATTGCAGGGTCATCGACACCGCTAAACAACTCCTTGGCCCGAACAAGATGCCTGAGTGCCTCGCGGGCTCTACTTTCGTGCAGGGCGACACTGCCCATTTCAAGTCTTATTTGCCCCTCGACGAATGGGTCGTTTGGATGGTGTTTTTCAGCCAGGCGGAGGGCACGGCTGTAATGTTTTCGGGCAACACCCAAGGACCCGAAGCCAGCGCTCTTTGATGCTAATTCAATGAGTGGGTCGATAAGTTGTTCCGCATCTTTGCCGTACAGTTTTTCATACCGATTGACTGCATCTTTGAGAAGTTTTGCCGCTTCATTGTCGTCGCGCACCAAACTCCCATAATTCAGCAGCAAAGTTGCTGTGTTCTTATGGTCTGGACCGTAGATTTTTTCACCATGCTCGAAAGCCAATTTTCCTTGCGCAAGAGCCTGGTTTTTGTCGCCTTGGGCAATGGCAGCTTGATAGGCTTTGTAGGCCTCTCTAAAGGCCTGTTTGTCAGACTTTTCGTCAGCGAATGCTGTGCCGCTTGCTATTGCAGCAGCGGCAGCAATTGCGATTAGTTGTTTCATAATGGTGCCCCCTAAACATACCGTGCGCTGTGCCTTCCAACCTGAATTCAAACCATCTCAAAAGGCGGAACGCGCCCTCAGAATGTCAATTTCGGCTGGCCTTAATCAGGTTCTGGATCTGGTTTTCCGGTTCTCAATTAACGCATAAAAACTAAAAATTTCAATTCCAGCAATAAGCCTTTGACTTGCTGCAATTGTATTAATAACAATTTCACAAAAATGTTTTGATTTACAACCAATGGGTTGTTTGGGGGTCATATGGCAAGAATTGATGGAACTAACGGCGATGATACACTCGTGGGGCAGTCGTCAGGCGACACTATATACGGCGCCGACGGCAATGACCTCATCACGTCGGAGGGCAGTGCCACCACTATTTTTGGTGGCGGCGGCAATGACACCATTGTTGGTGACGGCAGCTCCAACATTTTGCGAGGTGAAGCCGGCAATGATGTCATAACGGGCGGAGGTAGTTCAAATACCTTGTATGGCGGCGCCGGCGATGATGATCTTACCGCAGGCGGTGGTTCCAACATTCTTTACGGTGAATCAGGTGATGATACGCTCGATACCGGCGATAGTGGTTCTGCCACCCTTAATGGCGCGGACGGGGACGACGTCTATCAAATATCCGTTTCAAACGCGAGCAGCTCCAATCAATTTGTTACCTTTGTCGACGACTCTATTGGTGACGATGTTCTTGATCTCACCGATCTGGTCGACAGTGGCAGCCAGCTGTCTTTTGAAGGCAGTTTCGACTTGTACATCTACGTCGATGACGCCAACGGCAACAGAATTGGTACCATCACTGTCGATGACCACTTTTTCGGCTCCAATGGCATCGAAACGATCGTAATCGGGGATCAGACTTACTCCATTGCCAACAGTAGCGCCCGCCAACTAACCAGTCGCATTACCTACGGTGCGACCGACGGCAATGACACGATTATTGGCGGAAGCGGTCGTGACACTATTGATGGTATGTCAGGCGATGATGTGATTGTTGCCAGTGAAGGCGAGTTTAGTCGCGCGTACGGTGGAAACGGGGATGACAACATCTCGGCCAATGGAGACAGTCAAAGCCTTTACGGTGATAATGGTGATGATGCATTGTCAACGGGCGATAACGACAATATTTATCTTCGTGGCAATTTGGGTGATGACCGGTATGTGATTGACTGGTCAAGCGCGACCGAAAATGACACCTTCTACACCTATATCAACGAGAACGTGTTCAGCTCCCAAGGTGGTGAGGACATTCTGGACCTCAGTGCAATTGCTGGCAGCATAGACAATGTTTCTTTCGCCGGTTCATCGCGTGATTTGACCATTTACATCAATGACGATGATGGCAACCGAATTGGTTCCATTTTGGTAGATGATCAATATTCGACTTTCTACGATACTCAAATCGAAACCCTGATCGTTGGCGACGACACAGTAGATTTGTCAGGGTTTGACAGTGGTGATGAGCTCAACAGCGTGGTTAGGTATGGTGCTGGCGCGAACGGTGACATCATTGTCGTAACAGGTGACAATGAAACGGTGTTCGGCTTCAGTGGCAATGACACGATTACCGGCGGCGGTTCCAATAACAGTATTTATGGTCAGGACGGCAATGACAATCTGACTGCTGGCGGCGAGTATAATGAACTGTACGGCGGCAATGGCGATGATACCATCACGACAGATGACTTTGATCGTGTCGAATTGTACGGAAATGATGGTGATGACCTGTATGTAGTCAACTGGTCCAGCGCGACCGAGAGCGACACTTTTTACACCTACATTTGGGAGAGCGGTTACTCAGGAACGGGCGGAGATGATGTTCTGGATCTCAGCGCGGTTGCTGGCAGTTTGAGCAACGTCAGTTTCTCTGGTGCACTATGGGACCTCACGATTTACATCGACGACGATGACGGCAACCGAATTGGTTCCATATTTGTTGATAACCAGTATTTCACGTCAACTGACTCGCAAATCGAGACCCTGATTGTGGGCGACGATACATTGGACTTGTCCACTGCAGACAGCGGGGATGAACTCAACAGCATTGTTGTTTATGGCACTGGCGAGAACGGAGACCTTGTTACTCTTCAGGAAAATAACGAAACCGTATTTGGCTTTGGTGGTGAAGATACCCTGACAGGAGGGGGAACTTCCAACTTTCTGTATGGAGGAGACGGGAACGATGTGCTGACTGCAGGGGGGTCATTTAACCGTTTGTATGGCGGAAACAACGATGACTCGCTCTCCACCGGTGACAACGATTTTACCTATATGTTTGGGCAGGCCGGTGACGATATATATGTGGTGGACTGGTCCAGTGCCGCT
Source organism: Kordiimonadaceae bacterium (assembly GCA_017640725.1). Lineage (GTDB taxonomy): Bacteria > Pseudomonadota > Alphaproteobacteria > Sphingomonadales > Kordiimonadaceae > Kordiimonas. The sequence goes on along the minus strand of JAEPQB010000002.1, from coordinate 109,681 downwards.
GCGAACAATACTTTTTATACGTACATAGACGAAAATATTTCCAACCTAGACGGTGGGAATGATGTTTTGGACCTGAGCGCAATTGCCAGTAGCTTGGATAATCTTTCTTTCGCAGGGTCCTGGACGACGCTTACAATCTATATCAACGATGACGATGGCAATCGCATTGGCACAGTGGATGTTGATTATCAGTACAACTGGTCGACCGATCGTCAAATCGAAACACTGATTGTTGGGGACGATACGCTTGACCTGACCAGCGCAAACAGCGGTCAAGAATTGAACAGCCGTGTTGTATACGGCGCGAGCGCGAACGGTGACTTGATCGCGGTCGAAGGTGATAGTGAAACCGTATTCGGCTTGGCTGGTGATGACACAATCACCGGCGGCGGTTCGTCAAACAATCTTTATGGTGGTACTGGCAATGACATACTGAAGGCAGGGGGCAGGTTTAGTTATCTCTACGGTGGCGACGATGATGACACCCTGGCCACGGCAGACAATGACGATGTTTACCTCTATGGTCAGCTGGGAGACGACACGTATGTAGTGGACTGGTCCAGCGCGAGCGAGAACTACCCTTTCTATACTCGAGTCTATGAAAATACGTCGGTGGCTGATGGTGGGTCGGACGTTCTGGATCTCAGTGCAGTGGCGGGTAGTTTGGATAATCTGTCCTTTGCTGGAACGTCTTGGGACCTGACCATCCATATTAACGATGATGACGGTAACCGCATCGGCACGATTTTCGTCGAAGATCAGTTCTACACCTTTTACGATCGCCAAATCGAAACGCTGATTGTTGGCGATGACACGGTGGACCTAACCGAGTTCAGCAGCGGGAGCGAGATCAACAGTGTCGTTAACTACGGTGCTGGCGCAAACGGTGACCTGATCACTGTTGATGGAGACAATGAAACCGTATTTGGTTTCGGTGGCGATGACACCATCACGGGTGGTGGCACAAACAACTTTTTGTACGGCGACGAAGGGGGTGACGTCCTGACCGCAGGTGGCAGGTTTAACCATCTGCACGGTGAGGAAGGCGACGACACCTTGAACACCGGTAACCATGATGATGTCTACCTGTATGGCGGTGTTGGCGATGATAATTATGTCCTGGAGTGGTCTGGCGCCAGCACTAGCAATCCATTCTACACCCTCGTCAGAGACAACGGCACAAGTGCCAGTGGAGGTAATGATGTATTGGATTTAAGTGCCATCGTGGACAGTCTGGACAATGTTAGTTTCGCGGGCACGTCATCGGACTTGACGATCTATATTAACAACGATGACGGCAATCTTATTGGCACGATCTTTATCGACGACCAATATGCCTCCTGGTACAGCAGCGAGATTGAAACACTTATCGTTGGTGATGATACCATTGACCTGACAGAGTTCACAAGCGGTGCCGAACTCAATAGCGTGCTCAAATACGGTGCCGGTTCCAACAATGATTTGATTGAAGTTACCGGTGCAAATGAAACTGTGTTCAGTTATGGGGGCGATGACACCATCATTGGTGGCGGCTCGAGCAATTTTTTGTATGGCGGCGAGGGCAATGACACCCTGACAGCAGGTGGTGCGTCTAACAGGCTTTATGGTGAAGCGGGGGACGATTTTCTCACTGCAACTGCCAACGACAGTTCTACTAACCTGTACGGCGGCGAAGGTGATGATACGCTAACCAGCGGCGTTTTCTTTGGCTTTTTGTATGGCGAGAACGGGGCTGACACTCTCGAGACATCGTCAACGTACGCGAGGCTGTATGGCGGTGCTGATGATGACACGTATGTTGTCTCCTGGAACGCTACCAGCGACAACACAGCGATCATCAACGACACAGATTACACTAGCGACAGTGGTTCAGATATTCTCGACCTGACCAATGTGGCGGATAGCTTTGAAAATATCAGCTTCGCTGTGTTTTGGAACTATGATCTTTATGTCTATGTGGATGATGGTAATGGTAACACCATTGGTACGGTTATCCTGGACAACCAGTTCTGGACCAGTCGCGACGAAAGAATAGAAACAATCCGAATTGGCGAGCAGACTTTTGACCTGTCGACGGCAACATCGACGACAGATCTTAATGCCGCACTGTCCAGCAGAATTGGCGATACCGCCGAGAGTATTTCGGGCACCGCATCAGCTGACGTTATGTATGGGTACGGCGGTGACGACGTCATGAATGGCGGCGCCGGCAATGACAAAATCACCGGCGACCGCGGTGCAGACACGCTTTATGGCGGGGAGGGCAATGACACCCTCGTTGGCGGCACTCAGTCCGATATGCTGGATGGCGGCAACGGCGCAGACAGTCTGTTGGGCGGCAATGGCAATGACACCATCAAAGGCGGCTCTGGCGTTGATACCCTCTCAGGCAGCGTCGGCAATGACAGTCTGCACGGCGGTGGTGGCGGTGACCGCTTGTTTGGAGACGCAGGCGCCGACACGCTAAACGGTGGCGGTGGTGGTGACCGGATTGACTATCTGCGGGATACAGCCGATTTGCTCGTTGACTTGGAAACCGGTGAGGTGTCTGGCGGGTTTGCTGAAGGCGATGTGCTGATTGGCATTGAAAGTGTGTTTGGCGGCAAGGGTGACGACACATTGCGCGCGCTCGAGGCCGGGAGCCGGTTGAACGGCGCGGGCGGCGATGATTTGATCGTGGGGCGCGGCGGTAATGATTTGCTCGCAGGTGGCAACGACAATGACAACATTCTTGGCGGTGTAGGCGACGACCTGATGAATGGCAACCGGGGCGATGACACGCTAATTGGAGGCGCCGGTAACGATACGATGCGCGGAAGTGCCGGGTCAGACACATTTGTGTTCGCTGCGGGCAGTGATGATGATGAGATTGTCGATTTCCGGTCTAACGATCTTCTGGACCTGAGTGAAACAGCAACAGACTTTGACACCCTTGATGACGTGTTGGCCGCAGCGACAGAAACCGCCGATGGCCTGCTGATTGACCTTGGGGGCGGAGACAGCGTGCTGCTTGCGGGCGCGTCCTTGACGAGCCTAACCGAAGAAAATCTGCTGCTTTAAGAAAAAACGGCCCGAGCGCTGTATACCCTCAGCGTTCGCCGAAGCGGGGCATCAGTTCGACAAAGTTGCAAGGCCTGAAGCGGCTATCCAGCTGGGTTGAAAGAATTTTGTCCCAGCCATCTTTTACCGCACCGGTTGAACCGGGTAGGGCAAACAAGAGCGTCGTTTCCGCAATGCCGCCAGTGGCTCGGCTCTGGATGGTGCTGGTGCCTATCAGGTCATAGGACAGCATTCTGAACAGCTCGCCGAAGCCGGGAATGGCTTTGGTATACAGTGCTTCGAAACACTCAGGTGTCACGTCACGGCCAGTTATGCCTGTGCCGCCGGTTGAAATGATTACCTGCACATCGTCGTCGGCGATCCACTCTTTTAGCTGCGCTGTGATCGACGTTTTGTCATCCTTCACTATGGTGCGCGCCTGAATGATGTGACCTGCCGCTTCTGCACGCGCAGTCAGCGTGTCGCCAGACTTGTCGTCTGCTTCCGTACGGGTGTCTGAGATTGTCATGATCCCCAGTTTGACCGGGATAAACTCTCTACTTTCATCAATCATCGGCTGTGCTTGTGCTCGCGTTATGGGTCAGTCGAATTGCGCGCTGGTGCGCGGCAGGGGTTTCATCAGTGTCCAGATAGTTCAAAGTTGGCCAGGCACCAGAGGCGAGTGTATCGAGGCTCGGCGTGGGCTGGCCAAGCCGCATGCGATACAGCCAAAGGTTAGCCATTACGCGCTCAATGTAGCTGCGGGTTTCATAGAAACTGATGGATTCGATAAACAATAGCGGATCAACGCCAAAATCCACTTCACGGCGCCAATTCAGCAAGCTGCCAGGGCCGCCGTTGTAGGCCGCAAGCGCCATCAATAGATTGTCTTCAACATATTGGGTGCCCATCAGATATTCGATATATTGCTGACCAAGGGCAATGTTGAACTCTGGTTCATAAAGCTGGCTGCGGTTGGCGCGGCGCAACAGCGAGCGGTTGTTGGTAATATAGCTGGCGGTGGATGCCGTTACCTGCATCAAGCCGTTTGCACCCGCGTGACTGCGGGCACGGCTCCGGAAATCGCTCTCTTTTCGCACCATGGCAAAAATCATGGCGCGATCGACCGAAAAGCCCCCAGCCGGCACCCAGTTGGGCATGGGATAGCGTGTTGCAATCGGTGCAGGGTCGCCTGTGCCACCCGCGCGGCCAAGCCTGATCTGAATGGCTGGCAGGTTTAGGGCCGTGGCAAAACTCAGCATATCTTCCTGGACGCCGACACCTTCGCGGCCCCACAACAGCCGCAATTCTTCGTCCGCAACGTCGTCGCGGCCGACTTCAACCAAGGCAATGGCACGGCGCGTTGCAGGATATTTCAGTAGCTGATCAACGGCTGACTGCTGCAGAGGGGGCACGGACCAATCAATGCTGGGTTCAATGCCCAACTGCCGGTTGGCGATCAGCCCATAAAAAGTTTCCACAAAACTTGCGGACGTTTTCAGGTGCGCTGTGGACCCCGCAACATCGCCAAGCCTGAGCGCAGCCCGTGCAGCCCAGTAAGACCCGGCTGACAAGAGCCAGTCGCCCGCGCGTTCCGAGTTCGCGAGCGCGTCAAAATGGCGGTAGGCAGCCTCAAGGTCACCGCGGCGCCAGTGTGCCAGGCCTGCGATCCAGTCAACCTGGGGCACAATCTCGCGGGAGAAGTTGGCACCAAGCTCAGATAGTTTCATGGCGCGGAAATCGTCGCCTTCATAATAGTAGCTCGCCGCGATGCGTTCGAGCGCTTGTGCTTTTTCATGGGGAACCAACAGGCCACGCGCATCCATCGCCCAATAGCGTTTTTCGGCGCGCTCCGGTGTGCCATTGCGCACATACCGGCGGATATTGGCGAAGAAGGTGGTGATGGCTTTGCGTTCCAGCCTGCTGCGGCGCGGCAGCGGCGGCTTCGGCAGGGCCGACTGGCCGGTAACGCCAGGATAGCGGGTTTTATCCGGCACGCGCGGCGAGCGGGCTTTGCCCTGGCGACGCTTGGCAAGCCGGTACACACGCCAGGCGTTGGGATGGTCGGCATAGCGTTTCATCCAGGCGGCAAGCTCGGAATATTTACTACGGTAGCCTGTTGGATGCATCAGCTTCTGGAAGTTCACATGCCCCATCAAAATAGGATTTTCGAGCCTGTCGATTTCTCGCTGGGCTTTATCCCACTGTGCCTGCTGCTGAAGCTCAAAAATGCGCTGGTAGCGCTCGATATCTTTTTCCGAAAGAACAGTAGGGATTGAGGCTGATTGTGCGTTTGCGGAAATACATCCGGCAAGGACAACAAGCAACACTGTAAAAGTTTTGATCGAAACTCTGATCATGACAACTCTGCCAGTTTATGTTTGGCGGCTAGCAGGTCGCGCCAAGCCATGCCTTTCAAGTGCGGCTGCCGAAGCAAATAAGCCGGGTGAAAAATTGGTAAAGCGGGTATATCTGCACCGCCAACGGAAAGCGTTTTCCATTTGCCGCGCAGGCGCGTGATGCCCTCAGTTGTTTCCAATAGTGCTTTTGCTGATACGCCGCCGAACATCAGAACAAGTTTGGGCTGCGCCAACTCGATATGCCTGCGAATGAACGGCAGGCACATCGCGATTACAGCATCATCGGGAGCGCGGTTGCCAAGTGGGCGCCATGGCAGGATATTGGAGATGTAAACATTTTCCTCGCGGCTCATGCCGGCGGCGCCCAGCATGCGGTCAAGAAGCTGACCTGAGACACCGACAAATGGTTTACCCATTCGGTCCTCGTCCGCGCCCGGTGCTTCACCAACAACCATGATAGGTGCACCGAAAATACCATCAGAAAATACCAGGTTTTTCGCGGAACGTTTGAGCAGGCCACCATCAAAAGCTTCCAGCGCGGCCCTGAGTTCTTCAAGTGACTGAGCGCTGGACGCGGCAGCGGTCGCGGCGTCCGCGCCGTCCCCAGCAATAGACTGGACCGGTTTTGCAGCCACAGTCCGTGGTCCACGCTGCTCGGTTGACATCTTGACGGCGGATGCAGCTTTTTGTGGTTGCACAGTGGGTACAGGAGCGGAAAACCGATCGATCGGTTCGTCACCAATCGCTTCATCTGCCCCCATGGCAATCTGCCAGGCAAGTAAACTTGCAGGGTCCAGGGAATGGGGAGCTTCAGTAGTCATATGGTCTTTCGATCCTTGATTCCGGGTAATATTAGAAGCCTATCAGTTAAAATTGCATCAAAAATTTGACCAGAATCTTCGAAATTTGGTTTAGGGGCCGGAGTTACAGACTTTCGCATGTCTTCAAGTGTTTGACCTTTGCCTGACCGGCGGGCATAAGACTTGAAAAAGGGCGGTCTTGGTCCAGTTTAGGACGCAGATACGGATTTTGAGGCTTCGGGTCACATGAATGAGCCTCGTGTTAAGTAAGGAGCGGAGCATGGAACGCGAATCCATGGAGTTTGATGTAGTTATTGTTGGTGGCGGCCCATCGGGTTTGTCTGCTGCAATCCGTCTGATGCAACTCGCACAGGAAAAAGAGCAAGAGCTGATGGTCTGCGTGATCGAAAAAGGCTCAGAAATTGGTGCGCATATCCTGTCTGGCGCGGTTGTAGACCCCATGGCGCTCAATGAACTTTTCCCTGACTGGAAAGAAAAAGGCGCCCCGCTCAATACGCCCGTTGTTGATAACCAGCACTGGGTTCTAACGGAAACCGGCAAAACAGAAATGCCGCATTTCATCATGCCGCCACTTCTGTCCAATGACGGCATGTACACCACATCGCTTGGCAATTTCACCCGGTGGCTGGGTGAACAAGCTGAAGCTATGGGCGTGGAAGTGTACCCGGGCTTTGCGGGCGCGGAAATTCTTTATCATGAAGACGGCCGCGTAAAAGGCGTCGCGACAGGTGATATGGGCATTGGCCGTGACGGTGAGCCGAAGGCAAGCCATGAACCCGGTATGGAACTACATGCCAAATACACCTTGTTTGCAGAAGGCTGCCGCGGTTCGCTTTCTAAGGAACTGGAAGCCAAGTTTGGCCTGCGCGAAAACGCTCAGTTCCAGACTTATGGTATTGGCATTAAGGAATTGTGGGACATTGACCCCGCCAAACACGTGCCGGGTCGGGTGATCCACTCTCAGGGCTGGCCACTCGATAATGACACAGCAGGTGGTGGTTTCATCTACCATCAGGAAAACAACCAGATCGCCATCGGGTTTGTTGTCACGCTTGATTATGAGAACCCTTACCTGTCGCCGTTTGACGAAATGCAGCGTTACAAGAACCACCCTGCGGTTCGTGAAATACTGGAAGGCGGCCGCCGTGTTTCCTACGGCGCGCGGGCGATCAACGAGGGTGGCCTGCAGTCGGTGCCACAGCTTTATTTCCCTGGCGGTGCTTTAATCGGCTGTGCGGCCGGGTTTGTGAACGTGCCGCGCATCAAAGGCACGCACAATGCCATGAAGTCCGGCATGTTGGCTGCTGAGAGCGCGTTTGAGGCGATTGTTGGTGGTTCTGCAGGTGACGTGGAACTTGCCGCCTACGAGCAGGCCTTCAAAGACAGCTGGATTTACAAAGACTTGTACAAGGTGCGCAACGCGCGCCCGGCGCTCAGCAAGTTTGGCGTTAAGCTGGGCACACTTTATTCCGGTTTTGATATGTGGATGAACACGCTCGGCCTGGGTTGGCTAATGCCAACGCTGAAGCACAAGCATAAAGACAATGAAGCCACTAAAAAATCAGCGGACGCGAAGCCAATTGATTATCCGAAACCTGACGGTGAGATCACATTCGACAAATTGTCTTCTGTGTTCCTTTCAAACACCAACCATGAAGAAGATCAGCCAATTCATTTGACGCTGAAGGATGACAGCATTCCAGTTAGCGTGAATTTGGCAGATTATGCGGGCCCGGAGCAGCGCTTCTGTCCGGCGGGTGTATATGAATATGTTGGTGAAGACGGTGAAGATCAGCGCTTGCAAATCAACGCGCAAAACTGTGTTCACTGCAAAACCTGTGACATCAAAGATATCACGCAGAATATCAATTGGGTTGTGCCTGAAGGGGGCGGCGGGCCAAACTATCCCAATATGTAATTGTTTTGAGTTCTATCTGGCTGTAGGAAAGCGGGCATGAAGCCGTTTCTGAAATTTACGCCCATCGCGCTCTCGTGTGCGCTTGTGGCTTGTGCTGGCCCTGCGCCACAAAGCGAGTTTGCGCCCGTCACAACGGGCGGGCTTTACAGTGAGTTTAGCCAAGAGGCAGCTGCAGAGGGTCGCTACACGCCTTTTGTCGCGGGTGCTTTGGCACAACAGAGTTTGTCGTTCTCTGATAGCGCGGCTTATTATCTGAGGGCGCTTGAAGTTGATCCAAGCAATCGTTTGATTGCCAACAGGGCCTTTTTCCAGCTGCTTTATGCGGGCCGGATGGAGGAAGCCGCGAAAATTGCGGTTACCATCTCTGAAGATAAAGAGGCCGTGTTTAATGACGACCTCGTGTCGATCCTTTATGTGCTCGAAGCTTTCAATCGTCAGGACTGGGAAGCGGTTCGTGCGCGGCTGTCACGCGTTGAAATGACGGGGTTTGGCGGCATGCTGTCGCCACTTTTGGCTGGCTGGAGCTATGCAGCACAAAATGACATTGAAGGGGCTGAAACGGCACTTGCTGACATGGTTGCGGACATTCGACTGAAGCCCATTGCAGATGAACATCGTGCTTACATGCTGGATCACTTAAGCCAGTTTGAACAGGCAGAAGAGCAGTACAGATTGATTGCTGACGCTGCACAACCCCTTTCTCTACAGCCATTTGTCGCCTACGCAGACATGCTTGCGCGAACCGGAAAACGTGCCGAAGCTCGAGAGTTTTTGGGGGAGCAAGCTGTACGGTTTTCAAATAACAACTTCCTGCTGCGTGAAGGGCAATTGATCGCGGCAGGGCTGCGCCCAACCCAACAGTCTGCCAATCCGCAAGGTGCTGTTGGCGGCACATTCTATCGTCTTGCTTCAGAGTTTTCGCGCAGTAGTTCTCCGCGCGCGGCTGTTATTTACCTGCGTATAGCCTCTTATCTTACGCCCCAGATTGCAGACATATACTTCATGCTCGGTAATTTGATGGACGATCTGGAAAATCCAGCAGAAGCAGCCAAAGCATATGGCGCCGTGCCTTCCACAAGTGGTTTGAGCGTTATTGCTGAAGAGCGACGCATAAATGCGCTGCGCCGCGGCGGTGATGTGGCGGCAGCGGAGGCAGCTCTGCGAACCGCGATACGAGATAACCCCAGGCAATCGCTGTATTTGGTTGCCCTTGGCGATATTTTGCGCGAACGCCGCGAGTTTGGCGAAGCTATATTGTATTATAGTCAGGCAATTGATCTGAATAAGTCATCTGGGCGGCAAGACTGGTTCGCCTTTTTCGCGCGCGGCGTTTCACATGAGCAATCGAAAGACTGGCCCAAAGCAGAGTCGGATTTCCTGCAAGCGCTCACGCTTAGCCCTGATGAGCCCAGTGTGCTGAACTACCTTGGCTATAGCTGGATCGATCGCGGTATGCGGGTCGACGAAGCAAAGGGTTTGATCGAGAAGGCAGTAGAGCAACGGCCCGAGGATGGCTTCATTATCGATAGTCTTGGGTGGGTGAACTATTTGACCGGTGATTATGCTGAAGCTGTTCGCCTGCTTGAAAAGGCAGTTAGGATTGAACCTGACGATGTGACGATAAACCACCATCTGGGCGATGCCTATTGGCGGGTAGGCCGGTTTATCGAAGCGCGTTTTCAGTGGCAACATGCGATCGATAGCAAACCGGACGCGGAAGAGCTGGCGGAGTTGAGGGTCAAGATGGATATGGGGTTGCGCGAGGACAGCTAAGCTTATGACAGCCTTCGAATCCCGGTTGAAAGAAGCCCCTGATGGCAGCCTGTACGTACGGGCTCCCGCAAAGTTAAACTTGTTTTTGCACATTACCGGTCGCAAGGACGATGGTTACCATGTGCTTGAAAGCCTGTTTGCTTTCACCAAGCTCGGCGATTTGCTGAACTTCAAAGCTGCGGAAGACTTTACCTTGACCGTTGCTGGTGCAAACGCAGACGCTGCCGCGAACATTCCAGTTGAAGAAAATTTGGTCTTCAAAGCCGCTCAATTGTTAGCGAAAGCTGCCGGGAAAACACCAAGCGGCGCCCTTACCCTTGATAAAAACCTGCCTTTGGCGGCGGGTCTCGGAGGAGGGAGTTCTGACGCGGCTGCTGCTCTCATTGGACTTAATCACCTTTGGGACTGTGGCCTATCAGAAGGAGACTTGCTCGCGTTGTCGCTTAAGATTGGCGCTGATGTTCCCTCTTGCCTGGCCGCCGAGCCCCAAATTGTGCGGGGCATCGGTGAAAAACTTCAGCGGGTCCAGCTTCCGTGGAGCGCAGGCGTTGTGATGGTCAATCCAGGCAAGCCAGTATCCACACCTGACGTGTTCAAAGGTTTCAAGTCCTTCAGAGAAGCTCGCGGTTTGCCACCCTTTGACGTCTCCATCACGGACCTCAATAAAGTAGTCGAAGACATTTCCATGCTGGATGTCCTGACCTCAAACAGCCTTCAAGACCCTGCGTGCCAGCTGTGTCCGGAAATTATGGAAGTCGAACGTTTCCTGCGCCTCAATAGCCAACAGGAGTTGCTTCGGATGAGTGGCAGCGGTGCGACCGTTTTCGCTTTGTATCACGACAAGCAGGCTGCTGAAGCGGTAGCACACAGGGTTCGCCAGCATGCGCCGAACTGGTGGGTTATGGCTGATGAAATTGGGTGATTTCGTCCCCAATCAAACACCTATGTTGAAGAATTAGTCCACTTTTCATTCGAATCTCATGACAAGTTGGCGAGCACTCGGAAATAATTCTTTTTTGGGTTAAAAAGGGCTTTACAGCGTAGGACAGTTTCTTTACAAACCGCGCCACACCCATGGTGGGGCGTCGCCAAGTGGTAAGGCACCGGTTTTTGGTATCGGCATTCGCAGGTTCGAATCCTGCCGCCCCAGCCATCTCTCCAAAGCAAAAATCGAATAGTGTAAAAGCAGCGCTGCGGCGCAACGCACGACTCACTTTAGTCCCATTTCTTGGCCGTTTGGGGAGCCGAAGGACAAGAGAGCATTTCTGTGCATTTCATTGTCGATCATGTTTTCGTGTAGCCACCCCGATAGATATAGTTTGCGGAATTCGAGGTCATAGATTTTGGCGAGTTTTTCCCCAAGCTCTGATTGGGGGAAGGCCAAATAACTGAACTTTTCTCCTATCTTGACGAGCGCGAAATCATCAGCGGATAGTCCAGCCTCAGCAATCTCGTCCAAAATTGTCAGCCGATAGCCAATAAAAGCATCTGTTCGTCCCCGTGCGAGCAACCGCACCCCGGCCTGGGTGTCCTGTACTAATATCGGTTTTGTGTCTTGCGAGGTAAATTGTTGGCCAAAGTCCATGCTGCGAACCCAGCTGACAATTCTTGTAGCATCTTTGGCGATTTCTACGCAGCCCTTAGGCTCTGACTTTAGTTTCGCGCACCAGATCTGCTCACCGCCAATGGGAAAGTACGGAAATACAAACGGCATGGACGGCTCTTTCCATTCTGCAACCAGAATGTCGTAATGGCCGCTTTCTACGCCGCTTACGGCGCGAGACCAGGACGTCACCAGTGGGCGAACTTTGTATCCGTGCGGTTCATAAACCTTGCTGATAAACTGCCAGTACCAGCCTGTGCCATCACTCATAGTGAGGCCGGGCCATTCTTCAGCAACTGCGGTAACTTCAACAGCACTATCTGTTGAATAGGCAAAGGGGGCACAGAGCCAAAAGGCACAAACAAAACTTGCTAAACGAATTGTCGCCACTGCGAGCTCCAGGGTTTGAGTGTGGTAAACACTATAAGTGATATTGTTCGCGCATTCATTGATCTATGTATGGGCCAAACATGTTCATGGATCGATGTGCTGTCGAGCCTTTTCTTCGACCGAATACTTCGTAGTGGTGTTAAGCGGCGAGCGAGTATATTCTGTAGCTTGGACGAAGAGATATGCCTTAATCGGCCAAGAGGGTGTGTTTCCAGTCGATTGGGGGGAGGAGGCGATGCCGCATGTTTGAAGACTATTATAAACTCAATGGTAGACCCTTTCAGCTTACGCCTGACCCAAAATATTATTTTCAGCCAGAGTCGCATAGTCCGGTAATTGAGCATTTTTCGGGTTCCGCGATAACACCCGATGGTGTTGCCTTGGTGACAGGGGACATTGGCACAGGCAAGACAACCCTCGCTCGGCATCTTCAAGAGGCGCTTGATAGCAACCGTTTTGTGGTCGGCATGATGTCCAATACCAGGGTGGCCGGCACCGATCTGATGGTCACCATCATGAATGCGTTTGGACTGGATGGACGAGCGGAAACTTTGGATGACTATACAGGCATTCTTGGTGATTTTGCCGCAAAAGCAAATGCAGCCGACCGACAGCCGGTTCTTATTATTGACGAGGCGCAGGGCCTGTCCAATACAGCGCTTGAAGACTTATGCAGCGCTCTCAAGCTTGGTTCAGAGCACCAGCAGGTGCATTGTCTCATGATTGCTCAACCCGGCTTGAAAAAGCGCGTCAGTGCAAATGAAGTCCCTAACGAGCTCTCACAGTGTGTGACACATGACTGGCAAATTCAGCCATTGTCGGCAGCTGAATCTGCAGGTTATTTGCTGCATCGTTTGAAATTGGTCGGTTGGAATGACCGCCCCGTGTTTTCTGACGGCGCTATGGAGGCGCTGCATCAGCATAGTGATGGAATTCCGAGACAGTTGAACACCCTTTGCGCCCGGGTTCTTTTGTTTGGTGCACTCGATGAAATGGAAGAGATTGACCAGGAAGTTGTAGAAACCGTTGCGTCTGAGTTGGAGGAAGAAACCAAACTGAATGCGTCTCATCGGGAACGGATAAGTTCACTGGCGAATTCTGGTGTCTCTGCTGCATCAATGAGTGACACGACGATCCCGCTCGAGTTGTCCGGGCGGAAGGTGGAAAAGCCAGAAACAGGTGCAGCGGAAGACAAAGAAATGGAAGGGCGCCTGGACAAAATCGAGGACATGATGAAGTCCCAGGACGCCACTTTGAAGCAGCTCACCAGCCTGATGACCCAGCTTGCCAGCCAAAAGTGAGACTTTCCGCTGGGCTTGGCCGTGATTGCCACTATATATAAACGCATGTCTGTTGTTATGCGTTGCGTGCTTGTCTGCGCAACGAGCGCCTGGAGTGCCACATGCTGAAAGCCCAAATTGTTCCCGTCACGTCTTTCGCCCAAAATTGCAGTGTTATCTGGTGTGACGAAACCATGGAGGGCGCACTGGTGGACCCGGGCGGCGATGTTGACAAGCTGCTTGCTCAGGTTGACAAGCTCGGTATCAAACTTACCAAAATTTTGCTCACCCACGGCCATATGGACCATGCTGGTGGGGCAGCTGATATTAAAGAAAAGTTTGATTTGCCCATTATCGGCCCGCATGCCGAAGATAAGTTCTGGCTGGATCAGATCGAAGAGCATGCGGCGGCTTACAATATGCCTGGGCTGCGCTGTTGCACGCCAGACCAGTGGCTGAACGACGGTGACAGTGTTGAGGTGGGCAACGTCAAGCTAGAGGTTTACCACACGCCTGGGCACACACCTGGCCATGTCATTTTGTTTAACCGCACGCACAAAGTGGCGTTTGTTGGTGACGTATTGTTCAAAGGGTCTGTCGGGCGCACAGACTTCCCAAGGGGTGACACACAAACCCTGATGAACGCCATCCAGGAAAAATTGTGGCCGCTGGGGAATGATGTGACATTTGTTCCAGGCCACGGACCCCTTTCTACTTTCGGCGAAGAACGCCGCAGCAATCCGTTTGTCGCAGACCATATCCTGGGTGTTGCCAGTTAAGCGAAATTGTTGGCTGGCATCCCGAAAAGTGTTTTGGTATAAGGCGCTTAGGGGGATGAAATGCTTCGGTACTTTCGGAAATGGTCAATTGCATTAAGGCGCAGACGGCTCAAGAAAGAGCGGTCTCAGCTAGCCCACTATGCGACTATTGAGCGGGGCGTACGTGATGGCGGCGATACTTGCTTCAATTGTGGCGCGCCACTGACGGGTCCTTTTTGCCATATCTGCGGACAACGTGCCGACGACCTCCAGCGGCCGATCTGGACATTCTTCAAAGAACTTCTGGACGCTATATTCGACACAGACAGCAAAATTATCAAAACCATATTGGCGCTGATATTTGTGCCCGGCGGATTGTCCCGTGACTTTATGGACGGCAAGCGAGCGCGGTACTTGCCGCCATTTCGGCTCTACATCGTATTATTATTTGCTTTTTTTGCGACCTTAAGTATCGCGGATATCTTGATACTGGATATCCATGTGCAACCAAAAGCAGAAACAGTAGCAGCCCGGCAGGCAGTTGAAGCAGCCACAGAGCAAATTCGAGAGCAAGCTGAAGCTATTCGAGAACAGGCGCTGGAGCAGGCAGCGGCGATAGAGCGGGGGGAGACCTCGGAGCCCCTGCCGCCTATTGTTCCCGAGTTTGATGAGGAAGCGCTCGAGCGACAGATTACCGAAGCCGTGGAGCAGGCCGAGAGGCAAGTTGAGAGCGACACAAACAGCAATCAAATTCGAGGCCTCGTCAGGCTCATCAATAATCTTGACTACAATCCCGCCGAATCAGAAGCGATCGAGGATTTTCTGGACACATTGACTGACGAGCTTGAGGACATGGAAGACCGCGGAGAGGAGCCAGACTTTTTCGCTGTGAGGGACCGTGCAATAGCCTTGTTGGATGACCCCGAAACGCAACTCTCTGAGCAGTCACGCAACTCCATTCGTGCGCTCACGAACCTCGACCCGGACATGCTCGCAAGCACGGTTATCAGGCCATCCGAAGAAGAGGGTGGTTTCAATATTGGGAACCTGCCCTACGATTTTGACATCGACATGTTTGTGCCAAACGACCGGCAGGAGAGGGAAGGTATCAAGCAGGAAGATTTGGACTTCATCCTTGACGACCCCAGCACACCTCAAATCGTTAAAGATGCGACTGCAAACTTCACAGAAGCGCTGCAGAACCCGCGAGAATTCAACAACCTCTTCAATGATTGGTTACCTTTAGCTCTCGTGTTCTTGATGCCTGTCTTTGCGCTCATTTTGTCACTGACACACTGGGGCAGAAATCGCTACTATTTGAACCAGTTGGTGTTTGCCATTCATTTCCACAGTTTTCTGTTTGTCTTCTTGCTGGTTCTTGCCTTTGTTATGCCCCAACTTGAAGGCGGTCCGGCATTCGGCATATTTTGGTGGACCACATCCGCTTACCTGATCATTGCCCTGAAGGTGGGGCAAAAACAGGGCTGGATCAGAGCATTTTTGAAAGCTGGATTTATCTGGTGCAGCTATTTTGTGATCATGATCTGGACCATGGCCGCGGTTATGTTTTTCGGTATCAGCGACTCTACTGTGGGTGAGTTTGTAGAGATGGTCCAGAACTCAGAAGATGGTCCGTTCGTAGAAGTTTCTACAGACGGTGATGATTCAGCGCCCGAAGGCACTGAAAACTGACTAGTTGGCTTAAGCGCCGACCGCACTGATCTGGCTTTTGGCGCGGTTCAGTGCCTCTTCTGCACCTTGTGCAGCAGCAGACGCGTCAATCAAAGTAACGTCCGTAATGCCAACAAACTTTAGGGCGTGGCGTAAGTAACTGGTGGCGAAATCGATTTCGCTGCCTGCTGATGTGCCGCCAGAAGCCACTGCGATGTATGCTTTTTTACCGGTCAGTAGACCCTCAGGCCCTTCTGACGTGTAGCGGAAAGTCAGTCGCGCACGGGCAATCATATCAACCCAGGCCTTAAGCGTTGCCGGCACACCGAAGTTATAGATCGGCAGGCCAATGACGATGGTATCGGCATTCTGCAGTTCCGCTACAAGGCTGTCGGAAAACGCTAGTTTTTGCTTGTGGGCGTCTGTGCGGTCTTCGGGGGCGGTGAAGTTTGCGTTCACCCAATCTTCGTCAACGAAGGGGAGACCGTCTGCTACGTCGCGGGCAATGATGTCAGCGCCGCCTAACTGGTCGCTCAATAGGCTCACGAGTTCAGATGTGAGTTCACGAGTGGTAGAGCCGCTTTTGCGGGCGCTGCTGTCGATACGAAGGATGGTGTTGGCTGGGGTGCTCATTGTTTGGCTCCTGATTAACTGTCTGAAGCCAATGTATGTGTTGCGTGTTTGGGTGGGTACCGTAGTTAAACGGCACCCTGTGTTGCAATAATGCGAACGCTAGTCTTCTTCGCGTTCTACCAAATTCAATGAAGCCGAATTTGTGCAGTACCGCAAACCTGTCGGCTGTGGGCCATCTGGAAACACATGTCCCAAATGACTGTCACATTTTGCGCAGGTTATCTCGGTTCGGATCATTCCGTAGGTGGTATCGCGTTTTTCCACAATTGCGTCATCTTTGAGCGCCGCCCAAAAGCTGGGCCAGCCAGACCCGCTGTCATATTTAGTGTCGCTGTCAAACAGGTCAGCGCCGCAACCAGCACACTGATAGATGCCGGGGGTTTTGGTGTCCCAATATTTGCCAGTGAATGCTGGTTCCGTGCCACCGCAACGGCAAACAGCGTATTGCTCGGGCGTTAACTCTTCACGCCATTCTTCATCCGATTTTTCAATCACGTTTTCACTCATGGTCAGCGCACCTTACATTCAAAGCAGATCAGATAGCGGCCCGTGGGGTCGTTTAGGTTGCCGAGGAACTCTAGGTCAGTCTGAACCTGGCTCATCAGGCGCAAGGCAGGGCTTTCGGGCATGCGGTAGCCATCGTCTGTGCCAATAGTGGAATTGAGAATATCAGACAGGATCTGATCAAACGGATCGGGCGCCTCGCGGTAGAATACTGGCTCATAGTCGTCTTCAACGCCTGCAGCGCGCGCTGCCGCGGCTAGAGCTTCGTCAAATCCTCCCAAGTGATCCACCAAACCAAGGTCTTTGGCCGTTTGCCCAATCCAAACGCGGCCCTGGCCGATGCGGTCAACATCTTCAACCGTCATGTTGCGGCCTTTGGCAACAAGCTCCATGAATTCGCCGTAACCCGCCTCGATGCTTTGCTGGATTATGTCTTTGGTGAGATCACTCAGCGGACGAGTAACATCAAACGCCCCAGCCAGTTCGGAGGTGCCAACACCATCTGCCGCCACGCCGATTTTACTGAGTGTGCCCTCGTACGTAGGGATAACGCCGAAAATGCCGATGGAGCCGGTGATCGTGCTTGGTGCAGCCCATATTTCGTCTGCTGTTGCAGAAATCCAGTAGCCACCTGAAGCGGCAACTGGCCCAAAAGAGGCGATTACTTTGATGCCTTGGTCTTGCGCATTCACCAGTTCCTGGCGGATAAGCTCAGATGCGAAAGCGGAACCACCTGGGCTGTCAACGCGCAGCAAAATAGCTTTTGTTTTGGAATTGTTGCGCGCACTGCGGATGTAATTCACAATTGTGTCTGCCGCCGCAACAGAGGCAGGGCCTTCGCCCATGATGATTTCACCTTGTGCGGTAATTACCGCGACTTGGTTATCACTGTCTGCCCCATTGTTGGTGGCTGCCAGATACGCTTCATAGTGAATTTGCTTGAAACTGTCGCTGAACAGGCTGGTGCCATACTCCTGCTTTAATTCTTCACGCCACACGGCATTGGGGACGACAGCGTCCACCAATCCGCTGTTTAGCGCCAACTGACCAAAGTCTCCGCCGGCGGTGCGTAGGTCCGCCGATATTTTCGTGATGTCGGCAGCGAGCTTGCCAGCCTCAAATCCACGGGCCTGTTCAACCGAGGCAGCGTATTGTGCCCACAGGCCGCCCAGAAATTCTTCATTGGCTTCCTTGGCTTCCGGCGACATGTCGTCCCGAATAAAGGGTTCAACAGCAGATTTGAAAGTGCCAACACGGAACACATTGACGTTTGCGCCCACCTTCGCCAGCAGGTCTTTGTAATACAGCCGGTAGCGGGCATAGCCATTCAGAAGCACATTGCCCTGCGGGTTCATGAAAACCTTGTCCGCTTCAGCAGCGACGAGATAGTCAGCCTGGCTGTAGGCGGACGAAATGGCATAAACTTTTTTGCCACTTTCTTTAAAGTCGCGTACTGCCGCTGCCATCGCGTGCTGATGGCTTGGTGCCGCACCCCACATACTGTCTGTCACAAGGGCCAGGGCCGCAATGCGGCTGTCCGTCTTCGCGCGTTTCAGTGCAGTGGTGATGTCATGGATGCTGGTTTGGCGCGGGCGATTGTTGAAGGTATCAAAATATTCTTCAAGCGGGTCCGGTTGTTCGATCACTTCCACGATCTGGCCCTCAGGCCACATTACGAGCACCGCACCATTTGGCACACTTGGCAATTGCTGCGTTCCGCTGGACGCTGCAATCAGTATCAATGCGATGATGGCAAAAATGCCGACCGTGAAACCGCCAAAACCAATGATGAAATTTCCGATGGCTTTAAGAATAGACCATATGCCCTTCATAATCCGTACTCCAATCTGGCGGCCAAAAAAATATTGCCAACTGCCATTGCGCTGTTGCGCGGGCTTGCTATGTGTAAAAGTGCGATTGAACTAGGGCTTCGTCAAGGCGACGACGCAAAAATGTCTAGTGAAATCGCTCACTTTTTTGACAGCAGGAGACTTTCATGGCCAGTCATGTACCGTCAGTTCCAAGAACTCACCACCAACGCAGCGCCAACATCGCAGATGATATTGATTACGAAATCAAAGGCGCGGAAATGCAGTTTGTCGAGATCGAACTTGATCCGGGCGAATCTGCCGTTGCTGAAGCTGGCGCGATGATGTTCAAGGATCAGCATATCACAATGAACGCAGTTTTTGGGGATGGTTCAGGCCAGGAGGGTGGCTTCATGGACAAGCTGCTGGGTGCGGGCAAGCGGCTTATCACTGGTGAAAGTCTTTTCACAACTGTGTTCACACATGAAGGGGCGGGCAAAGCGCGCGTTGCATTTGCGTCACCGTTTCCGGGCAACATCATGGCGGTGAAGTTGGACGAACTGGGCGGTGAACTCATTTGTCAAAAAGACAGCTTTCTTGCAGCGGCGCGTGGTGTGCAAATCGGCTTGGCATTTCAAAAACGCATCATGACCGGGCTATTTGGCGGTGAGGGCTTCATTATGCAACGCCTTACCGGCGACGGATGGGCCTTTATACACATTGGCGGCACGATTGTTGAACGCACACTGGCGCCTGGTGAAGTTCTGCATGTGGACACGGGTTGCCTCGCGGCGATGACACCCGATGTCGATATGGACATTGAACGCGTAGGCGGTATCAAGTCCATGATTTTTGGCGGTGAAGGTGTGTTTTTTGCGCGCCTGCAAGGCCCGGGCAAAGTCTGGATGCAGAGCCTGCCGTTCAGCAGGCTGGCTGGTCGGATGCTGCAAGCCGCACCGCAGGCCGGCGGCACCGAAAAGGGCGAAGGTTCTTTGCTGGGAGGTGTTGGGCGCATCCTTGACGGCGATAACGGCTTTTAGGACACGTCATGTCGTTCAAAATTGACGAACATCGGGTGCTTTACCGTTCCGAGCGCTTCTTTTCTGCCTTTCCAAGTGTCATTGCGTTGCCAAAAGGAGACGTACTGCTCGGGTTTCGCCGCGCGCCAGATCACCGCTGGCTGTTTGGCGAAAAGGCAGAGAGCGACCTGAATGCCGTGGACCACGTGCACTTCCGTTCGCATATTGCCTTAAGGCGATTTTCGAGCGGCCTCGAGCCGCTGGGTGATGCGGCGCCCATGCCCATGCATGGTGAAGCCGGGGACCAGGACGCAAATCTGTTTCGCCACAGCTGTGGCCGGATCCTGCAGCATGGCTTCCTCTGGTATCCGGTAACCATAGAGACTGCCAAGCGACTTGGAGCTGAGAAACGGCAGGTGCTGACGTCTGAACACTTTGGGGCGGGCTACGTATTCTGGGGTGGCTATGTCCGTTTTAGTGATGATGAAGGACGTACATGGTCCGACTACATCGAACTGCCTGTGAACGAGCAGGGGGACGTGTCGGGCGGACCCTATGTGCAAGGCACGGTTGCTGTGCGGGGAAAGATGGCCGAACTCAAAGACGGTTCGCTTGTGTTCGCTGGGTATACAGCAGGCAGCCGCGATCGGTCTGAGCAGCAGACACGGTTTTTCTTGTCCAAAGACAATGGCAAGACGTGGGAGCTTTCAAATAACGCCCTGACGGTCGAAGGTAAAAGCCTGCAAGAGCCGTCCGTTGCCACATGGCCCGAAGGCCAGTTGTCTGTTTTTCACCGTACCACCAATAATGAGGATCACTTGATTGTCGCCACCGGCAAGTCAGTTGACCAGTTGGAAGAACCTTTTTCCACAGGGGTAAAGGGGCACCCCTATGACCCGCTGCTATTGCCGGACGGGCGATTGTTCCTTAGCTATGGATACCGTCACGAGCCCATGGGGGTTCGGGCCAGAGTGGCCTCAAGCCTCGAGGAACTGAACAGCGCGCCGGAAATCATCATTAGAGACAATAGCCCCAGCCGAGACACCGGTTACCCGTCCGCAACCCTACTTTCTGATGGACGAATTCTCGTTGCGTACTATATCGCAGACAATCAGGGCATAAGAGGTATTGAGGGCACGATCCTTAGTACAGCATAGGGCGGAACAGTTTATGAGCATCACTATTGAAGAACTCGAGGCGCAGGGGTTTCGCACCTGGGGAACACCGGACCCGTTTGAAGACACGATTGGGCCGTTTTATTTCCGACAGGAAGAGGACGGTTCGTACCGCAGTGCTTTTATTTCGGAAACGAAACATTTGAACGGCGGGGGCATGTTGCATGGTGGCCTGTTGATGAGTTTTGCAGACTTTGCCTTGTTTGTGACGGCGCGCGATCACCTGGATGGCATGGGCGTCACAGTTGGCTTCAACAGCGAATTTGTTTCTGCAGGGCCCAACAACGCCTTGATTGAGGCGAAAGGTGAAGTCACGAAAGCGACGCGTTCACTGCTGTTTGTACGCGGGAAGATCTTCAGCGGGGACACAACGATCATGACCTACAGCGGTATTTTGAAGAAGATCCGCAAGCCATAAGTGGCGGTTCAAACGTTGTTTTGGCTTATTCCCCGACTGGCTGAACTGCTAGTCCAGTAATTCTGCGCAATCTGTTGCTCCACAAAAAAGGAGCGACAGCAATGAAATCAATTTTTGCAAGTTTGCTTTTGATGGTCTTATCGCTTCAGGCAGCAGCGGATCATCACGAGGCACAAGAACATTCAAGTCCGGCGATTAGCTATATTGGGTTCAATAAGCTCAAAGCTGATCATAAGGCGCATCGTATCGCGGCTTTCAAAGACTATATCAAAACCATCAAGCCGATAATGGAGCGCTATGGTCACACGCTCGAAGTCTATAAAGTGGATCATGCCAACATCCCAGAGCATGCCGCAGACTTTGTAACGTTTGGTACGGCGCCCAGCCAGGAAGCTTTTCAGTCTTTTTTTGCTGACACGGAATTTCAGCGTGCTTTTCCAACACTAGTTGAAAACATTGATCAGCATTTTGTCACCTTTTTGGATGTGCCGATTGTTCCGGAGAAGCGGGATCATGGACACTATCAACTTACAATGGACTGGTTAAAGCCGATGGACGATGGCATGACGGCCGCTTATGCCGAAAAAAAGCATCAACTGATGGGGCTTGCTGCTCATGCTGGCGCACAGCAAACCCATCACGCAAAAGGCACTATGGCTAGCGTGGGATTGACCGATGACCTGTCGCCGGAAGAACCGCCAACGTTGGTAACCCTTTGGCACATGACAGACCCACATGGTTTCCTTGATCAAGATAAAGTACGCGATCTGAACACATCCCTTGCGGAGTTTTCGAACCAGCAGATGGTTTTTTGGATCTCCCCAGCCCGTATAGGGCACTAGACGATCCGCTTGATTTTCGCATTGGATCGGTCATAACTTCAGCTGTGGAGTTAGAGGCCTCAGGTGCTGAGGTCCAAAGGGAGGCCAAACGTGGATCGATTGCTGGAGCTTTCGACCGATCCAATATTCATCGGGCTGATGTTTTTGATCAGTCTGGCGCTGCTCCATTATTTTCTTGTTTACAAAAATCCACTGAATGCTCGCCAATGGAAGTTGGCAGAATACGTTTGGGTTGCGCTCGCACTCGTTTCGGTCGTGGGTGTGTTTGAAGAAGCGCGCCTGTTGCGAACTGACAATCAATTAGATCAATATCGTGAAGCCACAGAAGACAAGTCACGTGCACTAGAAAATTGGTTCGATGTTTACAGCATCTATGCTTGTGAGGAAAACGGCGAGAACCCAGGAATGACCCAGCTCTGCCGCTGGGTTAAGATCAAGCATTCAGATCTGCGGCTTGTTCTAGCAAACGAAGAGTTTCCAGCTGACATTCCTCGCAATTTGCTGCTGGGCTTGGACGAGATCCGTGACGGATTGGGGGACGCAGACAAACGCGTCATTGAAGGCTATCTGCAAGGCTATCTTGATGCTCGCGCCACATACATTGATGCGGTAGAGGGTACCAAATACGGTACAATGTCGCTACTTTTGATCTCGCTTGCGCCGCTGCTGTTCGCAGTCGCTGTGGCGCTCAAGTTCGCCAAAGTGACGGGTGAGTATCGCCTTCTTAGAAAATAGGGTGCATTTCAGCTGCCATCCGCAATCGACACCATTTCATCCACATCTGCGAACTTCGCGCGCGGCGCACCGTCTGCAGCTGCCTCAACTTCTGCAGCTTCGATTTTTTTCCAGTCCTGGAAGGTTACAATCGTTAGGCCCCGTTCCTCAACAATAGCGTCCAGGCCATGGCGTCCGGCTTTGCCAGCGGCAGTCACTTCTTCAAGGATTTTAGCAGCAATGCCAACACCGTCGGGTTTGTTTGTGCCAATTGTGCCGGTTGGCCCACGTCTGCACCAGCCTACGCAGTATAGGCCATCTGAAATCAGCCCCTCTTCATTTTGATAAACACCACGCCACTCGTCATATGGCACGTCTTCAAGTGGGCTTGAGCGATAACCGATGCAGGGCACAATAAGCCCAGCTGGAAGCACCTCGGATTTGCCCGTACCAACGCACTTGCCGTCTTCGACGACTGTTTCCTCCAGGCGTATACCGCATACGCAGTCCTCACCAATAATAGCCATCGGGCGCCGGTAAAACTGAATGTGCAGCCGGGTGGGTTTGGCGTCTGCCGAGTTTTTCGCCATGGCCCTCAAATGAACCATGTTTTTTTTGGTTGCCCCGGTGAGTTCAGCATCAACATCTTCTGGTGGTAGTTGCGTGCCATCCACAAGTGCGACGCAGTTCTCGAGCGCATTCAGCTCACCCAGTTCTTTTGGAGTGAAGGCGGCTTCCAATGAACCACGACGACCCAAAATGTATATATCTTTGATAGCGGAAGAATGGATTTCGTCTGCTGCGTGCTGCGCGAGATCAGAGCTCGCCATTTCTTCCGCTGTTTTGGCAAGAATGCGGGCAACATCTACGGCGACATTCCCGTTGCCGATGACCGCGACTGAGGCAACACGCAGGTCAGGGTCAAGGTCCTTATAGTCCGGGTGGCTATTGTACCATCCGACAAAAGCGCCTGAACCAATTACTCCATTCAGGTCTTCACCCTCGACACCTAGGGGCCTGTCTTTGGCCGCTCCCGTCGCTAGAACGACCACGTCATACAGGTCCTGAAGTTCTTTGAGGGTAATGTCGCGACCCAATGAGAGGTTGCCGA
Organism: Kordiimonadaceae bacterium; assembly: GCA_017640725.1. Taxonomy (GTDB): domain Bacteria; phylum Pseudomonadota; class Alphaproteobacteria; order Sphingomonadales; family Kordiimonadaceae; genus Kordiimonas. Next base: position 85,844 of record JAEPQB010000002.1, on the reverse strand, counting down.
CAAATCGAACATCATCCCGCTGGTTGGTCGCTTCATATCGCCTTGAAACATTTTTTATGGATTGATGGTCTGGGGCGACACCAGCGCGGATCAGTCCAAAAGGCGTGGGCAGCCTGTCGATGATGTCGACGCGAACATCCTGTTCGCCTGAGGTTAATGCTTCCGCTGTGTAATAGCCTGCTGGCCCAGCACCGATGACTGCAACCCATAGGGTTGCCTGCTTGTCTTCCGCCATACAATCTCCCCTTAACGAGATAGTGCGGCAGGAAGACGGGCTTGTCAAAACGGAATCTGCCTAAACTAGATTTCCAATTCGATGGCCTCGTCTTCGTTTTCCGGGACCGCGCAACAGATCAGCGCCTCATTGGGCTGCGTTTCGAACATGGTGCCTTTTGGATGTTTTAGTTTGCCTTTCAGTACCTTGGTCAAGCATGTGCCGCAGCTGCCGGATCGGCAGGAAAAAGGGGCATCTACGCCTGCGTCCTCTATTGCCTCCAAAAGGCTGGATTTTGAGGGGTTCCATTCAAGGTCAGCATCACTATTAGCCAAACTGACTGGGATTTCAGCATCGACTGCGTCTTCAGGCGTTAACTCTGCCGGCCCGAACAACTCCTGATGGATTTGATCTGTTGGCACACCAAGCTGCTCGAAGTTTTCACGCATGGCCTCCATGAAGCGTAACGGCCCGCATAGATAAACCTCTGCATTGCTGTCTGGTAGTAGCGACCTCAGCTGGCTTTTGGTCAGCCTGCCGCGTGCATCAAATTCCTTTTCTACAATATCCAGAGTGGTTGCTTCTGTGTAAGTCACAAATTTCGAAACACCATGATCTGATGCGGAACGCAAAATGGGGTGGTTCCTGAACGCATGGGCATCACCATTCTTGGCTGTGTGGACAAACACAATCGGATGGGGGCAGCCTTTCCCCTCGCTGCAACCATGTTGGTTCACCAACTGTTCCAGCATCGCAACCATAGGCGTGATGCCGACGCCCGCAGATACCAGAACAACCGGCTTGTCGAACTCGGGTTCCAGATGGAATTGCCCCGCTGGGTCTTTGGCTTCGATTTTGTCGCCGACCCTCATTTTGTCGTGCAAGAGCCGGCTAACTTCGCCGTCTGGTTCGCGTTTTACCGAAATACGATACTCGTTGCCCGAGGCTGCGCGCGAAAGCGTATATGTCCGCATTGCTTTTGGTTTTGACGGATGCCTCAAAGGCAAATGTTGACCTGCGAGATAGGCGGACGTGCCCTTGCCATCAATGGGCGCAAAATAAAACGAGTTGATAGCATCACTTTCGCGCTCGATGCGCTCAAGCCTTAGTGTGCGCCATTCGGACCCATCCTTGGCTGAACCTTCGTCAGCGTAGGATCCAGTGGATTGAAGGCTGGGTGAATAATCGTGAAAACGCCAGTTGGCAGGTATTGCGTTTGATAAACGGCGCGTGGATGTGACTTGAATTGTCACCAGTCGCTGAGCCCCTTCAAAAGCGAGCACCTCGTTTCCTTCCCATACGATGTCGGCGTTGCCGTGCACGATGAGTAGATCACCGGTTTCGAAATCGGGGAACAAGAGGCCAACCTTTGGGTTAAGCACAATGTTGCCGATGGTATTAAAATGATTGTTGCCGCTAAAATCGGGGAAGGTAATTGTGCCATTCTCAAATTTCACAAATCCGGGCCGGCCGCCGCGGTGTGAGACATCAACACCATGCTTAACATCGGCCGTATCTTCAAAGTGGCTTGAAGCAATGAAAAATGTATCGGCAGCCTCAATCTGGGTTTTCACCCAGTTTTGTTCAGGTGAGTCGTCGACCGAAACGCCAATAGTTTTGCGGGGGTCATAATCTTCATAAGTGAAGGAGCGCGCCTGGATATACTGCGGACAGTTTCCAAATGATTGACCAAGAGAAATTGAGAAGCCGTCCTCGGATATGCTCGCCACCTTGCCATTCATACGGTTCCGGCGGCGCGTTTCGAATTCAATTGCGAGAAACCCGAGCGGTGCATTTTCGGTCAAGTTTTCAATAAGTGGATCGCCGTGGATAGGCGAAGCGTTAAAAGCAACAGTCGTTTCGCTGGGTGCAGAGACAAAGCCTGGAAACCCAAACAAAATTGAGGCTGTTGGTTGTTCATGCTCATCAATTGAACCAACGAGAATGAAAGGCAGCGTTTCCAATAATTCCTGATGTTGCTCAAGTAGGTAGGAGCGAACAAAACGGGGAGCATAGGAATGCACTTGCTCGCGCACGCCCATTTTTTCCTGAATGGCAAGTTCGCCTTTATGGAACGGAGTTGGGAGGTTTTCCATTGTTCGTCTCCTACCTTTAGGGATTAAGCTGCGCGCAGACCAGCTTTGGTTTCCTGCATTGGAACAAATCCAACTAGCGCTTCAATACGGGCGAGCCACGCTCGTACATTTGGATAATCGGCAAGTGAAACATCACCTTCCGGCGCATGCGCAATATAGCTGTATCCTGCTACATCTGCGATAGTGGCATTATCGCCCGCCAGGAATTGGCTGTTGCCGAGAACTTTTTCCATTACATCAAACAGTGCATAGGCAGTTGACTTGGCCACTTCATGGTCAAGGCCAGCACCAAAAACGGTCACAAGACGTGCTGCGGCCGGGCCAAAGGCAATTTTGCCGGCTGCAATGGACAGCCATGGTGTCACTTTTGCTTCTTCAACGGGGTCAAGCGGCAACCAAGCGCCGTTTCCATATGTGCGAGCAAGATAGATCAAAATGGCGTTCGAATCCCACAATGTGACGTCTCCATCTTCTAGCACGGGGACTTGTCCAAATGGGTTTTTGGCTGTGAATGAAGGCTGCTTTTGCTCACCCTTGAGCAGGTCTATGTCTATTAAATTATAGTCAAGTTTCAGTAGAGATAGCATTAGTTCTACACGGTGCGCATGACCTGAAAGGGGATGTCGGTACAGAGTTATCATTTTGGTGTCCTTGGTTTGAGTTAACTTCATTTTGGGGCCAGCTGTGCCTGGCGACTGCCCTTAGATACGCCATGGACGAAATGTTGATAATTAGGTATTATCGGAATTAATTATCAACAAAATGTTGAATATATAAATGGACACAATTGATGGAATGAGGGTGTTTGCGGCGGTTGTGGAGCAGGGCAGTTTTACGGCTGCTGCACGACGGCTCGGAATCTCCACGGCTCTCGCAAGTAAATACGTCAGGCAACTTGAAGACAAGTTTGGTGCACAACTGCTTGTGCGTTCAACGCGGCATGTGCATCCAACGGATGCCGGTGTCATTTATGCCGACCGGTGTCGCGTAATGGTCGAACAGATGGATGATTTGATGGATCTTGCTGGCAAGCAGTCAGGGCAAATTGTCGGGCATTTGCGGATCGCGGGCCCGAGAATTATTGGCGAAGAGCTGTTGTCTGATTGTGTGCGCGAGTTTCTGGCACTTCATCCAACTGTCACCATTGATCTAAGACTGGAAGAACGCAAAGTGGACGTGATTTCAGAGGGTTTCGATATCGCCGTTCGCATCGGCGAACTTCAAGACAGCAGTTTGAAAGCAAAGAAGATTGCTGAGTACAGCTATCATCTCGCCGCTTCACCAGAATACTTGCAAGAAAACGGGGTGCCAAAGCGCCCTTCAGATCTCCGCGACCATCACTGCATTCTTGGGTCCACAATTTCCCCAAACAATCAGCTGGAGTTCATTGAAAACGACAGCAAGACCACGGTAACTATCGAGCCACGTGCTCGGGTCAATGCAGCGCGCCCCATCAGAGATTTGGCTCTTGCGGGACTGGGTGTTGGGCTATGTTTGAGTTCGACCATCGCCAATGACCTTGCCGAAAAGCGCCTCGAACTCGTGCTTGAAGACTTCAATGCCTATCACCGAAACGTCTATATGCTATTCCCTGAGCGCCGCTACACAAGTGCGCGCGTACGTGCTTTCCTGGATCATGCAACTGACTATTTCAGGCGGCGCGCTTGATCACCAGAACTTAGGGAACAGGGCGGGCACTCGGCGTTTGTAGTCGCGGTACGTGTCGCCAAATTCGCCGATCAGGTCTTTTTCTTCATAATAAAGGCCGACCCCAACATACAGCAGCATGCCGATAGCAAGCGTGAGGCGTCCCACCGTCATGTCAGGGGTCGCAATCATCGCGATGACAATACCGGTTTGAATGGGGTGGCGGACAAACTTGTAAAAACCAGGTGTCACAAAATTTTTGGTGCCTTTGTCGGGGTCATCTGGCGAGAACGACTGTTTCACGCCCATGAGATGCATACCATCGATCATTTGCGTGGCGAGAAATGTAATCAGGAAGCCAATCCAATAGACCAAATGAATGCTGGTGCGGGCCCATTCTGCATCGACTTGCCAAACCAGCCCGACCATTGGGTGCCAATAGAAGATCATGGCAAAAATCACGAGGGCTGTGCCAAGAACATAACTGCTTCGCTCTGCGGCTTTAGGCACGATTTTGGTGAACACTGCTTTAAACCCGGGACGGGCCATAACAGAATGCTGGAGGCCGAACAGCAGCAAAAGTCCTATATTAAAAGCGAGAGGATACTCTGTGTAGCCAAGCGCGGGCACATCAATTGAAAAAGCTCCCAACGTGGGGTCATCCAACCAAATGCCCACATTCACAAACCCATTGTTGGCAAACAACGTGAATGCGATCAGGCTCAACAGCCCCAAAGCGTATGCGATTAAGCCATATAGTCTAATCAAAGTATTCTTGATCATAGTGAAGCTCCCCAGGTTCCCTTGAACAGAATTATCACAAAAAGTCGCGGTACCAAACATTCGTTGGGCACTGAGTTCTTGCAACATCAACACTTTGTTGAGTAGCGTTTGGCTATCAATCGCATAAAGGGATATGGAGATTTTGTGTTTAACGAGAAGCTTGTTTTTGAGTTTACTAGCCTGGTTGGTGAGGTTCGAACTCTACATGAACTGGAGGAAGCATTTGTTGAATACACGAGGCCCTTTGGGGTGGAATTTTACATGTGTGGTCAACTGGTTCTGACCGACGGCCACATTAAAACTGTTCGCTTCGTTTGCGCAGAAAGCCACCCGTGGTTCAAACATTATGAAAGAACAAATCTTATTCTTGATGATCCGGCAGCCCGGATCTCAAAGAATGTAGGGCATCCATACCGTTGGAGTTGGGTCATGGATCAGCTCGAACTTACCAAAGCGGAGCAAAATGTTTTTGATGAGGCTGCAAAGTTTGGCTTAACGGAAGGTCTGGTTGTTCCTATGCATGGCCCATTCGGCACATTGGGTGGCGGCTCAATGGCAGGGAAGTCGTTAACACTAAGCCCGCAAATTGAGGCCGCCCTAACCATCATTATGACAACAACCCACCGGCGAGGGCTCGAGATCACCAAGTTGATGGACTACAAGTTTGAAAATCCGTTAAGTTTGCGCCAGCGTGAGTGTCTTAATTGGGCGCAGCATGGCAAAAGTGTTCGTGAGATAGCCGATATTCTTGACCTCAGTGCCCATACAGTGAAAGAGCATCTTGATGCCGCCAAAACCACTTTGGGGGTGAACACGCGCATCGAGGCCATTGTTCGCGCCAGAAACGCAAACTACATTGGGTTCAGTCCCCTGTCGGACAGGGTGAATAAAATGCGTGAGGTCAAAGCACTGTAATGGCGAAGCGGCAACATTTAGAGTCAGTGTCGAAACGGTGAGTGAGCACATTGAAGGGCAAAGAAGTCGCTTGGCGTTAAGAGTAGAATTGAAGCTATTATATGTGCCTGGGTGTTAACCTGATTGGAACGTACCTATCCCCCCTATTTGGGGGGAGTGCTCACTCCAGTCGAAGGCGTTAGGTTAACAATGCGAGCATTGAAACGGGGGTTTGTTGCTATGGCGCAACTACAGTCCGATATTGGGTCTTCACCCAATCAGAAAAGCGGCATATCTGTGATCGGACATTTTCCCGATTACCGCTTGGTTGCAAGTAAGATTGGCGGTTTTTGTTTTGATTTGCCGTTATGCGAGGCGCTAACGCTCTCGGCAGATGAACTATGGCACAGGAACCGCCAATTCTTGCAAGATCGCCAAAATCGCCACGATGTTTTCCTGCTGGTGACGAACCAGAAAGAAATCCGGGAAGGCTCCTGTTTGGCGCGCGAGTTTGATTTCCTCAAAAATATTGGCGCGTGCATCTTGCCGGTTGGTGACCTCTCTCATTCACGAGCATTGGACGCACTTCTTTGATCATTTGCCGATGGGCCTGTTATTGAAACGAAAGCCACGCTCGAGCTGCGCGAATATCGAGTGCCGGTGGCAAACTGGATGCAATTTGATGCTGGCGCCGGCGCTGATCGCTGGGATGACGTGCAAATCTGAAAGCCATATTTCAATTAGCCCATTAGACGCGCTTTGTTGAATGCTGTATGATGTCCCCAACTTGGGGAAACATCATGAAAACTCTTATCGCACCGGTTGCCATTTTGGCTTCGCTTGGATTTGTGCACGCAATTATTTCGTCCGGACAGGATAGTCACGAAGTTGCGGACTATGCTTTTGATCCAACCAACTATTCGAAACTGTTGTGTGGCCCGTCTGGAATGCGCAGAAACGCTCTGTTCAGGCCGTCGTCACTCTTTTCAACGGCAGTAAATGCATCAACTTCAAGCGTGGGTGACGTGCCACTATTGGCGGGCCTAGACATACGCGAATTCCCAATTTCGAGTGAAAACGAACAAGCTCGCGCCTATTTCAGGCAGGGTTTTTCCTTGCTCTATGGGTTCAATCATTTTGAGGCCATTCGGGCGTTCAAGGTGGCGCAGGCCCTTGATCCATCGTGCGCCATTTGCCATTGGGGCGAAGCAGTTGCGCATGGTCCCAATATTAATGCGGTAATGACAGAAGAGGCAGCCCCGCTTGCATTGGCAGCAATCAAAAGGGCGCTGTCGCTGGTCAGCGGTGCCAGTGAGAGAGAAAAAGCCCTCATTCGCGCCGGCGCGCGACGCTACAGCGACGATCCGGGGAAGAGCAGAGCGCAGCTCGATGCGGAATATGCATCAGCTATGGGCGAAGTCTTTGCCGCTTATCCAGGTGACCAAGACATCGCGACGCTATACGCCGAGGCACTCATGGATACGTCGCCATGGGACTACTGGGAGCGAGATTTTGTAACTGCAAAGCCCCATATTAAAACGGCGCTTGATGCAATCAACGGCGTGCTGGCAGAAAATCCGGACCACTATGGTGCCATTCACCTGCACATTCATCTGTACGAAGCCAGTGTGCAGGTGAAGCAATCTGAAAAACATGCTGATCGGTTGGCCAAACTTCAAATCGGTTCGGGGCACCTGGTGCATATGCCGAGCCATATCTATTTCCGGATTGGCCGCTATATGGACAGTCTGGATGTCAACATCCGAGCGGCTAAAATCGACGCCAGTTATCTCGAGCAAACGCAAGGCTCAAACCTCTATCGGTATGGCTATTATCCGCACAATATCCACTTTGTGCTTACATCAGCTCAAATGGCTTACGATAAACAGACGTCCCTTGAGTATGCGCAGGTCCTCGATAACTTGCTTCCAATGGAACGGGCCAACGACGCAGCTTGGTTGCCGCCCATTAAAGCCGCACCCTATTTTGCCTATGCTGAATTTTTAGATGTGGCTGAAGTGGAAGCACTGCCAGACCCGGGTGACGCCATACCCTATGTCAAAGCTTTATGGCACTACGCACGGGGTAAGGTGTTTGCCGATGCAGGCGATGACCGCGCTTGGGTTGAGCAAGAAGCCATCGAGAAACTTGCGACGTCAGCCGCCATTCAGAATGCACCAATTCCCGCTGCTGCCGTTCTTCAGATCGCTGCAAAAACAATTGGTGCCAAACGCTTAATGGCATCGCAAAACTATGAAGGTGCGATCGAACTTCTGCAGGAAAACGTCAATTTGCAGGATAGTTTAGCCTATCTGGAGCCTCCGTTCTGGTATTATGCGACCGAACAAACCCTGGGGGCGGCGTATTTCCTGAACGGCCAGTTAGAGGAAGCCGAACAAGCTTTCAAAGCAAGTCTGATCCGTCACCCAAACAGCGCAGCTTCGCTGTTTGGGCTAATGGAAACACAAGCAAAACTTGGATTTAGTGGTGAAGCCGAATTCACAAAGACGCTATTGGACAAAGCAACCCGAACAGAGCCAGCCCTGACGATGGGCAAGCTATAACAAGCAGTTGACGCGTGCGATTGCGGGGCATATATGGAGGGCAGGTGCCGCAGGGGCGCCTGTCCGCCAAAAGCCGACGCACTCTGCTGACAAGTCAAATAAATGACCTTTGCTGATTGCATGGTTCTTCAGGACACAATGGTGCGGTACATGTCCGGTTTATGGAGAGACATGAAATGTCACGCACATCAAGTGGCGGCGTTACCCCGCCCATCATCACTTTTTTAAAAGAAGAAGCGCGCCTGTTGCAGAAACGCGCGACCGCCGAAGAGCCTAATGCCTTGCGCAGGCTTCAGGTTGGCAGTCCTGCTGTAGCTCTGGGCGCCGACACACAGCGTAAGCATGCACTAGCCACCATCGCACGCGAAATTGGGTTCCCTAACTGGCAATCTGTAGTGGCTTGTTTTGAAGGCCGCGAAGGGGCCACGTTCGAAGCATTCCTGCACCCAAGACGATGTCACGTGTTTTGGAATATTTGGCTTGCGTCGTATGATGAAGCCAAGACAGTACGCCAGGAACATGGTGGTTATCTGCTGTCCTATGGCAAGCAGTTCATCGTTGTGGACGCGGATTATGTGACCTCGCTCGGCATTGATCCGTTTGACTCCAGATGGGAGCGGATAGGCCGAGACTGGCATCAGCCAGGTGATATGGATGCCAGGTCTGGCTTGGCCCTCGATGTCGCGAAACAGCATATGAATGCCGTCCAGCCGGAACCGGCAGCGGCATAAAACAGCGTTGGGGCAGGGTGACCTGCCCCTTTTTTTCTCCATCTGGCCCAAAAATACAGCTTTTGGGGTTGAACGCCCCAGTTCCATACCCTAAATACAGGCACGCGTTAGCACTCCACGGGAGTGAGTGCTAACAATCCCTTTTTCGGTTTATCAATTAGGAGACAAACCATGGCTCTTCGTCCGCTTCATGACCGTGTATTGGTCAAGCGTCTAGAAAGCGAAGCTAAAACTGCTGGCGGTATCATTCTTCCAGATACTGCTCAGGAAAAACCATCTGAAGGCGAAGTGATCGCTGTTGGCGCTGGCGCCAAATCGGAAGATGGCAAAGTCACTCCACTGGACGTGCAAGTTGGCGACAAGATCCTGTTCGGCAAATGGTCCGGCACAGAAGTTAAAGTCGACGGTGACGACCTGCTGATCATGCAGGAAAAAGACATCATGGGCATCATCGAGTAATCACTCGACCCCAGTCTCATATTGTAATTCTTAAATCTGACGTATTAGGAGGCCACCAATGGCTGCAAAAGACGTAAAACTCCGCGATGAAGCGCGCACCAAAATTCTTGCTGGTGTCGACACTCTCGCGAACGCTGTAAAAGTAACTCTGGGTCCAAAAGGCCGGAACGTTGTTCTGGACAAGTCTTTTGGCGCACCACGCATCACCAAAGACGGTGTATCAGTTGCCAAAGAAATCGAACTTGCTGACAAGTTCGAAAACATGGGCGCACAAATGGTGAAAGAAGTTGCTTCTCGCACCAACGATGTTGCCGGTGACGGTACAACAACTGCAACTGTTCTGGCTCAGGCCATCGTTCGCGAAGGCATGAAGTCAGTTGCTGCAGGCATGAACCCAATGGACCTGAAGCGCGGTATCGACCTAGCTACAACCAAAGTTGTTGAAGACTTGAAGGCGCGCGCCAAAACTGTAACGACTTCTGAAGAAATCGAACAGGTTGGTACTATCTCTGCAAACGGCGAAGCTCAAGTTGGTAAAGACATCTCTGCCGCAATGGAAAAAGTTGGCAAAGAAGGCGTTATCACTGTTGAGGAAGCAAAAGGCCTCGAGAGCGAGCTGGACGTAGTTGAAGGCATGCAGTTCGACCGTGGTTACCTGTCTCCTTACTTCATCACAAACGCAGAAAAAATGACTGTTGATCTTGATGACCCGCTGATCCTTCTGCACGAGAAGAAGCTTTCTAACCTTCAGCCAATGCTGCCGCTTCTGGAGGCTGTTGTTCAAACAAGCCGTCCTCTGCTGATCATCGCTGAAGACATCGAAGGCGAAGCACTGGCAACACTTGTTGTTAACAAGCTGCGTGGTGGCCTCAAGATCGCTGCTGTTAAAGCGCCTGGCTTCGGTGACCGCCGTAAAGCCATGCTCGAAGACATTGCGATCCTGACAAACGGTCAAGTGATCTCAGAAGATCTGGGCATCAAGCTTGAGAATGTTGGCATTGATATGCTGGGTTCTGCCAAGCGCGTAAACATCACCAAAGAAGATACTACTATCGTTGATGGTATCGGTGCTGAAGACGACATCAAAGCCCGCGTTGAGCAAATTAAAGCGCAAATCGAAGTAACTACTTCTGACTATGACAAAGAAAAACTGCAAGAGCGTCTTGCCAAGCTTTCTGGCGGCGTAGCCGTGATCAAAGTTGGTGGTGCTACTGAAGTTGAAGTGAAAGAGCGCAAAGACCGCGTTGACGATGCCCTGCACGCAACTCGCGCTGCTGTTGAAGAAGGCGTTGTTGCCGGTGGTGGTACTGCACTTCTCTATGCAACAAACGCTCTTGAAGGCCTGGAAGGCGAAAACGAAGACCAGACCCGCGGTGTTGCGATCATCCGTCGTGCGCTTCAGGCGCCTGTTCGTCAGATCACTGAAAACGCTGGTGTTGACGGCGCAGTGGTTGTTGGCAAGCTCCTCGAGCAAGACGACGTAAACTTCGGTTTCGACGCTCAAAACGAAGAGTACACCGACCTTGTATCCAAAGGCATCATCGACCCTGCGAAAGTTGTTCGCTCTGCTCTGCAGGACGCAGCTTCTATCGCTGGCCTGATGATCACAACTGAAGCCATGGTTGCTGAGCTGCCGGAAGACAAGCCAGCTGCAATGCCTGGTGGTGGCGGAATGCCAGACATGGGCGGTATGGGCGGCATGGGCTTCTAAGCCAGCTTCCAATAGCTCTAGAATTAAGCCCCTCGGCACATCGCCGGGGGGCTTTTTCGTAGGGCAGAGCCAGGCCTGCTGAACCAAGGTTCAGAGCATTATTCTTGTTATGCGATGGCAATCCACTAGAGTAGAAAAGACTTTTTTACTGACGAGGTTGTCCGTGCCGTTCATGCTAAAATCAAAACTTTACCTCGGCGCCACTTTGGCGGCTGTGATGTCAATTGCCGCAGTTGCAGAGGATGCCTCATTTGACAGAAACGCAGCGCTGGAAACAGTAGAGACTTTGGCGGCGGATAACATGGGGGGCAGGGCAGCTGGCACTGATGGCAACGCCATGGCCAGAGCTTACCTCTTAGAGAGAATAACGGACGCCGGATTTGAGCCGGTTGGGCCCTCCTTTGAGCACCAGTTCAAATTCACGCCGCGGCTGCCGACCGGCGCCCCAGAGATCACAGGCACAAACCTGCTTTTTCGCATCGCAGGAGCGGGAAACACTGGCAAAACAATCGTCGTTTCAGCGCACTATGACCACGTCGGTACGCGTGGTGGGCAGATTTTTAACGGCGCGGACGATAATGCGTCAGGTGTTGCGGGTGCGCTGGCCATCGCGGAAGCCCTTAAAAATAACCCACCTGAAAATGACTTTATTTTCGCCCTGTTTGACGCCGAAGAAATGGGCCTGCAGGGGGCAAGGGCTTTTGTCCGAAACCGGCAGATGATCGACCCCAATATCGCCTTCAACATCAATTTTGACATGCTAAGCCGCAGCGACAAGAACGAGCTGTATGTGGCGGGGGTTTTCCATCGCCCTGAACTCAAGCCAGTTGTCGAGAGCGTCGCGTCAAAGGTGCCAGTTACATTGTTGATGGGCCATGACGACCCGGCGCTAGGCAACAATGACTGGACGTTTGCCTCAGATCACGGACCATTCCACAGCGACGGTGTCCCTTTTCTGTATTTTGGGGTTGAAGACCACCCACACTACCACCGGCCTTCAGATGTTTATGACAGTATTCCTGTGGATTTTTTCCTGCGTTCACTTGAGACTGTAGTTATGGCGGCTCGCGAAGTTGATCGTCATTTGGCTGCCAATTAGGAACGCCACAAAAAATAAGCTGGCATTATTTGAATGTATCGCTATAAGTGGCGCCCACAGAAACACAAAATCGTAACACTGATTATGTTAAACACGCACCATATCAATCGGTTAGACCGACTGCGACGACGCTAAGGACTGAAAAATACCTTAGTTGTCCACGGCGCACATGCGCCATTGATATGGAAAAATGCGATGTTTACGTTCGATAATGAACGGGTGTCCGATGAGCAGGACATCAACCTTCTTCTTGATAAAGTATTTGGCGATAACCGGCTGGAAAAGGCGTCATACGCTCTCCGCGCTGGCGTTGACCCTGTTCCGGCGCTTAGCACAGTCGTACGAGTCGAAAACCGGTTAGCAGCGACAATCCGTTTTTGGCCGGTGATGGTTAAAGACTTGATCCTTGGCTCAAGCGACGAGGCGTTGTTACTGGGGCCTTTAGCGGTAGATCCCGCCCTTCAGGGCAGCGGTGTCGGCTCCGCTCTGGTGCGCCAAAGTCTGGCGAAAGCCAATGCTGCTGGGTTTGAGCGTATTCTACTGGTCGGGGAAGCTGATTACTACGCTCGCTTCGGCTTTGTTCCGGTTTTGCCAAGCTTTATAACTCTGCCCGGTGGCCGGGATGCAAGGCGTTTGCTTGTTCGTCAGTCGGCGCGGGTGAGCTCGCTTCCTGCGGTGGGAAGGTTGCAGCCGGTTGGTCATCAAACCGCTCAATCTGCGATTGCCTCGCCGAAACCTGCATTTGCTGTTTAGCTCGGTACTTTTCATTATCGGTTCATGGGCCATATAATGCTGTAGGAGTTTATATGGCTAAATCATACGACATGCAGGGATTTGACCTTGCGAGCTTTGCGAAACAGGTAGGCGAGCAGAAGTTTCCCCCTGTGGAAAAATGGAATCCCGACTTTTGCGGCGATATTGACATGCGTATCGCCAGCGACGGGACTTGGTTCTATATGGGCACGCCAATTGGTCGTGAGAAAATGGTTCGTCTTTTTGCTTCTGTGCTCCGCAAAGACGAAGACGGAAAAACCTATTTGGTAACACCGGTTGAGAAAATTGGCATCACCGTCGATGACGCGCACTTTGTTGCCGTCTCAGTTGACGTAGCCGGTGAGTTGGAAGACTTAACTCTTTGTTTCACAACCAATGTTGGCGACCAGGTCATAGCTGGTCCGGACCATGAAATACGTGTTGTGGTGGACCAGGAAACTGGCGAACCAAGGCCATATTTGCACGTGCGTGGGCGATTGGAAGCTCTTATCTCCCGCACCGTTTATTATGAGCTGATTGAACGTGGACAGGTTAACGAGCAAAACGGCATCAGTACTTGTGCCATCAAGAGCCGGGGCGTGGAGTTTTCCCTGGGTGCCTGGCCTGAGGAACTAGGGGCCGCTCAGTGATTGAAGGTTGGGTGAAAAAAGCGCTTTCCAGTGATAACGCGGCGGCACGAGGGTCCCGTAGTGACTTTGATCTCAATGCTGAGCGCGACTGGGTCAGCATAATGGCTGAACCGGTCAGGCCTGCTGCCGTATTGGTGCCTATTGTCCTGCATAAGGATGCCGCGACAATTTTGCTAACGAAACGAACAGAGCATTTGGCCAAACATGCCGGTCAGGTCAGTTTCCCGGGCGGCAGTGTGGACGAAAGCGATGAAAGTGCTGTCGCAGCTGCACTTCGGGAGGCTGAGGAAGAAATTGGCCTGAATGCCGACTATGTAAATGTGATTGGCTCCCTTGATCAGTATCGCACTGGAACAGGGTTCGAAATTACGCCTGTGGTTGCAACAGTTCAGCCGGGGTTTGATCTGTCACTGCAGGAAGACGAGGTAGCTGAAGCCTTTGAAGTGCCGTTTGATTTTGTGCTCAATCGGAAAAACCACCAGCGTCAAAGCGCTGTTTGGAAGGGACGAAGGCGCCACTATTATGCCATGCCATATGGGGATTATTTTATCTGGGGGGCCACTGCTGCTATGCTGGTCAATCTGGTGGACGTGATGGAAGCCGTGCGGGAGCAAATCTGATATGGCAGCCTTTCTGAGAATATTGCTGGTCTTACTACCTATCATCGCCCTGGTTCTGTGGCTTCGGTGGCGGGTAAAGCGCGATCAAGGCGAAGAAGTCCGTGAACTTGAAGCCAAGCGTTTGCGGGTTGGCATGAGCATTTTGACGGTGGCTCTTTTGCTCACAGGTCTGGCATTCCGATTCCTCGACAATACGTCCGGCGAAGTTGACCAGGTCTATGTACCAGCGCGCGTTGAAAATGGCGTTCTAATCCCCGGCAAGTTTGTGCCCAAGGACGAAGCACCTGAAGAAATTCGCGAAGAAGAAGGGGACGACGGTTCAGGAGAACCCGGTGCTTCTTGACCCGCCAGCCGGTTGGCATCCCGATTGGTTTCAATCATCTGCATCCAAGAAAATATTCACCGCGCTGGGTGACAATTGTGTGCGTTTTGTCGGGGGCTGCGTAAGAGACAGTTTGCTTGGGCGGGACGTTGCCGATATTGACCTCGCAACCACGCACGAACCAATGCGAACAACTGAGTTGCTGGAGGCGGTGGGTGCAAAAGTGGTCCCAACGGGATTGGCTCATGGCACTGTGACAGTGATCCTGGATAATCAAAGTTTTGAAGTTACCAGCTTGCGAAGGGATGTATCGACCGATGGCCGTCACGCGACGGTCGCCTTCACCGAAGATTGGCATGAGGACGCGCGTCGCAGGGATTTCACCATCAATGCGTTGTATGCCACAGCTGATGGCAAAATTTTTGACCCATTTGGCGGTCTAGAAGATCTCAAAAACCGACGGGTAAGGTTCATCGGTAGTGCGGTAGACCGTATTAAGGAAGACGCACTTCGAATCTTCAGATTCTTCAGGTTTTCTGCTCGTTTCGGCGCTTCTTTAGACACAGAAGGATTGGCCGCTTGCAGTCTTAGGGCAGCCGACGCAAAGAACCTATCGCGCGAACGAGTGCGGGACGAATTGTTGAAATTGCTGGCCATTCCGGATCCGCGCAAATTTTTGAGGGAAATGCAGGCGATCCGGGTGTTGCCACACGTGGGAGACGCGCCCCCCGATTTGATTAACCTCAACCGCCTCGTTGCAACCGAGATGAATAATGACTGCTTTTCCGCCGCTGAGACCAGACTGGCTAACTGCTATGCCAAACATGGTGCGAAGGAAATTGGAAAAGCGTTTCGGCTCTCCAAGAAACAACAGCACTTCATATCCGATGTACGCGAGGCAGGCCAAAATTTGGACACTGATACATCCATCAGGCCCAAGATTTACAGACTAGGCGAAAAAGCTGTTGAAGATGCATTAGCGAGTTTTGCAGGAGATCAGCGAAGCAAATTCCTGTATGAGGTAAATAGCTGGGAATCGCCTATATTTCCAGTTTCGGGCGCGGACCTGATGAGTGCTGGGATAGACCCAACCCCTGAGTTGGGTAAGCGTTTAAAGATACTCGAACAAACGTGGATTGATAGCGATTTCAAAATGACCAGAAACAGTTTAATGGCCCTGGTCGGACCAGGGTCCTAAATCATTTCTACTCTGCGTTCAGTTTCTTGTCTTGCCAGTATTTTGTGCCGCGGAGGGTGGCCTGCAGCGCAATGCCAGCCTTATTGTACTGGTAAACATTCACTTTGCTGCTGAGCGTTGTTGCGCCAGAAAGCTCGCCGCCTTTTTCTTCCGAGTTGGCAGCAGCGTCAGCTTCGCCCGAGAAATCCCAGCCTTTTTCGACAAAATCATCAAAGGCCTTCTGATCGTGAAAAACAAAAACTGCGCGGAAGTCTTTGATACCAAGCCCCAGGCCGACACCAAATGTGCCCATGCGCATATAAGTTTCTTCACCGGTAATCTGGTTTTTGGCTATGCCTTTGCCGCCACCGCCAGAGACGAAGATCACGTTCACACCGACGTTGGAAAACACCGCATACCCAACAGAGTTCTTGATCTCCAGCCGTGTTTCAGGCCGGTCGTCATATAGCCGCTCGAGCACTTCTTCGCGCATATCCAGAATCTTGGCGCGCTTTTTGTCGTTTTTGTCGGCAGCAGCGGGAATGGCAATAACTAAAGCGAGCAATGCCATCATCATGGTTCTAGAAAATGCAATCATGGTTCTTCCTAACAGGTGTTGGACAGCGGTAGTCAGCCATCCAAATAAGACTATTGTGCGGCAATCCAATAGGGATTCACGCCAATGTTACGAAGACTTGCTTACGGCCATTTCGCCATCGGGGGCAGGGACATCAGAATAGCTTCAACGTTGCCGCCGGTTTTGAGCCCGAAAGTTGTGCCTCTGTCGTAGGCCAGATTAAATTCGGCATAGTGGCCGCGATAAACAAGTTGTGCTTCGCGTTCTTCTTCGCTCCAGGCTTCATTCATATGACGCCGTACCAGGGCCGGGTAAATCTCGTTGAAGGTGCGGCCCACATCTTGTGTGAAAGCAAAATCACCGTTCCAGTCGCCAGTAGTCAGTTGATCGTAAAAGATGCCACCTTCCCCGCGCGCTTTGTTGCGGTGGGGAATGTAAAAATATTCATCACACCATTTTTTGTAGCGCTCATAATAGTCGTCACCATGCTTGTCACAGCAGGCTTTTAGAGCGGCATGAAAATCTGCGGTGTCGTCCGAATTTGGCAAGGGTGCATTCAGGTCTGCGCCGCCACCAAACCAGCTTTTAGTGGTAACGATGAAGCGGGTATTCATGTGCACAGCCGGCACGCGCGGGCTGTTCATATGGGCGACCAGTGAAATACCTGTGGCAAAAAAGCGTGGATCTTCCGCCGCACCCGGGATGTTTTTGGCAAACTCATCGCTGAATGTGCCGAAAACGGTCGAGATATTCACGCCCACTTTTTCAAATACGCGACCGCCACGCATGATGGACATTACGCCACCGCCACCAGGTGCACCATCGGACTGATTGGTTCGTTCCCAGCTTTTGCGTTCAAAGCGACCAGGGTTGCGGTCAGCGAGCGGTCCGGCATTATCGTCTTCGATAGATTCGAAACTTGCACATATCTGGTCGCGCAGTGACTGGAACCATGACGCTGCGTCTTTTTTCCGAATCTCAATTTCAGTGGCGTTTTCAGTCATTGTCTGTCTCTAAGCTGGATACTGATTGGTTTGCCGAAGTGCTTCGCCCATCACCATCGCAGCGGCGACAGCGACGTTTAAAGACCGCACAGCCGGGTTCATCGGGATTGTCACGCGTGCATCGGCTGTTTCATGAACAAATTTCGGTGCCCCGGACGATTCACTGCCCACCATCAAAATGTCCGAGGGTTCGAACTCGAATTTCGTGAAAGACACAGTTGTTTGGGTGGTTAACAAAACAAGGCGGGAGCTATTGTCAGCGCGCCATGCCTCAAAGGCTTGCCAGTCAAGGTGGTGATGTAGATCAACATGGTCAGCATAGTCCATGGCGTATCGTTTGACAGCCTTCGGCGAAAACGGAAACCCGCACGGCTCGATCACATGGACCGGCATATTCATGCAAGCACCGAGGCGCAAAAGCGTGCCGGTGTTTGGGGGTTGATCAGGTTGAAAAAGGGCAAGTTGCATGGCGCGGAACCTACTGCCGAAGTACGTGTTAATCAATGTCGCATCTTTGAAAGGACGATATTTACCAATTTTTTCCATTTTTCCCCGTATAAACGCTTGCCTCTTGGGCCTTGGGCGACTAAACCAATTCCGAATTGCCGAGGTGGTTTAAGGGGCTGTCTCGGACCCTTTTGATTGAGTTGCTGCGTCTCTGTGACGCGGTCCTATTTTAAAAGGGTTGGATAGAATAGGGTCCGCGCCAGTTGGCGAACGGGCCTTTAATATCATTCCTGTCAGGGAACTTTAAATGAGCACACTTGAAAATACCCACCATGAAGAAGACGGGGTCACTCGTCGCGACATGATCCATGTTGGCGCTACTGTTGGTGCCGGAATTGGCGCTGCGGCTGCTTTGTGGCCGTTCATCGACCAAATGAACCCGGCGGCCGATACACTGGCGGTTGCAGCCATCGAAGTTGACATCAGCCAAATTGATGTTGGTTCCGCAATCGTTGTGAAGTGGCGCGGGAAGCCCGTGTTTATTCGCCACCGGACCGCAGAAGAAGTGGCGGCAGCACAAGCTGTTGAGCCAACAGATCTGATCGACCAGCAGGTGGACGCAGAACGGGTTGTTGAAGGCAAAGAAGAATGGCTCGTGGTGATGGGTGTTTGTACTCACCTGGGTTGTGTGCCGCTTGGTACCAAGTCTGGCGATGACCGCGGCGAGTATGGTGGATGGTTCTGCCCGTGCCATGGTTCGCACTATGACACGTCTGGTCGTATCCGTAAGGGACCGGCGCCAACTAACCTGGAAGTGCCTTTGTACGACTTCCTGTCTGATACGACACTGAAAATCGGGTAAGGGGACAGACAATGGCTGAATGGAAAGCTGCAAAGCCTGAAAATAAAGCTATGGGTTGGTTAGAGGAACGTCTGCCAATCATTTCGCTTATCAACAACGTTGTCGGCCCCGATACGCCGACACCGCGTAACCTCAATTACTTTTGGAACTTCGGGTCGCTTGCAGGCCTCATGCTGGTAATTCAGATTATCAGTGGTGTGGTCCTGGCTATGCACTATGCCGCCAACACTGGCATCGCATTCGATAGCGTTGAACGCATCATGCGCGATGTGAATTACGGTTGGCTCATTCGCTATATGCACGCCAACGGCGCGAGCTTCTTCTTTATCGCAGTCTATATTCACATTTTCCGCGGGCTTTACTTTGGTTCTTACAAAGCACCCCGCGAAGTTTTGTGGATGCTGGGCGTTGTGATCTTCCTGCTGATGATGGCAACCGCCTTCATGGGCTACGTTCTGCCTTGGGGCCAGATGTCTTTCTGGGGTGCGACCGTGATCACTGGCCTGTTTTCTGCGGTACCGCTTGTTGGTGAAAGCATTGTGCAGCTCCTTTGGGGTGGCTTCTCGGTTGATAACCCAACTCTGAACCGCTTCTTCAGCTTGCACTATCTGCTGCCGTTTGTGATTGCAGGTGTTGTGATTCTTCACCTTTGGGCCAAGAAGATTTCTGACAGTGGTAACCCGCTGGGCATTGACGTGAAGTCAAGCGCTGACCAAATCCCGTTCCACCCGTTCTACACGGTGAAGGATGCTTTTGGTGCTGGCGTATTCTTCTTCATCTTTGCCATGTTCATCTTTTACATGCCAAACGCGCTTGGTCACCCGGATAACTATATCCCGGCTGATCCGTTGGTAACACCAGCCAGCATCGTGCCTGAGTGGTACTTCCTGCCGTTCTATGCGATCCTGCGGGCGATTGACTTCCCAATCGGTATCCCGGGAACAGAGATCGTTTTTGTTCAGGCAAAACTGCTTGGTGTGCTTGCGATGTTCGCATCCATCCTCGTGTGGCTTGCGTTGCCATGGCTTGATACCTCCAAGGTTCGTTCTGGTAACTTCCGCCCGATGTTCAAATGGTTCTTCGCCTTCCTGGTGATCGACATGTTCATTCTGACGTGGCTGGGTGCCCAGAAGCCAGAGGGCAACATTCCGCTCTATGGTAAGTTTGCGACCCTCTATTATTTCGCATACTTCCTTGTGATTTTGCCGGTGCTTAGCCGCAAAGAAAAACCGCTTCCGTTGCCGGAAAGCATCTCCAACCCAGTGCTGAAGCCTGCGGAATAAGGGGTAGAATAATGAAATTTGTGAAAAATATCGCAATTGCCCTGACGCTTGGTGCCGCCGCTGTTACTGGCGTAAGCGCTGCGGATGCTGGCAAGCACCCGATGCAGGTTGACTGGTCTTTCAATGGCCCACTTGGCAAGTTTGACATGGCCTCTGCACAGCGCGGCTGGCAGGTTTACAAGCAGGTTTGTTCAAGCTGTCACGGTGTAAAGTATTTCCGTTTCCGCAACCTTTCGGATATCGGATACGATGAAGCCATGATCAAAGCTTTTGCTGCTGAGTATGAAGTTGAAGGCGACGTGGATGATTATGGCGATCCAACCACCCGCAGGGCTGAGCCAAAAGACCCGTTCCCAAGCCCGTTCCCGAACGACAACGCGGCACGCGCGGCGAATGCTGGTGCATTGCCACCTGACTTGTCGCTGATGGTTAAGGCCCGTCACGATGGCGCCAACTATGTGTTTAGTCTGCTGATGGGTTATGAAGACGCTCCGGCTGACTTCAACTTGGGTGCTGGCATGAACTACAACCCTTACTTCAAGGGCAGCCAGATCGCGATGGCTGAGCCGCTTTTTGATGAAGCGGTTGAGTATGAAGATGGTACACCGGCAACCAAGGAACAGATGGCCAAAGATCTGGTTCAGTTCCTTATGTATGTTGCTGAGCCTTCGCTTCAGAAGCGCCACCAGATGGGTATCAAGGTTCTGATCTTCCTGGGCCTCTTGACGATCCTTCTGTATCTCTCAATGAAGATTATTTGGAAGCCGGTCAAAGAAGGCAAAAACTTCTACGAAGACTAAGCTTTCGACAAAAGATGCATAAGAAGCCCTCGGTAACACCGGGGGCTTTTTTGCTTGGGGGTGGCTTTTTTTACTTGGGGATGTGACTGCCCGTGCCGTCGCCCTTGGCGCGCCATTTTCGGGAGCGGTTCTCTGCCATTTTTGACGTCACCTCTGACTGCAGATCCAAATCCAGCGTTTCCATCAAGCGATACAGCAGGATTACGACATCGGCGGTTTCTTTGCCTGCCTCTTTGGTATCACCGTCCTTTACGGCGTCACGCAGTTCTCCCATTTCGATCATGGCACGGTCCAGAAGCACGGACGGATGTGTTACCGGGCCAAATGTGGTTTCGGCCCACTCGCATACGGTGCGCTGGGTTTCATGGGAAGGCATGGTAAATCTCCTATGAGATGACTGCAGCAGCTACACAAATCGGCATTCGAAACGGCAACGGAATTTTGTCGAACTTGGTTTCAGCCTCATCAAACAGCAATTCTAGTTCTCGCCCGGCAGGGGTGCCCTGCATTAGCTTATAAGCAGACCATGTGCGGAAGAAATCCAACAATTGTGTAACTGTCCAGGTCACCTCAATCGCAAACTCGGGCGCATCAATTCTGTCGAACGGAAACTCGAGGTCTTGGCTATTGTAACCATCCATGATGATGCGATTGCCACGGGCCCAAAAAGGATCAAACAACTCCATTGCCGGAGCGATTAACTGAGTGGAAATTTCAGGCTCACCTTCAACAAACCCATAGCCCCAGGCACAGAAGAAAGCGTCCTTTTTTGCTACGCGGCGAACCTCCGGCCAAAACTTCTTATAGTCAAACCAGTGCACCGCTTGTGCCACCGTGATGAGGTCAAACCTGCTATCGGCGAATCCGCTTTCTTCTGCGGCGGCTGCCCGGTAGGTAATGTTGCTGGCGGAAAATCCTTCAGCGACCTGTTCGGCGCTCAAGTCCGTGGCATCCACATGATTGAAATGCCTGGCGATTGAAATTGCCGCCTGACCATTTCCTGTTGCGCAGTCCCACGCATGCTTTCTTTCCCGGCAATGGCTAACGATCCAGGTGAATAACTCATCGGGGTAGGTTGGTCGGTGGTTGGCATAACCAGCCGACTTCTGACCAAAAGATTGAACATTTGCATTTTTGTGGTCGTTCAAGGACGAACCTCAAAATTGATTATACAACTGCTGGGTGCGCCGGCGCCCATCTCCATATAATGCAGGTCGCGAATATGTTGCCCGGTCCTGTCGTTCACGTCACGACCGCCCAAGTCACCGGTTGGACGTCTGCCAAAGCCATACGCCAGCAAATAGCACGGGTTGCCCCGGTCATCGCAGACTGGAAATTGCATGGTTTCAAACAGGTATGTGGCGCCGGACCGCGTGGTGATGACGTCCCCAATGTAGGCACCACACGGCACGCTAAACAGGGTCTTATGATAGTGGTTCATCAGTGGTTTGAAATCTTCGGCTATCAAATCATAATAGTTTGCACCCGTAGCCGAGAGGCCGGAAAGGCGTTCCATCTCGGTGCCGGCAAACTGCAAAACGAGTTGGTGTTTGCCCGCATAGTGGAAAATCGCGCACTGCGGCAACAGCGCCCCCAAGCTGACGGGATTGCAATCTGAAATTGACGGTAAATGCGGGTGATTTTTGCGAGGCAATGCTTTCCACGAACTCAGAAAGTCTTCAAAGTTTTCCGTCTGCTGCAAGGTTTACGACCCTTTACCTGCGGCAAGTGCAAAGCCTGCCACACAACCCCCGGGCCGCAGCATGGACTGTTTTCAACTATTTTTCAATTTGTGAGAGAACATTGCCGCGATCTTCTTCGTCGACAACATTTAACAGAACTTCCCAAAAGCCAGATACGGCCTCGGGGCCGGCTTTTTTGTAGGCTTCTGCTACCCGGTTCCGCTGAGTTTCGAACAACTGTTTTTCAAAGGCCTGGCCTTTTTCGGTCAATTTCAAAAGCCGTTGTCTGCGGTCTTCAGAACCAGTTTCCTGGGTAATGAAGCCTTCCTCAACCAACTGTCCCAATACGCGAGACAGACTCTGTTTCGTGATCCTCAACAGGCCAAGCAGTCCTGATACAGTTGTGCCCGGATTTCTCCCGACAAAGTATAAAACACGATGATGGGCGCGGCCAAAACCCGACTCTGCTAAAATCGCATCGGGATCCCGGGTAAAATCTCGGTAAGCAAAATACAAAAGCTCGATTCCCCGACGCAGTTCTTCTTCACGCAGATAGAGGTTCGACTGTGGGAGTTTTCTTTGCATTCAAGTTCAACTATTTTTCAGCCCAAAAAGGGCGCATATTTATGGCAGCTTTGTTGACACAATACGGGTGCGCTGATACGAAGATCAAGCAAAATAACTCCGCTGTCACCTGAGGGACAAAGGGCTGACAGGCGAAGGTCACACAGTTTGGAGACAGATCATGGCGGCGTTGCCTTATGACGACCGGGACGGCTGGATATGGATGGATGGTGAATACCTGCCTTGGCGCGAAAGCAATGTTCATGTGCTGACACATGCCATTCATTATGGCGGTGCCGCATTTGAAGGACAGCGGGCCTATAACGGCAAGATTTTTAAGCTGGAAGAACATACAGACAGACTTTTCAAGTCCGCCAAAATCCTGGGCTATGAAATTCCCTTCACCAAAGACGACATCAACAACGCATGTAATGAACTTTTGGAGAAAAACGGGTTCATTGACGCCTATTGTCGTCCCGTCGTTTGGCGTGGCAGCGAGATGATGGGTGTGTCCGCTCAGCAAAATACAATTCATGCCGCAATTGCCGTGTGGGAATGGCCGTCATATTTCTCGCCAGAATCTAAACTGCGCGGTTTGCGTCTGGATATCTCAGATTGGCGCCGGCCAGCACCTGATACGGCTCCAACCGACGCAAAAGCCTCAGGCCTGTATATGATCTGCACGATGTCTAAGCACGCGGCAGAAAGCAAAGGCTTTGATGACGCCCTGATGTATGACTATCGTGGTCAGGTTGCGGAAGCCACGGGTGCAAACATTTTCTTTGTGAAAGATGGTGAATTGCACACGCCAACGCCGGACTGTTTCCTGGATGGTATTACCCGCCGCACTGTCATTGATCTCGCAAAAAAGCGCCAGATCAAAGTGATTGAACGCGCTATTATGCCAGACGAGATGGCTGGCTTTGAGCAAGCGTTCCTGACTGGAACCGCCGCTGAAGTAACGCCTCTCTCGGAAATTGGCCCCTACAATTTTGAAGTTGGCGAGATCACAAAATCACTGATGTATGACTATGACGAGCTTGTTCGCTCATAAGCGCGAAAAATAAATTGCCAAGGCCTCACTGAGTTTTGTCAGTGGGGCCTTTTTTTTCGCTTTCTTTGATAGCTTGAACCAGATCTGTAAGCGCTTGCCTCAGGCTCGTTGGTGGCAGGGAGTTGATTTCGGGCACTACAAAATCCAGTTCTTCAACTTTGCCTTTAAAAAGTTCCTCACCCGGTGGCAGGCCCTGATAGAAAAAACCCACATCCACTTTCAGCACATGCGCCATCAAATACAATCTACCAGCAGATACCCGATTGCTGCCATTCTCGTACTTTTGGAGTTGCTGATATGATACGCCAAGAATTTCGCTCATATCCTGCTGCGAGATTTGTATCTCCCGCCGCCGCTCACGAATGCGGCTACCGACGTGCTTGTCGACGATGTCAGCCTTTCTGGCTGACGAACCCTTGATGTCCGATTGATTGGTGAAAGAACTCTTCATACTCGTGCTTTTGACCCCTTGCGAACCACTAACCGTTGGATGGCTGTAGTCGTCTTTGCCATGTCTTGGCTGTGATGCGCTTTCATCGTTGGCGGGTGCTGCATCCTGTGCTAGACAAACTTCAGAAGCCAACACAATCGCTTACCCGCAAATCTAAGTATTATTATAATACTAATAGTTGTGGGTAGGTGTGACAATAATTTTTGGGCATTTATTGAAAAATGGCCCCTGTTACCGGAGTTTTGGGCAACAATGCGTTCTAATTGGCTGAAGAATTCTTTTGTGGCGCTCGCCGCGTTGGGCCTTGTCGCCTGCAGTTCTGATGGTGGAGAAGATACTTACATCGCACGCGATGTGGAAGTGCTTTACAATCTGGCTCAAGATAATCTCGATCGTCGGCGATATCGGTTTGCTGCGGCGCTTTTTGATGAAGTTGAGCGGCAGCACCCATATTCGGTTTGGGCGCGCCGCGCTCAGCTGATGGCGGCTTATTCTGCTTACATGAGCAATCAGTATGATGATGCAGTTCTGGCAGCTGAACGGTTTCTGCAATTGCACCCCGGTAACGCATCTGCTCCTTATGCCTATTACCTGATTGCGCTGTGTCACTATGAGCAGATCTCAGGCGTGGCCCGGGATCAAGCAAAGACAGAAGAAGCGGAAGCGGCTCTGACAGAAGTTATCCGCAGGTTTCCCGAATCCGAGTATGCACAGGACGCCCAGTTAAAGCTGAATCTGACGCTTGATCACTTGGCCGGCAAGGACATGGAGGTTGGCCGTTTTTATCTGAAGCGTCAGGAGTTCCTGGCTGCCACAATGAGATTCCGCCGCGTGGTTGAACGGTATCAGACCACTAGCCATACGCCGGAAGCGTTGCACCGATTGGTAGAAAGTTATCTGGCCTTGGGTATGGTTGATGAGGCTCAAATGTCTGCTGCCGTGCTTGGCGAAAACTTTGGTGACAGCAAATGGTATCGATATAGCTATTCTCTGATGGTAGATGGCCGTACCGCACCTGAAGCACAGGGTGGAACCTGGCTGTCTGCACTCTGGCCGTTTTAACAAGATCTGAGGGGGTAGGGGTGCTGACCGACCTCAGCATTCGGGATATTGTTCTCATTGACAAGCTGACGCTTTCCTTCTCCCAGGGGCTAAATGTTCTTACGGGTGAAACAGGCGCCGGCAAATCCATTTTGCTTGATAGTCTGGGGCTTGCTCTGGGGGCCAGGGCAGATAGAGCAT
The DNA here is from genome assembly GCA_017640725.1 of Kordiimonadaceae bacterium. Taxonomy (GTDB): domain Bacteria; phylum Pseudomonadota; class Alphaproteobacteria; order Sphingomonadales; family Kordiimonadaceae; genus Kordiimonas. The sequence goes on along the minus strand of JAEPQB010000002.1, from coordinate 60,158 downwards.
TGGTCAGGTCGGGAGAAGACAGAGGCTCCGTTTCGGCCGTATTCTCCGTGGATGAAAACCACCCCGCCTGTTCAATACTCTCAGAATTTGGTGTCGATAGTGGTCAAGGCGAACTGGTTTTGCGTCGGCAAGTCTCGACGGATGGTAGGTCAAAAGCCTGGATCAATGATGAGCCCGTCAGCCAGGGCGCACTGGCCAAAGTCGCTCATTATCTGGTCGAAATTCATGGTCAGCACGACGACCGAGGCCTGTTAGACAGCGGTGCCCACAGAGACCTTCTGGATACTTTTGCAGGCTTGCGCCCTGAGCGCGACGCAGTGGCTGCGCGTCATGCAGCTTTGAAACAATCACAAGCAGAACTGGAACGTTTGCAAACAGATATGCAACGCGCGCGCGAAGACGAAGACTATCTGCGGCATGCACTTGATGAGCTGGCAAATTTGGCTCCTGAAGCGGGTGAAGAACAAAACCTTGCCGACAAAAGGACCTTGATGATGCAAGGGGAAAAAGCGGCCGAGGATCTTGCTGAATTTCAGGAATTGTTGTTTTCGGGCGAAGGCGTGGATGCCAAAGTACGCGGAGTTTTGCGCCGTATGGTCCGACAGGGCGATGAACTCGCAGCGGTACTTCAACCGGCGACAGAGGCTCTCGACCGTGCTGCAGAGGAGCTCTCCATAGCGGACCAGGAGCTGGCGAAAGTGTTGGATGGCTTGTCTTTCAACCCCAGCGAGCTTGAGCAAGTTGAAGAGCGGCTTTTCGAATACCGCCGACTAGCCAGAAAGCACAATTGTCAACCTGAAGACCTGGTTACGCTCCAAACGCAGTTTCATGCTCAGCTTGAAACCATTGATCAGGGCGAAGACGCACTGAAGATGGCCAAGGCTGCGGTAGAGGAAGCCCGCACCAAGTTTGCGGGCGCGGTTCAATCCCTATCAAAAAAGCGACTGGTTGCATCCGAAAAGCTTGATGCTCTGGTTAATCAGGAATTGCCCCCCCTGAAACTTGAAAAGGCAACGTTTCGGACATCCATCGAATCAGTTCCAGAGGACCTTTGGAACGAATTTGGTGCTGAAAAAGTAACGTTTGAAGTGAAAACCAATGCGGGCAGTGCTTTTGGCGCCATGGTCAAGGTGGCCTCGGGCGGTGAATTGGCACGTTTCATTCTTGCGCTCAAGGTCGTGCTCTCAAACAGCGCGAAACCAGCAACCATGGTGTTTGATGAGGTGGACCGGGGCATTGGCGGCGCGACAGCAAGCGCGGTTGGCGAAAGGCTCAAGCGCCTGAGCACCGGGTCGCAGCTTCTTGTTGTCACGCATAGTCCGCAAGTTGCGGCCCAGGGCGACATCCAGTTTCAGATAAGTAAAGCCGATTTCGGCGAGCAAACGAGAACCGATGTAGTAGAGCTCTCGACAGAGCATCGCCGGGAAGAAATCGCCCGCATGCTCGCTGGGGCAGAAGTGACAGAAGCGGCGCGGGCCGCAGCGGAACAGCTGTTGGCCAGCACAGGCTGAGGAAATTGCAGAATGAGTGAGCAGGTCGCCGTTGAAGACTTGAGCGAAGACGAAGCCCGCAAAGAACTTGCGGAACTAGCGATGAATATCGCTTTTCACGACGCACGCTATCACGGCGATGATGATCCGGTGATTTCGGATGCCGACTATGACGCCCTTCGACGCCGCAATGATGCCATAGAAGCGCGATTCCCCAAACTGGTTCGTGATGACAGTCCATCAAAAAAAGTGGGGCATCCGGCACGCCAGAGCAAATTTGAAAAAGTGACTCATGCAAGGCCCATGCTGTCGCTTGATAATGCTTTCAGCGAAGACGATGTTAGCGAGTTCGTGGCGCGGGTTAGGCGGTTCTTGGGGCTTTCGGATAGCGCGATTGTTGAACTGACTGCAGAACCCAAAATTGATGGTCTGTCGCTCGCGCTGCGCTATGAAAAAGGCGAGCTGGAGGTGGCGGCAACACGCGGTGATGGTGAAGTGGGTGAAAACGTCACTGTGAATGCCCGCACCATCGACAATGTGCCCCACAAAATTGAAGGTGCTTCGGTGCCAGACGTTTTGGAAGTGCGTGGTGAGGTTTACATAGGAAAGCGGGACTTCGATGCCTTGAACGCAGCGCAGGAAGAAGCGGGCGGCAAAACGTTTGCGAATCCTCGCAACGCAGCCGCTGGGTCACTGCGTCAGCTTGATAGCTCAATAACAGCATCTCGACCGCTTAAGTTTTTTGCCTATGCATGGGGCGAAGTCAGTGGTTTGCCAGCCGATACGCAAATGGACATGGTTGAGTTGTTCGACGAATGGGGGTTTTCGGTAAACCCTTTGATGAAACGTGTGTTGGGGGCAAAAGGCGCCGTTGAGCAATACCGCTTGATTGAAGCTGAGCGCGCCACGCTTGATTATGATATCGACGGCGTCGTCTACAAAATCGACCGGCTGGACTGGCAATCACGGTTGGGTATGGTGGCGCGGGCGCCTCGCTGGGCCATCGCACACAAGTTTCCCGCAGAGCAGGCGACAACAATTGTCAATGATATCGATATCCAGGTGGGTCGTACCGGTGCCTTGACACCTGTTGCTAAGCTTGAACCGGTGACGGTGGGTGGCGTCGTGGTCTCAAACGCCACTTTGCACAATCCAGATGAAATTGAACGGCTTGGTGTCCGCATAGGCGACACCGTGGTAATTCAACGCGCCGGTGACGTGATTCCGCAGGTTGTTTCTGTGGTCATGGAAAAGCGGCCAGACAGTACTCACGCCTTTGATTTTCCGACCCATTGCCCCGCATGCGGATCTATCGCGGCGTCTGAAGGGGATGATGTTGTTGTGCGCTGCACCGGCGGCTTGATTTGCCCCGCGCAGCGGGTCGAGCGGCTCAGCCATTTTGTGTCCAAAAACGCCTTTGATATTGATGGGCTGGGTGAAAAACAGATAGCGCAATTGTTTGAGCGAGGCTGGGTTCATGATCCTGGCGACATTTTCAAACTTGCACAGAAAAATGAGGCCGAAGGCGGTGTTCTGCAGACCTGGAATGGCTGGGGAGAACTTTCCGTCGGCAATTTGATGCAGGCGATTGAGGCGCGGCGTTCCATTGAGTTCCACCGATTTTTGTTCGGCCTTGGCATTCCGTCGATCGGTCAGGAAACCGGCAAATTGCTGGCGCGTCATTTCGGCTCCATTGACGCATTCGTCTCCTTTATGGAGAGGGCCCGCACCATCATTGACGAATTGCCTGAAGCGTTTGACCCGCAGGCGGTGTCTTCGCTCAATTATGTCCTTATGCGTCTTGGACATCTCAGAGAATTTGCAGAAACCTTGGCGCCGACTGACCTTTTTGCCTCTGCTGCAACGATACCTGAGCTTGTTGCGGCACGGGTAGAGCGCATTGAAAGCGGTAAGTTGAAGGGTGATAATCTCAAATTGTCACACCTCAAACGGGTGGCCGCCATGCCGACGGTCGAATTTCCAACTGTGCAAGCAACCAAGTTATATGCGCATAATCAGGAGCTGGCCGCGATCGACGGCATTGGTGTTGATGTAATCCTGAACCTTGAGGACTTTTATTTTGAGCCCCAAAATCGCGCAGTTCTTGAAGCGCTAATCGAAGAACTCTCGGTTGAGGAGGCTGCCGCACAGGCAACAGACAGCCCGGTTTCCGGATTGACAATTGTTTTCACCGGTTCGCTGACAACACTGACCCGCGCAGAGGCAAAAGCGGGTGCTGAGGCGCTGGGGGCAAAAGTGGCAGGTTCCGTTTCCAAAAAAACCGATATTGTTGTTGCAGGCCCGGGCGCCGGTTCGAAGCTGAAAAAAGCACAAGACCTGGGAGTACGCACCATGAGCGAAGAAGAATGGATCGCCTTTACTTCTGATGATTAAGCCGGATAGGCTGAAATCATAGGGAAGAGGATCACTATGGCGCTTAAGCTTTTGCAGGTAACGGCCCCCATTGCGGCGCAGAAAAACATTCAGAAAATCGCTGAAAAAGAAGGAGTTATCGCATTCCATAAGGAGTGCGAGACAGACGATGACCATGCAGTTTTCAGCCTGTTAACCGATAGCACCCATCGCCAAACCCTGGTGGACATGTTGCAGGAACTTTCCAACCTGTCGCCAAAGTTCAGGATCAATATCCTGCCTGTGGACACTACCATTCCAACCACCAATACGGCAGGCTCATCTGACACGCGCGAAGAGCTGAAAGCAAAAATGGCGCAAGGTGCGCTGCTCGATTTCAACTATTTGCTACTGACGTTTTTATCCACCATCGTCGCCCTTATTGGCTTGTTGCAGGACAATATTGCAGTTGTCATCGGCGCCATGGTGATCGCGCCGTTTCTTGGCCCAAATCTAGCTTTTGCCTTTGCAACTTCACTCGGCAACAAGGGCCTGATGACCTACGCTTTCAGAACGGGTCTCGTTGGCGTTGGATTCGCAAGCCTGATTGGCGTTGCGTTCGGGTACTTATGGGGCGCTGTTCCGGACAGTGCGGAACTGATGGGTCGCACAAGCATTGGCCTGGACGGTGTCGCCCTTGCGGTGGCGTCAGGTGTGGCCGGTGTTCTTTCGCTTACATCCGGGTTGTCGATGACGCTTGTTGGCGTCATGGTCGCAGTGGCCATCCTGCCGCCTGCAGCCACATTTGGTTTCATGTTGGGTGCTGGACAAGTCAAGCTCGCTTACGGCGCACTGCTTATGGTTTCCGTCAACATCGTGTGCGTGAATTTGGCAGGCCTGCTGGTGTTTCTGGCCAAAGGAATTTCGCCGCGACGCTGGTTTGAAAAACGCATGGCGAAACCCTTTGTCTATGGCGGCATTATGGTTTGGAGTGTGCTGCTTGCACTCTTGATTTACGCCATCCGGAACCCATTTCTGTAGGCGTCTGTTGAAAACCTACCATATCACGTACGTGTGATAGCTAGCGTTATGAGCCATGCGCCAAATGCATGGCTAATGTGCGATTTTTACCTCTACTTAACCATAATTGCGGCGCCTATATAGGCATCAGCAACACGGAAGTGCTGCCGGTTACCAAGGGTAATCAATAAATAATTCAGCGAGTTTTGAGGAGCCATACAATGGCAATTAAAAGAGAGATCGAATTGATCGCAGACAACAGCTTCATGGGCCTTCTGGCTTCCAAGAATGCAATCCCTGGCGTTATTGGTGTTGAAGTAGCACCTGAACTGCGCCGCACTGGTCGCCTTTTTGAAGTGGTTGGCCGTAAGCAAGTGCAAGCAAAAACCAGCCTTCGCATTACCCGTCCAACAAGCTGGGGCGGAGACATCAATGGTGCTTTTGCTCACTAATCAGAAAAGCCCCCCAAACGTTGGGTAAAAGGGTCATCTGACACAAAAGGCTTGCAGATACGTCTGCAGGCCTTTTTTTATGGCTGACGCGCAAGCTGAAGAGCGGCCCATTCGCCGTCCTCTTCTTCAGCAACCAGTGTAAGGCCTTGCTCGGCGTAGGCATTTAACACATCTGGCTTTTGGGTAGTCAGCAGACCCGATAGAATTAGCACACCTTTTTGCGCCAAAGCCCCCGTGACGCCGGCGGCCATTTCAATTAATGGTCCAGCGAGAATGTTAGCCACAATCAGGTCGTACGGGGCTTCTGCAGCAAGTGATGGATGATCAAAACCATCGGCAGTCAAAAAATGAACCCCCATGGTTGCCTCGGGCCGGCGAACCTGCACGCCATTGATACCGGCATTTTCAATTGCGACGTCAGTGGCAATTGGATCAATGTCTGATCCCGTGCCACGAGCATCCGGCCACACCTTGGCTGTTGCCAAAGCCAGAACCCCTGAACCTGTGCCGAGGTCCAGATATGATGCGGGGATATACGTGTCGGCTAACTGGTCCAGAAGCGCAAGGCATGCCGCAGTCGTTTCGTGCTTGCCTGTTCCAAATGCCTGGCCTGCATCAATTTGAAGATTGATGAGGGAAGGATCAGCTTTGTCGGCGTCGTGGGCGCCGTAAACAAGAAACCGGCCAGAGCGCACCGGCGCGAGCAGTTTTTGGCTTTCGCTTACCCAGTCCCTCTCTTCTATGGGGGCCAGTTCATAGTCCCAGTCACCTAAACCTGCAGTCGTTAGAATCTGATCAACAAAGCCCTGTGGGGGCTCCGCAGCAAAATAGACATCAACTTGCCAGAGCTCAGAACCGGGTTGTTCGAAGCGCGAGACGGTTGGTGGAATCTCCCCCAGTTCTTCAGAGGCGGTCTCAACTGCCAATTCAAAAGCCCGGGAGCCATCCTTAGACAGTTCCCCTGATAGGAGCCAATTGTCAGCTGTCATTTCATTTACCTTTGGGGGTCAGGCCGGTTTTACAAATCGGTCAACAACCCTTTTTGTGCCTGCTTTGTCAAAAGCGACCAGCAACTTGTTGCCCTCAACATCTTCAATCATGCCATAGCCAAATTTGTCGTGGAATACACGCTCACCCACCGCAAAATCACTGACCTCTGTCGAAGGAGCAGGGGTGGCCTTGGGCATGTCGATCGTCACGCTGCGCTTCCGGCGGCTCACTTTGTCACCATAGCTGGTGCCTGGGCTTGAGAAACCGCCACCACCACGTTTTTGGGCGCGTTGCCAACCGGGGCCATATTTGTCGCCAGACGAGGTGAAATAGCCTTCATCAGACCAGTCACTGTCGCCCCAGCCACCGCGATTGGCGCGGTTGCCGTATAGGCCCTGCGCCGATTCCATTTCAATATGGTCTTCCGGCAGTTCTTCAATGAAGCGGCTCGGCAAACTGGATTGCCACTGGCCAAATACTTGTCGGTTGCCAGCAAAGTAAACATAGGCCTGCTGTTTCGCCCGTGTGATGCCCACGTAAGCCAGCCGACGTTCTTCCTCAAGCCCTTTGGCACCGGTTTCGTCAAGCGCACGCTGGTTTGGGAACACGCCTTCTTCCCAGCCGGGCAGAAATACATGATCAAATTCCAGGCCTTTGGCCGCGTGCAAAGTCATCAAAGACACTTTTTCGCGGCTGTCGTTGCTCTCATTTTCCATAACGAGCGAGATATGTTCGAGGAACCCAGCAAGGTTTTCAAAATCGCCCATCGCCGACACCATTTCCTTGAGGTTATCAAGGCGGCCTGGGGCATCCGGGGATTTGTCCTGCTGCCACATATCAGTGTACCCAGATTCTTCGAGCACGATCTGCGCAAGTTGGCTGTGGTTTTCAGTTTCAACCATGCCGCGCCAGCGATCAAAATCGTCCATCAGCCCGCTGAGCGACTTGCGTGCCGCGGCACGGAGCTCATTGAGTTCCAAAATCTGCCGGGCCGCACGGGTCATGGAAACGCCGTGACTGCGTGCCAAATGATGGATCTTTTGAATTGTGGTGGCGCCTAAACCGCGCTTGGGTACATTCACAATGCGCTCAAAAGCCAAGTCATCATCGGGCTGTGCGATCACTCGCAAATAGGCCATGGCATCCCGAATTTCGGCGCGCTCATAAAAACGGGGCCCGCCGACAACGCGGTAGGGCAGGCCAAGCGTAATCATGCGTTCTTCAAACTCACGGGTTTGAAACCCGGCTCGTACCAGTACGGCAATTTCACTCAGGGAAACTTGTTTGCGCTGCAGGTTTTCAATGTCTTCACCGATTGCGCGTGCTTCTTCTGGCGCGTCCCAAACACCTTTCACCTGAACTTTTTCGCCTTCACCGCTGTCGGTCCAGAGTTCTTTGCCGAGGCGGCCTTCATTTGCTGAAATCAGGGCGGATGCTGCTGCCAGGATATGCCCTGTGGAGCGATAGTTCTGCTCAAGGCGCACAACTTTGGCGCCGGGAAAGTCATCAGAAAACCGTAGGATGTTGCCCACTTCAGCGCCGCGCCAGCCATAGATGCTTTGGTCATCGTCGCCCACACAACAGATGTTGCGTTCTGCTTGTGCAAGCAGGCGCAGCCACAGGTACTGTGAAACGTTGGTATCCTGATACTCATCCACCAAAATGTAGCGGAACTGGCGGTGATATTCGGCGAGCACGTCAGCGTGGCTTTGGAACAGAGTAATCACATGCATCAACAGGTCACCAAAGTCGCAGGCGTTCAGCACCTTCAGGCGTTCTTGGTAAGCCTTGTAAAGTTCGCCGCCCAAGCCATTGGCAAAGGCGTAGGATTCGCCAGAAGGTACCTTTTCCGGTGTCAATGCCCGGTTTTTCCAGCGGTCGATGAGTCCTGCGAGTTGGCGCGCCGGCCAACGCTTGTCGTCGATGTTTTCGGCCTGGATAAGCTGCTTCAAAAGCCGGATTTGGTCGTCGGTATCCAGAATGGTGAAATTGGACTTAAGGCCAACCAATTCCGCATGGCGGCGTAGAATACGCACACAGATACTGTGGAATGTACCAATCCACATGCCTTCAACTGGCCGCCCAATGACGCGGGCGACGCGTTCTTGCATTTCTTTGGCAGCTTTGTTGGTGAATGTTACCGCCAGAATATTCCAGGGGGCAGCACGACCGGTTGCCATCAAGTGACCGAGGCGGGTGGTTAGCACCCGTGTTTTACCAGTGCCCGCGCCCGCGAGAACCAAAACTGGTCCGTCCGTAGCCAGCACTGCTTCCCTTTGTGGTTCATTCAAACCATCAAGATAAGGCGGCGCAGCGTCATGTCCGGGCTGGTGCGCGGCACTTGCTTGCGGGGAGGGTTCAAGGTCATCTAAATCAAACGGGTCGGCACTCATAAACGCTTCATAGCACCCTCCTGCGTGGGCGCAAACACAAGCTTTGTGATTCTATGAAAAGAGTTGAAACGAGCTTAAGTCAGTCGATTCATTTTTTGATTCTGGCCATGCGTTTCAAGCAGCGCACGCGTGTATTCTTTCATGACATCGCGGTGACGAATAAGGCCAACGACAATGCTTTCATCACCCGGGGAAACGACCGGCAGGGCTTCAGCTCCAGACCTGTCCAGGCGGGTGAGGGCGACTTCCAGTGGCGCGTTCGTTTTGATCAGATGTTCAGCTTCACGGGCAAACTCGCCAACAGCGCGTTCGTGCTCCTGGCCTTGCTCAAACACCGAGGACGGCATTTGGTTGAGCGCAAGGATGCCTGTGTATTTACCTGACTCGTCGGTTACCACCAGAACGCCACCACCTTGGGCGATCAGCAACTCCCGTGCGTGGTGTAAACTATCCTGGTCGCGCACCGTGAAAAAGTCGCGGCTCATATGTTCGCCGACAGTAGCCGACTTGAGGAGGTAAGTCGCCCGCCCGCCCTCGAGTTGAAGGCCGCGATTGGCCAATTGCATTAAGAAAAAGGAACGCTGGTAAATGAGGCTGGTTACCACGCTTGCAACGGCGGAAGCGATCATAACTGCAATCGTGACGTTATAGTCGCCAGTGATCTCAAACACGATAAGAATGGTAGAAATTGGCGCACCAAGTACAGCAGAAGCAACAGCGCCCATACCCACAACCGCATATAATCCAGGTGCAGAAGCGAGTTCTGGAAACACCATGCCGGCAATTATGCCAAAAGCGCCGCCAACCATGGCCCCAATGAAAAGGGAGGGACTAAAGACGCCCCCGCCAAAACGGCCTGCGTAAGAGATGATTGTCGCCACAATTTTGGCGCCGATCAAAGCCAATAAAAGGGTTAAGCCATACGTTCCGTTAAGTGCGTGGCTTGTTGCCTCATAGCCAATGCTCAGAACCTCAGGATAAAGAAGCGCAAGTGAACCAAGCAATGCACCAGCGATAATGGGCTGGGACCAAATCGGGACCTTTGTCCATTTTTCTCGCATATGGTCAGCCCAATTCATGCCCGCCATAAAGGCGACCGATACTATTGCCGCCACAACACCAAGGGCGAAAAAGGCAGGAAACTCCCAAAAACTCGCTATGAAATAATCTATTGTTTCGAAGGCAGGAAAGTTGCCTAAATGGATGCGGCTGACGATTGTTCCGGCGATGGCTGCAATTACAATTGGGGCAAATGTCTGCAGTGCATAGTGGCCGATAATGACTTCAAGGGCGAAAAACACCCCAGCGATTGGTGCATTAAAGGAGGCGGCAACCGCCGCCGCCACACCACACCCCAACAACGTACGCCCCGCAGCGGGATTGAGTTTCATCGCGCGCGTGAGCGCAGATGCGAGGGTTGCACCGATATGGACTGCTGGTCCTTCGCGCCCCATGGAGGCGCCCGTGCCCAAGGACACAATAGTGGCGGCTGCGCTAATGGTGCCGTCTTTGAGGCCAATGCGACTGTCGCGCAGGGCTGCTGCCTCGATAACGCTGGCGACGCCGCTGGTTTGGCCACGCTTATGCAACCGCAAAAGCTGGCCTACAACCAGCCCGCCAATAACGGGAACAAACACGATGTGCCACCAATCCAAGCTGCTAGCGCCTGTAGCAAGTGTTTCCTCGTCAACGCCAAACGTCAGCCTCACAAGACCGCTGATAGCCAAATACAGACCAATGGCAGCATACCCTGACACCACGCCGACAAACACCGCGAGCACCGAAATCGCACCAAACCCATAGCCGCCAGACCGAAACAATCGGGCGCGGATCCGTCGAGCGAGTTGGGTAAATGGATTGCGTTTTGGCCGGGCCATGCAGAGTCTTGTTATTAATTAGCTAAATTGCAGAAATAGTCGGGTCTTCAATAAGTTGCAGGCACCTTAGCCAGCAATCAACCAAAGGTTAAGAGAAAATAGGTCGTATATTTGCCAAAATCATCATGTTAGGTTTTTACTTCAGGACTTCGTGAGTGAAATCAGATCTTGAGTTGGCGGGTGAAAACCAAAACCATCACATTTTCATTGTTCGGTTTGTTGACGGCCGTTTTAGCCGGGCTGTCGATTGCACTTTATGTAATCGACTGGAACCAGTATCGGGGCACGCTTGCTGATCTGGCGAGCGAGCGGCTCGGTGTGCAAGTTGAACTGGCGGGTGATCTAAGCCTTACATTCTTGCCGCGCCCAGCTGTTTCAGCCCGCCTGGTGAGGATTTCTCCAGGCCAAGCAGGTTTTAATGAAGCCATTGCAACGGCAGATAAAATCGACATGAGCTTGGGCTTGGGCGCGCTTCTGACCGGGTCCCTGGAATTGCAAAGCCTGGCGCTTGATGGCCTGGCGGCCAATATTGTTGAAACACAGTCCGGCTGGGCCTTGGAAGGCTGGCCAGCCGCGCAGGAAAGCGACGAAAGTGACGCAACCCTGCTCTCGCTCGACCGCTTTCGGGTGAACAGTGGGTCAATATCCATTTTGCCTCTAGGTTCGGCTCCAATCGCTGTTGAAGGCCTGGACCTCACGCTCGCCGGGCAACTGCCGCGCGGCCCCCTGGACTGGGAAGGATCTGCAATTGTCGCCGGCGAAAGTGTGCAAATTGAAGGTCGGGTCGCACCAACCCGAACCGTTGAGGCCACGTCCATCAAATCCACACTGACTTTCAATGCTGGCATAGTCGACTTTTCTGGCCGGTTTATGCCGGATGGGGCAGTGCAGGGGCGTATGCAAATTGACGGCTCGGACCTTAAAGCGTTTTCGGCGGCGCTAACCACAATCGCTTCGCGATCACAAATGCCGCCAGTGCCGTCGCTGTCGTTTGGCGTTGATCTTCAAGTGGAACGAGACGGCAGGGGCTTGAGCCGCTTGATCTCGCGCCGAGCGTTTTTGGGTGAGACACGCGGTCTTGTAGATGTGACGATTGCAGAGAGCGAAAGCAATCTGCATGTGGCAGGCACCCTTTCCATGGGTGTGGTGCCGCTGGACCTGTGGTTGGAGACAGTCGAGTTTGACACCAGTACAGCGGGTGAAGAGGTGGAAGCCTCGAATATCGGGGTCTCGGGCGGCATAGATTTGAACATCGAGACTATTGAGTTTCGAGGAAATCAGGCGCAGCAAGTTGGTGCTATTGTCGGTTTCGAAGCTGGCAGGCCGACCCTTACGCAGGCGTCGGCATTGCTGCCGGGGGCCTCCCGTTTTTCTTATCAAGCAACCAATGGGAGCAATGGCAGCTTTCAGTTTCAGTCTGGGGGATTGCAGGAAATGCTGACGCTGGCGGGTATCAATGTTTCTGACGCTGTGCCAGCTGGCCGGTTACGCACCGCCGATCTAAAAGGCAGCATCAGTTTTGCTGACGGCGCCTGGATTGTCTCTGATCTCACTGGCGCAATAGACACCTCCAATCTGGAAGGCGAGCTCTCGGGGACAGTTTCACCGCTCGCGGTGAATGCCATCCGCGTTGACGCAGACCGGTTGAACCTTGACGCTTATTGGCCTGACGCACGGCTTCCCGCAACTAACCCTGAGACAGCGCAGCCCAGCCAATTCGAGCCAGTTAATTTTGCGATTTCGGTGGGATCCCTGCATTGGCTGGATCAAAATTTAGCAGCGTTTTCAGCGATCGGTACACTCGCCCCAGACAGGTTGGCTATCACTTCAGCCAATCTGCAGCACATGGATGCAACTGCCCGCGGGAGTTTTGAGTTTCGGTCGACGGGTCAACAAACTTACGATGTGGTTTCGACCGTCGCATTTAACGCATGGCGCTTTCCAGTGGTGACAAAAGTGGCACCTGATGCAGGTCAGTTCATCAATTTGTTCACCAACAATTTGCCCGCGACAGGGGTTTTGGAGCTCAGTGGACCTTCCACAGCCTTGCAAACCCGTATTGAAATTCAAACAACCGTTGGGCAATTGAACCTTGCTGGCACCGTGTCCGACGGGCCTGAATGGCAAGGCCGGCTGCAAGGTGCCGTTAGCCATGACCAGTTTGGTCGGTTGCTGCGCCGGGCACGCTTTTGGGACGCAGGAGGCGATCACCAGCTGGCGCTCGCGTCAAATATCACGCTCGAGGGCGCCGCTTCGGCGTATACCGCCACTGCGACGGGTAGCATTGGCGGCGCGCAGTTTAATGTGTCTCACCAGAAGTCTGAGGCGGGCTCAACGGGCGAGGCTTCTGTTGCCGCAGGTCCTAATCAAGCAACCGATCTGGATGCTATTGTTTCAAAATTTGGATATCTGCTTGATACGGCTGCGCCTCGTCGTGCTCGTGTTTCTTACCAGACAACAGGCGCTGATTGGCAGTTGAACGATATCGATTGGCGCAACGGTCAGGCCACAATCGCCGGCCAATTGGCAGGCTCTGATACGCGCATACAAGGCGCATTGTCCTTAACGGCGTTGGATTTGGAGCGTTTGGCTCCAAATGAGGGTGCGCGCAACAGCTCGCCCATGATTCCTGATCTTGATGTTGCGCTCAACGTCTCTGAATTGCAGTGGTTGGGTCAGACCCTGATTGCGCCCAATGCTCAGGTCACAGGAAATGCTGAGCAGTTAACATTTACGTTGGGCGAAGGGGCAAGTCTGAATAACGCACCGTCAACCGCCACGTTCAATTACGCATCTGCCTCTGGCGATTTTGACGGGGCTCTTGAGGCCGAAGCGGTTGATATTGGAACATTTTCCCAAGCCATTGACGCAGCAAATGGTTTTTCCGGCGTTGTTGCGGCCAACCTCGACCTGTCCGGAAATAGCCAAAACCCAGGCGGGGTTTTATCTACTCTGACAGGACAAGGCCGTTTCGAGGGCGGAGCCGGGTCTCTCTATTTCATGGCTGTACCTGACCTGATTAACGCGGTCCGCTCTGAAAACACCTCTCGAAGCTTTTTGCAATCGGTTGGGCAGCTTCTGCGATCCGGTACAACGGATTTTGCAGCCATCCGCGGTTCGTTCCAGCTCGACAGCGGTGTTGCCCTTGTGGACGAACTTATGGCAAGCGGCGATTGGGGCCAACTTGAGCTGGATGGTCAGCTTAACATTCCAGGTGATTATATTAACGTCTCGGGTGCTTTGGCACTGGCGCAGCCTCTCGACGCACCGGCGATACCCGTCACTTATGAAGGGGCCCTCTCGAACCCCAATGTGCGTTGGACCAGCCGGGCACTGGAACAGTTTGCCATCGCAGGGATTGAGCGCAGGCTGCGCACCCGACTGTTCGGGGAACTGGAAACGGCGCAAGCAGGGCAGGAGGGCGCAGCCGCGCCAAACCCAGGGGCATTCATAAGTAATTTGGCGACAGGTCTACTCGCCCAGCTCAAAGCTCGCCAAGAAGCGCGCAAACAAGCGGAACAAAGCGGTGAGACTAACGGCCAGACTTCTCCAACGACTGAAGAACAAAGGCCCTGATTGCGCCCGAAAGCGAACCCGCCCGTGCTTCGTCCAATTGCCTAACCAGTTCGTTTATCGACAGCTCGCGCTCTTCAGCAATGCGTCGGAGGTGGCGCCAAAAGCAAGCCTCTAGCGATATTGACGTCCGGTGACCAGCGATGGTCACCGAATGCTTTTTCAGCCGCGCGTCTTCAAGGTCAATCATAGCTTCTGCGTCGCACCAAATAGAAGGCCGCGTCAAGCAGTTTTCCGCTTGCATTGCGTGGGGAATTCCATCAGCATCCACGGGAACATAAATAGAACAAAGGTGCAGTGTGGAACCATTTAAAGAGTTCATCAATCTAAAAGTGATCGAAACGCTGGGGGACATTCTTTCGCGGGTCTATCCCGGTTTTGAACGGGCAAAATATGTCAAGCTGGCGGGCCGGGGATTGGGGGATTTGGAACTTAAGCAACGTGTTGTTCAGGTGGCGAAAGCGCTTGATGAAACGCTGCCCATTAGTTTTGAAGACCTGTGCCCCATATTGGTGGCGAGCCTGCACCCCAGCGAGGACACCGCGCGCGAAGAGGTGGAATTCAATGCCGAAGGCGCCTGTGGATGGGCTGTTTGGCCACTGACCGAACTTGTTGCCATGCGAGGCCTTAACCACCCTGAACTGGCATTGTCTACACTCTATGAGATGACTAAAAGATCGACTGCGGAGTTCGATGTGCGGCCATTCCTGGACCAGCACACGGAACTCTCGCTGCCAATATTCATGGAGTGGACACGAGATCCAAACAGACACGTCAGACGGTTGGCCAGCGAAGGCAGCCGGCCGAGGTTGCCGTGGGGCATGCGGCTCCAGAAATTCGTCGAAGATCCAAGCCTGATATTGCCGATTTTGAATGCTTTGAGGGACGACCCGGAGGAGTATGTACGTCGCTCTGTGGCTAACAATCTAAACGATATCGCCAAAGATCACCCTGATTTGGTTGCAGATATCGCCGCAGAGTGGCTTGAAGGTGCTTCAAAAGACCGGCAACGGCTGGTGAAGCATGCTTGCAGAACTCTGATCAAGAAGGGGCACCAGAAAACGCTGGCGTCATTTGGGTATCAGCCCATTGAACCCACTGGTGTAGCGCTGAGCGTACAGACACCAACAGTAAATTATGGCGAAGCGTTGGAGTTTGACCTCTCAATGAATGGCCTGCCACAAGGCACGGGGCTGATGATCGATTACGCCATTCACTTTGTGAAAGCGAACGGCAAGCGGGCGCCAAAGGTATTTAAGTGGAAGGACCTTAAAAGCCATGCTGGCGGAGGGCTGGAGGCATCCAGGAAACACGCCATCAAACCTATCACAACACGTGTTTATTACCCTGGCGAACATATGATCGAGATCATGGTCAATGGAAGGAGTGTGGCGCAGGCTGAGTTCACTTTGATCATGCCTTAATCATTGAGGAATTCACATGCGCCGTTTTGCCATCAGTATTATTTGCTTGCTCGGGTGGTTCGCACCGGCGCAAGCCGCCGACCATCAGATACTGGACCATTTCATAACCATGTTGACCGGCGAGTTTGAAAGTCGCCAACAAATGGAAGAGGACCTGGCGGCTGGTGTGCCCGATGACAAGCGCCACTATTGGGTTAACCGAACTTTCCAGCGGGTGGAGGCCCCGGAAATTGGCAGCCACGTGTTGGTAGGCACCACAGAATATAATGCAGGCCGCTGGATGTTTGACTTCAACGAATTTCTTGTCTGGAATTTTGAAGTTGACGGTGAGCAAATCATCATGACGCCCCGCCGTTTTAAAGAACAGGAGCGCAAGCTTCCGTTCGCCCGTGAGGCATGGAAGTTGGCTGGTATCAAAACGGAGCACCTTGAAGCCGCAAAAGGTGGTGCATCGTGCCCGCTGGTGTGGATTGAAGTTGAGGGTGGATTTGAGGGCAAAAGCGCTGGTGAGTGCAAAGTGATGTCAACGCTGCGTAAAAAAATTCTGGACTGGCAATGGGGCTACAAACTCACCAAGCAATCGTTGTTTGTCGAGTTTAATGGCCGCGACGAAACTGGCGCGTCACTTGACGGTACCGAAGGGATGGCGCCGTACCGGCTTGACCGGATTTCTGACTAACAGGTCTATTCGTCGGGAATATCTTCCGGGGACCATATACAAACACCGCGCGGGCTATAGTCCACGCCCATACGCCGGTACATGTGAATGGTGCGCACGTTGGAGGACGTGATCGTCCATTTGACATGCACGCCTTCACTGCGCCCCAAGTGGCCAATGGCAAGCAACAATTTTCGGCCGATGCCTCGCCCTCGCGCACTTGGATGCACAAACAGGTCATCAATCTCGATCAGTTTTTCGCCAAACCAAATGTGGAACCGGTGAAAATACGTAACGATGCCAGCAATTTTGCCATCAAGCTCGGCAACCATAATTTCGAACTGGGGTTTGTCGCCAAACGCGGCGCTTGTGAACGTGTCTTCGTCTATCTGCAAATAGTCATCAAGCTCTTCATGGCTCGCGAGCCCGCGCACCAGCTGGTAACACTCGCTTGCGTCCGCCTGATCGGCTGGCCTGATCACATAATCCATGCTGTATCCCCTGACGCTGTGCCGTGACTGTCCCTGCCCATGAATAGCATATCAAAATCAGGCTCGCATAGAATAAACGCTGAGGGATGGCTTATCAGGTCGCTGTGTTTTGCTCCAGACGGCCTTCATAGTCGATAGCAATACCGTATTCGGGATCTTCAAGAGTGGAGACCTCAACCCGGTTACCAGCTTTGGTCAGCAGCCGTTGACAATCCGCACTCAGGTGCATCAGGCGCAGCTTCTTGCCGGCAGCCTTATAACGGTCATACAGGGCATCAATCGCTTGCAGGCCGGAGTGATCCCACACCCGGCTGTCGAGGAAATCGACTATCACCTCATCAGGGTCAGACTTGGGATCAAATAGCTCATTAAAGCTGGCGATGGAGCCGAAGAAGAGGGGGCCGTGCAATTCGTATGTTTTGACGTTGTCCTCAGAAACACTGGTGTGGGCACCGACGCGTTTTGCCGCCTGCCAAGCGAATACAAGGGCCGAAACAATAACGCCGACCACAACCGCAACAGCGAGATCGCTGATGACGGTGACGCCAGACACCAGAACGAGCACAAAAGCGTCTGTTCTCGGGATTTTGTTGATGATGCGGAAGCTGGACCAGGCGAAGGTGCCGATCACAACCATGAACATCACACCGACGAGGGCGGCAAGTGGGATTTGTTCAATCAGGCTGCTGCCGACAACGATGAAGGCGAGCAGGAAGAGCGCTGCCGCGATGCCCGCAAGCCGCGTTCGGCCACCAGAATTCACATTGATCATGCTTTGGCCAATCATGGCGCAGCCACCCATGCCGCCGAAGAAGCCTGTGACAATGTTGGCGGTTCCTTGGGCAAAACACTCCTGCGATGCGCCACCTTTTGAGTCGGTCAGTTCCGCAACCAGGTTGAGGGTCAGCAACGACTCAATAAGACCAATTGCAGCCAGAATTACAGCGTAGGGGAAGATGATGGATAGGGTTTCAGCGTTCAGCGGTACAATAGGAATATGGAATTCAGGAAGGCCACCTTTGATGGTAGCGAGGTCGCCAACACGCGGAATGTCGATCCCTAAACCAATTACCAGAGCTGAAACTGCCAGTATGCCTAATAATGGGGCAGGGAAGCCTTTGATATATTTGGAGCCTAGCCAGATGATCCCCATCGTTAGGAAACTGAGGCCCAACATGAGAGTTAGTTGCTCACCTGCCATCCAATCATTTGTGCCTGGCACTTTGAATTGGCCCAGTTGCGCCAGGAAAATTACGATGGCCAGACCATTTACGAACCCGAGCATGACCGGATGTGGCACCATCCTGATGAATTTTCCGAGCCGCAAGGCACCTGCCAGGACTTGCAAAATACCCATCAGCACCACGGTTGCGAACAGATACTCGACGCCGTGGGTGACTACCAAACTGACCATCACAACAGCCAATGCACCAGTTGCACCTGAAATCATGCCCGGGCGACCACCAATCACTGCTGTAATAAGTCCAACGATGAAGGCGGCATAGAGACCAACGAGAGGGTTTACCTGCGCCACAAAAGCAAAGGCTACGGCCTCAGGAACCAGTGCGAGAGCAACAGTGAGGCCCGAAAGCAATTCGGTTCTGGTCTGCGCGAGCGAAAGCCCGGGCAGGGAAAAGGGTTTTGTCATGGCGCTGAGCGTCCTATATGGCGGCGGTAAGTCTGGCCCCACCGCAAAAATCACAAGGGGCGCCTTCTAGGAGGAAGTGGCCGAAAGCGCAAGCAAAACCTGCGCTTCCGGCTAATTTCTATACGTTTTTGAAGAAGTCGTTGCCTTTATCGTCCACAACGATGAAGGCTGGGAAGTCTTCCACATCGATTTTCCAAACGGCTTCCATGCCAAGCTCTTCAAAATCAAGGACTTCCACATTCTTGATATTGTTTTTGGCGAGGATAGCCGCCGGGCCGCCGATGGACCCCAGATAAAAACCGCCATTTTCTTCGCAGGCCTTGGTAACGGCGCGAGAGCGGTTGCCTTTGGCAAGGCTTACCATGCTGCCGCCCAGTTTCTGGAACGGGCCAACATAGCTGTCCATGCGGCCAGCTGTGGTAGGGCCAAAGCTGCCCGAGGCGTATCCGTCCGGTGTTTTCGCAGGGCCAGCGTAATAAATGATGTGATCTTTGAAATAGTCGGGCATTTCTGCGCCGTCTTCGATCATTTTCTGGATGCGGGCATGAGCAAGGTCGCGTGCGACCACAATGGTGCCGGAAAGCGCCAACCGGGTTTTGATCGGATATTGGCTGAGCGTGCTCAGGATTTCCGCCATCGGTTTGTTGAGGTCGACCTTCACCACTTCGCTCGACAGGTCGCCGTCTGTGATTTCGGGCATATATTTAGCGGGATCAGTCTCCAGCGCTTCAAGGAATACGCCTTCGCCGGTGATTTTGGCTTTCACCTGACGATCTGCGGAACAAGAAACGCCGATGCCGACCGGCAGGCTGGCGCCGTGACGGGGCAGGCGGATCACCCGCACATCATGGCAGAAGTACTTGCCGCCAAACTGGGCGCCAATGCCCATGTTGCGCGTCATTTCCAGCACTTTTTCTTCCATTTCCACGTCGCGGAACGCCCGGCCGGTCTCGTCACCGGTGGTAGGCAGGCTGTCATAGTCGCGGGCAGACGCCTTTTTAACCGTCGCGAGGCTTTGTTCCGCCGACAAGCCGCCAATCACAATTGCCAAGTGGTATGGCGGGCAGGCTGACGTGCCAAGCGTGCGGATTTTTTCATCGAGAAACGCCAGCATGCGGTCTTCGCGCAGCGTTGCCGGTGTTTGCTGGAACAGGAAGGTTTTGTTGGCACTCCCGCCACCTTTGGCCAGGAACAGGAAGTGATATTCGTTGCCCTTATCGGCATAGATATCGATCTGTGCGGGCGTATTATTCTTGGTGTTGACTTCTTTGTACATGGACAAAGGAGCCATCTGGCTATAGCGCAGATTGGTTTCCGTATAGGTGCGCATCACGCCTTTGGTAAGCGGTGCGGCATCGTCGCCGTCCGTCCAAACATACTGGCCTTTTTTGCCAACCACGATGGCGGTGCCTGTGTCCTGACAGCCTGGCAGCACGCGGCCGGCGGCAATATTGGCGTTCTTGAGCAATTCGGTCGCGACAAAACGGTCGTTGTCGCTCGCTTCCGGGTCTTCAAGAATGTTCGCCAGTTGCTGGAGGTGCCCAGGGCGCAGCAGGTGCGCGATGTCTGACATGGCCTCGCGGGTCAACAGCTCGAGGGCTTCATCTTCAACCTTCAGGATTGACTTGCCGTTCACTTCAATGGTGGAGACATGATTACCCGTAAGTTTGCGATAGGGGGTTTCATCGTCCCCCACTTGAAACAGCTTAGAATATGTCCAGTCTGACATCGCATTGGCCCTTGCGTATTTGGAGTTGATGCTGCTCGTCGCAGCCCTGTTGTTCATGCCCCAACGTTAGATGTGCCGGGGCGCAGGAAAGTTACTTTTTGCGGAAAGCATCAAGCGTGACAACATTGTCTTTTGGCGCCTCGGGCTCCTGTTCAGCTTCTGCCAGCTCAGCTTCTGCCAGTTCAGCTTCTGCCGGTGCGGGCGCCACGTTAGCGGGAGCTTCTTCATCGGCCTCCGGCAAAAACATGCTGTCATCACTTTCCATGATGATTTGCTCGGCCTCGGGCGCGACCTCCGAATCTGTTCCTGGTTCAGATTCATCATGAAACTGGAGCGCAAACTGCACACTTGGGTCAACAAATCCGACAATTGCCGCAAAAGGAATGATCAAATGCTCTGGTTTTTGATTGAACGACAAGCCAATCTCAAAATGCTCGTCGTGAACTTCAAGTCCCCAGAATTTATGCTGGAGCACGATGGTCATTTCATCGGGGAAGCGACTGACAAGATGCGTGGGAATATTGACCCCCGGCGCCTGCGTTTTAAACGCAACGTAAAAATGATGGTCGCCTTGCAGCCCATCCCGCGCTGTTTCAGTCAGCACGGTTTTCACCACGCTCCTGAGCGCGTCCTGGACTTTAGCATCGTAATCAATGTGGCTTTCCGTCATACTCATGCTCTGTGTTTACTCGTATCTGAGGCCCTTATAAACGGTGCTGCAAGGACAGTGAAGGCAAAACATGCCTTCTGTCGCAGAACGACCCGATTTTGAAATGCGAACCTGCTTGTGCTCAACCCTCATCGGCGCTTCATCACTTCACAGTATCCATCGGTCGCATACTGATTGTCGGCGAATTCGTTGATGAATAGAGAGCCTGTATTAATCCATTTTTCGACTGAAAATAATTTGAAATAGAGACATTTATGAAATCCTGCCAAATAGTTCTCACGGCCTTTTGGGCCGCAACGGTGGCCAGTTTTCCTGCGTTTGCGGGCAACGAAGAACAGAATCTGATAGAAACGGTCGTAGAGGCGTATGGCGGCAAGGCGCTCACAAATCTCGCCCGACTGGAATTCACTGATCATACCAAGCGGCTTAATTTTGGTCAGAGTACGTCACCCACGCTTGTGGACATTGGCCACTATCAGGCTTCAGTATTCGTGGATTTTGAAAACTCCCGCAAAAGCTGGCGGTCCGCCAGCTGGTCCGGTGATGGCAGGTACACGCAAAACCAGTTTTTCGACGGCACAACCGGCTACTCTGTGAACCACAGCAAGCAGACATACTCAAAGGAAAACTCTTTGTCGTTTGCATCTGCAGATCGGCGGCTTTCCTACACGCTTGATACAATTCTCGCGCGCATGCTCTATGATTCCAGTGATGATGCGACCCTCTCAGGGCAGGAGGAACTGAACGGCGAGGTGCATCAAAAAATCTCTTTTCAGGCCAACGGCCATCCCCCGCTTACGCTGTTTGTACACGGCGAAACTGGTCGCATCAGCATGGCGACGCGGCCACACTGGATGGAGGGGGAGGTCCACACATACCGGTTCGATAACCATCAACGCGTCGGCGATCTGCTGTATGCGGGCGACACATACGTCTACAACCGAAGCGAGCCCAGAACAGTAACAGTTTCCCGAACTGTCTCTTTAGAGCCAGATGACCAAGGATTGTTCGACATCCCGGCAACGTATGAACAGGAAGGACAAGGCCTCGACTTCTCGGAAATGACCGTCAAAGAAATTGCCCAAGGCGTTTATATTGCCGGACAGGACTGGGGCTTTTCCTTGTTTGTTGACGAGGGAGACTATTTCACAGCAGCTGGCGGATATGACCGCTTTCCAGAACGGATAGCTGCGGTCCAGAGCCTAACTGGAACTCAAAAACCAGTGCGATATTTTGTGATCAGTCACCATCATATGGATCATATTGGCGGCGTGAGGGAACTGGATCAGCTAGGCGCTACATTCATCTTGCATCCGGACCACCTTGCAACAGTGGAGCGCGCACTGGGGCGACAATTGGATGAAGAGGAGCGCATGCTCGTGCCGGGGGCAGACCACAGCTTTGGACGCGTGCGGCTTATCGACATTCCCAGTGGCCATTCGAGACATAATCTGGGCACCTATGTCAGAGACGAACGCGTTATGTTCACGGCTGATATGTTTTTTTCCCGGCAGCAAGAAGGTGGCATTCGCGCCAGCGCTGCCTTGCTGGCGGCACTGCAATTGATCGGCCTTAAGCCGGACACTTTTGTCGCCGCCCATAGCAGTCGACCGCTGACGTACAAACATTTGGAGCAAGCGGTGGCTTCAGCACCTGATGATGTGTGTCCGCCATCATGGCTCTTGTGTGAGAGGCAATAGGTCAAAGAAGAGGTAATGGGCCGTTCTGTTGCTAGGTGGCCCAACCCCCACCTGAAAGTGTCAACTCTCAGGAATTCAGATAAATGTAGTTTGCTATGACCGCTTACGCAGCAACAGCGAACTCGACGTCATTGTCGTTAGCATTTATTTTAAGGTGGCCCATCACGGCGGTGCCATCCCGAGCGAAAGACAGACAACTTTCGATACACGTCGATCCTGGTTCGCCCCCATCAGCAACCATCGGCTTATGTCCGGTGGTTCCTGGTGGAGGCGCCGGGCACTGCCCCCGGGTCCGCAATACGTACTCACTGCGTCCTTTATCGCCATAGCTGGCAAGCCAGCAGTGCGTATATAAGTCTTCCGTACCGAAATGAGAAGATGTTTGTCAGATTTCTGTTTGGCCTTTTACGCCATAAATGACTAAGTGTAATTGTACACGTTACGCGTTAGTTATTGATTTTACTTGTTTTTATGTCAAATGCAGGGTTAGGGTGTCGTAATAGGGAAGCGAGTGTAATACAGCCTTCGGTGGCAATATGCACCAGTTGGTATACATCAGTGCAGCAACGCCTGCGATGAGTTCTCAGGGACTCATCGACATTCTGGATTCTGCCAGAAAATTCAACGCATTGCACGATATCCATGGCATGCTGATGTATCATTCACAGCAGTTTTTCCAAGTGCTCGAAGGTCCGGAGCCTGCATTAAGGACCTGTTTTCAGCGCATCGAAAGAGACCCTCGCCACACCGGAATCATAACGTTGGCGGACCAACCCGCTGAGCGACCATGCTTCCATGGTTGGGATATGGCTGCAGTAGAACTGACAGACTTTGAATACTCTCTTCGCTCTCAAGTCATCAGTCTGTTGGATCTGCGGAGCCATGTTCAGTATGAAGAACTTCATACCAACAAGGCGATTGGCATATTTGCCGACACCTACTTGTCTGACCTGGATCGGTTTGCCACAAAAATAGACATCTAGCGTTTGGGTGCCGGTGGGGGCCTGCGCACTGATTTTTTTCTTGTTTTCAGCTGGTTATTCAAATTACTCTGAATGGAGGAAATGACATCGGTGCTTGCGGGGAAGCGATTTGCACCTTTTATGCTACATCAGCGTCGCGGATTCTTCCGTCGACGAAAAAGAACTGTTCTCAATCCTTGAGAGTTCCTGCAAAAACAATGCGGCGGACGACATCACAGGTATGTTGCTGTTTCACAACGGGCAGTTTTTGCAGGTTTTAGAAGGGCCCAAAAGTGCTGTTGAGGCCTGCTTTGCCCGCATTAGCAATGACAGTCGCCACGTGTCGGTTGCTAAATTGCTGGATGAAGAGTTGCCAGCCAGGTGTTTCAGCCAATGGTCCATGGCATCAGCCGGGTTGGAGCATTGTTCCCACCCATTGCGACAAAACATTATCGACCTTTTTAATCTGCATCATCGCATCGAATATATGGAACTTAAGCGCAACGCTGTGGTGGGGCTGTTTGTTGATACTTATCTCGCCGACCTTGAGAAACTGCGCTCCGCAATCCGTTTGGCCGCGGAATAGTGGGAAAACAAGAATTCGCACTTGCCTGCAGGAGTTGCCTCAGCAATAAATCAACTAAGCCAATGTTGGCATTGCTAATAGGGCCATCAATCAACAGGGGGTTGGATGCAGCAATATCTTGATTTGCTGAGGCGCGTTCGAACTGAGGGTACTTTCAGGGGCGATAGAACCGGGACAGGGACCTACAGCGTATTTGGTCATCAGATGCGTTTTAATCTGGCCGATGGTTTCCCAATGGTCACGACCAAAAAGCTGCATTTGAGGTCAATCATTCATGAACTACTGTGGTTTGTCGCCGGTGACACAAACATTAAGTATCTGAAAGACAACGGCGTTTCCATCTGGGATGAATGGGCGGATGAAAACGGCGACTTAGGCCCGGTGTATGGTCATCAGTGGCGCAGTTGGCCGACGCCCGACGGGCAAAAAGTCGATCAGCTGGCCAACCTGATCGAGCAAATAAAGACCAACCCAAATAGTCGCAGACACATCGTTTCAGCATGGAATGTGTCTGATGTGGATGACATGGCTCTACCACCATGCCACTGCCTGTTTCAGTTCTATGTTGCCGAAGGCAAGTTAAGTTGCCAGTTGTATCAGCGAAGTGCGGACATATTTCTGGGTGTGCCCTTTAATATCGCGTCATACGCGCTGCTGACCCATATGGTTGCGCAAGTGTGTGACCTGGAAGTAGGGGACTTTGTGCACACATTTGGCGATGCTCACCTCTATTCAAACCATGTTGAACAGGCTGATATTCAGCTTGCCAGAGAACCACTGGCGCTACCATCCTTGCAATTGAATCCGGACGTTAGGGATATATTTGCATTTACCTATGATGATATCCGAATCATAGGGTATGAGTCACACGCCCTCATCAAGGCTCCCATCGCCGTCTAAGCGATAAGAGACTGAAAAATAAACTCTTTTTAGGGGTAGGGTAATGTCGCAAAGAGGTATTCGTGTTTGGTGCACAAGAAATTAATTTTCGCCAACTCTCATTGTTCAGTCTCATTGTTGGTATTGGCCTGCTTCTGACGGGGTTCATCGTCAACGAGATTTATCGCAACGCGGTTAACGATGCCCGAGACGAATTTCGCGATGCTTCCGGCAGGTTTTTGGCGCGGTTGTCTGCAGACCTGACGAGTATTAATGCTTCGGTCACGCGGTTCGGGGATGTATTCGCGCTGACGGGTGAGCCAGAGGGGCGAGCACTCGCTGAATTTGTTGACAGCTATACTTCGATTAACTCGGCAGAGGCTGTCACAACTCTATTGGTTGTGGCCGCTGATGAACGAGAATCGCATCAAAAAGTTCAATCACTGATAGGCGAAATCAATGAAAACTCTCTGGTAAGTCGTGCGGGTGAGCAAAACGCCCGACAATCTTCCTACTATCTTGCCTATGTCGGATTGCGAGAGCGGGATGTTAGCGAAGATGGCGGTGCCTCTCTCGTTGGGTTGGATTTGGCACGGTTCGAGCAGTACAACCAGCTTTTGGATCAGGTTTTGTCAGTTGGCCAAACTGACTTTGAATTGGTTACTGACAAGCTGAGCCCTGTCGCAACACCTTCTGGCAAACTCGTCATTGTAAGCCCGTTTCGTTCAGAGATAGGAAACGCATTTCTTGTTGAGGTGGTGCATTTGGAAGTTTTGTCACAGCGTAGCGGCACCAGTGCGTTGCTGGGCGGTGTGCAATTTGTAAATCGCCGCGCCGGCAGCTCCAGCGGCGAACCAGAGCCTGTCCTCGTGAAATTGAATGGCATCCCGGATGCCAGCGATGCGCCTGCCGGAGGTGCCTGGACAGCTGGTACAACAGTGAATGTTGGTTTGGGTGGCCTGGAAGTCACACTGTTTGCCAGCGAACAAGCCTACCAGGTCAATATGCAAAATGTGCTGCGTGTTGGCATGGTTGGTGTTTTGATCACTGCTATCCTGAGCTTTCTTGCCTATGACCAGATCAGGCGATCCAATCGGGTTGTGGAAATTGTGAACCGGCGCACGCGAGCGTTGAAAGAAGCCCATTCGGAACTCGAAAACCACTACCGCATGCTCCAGAATCTCAACAGTGAAGTCGATGACGCTCGACGAGCGGCAGAGGCTGCAAACCTGGCCAAGTCAGAGTTTTTGGCGACCATGAGCCATGAACTCCGCACACCACTCAATGCGATTTTGGGTTTCTCTGAAATTCTGGAAACCGAAACATTGGGGCCGATAGGGGACAAGCGCTACATTGAATATGCGGGCGACATTAACAGCAGTGGCAAGCACCTTCTGAGCATCATCAATGACATTCTTGATTTAGCGAAACTGGAAGCAGGGCGTGTTCGCATTGAAAAGAAACCTCTGGACCCCAAGAATTTGGTGGAAGGTGTTATGGGGTTACTTTCCCATCAAGCCGACGAGAAGGGCTTGGAATTCTCCTTCAATATGGCGGATGCCATGCCGAACTCTATCCAAGGTGACGAATTGAGGCTGCGGCAGGTTTTGATCAATCTTGCTTCAAATGCCATTAAGTTCACCAAAGAAGGATCAGTCAGCATTCGCATGCACCCCAAACCCTTTAAAAACGGGGCAGCTGCGTGGGTTTTGGAGGTGCAGGACACTGGCATTGGCATACCCGAAGAAAAACAGTCGGTTCTGTTTGACCGCTTCACCCAGGTGGACACAACACATTCCCGGCAGCATGGCGGAGTGGGGCTTGGGCTCGCCATTTGCCGCGAGCTTGTGAACCGTATGGACGGTATCATCAGCGTGCGCAGTATTCAGAATGTGGGGACAACGATCCGGGTGCAGCTACCTCTTGACCTGGCAGATTCCGATGACGATGATGGCGCGCTAATTTAAGCGGCTCGCAATCTGGATTGGTTCATGAAAGTTTCCCTTATTGTTGCGATGGCAGACAATAATGCCATCGGTGTCGACAACCAGTTACCGTGGCACCTGCCTGCTGATCTGAAGTATTTCAAGGCGGTTACGATGGGCAAGCCCATCATTATGGGACGCAAAACGTTCGAGTCCATCGGAAGGCCGCTGCCGGGTCGCCAAAATATTGTCATTACACGAAACCAAGACTGGACGTCAGACGGCGTGACTATTGTGCGGTCAACCGAACAAGCCGTTGCAGCAGCTTCAACGTCAGACGAAGTCATGGTTATTGGCGGTGCAGAGATTTACCGGGCTATGCTGCCATTGGTGAACAAGCTTTATGTCACCGAGGTTGCATTGTCGGTTGAGGGAGATGCTTTCTTCCCCAACATTGACCCCGTCGAGTGGCAGGAAGTTTCGCGCAAGCCCCATGCGGCTGAGGCAGACAAACCAGCTTACGCCTTTGTGACCTTTGAGCGGGTTTCTTAGCTGAGTTTGCTTGCCACTTTTTCTGCGATCGATCGATACACATCTTTGGCGGCGCTGTCGCTTTCTTGCACCATGATCGGAGTGCCGCTGTCCGCGCTGAGACGAACATCCATTTCAAGCGGGACGCCACCCAAAAACTCACAGCCCAGTTTAGCTGCCGTTTCTTGTGCGCCGCCATGGCCAAAAATGTGACTTTCACCGCCGCAATGCGGGCACACAAAGCTTGTCATATTTTCAATGATACCAAAAATCGGCACATTGACTTTCTGGAACATGGCCAGACCTTTGCGCGCATCAATCAGGGCCAGGTCCTGAGGCGTTGACACAATCACCGCGCCGCTGAGCGGGGCTTGCTGCACCATCGTCAGCTGCACATCACCGGTGCCGGGTGGCATGTCGACAATCAACACATCGAGCGGTCCCCAGGCCACGTCTTTTAGAAGCTGCTGCGTAGCGCCCATAACCCTTGGGCCACGCCATACGACTGGTTGGTCTACATCAATCAGGAAACCGATCGACATTAGCTTCAGCCCGTGTGCTTCAAGCGGCTGAATGATCTTGTCTTTAGTTTCTGGTTTCGCGTCCAGACCCGTGAGCATGGGCAGGCTTGGGCCGAATATGTCGGCATCCATGATACCTACCGAAAGGCCACGTTCCTTGAGTGCCAGCGCCAGGTTTACCGACGTGGTTGACTTGCCAACACCACCCTTGCCGCTTGCGACCGCAATAATATGCTTCACACCCGGAATTTCGGTTGGTGTTGGCGGTGCTTTGGCTGCCGGCGACAAAGTAGGCGCTGGCTGGACGGGGCGAGGGCCGCTTGCAGTCCGACCCGGCTGTTGTTTTGACGCTGAAGTCACAACCACGTTGGCAGAAGTAACGCCAGCCAACTTCCCAACGGCAGATTCGATTTCTGATCGCAAAGAACTGGCAGATTCGGGGAGCTCACTGCCAAAGTCCAGGATGATGCCAACCTGACCGTCATTAACGATGACGGCGCTGACAATCTTTGCGCTCACAATATCTTTGTCAGCACCCGGTAATGAGTAATTTTTGAGGAAATTTTCGACAGTTTCTTTGAGGTTGGCGTTCATTTTTGATGGGTAAACTCTCTTTTCGGCGCAAATCCCCCCGAATTTGCCCCAACATCATTGCAGGTCATGTGCGGCTACCATATATAGCTAAGCAACACAAATTTGCTTTCTATATAGAAAGCGCGTCCAGAATGTCACGTTCGTGACAGCTGAAGGAGTTTAGTATGCCCTGGCAAAATAATGGTGATGGCGAACGCCCCAATCCATGGGGGAACGGCCAGCGCGGCGGCGGTGGTCGTGGCGGTGGTGGCGGCAATGAGCCAAACATCGACGAAGTGATCCGCAAGGGTCAGGAACAGCTGAAAAATGCGCTACCGGGCGGAAAAGGCGGGATTTTCCTGATTTTGCTTGCTGTCGTGGCCATTTGGATGTTCAGCGGTTTTTACCGCGTTGAGCCCAATGAGCAGGGTGTCGTATTGCGCTTTGGCGAACGCACGATTCTTTCCGATCCGGGCCTGCACTGGCATCTGCCTTATCCAATTGAAACTGTTGAGGTTCGCGGCGTCACCGACGAAAAAACAATCTCAATTGGTGCTCGCACTTCCGGGTCTCGCAGGTCTGGCGGCCTTGATGAAAGCCTGATGCTGACACAAGACGAAAACATCGTTGATGTTCGCTTCAATGTTGTTTGGCAAATCAAAGACTTGGGCAATTATCTCTTCAAGCTACGCGACCCTGAAGGCACCATCAAGTCGGTTTCCGAGAGCGTCATGCGCGAGATCGTTGGTAAAAATCAGATTGTGCCGATTATCACAACAGCACGTGAACAAATTCAGCTGCAAGCTCTGGAGCAGATCATTGAAACGCTCGACAGCTACGAAAGCGGTGTTCGCGTTCTTCGGGTGCAAATCATCGAGTCAGAAGCGCCAGAAGCTGTTAAAGACGCATTCCTTGATGTGCAGCGGGCGGAAGCGGACCAGCAGCGCTCACGCAACGAAGCCACGCGATACGCCAATGAAGTGATCCCCAGAGCTGAAGGTGAAGCAGAGCGTTTGCTACAGCTGGCTGAGGCTTACCGTGCCCAAACCGTGGCTCGTGCAGAAGGTGAGGCGGCACGCTTTACCTCTGTTTACAATGAGTATATTGCCGCGAAAGACGTCACCAAGAAACGAATTTATCTGGAGACAATGGAACAGATCCTGTCGGGAATGGACAAGATCATCCTTGATGGTGATGCCGGTTCGGGCGTGGTTCCATACCTGCCGCTTTCAGAACTCAACAAAGCCAAGACTGGTGGAGAATAATCATGAATGCTAAGTCAATCGCAGGACTAGTTGTTCTCGCTATCGCAGCCTTTGTTGGCTTCAACAGCCTATATGTTGTCAGTGAGCGCGAACAAGCACTCGTTGTTCAATTTGGTGAGCCGCGTCGTACCGTTCCGGAGCCTGGCCTGCATTTCAAAATGCCGATTGTCGAACAGGTTATCTTTATCGATAAGCGCATCCTGAGCCTGGATATCCGGCCTCAAGAAGTGCTCGCAAGCGACCAGCGTCGCATCCTTGTGGATAGTTTTGCACGCTACAAAGTTGTTGATCCACTGAAGCGCTATCAGGCTGCAGCAACGGACCGTATCGCCAGTGACCTTCTTGAAGGCATCATGGTTTCAACGGTGCGAGATGTGCTCGCAAGCCAACCGATGCAGAACATCGTTTCTGGCCAGCGCGCAGAGCTTATGGACCAAATCAGCGCACTTACCAATGAGCGCGCTGCTTCTGTTGGACTTGAGGTTGTAGACGTTCGGTTGAAACGCGTTGATCTGCCAGTGCAGAACAGCCAAGCCATTTTTGACCGCATGAAAACCGAGCGGGAGCAAGAGGCTGCGGAAAAGCGCGCCGAAGGTCTCCGTGATGCGGTGAAAATCCGTTCTGATGCAGATAGGCAGCAAGCAGTTCTGGTTGCCGACGCCGAGCGCCAGTCGCAAATCATCCGCGGTGAAGCTGACGGACGCGCAGTGAAAATTTTTGCTGACGCATTTGGCAAGGACGAAGAGTTTTTTGAATTCTATCGTACCATGCAGGCATACCGTGCGGCGCTTGGTGAAGACGACACACGTTTGATCCTTTCACCGGATAGTGAATTCTTTAAATTGTTTGTGAATTCACAAGCCACAGGAAATAACTAAGTCTTGTTAGATAGAGGGGCTTGATTTGGACTGGTCACTCCTCGCAGTTGGGTTAGGCCTCGCTCTTTTTATAGAGGGCGTGGCCTATGCACTTTTGCCCTCGAGCATGAAATCGCTGCTTGTCGCAATGCTCGAACAACCCGCCGCAAAGCTTAGGGGGCTAGGCTTGACCATGGCGGCGATTGGTGTAGCGATTGTATGGCTCGTACAAGGCGTGTGATCGAATTCGCCGCCAGACCAGTACAAAGAAAGTAACGAGTTAACTAAATAAGGAGAGGTGCATTGCGCACTTACTTTACAAAAACAATCGACCAGCGAGCTACCGTTTCGCCTTTGAAGGCGCTTGGTGTGGCCCTACTGGTTGCTGCTATGGCTGCAACTGTGGTTCCTACAGTTCGGGCGGATGATCGCCCAGATACATTTGCTAACCTCGTTGAAACACTGTCACCGGCAGTGGTGAATATTTCAACGGTTCAAACAATCCGCGGACGCGGAAACCGTCGCGTGCCTCAAATCCCCGAAGGTATGCCTTTCGAAGAATTCTGGGAACAATTCCGTGACCGCTTTGATGAAGACGAAGAGCCTCGTCAGGCGCGCTCGCTAGGCTCCGGGTTTGTCATCGACAAATCTGGTATCGTGATCACCAACAATCATGTGGTTGAAGATGCGGACGAAATCACAGTGTCTTTCCCCAACCGCGATGACTATACGGCGGAAGTGATTGGCCGGGACGCCTTGTCTGACCTTGCCGTCTTGAAAATCAATCATGAAAACGGTGAAGATTTCCCCGCAGTAGAGTGGGGCAATGACGAATCTTCCCGCATCGGTGACTGGGTGATCGCCATTGGTAACCCATTTGGTCAAAGCGGAACTGTTACCGCAGGTATCATTTCAGCGCGAAACCGCACCGTTGGCCAGACTGATGTGGCTTTCATTCAGACGGATGCTTCCATTAACCGCGGCAACTCGGGTGGTCCTTTGTTCAACATGAGCGGTGAAGTGATTGGCGTGAACACCGCTATTTTCTCACCTTCAGGCGGCAACGTGGGTATTGGTTTTTCTATTCCTTCCAACCACGCCAAAAATGTTGTTGAGCAGCTGCGTGAATACGGCTCTGTGCGCCGTGGCTGGTTGGGCGTTAGCATTCAACCGCTGACAGATGACATTGCTGAAACACTTGATCTGGATATTGACGAAGGTGCGATGGTCACTCGCGTTGAGCCAGACAGCCCTGCTGCCGCAGCAGAGCTTGAAGAAGGTGATATTATCGTTCTTTGGGATGGTCAGGAAGTGATCGACAGCGCAAGCCTGTCGCGCCTCGTGAAGCGTACACCAATTGATAAAGCAGTTGATGTGGTGATTGTTCGCGAAGGTGAGCGTCAAACCATTCAAGTTCGCACCGGTGCTTTGCCTGCAGCGCTTGCAGGCCTTCAGCAACAGGAAGAAGAAGAGGACGGTGAGAATGATCGTCGCCGCGAAGGTTCTGATCGTGAGCTAACTGAAGGCATGGAACTCGCGCCAATGAATGACAGCCTGCGCCAGCGTTTCGACATTAACGAAGACGTTGACGGCGTTGTTGTTATGCGGGTGTCACGCCGCACGGCAGCTTACCGTGCTGGAATTCGCTCTGGTGCGGTGATCATCCGGGTGAACAACCGGCGTGTTGAAAGCCCAAGCGAAGTTGCGGATCTTTTCGATGAAGCAGTTGACGCAGGCAGGGACCGTATTCTGGTTCTGATCAACTTGCGCGGCAACACGGC
The DNA here is from genome assembly GCA_017640725.1 of Kordiimonadaceae bacterium. Lineage (GTDB taxonomy): Bacteria > Pseudomonadota > Alphaproteobacteria > Sphingomonadales > Kordiimonadaceae > Kordiimonas. The sequence goes on along the minus strand of JAEPQB010000002.1, from coordinate 27,811 downwards.
GCACATTCCGCTGCGCTTGTCGACTGAAGACTAATCTGCAATTGATTGAATTAAGAAAAGGTCGCTTCGGCGGCCTTTTTTATTGTGCGAATTCCTCCCGGCAGTAGCCCTGGAAATATAGCAGGGTGCTAAGATCCCCGTTTCGCACGGCCGCGTGTGTGGCGGCGGCTGTTTTGGGCTTGGCGTGATAGGCAACACCCAGGCCCGCAGCCTGCAGCATAGGAATGTCATTTGCGCCATCACCGACGGCTAAAACTTGCGCGGGTTCAATGCCACGTTCGGCGCAATATTCACCTAGCGCTTCCAGTTTGGATTGGGCGCCACAGATCGGTTCGACAACCATTCCGGTTAAGGCGCCGTTCTCAATACCGAGGATATTGGCCCGATTGGTGTGAAAGCCGATAGTGTCAGCCACTCTGTCCGTGAAAAAAGTGAAGCCACCTGAAACCAAGGCCGCGAAAGCGCCATTAGTGGTCATGGTTCGCACCAGAGGCTTTGCCCCCGGCATTAATTCAATGCGCTCAGCGTAGCACGTTTCAAGAGCAACAACCGGCAATCCTTTCAGCAGTGCCACACGCTCTTTAAGTGCACCCTCAAAATCCAGCTCGCCGCGCATCGCTGCTTCGGTGATTTCCGATACGGCCTCTTTTTTGCCAACAAAGTCAGCAAGTTCGTCAATGCACTCAACAGTGATCATGGTCGAATCCATATCTGCGATCAGCATAGATTTCTTGCGGTCTTCAGTGTTCTGCTGGAGGCACCAATCGACTTGGGTATAGGGCCGCAGCACCTCGCTGACAGACTTACGCTTCGCCTCAATCGAGTCGGCTGTTGATTTAATGTCAATTGCCCTTCCTGTATGGAGCACTTCAATTTCTGCTGACGCATTTTCGAGCGTCGCAATGGCGGCTGCAGTGGCGTTTTCTAGCGCATCTTCAAGGCCGGGGTTGACGACCAGGGTCAATACAATGTCCATTGAATTTCCGATATCCATTCAGCCAGGTAAGGCCAATTCGTGAAACGAGCCCTTTTTATTGCAGGTCCAACAGCAGGCGGCAAGTCGGCATTCGCGCTCAAAGCGGCTTCTGAATATGACGGTGTCATCATCAACGCAGATAGCATGCAGGTATACCGTGACCTGCAGGTCATCACTGCATGCCCCAGCGAACTAGAGGAACAACAGGCGCCGCATCGCCTGTACAGGTTCCTCGATGGCGCCAAAACATGTTCGGCTGCTTTTTGGGCTGAACACGCCATGCATCAGATCGAACAAGCCTGGGCAGAAGACAAGCTGCCAATTCTGGTTGGCGGTACCGGCATGTATTTCAAGGTGTTGTTGGACGGGATCGCGCGCGTGCCGGATATCCCCGATGAGATCAGGCAGGAAGTGCGCCGTCAGTGTGCAGAGGCCGGTAGTGCAGTTCTGCACACAGAATTGCAAATGAGTGACCCGGTTATCGCGAAGCGACTGGCTCCAGGTGATAGCCAGCGCATATGCCGGGCTGTGGAAGTGGAACGCGCCACAGGTACACCGCTGAGCGAATGGCAGAAAAAAACCGAACCTGGTCCGATGCAAGCTCACGACATCAAGGGGGCCGTTGAGAAATTCATTTTGCTGCCTGAAAGGGAGGTACTTTATGAACGTTGCAATAGGCGTTTCGACCTCATGCTGGAAGAAGGCGGGCTAAGGGAAGTTGAGGCGCTTTTGGAACGCAATCTGTCAAGGGAACTGCCGGTCATGCGTGCGCTTGGTGTACCTTCGCTGATCGCTTATTTGGAAGGTAGTAATTCGCTAGAAAAGGCATCTGACGACGCGAAAATGCAGACCAGACGCTTCGCCAAACGGCAGCTAACTTGGTTTAGGAACCAGTTTTCTCACTGGAACACGCTTGATGCGCAATATTCGGAAAGCTATTTTGATAATTTAGTTACTAAATTATTCAAAAAATAGGTTGACCGGGTAATTATCGTACAATAAAACGGGATTCGACGATGTCATGCCAGCCTGCGACATCGTCAGAGGTCTGAAAGCCCAAAGCAGACCTCAACTGTGACGAGACCCACCCCGGGGGCGCTCTTTGAGCGCCCCCAATTAATATGAACAGGGTGGCGCTCTTAGAGCGTCCCCAATTACTATTAGGTGGGGGTTTTGGGCGTAGATTGAGTTTAACAGTGAGAAACACCAGATGACTGCATCGATGGCAACGACCCGCAAAAAAGCGGCAGCCGCGACTAAGTTGAGCGGCGCGCAGATGATCCTCAAAGCATTGACGGACCTCGGCGTCGAGGTCGTCTTTGGATATCCGGGTGGTGCTGTGCTGCCCATCTATGATGAACTGTTTAAGCAGGATAAAATCAGGCATATTCTGGTGCGTCACGAGCAGGCCGCAACGCATGCGGCAGAGGGCTATGCCCGGTCAACTGGCAAACCCGGTGTGGTTTTGGTGACGTCAGGCCCTGGTGCCACCAATGCCGTAACTGGCTTGACCGACGCCATGCTCGATTCGATCCCAATGATTTGTTTGACCGGCCAGGTTGCCCGGCATTTGATCGGCAACGACGCATTTCAGGAAGCGGATACAGTTGGCATAACGCGCCCCTGCACCAAGCATAATTATCTGGTGAAGGATGCGGCGGACATTCCGAACGTATTCCATGAAGCATTTTATGTGGCGACCAATGGACGACCGGGTCCCGTCGTAATTGATCTGCCCAAAGATGTGCAGATTGAACAGGCAGAATATGAGGTAACCGGCCGCGGGGAACATCGCACTTATCGTCCTCAGCTTGAAGGGGAAGAGGAAGCTATTCGCGAGGCGGTTGCTGCAATGGCTACGGCCAAACGCCCGATCCTCTACACCGGCGGTGGCATCATCAATTCGGGGCCAGAAGCGTCAGATCTGTTGACCGAACTCGCGCACATGACAGGGTTTCCGGTAACCAGTACTTTGATGGGGCTAGGGGCTTTTGCCGCAAGCGAAAAACAGTTCCTTGGCATGCTTGGCATGCATGGCACATGGGAAGCCAATCACGCCATGCACGATTGTGATGTTATGGTAAATCTGGGCGCCCGCTTTGATGACCGCGTGACGGGGCGGGTTGATGCTTTTTCGCCGGGTTCCAAGAAAATTCATGTGGATATTGATCTGTCTTCAATCAACAAGAATGTTGCTGTTGATATCCCTATCGTCGGAGATGCGGCACACGTCATTCGTCGCATGATCGATATTTGGAAGGAAGAGGGCTTTTCCAATCACCAGCCTAGCCTGGACGATTGGTGGAGCCAGATTGAAGGATGGCGGTCGCGCGAGTGCCTCAAATACCAGGATCAGGCCGATGTTATCATGCCGCAAAAGGCACTAGAGCGCCTTGAGGCCCTGACGAAGGACAAAGATCCCATCATTTCAACGGAAGTTGGGCAGCATCAGATGTGGGCGGCGCAGTTCCTGGGTTTTGAAAAACCAAACCGCTGGCTAACGTCTGGCGGCCTTGGCACCATGGGATATGGCTTGCCGGCTGCGATGGGGGCTCAGATCGCCTTTCCTGACCGGCTGTGCATAGACGTTGCAGGTGAAGCTTCCATCCAGATGAACATTCAGGAGCTCGGCACTCTCAAGCAATATAATTTGCCTGTGAAGGTGTTCATTATGAATAATGAATATATGGGAATGGTGCGCCAATGGCAGGACCTGAGCTATGAGGGACGTCGTTCTGAAAGCTATTCGGCGTCTCTACCCGATTTTGTGGCGTTGGCCGAAGCGTATGGCATGAAGGGCTTGAAAGTTGAAAAAGCCGAAGACCTTGACGCCGTGATCACCGAAATGATCGAAACCGATGGTCCGGTCATTGTTGACTGCCGTGTTGCAAAGCTTGAAAACTGCTTCCCCATGGTACCTGCTGGTGCGGCGCATAATGAGATGCTATTGCCGGGTGACGGTGTCAGCAAACCTACAGACGCCGAAGCGCTGGCTGTGGTATAACCCGCCCTGAAGTCGATACGGAATTTTCATCATGAAAGAGCAAGGCACTATTGCTACGCACACCATTAGCGTTGTTGTGGACAACGAAGCCGGTGTGCTCGCGCGTGTTATCGGCCTGTTTTCAGGTCGCGGATATAATATTGAAAGCCTGACTGTGGCTGCGGTTGACCGCAATGACAAGCGGTCCAGGATCACGGTGGTGACCAGCGGTACGCGCATGGTCATTGAACAGATCAAAGCGCAACTTGACCGGTTGGTGCCGGTGCAGAAGGTGGCAGACCTGACGATCGAGGGCCCGCATGTATCCCGTGATTTGGCGCTGGTCAAAGTATCGGGTGAGGGCGATAAGCGCGTCGAGGCTCTGCGCCTTGCTGACGCATTTCGGGCCCGAGTGGTGGACAGCACCCGGACCAGCTTCGTTTTTGAACTTACTGGCTCGGCCAGCAAGCTGGATGCCTTTGTTGACCTGATGCGCGACCTTGGTCTTGTTGAAGTGGCGCGCACTGGCGCTGTTGCGCTGTCGCGCGGCGAAGGTGGGCTTTAAAGAATTTTTTTGGGACTGGCGCACAGCGCCGATGTTTGAGGAACTTAATCATGCGAGTTTATTTTGACAGTGACGCCGACGTTAACTTGGTGAAGGACAAAACCGTTGCCATCGTTGGTTATGGCAGCCAGGGCCACGCCCACGCAGGCAACCTGCGGGATAGCGGCGTCAAGGAAGTGATCGTCGCCCTTCGTGAAGGGTCGGCAACACGCAAAAAGGCTGAAGCAGCGGGCTTTACCTGTATGACCGCGACGGAAGCTGCCAAAGCAGCTGACATGGTTATGGTGCTGGCGCCAGACGAGCATCAGGCAGCCATTTATGCTGATGAGCTTGCCGCCAACATGAAAGAGGGCGCTGCGCTGATGTTTGCGCATGGTCTGAACATTCATTTTGGCCTTATCGAACCGCGCGCAGACCTTGATGTGATTATGGTTGCGCCGAAAGGCCCTGGGCACACTGTGCGCAGCCAGTATGCGGCTGGCAAGGGCGTGCCTTGCCTCATTGCAGTGCACCAAGATGCCAGTGGCAAGGCCCATGATCATTGCCTTTCCTATGCTTCAGCCATTGGTGGCGGGCGCTCAGGCATTATCGAAACCAATTTCCGCGAAGAGTGTGAAACTGATTTGTTCGGCGAGCAGGCGGTGCTGTGTGGCGGCGTTTCTGAGCTGATCAAAGCCGGTTTCGAAACGCTTGTGGAAGCGGGTTACGCGCCGGAAATGGCTTATTTCGAATGCCTGCACGAAGTCAAATTGATCGTGGACCTGATTTACGAAGGCGGCATTGCCAACATGCGGTACTCGATTTCGAATACGGCGGAATACGGTGATTATAAAACAGGTCCACGCATCATCACTGACGAAACCAAAGCTGAAATGAAGCGAGTTCTTGAAGATATTCAGCAGGGCAGGTTCGTAAAAGACTTCATCACAGACAACAATGCCGGCAACCCTGAGCTCAAAGCTCACCGCGGCCTGGCGGCACGTCATCCGATTGAAGATGTTGGCTCCAAATTGCGGGGCATGATGCCCTGGATGCAGGAAGGCAAATTGGTCGACAAAGCCAAGAACTAGCATTCAAAGCAGTGGGTTATTCACAGTGGGCGGCTTTCTCCTGAAGCCGCCCTTTTTCTTGAATGTCAAAATTCTATTTTGAAATAAAATTTCACTTTGCACTACGTTTAGAAAATATTATAGTTTTTGAGTCTTAAATGACGACATTAATTGAAGGCATGTGAGAAACATGACATACGCGCCAAAAAACAGGTCAAAAGCGAAAGCCGTTGCAATTTCAAGGCAACAGGCTGAGGCCCGTTTACGGTTTGCTGGCACAGTCGCTGCCACTCTGCTGCTAACGCTTCTACTTCTAGGTGCTGGCCGACTAGTTGGCCCTTGAGCACACCGGCAGAAGCGCGTGAACGCTTTGGTGCTTAAGGGAACAGCCTGAAGTTACGTTCAAACATTCATTAGAAAATTTAGGATTTTATCATGTCACACACCGACAAGAATCGTGTGCGAATCTTTGACACCACCTTGCGAGACGGCGAGCAATCCCCAGGCGCATCTATGACACTTGAGGAAAAGCTGCGCATTGCTGAGCAGCTCGAAGCCATGGGCGTTGATATCATCGAAGCCGGTTTTGCCATTGCGTCAAACGGTGACTTTGAATGCGTGCGCCAAATAGCCGAACGCATCAAGAACTCCACAGTCTGTTCGCTTGCGCGCGCGGCACTTGGCGATATCGACCGCGCGGCAGAAGCTATCAAACCAGCTGAAAGTGGGCGTATTCATACCTTTATCGCGACCAGTCCATTGCATATGAAAGTGAAACTGCAAATGGAGCCTGAGGCGGTTCTGGAAGCGATTCATCAATCCGTTTCTCATGCGCGCCAGTTCACCGATGATGTGGAGTGGTCTGCAGAAGACGCCACACGCACCGACATGGACTTCTTATACCGTGCTGTCGATACCGCCATCCGGGCCGGTGCGACAACGATTAACCTGCCGGATACAGTTGGTTACGCCACTCCGCAGGAATACGGCCAAATGTATGTCGATGTTATCGAAAACGTCACCGATGCGGACAAGGCCATTTTCTCAACACATTGCCACAATGACCTTGGCCTTGCGGTCGCAAATTCTCTCGCCGGTGTTATGGGCGGTGCGCGGCAAATTGAGTGCACCATCAATGGCATTGGCGAACGCGCCGGTAACGCAGCCATGGAAGAGGTCGTTATGGCGCTTAGAACCCGGGCTGACGCAATGCCTTTCCATACGGGTGTGGTCTCAACAGAAATTTCCAAGGCAAGCAAGCTTGTGTCTCTGGTCACAGGCTTCAGCGTACAGAACAATAAAGCGATTGTGGGCGCCAATGCGTTTGCCCACGAAAGCGGTATTCACCAGGACGGTGTGCTTAAGGCCGCCGAAACCTATGAAATTATGACACCTGAGTCCGTCGGTGTTACAAAAACCACTTTGGTTCTGGGCAAATTGTCTGGAAGGGCGGCATTCGCCGACAAGCTTAAGGAACTCGGCTACGAATTGGGGGACAACGCCTTTCAGGACTGTTTCCGACGGTTCAAGGAACTCGCGGACCGCAAAAAGACAATCTATGACGAGGACATTATCGCACTGGTTGATGACGAGGTTGCGACGTCGGAAAACCGCCTTCAGGTTATTGCGCTCAACACACACTCCTCGTCAAACGGCACTGCTGTCGCAGACCTAACGATGAAAATTGATGATGAAGAAAAGAAGGCCGTCGTCTACGGCTCAGGCCCGGTCGACGCCGCGTTTAACGCCATCAAGGACATCGTCGAATTCGAGCCTCACCTGGTTTTGTTTCAGGTTCACGCGGTCACTCATGGCACGGATGCACAGGCTGAGTGTACAGTTCGTCTTGAGGAAGAGGGCAGAACCGTTAATGGGCAAGGTGCCCACGAAGACACCGTAACAGCTGCTGCAAGGGCCTATGTGGCTGCAGCGAACAAGCTGTTGGTGAAGCGTGAGAAGAAGCCGCTGGCAGCCACTGGCTGAAGGCGGGATTTTTCCTAAAATTATAGGCAGTTACTGGCTGGTAACTGCCTGTTTTTGGCGAAATTTGCTTCTCGGCCACAAAAAATGCTGATTCTTGTGCACAACTGCGGCCTCAAGGCTTGTGTCTGGGCTGCAACTGGCCCATAACCAGCTATAGATTCCCGTTTTGGGGTAGTGGATTTTTCTAGAGTTTGCGAGGCGCTACATGCTTTCAAAAGTGCTCGGAATGTTTTCTTCCGACATGGCCATTGATTTGGGGACGGCCAATACACTTGTATACGTTAAAGGACGCGGCATCGTCCTGAACGAACCTTCTGTTGTTGCAATCAAAAGCGAGCAAGGGCGCGACCGCGTGCTTGCGGTTGGCGATGAAGCCAAGCTGATGCTTGGACGGACACCGCATGGCATTCAGGCCATCCGGCCTCTGCGTGACGGCGTGATTGCGGACTTTCATGTCGCTGAGCAGATGATCAAACACTTCATTCAGAAAGTGCATAATCGCTCGTTCGCCAGCCCACAGGTTGTCGTGTGTGTGCCTTCTGGTTCAACCGCGGTTGAGCGTAAAGCCATTCAAGAATCTGCTGAGCAAGCCGGAGCCCGCAAAGTGTATTTGATTGATGAGCCCATGGCCGCAGCCATTGGCGCAGGCTTGCCGGTTATCGAACCTCAGGGTTCTATGGTCGTTGATATTGGCGGCGGTACAACAGAGGTTGCTGTCCTATCTCTCAGCGGCATTGTTTTTGCCACCTCGGTTCGCGTTGGTGGTGACAAGATGGATGATGCGCTGATTGCTTACATTCGTCGTAATCACAACCTGCTGATTGGTGAAGCAACCGCAGAGCGCATCAAAAAGGAAATTGGCACGGCTCTCATTCCGGAAGACGGTGTTGGATCAACTATGACCATTAAAGGCCGTGACCTGATGAACGGCGTGCCGAAGGAAATAGAGATTAACCAGCTTCAAGTGGCAGAGGCACTTTCTGAGCCTGTGAGTGCGATTGTAGAGGGTGTTAAAGTTGCTCTTGAGCAAACCGCACCGGAACTTGCGGCTGACATTGTCGACCGCGGCGTTGTTCTCACTGGCGGCGGCGGGCTGCTGCAGGATATGGACACTGTTATTCGCCGTGCGACAGGCCTCCCTGTTATGGTCGCTGAAGAGCCACTAACCTGTGTGGCGCTTGGAACCGGGCGTGCGCTTGAAGATCCGTCGTTGCACGGTGTTTTGCACGAAAGCTACTAGAGCATTTTCAGCATATGATTGCGCTTTAACCAAGATAAAGGGGAGGGTTGAAGCTGAGCCCAACCATGCGGACAACTGGCGTCAGAGGCCGGGGCACCCTGTCAAAACGGGTTGCCCGCGGAAGGGACGCCTTTTGGCTGTATATGGGGCTGGCAATCGCCTTGTATGCGCTTGAACTATTTGGTTCAGGCGTACCCCGGCAGGTGCGCGCGTATGCGAACGATCTGGCGACACCCGTATTGACGTTGCTGAATGAGCCCATTCAAATTCTGCAGTCGGGATTGGAGCGAGTTGCTGGTGTGGGTGATATTTATCTCGAGAACCAGGAGCTGCGCGATGAAAACGGCAAATTGCGTCAATGGCGCGAAGCGGCGCAGCGACTAATTGTTGAAAATGAGCGCCTGCGCCAAATTCTGAAGGTGCCAGAGCGCGAAGTTCCCCCTCTGGCAACAGCTGCTGTTATTGGCATTGGTGGCGGTGCGTTTGAGCGCAGCGTCCTGATTAATGCGGGCTCTACGGAAAATGTGAGCGGAAACCTGCCAGTAGTTGACGAGTTGGGACTGGTTGGCAGAACCATCGAGGTGGGCCTAATGACCACACGGGTTCTTTTGATCACTGATCTCAACAGCCGTGTCCCGATCAGGTTGGAACGAACCGGTGATGTCGCTATCGCCGAAGGCTTGAACGAAGCTTTTATGCGGATGCGTTTTTTGGCGGTGGACAGCAGTGTGCAGGTGGGTGACCGCGTTGTGACGTCAGGTCATGGCGGATTGTTCCCGCCCGACATACCGGTGGGCGAAATCACGGGGATCGTTGAAGACTTCATAGAGTTAACACCTGTCAGCAATTTGAATACATTGGATTTTGTTCGGGTGATGGACTATCGGCCATTGCCTCCAGAATTGGACTCTGTTCAGGCGCCTGAACAAGCAGGGGGGCAATAATGGCAGGCCCAAGACCAGCGCAGAATATGTTAGGCGTCGCCGGGCTGATGCCCGTCGTGGTGTCGATTGGCTTGGCGATGCTTATGCTGTTGCCGCTCGGAAGCGGACTGGCTGACTATGCAACGCCGCACCTTGTCATGATTTCCTGCTTTTATTGGCTGTCCTGGCGGCCACTTCTGATGCCGTATGGGGCGTGTACACTGCTTGGACTGTTTCTTGATCTTTGGCTTGGTGCGCCGCTTGGTGTGAATACCGTCATGCTGCTTTTGACACGCCTTTTTGTGCTCAATCAGCTCAAATATTACAAAGGCAAAAACAGGGGTGTTTACTGGGGTGTATTCTCCGTGATGGCATTTGGGTTCTTTACGCTTTCATGGCTTTTGACATCTGCGGTGGCCGGGCAGTTTCTTGCGGCAGATACTGTATTTTTGCAGTGGCTTGTGACATCATTCTTTTATGCGCCAGTTGCATTTGTTCTTGGCCGCTTAAGACGTTGGGTTTTGTAGAGTTTAGATGGCACGTGAGGGTCTAAGATACCAAACATATTCGCGTCGCGCGCTATTGTTGGCGGGCCTGCAAGGCATTGTGCTGGGCGCGCTCGGTCTTCGACTTTATTATCTCTCTATTGTTAACGGTGAAAAATACCGCCTTCGTGCGGACAAAAACCGTATTTCAATCCGGCTGATTGCCCCGGAACGCGGTGAAATTTATGACCGAAACGGGGAAAAGCTGGCGACAAATACGCAGGATTTGCGCGCGCTTTTGGTGCCCGAGCAAGCGGATCAGCTCGAACCTACACTCGCCAAAGTGCAGCAGATCATTGACTTGAATGACCGCCGCCTCAGCCGCATCCGGCGGCGCATCAGCCGCCAGCGCAAATTCGTGCCGGTTACGTTGGCGCAAGGGTTGGACTGGGAAACTTTCAGCAGGCTGAACGTTGAAATACCGCAGTTGCCAGGAGTTATGACGGATGCCGGCTTGAGCCGCCTTTATCCGGGTGGCGAGTCGATTGCCCATTTGGTTGGCTATATGGCGAGCCCAGACGAAGAAGATGTTTACAAAAGCCCCTTGTATCAATTGCCTGGCTTCAAGATTGGCAAGCAAGGCCTTGAGCGGCGCTATGAGGCGCTGTTGCGTGGTGCCTCTGGAACCCGCAGGGTTGAAGTGAATGCCGTTGGCCGCGAAATTCGGGAACTTCCGCCAAGGGAGGAATCCATACGTGGGAATGACCTTCATCTCACGCTGGATATGCCTTTGCAGCAATATGTGATGCAGGAATTGGGCGAGGAAGCCGCAGGCGTGGTGGTTATGGATATCGCGTCAGGCGACATATTGGCGATGGCTTCATCGCCTGGCTATGACCCCAACGAGTTTACCAACGGCATCAGTAACGCCAATTGGCAGGCGCTGTTGAAAGACCCAAGAACACCGCTTCTTAACAAAAGCGTATCGGGCCAATACCCGCCGGGTTCTACCATCAAGATGGTTGTCGCGTTGGCAGCGCTTGAACAGGGATTGATCACCCCGGACACGACCTATTACTGCAATGGTAAGCACCGTCTGGGTGACCACACATTCCACTGTTGGCAGAACCGCGGACACGGTAAGCTGAATATGCTGGAAGCGATCGCCAAGAGCTGTGATGTCTATTTTTATGAAATCGCAGAAAAACTCGATATCGATTTAATCGCAGATATGGCTAGTCGATTTGGCCTTGGCACGACATTCGACATGGGTGTTGACGGCGAAAAAGAAGGGCTTTTGCCGACGCGTGAATGGAAACGCATATTCCAGCAACAATCATGGCAGTTGGGCGAAACACTGAATGTGGCAATCGGGCAGGGCGCAATGCTGGCCACACCGCTGCAGCTCGCTGTGATGACGGCACGACTGGCGAGCGGACAGCAAACAACCCCTCGGATTGTTGCAGACATAGACCGTGATGAGAGCTTCTTTGCGCCCTTGGATGTCAACCCATTCCACCTTGAGACTGTTCAACGCACCATGGAAATGGTGATGGAAGAGGGTGGTACAGCGCATGATTATGCCCGACGTAAGTCTGCGACCAAACAGGCCGGTAAAACCGGTACAGCCCAAGTGAGGCGGATTTCACTGGCGGAGCGACAAGCTGAAGGCGGGGTGCTTGATAACGATGAACTTCCCTGGGCATCAAGAGATCACGCCTTGTTCGTTGGGTATGCACCAGTTGAAGCGCCAAAGGTGGCAGTTTCGGTTGTTGTTCAGCATGGCGGTGGTGGCTCTAGTGTGGCCGCCCCTCTTGCGCGCCGCATTATGGATAAGGCGCTTGAGACATATCCTGCTGAGGGCGAGGTGCAAGCTTAATGGGTACATCCCGTATGTTTGGGCCACGCCGGGTGGAAAAAAGCGTTATTCAGCGATTTGCGAGCTTGAATTGGGGCATTGTGCTCGCAACTATTTTGATTGCGACAGTCGGCTTTGCGATGCTTTTTTCAGTCGCCGACGGTCAGTGGGACCCCTGGGCAAGCCGGCATATGATGCGGTTTGGCATTGCCCTTTTGCTTATGCTGGCGATAGCAGTGGTCGACATTCGATACTGGATGGCTCTCGCGTATCCCGCGTGGTTTGCGGGCATCACACTTTTGTTCGCGGTCGAATTCATCGGCGACACCGGCATGGGGGGGCAGCGCTGGCTGGATATCGGCTTTATGCGCCTTCAACCCTCTGAGCTGATGAAAATTGCAGTGGTGATGGCGATAGCGCGCTACTATCACGGGCGAACCCAGCTGCAGAGCAGGAGTTTGAAGTCCCTTCTGGTGCCTGGACTGTTGCTGATGATCCCGTTTGCGCTCGTTTATCGCCAGCCTGATCTTGGTACAGCGATCATGATCATCGCAGGCGGTGCCGCGACATTGTTCCTTGCAGGTGTGCCAGCATGGATGTTTGTGACAGCCGCAGTTGGTGTTGTGCCGCTCGCGTTCGCCATTTGGCCATTTTTGAACACCTATCAGCAAAACCGGGTGCTGACATTCTTTAATCCAGAGTCTGATCCCCTGGGGGCTGGGTATCAGATAACCCAGTCAAAAATTGCTCTTGGTTCCGGGGGCATGACGGGCAAGGGCTTTCTTGAGGGCACCCAAAGCCATTTGAATTTCCTGCCCGAGATGAAAACCGATTTCATCTTTACCGTACTGGTGGAAGAATTTGGCCTCATGGGTGCAACTATTGTTCTTGGATTGTATGGCATTGTGCTGAGCTATGGGCTGCTGATTGGCATCGGGTGCCGCAATCAGTTTGGCCGACTGCTTGCCTCAGGCTTGGCGATTGCCCTTTTCCTCTATGTGATGATTAATGTCGGCATGGTCATGGGGTTACTGCCAGTGGTGGGTGTTCCGCTGCCTTTGATATCTTGGGGCGGGTCTTCCATGCTGACGTGGATGATCGCCTATGGGCTTATTCTCTCCGTTTCAGTGCACCGTCATGTTACCATCGCGCCGCGGGGCAGCGGTATCGTCTAAAACCCAAATTCGGGAGTTATTGATGAAGCTTTCAGTCAGAAAGGCCTTGGGCCTGTCAGCAGCGGTCGCCACTGTTTTTTCCCAGGTGAGTTTTGCGCAAGCCCAGGACGACTACGACTATTTGGAGGCGCTATACCTGCATTTGCATCAAAACCCTGAACTGTCGTTTCATGAAGAAAATACAGCAGCACGTTTGGCACTGGAGCTTCGAAATACAGGGTATGAGGTTACAGAAAACGTTGGCGGCCATGGTCTGGTCGCTGTGCTGAAAAATGGTGAAGGTCCAACACTGTTGATACGGGCGGATATGGATGGTTTGCCCGTGAAAGAGCAGACCGGGCTGCCGTACGCGAGCCAGGCCAAAGGCTTCAATGATGCAGGTGACGAGGTGTCGGTTATGCACGCGTGTGGCCACGATGTGCACATGACCTCTTTAGTGGGCACGGCACGTGCGATGGCCGCCGACCGTAGCGGCTGGAGCGGGACACTTGTGCTGATTGGGCAACCTGCCGAAGAGCGGGTTGGCGGTGCCAAGGCGATGCTGGCAGACGGCTTGTATGAACGATTCCCAAAACCCGATTTTAATATTGCGCTACACACCAGCGCATCTTTGCCTGCGGGGCAGGTAGGGCTGACGGCGGGCTATGCGCTTGCCAACGTGGACTCAGTGGACATAGCTATCAAAGGCATTGGCGGCCACGGCGCATATCCTCACACTACGAAAGACCCAGTAGTGCTGGCATCACAAATTGTAATCGCATTGCAGACGCTGGTATCCCGTGAAACATCGCCATTAGAGTCTGCTGTTGTGACGGTTGGTTCCATTCATTCAGGCACCAAACACAATATTATCTCCAGCAGTGCCCACCTGCAGCTGACCGTTCGGTCGTACACTGATGAAGTGCGCGCCAATTTGCTGTCAGGCATCAAACGTATTGCTGAAGCACAGGCACATTCTATTGGCCTGCCAGAAGAATTGTGGCCTGAGGTGACCTATAGCGAAGCCACACCGTCCACTTACAACAATCCGGTGCTGGCTCGGCGTGTCGCAGACGTCCTCAAAGACGAGCTGGGCTCGGACAACGTGAAAGAACTCACGCCCGTTATGGGGGCTGAGGACTTTGCTTACTTTGGTCGCACTGAGGACAATATCCCAAGTGTGATATACTGGCTTGGCGCCGTGTCAGAGGCGGATGCTGAGTTGGCAGCAGCAGGTGAAAAGAAGCTGCCCAGCTTGCATTCACCGTTTTTTGCACCAGACAGAGAGCCCACGTTAAAAACCGGGACAAGATCGCTAACCGCGGTGGCAAAGAGCTTGCTGCAAAGGTGAAGAGCTCAGCGGATTATTGAAGATCACGGCCTCGTTTGTGCTCGAACTCAACAAAACGTTGTACAACACCCGTCAACCGGTTACATTTTGGTCAGTTTTCAATGAATGGAGAGACTTTTTGTCTGCTGAAGCTGACATTGAAGTGAAGGTGCTCGATTTCGTAGACAGGATTCGCGAGCTAGACAATGTGCTGGATTTGGAAGAGGAGTTCGCTGCGCTGATCTCTCAATATGGCTACATTCAGTTTCGATGTGGTCAAGTTTATCAGAAAGGGTCTGGAGTCCAACCTAGACTAATCTTCGGCTCACTGGCAGACGACTGGTCAGTTCATTATAGAGATCAAGGATACATGTTCACAGATAGCTCGTTGCAACATGGCCTAGTCTCCAAATACCCATTTTTTTGGAGCGATCAATGGCGCCGCGATAGGGTGAACGACGCGTCGAAACGAATGTTTGAAGAAGCTTTACATGATTTCAACCTGTCGGATGGACTTATTGTTCCAATACATATGGAAGATGGCTCTGTGAGCATTGTTTCTATGATGGGGGATAAACCAGACACGTCTGACGAAATTAGGCGGGGCCTCGGACTTGCGGCAATGTACCTTCATGAAAAAGCCATCAAACTAAAAGATCACATAAAGTATCAACCGTTTCATGACCCTGTGAAAAAAGTTACTCCTCGGCAACTTGATTGCCTGCAATGGGTTGCAGAAGGCAAGTCTGACTGGGAGATATCTCAGATTTTGCAGATAAGTGAGTCCACGGTTCATAATCATGTGGAAGCTGCCAAGAAAAATTTAGGTGTGAACACAAGAGTGCAAGCCGTCGTAGCGGCGTCAAGACGTAGATTGTTTGTACTGTAGGTTCATTTTTCAAAACCCACTTCAACCAATTCAACTTTTTCAATCATAGGCGTAATCAGAAAACAATAGTCTGATTAGATCAGAGACATCCCGTTATCTGCTATTGCATTGTTGCAGAAGCACCAACAGAACGAGGTTTCCGATGATCTACGCTATCCCCCACTATGAAATTGACAATCATCCTATTTTGTTTGACGAGATGTTTCTACAAAGGCATCGCCTATTTGTTGAAGGGCGAGGCTGGAAAGATCTTGGAGATGTGAGTGGTCGAGAAATCGACCAATTTGATACAACAAGTGCGATTTACTTAATGGCACTTGATACCGAGGGATCTTTACAAGGCGGAATCCGGTTGGTGCCAACCACTAGCCCTTGCATGTTAAATGCTGTTTTCCAGGACCTTTGCACAAAGCGCGATATGCCCCGCCGTATCGAAACATGGGAGTTTTCTAGGCTTTTCGTGTGTCATCATTCGCCTGTTGATGACGAAGGTGTCAGCATAAAGGGTAGGTTGATGTGCGCTATGTTCGAGTTTTGCTTGCAGCATGGCATTAAGTCGTTGACTGCGATTGGAGATACCTTTTTGCTGCCTCGGGTTATGAGTGCCGGTATGGAGGCGACGCCTTTAGGTCTGCCTAAACAATATGAAACCGGAGAAATGGTGGCAGTCGAAATGACGGTTTCAGAGAGTATTCTTGGGAAAATGCAAAATTACTATGGTGTTCCAGTACAAGCACTGCAGTCGGACTTGTCCTTGCCAAGGAGAGTAAACGATCGACAAGTTCCAGCTTTTCCGTCTCCCGACAATAGAGTTGAACATCTTTTTGGTCTGAATGGTTTTGAAGATCAGTCTTTGGAGAGCAGGTTTGAAGGCAAGCGGTCCCAATATCTTTCCAGGTTTGCCAATCTGGTACAAAAGTTGAGCTCCGCCGACCAACGCGAGGTCAATGAAGCTGAATTGGAGCTTGATCGACTAACGGAGGAAGTTTTGGAGACCCTGCATGGCAGCAAATCCGGCGAATTCTCTAAGGAACGCAAAACTCTGCAGTAGTATGAACTGGCATCCCCCGGCGGTTGGCGTTAAACTTAGGCAAATTGCAGGGGAATTGTCTTGGCACATTCACATGATCACTCCGTTTGCATCGAGAATGCTGTGGAGGAAGCAGAGCGCATATGCGCGGAACGCGGCTCAAGGTTTACTGAGTTGCGCAAACGAATACTGACGATGATATGGCAAGGGCATAAGGCAGTTAAGGCTTATGACCTACTTGACCAGTTGGCAACGGAAGGTGGGTCGGCCAAGCCTCCGACGGTCTATCGTGCTCTGGATTTTTTGATGGACGAAGGGCTCGTTCACAAGATTCAATCCTTAAACGCCTACATTGGATGTCCGCACCCGGGCGAAGACCATATTAGCCAGTTTCTCATTTGTGATAATTGCGAAACGGTCGAGGAGGTTTCTTCGCCAGCTCTCTCGAAGGCTGTTAGCAGTGCTGCCGCGGGTCAGTCTTTTCAAATTAAGCGGCAGACTGTTGAACTTCACGGTACCTGTTCAAAGTGCGCCAAAGACCAAAAAGCCGCTTAAACAAGCGGCTTTTCTTTTCGGGGTGTTGAGTTGTGTTGGCCTAAATATGGCAACTGCTCAACCCTCGCTTTTGCAGATATTTTTGATGGTAATCTTCCGCCGGCCAGTAGGGCGCTTCCGGTTCAATTGTTGTAACAATTGGTTTCGCAAAGCGACCTGATGTTCCCAGTGCCTGGATTTTTGCAGCCACCAAATCCTTTTCAGCCTCATCCGACGTGAAAACAACCGATCGATACTGCGAACCTACATCCGGTCCCTGGCGATTGAGCTGCGTCGGATTGTGATTGTTAAAGAACACATCAAGCAAAGTTTCATAGCTAACCACTTCAGGGTCATAGCTTACGCGCACAACCTCAGCATGGCCGGTACGATCGGTGCACACTTGCTCGTACGTTGGATTGTCAACTTGACCACCGGCATAACCTACAGATGTTTCGGAAACACCTTCGAGTGTGCGAAAAACTTCTTCCACACCCCAAAAACAACCAGCTCCAAATGTTGCCTCAGCCATTTTTCTTCCTTTTTTATAGTTAAGGGTATTATTCCAGTGCAGTCATGCCGCTAGCAAATGCCTGCGTTTAGGTGAATATGTGGTTGCACTATGGGCTTGTCGAGGGGCAAGCTAACACAAATAAGTGAGAGGGCTTGCGTGCTATGAGTATTTTGTCGGCAAACGTGTTGAGACAGCGGTGTATCCGGGCGCTCAGCTTCCTGGTCTTTGTTTCCATTTCCTGGTCAGTTTTTGCGCAGTCACAGCAAACCATCCCAGAGGATTTGCTCGCGCTGGACCATCAACGGTGCATGAACGGATGTGTGCCGGGTTTTGGAGAAAACACCTGCAAACCCCTCTGCGATTGCACGGTGAAGGAATTCAAAAACAAGCTTACGTTTGAACGGTATCTTGAACTGTCAGTTCAACTGTCAAAAAACACATTAACGCAAGAGCTGCGTAAGTTTTTGGATGATACAGCTAACTTCTGCACCGGCGAACTGGACCGCATGGGCGTCGCAATTGGGGACCCTGAACCAACACAGAATTAAGCATCATTCAGGATCAATTGGTTTTGGTCGTCCGTCGTCGTCCACAAGCACAAACACATAGCAACCTTCGGTAACTTTATACTCGTGCTCATTGCCGGATACACCGCGCTCTGCAAATACTTCGATGGCGACGGAAACAGAGGTGCGGCCAACTTTCTCCACATCGGCGTAGATGCTTACCATGTCGCCAACTTCAATGGGCCTGTGGAACTGCATGCCATTAACAGCAACCGTTGCAACCGGCCCTTTGGCTCGGGCGCGCGCGACGGCAGCACCTGCCAAATCCATTTGCGACAGAACCCAACCACCGAAGATGTTGCCGTTGACGTTCAAGTCCGCTGGTTGCGGCGTCGTACGGATGATAACGCGGCGTCTACTCATGAACTTTCCTTTTTCTGGGGTGTTGGATGCAGGGGCGCCACTTCAATGTCTTCGCCAATCGCTTCCAGATATAGCGTACGGCTTGGAAAGGCAAAGCCTGTTCCTGCGTCTTCAACGACTTCTTTGATGTGCAACAATAGTTTCTCTTTTATCGCCAGCCACTCGATCCAGTCTGTTGTGCGCGTGAAGCAATACAAAAGGATATCTATCGAACTGTCTGAAAAACGATCTATCCGCACAAAACTCGAAGTTTCACTCGGCTGAACAAAATCTTTGTTGCTGGTCACATACTCTTCAATAGCGGCACGAATTTGAGCGAGCTGCTCACCGGTTGAGCCGTACTCCAACCCAATCACCCACTTAATTCGGCGATAGGTCATACGCGAAAAGTTGGTTACCGCATTGTCTGACAATTGAGCATTGGGCACATAAACCGGCGCTTTATCGAACCGGCGCACTGTTGTTGTGCGAAAGCCGATTTCTTCAACCGTGCCTTCAACGATGCCTGGAACCAATATCCAGTCGCCTGGGTGGAACCGGCGCTCACCAATAACGAACAGTCCGGCTATCAGGTTTTTGAAAAGGTCTTGGGCCCCCAGAGCAACCGCAACGCCAAACAATCCCAGACCTGCGATTATGGCACCGACCTGAATGCCCCAGATCTCGAGTATTGTCGCCGCACCCAATAGACCAAAGGCAATTTTAACCGCCTTTGCCAACCATTGAATCATTGAACTGGTGAGAACGTGGGCCGCGCGCATCATGATTTCGCTCAGCGGGTCAGAGATGCGGTATAGAGCCCAGAAAATAGTGAAGGCGATCAGGCTGCGGTTAAGGTTGGTCGCAAATTGCTGGAGGTCCGGCGCCAAGCTCAGATAACTTGTGGAAAGAAAGACGCCGAGCACAATGGGCACAAACCTGATTGGGTTCCTGAGTGCCTCGACGAGCGTGTCATCAATTTCATTGTCGGTCTTGGCGACAATTTTTTCCAGACGGCGCAATACAAACTGAGTGAACAGGTTACGCACCATCATGAGGACGAAAAATATTCCAAACGCTACGATTATTTGGCCGATATCAATGCCAAAAACGCCGTTCGTCCAAACGTCTACTACCAGTTGCCAAAATTCTTCTAAGTTGAAGGCATCCACAAGCAGATACTCCTAAGCCTGAATGTTCAGGCGCTAGGCGTACCGTTGTCTTGATCGTCCGTCAAATGGTAAACGGTTTCATCATGCCCGCCCTTGTTCGAATAAAACAAAAGTGCCATCAAACCTGCACCAACTCCAAACGTAAATATCACGCCGAGTGACAAAGCAATTTTGCCATGAGTCGATAGCTCAAAGCCCTGTGTGGCGGCCATAACGGATGCGCCCCAATAGGCCACTGCCCCAATCGTTAAGACGGACAATAAAATCGCAAAAAATACTTTCATCGGTTTAACCTTTCCCTAGCTTTTGCGGATCTGCAGATAAGGAAGACAGGATTGAATTCCAATGGGGTGCGACGGGATGGCGCAACACACCCACTATACCCAAAGTGCATAACTTTTGCACCCAACCAACAAAAAGTGCATACTATTGTTGCTGTTAAGCTGGTCCGGTCGGACGATGGCTGGACCTTGAAAAATAGGGGAATGCGATCATGAACGTCGGAAAAATTCTGGAATCCAAAGGTAGCGAGATTATTGCGCTGGAAGACACTTGCAGTGTTCTGGAGGTGGCGAAACTTTTGGGGGAACGACGGATTGGTGCAATTCCCATTATGCGTGGCAAAAAACTCTGCGGAATTATTTCTGAGCGCGACGTTGTGCGAGGGCTGGCCATTCGTGGGGGTGAAGTGTTGGCAGATGGGGTCGCAACATTGATGACCAAATCAGTCGTAACATGCGGTATGGATGACAGCGTGCAACAGATCATGCAAATGATGACCGAGAGACGAATTCGACATGTGCCTGTGTTGGCGGACGGAGAGGTCAAAGGTATGATTTCAATTGGTGACGTTGTGAAAGAACGTATTCAGGAAACCGAACAGGAAGCAGAGGCCCTCAAGGCTTACATTTCAAGCGCCTAACGCTTTTTGCCGGCTTGTACCAAGTCAGCAATCACAAGAGCATTGTTGTTCCAGGTATATTTGCGATCGTCGATCAATTGCCTGCTCGCTGCGCCAAGTCGCTTGCGCAGTTCAGTGTCGGTTGACACACGAACAATCGCTGCTTCTGCCTCTTCAAAATTGCCAGCGTCAAACAAGAGCGAATCTTTTTCGTGAGTAAGGATTTCGCGGATGTTTGGTTGATCTGGCGCAATCGTCACCAGCCCGGCGATCAAATATTCAAATATTTTAAGCGGGCTGGCATAGTCGGTAACGGCGGGCTGCAGCGCAATATCCATCGCAGCAAGATGCTCTGGTATTGCGTTTCTGTCCTGGAAGCCAACAAAATGAACGCGGTGGTCTACGCCTAGTTCCGCTGCCAAAGCTTGGCAGTCGGGAACCGCGGGGCCGTCGCCAACAACAAGTAAATGAAGGTCCGGGTTGGTGCCGTGGTGTTTCAAAACATGGATTATCCGGTCAAGGCGATGCCATTCTCGGATAAAACCGACGAAACCAAGCACCACTTTGTTTTCCAGGCCAAGGTTGCTGCGTAATTGACTGCCGTCCGCACCGGTGTACTCACTGGGTACAATTCCGTTATGCAGTACTGTAATCTGGTCAGGCGTGGCCCCCATGTCGCAAATTATGTTCGCCAGCTGCTGCGAAACAGGGAACAGCCTGTCTGCATTTTCAAACGTCTGTTTTTCGTATCTGCGTGCTAACTTTTTTAAGGTTAGGCCAGTGTATTCCGCGCGCTCGTCAGACAATGGAGCGTTGACTTCAACAAAATAGGGGATGCCTGTTTTTTGCTTGAGCCAACTGCCTGCAGGCAAAAACAAATTGTAGCGCTCATACAGAACGTCTGGTTTGTGCTTTTCGTAGGCGGCTTTCAGTTTGAAATAGACACGAAACCCATAGGCGAGTTCCATCAGTTCCATAACAAAACGCGGCAACAGTCTGCGCATCCATTTCAGCAGGCGATTTTCTTCCCCGAGAGAGGAGGGGCGGATGGAAGGGCCCACAAAAACAATCTCGTGTCCCTGTCGCTCAAAGGCAGCAACCAGTTCTCGAATGTGCACGCTCTGACCATCCTGGGCTGCTACACGATGATGGTACAAGATCTTCAGCTTTTGGCCTTCAGTGGTCATTAAGTGTTGATCCTGTGTCTGATGATTGCAATCGCATCTTTGAGCTGGGGCAGGGCAGTGTCGAAAGCCCTGTTCCCTTCTTCAATCAGTTCGTGGCAGCGGTGAAACTCCATCAGCCCAATGTGCCCGCAGCGGGGCGTGATCGTCACGTCTGGCGGATCGCCCGCCAACCGCGAACGTGACAGCCGGTTTTGCATAATGTTCAGGCTGGCAACCATGTTTGTGAATAGGCTGGGGGCATCTTTCTTGTGCCTGAACAGTTTTTGGAAAAAAGACCGCTCTTTGGCTTGCGGCTCGTTTGCAAGCGTTTCCAGGTCGTCAAAAACCCCATAACTGGTGGTGTCCAGAGCGCCTGCTTTGGCCGCACGGGCACGTCCGTATATGTCCTCTGCCAAATTTACCGCGATCACCATATCGCACCCGGCTGCACGGCAAACAGAAACGGGAACCGGATTAACCAGGGCACCGTCCACAAGCCATTGTCCTCGAATATTTTGAGGTTCAAACACGCCTGGTAAGGCGAAGCTAGCCCGCAGCCCATCTGAAAGGGCACCGCTGTCCAACCACACCTCGTGCCCTGTTTTCAGGTCGCATGCAACGGCAGTAAAAGGGATAGATAAGTCTTCGAACGTTACGTCACCAAACCGGTCATGCATCAAAGACTCGAGACGGTCACTTCCAAACAGGCCAGAGCCAGAAAGTTTAAGGTCCAAAAACCGAAAAAAGCTGCTGTTCTTGAGCGAAAAAGCCCAGTCTTCCAAGGCGTCTAAATTATTGCTCGCATAAGCACCGCCGACAACAGCACCAATCGACGTGCCAGCAATCACATCAGGAACGATACCCGCGCAAGCCAGCCCCCGCAAAACCCCGATATGAGCCCAACCACGCGCCACTCCGGCGCCGAGCGCGAGGCCAATTTTGAGCTTGCGATGACCAGCTGGTTCCAAAGCGTTGTCGCTTGGGGTCTGCTCCTTGCTGTCAGATCCGAATGGCATTCAATGGACGCCTAATTGTTATTCACAACCCCCACAGGGCGATATGACGGGAAAAAGGCAGGGTTTTCAAGATGTTTATTAAATCTATGAACCAGTATCTGATTCGTCTTGGACGAATTCTAGAAGGTCGCCCGGTTGGCAATCGAGATAGTCACAAATCGCCGTGAGTGTCGAAAAGCGCACACCTTTCACTTTGCCTGATTTTAGCAGACTCATATTGGCCTCCGTGATGCCTATTTCGGCAGCCAGTTCTTTAGATTTGACTTTACGTTTTGCCAGCAAAACATCTAGTCGCACGATTATCGGCATGTCTTTGTCTGCTTAAATGATTTCGTTTAGTTCTTCGCGTTGGCGCTTTGCAATACCAACCATGTGACCAATGATCAGTGCCAATAATGCCGGCAACAGAGCCATCAGGTCGTTCGTCGAAATAGAAATGGTTAACTCTCGCTCACCCGGTGGGTTGTTCATTGTCACAACAATAGACAGCAACGAGCGGTGGACCACAGCCAACGCAGCATATGCAATCATCCAACGACCGATCTGCTCACAAAATGCTTCTGTTTGGCTGTTGAACCAGTCTCCGCTCGCAAAAGAATTGCACAGCCTGAGCAGCAGCACAAAAGCCCACATGAGGACAATTTTTGGTATCAACATGACCAAAAATCCAAGAATCGTCTGCATTGGCGTTAGCGCTTCCAAACCTCCGTGTGCGTCGATTATTGGATGGCTAGTCGAAATGAAGTCCGCATAGTCCGGCAAAAACCAAAACAGGACCTGCCCGGAAAAGATAACGGCAATTGACAAGTAGATAATGGATTTCAAAATCCGAATGCGGCGATTTATTGTGGTCATAGTTTTGCCAAAATATTATTGTTTTACAGAAACTGCAAGGGCGCATATGGTGCGTGTTAACAGAGCAATTGAGTTGAGCAATTATGTTGAAACTAACCGCAATGAAAAGCGCTGTCATGCCTTTGCTAGCAATATGCATGATGGTTGTGCTCATGCCAGCTGCGGCAATTGCTCAAACAGAATCAGCTAATGCTGGCGATTCTGGCTCTCAAACATCAAATGCCCCTTTGGTTGTACCTGTTTACCCAAGATTTGAGAATGAAAAGGCGCTCAAATCAATTGAAGACCTGAGAGACGCCTATGTCGTACTGGATGATGGTGCGGTAATTTCCATGGCAGACTGGGTCCTGGGCAGTCTCAACAAATCCGAGACGGGCATGGGCATGTCAGATTATCAAACACGCCTATTCCTGGGGCAAGTTGCGCGTGCCGTTGCTGGATTGGATCAGGATTTAGTTTACCGCAGTTTTGAAGACGCGGGGCCGCCTCGCCCCTATGTACCACACACGCCACCAGAATTGCTCCAGGCAACTCAAGGCATTTTGTCGATGTTCATCCCAGCTTTAGCTCCCGGATGGAAACCAGTTATTCCTGAACTTCAACTTGCAAATGATGTGGGCGTCAATAGTGCGGGAACCCTTCTGTTTGACCGACAATTCCAGGAGGCTATGTATCAGTCCTCGCGGGATTTGATCGAGTCTGGCCGATTGCAGATTATGATAAAAGATGCGGAAAAAGCCGCGCAGGACTAGTCAGTTTCCGAGCGGGACTCGCTTACAACGCAACTGACCGCAATTGAATAAAACGCGCGAAAACCCCGCACAAACGTCATCGTTTTTCCGTCCGAAGTAAATGTGGGGAAATTCTCGTCTTCGCCTTCTGTATTGACGCTCGGGAGTATAGGTTTTGGTTCTGACCAGACTTCTCCGGATTTTTTGCTGAACCAGAGGTCAGCCGGGCCGGGGCGTCCGTCCTGCGAAGTTTCAGATACTTCAATGACCGCTAAATTGCCATCAGGCGTTAAATCGGAGTTCCACAGGTGAATGTTGTTATGACGCGCCGCCCAAACTCGAAACTGATTGCGCGCCGCATCTATATTAGGTTGGTGAAAACTGCCGTCATCAGCAATTTGGGCGACATATTCCATGCTCTCGGACCAATCGGCAGATGTGCTTGAAAACCGTAGGGTCGCATCATCTAAAAAGTGAACTCTGTTATCGTATTGGTCGGGCGTACTGATGTTCGCCAGGTATTTGGGCATGCTCCAGCCATTTGGCGTCTTTGAAGACTGCCACAAGTTGGCATTTGCTGAGCGGGTACTGGTTGGCTCGATCGGGCGATACGAAGAAAAAACCATTGCCCGCCCATCTGGGCTGAATGCTGGGTAAAAGTCAGAATGAACTGAGCCAAAAGTCACCCTGTTTGGCTTTTGCCAGTCCAGGTCCTTTTTATGACTAACGAAAATACCATAGTTTTCCTGTCCCGGCATTGACCGGAAAAAAGCAAATTCAGTCTGCTCAGGGTTATAGACCCCGCGGAACACCTCATCGCCTGTCGAGGATATTACTCCGGGAGCCAATTCGAGGGGCATGCATTGTTCATCACCGCTATTTGTTTTTGCATCGGTTGAGCCAAAACCTGCCGAAACTGACACGAAAGTTATGACCACAATGTTGAACCAATCAGGCATCTCGTTACCCTATTGAGCGGGCTGGTGACGTCAATAGTCGCCTAACTAATGGTATAGAAGTTCGCCGCACCGCTATCTCGTTTCGACGCAGCAAATTAGACAGGTGCATCGAACATACTTAGTCTATGGCTTCCACACAGGGCTATAGAGGGGAGCATCATGCGGCAATTTCACCATGATCCGGACGGCACGCGCCTGCCGATTAAAATCGACAATGCATCAAATGGAGAATTTGAACCCTTGCCACTGCCAAAAAGATGTCGGCTGGGTAATGAGCAGGCGCTTCAAGATGCAGATACCGCGGCACGCAAAGTGGGACAAGACCGGCGGTCCTTTATGGTTGGGGCTTGCGGCGCGGCCAGCACATTGTTGTCTTTGAATGCCGTGAACGCGGCTGCGGGCAACACCGGCGGATACTTCGATGTCGCCGATGAAGCCCGGTACAATACCGATTTAGCTCAATCTGCGCTCAACGGCGATGAGTTCATATTTGATGTGCATGGGCATTATATCAACCCGCACGGGGCTTGGCGCGACAGTGTACCAGAAGGTGCGCGGCCGTTTTTTGGGTTTCCCAAAGTTCAAGCCTGCAAAACTGCCGAGATGGAAGGTTTGGATTACCTGGAGTGCTTGTCCGGGGAGCAGTTTGTCAAAGACGTTTTTGTCGACAGCGATACCGACATAATGGTGCTGACCTTTGTGCCTTCAACACCAGACACGGAGCCTCTCAAAATTGAAGAGGCTGAAGTAACTAAGCAACTATTAAACAAAGACGGAACTGAAAACCGGCTTTTGGTGCATGGACGCGTCAACCCAAACCAGGATGGGGACTTGGAGTCGATGGACGAGCTGGCCGAACGCTGGAACGTTTCAGCCTGGAAGACTTATACGCAGTGGGGGCCTAACGGCGTTGGCTTCTGGCTGGATGATGAAGATACAGGTATTCCTTTTCTGGAAAAAGCGCGCGCACTCGGCATTAAAAACATTGCAGTGCACAAGGGAATACCTTTTGGCCCACAATCATACGAGCATAGTCGGTCCGATGACATCGGTAGAGTTGCGCGGGCATATCCTGATTTGAATTTTCTTGTTTACCATTCGGGTTTTGTGCCGGGCAAAGCGGAAACAGCATTCGCTGAAGATGCCGGCAAGGACGGTGTTGATGCACTTGTTCAATCTCTGTTGGACAACGAAGTTTCCCCTAACAGCAATGTATATGCAGATTTGGGGTCGACCTGGCGGATGTGGATGCAAGACCCAACCTCAGCGGCGCACGGCATGGGCAAGCTCTTGAAATATGTTGGGGAAAACAGAGTCGTCTGGGGGACTGATTCGATCTGGTACGGGTCGCCACAGGATCAAATTCAAGCTTTCCGCACGTTTCAAATATCTGAGGCTTTGCGCGAACAATATGGATATCCCGAAATAACACCGACCCTGAGGGCCAAGGTTTTTGGTCAAAATGCTGTTGAGCCATATGGTTTGAACCAAAAGTCTGTAATGGCGAGAAATGCGAGGGATTCAGTTGCATTGGCCAAGGCAGCCAACCAACCAGATCCGCATTACCTCACTTTTGGACCAAAAAGCCGCCGTGAATTTCTTGCATTCCGCAGAGCAGAAGGAGATGCTTGACCCATAATGATAGGGGAGGGTCCTTTGCGTCTCGTTATAAAACTGTGTTGCTTTCTTGGGTTTTGGCTTGTTGCTGCAACTGCAGTGCTGGCCGAGCCCGTTGTGGTGGTACTCGAAACCGACAAGGGTTCGATTGAACTGGAAATCGATAAAGACCGCGCGCCTCTGTCGGCAGGCAGCTTTTTGGCGCATCTGGATGCTGAGCTTTATAATGGGGCTGGGTTTTATCGCACGGTCTATCCAGAGAACGATAACGGTAACCCCAAGATCAGTGTGATTCAGGGTGGTGTTCTGCCTGGCACTGAGGGACTTCCGCCCGTCTCCCATGAGACGACAGGGCAAACAGGCATTCTGCACAAGGACGGCGTGATCTCACTGGCGCGCGGCGAGGTTGGTACCGGTGGCGGTGCCGCCTTCTTCATTTGCATCGGAGACCAGCCTTCGCTTGATATGGGCGGTGGCCGTGCGGTTTCCGGCGACGGACAGGGTTTTGCCGCCTTCGGTCGCGTCATCAGAGGTATGGATGTTGTGCGGACCATCCATCAGTCCCGGCCGTCGGGCAATACGGAAGACGCTTATCTTGCCGGACAGATTCTTGACCCTCCAATCAAAATTCTCCGCGCTTATAGAAAATAAGCCCGCTATATCGCGTCTGAAAGGCGGAATTTCGGTTTTTCGGTTTGGAAAAGCTCAAGCTTTTCAACGCTTGTGGCTTGCCTGTCGCTTTTTTTGAGCTTTTTTTGAAAAAGGTGTTTGACAGGGGCGAAAGACCCCCCTATAACCCGCCTCCACCGACGGGGCGCAACGACTAGCGCGGGACGCACCGACGGTTTTCTTGTGGGAAACAAGATGTGGCATCAGCCACCGAGAAGAACACAAGATTTTGCTCTTTGACATTGTGATATTGGAAGGGAGATGTGGACGGTGGTCTGGTTGATCATCATCTATATTTCCGAGA